>NZ_JBHRTF010000002.1:0-894009 GCF_042646205.1 Cellvibrio fontiphilus | reverse complement strand
CCGGCGCTGCACCGGGCTACCTTGCTGAATACCTGTTGCTGCAGGTATGGGCTCCACCTTATCGCGTTAAGAATGATAAGAAAACTGGTGAAATCAATCATACAATTTGCTGCACCTGACACATACGGCTACGCTCGTTTTGTGTCGACGGGCAAGGCGTTATCGAAAAGTAGCATTGTCGGGCAACTGTCGGGTGAAATTCGTACCCGACATCGTAGGAATTTGTGAATACTCATGGTTCACTTACGTTGGAGTATTTAAATGATTCTTAAACAGTTACGTATTAGCCGCCATCTTTCACAAGAGCAATTAGCTTTAATGTCTGGTTTAAATGTTAGAACCATTCAGAGAATAGAAAGTGGTCAAAAACCTAGCTTAGAGTCTCTTAAATGTCTTGCGTCTGTGCTTGAAGTTGATGTTTCAACCTTAAACCAGGAGATATTTATGATAGACAAAAATACTGAAAACTGGCAAAGCCTGCCTTTTTTGCTCAAATGTTGGTTCTTTTTTAACTTTCTAAATTTTCGTCCCACCAGGGCTTCTGCTAAAAGAGTAGAGGTTTTAGCTCATATTAGTGGGTTTTTATTTTGTGCTCTAGGCCTGCTAAATCAGGCGGCTTTAGCCGGTGGTTTATGCATGCTTTCAACGGCATACCTATTTTATCTTGTCATTTGGCAAGGAGATAAATATGGTATTTGGTATGAACCATTAGAAGCAAAAAGCACATAACAAGTCGTTCCAGCATCGCACCTGCGGTGCTGGACAATTTTCAGAGAGAACATTCGGTGATTCCAGATAGGAATGAAATAAAAAAAGCTTTATTCAATCTTTTAGAACGAGAAGCCCCATTGTCTCCATCTCAAGTATATAAAGCTTTGTCTGATCATTTTGGATTGAATACTATCGATCTTGCAAAGAAAACGAACACAAACGAAAGCTTTTTTGAGAAAGAGGTTCGCTGGGCTAAGAAAGATTTAGTAGATAGCGGTGTTATCAAAAAGCCACAACAAAGCGGTCGCGGCATTTGGGAGTTGTCGGTTAAATCTAAAGAGGAATTAAGTCCTATACTTGCTTATTCCCCTGAGGAAATGGAACAGGGACTATCTAAAGTTACTCCGACGCAGAGCCCTCCGGTTGGACAGAAAAAACCTGAGCGTGTTTCATCTTCCAGCGAATTTTTTGCAAGGGACGTTCGCGTAGTTGCTTATGTACTAAAAGAAGCCAAGGGGTGTTGTGAGGCCTGTACAAAACCCAGCCCATTTACTAAACCTGATGGTACGCCTTACCTAGAGGTTCATCACTTGCGCCGTTTAGCAGACGGCGGCAGCGATACAGTACAAAATGCTATTGCGGTATGTCCAAACTGTCATCGAGAACTTCACCACGGCAGAAACAAAACCGCTTTAAGAGATCTTGTTTATTCAAGGGTGTCTCGCACTGTCAGAGAATAAAAATATAACAAACGGCTGCACCGGACAAATTTCCGCTGTCACCTTTTGTGCAAAAACACGCATAAAAGCCGCCATCAATAATTTGCTCGGTGAACAGGGCGTTAAATTGCTCTAGAAAAAAATATGAGTAGAATTAAGGTAAAAAATGAAAAACTCTATTTCTGGCCAAGGCGCGAGCTTTCAGGAATATGTATGGTTTTGTTTGTATTTTCATTTCCGCTTATTTTCATAGTACTATTTAAAGAACTAATTGCGACAATAATTATTTTGCTTCTGCTTGTTGTTGGTCTTTGTATATCCCTAATTCTTGCCGAACCAGTAATCTTCAACAGAAATAAAAACCAATATAAATTGCATTACTGGTCAAGCGGTTCTATAAGCAAAATAACATCAATTGCTGTTTCGGAAACTCATGATATAAACGACACAACTAATCACTATGAAAATTCCTTTATCATTAAAGTATATGAAGGCACCAAAGAAATTAATCTTGGTTACTATTCATCCAAAGAAATGGCATTAAAAGACTGCGAAAATCTGAATTCTTATATCCAGATAACTTAAGTTAACAAGCGACTGTGGTAGAAAATCAATACCTGAAACGCAAATTTAGTTAGCTTGCCACTCGCAGTTATCCCGCACCATGGCGTTTAAAATCGTCATCATTTTTCGGATGCAGGCCGTAGGTGCAACCCTCTTTTGCTTACACTGCACTTTGTTTTTTAAATATTATTAATCACTGGGTGATAGCGAATCTAGAAATTACAGTAGTCTGGATTAAGGAAAATATACATGACTGAAAAATATCAATGTGCTGTTTGTAACAATAAGTTCAAAACTACTGATGCGGTGGACGGTTTTAAGAAAGGGTATAAGGTGGGCTTTCTGTGCCCTTTTTGCAAAAGTAATATTATGGAAACGGGCAACTTCAGTAACAGTCTTTCAAACTTACGGTTTGGATTAAGCTATGCTTCCGCGATAATTCTGGCTTTTTTCGCTATCAGAACTGACCTTAATGTTTTTATTTCTTCCGGCGAAACAAGTACGAGGCTTATTGCACTTACAGGGCTGATGATTTTAGCTACGAGCCTTTTATGCTATATAAACCGAAGCGTACTCTTTAAAGAAACTATTTTGTACACCAGAAAAGTTACCGAATAAACTTTAAAACATCATTTCGGCATTACAAGCACCTTGGTCATAAATACACTGTATGGGTCTTCTTTATAGTCGGCAAACGGCCCGCAATATTCAAAGCCAAAACTTTCATAAAGTTTGCGCGCCGGGGTAAAAAAATCCTGTGGGCCGGTTTCCAAACTCAAGTGTGTGTAATTGCGCTGATGAGCCACCTGTAAAATATGCTGCAACATTGCCTTGCCCACACCGCGGCCGCGAAAGCGATTAGCGGAGCGCATGGATTTGATCTCGGCGTGCTGTGGTGTTAATTCTTTCAGGGCGCCACAGCCCATTAATTCTGCTCCCTCCCACACACACCAAAAACTGATTTCCGGTTGGCGCAGTTTGGTTAAGTCCAACGCATGTACACTCTCTGGTGGCGAGGCGGCATACATGTCGTGCAGATGTTCAGTTAATAATTCCGCAACGGCGGCACTGCCCAAATCGTCAATTAGAATTTCTATCATGTGTTCCTTGTAGATTAATACACGCGCTGTTCAATTATGGTTTATGCCTTGGTTAAATTATTCATCCAGCGGCGGCTCACTATGCGTTTGATGACGGGAATAAATTTCAAACCGTCCTCCAGAAACATCAGGGCATAGAGGTAGATGAACGATAGCTTGGTAAGAAATACCGCCGCGATATAAATTGGCAAGCCAAATGCCCACATCACAATAGTATCTGTTATCAAGGTAAAACGATTGTCGCCGCCAGCGCGCAATACGCCGATGATGCGCATCATGTTAATAATTTTTACCCATACAAGCACACAAAAGACTCCCAGAGTATTTAATAACAGCTCGGTGGATTCTGCATCCAGTTGATCGAAAATAGTTAATAACAGCGGGCGGGAAAACCACAGGGCGCTACAAAAAATAATTAATAACACATAGGTGATGCGATCAAAAAATTTGTGCAGTTGCCAGGCCGTGTCATTGTTGCCGGCGCCAAGTTCACGGCCAATCAACACGGCAGAAGCATTGGCGAGGCCGACAAACAATGCAAAAAAGGCGCTTTCAATGGGCACTATTACCCCCATTACTGCCAGCGCCGAAGTGCCGGCATAACCAGTCACTAAATGATAGGTGGAATTGCCTACGGCCCAGATCGCGTAATTGGCAACCAGTGGCAAAGAAAAAGCGAGATAGCGATTAATTTGGGTTTTATCCAAACCCATTTTTAATTGGGAAATGCTTAATGCAAAGCCATGTTTTTTGGCGTAGATCCAACCCACTACAATAGCCAATTGCAAGGCGCGCGCAACCAGTGTGGCCCAGGCTGCACCGGCAACTCCCAGCGCCGGAAAACCCCAGTTGCCGCCAATGAGTGCGTAGTTGCCGGCGATGTTGAGCAGCGCGGCAAATACACCCGCAACCAAAGGCATAGTGGTATTGCCCAGCGCGCGCAGCGAGGCTTCGTAAATAACTATCCACTGGGTAAATAATAATGCGGGCGCAGTGATCATAAGATATTGCGCGGCCAGTTCCACCACTTGCGGGTCAGGGTTGATCCAGCTCACCAAACTGCGCGAGCCGAAACCAAAAGCGAGCACAAAGGGCAACATGACGAGTGAGCCAACAATCAGTGTGACGGCGAGGCTGCGCTGGCAACTGGAAAAATCTTTTGCGCCTAAATACTGCGCCACCAAAATACTGCAACCGGTGGCGAGGCCGCTCATGAGCACCAATAATAAAAATTGAATTTTTGCCGCAAGCCCTACCGCGGCTATAGCACTGGAACCCAGGTGGCCCACCATAATCACATCGGCCATGCCGAGCAGCGATTGCAATAGCATCTGCGCCGCAACGGGCAGTGACAATAAAATTACGCCATGCCAAAACGCGCGTTTGTTATCGAGTGAAATTAATTCGGGGGCTTGGTGCACAGCTGACTCCAGTGCGGGTGAAAGGCCGGCATTATAGGAGCTATTCAGTATAGCGATTGTTAAAAAGTGGTAAGGCAACAGTTTTTGGGGTTAGCTGTCGCTGATGATGACTGCGGAGGGTGATGATCGAAGAGTTGCCAGTGAAATTTAATCGAGTATTTTTACTGGCAGATCCGGTTTGGCATAGGATAAACGCGCGATTTTTTGCGTGCGGTGATAACTATCCAAACCGGAGAGCGTGAGTGAGCCGGCGGCTTCCAAATCGATAAAACCGTCGTGGCTAATAATGTTGTCGGGCAAGTGAATTTCAAGAATTTTGCCAATCAATAAAATGGTGCCGTTAATATCCAGGTCTACGCGCTGCACAAGTTGCACCGCCATTTTTACCCGACTCTCCTGCACAAAGGGCGCAAAAAAATTGCCCAGCCATTGCTCGGTTAATCCGGTGGCTGCAAATTCCGATTGCAGCGCCGGATAAGACGCCGAGGTTTGGTGCGCCTGTTGGTAAATAGCCTGGTGAACATGGTTAATGGTGTATAACTCAGTGGCCATAATATTGTTCAGGCTGTGACGCTCACCGTTATCGGGGCGCACAATTACACCACAGAGTGCGGGGTTTGCCCCCAAATGAAAAAACGAACTGAAAATGGCAAGGTTGGTTTGGCCTTGCACATTTTGCGTGCCGAGCATCACCACACTTTTAAAACCGCCCAATGAATTAATCAGCTGCGCGCGTTTGCGCTGCTCCATCTGTTCCAATTCTTCCACTTTAATGTGCATGGCCGCCTCTTGTATTGATCAACCTTTGATGGCCGACATACCGCCATCCATCGCAATAATTTGCCCCGTCATCCAGCGCGCTTGGGGCGATAATAAAAATGCAGCCATAGCCGCAATATCTTCCGCTTCACCCAGTTGTTGTAATGGATGGCGTTTGGCCGCGGCTTCCAGTTTTTCTGGCGAGTTAATTAATTTTTCGGCGAGCGATGTTTTGGTGAGTGAGGGCGCAATAGCATTTACACGAATGGCGGGCGCCCACTCCGCCGCCAGGCTTTTTACCAAGCCCTCCAGTGCACCTTTGCTCGCCGCGATGCTGGCGTGAAAAGGCATGCCCATAGAAGCGGCAATGGTGCTGAACAACACCACACTGGCGTGGGGCGATTTTTTTAACAGCGGAGTGACCGCTTGCAAACTGCGCACCGCGCCGAGCAGGTTGATATTAAAATCCTGCAGGAAATCCTCTGCACTTAAACGCGCAAAAGGTTTCAGGTTGATAGTGCCGGGGCAATAGACCAGGCCATCCAATACCTCGGGCAACGCGCTGATATCGGGCATTTGCTCTGCCGGATTATTCAGCGTCGCATTAACACCGGCCACCTCCGCGGGCTGTCGCGCCCAAATGCTCACGCCATGTCCTTTGGCCAACAAATGCATGGCCAGCGCACGCCCTATTCCGCGTGTGCCGCCCACAATTAAATAATGACTCATAGCCCACCCCAGGATGATCAACGGTTTTTTATCAGCATGGGGTTTTATACGTGGGCATCCGGCGCGCAGATGATCTCGCCGCCGGCTTAGTTTTCACTCTTGCCGATCACCCTGAAGCGGCGCTGCAGGCGATAACCGCGTTCGTCCACTATCACCAATTGATGCAGGCCCGGTTCCAGCGCCACTTCGCGCTCGTGGAATAATTGTGTTGCGCCGATAAATTCATCGTCCAAATGCCACAGTAATTTTGCTGCCGGATCGCGGTGCACTGCTTTTAATACCACGCGGCTGCGTTTGCCATCCAAATCCATGGGGATGTAAATACGGCTGTGTTGCTGCGGGTAAAGCAGTTCTATGGGTTGATCTTCATCCATTTGGCTGAGGTTGGCCAAACAATCGCTGCGCCAGGGCGGCAGGGGTAAATAATCGCTGTGATGCTGACGCCAATAAAATTCTTGCGCGGGCGGCAATACAAACCAATTTTTAGTTTGCATTTTACTCACCGCTTCGCAGCCGCTGTGCACACGAAATTCACCCTTGGCATCCAAATGAATGCGGCGGTGGTATTGGGTTATTTTGGCAAAGTGGCTGGCGCGCGGCACTTCTATGTCCAGCGCATCGCACTGGCCAGCGGCGAGATAACCATCGCTGGCGCAGACCGAAATGGTATTGAGTTGGTGTACCGGTTTGGCAAACCAATTGGTTTTGGGCAGCGCATCAAATACATCAAACAAAATGGGCGCGGCGCTGGTTTGACCGCTTAAAAATGTGGCCGGTGCGCCGCTGGCATTGCCTACCCACACGCCCAATGTATAGCGGCCGTTGCTGCCAATCGCCCAGGCATCGCGCAGGCCGTAACTGGTGCCGGTTTTCCAGGCGATGGTTTGGCTGCCGGAAAAATCGCGCCAGTAATTGTCGTTGCCCGGGCGCGCCACATCGATCAGCGCTTGCAGGGTAAGCCAGGCGGCAGCTTGTGTGATCACAGGTTTAATGCCGGGCGACCTGCTGGTTTTGGAATCATCGATTAATAATTTTACGGCGGGTTGCGGCAAGCTGCCGTCGCGCGCGCTGGCGGCGAGGCGCGCGTAAATCGCCGTGAGTTCATAGAGTGTGCCTTCAGCGCCACCCAAAATTAAGGTGAGCCCATAATCATCGGCGGGGCGAAATAAACTGCTCATGCCCATCGCCTGTAAATTTTTTTGCAAGCGCGCTATGCCGTAATCGCGCAGCATATAAACCGCCGGAATATTTAACGAGTGCGCCAGCGCAAATTGCGCCGGCACAGCGCCGCGAAATTGGCGATCATAATTGCGCGGGCTGTAGCCACCAAACTGGCTGGGAATATCGGGAATTAAACTGCGCGGCGATAAGTCTCCGGCATCCAGCATCAAACCATAAAGCAGCGGTTTTAAAATGCTGCCAGTGGAGCGCGGGCGCTGGATTAAATCCAATTCAGGTGCAAACCCGGTGTTGCTATTCCACGGCCGATTGCCGACATAGGCCAGGGTTTCCATGGTTTGATGATCAAGCAATAACAGCGCAATGTTGTGCGCACCTTCATTTGCTAAACGCGGCGAGTGACGGCTGGCAATCTGGTTGAGCAAGCGCTGTAAATTTACATCGATGCTCGATTGCAGCACCGCCAGCTGCGGGTTATTTTTTTTCAGGGTGGCGAGCAAATGCGGTGCATCCTGCGGCAATGCTGCAGGACGCTCGGGCAACGGCTCAAGCAGTGCGAGCTGTAAATCCAACGCCGAAAAGTGTTGCTGCTGGTGCAAGCGCGTTAACAGGCGATTGCGTTTTTGCAATAACTTTTCCCGCTGGCGCCCCGGATGAATGAGCGCCGGGCTGTTGGGCAATACCGCCAGGAGTGCCGACTCCGCCCAGGAAAGTTGCTCGGGCGCGCGCCCGAAATAGCGCCAGGCCGCTGCGCGCAAGCCAACAATATTGCCGCCAAAAGGCGCATGACTGGCGTAGTGAATTAATAATTCATCTTTACTGAAATGCCATTCCAATTGCACAGCAATAATTGCTTCAATTAATTTACTGCGCAGGTTGCGTGCAGGTAAGGGCTGATCCTGCATTTGGTAATCAGCCTGGCGCAGTAGACGCGCCAGTTGCATGCTGAGGGTGCTGCCACCGCTGGTGATTTTATCGGCGCGAAAATTTCCCTGCAGTGCGCGCGCAAGCGCTAGTGGGTTAATGCCGGGGTGGCGATAAAAATGGCGATCCTCAAATAGCAGCAGGGCGTGACGATATTTTTCCGGCAGTTGTTCAACCGGCGCAAAACGCCACTGTTGATCGCTGGCAATTGTTGCGCCCAGCAAGCGACCGTCGCGCGCCAGTAACATACTGGCGTAGGGAGATTGGGAGAGGGATCTGGGCAGGGGCAAACACTGCAACGCGAGCGCGCCGATAAATAAACAGCCGGCAATAGCAATCAATAACCAGCGCGCGCGATGCAAGGCTTAACTCCAACTAAGCGGATGAGTGAACAGCCAGTTTATTTTTTCTGTTCGGCGAGCAATAAACCCTGCTGATACAAATCCGAACTTTTTTTATGGTCGCCCATTTTTTCCATCAGGCGCGCCATTTCCATGGTGGTTTCCACACTAGCTTGCAGGTTCATGCTGCGCTGAAAATAATCGCGCGCCAATTCCCACTGCTGGTTGCGCAACATCACCCGCCCCAAACTCAAAAGCACATTCGCATCCTGCCCATGCTCTTTTAACCAGGATTCCAGCGTGCGAATTTGGCTATGGATTTCTTTTACCTGCAACCGCCCATAGAGGTTAACCAAAGGCGCATACCAATCGTTATTGAGTGCTTTGCGCACTAATACTTCGGCCTCCTGATCCTGGTAGTGAGTTGCCAGCGCTTCGGCATAGGCAGCAACAACGGCCGGATTTTTTTGCAAGCTGCGCGAATAGGAACGCCACAAATTTTGCAGCGCCGGCAAACGCTCGGCAACCAATAAAGATTTAACCTGCTCGCTCAAGGTTTTCATTTTTTCGCAGGCCAGCATTTGCTCCAAGGCATCAAACTCGGTATTGGATAAAACTTTGGCTTTGCGCATTGCGGGGAATAAATCCTCCAGCGCGCGCCAGTTTTTCTGGGCGATATAAATGTGATGCATCAAATCCAATACCGCTGCCTGACGTGGCATTTTGATGTCGATAGGCTTGAGGATATTAATCGCCTCTTCGTAGCGCTCCGCTTGCACGTGCAAACGCGCACGGGTCAGCGCTACCGGTAATTCGCTGTGCGCAAGGCTGAGTGCTTTATCCAAAATATTATCGGCTTCCGCTTCATCGCCCATTTCAAAACTGCTGCGCGCTGCCGCTATGTAATTAGCCAGCGGATATTCCACTTTATCGAGGGTGCGCAATAATTTTTTACGCGCTTCCAGCCAATCACCAGTGAGGTAATCCACCATACCGGTAGCTGCACGTTTTTGCGCGCGCTCGACGCTGCCAAATAAAAATATTTCACGGAAACGGCGCACCATTTCGGCACTGCCAATTAACACCTTGCGCGCAAACCAAAATGCCAGGTAGAGCACAACCAGTGCGAGTGCAGCCACCCACAGTGTCATCTCTATCGTTTTGGTGCCATAGGCGATAAGCAGATAACCATCGCCGCGCCACAGCAAAAACAATAACGCACTCGCCAGCAGAATAAATGCAATGGCTTTTAACAGACGCAATCTCATTAGCGCACCCCGCGGCGTGCAGCAGCCATTTTTTCACGCTTGGCAATATATTCGCTGAGCGCAGCCGCCGAGTTACTAAAGTTAGTCAGCTCCGGCGCAATCACTTCCGTTTCCAAAGCCTTCAGTTCTTGTAATACCGCCGAGGCTTTTTCATTGAGCGCAAAATATTGGTTAATCCAATTCTGCGCTTTCACCAAACTTTCCTGATAAATGCCCGCTTCATTGCGCAACAAAGCAACCTGGGCTTGCTCCAACATCAACCGCAAATTTTGCTGCAGATATTTTTGCTCCGCCGGTGGCAATACCGCGTTAATCGTTTTGCCGTGATCGCGCACGCGCACATAGGAGCCCAATTTATTCAGCAAACTATAAAAACCGCGGGTGAGACGCTGCTTGAAGGTTTCATCGGCGGGCACTTCTTCGTCCGCAAAAATAGCGTTCTGGTCGCCCAGCGGGGCAATAAAAGGAATAGCTTCAATTTGGTTGGCAAGCGCCGACAAACGCAAATAAATACCTTCGCGATCAATAATGCCCGCTACTTTTAATACTGAAATTTCTTCGGCCAGCAATTTGCGCACGCCGACCAAATCGGCCTGATCTATATCGCGCAATACATCATCTGCCGATAGCGCCAGCGCAAGTGCATTTTGGCTGTCCTGCTCCAATAAAATTCGCTGGTCGGCCAAGCGCAACAGATACTGAGCCTCCTGCAATTTCCAATCATCGCGATTGGAGCTGGAGAGCGCCATCACACGCGCATTATTGCTGTCCACTTGCTCCGCCAGTTCATTCAGGTTTGCCTGCACCGCCGCTTGCTGCTCAATAAATTCTTTATTCAGCGAATCTTCCAGCGCTTGCTGGCGGCTTTCAAATACAGCAACCTGCTCTTCCAGTTGCACCCGCAAACTATCCACCAATTGCTGTTGGGTTTTTGCTTGCTGTAATAACTGCCAGGCGCCGATACACAAGGCGGCAACAATCAGCAGCACAAACAGCCATAGAAACGCAAAATGCACACCGTGTTTTTTAACGGGCACCTGCGCCGCACTGGCAGGCACAGCACTGGCGGAAGAGATTGGAGCGGAGGTTTCGTTTACTGGGTCGGTCACGGGATTAATCCTGTAATAAGTTTCGCGCAAATAAAATCAACAATCTTGCATTTAAAAAATAAAACCTGGTTTGAGCAGCGCGCTGATCTGCGCTGTTTTAAACACTGTTAACGTAATCTAACAAGGCTGCCGTCATCGCCGGATCAGTCGCATTTTGTGCAGCGATAACAGTTATAAAACCTGCCGCACTGGCGGCCTCGGCAATGCGTTTACTCGGCACCAGCAGCGGCTGCTGTTGTAACAATTCCAGCGCACCAGGCGGAGCTGGATGAGCGGCTGCCAGCGCCAACAAATTTTGCAGGCTCTCGCCCGAGTGCAGGGCGAGAATGAAATTGCCGGCGGGCGCGTCAGTTGCGTTTATATCCGCCAGTAATTGTTGTAACTGTGCCGCTGCAGCAGCGGGGATCAAACGTTCGTAAAGTTCGCAGTACTCCACCCAGGCACCACGGGCGCGCAATGTGTCGGCGAGTTGGCCGCGCCCACCCAGACCGCGAAAAATTAAAATTTTATCGCCATCCACTTGTTGCAACTGGGGCGCCGCTAACAAATCTTCGCTGGTCATTCCACCTGAAACACTGGTCGCTAAATCAGTCACCGCGATGCCATAACTGGCAAGTTTTTTAGCGGTAGTTGCACCTACGGCAAAATACTCTATGCCTATAGGCAATTGTGGCCAGTAATCTTCCAGCCAGTTCATACCAAAATCGACTGCATTTTGGCTGACAAAAATAACTTTCTGGTACAAATCAAAATCCAGAATTTTGTTTTTGATCGCCCGCTGTTGCGTCTCGTCTTGTAGCGCGCGCAACTCCAATAACGGCAGGCAGCGACTGGTAAAACCCAACGCATGCAGTCGCGCTGCCCAGACGCCAGCTTGGGCGCTGGGGCGAGTAATCACAATACATGGCGCGGCACTGTTCAGCATAGATTACTCAGCGTCAGCGTAAACAGCGGCGAGGATTTTGTCGGCGCCAGCAGCCAGCAAACGATCTGCCAGCGCTATGCCCATTTGTTCGGCCGCGACCACCGGGCCACTAATTTCATCAAATAACATCTGGCTGCCATCGGGTGCGCCCACCAAGCCGCGCAGCCATAAATCATCGCCGCGATGCAGGGCATAACAGGCGATGGGCACCTGACAGCCGCCCTGTAAGCGGCGGTTCATAGCGCGCTCGGCGGTAACTTGTTGCGCCGTAGTCACATCATGCAGAGGAGCAAGCAGCTCGATGATCGCTTGATCCGCCAACCGGCATTCAATACCCACCGCACCCTGGCCGCCGGCCGGCAGACTCAACTCAGGCTCGATGTAAGCGCGAATGCGCGCCTTGAGTTCAAGGCGGATCAAACCGGCGGCGGCGAGAATAATCGCGTCATATTCACCGTCATCCAATTTCTGCAGGCGAGTCTGGACGTTGCCGCGCAGGAACTTGATTTGCAAGTCAGGGCGCGCCGCCAGTAATTGGCACTGGCGCCGCAAACTTGAGGTGCCAACCACCGCGCCCTGGGGCAGCTCGGCCAGCGAATCGAAACGATTGGAGACAAACGCATCCCGTGCATCTTCGCGTGGACAGATCACGGCAAGACCCAAACCTTCAGGGAACTCCATGGGCACATCTTTCATGGAATGCACGGCTATGTCGGCATCCCCTTCCAAGAGCGCGGTTTCCAATTCTTTGACAAAAAGCCCCTTGCCGCCCACCTTGGCCAGAGGAACGTCGAGAATTTTGTCACCCCGACTGGTCAGTGGCACCAGTTCAACCTGCAATCCGGGATGATGACGCTCCAGCTCGGCTTTGACATATTCGGCCTGCCAGAGGGCAAGCAAACTTTTACGGGTAGCGATGCGCAACACGCGCGAAGGGAAATTGGCCATAGTCGATCACTTAATCAAAAAGTAGCGCCAATCATACCACTATGAAAACCGCTCGGGTTTGGCACGGGCACAAGCATGGCACTAGCCACACTGACGGGCATAAAAAACGCCAGCACAAGGCTGGCGTTTTTGGCAGGCAATAAGTGCGAGCAATTATTGGCCGGCTTTTAACAGCTCCCAGTATTTTTCGTAAATCAGCACCGCATCACCCAGATCCTGGTGGAAACTGCCTTTGGCTATATCTTCAGACGCGGGGAATACGGTTTTGTTGGTGCGCAGCGCTTCGTCCAACAGGGCGATACCGGCAGTATTAGGTGCGGCATAACCCAGCTCTTCAATGGCGGCCTTGGCGCTTTCAGCACGCAGCATAAAGTCGATGAACTTATGGGCATTTTCCACATTGGCGGCGCCTTTGGGGATCACAAAGCTATCTACCCACAATACCGCGCCCTCTTCGGGGTAAATGTATTGGAGGTTTTCCATCTCTTGCTGGGCCATGTAGGCCTCGCCATTCCAGATGGCGCCAATACTCACGTTACCCTGAATCAGCGGCGTTTTTGGCGAGTCAGAATTGATCACTTTGATGCTTGGCCACAGTGCTTTTAATTTCTCATAAGCCGCTTTGATTTCCTCTTCGTTGGTGCTGTTGTTTGCAAAACCGGCAACACGCAAGCCCACGTAGAAGTTATCGCGCACGTCATCCATGATCATCAACTTGCCCGCGTACTCAGGCTTCCAGAGGTCAGCCCATTTGGTGATCTGGCTGGCATCCACATCGTTGCCATTGATGGCAATCGAGGTAGCACCCCACAAATAGGGCACGCTGAAGTCATTGTTGGGGTCATAAGGCTTGTTCATCATATTGGCATCGAGGTTGCCGTAATTGCTCAACAAGTCTTTTTTGATGGGCTGGATCAGGCCCTCTTTGCGCATTTTCTCCACGTAGAAGGTCGATGGCACGGCGATATCGTAACCCTTGCCGTCCATGAGTTTGATCTTGGCGTACATCGCCTCATTACTTTCGTAAGTGGCGTATTCCACCTCGATCCCCGTCTCTTTGGTAAAGGCGGTTAAAACGTCTGCCGGAATGTATTCAGTCCAGTTATAGATAACTACTTTTTGCGGGCCGGCGGGCGCGGCGGTGGTATCGGTATTTACCGGGGTATCGGATTTTTCTGAGCATCCACTAATGACGAGGGCCGCGGCCAGGGCTAACCATTTTTTCATCTCATTTATCCTCACGTAAGAGAAGTTGGGAAACAATAACCAGAACCAGCGAAATCACCAGCAAAATTGTCGATATAGCATTTACCTCGGGCGATACCCCTACCCGCACCATAGAGTAAACCTTGAGCGGCAGGATTTCATAACCCGGGCCAGTTACAAAGGCACTGACGATTACATCATCGAGCGACAGGGTAAAGCTGAGCAACCAACCTGCCGATACTGCAGGCAATGCCAGAGGCAGGATAATCTTCCAGAAAATGCTGCTCTCACTCGCCCCCAAATCGCGTGCGGCTTCCAACATTTTCATGTCGAAACCTTTAAGCCGCGAGTAAACCGCCACGATCACAAAGGGTAAACAAAAGGTAATGTGGCCAATCACCAGCGACACAAAACCCAGTTTGATACCCAGCGCCATAAACACAATCAACAGCGAAATGGCCATGACAATCTCCGGGGTCAGCATGCTGACAAACACCATGGAGGAAAGTAAGGCCTTGCCCTTGAACTGGTAGCGATGCAATGCCACAGCAGCAAGCGTGCCAATAACGGTTGCTACAGTCGCCGCCACAATCGATACCGTCAGGGAATTCAAGGCGGCGGTCATCAGACCATCGTTATTCCAGAATTTCTCATACCATTTAAAGGTAAAGCCACCCCACTTAATGCCGTACTTGGATGCATTAAAGGAGTTCACCACCAGCACCAAAATGGGGATGTAAATCAAAAACAGGATTAACCCGGTGAAACCCCATCTAAAAATCGGAGCCATTGAGTCCTCCTTGTTTATTTACAAAACGCGCCGCGCGGAAGTAAAGCCAGAGCATAAAGCCGAGCAATACAATCAGGATCACACTGAACGCCGAGCCAAAGGGCCAATCGCGGGTGTGCAGGAACTGGGTTTTGATAACGTTACCCAGCAGCAGGTTTTTGGCACCGCCAAGCAAGTCGGAGATATAGAACATACCCATCGCCGGCAAGAGCACCATCAAACAACCCGCCACTATGCCGGGTGAGGTGAGCGGAACGGTGATATGCCAGAAGCGGCTGAGCGGGCCGGCGCCAAGGTCTTTGGCTGCGTGATGTAAACGCACATCCAGCTTTTCCAAGGCGGAATACAGCGGCAAGACCATAAATGGCAGGAGGATATAAACCAAGCCCAGAATGACCGCGAACTGGGTGTAAAGCAGTTGCAGGGGTTTTTCAACCAACCCCAGCGCCAGCAGCGATTTGTTGATAATGCCCTGGTTACCCAAAATAAACTGGATGGCATAGGTGCGCACCAGCGAGTTAGTCCAGAAAGGCAAAATCACCAGGAACAGGATCACCGGCTGCCAGCGTTTGGGCAGGCTAACAATCGCCATGGCAAAGGGGTAGCCAATCAGCAAACAGGCGATCATTGCCAGCAGCGACATGCGCAATGAATCCCACAGGACTTGCAAATAAAGTACGTCCAGGGTGCGCACATAGCTATCGACATTCACCGGCAGGCTGACAGTAGCCTGCGGATCACGGGTCAGGAAACTGGTCAAAATCACCAGCAAATTCGGAAAAAAGACAAATAGCGTCAGCCAGACACTGGCGAGGCCAATTGCCCAAAAACGGAATTGGCCAACACTAGACTTCATAGGGCAACACCACCTCCCAGCCGGGCACCCACTTAATGGCGACCTTCTGGTTCAAGCTGTAGTCAAAGGAAGGGTCGTCCTCGTCAAAAAACTCACTGGCGATGACTTCCATACCGGAGGGCAGACGAATCAATGAATCCAGGGTTTTGCCCTTGTAGTTGCGCTCTACTACTGTGCCCACCAGATATTGATCCGGGTGCGGATCATCGATGTATTCCACACGCACATCTTCCGGGCGCAAAAGCACATTAACCTTGTCGCCCACTTTGAAGTTGTGCTCGGCATGCAAGCGCCACTGCAAACCTTCCACCTTGACTTCATATTCGTGATTACCGTCGATTGCGACTATCTCGCCATCAAGCTGGTTGATCTCACCAATAAACTTGGCCACAAACAAGTTGGCCGGCTGCTCGTAAATTTCACGCGGTGTGCCCAACTGCTGCACCTTGCCTTTGTTCATCACCACTACGCGATCCGACATGGACAGCGCCTCTTCCTGATCGTGGGTCACGTACACAAAGGTAATACCGAGTTTACGCTGCAAGCGTTTAAGTTCGATTTGCATTTGCTGGCGCAACTTGTAGTCCAGCGCCGAGAGTGATTCATCGAGCAGCAGCAATTTGGGGCGATTCACCACCGCGCGCGCAATCGCCACACGCTGCTGTTGGCCGCCGGAAAGCTGCGCCGGTTTGCGCTCGGCAAATTCACCCAGGCGAACCATTTCCAGCGCTTCCATTACCCGCGGCTTGATTTCCTCTTTGGCAACGCCGCCCATACGCAAACCGAACGCGACATTGTCAAACACCGTCATGTGCGGAAACAGCGCATAACTTTGGAACACCGTATTGATCGGACGTTTTTCAGCGGGCACGGGGCCGATATCCTGGCCTTGCAATGTAATAGTGCCGGTATCTGTATCCTCAAGGCCTGCGATCATGCGCAGCACAGTCGTTTTACCGCAACCGGAAGGGCCCAGCAGAGTAAAAAACTCACCGTCAAAAATCGTAAGATCGAAGTTATCAAGAACCCGATTACTGCCATAGGTTTTAGACAGATTATTAAGAATCAGCAGGGGGCGCGGATCATTCACCTAGACAGTGCTCCTCTAGTTATTTCACAAAAGAGTTATTTCACAAAAGCCGCATCGATGCACAAGTGCACAGGCCTATAAACTAACCAGGAGCAACCGGGGACACGCAACTTACAAACACAGGCAAACGCACTGAACGTGTCAGGACATACCTCGTTGCCGGGCAAGCGCCCCAGGTTTACTCGAAAATGTTCGTTCTTTTGCGCTGCTTTGAATGGTGCTGGTAGCACAGGATCACAGTAAACCTTGCAACGATTTAAGGGTGTGGAGCCTACGCAAAAGACAGGCCATTCTACTCAATCGGCCCGCTAAAAATCCAGCATTCACACGCTTAAAAACTGAGCGACTGCCATAGCTGAAGCCCAAAACAAAACGGCCCCAAACAGGGGCCGTTTTGCTGATACGGGACTGGCAAGTCTTAGATGGGGCGACCGCCGTAATCGGGGGTGGGTTTTTTAGGCGGATCAGCGGTTACATTCGCTGGAACTTCATTAATCTTACCGCCACGCGCCAGGAATGCAGCAATTTGAGCTTCCAATTCATCGCGCGCTTTCTGCCGTGACGCTATGCTGAAATCTTCCAGTGCTTCTGTTTCAACCACTTTGGTTTTAGCCGAATAGCTGACTTCATCGCTTTCAAGCGCCTCTTCTACGTCATCGGCATCCTCTTCCCCGTCTACGCCAGTTTCCTCTAATTCTTCGTCGGTAATGGGGTCTTCATCAGTCATAATGTCACCTGAAAACTTGTACAATGGAATTCTTGGTAGTTGCAGTTGTTTGCTAAGCCCGCTCATTCACTCGCAACACGGCTAATATATAGCGCAGACTTATTTAAACGTCATGATAATTTGCGATGAATTTTTAGGCTTTTTTTGTCTTAGCATCCGCGAACGCGGCGGATTTTAGTTATTAACCCAATACAAGTCTAGCGCCCGCGAAAAGCGAAAAAAAATCCCAATCAACAAAACAACCAGGCGCGAAATTTTTGTACGAAAGGCGCCCAATTGACGTGCAAAAACCGTCCAGCCACTCAGTGTTTTTGCCTGGAGAAGACACGATTTATGAATCCGAAACATTTGCGCAAACATTTTCCTGAACTGGCTGGGCTACCCGAAACCGAGCAGCGTCGACTACTGGAGGCAGCCTATAAGGATGTGTTCAGCCCGGAAAACAAATTAAAAAACTGGCGCACCAACTTAACCAGCGCCCTGCTAATGACCGGTTTATGTTTTTTGTTTGTGCTGGTACTGCGCCCACTGGTTGGCATATCCCCCCAAGCCAGCGCCTGGATATTAATGTTGATCGCCCTGCCGGCGTATTTTTATATTCAACAGCGGCGCTACATCAGCCAGTTGCGCGCCAGCCTGAAGAAGATTTATCCACAAATGTAAACTTGGGGATTAGGCGCCGGCCAGTGGCTGCTGCCAACAAAATCAGCCATAAAAAAACGCCACATTTGAGTGGCGTTTTTCGTTTTGGTTTGACGCAAATTCAATCGATCATTAAACGGCGTCTGAACCTGTTTCACCGGTGCGGATGCGAATAATCTCATCCAGAGGCGCGATAAAGATTTTACCATCGCCGATTTTCCCGGTTTGTGCCGCTTTGGTAATTGCCTCAACCGCTTGCTCAACCATGGAGTCGTCCACGGCCAATTCAATTTTCACTTTCGGCAGGAAGTCCACCACGTATTCGGCACCGCGGTAAAGTTCAGTATGGCCTTTTTGACGACCAAAACCTTTTACTTCGGTGACCGTCATACCCTGCACTCCCACATCGGACAATGCTGTGCGCACGTCGTCGAGTTTGAAAGGTTTTACGACAGCTGTAATCAATTTCATTATTAAATCCTTTGCTGGAGTTTTGCGAATGCTGATGCCGGAACAGCGGAAGTAGAACTGGCTCTTGCACAGCAACTTAAGGCTAAAGATACACCCAAGCTTTACCGGTCAACAACAACTTTATAGCAGAACAAATTGCAATGGCGACCAGCGCATAACTGGTCGCCGCCACAGCGATTATTTAGTGCGAGTAAACTCGGGGTAAGCTTCCATACCGCATTCAGCGATGTCCACACCCTCGAATTCGTCTTCTTCAGACACGCGGATCCCCATAACCAGTTTGATGATGTACCACACTACCAGACTGGCACCGAATACCCAGGCAAAAATAACGGCTGCACCAACCAACTGACCGAAGAAAGTAGTGCCTTCGGCAGTGAATGGAACTACCAGCAGACCGAACAAACCAGCAGTACCGTGAACAGAAATCGCACCTACCGGGTCATCGATACGCAGCTTGTCCAAGCCGAGGATAGAGAACACCACCAAAGCACCTGCAACCACACCGATAATAGTGGCGACCAACGCGCTCGGAGTATCCGGGCTTGCGGTGATGGCAACCAAACCAGCCAAGGCACCGTTCAAAATCATGGTCAAGTCAGCCTTGCCAAACAGCAGACGGGCAACACACAGGGCACCAATCAAACCACCGGCAGCAGCAGCGTTAGTATTGAGGAACACCATAGCAACGGTGTTGGCATTGCCGATGTCGCCAAGCTTCAATACTGAACCACCGTTGAAACCGAACCAGCCCATCCACAGGATGAATGTACCCAGAGTTGCCAGTGGCAGGTTTGCACCGGTGATGGCATGGATCTCGCCGTTAGGGCCGTATTTACCCTTACGTGCACCCAGCAACAGGACACCAGCCAAAGCAGCAGAAGCGCCCGCCAAATGCACGATACCTGAGCCAGCAAAATCTTTGAAACCGAACTGGTCATCAAGGTTCAAACCAAACATACCTTCAGCACCCCAGGTCCATGAACCTTCCATTGGGTAGATGAAGCCAGTCATTACCAAAGCAAACAACAGGAAGGCCCAGAGCTTCATACGCTCGGCAACCGCACCAGATACGATTGACATAGCGGTAGCGACAAACACCACCTGGAAGAAGAAGTCAGAAGCACCTGAGTAGATTGACCCACCGGTGAAACCGCCTTCGCGCTCAGCGAAGCTCTTCAAGGTTTCGGCAGCATCCACATCGCCAATACCGGTCAGGAAAATACTGCCGCCGTACATGATGGCGTAACCGCATACCAAATACATAATGCAGGAGGTTGCATAGAGGGTAATGTTTTTAGTCAGAATTTCGGTGGTATTTTTGGCGCGTACCAAGCCCGCTTCCAACATGGCAAAACCTGCTGCCATCCACATAACGAGTGCACCGCATACTAAAAAGTAAAAGGTGTCCATCGCATATTGAAGATGAAAAATATTCTCTTCCATTGGTTGTTCCCCGTTTCGTTTATTAAAAGTGAATTACAACGCTTGGTCGCCGGTTTCGCCGGTGCGAATCCGCACCACCTGCTCCAAGCTGGATACAAAGATTTTGCCGTCGCCAATTTTGGAACTGTTAGCCGCTTTGCTGATTGCCTCAACCACTGCATCGGTTTCCGCATCTGAAACGGCGATTTCCACCTTGGTTTTGGGCAAAAAGTCGACCACATATTCCGCACCACGATAGAGCTCAGAATGGCCTTTCTGACGACCGAAGCCTTTCACTTCGGTCACTGTCATGCCATGCACACCAATATCGGAGAGGGCTTCACGCACTACATCCAGCTTGAACGGCTTGATGATTGCTGTTACCAATTTCATTTACTGCACTCCTGAAAAAGATCCCCGCACCAACAGGTGCGGGCAACACCGGAAATACTGCCCAGATACAGACTTGCCGCTGCATGCGCCAAAGCGGCGCTTACTCCTGACCAAAAACGGTTTGGCCAGTTTGGCGAACTCCACCCGCATCAACTGCTCACAAAGGATTTTGCACAGAGCAGGCCAATTTCATTATTTCCATAAAAAACAAATAGATAGGCCAATCTCTCGCATTCCGTATAAGAAAAAATCCACTTCGCTCAAACACCTCGCACCAACTTGGAACAACTGCACAAATAACAAGCACCAAGAGTGAACATATCTCGCCAAATGGAGTTAATGAATGCAGGGAAAAAGGAAGGAGGCGCCACCAACAGGGCTTAGCCTTGGGCGAACCGGTAGAAAAAGGTACACTCAGGCGCAGCATCAACCATCAAAACCGCCCAGCCGTACAGTGAGAAGCCTATGCTCAAAGATCTGGCACAAAGCCTGTTTGAAGAACTCCAACAACACCTGCCCAAAACCACCGCCGAACTCCCCAAACGCGAACTGCATATTGCACTGCAGGCGGCGCTGGCACGTTTGGATCTGGTCACCCGGGAGGAGTTTGATGCCCAGGCAGCTGTGCTCCTGCGCACACACCAGAAATTAGAAGCACTGGAACAGCAACTAGCCAGACTGGAGGCCAGCCCCAAGGATTGTGCCTAGGCACCGGCTTGTTTATAGTCAGCCAAGGGTGCTTTCTGCGCCCGCTAACCCAGCCTCACAAGGATTGTTTATGTCGCTAGCCATAGTTTATTCCCGCGCAAAACTGGGCATCCACGCCCCCCAAGTTACCGTCGAAGTACATATCTCCAATGGTTTACCGGGCTTGTCGATTGTCGGCTTGCCGGAGACTGCTGTGAAAGAAAGTAAGGATCGGGTGCGCAGTGCGATTATCAACAGCCACCTGGAATTCCCCGCCCAACGCATCACGGTTAACCTCGCCCCGGCCGATTTGCCCAAAGAGGGCGGGCGCTATGACCTACCCATAGCGCTGGGCATACTGGCCGCTTCAGGGCAAATTCCGCTTGAACCGCTGGAACGCAGCGAGTTTTTGGGGGAGCTCGCCCTGTCTGGCGAGTTGCGCCCGGTGAGTGCCGCCCTGCCGGCCGCCCTGGCCACCGGCGATGCGCAGCGGGATCTGATAATTAGCAGTGCCAATGCCAACGAAGCAGCCTTCAGTAGCATTACGCGCGTTTTTGGTGCGGAAAATCTGTTGCAGGTCTGCGCCCAGCTGCATGGCCGCGAGCAATTGCCTCGCGCCGAGGCAGTGCGCGAGCCGGCCGACAGCTTGCAGAACGCATTGGATATCCTCGATGTAAAAGGCCAATCACAAGCCAAACGCGCGCTGGAAATCGCCGCCAGTGGTGGCCACAACCTGCTGTTCTACGGCCCACCGGGCACGGGCAAAACCATGCTCGCCAGTCGCTTGCCGGGCATTTTGCCACGCCTGGGGGAGCGCGAGATGTTGGATGTCGCCGCCATCTATTCCGTGGCCGCACAAAGCAAGGACTACCACTGGCAGCAACGCCCTTTCCGCGCGCCACACCACACAGCCTCTGCGATTGCACTGGTAGGTGGAGGCTCCAACCCCAAACCGGGGGAAATATCCCTCGCCCACGCCGGGGTTTTGTTTTTGGATGAACTGCCCGAGTTTTCGCGGCAAGTATTGGAAGTGCTGCGCGAGCCATTGGAGAGCGGTGAAGTGCGGATTTCGCGCGCGCGCAGCCAGGCCTGCTTTCCCGCGCGTTTTCAGCTGGTTGCAGCGATGAACCCCTGCCCTTGTGGCTACCACGGCAGCGATGCCAACCGCTGCCGCTGCACCCCGGATCAGGTTAAGCGCTACCGCGACAAGATATCCGGCCCACTCTTGGACCGCATCGACATGCATGTACCGGTGCGCGCCCTGCGCCAGGGCGAGCTGCAAAACAAAACTCTGGGCGATGGCAGTGCAGCAATTCGCGCGCGAGTGGAAGCGGCGCGCGAGCGGCAGTTACAGCGGCAAGGTAAAGCCAACCACCAATTGACGGCGCCTGAGCTGGAGACTTATTGCGAGCTGACCAAGGCCGATAAGAACCTGTTGGAGCAGGCGATAGAAAAGTTGGGGCTGTCCACACGCGCTTATCACCGGGTGTTAAAACTGGCGCGCACCCTGGCCGATATGGCGGGGCGCGAGCGACTGGCAACGGTAGATATTAGCGAGGCGCTGAGCTACCGCACCCTGGATCGGCAGCTCAGCCAATAATCGGTGCCACATCCCATCAATTCAACTTGGATTGATGGGGTAGCTTGGCCTCCTGCAGCCAGGCGATGATCTCCGCATAGGATCTGGCTTCGGCGACATACTGCCCTTGCATAAGGTCGCAGCCCATATCCTTCAGCCAATCCTTTTGCTCTTTGGTTTCCACCCCCTCGGCCACCACCAGCTTGCCCAGATTGTGGGCCAGGGTAATCATGGCCGACACCAGCCGTTTATCAGTGTGGCTGCGGTTGAGTTCCTGCAAAAAGCTCAAATCAATTTTGACCGTGCTGATAGGCAGGCGCTGCAAATGCAGCAGCGAGGAATTGCCTGCACCAAAGTTATCCAACAGGAAATCGATGCCAAAAAACGACAGCGGCCGCATACACAGCGAAACCAGATCAATATTGTCGGCGAACACTGTCTCGGTAATTTCAAATTCAATATCGCCCGGTTGGATGTCATTGTCGGCAAAAATTCGCGCTACCTCATGCACCAGGTTTTCGTCTTTAAACTGACGCATGGATAAATGGATAGACATCATCAGTCGCTCATCCCAAAAGCCCTGCAACAACTTGATGTCGTGGCAGGCCTGGCGCAATACCCAATAACCTATGGCGGTAATCACTCCCGTCTCCTCGGCGGTGGCGATAAATTCACTGGGGTTTAGCAGCCCGACACCGGGTTTATCCCAGCGTAGCTGGGCTTCCAGCGCAACGACTTTGCCGCTGTTCATGTCGATTCGCGGACTGTAATGCAGCACAAATTGCTGATAGCGCAGCGCAGCGCGCAAATCAGCTTCCTGACGCAACTGGCGACGCACATCCTGATTCATCATCTCGGTGAAAAAGCGGTAGTTACTGCCCGACAGCTGTTTGGCTTTATACATCGCCATATCAGCATGTTTGAGCAGGCTGTCGGCATCGCGGCCCGCTTCGGGGTAAATGGCAATCCCGATACTGCAGCCCACCACCACCTCATGGCCGTTGATATCTGCCGGCTGCTGGATGGAGTCAATCACTTTTTGGGCAATGTGGGCGACATCGGTGGTATTGGCGATATTTTGCAACAGCAGGGTAAATTCATCGCCGCCCATGCGCGCCACGGAATCGCTGCGGCGCAGGCAGGCATTCAGGCGCTCGGCGCAGATGCGGATAATGGCATCGCCGGCATCGTGGCCAAAATTGTCGTTCACCTGTTTGAAGCCGTTGAGGTCAATAAACATCAGGGTGAAGTTGGTGTGATC
This sequence comes from Cellvibrio fontiphilus, assembly GCF_042646205.1. Lineage (NCBI taxonomy): Bacteria > Pseudomonadati > Pseudomonadota > Gammaproteobacteria > Cellvibrionales > Cellvibrionaceae > Cellvibrio > Cellvibrio fontiphilus. The sequence goes on along the minus strand of NZ_JBHRTF010000002.1, from coordinate 870,185 downwards.
GCGCTCTGCCAGGTTGACCGCGTGCTCCAGACGGTCGCGAAAGAGAATGCGGTTAGGCACATTGGTAAGCGAATCGTAGTGTGCAAGGCGAGTCAGGCGCTGCTCGGTTTTTTTGCGCTCTATGGCGTAGCGTAGCGCACGCTCCAGCAATAAATGATCGATTTGCCCTTTGATCAAATAGTCCGCTGCACCGGCGCGAATCGCCTCGCGATCCACCTCGGTTTCCATCTCATCGGTCATGACAACTATGGGGATTTGGCAGGCTTGCACGCGCGCGGCGTTTAACAAGTCGCGGGCGCTTTCGCTGCCCCAGTAATAATCCAGCAGAACGACATCAAATTCCTGGGAGAGGATTTTGGGCAGGGCGGCATCCAGTTGATTGCACCACACCAGCTCGTAGTTGACTTGTCGGATATGGGACAGTATTTCGGCAATAAGCAGGTATTCGCCCTGCTCACGGTCCACAAAAAGAATTTTTACGTGGTTGGTCATGGAACTCCATCCCTCACAGCTTCTATCGCACGTGAACCAATTGAATGAATGGTATCAGTGCACCCTGGCAAACTAAACGGCTTGCCTATAACAAAAAAACGCCTAACGTCAGCGGATTTACCATTCCGGTTATAGCTCTGCCCAAGCCGCGCGGTGCGCATTACAAGCCCGCTCTTGGCTTGATAGAATGCCCTCCCACTCGACCCAGGCATTACCCGTGACTCAACTTAACCCCCGCCAAAAAGAAGCCGTACTCTATATCGATGGCCCCTGTCTGGTGCTGGCGGGTGCGGGCAGCGGTAAAACCAGCGTAATTACCCGCAAGATTGCCTACTTGATCGAGCAGTGCGATATACCGGCGCGCCATATCGCCGCGCTCACCTTTACCAACAAAGCCGCACGCGAGATGAAAGAGCGCGCCAGCAAACTGGTGAAAGGCAGCGCCTCGCGCGGGCTTACCGTGTCTACCTTCCACAACCTCGGGCTGAATATTATTCGCCGCGAACACAAAAGCCTGGGCTTCAAACCCGGCTTTTCCATCTTCGACTCCGAAGATGCGCGCTCCCTGCTGAAAGATTTGATGATGAAAGATGGCGATCTGGACAGCGACCATCTGGATTTGGTGCAGCACCAGATCTCCAACTGGAAAAACGATCTGGTGATTCCCGCCCGCGCCCTTAGCCTTGCACAAAGCCCGGGCGAGCAGGCCATCGCCCTGATCTACCAGCGTTACAATCAGGCACTGCGCGCCTATAACGCCGTGGACTTTGACGATTTGATCCTTATTCCCGTGGAGTTGTTCCAGACTAACCCGGAGGTTTTGCAGCGCTGGCAGCGCAAGATTCGCTACCTGCTGGTGGATGAATATCAAGATACCAACTCCAGCCAATACCTCTTAGTGCAGTTGATTGTGGGCAATCGCGGTGCGCTCACCGTGGTGGGCGACGACGACCAATCCATTTACGCCTGGCGCGGGGCGCGCCCTGAAAACATGGGCCTGTTAAAACAGGACTACCCCAACCTGCGCGTGATCAAACTGGAGCAAAACTATCGCTCCACCAGCCGTATCCTGCGCGTGGCTAACCACTTAATCGCCAACAACCCACACGAATTTGATAAAGCCCTGTGGAGTGAAATGGGGCTGGGCGATCCCATTCGCGTGATCCGCTGTAAAAACGAGGACGCCGAGGCCGAACGCGTCGCCACCGAGATACTCACCCAACGGCTGCGCAAACAATATAAGTTCCGCGACTTTGCGGTGCTCTATCGCGGCAATCACCAGGCGCGTTTGCTGGAAATGAAACTCCAGCAGCACCAGATTCCCTACAAAATCAGCGGCGGCTCATCCTTTTTTGCCAAGACCGAAATCAAGGATGTGATGGCCTACCTGCGCCTGATCGTGAACCCCGATGACGACAACGCGTTTTTGCGCATCATCAACACCCCGCGCCGCCAGATCGGCACCAGCACACTGGAAGCACTGGGCGGTTACGCAAGCGAACGTCACTGCAGTTTATTTGCGGCGCTGGATGAGCTGGGCTTACAAAGTCGCATTCCCGAGAAAAATCTGGAACGACTACAACGATTTGCGCACTGGATCAAACAAGTCACGCGCAATTGTGCTGGCGACCGCCCGGTGGATGCGATCCGCGAACTGCTCAGCGACATAGACTACGAAGGTTGGCTGCACCAGAACTCGGCGAGCAGCAAGGCCGCCGAAAAACGCATGGAGAATGTGTTTTATCTGGTCGAGTCGCTGCAAAAAACCATCGACAAAAACAGCAGCGATGATGACGAGGGCGAGGAGTCGCGCATTGAGGATGCCGTGGCCAAACTTATCCTGCGCGATATGATGGAGCGCCAGGAAGAGGAGGACATGAGCGATCAGGTGCAACTCATGACCCTGCACGCCTCCAAAGGCTTGGAGTTCCCTCACGTATTCATGGTGGGCATGGAGGAAGAACTACTGCCCCATCGCAACAGCATTGAAGACAACAATATTGAAGAAGAGCGCCGCCTGACCTACGTGGGCATCACCCGCGCCCAGCGCACCCTCACCATGACACTCGCCGGCAAACGCAAACAGTTTGGCGAAATGAGCGAGACCACCCCCAGCCGGTTTTTGGAAGAGCTACCCGCTGACGATGTGGAGTGGGAGGGTTTTGGCGAACAGAGCCCGGAGAAAAATCTGGCCAAGGGCGAGGAGACACTCGCCAACCTGCTCAACCTCTTCGACTAGCCACCATGCTGGGGGTTTTAGCTCCCCAGTTTAGCCGATGCGCAAACTGGCATCACCGCCAGAACCCGCGCACCGCAGTCTCTCCTCGCACCACACCCAGCGCGCAAGTCCCACTGTGCCACACCGGATCACCAGTTTGCGTTAACTGGGCAAACTGGTGCGACACCAGCCACAGATAAGCCGAGCATGGCAGCGTGTCTCCCTCCCGACGGGGTGACCCTAATCCGATTTGCCTAATAACGACAACGAGAGGTTAGCTATGCTTCCCCAAAATTTACTGCAAGGTCATGACTCCACGCACAATCCCCTGTTCCGGCGCTCAGTGTTAGCGCTTTGTATTATGGCCATCACCGCTCCGGTAATTGCCCAAACGGATACCAACGAGAATCTGGAAGAAGTGGTAGTCACTGGTGTTCGCGCCAACCTGCAAAATGCGCAAGACATCAAACGCAACGCCAGTACGGTGGTAGATTCCATCTCCGCCAACGACATAGGCTCGCTGCCTGATCGCAGTGTGCTGGAAGCCATGCAGCGGGTGCCCGGCGTATCCATCGAGCGCTTTGCCTCAGCCAACGACCCCGATCACTTCAGCGTGGAAGGTTCAGCAGCGGTGATTCGCGGCATGAACGCCACCCGCTCCGAATTTAACGGGCGCGATTCCTTTACCGCCAACTCCGGCCGCGGCCTCAGCTTCCAGGACGTTCCACCGGAGCTGATGGGTGGGGTAGATATCTACAAAAACCAGACTGCCGACATGATTGAGGGCGGTATTGGCGGTACTGTTAGCCTGCGCACCCGCAAGCCGTTTGACTCTGACGGCCGCGTGGCGGCTGTTTCAGCCGACTACTCCTACGGCGATATGGCGGAAAAGTGGACCCCCACCCTGTCGGCGCTTTACAGCGACCGCTGGGACACCAGTGCGGGTGAGTTTGGGGCGCTGTTGAACATCGCCGATTCCTCGCTGACCGGCATGTCCAACGGCATCCAGAGTGATGCTTACGTGCAATACGATGCTGCCGTACTGGCCGGTGCCGAGCGTTTTGTAGGCCAAGGTGATGGCAAGGTGTGGATGCCCAACGGTTCCAACGCGCTGATGAAAACCGACGAGCGCGACCGTCAGGGTTACGCCGCTGCCCTGCAATGGCAAAACCCAGACAATACGCTGGTTAGCAGCCTGCAATTCATGCGCTCGGACGCCACCCTGACCTGGACCGAATATGCCATCAAATATCAAGGTGGCTACTACGACGAAGATGCCGAGCAAGACATTCGTCGCACCCGTGCACTCGAAGGCACCCAGTTTGAATTTACTGACGAGGGCATTTTCACCGCCGGTACGCTGGTAGACTCTGACGGCTGGCGTTCCGCTGATGGCCATACCAATCGCATCCCGCGCGCCTGGGGCGATGCTCCGGTCAACATCCCCCAGTGGGGCCACATTTTCTCCACCGATACCCGCGTTAAAAGTACCCGCACGCTGGTGGACGATTACGCCTTCAACCTGAAATTCACCCCCAACGACAACTGGGAATACACCCTCGACCTGCAATACATAGACGCAGAGACCCAGGACGATGATGTCACTATTATGCTCGCTACCCATGCGATGCAGGACTACAGCACCCGTGGCAAAACTCCCTCGCTGACACTGATTGAGCCCTGGAACGGTTTCCGCACCCAGAACCCGGAGCTCTACAGCAGCGGCTTCCCCGGCTTCTCCGATGACCCGGCGGGTGATGCGAATTACTTCCAGGACCCGACCTCCTATTTCTGGCAGTCGGCGATGGACCACTACGAGCGCTCCGAAGGTGACTCACTGGCCAGTCGCATCGACGTAAAACACAGCCTGGACGATGGGCTGGTCACCGCGATTTCGGGCGGCCTGCGCCATGCCGAACGCGAGCAAACCGTGCGCTACTCTGTTTACAACTGGGGTGCCCTGGGGCCGCGCTGGCAATCAGACATTTATTGGGCGGATTTGGAGAAGGTCGCCGACCAGTCTTACAGTTCGGTGGACTGGAGCGATTTCCATCGCGGTGAAGCGCTGACCATTCCCGGCAACAACATGCTGCACGCCTCGCCGTCTCTGGTTCACGAGGTTATTAATGGCCGCGAATTGCTGGCGGATGCCGGCTCTTTTGTGCCCGCCAATAAACGCGCAGGCACCGACAGCTATTTCACGCCATCAGAGATATTTGTCACTACCGAAACCAATAACGCCGCCTATGTGAAGGTGGATTTCGGTTCGGACGACTACGCCCTGCGCTTCAGCGGTAATCTAGGTATGCGTTATGTCCGTTTGGAACGCGATGCCCTCGGTTCGGTGCAATACCCGGATCTGGTGCCGGATTTTGCGGTGCCCGCCGGTATCAACCTGCCATTAACACCGGGCGCCGTGGATGCCTGGACAACCCAAGCCAGCCAGGCACTGTTTGACCAGGGCGGTTACGCCGATTTGGCCGCGGCACGCGCGGCACTGATGGCCATGCCCGAGTCGCGCTGGACCACTGACCCCCACAACTTCCTCAGCGATAGCGAACGCGGTTTTGGCAACAATGCCTTCACTGTGCAAAATGCCAATTCCACCTACTCCGCTAGCCTGCCCAGCTTCAACCTCAAACTGGAGCTGACCGACGACCTCATCTCTCGCTTTGCGGTCGCCAAGGCCATCGCCCTGCCGGATATGGAGGCAGTGAAAAATCAGGCCAACCTCAGCCAATTGTCACTCACCGTGGTACAACCGGAAATCGACCCAACCAACCCCGGTGCCGGCGGTAGTGGAATTTTGGGTGCCAGCGTTTCCGGCTGGCGCGGCGATTCAGGTAACCCCGGCCTCAAACCCATGGAATCCACCCAGTTTGACGCCTCGCTGGAATGGTACTTTGCGCGGGTTGGCTCACTCACCACCACGCTCTTCTACAAAGACTTAAGCAACTTCTTTGTATACGGCAGCTTCGCGCGGGATTTCACCAACCCGGTAACCGGCGTTACCCAAACCGCAGACGTGGAAGGTACACGCAACGGTGGCGATGGCAGTATGCAGGGCTTTGAGCTGGCTTATCAGCAGTTCTACGACATGCTGCCCGCCCCCTGGGATGGCTTGGGTTTACAGATGAACTACACCTACATCGAAGCCAGCGGTGTACCTAACAGTGGCGATAGCAGTGCCGATGGGTTTGCCGGCAGCGCAACCGACACAGGCGCGCGGGTGGAGTTTGACGAGGTGCCACTACAGGGCCAATCGCGCGATACTTTCAACATTGTCGCCATGTATGACAAAAACGACTGGTCACTGCGCTTAGCCTACAACTGGCGCTCCAAGTACCTGTTAACCACCCGCGATGTAATCAGTAAATACCCACTGTGGAACGATGATTCAGGCTTCCTGGATGGCTCGGCGTTTTACAATGTGAATGAGAATGTCACCGTTGGTTTGCAGTTGACCAATATCGCCAACACCCAGACCAAGACCATCATGATCCTCGATGGCAAAGGGGCTGAGGCTGGCCGCTCATGGTTTGTAAACGACCGCCGTGCGGCGCTGATCCTGAAGGCTAATTTCTAAACCAGCGACCCGGCTGCGCTTGTCAGGCAGCCGGTGCCAAAAAACAAAACCCCCGCCATTGCAACAATGGCGGGGGTTTTTCGTTCTGGCAGCGCGTCAGCTTATTTGCTGTTTTCGACCATGTAATCCACAGCGCCTTTGATCTCGTCATCAGAACAGGCCGCACACATGCCTTTGGCTGGCATAGCGTTAAAGCCGTTGATCGCGTGGGTATACAGGGTATCCAGGCCCTTGCCCGCACGGGCAGACCAATCAGCCGCATCGCCGAATTTGGGGGCGCCCATTACGCCAGCACCGTGACAGGTAGTACAGAAACTGCCGTACACGTCCTTACCGGATTTTGGCCCGGCGGCAACGGCGGGTGCCGGCGCAGCAGCACATTCGTCGCCTGACATACAGCTGCTACCAACAGGTGCAATGCGCGCTTTAATCTCATCATCACTGTGAGCTACGGCAGACAGTGCCACCAAACCCGAAACAAACAGAACTCCGAACAACTTTTTCATCTGGATCACGGCATTTTCCTCATGGGTATCAACGGCGGCTGATGTAGCTCAGCTTAGCCAGGTAAATCTGCCCAGGCGCCCGGATGTTCCCGGAGGTAAGGGCTGGATAAGGTCGGCGCGCATTATAGCTGCAAATACCCACACAGGCGATGGCAGTATTCAGATGCTACACCGGGCGCGCATTCTATCCGGCAATCGCAGCTGTTATGCTTATTGCCAAGATTTATAGCCAACACAGGATCGCCCCGGAGATGGAATATAACAGCGTCACCTTCGTCGCCTATTTTAGCGCTGCTGTTGTGGCCTCGCTGCTCACCGCCACCTACCTGTTTCAGCTGCTGCGCGGCCAAAAAACCTGGATTTTTTTCTGGGCGGCCGCCCTGCATACCGCGCACTTGGGCGCTATTGCACTCTCCTTTTCCGGTTACGAAATTCCACTTTACCTGCTCATTACCTTTGAATACCTGCACTTTAACGCCTGGGTCTTTTGTATTTGGCTGTGCTTAAAACACAACAGCAATCGCCGCCAACTGCCCGCCAGCTTGCAACTCCTGTTCAGCGGCGGCTGGCCCATTACCGCCTTGGCACTGGTGATGCTGTTTATACCGGATCTCAACCAAGCCGGACTCTCCATCTGGTTTGCCTTGGGCCTGGCCGTTATCGCACTGGTCAGCGTGGAACAGCTCTATCGGTTTGCAGCGGAAAATGACCGCCAGATCAAACTCCTGTGCATGAACCTCGCGGCTATTTTCCTCTACGACATTTACCTCTTCACCCACGCGCTTATCTTCAAAGGCCTGGACCCCATGCTGTGGCAGTCGCGCGCGGCGGTGTCTATCGCCACCTGCCTGTTTATGGCCTTGGGTGGAATACTGCTGCTACAGCGCAGCGACCGCCCGGCGAACTTCAATTTGTCGCGCCCCATCGCCTTTTACACCACCTCACTGGTGGGTGTCGGGATTTTAATCACCGTGCTGTCACTGGGTGGTTACTATGTGCGTTTATACGGCGGGAATTGGGGAACGGTTTTCTACAGCTTGCTCTTAGCCGCTGCCGTGTTATTGATTGCGACGGTTTTTATCTCCAGCCGGATTCGCATGAAACTCTCGGTGCTGATTAACAAGCACCTGTTTCGCTATAAATACGACTATCGCAACGAATGGTTGCGGCTGATCAATTATCTGGCGCAACCGGTGGATGCCGCCGAGGTAAACCAGCGCGCCTTTTACGCTGTCGCCTCCACCACCAAAGCGCCCGGCGGAGTCATCTGGCTGCGCAAACAGGGTTTCTATGAACCGGTCTACCGCACCAACCTGCCCAACTATGTAACCCTGCAGGAGGAGCCGGTTGACAGCCCTTTCTGCCGGGCATTTATCGACGCTGAATGGGTATTTATTCCCGACAGTGGCGACAACAAAGCACTCAGCCAGCACAACGAATTACTGCCTCACTGGGCCCATAACATCCCCGATCTCTGGCTGTTATTTCCGTTGATAGTGGGGCAGGAGCTGGTGGGCTTTATGGCACTGACCAAACCAGCCGGCGACCAGAGTTTGACCTGGGAAGATTTGGATCTGCTCAAAACCATGGGCCGGCAAATTGGCAGCTACCTCAAGCGTCACCAGCAGGCAGAGCAATTGGTAGAGGGGCGCCAGTTCGACACCTACAACAAACTGGTGGCCTTTATTATTCACGACCTGAATAACCTGATCGCCCAGCAGGCACTGGTGGTGCGCAACGCCGAAAAACACAAAGGCAACCCTGCGTTTTTTGAGGATGCCATCAAAACCATCAGCAACTCGGTGGATCGCATGAACAACCTGCTGAAAAAGTTGCGCCGCGATGAATCGGATCTGGTTAAACGTCTCTCTATTCTTGAGGTTGTCCAACAGGCGGTGAGCGAATGCCAGCGCAACTGCAGCAAACTCAGCAGCGATATCGAAAATACCGAACGCACCATCAATGCCGACCAGGTGCGGTTGGTGATGACCATCACTAACTTCATCAAAAATGCGCTGGAGGCCACACCGGACGATGGCCGGGTTCATGTTACACTGCGCGTCAACAATGACTGGGCCACGGTGATTATCGAAGACAACGGCTCAGGCATGGATTGGGATTTTATCCACAACCGTTTATTCAAACCCTTTGAAACGACCAAATCCGGCAAAGGCATGGGGATCGGAGTCTACCTCTCGCGCGAATACATCAGCGAGCTGAGCGGCACACTGAATGTCGCCAGTGAACCGGGCGAAGGCACCACCATCACCATCACCCTCCCTCTGAACAAGGATTAACGGGATCGCATGAGCAAAACAGCTGCCTCCAAACCTATTCTGCTGATTGTGGAAGACGACGCCGGCCTGCAAAGCCAGCTGCGTTGGCACTTTGATCAATACGAGACAGTCGTCGCCGACAACCGTCAGGACGCCATAGCCGCCATTCGCCTGCATGAAGCCTCGGTGGTGATTCAGGATCTGGGCCTGCCGCCCGATGAAGATGGCGTGGACGAAGGTTTTAAATGCATTCAGGACATTCTGCGCATATCGCCCAACACCAAAATTATTGTGATGACCGGTAAAACCGACCGCGACAATGCCCTGCGCGCGGTTGCCATGGGTGCTTACGACTTTTATCAAAAACCGGTCGATCCCAATACTTTGGACCTGATCGTGCAGCGCGCCTTCCACATTTTTGAACTGGAAGACTATAACCGCCGCCTAAGCCTTTCCCAGCAAGAGCCGCTGGAAGGTTTGATTACCAACGATCCGCAATTGCTCAAGATCTGCCGTCAACTGGAAAAGATCTCGCCCACTACTGTGACTTGCACCCTCCTGGGTGAAAGCGGTACAGGTAAAGAGGTCTTGGCGCGTTCGATCCATCAACTCAGCCCACGCAAAAACAAACGTTTTGTGGCAATCAACTGCGCCGCCGTTCCGGAAAACCTGATTGAAAGTGAGCTGTTTGGCTATGAGAAGGGCGCGTTTACCGGCGCCAATAAAACCACCCTGGGCAAGGTGGAAACTGCCAATGAAGGCACCCTGTTCCTCGACGAAATCGGCGATATGCCACTCAACCTGCAAGCCAAACTGCTGCGCTTCCTGCAAGAGCGGGTTATTGAGCGGGTTGGCGGCCGCACCGAGATCCCGGTGGATGTACGGGTGATCTGCGCCACCAACAAAGATTTGGAGGCCATGGTCAGAGAGGGCAGCTTCCGCGAAGACCTCTTCTATCGCATTTGCGAAATGACAGTAAACATTCCCCCGCTGCGCAATCGCCTGGGTGACAAAGTGTTGCTGGCGCGCCACTTCAAACTCAAATTTGCCAAAGAGCACGGCCAAAACGTCACAGGCTTCACCCCCGATGCCATAGCCGCCATCGAGAATTACAACTGGCCGGGCAATATCCGCGAGATGGAAAACAAGGTCAAACGCGCAGTTATCATGGCTGATGGCAAATACATCACCCGGGAAGATCTGGGCCTTGCCGAGGCCGGAGAGCTGTCGCTCAACCTGCGCCACGTTCGCCAAGAGGCTGAACGCGGCGCTATATTGCGCGCCCTGAGCATGACCGATAACAACATTTCCGCCGCTGCCAAACTGCTGGGTATTACTCGCCCAACCTTCTACGACCTCATCAAAAAATATGACATGAATGTGGTTCCCAGCAGCCAACTAGATGAAACCGATACAAGCAGTGAATGAGTCGCGCGGCGCATAAACCAGATATAACAATTGGACATATAAAAAAACTCACTATAACGAGCCAGTTATCACAAAATGCCCCAACCGTTTCGCTTAATGAAAAAAAATGCGCAGCCAACGCAGTGCCCCCCACTGCTTGCTGCTAAATCTAATGCTTCGCCTACCGCATGATCAGACGCTTGAACCATGCGCCCATATCCAGGATATTTTTGGAAATTAGAATGATATTTGGCTACGTAACACATCGATTGGACCGGAGTTTACTCGCAATATCTCTCAGCCTTCTATTGAGCGCCTGTGGCGGTGGTGGAACCGAGGCACAAGGCTCCGCCAGCAGCCAGCCCATCGCTGCGGCCAGCTCAACACCGATTGTCACCACCTCACCCTCTGCGTCACCATCGAGCACCAGCAAATCCTCGTCCAGTCGTGCAGCCTCCTCGATTCGCTCAAGTACCGCCATGTCGTCCAGCATCGCTATTAGTAGCACTGCCAACGGTGAATTTCCTGATGACAGCGCTTTTCCAGAGGACGATTCAAATTCTACAGACCTGCCTCCCAGCACCCCAAAAGCTCTGCGTTTGTTAGCAGTGACTGCCCACAATGCCCTTTTAAGCTGGGATGCATCAACGGATGATGTGGGGCTTTCCCGCTATGAAATTCGTCGTGATGGCATTGCAATCAGCACAACTACCGCCAGCAATCTGGAATTTGAGGATACCAATCTCAAAGCAAACACTTACTACACCTACACCGTCAGGGCTATTGATATAGTCGGCAACAGGTCAAATTTTTCTAATTCGCTGATAGTCAAAACCACTGCGTCTGGCAGCATCGCAAGCTCATCCAAAAGCAGTGCCCAATCAAGCAAAAGCCAGTCCTCTACTAGCCTTACCTCTAGCTCATTGGCGACAACCAGTGCTTCAAGCAGCATCCAACCAAGCAGCTCGTCCGGCTCAAGTAGTTCTAGCGGAGCACCGTCGTCAGCAAGCAACAGTTCAGTTGCCGCTAATGGCAATCTGAGGGTGACATGGAATATCCCGTCACAACGTGAAAATGGAACTTATCTTGAACTGGAGGAAATCAGCGGTTATGAGATTCGCTATAAACCTTCCAATAGCAGCAGTTACATCAGCGAAATAATTAGCAGCAACACCACAACCCAGTTAGTGCGCCCAGACTTCACTAGCAACACAATCGTTCTGATCGCTGCGATTGACACCAATGGGCTATACAGTCGCTTTATACAACTGACTCCCAAGTAAAAAGCACAACTGGTAGACCCGGCTCAACATAATAGATAATCAGCGCCTCAATAACTCAAGGAACCACTATGAGATTACAGGCGCTCGATTTGCTGCGGTTTATTGCAGCACTGGCGGTAGTGTTTTATCACTACCTTGCCGAACCCAACCCCTCCTACCCGGCATTAGCAGCTATCGCCCAATACGGATATCTCGGGGTACCCCTGTTTTTTATGATCAGTGGTTTCGTCATTGCAGCTTCTGCAGAAAGGCGCAGCCCTATCACGTTTCTCATATCACGTGGAGCACGCCTTTACCCTGCCTTCTGGATCGGCGTGTTATTTACGGCGGGTATCAGTTACACACTCAGCGATTCACCACCCTCAATCAGCGACATATTGGTTAACCTCACCATGCTGAATGATTACCTGGGCGTAAAAAATATCGATGGGGTCTATTGGACGCTACAGGTAGAGCTGAAATTCTATGCCTGCATCTTTCTGCTCATGCTGTTAAAAAGCTTTCATCGCTACAACATTTGGCTGCCATTTTGGCTGATTCTCACTGTGAGCAACCTGACATTGGGCCAACCCTCCAAAATGGGTTGGTTTATAAACCCGGGCTATTCTTGTTATTTCATCTCTGGCATCTGTCTTTATTTAATTTGGGACAAAAAACACACAGCTATTACCAACCTGACTTTGGTAATCTCCAGCCTGCTTTGCATTGTGCAGAGCTTCAACCAAGCACAGGGGTTTATGCCAAACAGCGACATAGGGCAAAGCCTTATTGCTGGCCTAATAGTCATTTCTTTCCACGTAGTATTCCTGCTGATTGCGCTGGAAAAAGTTACCTTAAAACCTCTAGCCATATACGCGACACTCGGCGGAATCACCTATCCACTCTATTTATTACACAATCATGCAGGGAAATTGATCATCGGCGAGCTAAGCAAACTTGTCCCCCCGAGCGCAGCAATAGTAATAACTACAACCATGATGCTATGCCTCTCTTATCTAGTATTTCGCTACTTGGAGCCAGGCGGTTCAAGAGTATTTAAAGGATGTATGCAAAGCCTGTTTAGCCGATTGGAAAGGCTAGTGAGCATGCCGATTAGAAACCAGAAAACCTGAGCCGCAAGCAGTCGGGAAAATTTACAGGGTACAGTTTGGCAAAGTGCAAAAAACACATAACTCATTGTTTTTTATATTATTTATTAAAGTGGCCCAAATAATGCTTTCACATACGGAGCTTAGGCTATTTTTAACTCACTCATTGCAACACATTAAAGGACGAAACATATGAAACTCATCAAACTGGCAGCAGCAGCGGTACTCGCGCTCAGCTCAATCAGTGCAAGCGCAGGCTTGATCTCAGTAGTAGACAGCGGTAGCAGTGCTTATGCACCTAATATTGCAGCCTACGCCAACAACAACTTCACTACCCCAGGCTATGTAACGCCAAGCAGTTACACCATCGCTGGTAGCCTGAAAGCTAACGCTAAATTGGCTGTTACTTATTATTTCTTGGGCCAAGAATCTAGCTGGGAAAATACTTTTTCAGTTCCTGGTGATGCAGAAGCAGGCCTGAGCAAGACCAACAAAGGCACTATTACTACCTACGTAGAAAAAGACGCCCTGTTTGACTTCTTGTTCACCAGTATTGTACCGCCAACTGCAATATTGCCAGGTCACAATTTGAGCGTTACCAACGCCCAAGGCTCAACTCTTGGTACTAATAACCGCGTTTATTCTTTTGCCGTAGCCCTCAATGCTTATTTCAGCGGTCAAGGCCCTAACGCAAAAGCTGCTCATGCTGGCAATTACGATGCCATCTTGTTCTTGGACGATACCGGCCCTAACGCTGGCGACGACGATAACCATGACGATTTGTTGATTGGTGTTCGCGTTACTGATGTACCAGAACCAACCACTCTGCTCTTGATGAGCATGGGTTTACTTGGTTTGTTCGGCGCTCGTCGCTTGAAGGCTTAATCTAATTAAGCTCTGCATAAAAAAGCCCGGCAATGCCGGGTTTTTTATGCCTGTGATTTTTAAGATATCAAGATTTTAATTAATGCTCGCCATACTCCCTGACTGAAAGGGCTGATAGCCAATGCCTTGCGTATAGCCGCATAGGACTCACGCTTATCGCTTGCAGCATAATGTCTGGCTTTTCGAGTGTAAAAAGCACATAGCCCCACCTTTTTCTCCTGCGCAGTAACTGCATTCGGATAGGCCGCGAGAAAATCCTGAATAATGCTTTCGTTAGTTTCAAAACGTAGTTTTTTATTGGTGGAAATTTGGTTTTCCATCACTCGATAATAAGCTAGGAACTCGGGGATATATTGAAATGTATAGCGCGCAGAAAACTTTAACCACAGATCATAATCGTCTGCCACCCTGCGTTTACCGCTCATCCCGCCCATCTCATCGAAACATTTCCGCCGAGTCATAGTGGTATTCATACTGATAAAGTTATCTTTCAAGAGAAGCCCGGCAATACGGCCTGAATAACGACGCATATTATTACGATGCAGCTCATTACCCTGTTCATCGATAGTTATGCAATCGCCATACACAATATCTGCATCAGGATGATCCGCAAACGCCTTGAGTGATTTTTCTAATTTATCATTGGGCCAATAATTATCTGAATCCAAAAAACAAATAAAATCACCTTTAGCAACAGACAATGCGTAATTACGCGCAACACTTTGCCGCTGGTTTTCCTGGTATAAATATTTAATTCTGGAATCTTTCTCCGCATAAGATTCAATCAATTTGCGGCTGTTATCTTCTGATCCATCATCAACAATAATAAATTCAAAATCTTTATAGGTTTGTGCAAGTACGCTCTCGATTGCGGCAGGAAGGAAGGCTTCGCGATTATAGGTAGGTGTAATAATAGTAACGAGCATAATATCATCCGTAAGCAAGTGTGCCGCCAGAACGCAGCGATTAAAGTTTATTAATGGCAGTAGCCAAACTGGAATAGAAATCTTGTTTTAAACTATTTGGACGCAGCATGGCATTATCAACAATTTTCTGGATTTCTTCGCTGTTCATTTTCAAGGCCTTATTGACAGCCGCCTCCAGTGCAGCTGGATCGACGGAAAATCTAGGGGAAAACCATTTCTGCCCTACATAAGACGCACCAATCATTAGTGCGCAAGTTGAATTAGCAATTTCATTCATGGGAGGGGCATCAGTTACCAACACTACTGCTCCACTCCCCATGGCCTCGACAATAGAGTGCCCAAATCCTTCTGTTTCTGTCGCGTATATATGAAACAGCGCTGTATTAGAGCAAGCAACATAATCTTCATAATTCAAAAAAATGTCGAGGTATTCTACATTTATTGGCGGATTCAAGGGCCTACATGATTTGTCGATAACCAGCTTCAATACTGGCCACTCAGGGTGGCGCCGCCATAAACTCACCAGCACCTCAGCACCACGAAATCGGCTCATTCCTACTCTGGAAAAAAAATAATCCCTGCCTTTTTTTTGGATGCAGGTAGGCTCAACACTGGAACTAAAACCGATCTTTTCAACATTGGTTTTAAATTCAGAAAATATAGTTGCAGCAAAAGAAGTCTTTGCCCAAACACCATCGATAAAAGATAACAGCGAATACTGCTTTGGATTGAACCACTCCTGATTTGGAATCAATATCTGATGTCTATGCAAAAACAGCTTCCAGTAAAATATTTTCTCCAGATGTACAGCAACAACAGTTGGCTTTCCAAAAATTAATCGCTGTAATCTTCGATAAAAAAATAGAACGCCCAATAGCACAAATACTGACTGCAACTTCTCGTTAAATTTCCCACCAAAACCTTCTCCAGCTTTTGGCAACTCACTTACCGAAGGGCTATGCCCCAAAGAAGTGAGCGCCTCACTTAAGATCTTTGCATCTTTTGAAAGCCCAAAGCCAGCGCGCGAATAATAAATTTCAAACTTCACTGTACCCCTCCAACAGAATGCCTCACCTTAGCAATCAGCTTTCTGAGCTTGGATTTCATAATGAAATAGGAAAAATGAACAGCAGCAACTATGCTGGATGAAAAATATTGCAGCGTGAAAAATTCAACGGATGATCCACGATAGTGGCGTTTGTAATCTTCTGCACGACCAAAGCCCGCCAGAAAATCAAAGTAATTCACGTCCTTTTTTCCAAACGCAGATTCAATAACCCAACCCATGTGCAAAGTCCCCAAAGAAATCTTTTTGTCAAATTCTTCGAGATAACCTGACTGGATATTGTAAATAACATCGGCCACTTGAATATTATAGGAAGCAGAGACTATGCGATTATTTACCCTTAGATAAGAGAGTAACCCTGTAATATTCGATGAAGATAATAATTGTTTATGGAACTCAACCGCCCGCAGGGAAAAACAAGGCTTACCCCAACGCAAAAGATGAAACGAGTTTAAATTAGTAAAGAATTCTTCCAAGTGTTTAGCAGATTGATCCAACTCAACAAACTCCACCTTGGAATAATGTTCCAAAAGATAGGTGCGCCGGTTAAACGCTTTCAGCCTAGTCATTCGCCCAAGGGAATCTACATAGCTATCAAAACTACCCGTAACATCAACTTTATAACCTGCATCCATACGATGTTGCCAAGAGCTTAGGCCGGGCATGTAATTTCCTGTCGTATCGGGAAATACAAACGTAGAATTTGGTGCGCGAGTTGAAATAAAGCACGTCAAACTTTTGTACAGTGAGACAGATTTTTGTCGATCAAAAATAGGCGATATGTATTCTGAGCGAACCGTTGGTGCAAGCCCCCAAGCATTTCCGATAAACTGATAATGCACCATCAGGTTTTTTTTATAGCGATATAAAGGAAGGATTCCGACTAGAGAGTCCTTATCGAATATCAAAATCAGATTAAGCTCCAGTTGCAAATGAAGCCCCCACTGATTCCACCAAGCTATCATCCACTGCCACCCCATAAATAACGGATTGGCATCAGATTTACTCAAGAGCAACATCCATATTGACTCCATACTCTCAAACTCTTGCCCTGAAAGCTCCCGGTAAAGAAATCCTTCCGGGCAAGAATAAACCGGTTTTCCGAGCAGATTAATAGTCAGCGTTGATCTGGATCTGAGCATCTGCAACTCAGCAGACGCAGAACCGGCAGTAAACTCTTCTTTAGCGACACGAAGAAAATCGCCATCAGAATCACCGGCTACCAACCCCCATTGCTGCTGACGGTAAGGTGATAGAGTAGCAAAGCGAGAGCCGTAGCTTTTTTTCACAAATCCGTTTGCGATAAAACCCGGGCGCAAACAAGAGACAGAGGTGTTCCAGTGTATTGCCAAAACAGCAGGATAGTTTTTTAGTAGATAAGCACAAACCGCTGACACCAAAGAGGTACTTTTGACTCCAATAAAATCAATGATTTCAACAGAACCTCCCGGGGTAATTCTAAACACCACCAGCGCCAAAGCGCCTTCAGCTGCAGAGCCAATATGGAGAAATCGATACACTTTGAATGGGCAATCCAGATATCGCCATTTTAAATAATCATAATCCCGCCGCACCTCCACATCTGCAGATTGCGCGCGATGCAACTTCCACAAATGCTCCACTACAGTTTGCTGTGGCAAAAAGCCCAATTCATTAACGATAAGTTTGCTTCTGGATAATTTTGTTGTAACGGAAAGATAAATTCGGCAAATACTAGCCCAAAAAAATAAAATACATTGCTTTAGGGTTTTAGGGCGAAGGATCAAATCCCAAACATCTAATTTCGAGGGTGAATGCCAGCCTTTTTTTAGCAATAACGGGAATGCACTGTTACTAATTCCGAGAGACATGATAGGCATAGTAAATGATCGCGCCATTTCATCCTTGATTGCCTGCCCGACACCTTGACCACGATAATCCGGTGCGACAATAAAATCACAGCTCCATATTGCATCGATACTTTCACCCGAGTCATCGACTAGTACGATAGGCATAGTTGCATTAAAGCCGATAACTTTTTCGCCATCTCTTGCAACTATACATTGCGAATCGCGACCAAAGCGCGCACAAAACTGCCACTTCCACAGTGCTTGTTTATATTTTTCTGCTGCATACAAATCAGCTATCTCAGTCAGTAGCTGATCAGTAATAACTTCTGTGGAAACCTTAATAGCCATGGTTACATATACTTCCTGTACCAACTCTGGAACATAAGTACCGACCACAAATGAAATGAATAATCATGACTGGTGTTTAGATGGGCCAACCATTTTTCACGAATCAATGAACTATTAAAAACACCGGTTTGATGCAACGCCTGTTCTGACAATAAGTCTTCAGCCCATGCACGCAATTCATTTTTAAGCCAATGGCCAACAGGTACGGCAAAACCTTGTTTTGGTCGATCAACCAGTTCGCGCGGAACATATTGATATAAAATATTACGCAGAGGTTGTTTGGTAACGCCACTCACCACATTAATCGCCGTTGGCACAGTTAAGGAGAGCTCAACCAAGCGATGATCCAGCAAAGGCACACGTGTTTCCAGACTATTTGCCATTGCAGCGCGATCTACTTTTACCAGAATGTCATCCGGCAGATACGAATTAATATCGCACCACTGAAAGGTTGAGGTTGCATCCTCACGCAGTGGCATGTCATCCAGGGCATAACGCAAACGTGTTGCAGATTTCAAATGGGCTTCCGGGTTGAGCCAATAACCAACCTGATTTTGATAATAGCTACGCGCATCTGCGGCATTAAAGCCAAGGTTATAACGCTGCACTTTTTCCAATACCAATGCAGGTGATAACTCCCGCTGATTGGCTTTAAGTAAACGGGTAAAGTGAGCCACAAAAGACGTGGGCAATCCATTCATTATGTTATTCGCCAAACCCGCTTTGCGGGAGGAGAAACTTCGTGCATAACTCGCATAGCGACTATAACCAGCAAAGAGTTCATCACCACCATCACCGGATAAAGCAACTGTCACCTGTTGGCGAGTCATCTGACTAACAATATAGGTAGGAATTTGTGACGAATCGGCAAAAGGCTCATCATAAATATCGGGCAACAGGTCGATAATGTTTAACGCATCCTCAGGCTCAACATAAAACTCGTTATGCTCAGTAGCTAAATGTTTTGCTACCGCTTTTGCATGTTCCGCCTCATTAAAACCGGGAACATTAAAACCAACCGAAAATGTTTTTATCGGCCGCGATGACTGTTTCTGCATTAATGAAACGATTGTTGATGAATCTATACCGCCCGATAAAAATGCTCCCAAAGGTGCATCAGAAATCATTTGATCCGAGATAATCTGGCTTAACAATGGCTCTAGCTGCTGATGCAGTGTTTGAGCATCAAGATCCTTATTCCATGTGAGTGAAGGCGTCCAATATTTTACTTTTACCGGCGCTGCACTTATTTCTGCTAAATTAAAACGTAAATAGTGCGCCGGCTCCAACTTGAAAGTATTTTTAAAAATACTCCAGGGCGCAGGAATATAGTTGTGTCGCATGAGCAAACCCACTGCACCGGGCTCTATTTCTTTTTTGAAGAGCGGGCATAACATGAGTGGTTTCAGTTCAGATGCAAACAGGAGATTGCCATTCGCCTGATAGTAATACAGCGGTTTCTCGCCCATTCTGTCGCGAATTAACCAAAGTTGATTCTCTTGATGATCAACCAAGGCAATCGAAAACATTCCAACAAAATCTTTTAGCGCAGCATCAACTCCCCAAGCCTCAAAAGCCGCCAGTATCACTTCCGTATCAGAGCCACCTTTGAAGTGAAAACCTGCTGCAATCAAACGTGTCCTGAGCTGTTTGAAATTGTATATCTCGCCATTAAAAGCAATTGTGAAGCGACCGGATACTGAGTGCATTGGCTGCGCCCCCAAGGGCGAGAGATCCTGAATCGCAAGACGCTGATGCACCAAACCCACGCCGATTTTTTCATCCAGCCAGATTCCTTGATCATCAGGCCCGCGCAATCGAATGCTATCACCCATCGCCTTAAGCAGCTCAGGCGCCAGCAGATTTATTGATGCAGAACTTAGAACCATTCCGGCATAACCGCACATATTTCCTTACCCTTAATTTTTTTTGCGTTTCACAATAGTGATTAACTGAGCGCGCTCATTTTGATTGAGCGCCAATAGCGCACCTACCACTATGAATACCATAGAAGCCATAGTTGCTATAGCCAGCAACACAGAATAATTACTTACAACAAAAAATTGTTTGGCAGTTACCAGCGTAGCAGCCATAGCAACACAAGGTATTAACCAGGGCAGCAACGCAGAGCGAAGATATACAAAAGGCGAGAAGCCTAAATGTTTACAACACACACTGAGCACTATTGGCTGGAAAACCAAAGCGGGAATTAGCGAGCCTAACGCGACACCCAATATGCCAAATGGATAAATTAATAACAGACTTAAACCGAGATTGGACAAGGCTACAATTGGTTGCCACTTGGCAAAAAAACCGTGTTTATCGATGGCAGTGAGATAACGACTGGCCATAGGGTTAAATAACGGCAGCACCAAAAAAGCAATTAACACGCCCAAAAATGTTTGCGCAGACTTTGCTATCTCATCACCAACCCAGAGTGATAAAAATTCAGGCCCCAGGGTGTAAGCGCCAATTGCCAGGATCAAACAAGGAGCGACAGTGAATTTACTCCCGGTTAAATACACTTCCTGAATTTTCTGCTGATCATTCAACGCCCCAAGAGAGCTGAAATAAGGCATAAACACATGGGTAAAATTATAGGAAATAAGGCGAATATAGCTTACGAGGTTGGCGGGAATACTGTAGAGCGGAACAGCCGCAGGCCCCATCACAAAACCTATCACCAAACTGTCAGTGGCGTTCTCCATTTTAGTTGCCACGCCTTGTACCAGCGTTTTCACACTAAAGCGCAATAATTCTTTTAATTGAATTAATGAAAAATAAGCGCGGCGTAAACTCAAGAAAGGCCGACGGTACTGCATAAGCCAAACTAAAAATAGATACTTCGAGCAAATCCCAATGGCGTTAGTTGCAGCAAGCAACACCAGAGCATTCTCGGGTGTGATAAATAAAAATAAGATGGTGCTACCTAATATTGAATTAACAATAGTGACATTATTTTTTAAATAATATTCTTGATACGCCTCTAAATAACTCTCTGCCGTATAAGAGGGAAAGGTAATCAATAATTGCGCAGCCAATATCAATAGAAACCAGGTATAACGCAGATTATCGGTGCTGGCTTCCGGGGCAATTAACTCGGCAAAAAAAACACCGCCAATACTCAGAATAATCGCAATCAACAACCCGACACCCAGCAAGAAATACCAGGCCGTTGCATACAAAGTGGTGAGTGCTGACTGATCTTTCTGGGCAATAAAGCGGGCAGCAAATCGGCTTACCGCCGGCCTGATGCCCATATCCAACATGCCCATGTAGCCTATAACAGCACCCACCATTTCCCAAATACCATAATCATAGTTACCCATATTTTTAATCAGGATGGGAGTCATCACAAAGGTGATGCCCAACTTGAGAAACAGGGTTCCAAGATTGGATGCTGTGTTAAAGGCGAGACGCTTATACATTGGCTGGGTTTCCAGCTATATCACGATACAGATCGTGTAATGCCTGCGCGTGATTTTCGGCCGAGAATCGTTTGAGTGCGGCTGGCTGGTATTCAATAAATTTCGTATTACCCTCTTGCAACTGTTCAGCGATAGCAGCAGCTAATTTTTCTGCATCGCCTACGGGAATCACTTTTGCAGGTGTGCCGGCAAGTACTTCACGC
The DNA here is from genome assembly GCF_042646205.1 of Cellvibrio fontiphilus. Taxonomy (NCBI): domain Bacteria; kingdom Pseudomonadati; phylum Pseudomonadota; class Gammaproteobacteria; order Cellvibrionales; family Cellvibrionaceae; genus Cellvibrio; species Cellvibrio fontiphilus. The sequence continues at coordinate 848,644 of NZ_JBHRTF010000002.1, read as the reverse complement.
AAGCCAACACAATTGGTTCCAATAATAGGTACACCACAACTTAACACCTCCATTGGAAGTAGAGGGCAGGCCTCCCAACGCGAGGGCATCACCACCAGATCAACACCGCGAATTGCCGCAGGCATATCATTTGTGCCCGGCAGCTGCATGAAATAATCGCTTAAGCCCTTGGACTCAATTAACGCAAAATCCTCGCGGATAAAACCACCCCAACCGAATGTCAGCACTAAAGGCTTGGCTGAAGCGGGTGTTTTATTTACTAAAATTTCAATCGCCTGAACGATTTGACGAAAACCTTTCTGCGCCATAAATCGACCAAAAAAACCAATAATTGGCCGATCGCCAATATCTAATTCGGCACGCAAGTTACGTGCAACGCCCTTAGCGAAAAAATCCGTGTCTATACCATTGGTAATGTTCTTCACTTGCTCTGCAGGCAACCGGGGGAAATACTCAAAGATATTATTGCGCGCATCATCGGATACGGATAACACCTTGGAAACCGAACCCAGCAACCAACGCATAGCCAGCTTTTTTAAAAACCCGCTAAAACCTGTAAATGTATTAGGCAGAAAAACATCATGTGCGGTCATTAAATGCGGTATTTTTTTCAACCACATTACTTGTTGCACAAAAAATGATGCCGAAAAACCATGGGAATGCACCAGGTCATAATTACCCTTGGCTAACTCTGCTTTTAATCTGGCTTTAATCGAAGCACCATCACCCGCCACCGGCAATAAGGTTATACGCCCCTGAGGAAGCTGCGTATTAAGAAAATCTGCCAAGCCATCTTCGGGGGCAATCAAAAAAATTTCAGCGTTTTTAAATACCTCACAACCATAGATATAACGAAAATAGGTTTTTATTCCACCTACTGGCCAGCGCGCCACCAATAATATTTTCACGCGTTTGATTCCTTGGTTTTATTCATATTCATCAATAAAGACGCCGCTATTACAATGCCGGCCAAGTTATACCAGTAGTACTGACTTAGACCCCAGTAGTTGATGCTATAAACGGCAAACATCCAAAAGATCACATTACAAATTTTAAATAGCGACTTATAAAAATCACTGCAATTTTCTGCGCTAACCATGGCCGCGGTTAATTGCCGTCGAATCGCAATAATAAAGCGTATAAAAAAGTACATACCGACAATACCCACTTCAATCAAGAGTTCACCATACATAGTGTGGCTCGCCTGCTTACGCCCAAAATTATGGTATTTTGCCTCTGGCGTTGTACCCAGACCAAAACCGAAAATTGGGCGCTTCAAACCAAGCTCAAACTCTTTGATTATGCCGTTTATGCGCCCCTCAGCACTTGCAGACTGTTTGGTATCAGATGAGAAGAGGGATAAATATCGTTCACGTTGAGTGTCATTCATTACACTCAACGCGGCCATAACACCGACAACGCCAAAACAGATCAAGAGTATTTTTCGCTTGCTATCTTTAAATACAAACCAGCCAACAACAATAAGTGCCAGAAATGCACCGCGAGACATAGTCAGGATCAAGGCATAGAGCAATAGCGCCAGCAAACCAAAGTAAAGTAACTTGCTGATCCAGCCACGTGGCAATAAAAAATAATGCAAAAAAGGAATAGCCGTAACAATTACAAAACCCAATTCATTTGGGTTAATTACATCCTCAGGTGCGCCGGATAATCGATTAGCAAATTCCCCACCGCCCATATAAGTGGAGCTACCCCAATAACCAGTCGTGATATTTAGAAAGAGGGGTTCGAGCACACGAAATACTTGACAAGCAACAAAAACAAAAAGCGATATTTTTAGCCGTTTTTCAGAGTCGAGAATTAATGCACAAAAGTAAAGAAATACAATTGCCTTGATAAATATTTGTAAGTTCATTTTGATAACACTGCCCGGATAACTAACAAATGGCAGCGTCAGTACCAACATAATCAAGAAGGCACTAAATGTTTTAAAGATGGGCTGATCGAATTTATGCGCGATTTTATCTCGTTGCGCCACAAGCAAAAGACTTATGATAAGAAATAAGAGAACCGTAGGACGCAACACGCCTATACCGGAGAAACGGGCAGGTATGTTTAGAAATAAAAACAATTGATACATCAAAAACATGAAAAACGTAAAGGTGGATACACCTACAATTTTTCTGCCATACCTGTCCGTCAGGCTTGTTGCACTTAGCTTTTCCACAGGTTCACCAGTTAATAATCACAGCGGCGGGTATTGCGTATGCGATTGCCAAGATGCTCCACCCCAAACAGTGATTTGTAAAATTGAAACTGCTCCTCGCAACCCACAAAACGCCGCCAGGCCCAGGGCAGATCGGTATTAAACCTGTCTGAATAGGCTGTCACTGCAGCAAGGAAACCGGATTGGGAAACTATTTTTTTAATATCCTCCGAGTAATCCGCTGGCTGACCATTGGGATAACAGAAGGTTCGCGGCTGCTCACCCAGATGCTGGCAAAGATCATTAAAACTCGTCTCGATTTCTTGTTGCGCCTCCAGCACAGGCATGTGCCCAAGCGATGGATGGGAGCGTGTATGGCCGCCTATCTCTATTCCGTGCTGTTGCATTTCACGCAACTGCTCCCAATTTACGGCTGCAAACTCTTCCGGCGCTTTTGAAGGCAAATCCACAGCCGAACGCTGCGCCAGTTCAGCAATAGCATTAAGGCGAATGGCGTTAGCAACATTCAATAAATGCAGCACTAATGGCCACCACAATTGTTTTACTGGCTGGGTCAAATCAAATGTTTTATCACCCACCTGCAGACTACCCTCGGCGCACTGACGATTGCGCAACAACCACAACACCTGATCCGGCCAGAGCCATAAATCCTGATTTACAAACCCGGTAGTCACAAAAAAAGTGGCAGGCACCTGATAGCGCTTTAATAGCGGATAGGCCACTTCATAAAAATCCCTATAGCCATCATCTACCGTTATCACCACAGCATTGGTGGGAGCAGTGCCATTTTTTTGAATCGCTAGCGCGAGGTTTGCGAGGGTCATGGGTTGGAAATATTTTTTTATCAAGCGCAGTTGTTGCTCAAAAGTAGCAGCGGTAACTTCATGCCCTTTTTTTTCCGCTGAAAAACGGTGATACATTAAAATTTTTGGCTGCTTGCGCGTGAGCAAACGCGCCAGCTGATAGCCACCCAATTTGCCCGCGAGTTCGATTGCGGCAGATTTCATTGCCCTGCTCCTGTTAGTTCACGGTAAAGCGCCAGATGTTGATTCAACATGGCACTAATGGTGTAACGCGACTCAGCGTGTTGTTTTGCTGCAGCACCCATAGCGGCGGCGCACTCTGGTTCCTGTAACACACTGACCATTGCTGCGCTTAATGCAGGCACATCGCCCACCTCATATAACCAACCCGTTTCACCCTGGCTTACCGCTTCCGGGTTGCCACCGGTACGGCTGCAAATAACCGGCAGACCGGCAAACTGATATTCAACAATGGCATTGGAAAAACCCTCAGACTCCGAACACAAAAGCCCTGCTGACAAATACTGCAAACATTCAGGAATATCACTGCGCGAACCTAAAAAATGCACTCGCTCCACCACGCCCAGTTTGCCGGCTAGCGATGTCAATTCAGTGGCATCACCAGCACCAATAATCACCAAATGCGGGTTGTGTTTATCGCGATCTAACCGGGCCAGCGCAGCAATCGCATCTTGCATGCGTTTTATGGGGCGAATATTGGCAACCAAGCCAAACAGAGTTGCCCCATTTGTCCGCAAGGATTCCAATTCAGGAATTTTGACCGACGGATTAAAGCTCCTGTTAAATCCGTTATAAATGACTTTGAGTTTGGCGGCGGGGATACGCTCAACCGCGCCAGTTACTTCAGCAACAGCGCGGCTATTGCTGAGCGCGCAGGCGACATACTTGCCGGTAAATGGGAGCAGCTTGCGATACATGGGCGTATACCAAAAGCCCATGTCGCGGCGGGAAATAATGGATTTGATTCCTGCCAAGGCAAACATTGGCGGACATATCACTGAGGCGTCATTGAAAAAGATATGCGCCAGATCGAAGCCATCCGCTTTTGCTTGGCGGGCCTCCTGATATACACGCCACCAGGTTGTGGGGGATTTGACAGAGGAGGAACCAACAAGGCGGGTGGCACAGGGCAAGGGGTTAGCGCGCAGCCATTCACTGTCGGCCAAGATCAAAACCCGCAACTCACAGCCTGCCTGCTGCAGCAAATTAATTAACAATAAAAATTGGCCTTCGGTTCCAGCATGGGGATTAGTAAGCCTGTCGATGACTAATAAAATTTTCATCTGACTTTTTCCTTCCCTGTAATAACAGCGATTGCCCGCGCCGGATCCAACAAACCCGAGTAAAAAAAGCGCCAAGCGGCTTCCCAGTAAGATTTTTTACTCTGCAGCAGCGCTTGGGCCAAACGGAAATTGATAACTGCGCGGCGCTTACGGATGGTGCTTTTGCGGTAGGGATAACGGTTTATTGCTTTATTTAAAATAATTAGCGCATTACGCCAGCGGCGCTCCAGCCCCTGATGACTAATAGATTCACCATGACGGCGATAGCAATAAACACGCACCGGCAAAAAACCAAAACGAGTCACTTCTGCCATGCGCACTTGCATATCGTGATCCTGCCCGGCACGCAGTGATTCATCAAATCCACCCACTTGGTCATAAACAGACTTGCGCACCAAGGAGCCTACCGGCAGGTGAAAATAGCAATCTAATAGGATGCGGTTCGGGTCGTTAGTTTCGATATGTGTTTCGGAGAGAATCTTGTAGACCTGCTTGCCCGCTGCATCAACACCAAAGCCCATGCCATAAACCAACCCTACATCGGGGTTAGCCTGCAGGAAGCCGACCTGATCTTTTAGTTTGTTAGGGAGAAATATGTCATCACTATCCAGCACCGCGATGTACTCACCACGCGCTTTAGACAGTGCCATATTGAGCGAAATGGATTGACCGCGATTGGCCCCACCAGCATGGCGAAACAACTCTACTCGCCCTGTGTCGAGAAAAGCCTCCACCAACTTATCACCACCGTCGGTGGAGCCATCATCCACCACGATAATTTCAAAGTTGTCATATTCTTGCGACAACGCAGAATTAATCGTTTCCTGGATATATTTGGCGCGATTAAAAAGAGGAATTAATACCGATACCAGACCGGGTGTGTAACTCATGCTGCCTAATCCTTTCCGAACTCGAGAATAGGCGCGCATCTTAGCAAAATAGGCGGTTGCTTACATTACATAGGAGGGAAATGGGGTTTTTCACATACAAGAAATAAAGCCCCCTAAACGTTAAATCAGGGGGCTTATTTTATTAATCCATTTTTGGAGGGCTCTCAAAGGCAATACCCTCAGAATTGGGTACGTCATCCTCTGAAAAAATGTATATGTAGGCGGGGAGCTTTCTATCCAGCGATCCATAGTAGGGAGAAAATTTGATTTCAGTATCAGTCCAACTGGAAAAGAACTGGACTTCTTCATGGGTTACATCCGCATATTTAGGTGCGTTACCCAACACTATGCGCTTGAAGGAACCATCCAAGTAGATATCATCCATCCAAATTTCCTGATGCATTTCAGTTTGAGTGCCATCCTGACCAATTAAGCCAATTGTTGGTGAATGACCTGCAATATCCGAGGGTAGTGTGTAATAACCCTCAGCATCCACAACACCATTTACTTTTGTCTTAACATATTTTTTATCTTGATCAGCAAAATATTCCAGATGATTCCATTCGCGCGGCACAACATTAGAACGCTGAACGCGACGGAAATCCGCTTGGTAAACTTCGGTATTAGTCCAAGATGATCGGAACGTACCTTCAGTACCATCACTCTCCCAAACACGAATGTATTTATTAGAGCCAGGCCCACGGGTATTCACCGCTAAGGTTGCAGATTTGTTGCTCGCATTGAGTGTTAAACGATTTCCCGTTAACCGATTAGTGTTGTACTGACCGTAGTAATTAGCATGAAGAATTTTGGTGGCAGGGTAATAAGCAATAACACGCCCATAGATGGTAGTGATGCCAGTCCAGTGCTCGCCGGCATCGACAGAAAATTCATCTCCCTCTTTAGGGTTGAATTCCGCATCTATATTGCTCAATTCAAATTGGAAATAATTGCGAGTTTCATTTTGCTGACGGAACCACCAGCTTATATAGACTTTCTTAGACTCTTGCTGAGTTCCTGAACGTGGATAGACCCTAGGATTTTGTAAATTTACTTTAACACCGAACCCATTATAAAACTTTCCTGTATGCCGGCCTCTGCGCAAGCTTATATCGTCTCTTATATAAATCACTCCGTATAAGTTACTCCATGGAGATAGAGCATTCCCCATAACATCCTGCTTGGTAAGCAGTTGATCAGGCGAAAAACTATCATAATTATTATTTGCCACCCCATTCTCATAAGCCAATCCAACTTTATCGTAAAAGATAGGTAGAGACTTTTCCCCAAATCCAGAACCTTTTATCTTGATTTCAAGTATTTTTCCTTTGTCTGTTACTTTTTCTATGTGTACTTGAGCAAACGCTAACGAGCAGAAAAAAGCAAAAAATAAAATGATTAACTTCATTTCTAGTCCTTTATAAAACAAGCAAAAAAAAGAGACACGTAAGTGTCTCTTTTTAGTTAAAAACTTTGTAGCTTTAATTTACAGCGGGCGAGCTGCTCGGAGTAACAGGCATAGGACAATGTGTACATACCTTATGGGCACCGCCTACCTGAATTCCATTGGCATCAAAATAATGCATGAAAATATCAGTATTAGCCTTAATTTCAGACTTGTATATATCGAATTTAATCCTTGTTGGAGTCCATTCCGTAGGAAAAACAACTCTCCTGTATTGGCTTTTTGTGTATTCGGCAGAATCGGTTATCTCTACGCGGCTCAAGAAATTGTCGCCTGCAGAAACATAAATGTTGGAATATATCGCCTGAAACTTATCTTCAGCTGTATTTCTAACCCATCCTGGAAAGTTGATTTGAGTAATCTTAGGCGATGGGCCTTTATAGGCTGTGGTGTCAGACTTGTGAGGGAAATTAATATATTTGATACGTGAATTCACTACCGAAAAAGAACCTGCAGATCTCAGGGGGTCATCTAGATCGCCCGAAAATACGACTTGCATATGATTGAACACATCCCACGCCCACCAATCACTTACCTTGGCATGAAAATAACTAAAGCCCGAAGGAACAGAAACAAATAATGACGAGTTACCCATCAACGCCGAATTGCTGCCCACCATCGTTGGTGCGCACAAATCGAATTCAGCACTCTGGCTGTAAGCTTGAGGGCTCTCAAGTAACCAGCTGAGTTTCCAACTAGAACCCTCGTACCACTTCTTTGGCTCCGTAGATGCGGGGGCTGTATATCCTTCAGGGATAGCGACTGAATATGAAAGAAATACTTTAGACTGAGCCTCACCGAGAAATGCTTCGACTATTGTCAATTTATCAACGGTATCATCTATTGCAAGGAAACCGGGTGTCGAATTATAGACTGACACCATAGGTACGTTACCCAATCGCAATCTAGTGGTACCTGCAAGTTGTCCACCTGCCGATAAACTCGTAAATGCAAGTTCTTTCCTGAAGTCATTGTAATAAACAATGTTAGGCCTCTCGCCTAAATTTAATCCATCGACCACAACAGATATGAACGTCGCATCGGGCTGAACTTCATTATGAACACCAGCGATTGTTGGGGAACCAAAACAGACCCCGCTATAACCTGAAATTAAAAAAAAGCTCGCAATGAGCCCTCTAAACACTCGCATACGCGCCCCCTGTTAGACACAACTAACTTTTATACTAGCACTGTTTACAGCGACAATAGACATATGAATATACTATTTGACTTCAAGAAAATTGATCTATATGCCAACGCCGGATTTCAGGAAACGCCTTTTAGCTTTAACATAAAAACTTTCATCTTCTGCTGATAACAGCTTAAGTCTTTGCTGGGTATTATTTGATATTACCTTTCTTTCTTTTAATTCTTGTTTTAGCCCCTTTAAAGCATTAAAAATAGCTTTAAAGTAGTACTTTAAATACCCATCCCTAGCTGAGTAGACAAGCATTGCGCCCAACTGAACAAATAGGAAACGGATAGCTCTCAGTAAAGGATAGTTGCGTGCTGATAGCCAGATGACATTGCGCGTATCGTAATAATACCTACGCCACGAGGGTCGCCCTAGAGTAGATTGGTGATGTTTAACTACAATATCGGGCGAATACCAAATTGAATATCCTGCATCCATTAAACGCAAAGCCAAATCGGGCCCTTCATGGCTGATGAAGAAGTGCCCTGGAAATCCACCCACAGCTAAAAAAGCATCTCGCCTAACGGCGACTGCACCTTCTGTAATTTCATATGTCTCGAAGGATTTATTTGCAAAAAACTCTTTGGGCTTGTGGTGACACCAATTTATAAGCTCACTTGAATCGGCATGCACCACCTTAAAACAAAGAGCCGCAAGTTCTTTGTTTTTTTCAAAAGCAGAAACGACTCTTCCAACTTCATCAATAGACAAATCAAAAACATCATCATCCAGAAGAATTACTATGTCTGCTGTTGCGCGAGAAATACCAACATTCCTCCCTTGAGTTCCAACATTCTCTTGCAATTCAATTACTGAAACAGAAGGATATCGATCTTCAATCTCAGACTTTAGTCCTTCACCGGAATCATTATCAACAATAATAATTTCCTTTAAAACATCTCGAAGGCTCCAATAAGAATCCATCAAAGATAATAAAAGTGGCTTTCGCTTATAGGTAAGAATTACAAGTGATACGCTCATACTATTCATTTATTTTGCCACCACATTTTTATACCAAGCGTCATAGTTAGAAAACATTCTTTGTGCCGTCAAATCAGACTGAAATTTTCTTTTGGCTACTGAACCAAAGCACCCTTTTTCATTCTGAAGCACAGAATCAATTGCGTTAGCTAGTGCAGACTCACTCCCCGCCTCACATAAAACACCATCACTACCGTCAGTGATTACATCAGCGATAGCGCCCACAGATGTACTAACTATATCGACACCAGCTCGCATCGCCTCAAGAAGTACAATCGGTAGCCCTTCAGAAGAGGAAGAAATTACTAATGCCCTTGCAGACTCAATCAAGGGAATCGGATTACTCATGTGTCCTTTAAAAAGAACTCGCGGATTGCCTGTAGAACAATTTATAAGCTTATCTCTCTCAGGGCCATCACCAATTATTACCAAAGACAAATTTTCATATTTCTTACATATGAGATTAAAAGCCAGTATTAATTTGTCATAAGATTTTTCAGGAGAAAGACGACCAACAGCAACAAGATATTCCCCGCCATCAAACGTAAACTGCTCTTTGTTACGGAGAGGCAATTGGCTCGCAATACCATTGTGGATGACTACATTTTTTTCAGTCAAACGAATGTGTGAAACACGTGCCGTTACTTTTGATACAAACACATTACCCGTAAGCAGCCTTAGTGCAACTTTATTAGCAATATAATAGAGATTTAATTTAGATAAGAGTGGCGCATTGGTATACCCATGCACTGTAGAGACGGCAAATATTTTTTTATTTTTAAGCCTAATCAAAGCTAAAAAAATATTGAATTTATAACCATGAGAATGAAAAACAGCGTCAATATTTTTTTTAATTAAAGTAGCAAGATTTGAATAAGCTAAACCGCGCCATTTAAGTACGGGGATATTTAACTTTTCACATTCAGACTCGATTTGCTTGACAGCAAGACCAACACTTCCATAACTTACAACAGTTACATCATACCCATTTAAAATTTGCTGCTCTGCCAGAGTAAGCAGTACTCTCTCTGCCCCAAAAAAACCACCACTATCTATTAAATGAAAAACTTTCATTAGCCCACCCGCGGCTTCCAGATAACAATTTTTTCGCGTTTGATAAATTTAATAAACGCCATTGCAGCAGCGATATTAATAAGGCAGAAATAATTGGTGAGTGCGAGCCATTTATTTTTGGTGCCATCGTTGAGCGATACAAAGGCGGCGGCGCTGTAAAAAATAATCTGGGTTATGAATGCGATTTGATAGAGCCAGCCTTCGCCAGTTATTAGCCCGTTACTGATTAGCGCCAGAAAAAGTGGGATAAACGCGAGGTAGCGCAACAATTTATGCGATACCAATTGCAAGCTGAACAAGCCATATTTAAAAGGATTGAAAAGGTGTTTCATATCCCACATGGCCCAGTATGCCCGCAGGGAAACGCGCACACGCATACGGAATTCTGATTGGGAATTGCTCAGGGACTCTTCATTGAGCAAGGCATTTTCGCAATAAATAACTCGCTTACCTTGGGTGACCACTTTAAGTGGCAATACAAAATCAGGTAGCTGATCTGCATTCATGGGTTGATAGAGTGACTTGCGAATTGCATCCACCCCACCGTCAACACCCACTACTGAGGAGACTTGGGATTCCAGTGCGCGCAAATGGTTTTCATATTTCATGTAGGCGCTGCAACCATCGCCAATAACATTACCTTCCTCATTTACGTACACCATTTTTCCGGTGACGTAACCTACCTCCGGGTCATTAAAACAATTTATTAACTGGCGTATAGCGTCTGGCTGGTAGTGGCTGTTGGCATCGGAGAACACGACAATGTCGCCATTAGCCTGCGGCATTGCGAGATTTAAGCCAGATGTTTTTCCTTGGCGTGGTACTTGGCGAACCAATTTCACACGCGCATCTTGCGCGGCTATTTGTGTGACTATGTCATCGGTGCCATCTTCAGATTCATCGGATATCACGATGATTTCCAATCGGTCGGCAGGATAATTCTGGGTAAGTTTATTGTGGATGGTTTGACCGATTACGGCTGCTTCATTGAACGCCGGTATCAATACTGTCACGCGCGGCAATTCATTGCTTTCATTTACAACCATTGATTTGCGCTTGGGCAAATAGCGCAGCAGAATCGGATAGCCAATATAAATATAAAAAACGACCAACACTGACAACCAAAAAAGCAGTTCCATAAATTACCTTTTAGTGAATAGATTCGCTGGCACGCAACAAGTGCTGCAAACTTTCCTTGCAGTCAACTTGTGTGCACTCCACCTGTAAAGTGAATATAGAGAAGTATTGTTTCCGACTGAATAACGCCGGAATTTGCAGTAATTTTGCTTGTGCAACTGTGGCAGTAGTTATGCCGCCCACATCAAACCACTGCACCTGTACTACACGTTTCAAGCCGGATTTTTGCCGAAGTTGCTCGGCGCGTACTTTTTTATCGCCAGACACCAGCACCTGGACATTTTCTTGCAGCCAGAATTGGTTATCAAATTGACGGGCTATGTAGGGCACCAATCGCTCTTTTTCGCTTTGCGGAGCATATTGGTTAATTTGCAAATAGATGTTTTGCGAGTTTACAAATTGCTGGCTTAATTTTGGTGTTGGTAATGCAGGCGCCAGTGGCAGTGCAACAGATGTGGCAACAAACCCACTGCCACCAAGATTCACTTGGGGAAGGTTGGCATTGTTAGTTTGCGCGGTGAATGCTTGCAGCCAGACACCCGGAGACATAAGCAGAGCCAACAACACTAGCTTTTGATAACTGACATTTACTCCGGCAGCACCTATTTGCACAAATTCTTTTTTAATGACTGGCGCAAAATAAATAGCAGGGAAACAGATTAAAGCAAAAACTATCCAGCCAAAGGTTTCGTGGTCTTCCATCAGTGAACTTTGCATTTCGGTGTAATAGCCCACCAAAATGAGAATAAATATTCTGATCCAGTTGGCAATTAAACCAAGTGCACCGGCAATAAATAACGAAATGATCAGGCCTTTTTCGCGATACCCATTGAGATAGCTGATGGTATACCCCAGTGCCAGGGAAATAATCAGATACCTCAAACCGGAGCAGCCATCGGCAATCATAATGTGGCCGGAGGGAATAAAAATGCTGCTGCCATCAATTAATGCCGGGATGCGAATTAAACGCACCATCTCGCCCACTATGTTGCTGGCAAGTTGTACCAAGCTATTGTTGAGGTAATCCCAAATCGGGATCGCAAACAGCGGCATCAACAATAAAAACCGTAACTGCCAGAGAACTTTTATACCGAAAGTAAATGCCAAGGCTAAATATAATATTGGCAGGAGAATGAGCTGCTCCAGAATTTTGATTTGGATACTATTCAGTAAAAACCAGAAGACTGAGCTGGTGAGCAAGCCTACCGCAAATAATAGATTCAAAAATATACTTTGCCGCTCAACACCCAGCGGGCCAACCTTATAAAGCAGCACCAAAAACCACAGCAACAGCGGATATGCGTGGGAAAGCGATTCATCCCATTGCGTCCACTCCACAGATAAACCAACAAAAGTTGGCCAATAGCCTGCAATCAAAAAAGCAATAACAATAAAAGGCACCAAGCGCTGCCACAATTGTTGTGTTTGCAATTTATTTTCCACGACTGCCATTTTCCATGCCCGGGTTATCCGCTTTAGTACAGGTTTGTGTCAGGCGGATTTCTTGAAAACAAAACTGGGCCGACCGGCCCAGTGTATTTGATAAGCAATTACCGATTAATTAATTGCTGTTGAGTTTTTTGCGTGCAGCCTCAAGGTGCTGCTGAATTTCAGCATTATCTTTCGCGAGATTAGCCGCACGCTCCAAATAAACTATGCCTTCACTGACCTTGCCTGACTCAACCAGAATCCAACCATAGGTGTCCAATATTGCAGGTGCATTGGGGGCCAGCTCATAGGCGCGTTTAGCTGTCTCTTCGGCACGCGGATCTTTTTGCAGGTAATAACTCCACGCCAGATTATTCAAAAGAACGGGGGAGTCTGGCGCTCTTTTCAGTGCACTCTCATAACCTTCAATAGCCACGGGAATATCATTTTTATCCTGTGCATCGAGCGCTTTTAATAAACTCGCACGATAGCTTTGCGGGAATTTCTCCAGCCATTCAGCCACAAAGCTTTCTGCTTGCGCTTTGTTATTTTGTGCAAGATGGTGTTTATAGATGGCATCTGCCGCCAACTCGGTTGGTTTGGATTGCCAGGACTGCTGATAAAACTCAAAGGCCTCTGGCGCCTTGCCTTCTGCAGCGCGGAGCATGCCTTGCAAGTAGAGCAAGCCAGCTTCATTTTGTTTGCTTTTCTCGAACTGATCGAGCAGCTTTTGCGCTTCTGCCGTATTGCCCGCAGCGATTTCAGTTTCCACCAAACCGGCGAGATAGGTAATGTTGTCGGGGAACAAGGCACTGGCTTTTAGCAAATAGTTTCGAGCCTCATCGATTTTATTTGCCGTCATCAATTCACCCGCATAGGCGGTGTATAGATTGGCTGCTATTTGCTGCACATTTTGTGCGTTGTTACTTTTTTCCAGCGCCCTGTCCAAATGCACCAGCGCTTGCTGATTTTGTCGCTGTGAAGATAACAGCTGCGCGAGTACTGCGGATGGCTGCCATTCACCACTTGTTGATTCGAGATTTTCCAAAAAGCTAATGGCCTCTTTGGCGCGATCCAAACGTGCCATTTGCACTAACCAGAGGCGATACGAATTAAGATTTTTAGGGTCGAGTTCAATAATAGATTGCCAGGCAACTACCGCTTTGTGTGGCTCGTTTTGCTCATTGTAAACCTGTGCCAATCCAGCAAATGAAAGTTGTTTTTCATTGTTGCCTTTTACTGACAGCGCTTGCTCAAAAAACTTTTCTGCGGTTTTGTAATCCTTTTTGTAAAGCGCAAACCAGCCTTGCAAAAACGCACCGCGAGGACTTTCTGGATATTGTTGCTGGAAGGTTTTTAGCACTTCTTCTGCACGTTTTTCCTGATCATTGGCGAGCAGGGTTTTAAAATAGGTTTGCTGTACCAGCAAGTCCATTGGCTGCTCTTCAAATGCTTTTTGCAACTGCGCAATGGCCTGTTCAGGCTGATCAATGGCGATATAGCGTTTTGCCAAAGCAATGCGAATACGCTGCTGCCCTGGTTCCAGTGCAAGGCTTTTTTCCAGCACTGTAGCGCCTTCAACACTGGTGGGATCGCGATCTAACAAAGCCAAGCCATATGTGGCGAGAATAAGCGCATTATTGGGCTGGCGCTCCGCCGCATTTTTTAATAACGCAATCGCGTCATCCATTTGGTTACTGCGAAATTTTGCCAAGGCAGCGGCCTGTATTACCGATGGCGCGGCGGTTTCCGGGTCAATAAATTGATCGAATAAATCTATCGCGTTTTGGTCTGCGCCCTGCTGGAACTCAACCATACCTAATAAGGTGGCAGTGTTTTTATCATCGGGAAAATCTTTGCGCAGCTCTTTCAACAATTTTTCAGCGTCGTTAAATTTCCCTTGCTGATAAAGCTCCATTGCATCGTTAAATTTTTGTTGGGCAATGTTGCGCTCGGGGTTAGCATCGGCCAGTAATTTTTGATAGGTGTAAGCCTCACTGGTGCGCCCTTGTTGGATCAATACTTCAGTCAGTTGGGTGAGGACTTTGGCGCGATCCAGCGTGATGACATCGGTACTGGGAACCAATGCCAGAGCCTTGGTTAAATACTCTTCTGCCGCGGTTAATTTATTGTCGTAAAGAGAAAGATTACCCAGCAATACCAGTGCTTCAAAATGCTGATCATTTTGTGCAACCACTTGCTGCAATAACTGCATTGCATTTTCGGTTTGCCCCTGCGCCAGCATCACTGTGGCTTCGAGGTATTGCGCATCGGCACTGCTATCTGGCATTGCCTTGAAAGTTTCCAGCGCTTTGGTATATGCATCTTTTTCACCTAAAGCGACATTTGCTTTTACGGTGAGATAGGCCTGTTGATATTGCAACGCGGGATTGTCCGATGCTGCGGGATAGGTTTGCATCACATCGAGCGCAGTGCGATATTTTTTTAGTGCGACATGCGCCTTGGCCAGTTCACCGGATACTCCCGGCACATCCTTAACCACTGATTCCAGCATGCTAATCGCCGAGGCGTGTGCACCGGTATCGTTGAGAATTCGCGCCAGTGATATGTAGGCATCGGCTGAATCCGGCGCGAGCTGGATGGCATTGCGCGCTTCCAACATTGCCGCTCGCAGTTGCCCTTGTTGTTGATAAACCTTGGCAGAATTCTGATGGCGCAATGCCGTTTCTGCATTTTTACTTTTATCTTCACCACATCCAATTAATGCAACACCCAAAGTGATAGCTGCAATTTGTGCAATTTTTTTCATGGAATTTACCATTCCCATTGTTAGTGAATATTGTTGATGCAATTAAAAGTTATAGCCGAGCGTTATTCCCGCTCTTAATTCCTCATAATCGCCAAGGTTATCTTCAGTGCTGCGCTCGTATTGCATACCAAATAAACGCAGACGAATTCCGCCCGAAAACGCATAGCTGTAATACAGCGTTAGCTGATCGAGAGTGAACTCCCCTTCATTGGCACTCGCGTCAACACGTTGTTCTGTGCGTGTTGCATTCAACCCCAAGGTCGCATTGCGGGAGAGTTGATAGGCCATGCCCAGAGCACCACCGGTGCGCTCTTCATTGCGCGCCAGGGATTGAAATTCATGCTCATCGCGAAACACGCTGATGTAGCTGGTGCAGCGCTCACACAGTGCGGTGGATGACCAGCGCAACTGCATATGCTGCAGCAATACCTGATCCAACTGCTCTGCGGTGACATCGCTGCCGCCACTTATTTCACCCGGCACATCGCTCGCGCTAAAGCCTCTGGATGAATCGGTAATTTGCTGGTTGGCGGAGAACTCCAGCTGATGCAAGCCCGCATCGTAGTTTGCTTGCAGCGCATAATAAGGATCGTCGTTTTGCCCCAGCCTGGAGGAGTCGGTACGACTCTGCCCCGCCTCAATGCGGTAACTTAATCGGCGCAGACGCGTATCGAATGCAAGCACTGCCATGGTTTGGCTGTAATCAACATCCGGGCTGAACTCAAATTCCACATCGCTTTGGGTGACATAAAAACTGAGTGAATCTACCGCCGAAAAACCGTGAACAATGCCCACTGAACCACCGGTACGTGAGGAGTTTTTTTGCTCCTCAAAACGGTATTCAACTTCTGTCGCACTGGCATTGATAAAAAAATTATCGGCGCCGGTAATGCGGGTACGAAAACCGGGTTGAACCGTTAAAATTTGCTTCTCATCCGTTTCCTCTTCCAGATCCAGAGCGGTGGATGTTTTAGGAAGTTTTTGAATACTGTGGGAGATTTTTAAATCAAACGGGTTGTGTGTTTTGCCCACCACCAAATCAGTTTTACCAATGGTTCGGGTACGCGCTTGCTGACTGTCTTCTTCGTAGCGCATTTCACTGACGGCATAGTTGGCATCCAGTGCAATGTATTCGTTGTTGTAAATTGCAAATGCACTCGCGGCCAGTTCGTTTTGCTGCTCGGAAAGTTTATCGGTTTCGGTTTTGAGGGCGTTATCTGTGTGCTGGGCACTCAGTGATAAAGTTGCACCAAAATCCTGACCTGCCGGCGCAGTGGGCGCTGCCGCTGCGGTGGCACTGGTACAGGCAGCAATCAAAAGAGCGATTGGCGATTTTTTCATTTGGGCATCCCTCACACAAATACTGCGTTAATTATTAAATACCAGCCCTGCAAAACGCTCTTTTCCAACCGCATCTACCGCTGCCAATACTTCATCCGTCACAGCGGCACCGTAGGGAACTACGAGAAGGGCGTGATCGCAATACTTGGCGAGAATACGTGCTTCGGTTGATTGCTGAACCGAGGGTGCATCCAAAACAATAAACCGATCCGGATAGCGGGATTTAATTTCAGCAACAAAGACTTCCATACGCTTGGAGTTAAAAAATTCAGCGGCCGATTCACTTGAACCGCCAGAAGGAATAACCCGTAAACGCTCTATACCACTTGGGTAGATAATGTTTTTCAGCGGCACAGTGTAATCAGTGAGGTATTGGGTAAGCCCTTCCTCTACATCTTGCGTAATGTATTTTTCAGCGGCCGAGGAGTAGGGATTACAATCCACATAAAGTGCAGTTTTATGTTGATCCAATGCAAAAGTAGCTGCGAGGTTAAACCCTACAAAACTGGAGCCGCCATGGGTGGATACTGAACTCACCAGCACCACCATGTTGTCGCTTTTGCTGCGCTCCAATAAACGGATGCGCACTTCACGGAATGCATTGAGCAATTCGCGTTGACGCATGCCGGTAAAAATGACTTTCTTTTCATAGAGTTCGTCTTGCGTCCAGAGGCAAGGCAACTCCATATTTTTTATTTTTTCGCGCTTGCGATGCTCAAGCACGGCGGTTTTAACTAATTGATCACTGGTTTCTACCAGCGCATCGACACCGGCCATTAATTGTTTAAGGCTGCGCTCTTTTGTTGGTTCCATGTTAGCTACCCGATTAGCCCTTGGTTATCTGCCAATAGACGGCAATTGCAATATACAAAGCCATTGCAATTGCACTGGCGGCCAGTATTAACAACATATCCTTTTTAAGTAGACGATCACCCAATGGCGAGCGGTAATGGGGAATTACACCAATCAGTTGGATATCATCCGGCAATTGTTTTTGCAAAGTGCGCGCGGAGCGCAAATGCGGATCAAACATCACATAAGCGATAAGTAAACCCAATGGCAACAATATGCCCAGCAGGGGGCCAATAATCGCAAAATGAATAAAGTGCAGCCCCGAGGGTTTCAGTGGGAAGGTTGCGGGTTCCTGAATGCGATAGCTTACGCCCTGCCCTTCAATATCCAATGTCATGGAGAGCCGTGCAGCTTCTTTTTTCTGCAGCATGTCGTCGTAGGTTTTGCGGATTACATCGTAGTCGCGAGTGAGTTCGGAGAGCTGCGCCTGATTTGCTGCAACGCGCTGCTGGCGGGCAAACTCTTGCTCTTGCAATGTCATTAAGGATTGCATGCGGCGTTTTTGCGAACGCAGCTCCACGTCGGCATTTGCCAACTGTTTGCGCAATTCTTCGTAGAGTGGGTTTTCAGCTTTTTGGGTATCGGCATACATATCACCGGAGCTTTGCAAACGCTCAATAGTTACGTCCAGCTCGGCAATTTGGGTGCGGATAGAAATAATATCCGGGTAGCCTTCCTCGTAACTCAGCAGCAACTGCTCCAGTTGTGCTGCCAAGGTCTGGCGCCGCTGCCGCAACTCATCGACCTGCCCTTTAGCCTTTAAATATTGCCCTTCAGAACCCAGTTGTTGCTGGATAGTTTTGTAACGCGCCTGCGACTCTTCAATGCTGATATTCAGCATTTCAATTTGACGTCGCAAATCGGCAATACGCGCCGCAACATCGGCTTCGGAGCCATCGGTATTTTGTGAATTAAAATCTTTGAGACGGGCTTCAGCTTGCTCAAGTTGCTTTTTATAGGACTGCACCTGGGCATCGATAAAATTATAGGCACCCAGACTTTCTGCACGCTTTTTCTTGACCGTATCTTCCATAAATACATTCACGACGGCATTTAATACTTCAAACGAACGATCCGGGTCATTGGCAACATAACTGATGCGGAAGTAAGAGCGGTTACCTTCGGCTTTAACACTGAGGCCAGCGCGGATACGACGAATGGCTTGCTCTTCCTGCTCTTGGGTTGCGTTGTTTTCCACCAACCCGACTTCTTTCGCAACAGCGAGCATAATGCCGCGCGTCCAGATAATTTCTCGCGCCTGTTCGGAGCGATCAATCTTGGTCATTTCTGCCGAGCCTTTTAAGAGCGGCTCGATAATGGTGGTTTGATCCGCAAATAAGACTGCAGAGGTAGTGAAATTTTTAGGCCAGGCGATGCCCAGGAATAAGGCGAGAAAACTCACTGCGATAAACAAAACCACGCAGAGGTAGCGAAACCTGACCAGCTCTGCGCGCAGCGAGTTCAACAAGTCTTTGAGATAAGCTTTATCCATGAAACATCCCTACTAACCGGTGACGCGACAAGGCTCACCCAATTGATCTGCAAAAAGTTAAGACTACCGAATCAGAAGGCGCGCTCGGGCACACTGACAATATCCGAAGGCTGCAAATCATAATTGGTAGCAACCTCGCCATCCGCCATAAGGTCATCCAAACGAATACGATAGACCTTCACTTCACCATTAATACGACGATAGAGTTTGGCGTTATTAGCCGAGGCAAACTCGTTGGGCCCACCGGCAATCAGCACCAGATCCAATACCGTCATGCCTTCGCGATAAGGGATAGATTGGGGCGATCTGACCGCGCCGGTGATCCGCACCCGGCGCTGGAAATCCGAGCTGCTGGGGTTGGCGACAATCACCGTGACTTGAGGATTGCGCACATAGGATGACAGGCCGGTGGTAATTGCCGCCGACAGTTCGGTCGCGGTTTGATTGGCCGCTAAAATATCGCCGATTAATGGCATAGACACCTTGCCATCGGGGCGCACAGGAACTGCCAGTGATAGCTCTGGATTGCGCCAAACGTTGATCTGGATTGAGTCACCGACACCAATGCGATATTCGCTGAGCAGCCCCGCTTCCGACAGGGGAGGCATATCCGAAGGTTTGGTGCTACAACCAGCCAGAATCACCAGGCCCATCAATTGAACCAGCCAAAGTATTTTTCTCACGGAACATCTCCTTCGCAGTGGTTGCGATTAAAAAGTGGCAGTGCAGATGATCAATGCACACCCTTGCCCAACAGAACGATCTCTACCGTCTGGATCATGATAAGCATATCCATGAGAAAACTGTGGTTCTTGGTGTAATAAAGATCGTATTGAAGTTTGTTTTTGGCGTCTTCGACAGAGGCGCCATAGGGATATTTAAGCTGTGCCCACCCCATAAGACCGGGCTTCACTTTGTGACGAGTTTCATAGAAAGGAATCTGCTTTGCAAGATCCACCACAAACTCCGGGCGCTCCGGCCGAGGGCCGACAAAGGACATCTCACCGACCAGCACATTGTAAAGCTGGGGCAGCTCGTCGAGCCGGGTGTTGCGGATGAAAGCGCCAACGCGGGTAACACGCGCATCATTTTTCTTGGCCCATACCGCGCCATTTTTTTCCGCATCCTGACGCATACTGCGAAATTTGTAGATACGGAAAGGTTTACCGTTGAGACCGACGCGCGTCTGGTAATAGAGCACTGGCCCGGGGCTTTCCAAACGCACCGCAATGGCGGTTAACAACATAAACGGCCACAGCACCAATACAAATAATGAGGCCAGTGTCAGGTCAAAGATGCGTTTGGCGATTGAACGCCGCTTGGAGTATTTGAAGCCGTCGGAAAAAAGCATCCAGCTGGGCTGAAGCAAGGTGATATCAATTTTGCCCAACTCGCGCTCACAAAAACTCAGCGCATCACTGGACGGCACTCCCGCTAATTTACAATCCAGAAACTGGCTTAACGGAAAGGTATTGCCACCTGAACGACGGCGCTCATCGGGTGCAATTACAATTTCAGAAATCTGCGTACTGTTTACATAAGCCAACCAATCGGCAGGCTCAGCCACAACCAACCCAGGCGCCACACAAACTTCCTCATTAGCGCTCGGCACACAACCAATAATTTTCACACCCAGAGCATTCATTTCAGGCTCCAGATCTTCCAACAGTTTTTGTGCACGCGCACCCGCACCGTAAATAATGACCCGGCGCTTGAGCTGATCAGCATCAACTACTTTGACAAAAATAAGGCGGATAACAATCAGGGTCGCAGTAGAGATTAAAACGCCCCAAAAAATCTGCGCCTGGGGAATTAGCCCGCCTAGCAGCGCGCTGAGGATGTACAAGCCCAAACTGCCTAACAGGAAAAAGCTCACCAGCGTGCGCAACACCATGCTGGAAAAACCTTCGCGCACCAGAGCGGTATAAACTCCCATAGAAAGGGTGCAGCAACTTAGCAGTACTGCAAACACCACTAACCCCAAGGCACTAAATTCCAACTCACGCGTGGGATCTGCAGCGGCAATCAACTGGTTTGCCGCCCAAAAGGACAAACCCAATAAAATAGCTTCAGCAATACCAAGGAAGAGATAAGGCAGATGAATATAGTGTTTATTAAGTCTGATATAAGACAAACGCGATTCCTTCAGGCAGATTGTGAGTAAACGTTTTTGAGCCGCGCATTATAGCGACATTGTGTGACAAAAGCTTGATTGGCAACGACGGCATTTTGTCACATTATTCAGCACCCTCACCCTGCCGCCGCCAAGTGTCGACTTACACACAGCACGATGCAAAAAATGGCGGCAAATGTGGTAACTTAGCGCCTCTTTGGATTCACCTTTCGCTAAGGAATTTTCCCATGCTCGCAAGCAACCCCTCGCTTTGCATTATCGGTTTAGGTTATGTCGGTCTACCACTTGCGGTGGAGTTCGGCAAAAAATTGAATACTGTTGGCTTCGATATCAATCCGGCGCGAGTCGATGCATTGCGCCAGGGTATCGACAGCACGCTGGAATTGACGGCGGCTGAATTGGCCGAGGCAAGCCACATCAGCTACACCACGCGCGAAGACGATATCAAAGGGCGGGATGTGTATATAGTCACTGTGCCCACGCCCATCAATGACAGCAAACAACCCGACCTTACCCCACTGGAAAAAGCCTCTGCGCTGCTCGGTCGCGTGATTAGCAAAAATGCGATTGTCGTATTTGAGTCAACGGTTTACCCGGGCTGCACTGAAGAGATTTGTGTGCCCATTATCGAGAAGGTATCGGGCCTGAAATTCAATCAGGACTTTTTTGCCGGCTACAGCCCCGAGCGCATCAACCCGGGCGACAAACAACACCGCGTGCACAACATCACCAAAATCACCTCCGGCTCTACGCCTGAAGTCGCGGAATTTGTGGATCAGCTGTACCGCAAAATTGTGGTGGTGGGCACCCACAAAGCCAGCAGCATTAAAGTTGCTGAAGCCGCCAAGGTGATTGAAAACACCCAGCGCGATATCAACATCGCCCTGATCAACGAGCTGTCATTAATATTCAAGCGTTTGAATATAGATACGCTGGAAGTGCTGGAAGCCGCGGGCACCAAGTGGAACTTCCTGCCCTTCCGCCCCGGTTTGGTGGGCGGCCACTGTATTAGTGTTGACCCCTACTATCTAACCCACAAAGCACAGCAAGTAGGTTACAACCCCGAAGTGATCCTGGCTGGCCGCCGTATCAATGATGGCATGGGCACGTTTGTGGCGGATTCCGTGGTCAAAATGATGACCCAGCGCAAGTGTCATGTGGTGGACTCCAATATTCTGATTATGGGTTTGACCTTCAAAGAAAACTGCCCCGACCTGCGCAATACCCGGGTGATCGACATCATCAATGAACTGAAAAATTACAACGCCAATGTGCACGTGTACGACCCCTGGGCCGATGGCGCCGAAGCCCAGCACGAGTACGGTTTGGAATTGATAGAGTCACCCAAGGCGGGCAGTTATGACGCTATTATCCTGTGTGTAGGCCACGATAAATTCCGCGCTATGGGCGCTGCCGAAATCCGCGCACTGGGCAAAGGCAATCACGTGCTGTTCGACGTAAAACATATTCTCCCCAAAGATGCCGTAGATGCTCGCCTCTAAGCGGGCGCATCCCATCAGGCACAGCGGTCAGGATTAATAAAGGAAGCGTTATGAAAGTATTGGTGACAGGTACCGCCGGTTTTATCGGCTCAACTTTGGCAAAGCGCCTGCTGGCACGGGGCGATGAGGTTGTGGGTATAGACAACCTCAATGATTACTACGATGTGCAAATCAAAAAAGACCGTCTTGCCCATCTCACCGGCAACAGCGGCTTTACCGATATTCGCTGCAACCTGGAAGACAAGGCCGCCATCGACAATGTGTTTAAAACCCACAAGCCCGATCGCGTAGTGAACCTAGCTGCACAAGCCGGCGTGCGCTACTCGCTGGAAAATCCGCAGGCTTATATAGATGCGAACATCACCGGGTTTTTGAACATTCTGGAAGGCTGCCGCCACTTTGGCACCGACAATTTGGTCTACGCCTCCAGCAGCTCGGTGTACGGTATGAATACCGCTATGCCGTTTGATGTGCACAACAACGTGGATCACCCCGTCAGCCTCTACGCCACCAGCAAAAAAGCCAATGAGCTTATGGCGCATACCTACAGCCATCTGTTCAAAATCCCCACCACCGGCCTGCGCTTTTTTACCGTCTACGGCCCTTGGGGTCGCCCGGACATGGCGCTGTTTATCTTCACCAAAAAGATTCTCGCCGGCGAGCCGATTGATGTTTTCAACTACGGCAACCATCGCCGCGATTTCACCTACATTGACGATATAGTTGAAGGTGTCGTGCGCACGCTGGATAACGTCGCCACTCCCAACCCGAATTGGAGCGGCAACACCCCGGATCCAGCCACCTCCAGCGCGCCCTATCGCATCTACAACATAGGCTCCAACAATCCGGTAGAGCTGTTGCGCTACATTGAAGTGCTGGAAGACTGCCTGGGCAAAAAGGCGATTAAAAACCTGTTGCCACTGCAGGCCGGTGACGTGCCCGACACCTATGCCAATGTGGACGCACTGATTGAGGATGTGGGCTACAAACCCACCACCCCGGTGGAAGTCGGTATTGAAAACTTTGTGAAGTGGTATCGCGACTACTACAAGGTGTAAACAGAAAGCTGTAGGGTTATAAATAAAGCACTGCACAAGGCAGTTTATTAAAGGATGTAATGTGGCAAGCTGGGATGCGCGGGCCAAATCAGTTGAAGTTACCAATAAAACGGCATCGCAAGATGCCGTTTTATTAACCAAAGGCTAAATGCAATGAAACAAAACGCCATCACCCATGCCATGACCGTGGACGTAGAGGACTACTACCATGTAGCCGCTTTTGCCAAGGTGATAAAACCCAGCGAGTGGAATAATTGGCCAGCGCGAGTGGAACAAAACACCGAGCGTTTATTGCAACTTTTTGCTGATCACAATATAAAAATTACATTTTTTATTCTGGGCTGGGTAGCGGAGAAGTACCCACAACTGGTGAAAAAAATCCACCAACAAGGCCATGAAATCGCCTCCCACGGATTTAGCCACCAGCTGATTTACACCCAAACACCGGAAGTATTTCGCGCCGAGACAGCCAAGTCCAAACAGATTCTTGAGGATTTGACCCAGACGCCAATTACCGGCTACCGCGCCGCCAGCTATTCCATTACCCGTAAGTCGCTCTGGGCCTTGGATATTCTCGCCGAGCTGGGATTCACCTGGGACTCCAGCATTTTTCCCACCCGCCACGATAATTACGGCATTCCCGGCAGCCCTGAAGAGCCCTACCGGATTATTACCAGCAGCGGCGCCAGCCTGCTGGAGTTCCCGCTCACCACCGCCAAGGTGCTGGGGCAATCTATACCCGCAGCGGGAGGCGGTTACTTTCGCCAATACCCCTATGCACTCTCCAAATGGCTGTTTGAGCGCGCCAGTTTGAACCAGACCAAACCGCAAATTTTTTACCTGCACCCCTGGGAAATAGACCCGGAACAGCCGCGCGTGCCTAATGCCAGCTGGTTCAGCAACTTTCGTCATTACACCAATCTCAAGCGCTGCTTGCCGCGCCTGGAAAAAATGCTCGGCGATTTTCACTTTGGCACCATGAGCGAGAGCTTGGGCACAGCGAAGGTAGAACAGACATTAAGGCTCAGTGAACTTGCCCGGGAACAAACTTCCAAACAATCGCCAGTGTCAACCTAGACGACACTGGCTAAGCCCAGTAGAATCGCGCCCGTTCACGCAAGTTGGACAACTATTTGCAAGCAATTCCGGGCAGGAATCGCCATCAGAAATCGAAAATACTGCACAACAGCATAATTTCACCAAGCACCCGTAGCTCAGCTGGATAGAGTAGCGGCTTCCGAAGCCGTTGGTCACAGGTTCGAATCCTGTCGGGTGCGCCATTTTCCGTTTGCGATTCAATACACTTAGTCCATTGAACCCGGTTGCCGTTTTTTCGGGTTCATAACCTTCAAGGAGGCAGTGATGATACTACCCGTAATTATGGCCGGAGGTTCAGGAAGTCGCCTGTGGCCACTGTCCCGCGACTTGATGCCCAAGCAGTTTTTGAATCTGGATGGCAAATCCACCATGCTGCAGGCCACCATCAAACGCCTCAATGGTTTGGATACCCTACCCCCGCTGGTGATTTGCAACGAAGAACACCGCTTTATTGCCGCCGAGCAATTGCGCCAACTGAACCAGCTCAACAACAACATCATCCTCGAGCCTGCCGGTAGAAATACGGCCCCGGCGATTGCGCTGGCCGCCTTGGCTGCGCTCAAAAAAGGGCTGGACCCATTGCTGCTGGTACTGGCCGCCGATCACATCATTCTGGATGAAGTCGAATTCCGTCGCATAGTCTGCGCGGCTATTCCCTGCGCCGAACAAAATAAGCTGGTCACCTTTGGCATAGTACCTACTGCACCCGAAACGGGTTATGGCTACATCCAAGCGGCCAATTCACAAGCAATTGCCGGCGCCGAAACCGCTTATGTGGTGCAGCAGTTTGTTGAAAAACCCAATCTGCAAACGGCTGAAAAGTATCTCGCCAGTGGCGACTACTACTGGAACAGCGGTATGTTCCTGTTCAAGGCAAGCGTTTATCTGGACAACCTGAAAGAGTATCGCCCGGATATTTTTGCCGCCTGCGAATTGGCCATGGAAAATATCGACCCCGACCTGGACTTTATCCGGGTCAATAAAGATGCTTTCCTGAAATGCCCCGATGACTCCATCGACTATGCAGTGATGGAAAAAACCGACAGTGCGGTAGTGATTCCGCTGGACGCGGGCTGGAGCGATGTGGGCTCCTGGTCCTCACTGTGGGAAGTTTCGGAGAAAAATATCGAGGGCAACTCCCACAAAGGCGATGTGCTTTCCTTTAATAGCCAGAACAATTACGTGTTTGCCGAAACAGGCCTGGTGGCGACTGTGGGGCTGGAAAATACCATTGTCGTGCAAACCAAAGATGCCGTGTTGGTGGCCTCCAAAGATCACGTGCAAGATGTAAAAGCCATAGTGCAAAACCTGAAAAAAAGCGGGCGCCCCGAGCATCGAGTCCACCGCGAAGTCTACCGCCGCTGGGGTAAACAGGATTCAATCGATACTGGCTATCGCTATCAAGTTAAACGCATTACCGTGATGCCAGAACAAAAAGTCTCCATGCAAATGCACCATCACCGCTCCGAGCACTGGATAGTGGTGTCAGGTACCGCGCGGGTGAATGTAGCAGGCAAGGAATCCATTCTCACCGAAAACCAATCCATCTATATCCCGCTGGGCACGGCGCACTCACTCGAAAACCCGGGCAAGATCCCGCTTGAACTGATCGAGGTACAGTCCGGCGCCTATTTGGGCGAAGACGATATAGTGCGTTTTTCCGAGCGTTAAGGTGGACAAAGTCATGACAAAATTACTCAACGAAATTATTGGCCAAAGCGGTATCAGCTTTGGCACTTCCGGCGCACGCGGTCTGGTTGTCGATTTTACTGACGAGGTAGTCGCCAGTTTTACCCAGAGTTTCCTGCGTGTTATGCAGCGCGAATTTAGTGTCAAACGCCTTGCCATTGGTATTGATAATCGCCCCAGCAGCCCGGTCATGGCAGCCGCCTGCGCCGGTGCCGCCGAAGCCTTGGGCGTGGCAGTGGATTATTACGGTGTATTACCCACGCCGGCCCTGGCTTACCAGGCGATGCAAGATGGTGTGCCGGCCATTATGGTGACCGGCAGCCATATCCCGTTTGATCGCAACGGCCTCAAGTTCTACCGCCCTACCGGGGAAATCACCAAAGCCGATGAACTGGCAATTGTCGATACCCGTGAAAACCTGACCACCTTTGATGCCAAACTGCCGGAGGTTAACCCGGCGGGCGCCGCCAATTACATCCAACGGTATTGCGCGGTGTTCACCCCGGGCATAATGCGAGGCTTGCATATCGGCCTTTATGAACACTCCAGCGCCGGCCGCGACCTCTATGCCGATCTGTTCCGTAGCCTGGGTGCCGAGGTGACCAGCCTTGAGCGCACCGACACCTTTGTGCCCATAGACACCGAAGCCGTCGCCGATGCCGATGTAGAAAAAGGTCGTCGCTGGTCACAGGAATATGGTTTTGATGCGATTTTTTCCACCGATGGCGATGGCGACAGACCACTCATTGCGGATGAAAACGGCAACTGGTTGCGCGGCGACATAGTTGGCCTATTGTGCGCGCGCCAATTGGGCATTAACGCGCTGGCGGTTCCGGTAAGCTGCAATAGCGCCATTGAACAATGTGGCGCCTTTGCCGAGGTTGCCCGCACCAGAATCGGCTCACCTTATGTCATTGCTGCATTGGAAGAGCTGGCCAGCAGCCATGCCGCGATTGCCGGGTTTGAAGCCAACGGCGGGTTTTTATTGGGCTCCGATGTGCAGCTCAATGGCAAATGGCTCAAAGCCTTACCCACCCGCGATGCACTCCTGCCCGGTATTGCGCTTATCGCGGCGGCAGCCAGTCACAGTTTGTCGGCGCAGGTGGCTTCACTGCCCGCACGGTTTACGGCCAGCGATAGAATCCAGAATGTGCCTACAGCAACCAGTAAAACCTTGATTGCCGAGGCTAGCGGGGATCAATCAGCGCTACTCAAGCTGCTTGGCATAAGCGACAAAACAGTAAGCGCTGTTAATACCACCGATGGTTTGCGTATCCGTTTTGATGATGGCGAGATTATTCACCTGCGCCCTTCCGGTAACGCACCCGAGTTACGCTGTTATGCCGAAGCAAATGATCAGACCCGCGCGGCTGCGCTGGTAAAACAAGTGCTCGCGAAACTCCAGGCCAATTTAAGCCAGGTTGTTTCCTGAGTAGAAACCGGATTTTTCTCTTTACAAAGGAACTAAGTCACCATGAAAGTTACCGTATTTGGAATTGGCTATGTCGGCTTGGTGCAAGCCGCGATTCTGGCTGAAGTGGGCCACGATGTGGTTTGTGTAGATGTGGACGCCGATAAGGTAGAGGCTTTGAAACAGGGGCGAATCCCGATTTATGAGCCCGGCTTGGAACCTTTGGTCAAAGAGAATTTTGCCGCCGGCCGCTTGAGCTTCACCATCGATGCCGCACTGGGGGTTAAACACGGCGAAGTCCAGTTTATCGCCGTGGGCACACCGCCCGATGAAGATGGTTCGGCAGATTTAAAATACGTACTCGCCGTAGCCAGCACCATTGCCGAACATATGGAATCCCACAAAATTGTGGTGGATAAGTCCACCGTGCCGGTGGGTACTGGTGACAAAGTCAAAGCCAGTATCACCGAAGTACTTCAAGCCAAAGGCAAAACCGAACTTACCTTTGATGTGATCTCCAACCCCGAATTCCTCAAAGAGGGTTCAGCCGTTGCCGACTGTATGAAGCCGGACCGCATCGTTATTGGCACCGACAACAAGGACGCCGAAGATGTAATGCGCGAGCTTTATGCGCCGTTCAATCGCAACCACGAAAAAATCATCGTGATGGATGTACGCAGTGCAGAGCTGACCAAATATGCCGCCAACTGCATGCTTGCCACCAAAATCAGCTTTATGAATGAAATGGCCAACCTCGCCGAAATCCTTGGCGCAGATATTGAGGCAGTGCGTCATGGCATTGGTAGCGACCCACGTATTGGCTATCACTTCATCTACCCGGGTGTGGGTTACGGCGGCTCCTGCTTCCCCAAAGATGTGCAGGCGCTCATCCAAACCGCAGACCAAATCAAGTTTGACGCCAAGGTGCTAAAGGCCGTCGAAGCGCGCAACAATGAACAAAAAACCACTCTGTTCAATAAAATCAGTAAGCATTTTGGCGGAGAACTCAAAGGCAAAACCTTTGCACTCTGGGGCCTCAGCTTCAAACCCAACACTGACGACATGCGCGAGGCACCATCGCGCGTATTAATGGAAGCGCTCTGGGCGGCCGGCGCCAAGGTACAGGCTTTTGACCCGGAAGCCATGAACGAAACCCAGCGCATTTACGGTAACCGCGACGACCTGCTGTTGTGCGGCACCAAAGAAAGCGCGCTGAAACATGCCGATGCGCTGATTATTGTGACCGAATGGCAAGCCTTCCGCGCACCGGATTTTGACTTGGTTAAAGACATGCTCAGCCAAGCCACGATTTTTGATGGCCGCAACATGTATGACCCTAAACGTATGGCCAAACGCGGTTTTAATTACTACTCGGTTGGCCGCCAGCAATAACGGGATTGGTTATGAAAATTTTGGTTACCGGCGGCGCCGGATTTATCGGCTCTGCCGTTGTACGCCATATCATTAATAACACCGATGACTCGGTAGTTAATCTGGATAAACTCACCTACGCCGGCAACCTGGAATCACTCACCAGTGTTGCCGACAATGCTCGCTACGCTTTTGAGCAAGTAGATATTTGTGACCGCGCCGGGCTGGATAGAGTATTTGCCCAGCATCAACCCGACGCGGTGATGCATTTGGCAGCAGAAAGCCATGTGGATCGCTCCATCGACGGCCCTGCCGCGTTTATCGAAACCAATATTGTCGGCACCTACCAGTTGTTGGAAGCCAGTCGCGACTACTGGAAAAACCTGCCAGAAGCCCGCAAAGCCGCATTCCGCTTTCATCACATTTCCACCGATGAAGTTTACGGCGACCTCGAAGGGCCGGAAGATTTATTCACCGAAACCACACCCTATGCCCCCAGCTCGCCCTACTCTGCGAGCAAGGCCAGCTCCGACCACCTGGTGCGCGCCTGGCGCCGGACCTATGGCCTGCCAACCCTGGTTACCAACTGCTCCAATAATTATGGCCCCTACCACTTCCCCGAGAAATTGATTCCGCTGGTCATACTCAATGCGCTGGAAGGCAAGCCCCTGCCGGTTTACGGTAAAGGCAACCAGATTCGCGACTGGCTCTTTGTGGAAGACCATGCCCGCGCCCTTTACAAAGTGGTTACAGAAGGCGCTATCGGCGAGACGTACAATATCGGTGGCCACAACGAGAAACAAAATCTCGATGTGGTACTGAAAATTTGCGAATTGCTGGATGAGTTGCGCCCTCTGGCCTCCACTGACCTGCCCATCAACGCGCATCGCGAACTGATTACTTTTGTGCAGGATCGCCCCGGCCATGATATTCGCTACGCAATTGATGCCAGCAAAATCAAACGCGAACTAGGTTGGTCACCCGAGGAAACCTTTGAGTCAGGTATTCGCAAAACCGTCATTTGGTATTTGGAAAACCTGACCTGGGCGCAGCGCGTCCAGGATGGCAGCTATCAGCGTGAGCGCCTCGGCAACCAATAATCCAATCTATGCATCCTCAACCGGCGTTGGCGATGCGTATTCAAAGCACCAGGATTTTTTATGAAAGGCATTATTCTCGCAGGGGGCAGCGGCACTCGCCTCCACCCCATTACCAAGGGTGTGTCCAAACAGCTGCTGCCGATCTACGACAAACCAATGATTTACTACCCGCTATCGGTGTTGATGCTGGCAGGCATTCAAGACATTCTCATCATCACCACCCCAGAGGATTCCGCCAGCTTTATGCGCCTACTGGGTGATGGTTCGCAGTATGGAATCCGTTTGAATTACGCCGTGCAACCAAGCCCGGATGGTTTGGCACAAGCCTTTATTATTGGTGAAGGCTTCATCGGAAAAGACAATGTCTGCCTGGTGCTAGGCGACAACATTTATTACGGTCATGGCCTCACCCAACACTTGCACAATGCTGTCAAACGTAAAACCGGCGCAACAGTATTTGGTTATCACGTCAATGATCCGGGCCGCTTCGGAGTAGTGGAATTTGACCAACAAATGCGCGCTATTTCCATCGAAGAAAAACCTGCAAAACCCAAATCCAATTATGCAGTGACGGGTTTGTATTTTTACGATAACGACGTAATAGAAATTGCCAAATCCATTAAACCCTCTGCTCGCGGTGAGCTGGAAATTACCAGTGTTAATAATGCGTATTTAGAGCGTGGCGATTTAAATGTAGAGCTGCTTGGCCGTGGTTACGCATGGCTGGATACCGGCACTCACGATAGCTTGCTTGAAGCTGGTCACTTTGTGCAAACCATTGAACATCGGCAAGGCTTAAAAGTTGCCTGCCTTGAGGAAATTGCCTTCGCCAACAAATGGATCAACAAAGAGCAATTAATTGCTGAAGGCAAAGCACTGGCAAAAACCGGATACGGTCAATATCTGTTAAAAATTGCAGAGCAGGCAAAAGCATGAAGATTGTAGTTACCGGTGCTAACGGTCAGGTCGGTTATTGCCTGCAACAACAGTTGCGTGAGCAGGATTTTGATTTTGTCGCACTTACCCGCAGCGAATTGGATATCAGCGATACTAATGCAGTAAACACCTGTATTGCCGAGCTAAAACCTGATGTGATTATCAACGCAGCAGCCTACACAGCAGTAGACAAAGCCGAACAAGAACCTGAGCTAGCTTATGCGATCAACCGCGATGGCCCGGCTAATCTTGCACGTGCTGCAAAAACAGTAGGCGCTGCGATTTTGCATATCTCAACCGATTATGTATTTGGCGGTGATGCCAGTGGAAGCTACCGCGAAGAAGATGAGGCTGCACCACAGGGTATTTACGGGCAGAGCAAATTAGCAGGCGAACACGCGGTTATCGCCACCAACGATAAACATATAATTCTGCGCACTGCCTGGGTTTTTGGTGAGCACGGCAATAACTTTGTGAAAACTATGCTGCGCCTGGGTAGCTCGCGGGAGAGTTTAGGTATAGTGGCAGATCAAGAAGGCGGACCAACCTATGCTGGTGATATCGCCACGACATTAATCCAGATTGTCAAACACTATGCTTCGGGCAACCCAACTATTTGGGGCATTTACCACTACTCAGGTGCACCGCATATCAGCTGGTTTGGTTTTGCGCAGAAAATTTTTTCCGCAGCAGAAAAAACAAAGCTATATAACAAAGCGATTCCACAGTTGAATGCTATTGGCACTGCTGATTACCCGACCCCCGCCAAACGCCCCGCAAATTCCAAATTGGATTGCAGCAAAATTGAAAAAAATTTTGGTATCAAACCAAGCAATTGGGGCGCGGCGCTGGAGAATATTGCCCGCTATAGTTAGCGGGTAATATCTGACTCCTTAAAAATACTTAGCTTCTCCGCTCTCATTTGCTCAACAACACTGGTGCAATAATCATTTGCACAACGACCTATATACACAGCAAGCGCTTGCGAATCTATAGGCTCCTTCAACAGCTCCGCCTTTGCATTGCTAAAGTAGGATTCAATATATTGATCCTGCCAATATTTAAAGACTGCAGAACCAGAATATGTGCACAGTAAAATAACTGCGGCAGAAGTGAAGACTCTGCGTATTTGCACAGTGTGCGTTATGCAAAAGGCAGCAATTCCAACGCCCACGTAAATCAGCGTAAACAGGCGCACGTAACGCGGCTCATCCATAACCGACACACCGTAATCCTGATATCGGGAAATAAAAATCAACGCCCAAGTCATCATGCTGTAACCAATAAAAAGCAAGGGCAATTGGGATTTTTGCCAGCCGCGTTCATTAAAATAGTAATACAACATCCAAGCTGTAAATATAAATCCACAAATACCAAGCCCAAACTGCAAAATTGGCGCATTGCGCTCGCCGACAACATATTTGAGAATATTAATATCCACTAGCGGCTGACTAAATATGGACATAAATGAGATCAATGTATCAGCCGGGTTACGCAGCATGGCTATAAGTGTGTCAACACGCGAATGTGCACTGATACCTATGCCCTTTCCCAACAAAAAATATTGCAATACAAAAAAAGCAGTGATTACTGCCATTATAAGAAAAAACGGTTTACGTTTTGCGGGTACAAAAATGGCGTTAATAAGCAAAGCGAACAGGCACATAAAAACTGCCGCCATACCAATAGTGTCAGCCAATACTAAACAACCAAGCATTGTCGCCAGCAAAAGCTTCAGGCCTACTCTGCCCTGCAGGAAGGAATCCAGCATCAACAAGGTAATGATGGCAATAAAAAAATACACATATTCAAATACTACAAGCAACCAAGGAAAATCGCTGGTGATACAAAAATAACCGACACTGAGTATAAGAATCGGAGCAAGGCTGAAATTTATATCTTGAAATAAATAACGCTTGCAATACACCAGTAAAGCAACATAGGTGCTCAAATAGAACAACAAACCCAGGTAGCTAAAATACCGAAAATCCAAACTCAGGTAGGAATAATCGAACCACAAAAATAGTAGAGCTAAATAATGTGAATGGGACAAAAAAGCATATTCACCTAATAAATACTGACCTAAGCCAATCTCACCACGTTGCAGCGGAAATAATAGTTCTTTAACCCAACGCCACTCATCACTGAGTGGAATACCGAAGGTAACGCCAAGAATAAAAACTGCATTAACGGCAACAAATAGAACAGCAATCAACCACAGCTGGCACTGCCTCCATAGCCTCTGGATATTCATAAAAAAACCATACATGGTATTTACTCCGAACTTAATGGTTTTGGCAGGCCCAACTGTACTAGCGGCTGCTGATATTCGGAAGCGATAAGCTTGGCCAGATATTGGGCAAAACCATAGGACAAATGGTGTTCGTCATAAAACATAGGCTCACCATTTGCAAAGGTTAAGCAGCTCTCAAGTTTTCCATCGGGGCAGAGCAAATCAAACTTACTGATGTAGAGATACTCTAACGTTTTTACTTCTGGCACTATTGATTGATCACGCTCATCCGTTTTGAAATAATTTATATATTCAGGCTTTTTGCAGGCATCAAAACTTCCTTCTTTATTGCGGATAGTGGCACACCCCAAGGATGTCTCCAAATAACTACCAAGAACAATCAACTTTAGAGCGCTATTGCGCTGCTGGATATGTGCGAGTGCCGCCCACAAATCCCGCGCAACATATTCAAAGCCGGTGTGATTGCTGTAAACAACATGCGTCAACTTACTGATAAATTCCGGATTGTTTAACGTTTCAAATCGACGCTGACAGTCCAGAGCTTTTACTGGCGAAGATAATCCCTGTTCATTAATTATAAAGTTACAATCGTTAACTGTTCCGAAGGAAATAATATTGACCTTCGCGTTAGCACCATACAAATAGTTAAAGATATTGTAGCCATCTGGCTCATGGGAGTTGCCGAACAATAGGATCTGGATTGGACGCTCCATATGACAGCGTTCGGTATTTTCCAGCACCAGTAGATTGCAGCCCGAATGCAAATCGATAAAACGTTTGCTTTTCCCTTCTTCTATTTGTGAGGCTGTGAGCGGAGCCGATGAGAAGCGCCAGGGCCAACCATCAGAGAATTTCAAGGTAAGGCCGAATATACAAAGCAACAACAAACCTGCCAGCGAACCAGGATATACCCAACGCTTTTGCCAACCGCTGCTTGCAAAGCGGAAGGGGCGCTCAACTGCAAAAAAACTAATCAAGGCCAATAAAAATGACGCAACCAGCATTGCAGAAATAACGGTAAACGAACTCACATCCGTTAATACATACCGGGTAAATGAATAGATTGGCCAGTGCGCAAGATACAGCGAATAGCTCAATAGACCAATGGCGACCGCGAGCTTGTTCTCAAAGATTATTTTGCTGGCCATGCTACCGCCAGACAAAATAATTAATGCTGTGCCTATACAAGGAGGAAGTGCATTGAGGTAAGGAAAAACAGAGGTATCTGTAAGAGTCACCACACTGTAACTAATCAAACCAAGACCAATCACAGCGAAAACATTGCGCACAAATTGGCTTAGTTCGAGGCGCTTTTCCAGCAGCACACATGCCGCACCTATGGCGAATTCAAAGCCTCTGAACGGCGCCCAGAAAAATAGTGTGTCAGCAAAACCTGGTTCCGCAGTTTTCACATAGTGAAAATTCAAATAGAAACTGATTAAAGCAACCAGCGTAATACCGATTGCTATATTTAGTCGATTGCGCAGCAATAATAAAAATGCTGGCCACACTAAATAAAACTGTTCTTCAACACTGAGTGACCAAGTGTGTAATAGCGGCTTGAGATGTGCCGCCGAATCGAAGTAGCCACTCTCAAACCAGAACAAGATATTTGACACAGACAGTGCAGCGGAAGCGAGCGCACCGCCATGCTGAACCAGATTTTCAGGCGCAAAAATTATTAAGGCAGCAAGAGTAGAGAGCGACAAAATAAAAATTAGCGCAGGAAATAGGCGGCGAATTCGGCGTTTATAAAAATTCAAAAAACTAAAACTACCGGTAGTTTCAATCTCGGCAATTAAAATACGGGTAATCAGAAATCCGCTAATGACAAAAAAAATATCGACCCCGACATAACCGCCAGAGAATCCACTAATACCAAAATGAAAAAAGATAACGATAAGAACAGCAAGTGCCCGCAATCCATCGACATGCCGTAAATATTCACGCTTGGCATCCATTAACTTTCTACTCCTGCTGTAAAAATGCTAG
This sequence comes from Cellvibrio fontiphilus, assembly GCF_042646205.1. NCBI lineage: Bacteria > Pseudomonadati > Pseudomonadota > Gammaproteobacteria > Cellvibrionales > Cellvibrionaceae > Cellvibrio > Cellvibrio fontiphilus. The sequence goes on along the minus strand of NZ_JBHRTF010000002.1, from coordinate 813,179 downwards.
CTGTAAAGTCGAGATCATCGACTCAATAGAATAATGTTGAGAAACATACTGATTGCCTGCATGCGAATAGCGCAACCAGGCATTATCATTCTCAATGATATCCAGAACATGGCCAGCAAAAAGCTCAGCCTGCGACGTCACAGGAATTAATTCATTCAGCCCCGGCAACCCCTGTGCGCCCACCTCAGTGGTAACCAAAGGCGCACCAAAGGCCATGGCCTCTACCACTTTATTTTTTACTCCAGCACCAAAACGTAACGGCACAACAGCAACCCTGGCTGACGCATAATGTGCAGCGAGCGCTTCATCGGTTACATAGCCAGTGACAAAAATATCGCTATCAGCTAACCCCATAACCTCCGCTGTTGGTTTTGAACCAATCAGATATAAAGTGGCATCGCCTTGGCGCGCTTTAATCAGTGGCCAGATGTCCTTTACAAACCAAAGCGCAGCATCGGTATTTGGCGGATGACCAAAACCAGCTACAAAAATCACTTTTTTTCCTGTTACCGCGGAGCGATTTGCATAGGCCTGCAAGCCTTCGTAAATATAGGGACATACGGCGGCAGCGTTGATCCCGGGAGCAATTCGCTTAACCGTTTCAGCCTCATCCACAGATGGGTAGAGCACCACATCCACCTTGTTCCAAATGGCAGTTTCGAGTTGATAAAAATAGTCTCTGTCCTTCAACAAGGCTGAACTTGGGTTGAGCGCATATTCACGTTCGAGGCGCTCAAAATGAAGATCGTGTCCGTAATACACGACACGAATATTCGGAAAGTTGGCAAGGGTATCTACATAGTTGCTAGCAATATGCGGACGATTCAGTAACACATGGCTTATGCCACCCTCTGCAGCACTGAGCCACTCGCGGAAGCCACCCAAGTGGTCACCGCCGTAAACCACTTCTATCCCGAGTTGTTGTAAACGGGGAGTGTATTCAGGGTCGTACCAAAGATTATCTGGCCAGAACTTCACCACAAATCCCATCTTTTGCAATCCGGTCATGATTGCCAAAGTGGAGCGCGAGCCAGCATCGCGATCTGGCTGGAGTACATAGTGATCCACTACCAGTACGCAGGGTTTCTCCCAAGCGCGATCTTTGGCGGTAAAAACCCGCTCGGCATTGGGGTAGTGATCAGCCAGATTTGCCTGCCACTTGGAAAAAAACTTCTGCTGGTTAGTGACTTGATACGCCTTGATACCTGCACCCGTATCCGTGCCGTTGGAGACCCCCTCGTAGTGAATAATGGTGGATGCTGGTTGGTAATACACCTTTTTACCCGCGGCCCGCACCATAAACGCCAGATCTGTGTCCTCGTAGTAGGCCGGTACATAACGCTCATCAAACAAGCCCAATTGGGTAAAAAATGCTTTTTCGATGAGCAAGGATGCACCCGAGCAGTAATCTGCTTCGCGCAGATAATTAAATTGCGGCAGACTTGGGTCTTGCAAACGACCATAGTTCCAGGCCGAACCATCGCGCCACAGAATGCCGCCAGCCTCCTGCAAGCGCCCATCCGGGTAGACCAGTTTGGATCCGACCAAACCGCAATCGGGATAACGCTGGAAAACATCCAGCAGGCTATCCAGCCAGCCGGGTGTCACTTCGGTGTCGTTATTAAGCAGATAGACGTAAGTGCCACGGGCGAGCGACACGGCGCGGTTACAGGAACGCAAAAAGCCAAGGTTAACGGGGTTAACTTCATAGCGTAGCCCTTTCACCTGCTGCAACAGATGAATATCGTGATCTGATGAATGATCCTCTACCACCAGTACTTCTATATCAACACTGGGCAGGTTCCGTGCAATGGATAAAAGACAAGTCAAGGTCACCGGTAGATTGCCGTAGCTGGGAATAATCACCGACACCAACGGCGCTTCAGCACAGGGCAAGACCAACTCAGTCAGCGCTTGTTGAATATTCTCCTGAGCGATAACACCGCTCGCAGCAACAGCAGGAAGATCAGGCTTGCCGCTACGGCGCCACATTTCGTAATGCACTACGCCTTCAAATAAGGGGCCGGCAAGGCGATAAGCAAAACTGGCCAATTTGTGTTTCACCACCAGTGGCACAGGTAAGCGCTGATAAACCAAGCGCCCCAAACGCTGAGCACGCGGTTTTAAATAAGGAACCAGAAATGCCGTCTCACCACGTAATAAACGCCCCATAGCACGCAGTGGTTTGGTCAGTTTCCAGGAACGTGACTGGATCACCTGTTGATAATTACTACGTAATTCATCCAACTGATTTTGTAGATAGTGTGAAAGCTGCTGCTGCCGGGATAGTTCCTGCTGGCTTTGTGCCGTTATGGCAATTTGTTGCTGCAGGTTTTGCTCTAGAGTAGCGTTCAGTTCAAGCAACCGCACTGCATCCGCTTTACTGCTCACCAGCTCACGATCGAGCGTCTGAGCCCATTGAGTACGCTCATCAAGCTGCTGCTCCAAATCCCTGGCCCAGTGCGTGCGCTCATCCAACTGCTGCTCCAAATCCCTGGCCCAGTGCGTGTGCTCATCCAACTGCTGTTCCAAATCCTTGGCCCAGCGTGTGCGCTCATCCAACTGCTGCTCCAAATCTTTAGCCCAGCGTGTGCGCTCACCCAACTGCTGTTCCAAATCCTTGGCCCAGTGGGTGCGTTCATCCAACAATTGTTTTACCGATTCAATATCGGTGGCACGCATAGCTGCCGCTTCTATTGCATCTATTTCAGCAAACTCGGTAACTAATAGCGCCCGCTGTGCGGATAAAAAATCACACAGCTGTAACCGCCCTTCAGTTCCTGTGCGGGCGTTTTTGAACAAGGCATATGCGCTGCCTACAGGCATGGGGCACTTTGCATGATCAGTAAGACTACGCTCGTCATAACTGGCGTGACGCAGCTCGGGATCGATAAAGTCAGCGGCAAAGGCGGCTAACATTTCACCATCTAACGGCGCATTTAATTCAGTCGCCAAGCCACTTACACAACTAACCGGATCATCCATCAAAAAATCGTAATCAATAATACTAATCGGCTGCTCGCGCAACACTTCGGCAGCAGCCATGTTGTGACTCAGCCACAACCAGCAACCTTTTTTAAGCGGCATCTGATTACGCTGATAAAGAGACTGGGCAACACTGAGTGGATTGCGCAAACTAAAGACAAAACTAACAGGGCAATCCAGTCGAGCGAACACTCGCTGCCAGAGTAAAATTAGCTTGGTGATACGCGGATCTTTAATCGCCAGCTGTGCGTGTTGTTGCAGTTTTTGCTGTAACAACCCAAGCGCCCTATCAACAAAGCCGGCACGTTCAAGCACAGAAACATTTTCGCTGGATACTTGCGACAAACTAAACCAGTGCTGGCCTATGTGCGCCAGCATTTGATTATTTAATTCAACGATATCTGAATCTTCAAAAAAACCTTTGGGGTTATCTGCGCGCGCAGGCATTAATTTATCGCCCAAAGCATAACCCACGCAGGACAACGCCTTCATCACCGCACTGGTACCGCTGCGGTGCATTCCTAACACCACAACTAATTTTTTTTCACTCAGTAATTTGTTATCACCAGCCACAAAAATTATTCCACTATTTTTTGCAAAAGTATGTTCTGTGTAACCAGATACTGGACTAACTGTTCAACGCACTGCTCTGGCGTTTGCACAGTTGTTTGTACACACAACTCAGGGTTCTCCGGAGGCTCATAGCCACTATCTATTCCGGTAAAATTTTTTAATTCGCCACGTCGCGCTTTGGCATAGAGGCCCTTCACATCGCGCCGCTCACATTCGACCAGAGGTGTATCAACAAAAACCTCAATAAATTCATCGCTCTCAAATAGCGCACGCGCTAATTGTCGATCCGCTTTGAAAGGGGAAATAAAAGAGGCGATAACAATCAAGCCTGCATCCACCATTAATTTTGCCACTTCGGCAACACGGCGAATATTTTCAATACGGTCTGCCTCGGTAAACCCCAGATCGCGATTCAAACCATGCCGTAGATTATCGCCGTCCAACAAATAAGTATGACAACCACTGTCGTACAGTTTTTTTTCCAGCAGATTAGCGATAGTTGATTTACCTGCACCGGATAAACCAGTAAACCAGATACAACACGGCTGCTGCTGTTTGGCAAAAGCGCGAGCCTGCTTATTAATCGTCAGGTTTTGCCAGCGGATGTTGGTTGAGCGGCGCAACACAAATTCAATGACGCCTTCGCCCAACGATTCGTTGCTTTGTGAATCGAGGACAACAAAAGGCGCCGACTCATAAACGCCGGCTTGTGGGAACACCGATGGAGAAGAAAACTCAATGATCGCAGAGTCCCCTGGAAATAACTGGTTCAACCGGCTACGCCCGGGGAGCTGCGACGTTTGCAATATCTGCTTGATACGCACTGCGGTAACCGGCAGCTTTCCTTCGCTGATAGCACTTGACGCCAAGGAGTAGCCACGCCCCACTAAAAATGTCTTCTCAGACAACCAATTCAGACGCGCCTGAAATTGCAGATCAAATACCGGGCTCATTTTGTACCGTCCTAGCGATAGTAATCAGCATCTTTAAAGGCGACGCCTGCAGCATCCTTCGCAGATAACAGAGGGGGAAAATCAATACCCCAGTCTATAGACAAATCCGGGTCATTCCACGCAATACAACGCTCCTTTTCAGGGGCATAATAGTCCGTCGTTTTATATAAAAACTCAGCGCTTTCACTCAGTACAACAAAACCATGGGCAAATCCGGCCGGAACCCATAATTGTCGCTTGTTCTCTGCTGTCAACTCCACTGCCACCCACTGTCCAAAGGTTGAGGAAGTTTGGCGTAAATCCACAGCGACATCTAATACGCGGCCTGTAACAACACGCACCAACTTCCCTTGCGCTTGTTCAATTTGATAATGCAAGCCACGCAATACACCACGTGCAGATTTACTATGATTATCCTGCACAAAATTAATGTCGCGGCCCACCCCTTTATTAAATTGTTGTTGATTAAAGCTTTCAAAGAAAAAGCCCCGATCATCACCAAATACTCTAGGCTCAATGACAAGTACGTCCGGTAAAGTTGTAGCCACTATATTCATCATCTATCTCATCTATAACAATTTTTTCTAGCGAACGCATCGGTGTACTTTTTATAAAAACTACACCGTGTATCCCAGCAAGGCTAATTCACTCGCACAAAGATCGGCGAGCATTTCACGCTCAAGAGGATCATATTGATCAACACGGTTGCGTAAACTACCCGAGGCTAAAACATTTGGTTTATGGTAATTCAGCTTTTGTGCAACGCTCGCTAAAAATGAAGAAGGATCTGTAATGACATCTTCATACCGATACAACTGAATCGCATTGCGATGCTCTATAAGAACACTGGCGAGTAAGCGCCAAAACAATACTCTACGCAGGCGAGCATCAGGCATAGAATCGAGTTCTAAAAGATATTCTCGATGCTGCGCCGACCACCCGTGGAATTGTGGATTAGCGATGGGTAACTCACTTGGCTTTGCATCACGCAAGTGGTTGAATGTATTACGCCATGATGTAATTGTGTCTAACGGATGGCGCACCATTGCAATCACCGGCCAACCAAGATCGATAACCTTAGGTAAAGACGCCAGATAAGCAAGCGTATTTTTGCTGCCCAACCAAAAGTCTGCAGAATGGACTGTAGGGTGATATAGCTCAGCAGCATCCAGTTGTGCCGTATCCTGAATGACCTGCCCATTTTTTACTTTATTTTTTACCGGTTCACCCAACAGAACTCTTGCTCTGGATTCAGCATGGAACTGGCCTATGCCACTTGCATCTTTACGCGCATTCAAATGCGCAAATATCTCGCCCGGCTCATTCAATACCAGCCAATTATCCTGCGCATCTAAAATACTACTAACATAACTCGTGCCACTGCGCGGAATACCCGTAATCAAAAAATTACGTTCCTCTACCTTGTAGGTAACACTGGGAAAAGAAATTGAAATTAAGGATCTCCACGCGGGGTGTGCCGCTAATAATGAATCTAAAAGCTGAAGTTCTTGGCGGGCACAATTAAATAAATCATAAAGACGAGGTTCACGCAAAATGACTTGGGGAGAGTGATAATGGCAAAGTGCGACGTCACTATCGCCCAGTAGGCGCAGATGCGCAGGAAAATTAAACCGCTCATCAAGCACACCCCAGGAGCCGGTTTTTATCATTGCCAGTGGTAACGCAATTTGATCCAGCCAAGGGTATTTGTTCTCCAGTGGCGGTGATTGCTGATCGAATTGTTGTGCGAACATCAGCCACTGCGCTGCCAAGTGCTGAGGCTGGGAGCTAACGACAAAACCTGCATTAAAATAGGGTGATGACAATTGACCTGTGACAGTTAAACGAACCTTACGCTCAGGAAGGGTAATATCACACGCCGAGTAAAGCGCTTGCCACGCACTATCGCTGCCCCATGTACCCATGTCCGCAGGTTTAACCAAGGTGGTGTGTTTTTCCAAGTCATTGGTAAGATTCCAAGGCGACAAACACAACATGTCGGAATCAATAAAACAGCCGTTTTGTCCATCAGGCAGTAATGCAAGTGCTGATATTTTGTTTCCAATCGGATAGCGCTCGCCAAAAACAGGCATAAAACTCGCGAGCTGAACATCGAGGGTGCCCAGAATTGCCTTGGTATTCTCAGACAAATCTCCCCAGTCCAAAAACTGCGGGCAAGCGGCAATAAGGTTTACATCCTTACCTAAAAATCGTCTAAGCGACCACGCCAGAAGCACAGCTTTTATTTCTAACTCACCGCGCTGACACACAAAAACTATGTTCACTCTATTTCCTCGCAACGTCCTTTTAGATCGATCACCGCATCAAAGTGCTTGGTAACCATTGTTACTGTGAAGTCCACAATGCCAACTTGTTTATCAACCAAATTAACTTGCTCGGTATTATCGCAATCATCCAAACGTAAGGTGATTGCATAGTCGCCTGCTTGTAAGGCCGCCTCGAAACTAAACATTACCGTCAAGTTACCTTCTGTGTCAGGCGTAAGCTTCTTTCCACCATAAATGTTGTTAAAACCAAAAAGGTTATAGCCCCGACTATCCCGCACTGTCATTTGAATGCGAGGAAAGGTGAATTCAGTTGTGATTTTGGCTTTTACGACCAACTGCACCCGCTCCCCCTGTTTGACAACAACTGAGCTTCCCCTGCCAGATGCTGCGACTATCTGCGCTTCTGTAATAGCCCCCTTTCCGGTACCAAAAGCAAGATTGGCAGCACCAGTGGTAGAACGATTACGCGTAACGGCTTTATTCGCTGAATCTGTTTCCTTGGTTTCTGCCAAATAAATTTCTGTGCCCTCTTCCGGATCGCCGTCATAGGCAATCTGACCTTTTTTAAGGTAGATGACGCGGTCGCAATAGCGCTTGATTAACTGCATATCGTGAGTGACTAGCAGTACTGTAGTGCCTTGCTGCATAAGGCGCTCTATGCGCTCCAAACATTTGGCTTGAAAGCCTGCATCACCTACCGCCAGAGCCTCATCCACTACGAGTATGTCAGCATCTACATAGCTGCTAATCGCAAAAGCAAGACGCACAACCATACCACTGGAATAGTGCTTAACCGGTTGATAGATAAAATCACCAATGCCGGAAAAATCCACAATTTCCTGATAGCGCTCTTCAATTTGCGCGGATGTTAACCCTAGCAGTGAGGCGTTCATAATGAGGTTGTCATGACCGGTAAACTCCGGGTTAAAGCCTGACCCTAATTCGAGGAGTGCAGCAATTCTTCCTTCCGTAGTAATGCTACCTTTAGTGGGCTGCAGTACGCCGCAAATAAGCTGCAGGATGGTTGACTTGCCTGAGCCATTAGCGCCAATTAAACCCACAACCTCAGCTTTATCAACCCGAAAACTGACGTTCTGGACTGGCCAAAACTCTTTGTAGAACTGCTTGCGCCCACGAAATAAGCTCTGTTTTAAACGATCCGCCGGGTTATCGAACAGGCGATAGCATTTGCTGAGCTCAGAGACTTCAATCATAAATGAGGTTCCAAAACCGTTAAGAATAGGTAGCTAATGCTGCTTATGGATTACCTAGTCTTTTTTGGGTTTCTGCAACAGTGCAGGCGCTGGTGCGGGAGGGTTGGCAACCAGGAAATCCAACACTTCAAATAACTGCTCTATGCTGGACATCTTTTCGATATCCACCTTGTAAACACCGTGAACAATAAACGTAGGGGTTTTGAAAACTTGTGCCTGTTTTGTCAGTGCAGCGGAGCCTTGCAATCGCTGCTCTACCTGCGGGCTTGACCAAGCCTGCCAATAAAGTTCTTTATTGATGCCATTCAAGTCCAGATAGTGATTAATACGATCTGCGCCCTGCAGCTTCATGTTGTGCTGAACTATTTTGTAGTTCACCGCATAAAGCGTGTTCATTGCACCAATAACCTGTGCCGTGTGGTGCATGCGAGCTGCATCCACCATTGCGGTTTCAGAATGCGCGGGGATTAATGCAAAACTGATCTTTTTCTCTTTTATCCAATCACCAAGGAGCGGTGATAGCTCAAAACAGGTTGTGCAGCCGTAATAAAAAAACTCAGTAACCGTCGCAATACCTTTTGGCAGCGGCTGAGCTAAACGGGTGTAGTGTTCTCCCTCTTTAAAACTGGTATTTGCCCAGGCAGTGAGCGACAAAAGGCTGAGTAAAAAGAGGAGGATAAAACGCTGAGCCATAAACGACCTCGACAGGGGTTAAACAGGGATGCGGCGCATTATAGGGGCTGGCACCTTAAAAAAAATGTTTATTTACGTAACTCGCTCGGCGTTTTGCGGGCATAAAAAAAGGGTTCCCGAAGGAACCCTTTTTTAACAGTAGCCTCTGTATTACTACAGAGCCAACACAAACAACTATTAGTTGTTGGTGTTAGAAGTACCGTTTTTGTCTTCGCCGAAGCGAGCATCATCACCAGCGTAAGTAGTGCTGGTCATGTTGGTGAGTACGCCAGCTGGAGTACGTACCAAGCCCAGAGCTTCACACGCTGGGAAACCGCCTTTCAGAATCACACGAGCACGACCAGAGGTCAGAGCTGCGAAATCTGGGAACACGTCACCCAAGTAAACGCCTGCGCTGTTAGAAGAGTCAGTGTGGAACACGGTAGTACCGTGAGCTGGAATTACGGTATCCAGATCCACTTCTTCCAACAGGTTACCAGCTTCGTCGTAACCAGTTACGCTTACACGGCCAGCGTTGTCGCTCACGTTGCTCAAACGGATAAATGCTTTGTCACCTACGTTCACGTTAGGTACGTTGAACAGGGTTACAGAACAACCGTTACGCAGGATCGCGCCGTAGTCCAGAGTGTTAGACTCGGAAGGAACATAACGTGGGTTGAAGTAGTCTACGTTAACTTGAACTTCAAACTTGGTAGTTTCTGGGATTTGCTTGTCGCCATCAGCAATAGCACAAACCAAGTAACCATTTTCCAAGTCAGCGGTATCTTGACCAGTCAATTCGAAAGTTGAAGTCAAGCCAGCCAAACCGTCAGTGATACCAGGATCAGCACAAACTTCTACGCCGCTGATTGGAACCAACTTCAGCTCGTCGTATGCATCCAGGTTAGCACCTGCATCGATCATCATGCTGAATACGTCAGAACCGTTCCAGTCAAATGGAGCGCCGTTTTCTTTAGCAACGAATTCACCGTATTTCTCGGTACGCTCAATGTAGAGTTCGCCCAATTGTACGAAGTCAACGTCGTTGGTTTCGTCGAAGTCACTAGCAGCAGCAACGCCAGTAGCGCTGGTGAACAGCTCTTCGTCAGCTGCAACGTTGATACGTGAACGCAGACCAGGAACAGCTTCGTAGTTAGTGATGTTTGCAGAACGCAAAGTCAGAACTGGTTGTGATTCGAAGATCACGATAGCTGGTTGAGTATCGGTAACAGTGGTGTCTTCGTTACGGAATTCAGCAGCCAAAGATACAGTGCGCTGAGCAGTAGCTACAGAACCTTCCAGAGCGGAAGTCAGGTTACGAGTACGGAATTGAGCGATTTGAACAGAATCCAAGTTAGCCGCTGCAACAGCGCCACCAGCTACGTTGGTGATTTTGAACACAACAGTGTTATCACCAATCTCACCACCTGAGTCAACTTCAATGGTGAATTCCGCATTTTGAGCGTAAGGAGCGCCAGCGCCACCTACAGTCACGACATTCGCACCAGCATTGAAAGAGAATACCAGAGTAGCGTTAGAAGCTGCCCAGTTGTCGATCAAAGACAAATTCTCACCAAACACTGCACTTTTGTTCAAAGTGAACTTAACAGTAGCAACTTCACCATCAGCGATGTCGTCTTTAGTTACATCAACCTCATAAGTAATATCTGGAGCAGCAATCAGAGTTGCTTCAGAGCCAGAACCGAACACTTCGGTAGCCAACACGATTGGGTGGTTACCAGCACCGTTGGTAGGGGTTGACAGGCCACTGTTGGTGTAAACCAGTTCGCCAGCAAACACGCCAGCAGACATAGTTGCCACTGTCAGTGCCAGTGCAGATTTTTTAAACATGTTTTTCATAGCTACGTACTTCCTTCATTGACTTACGTAAGGTTTATTGAATTACTAACAAAAGCCCTAACAATGTCTGCTTTGCTTTTTATTAATAATGAAGTCAGGCGAAGCGCTCCGCCTGCCATCAGCGACGGATTCTATGAGACATTTACCAATCATTGCAAGTAGTTAGCTTTATTATTTTCAACCAAGCCACAAGAATGTGGAACATCTCAAGAATGCACAAGCATCATTCAACTTCGCACATTTTGGGTGCATCCAGCACCCCATCAGGCACATCTACCGCGATTACGCAGTTAATAACGATGACAACCGATGTATATTCCCCATGTTTTTTAGCAATCAAAATTCAAGCCAGATTTATGGCGCAGACAAGTCTTCATCTATAGAAGGAATGCTTAATTGCTGCCGAAACGACTTGGTAAGGGCTTCTGCCTGATCTGCATCGCGCACAAGATATGGTACAACCAATATCATCAGTTCAGTTGTGCCAGCACTTGAGCTGTCTGTGCGGAACAAATGACCGACTATTGGCAGCGCACCAAGAACGGGCACGCGCGAATTACCTTTAGTTTGTTCGCGGGTAATAAGCCCACCCAAAAGTACCGACCCACCATCACGCAAACTCAGACTGGTACTGATAGTCCGGCTGGACACAATGGGGGTCAAGTTAACCGTGCCCTCGGTTACCGAGGAACCACTAACCTCTTGCTGGATATCCATATCGATGCGCCCATCTGAAAAAACCGTTGGAGTTACTGACAGAGAGATCCCCGTATCACGGTACTCCACATTTTGACGCGAACCTGTGTCTCCATCAATTTGCTCGTTAGCAACTGTTTGCGAGACTAGTAAAGGTATTTTTTGCCCCACACTCACAGTGGCAGACTGACCGCTTCGCACCAAGAGCTTAGGCGTTTGGAGTATAGACACCTTATTGTTACTGGCAAATGCATTGAGTGCCAAACGGGTTGCGCCAGAGCTGCTGAGCGATGTCCAGCTTAGACCTGTGCCACCAACACCACTGCCTACCAGGCCATCATCTCCATAAACATTGCGCAACTCTCCACTGGCGCCATTCACAACCTCACTCATTGCCCATTCCATCCCAAATCGGAATTGATCGGAGAGAGTCACTTCAGCCACCACAACTTCAACCAGCACCTGTGCCGGTGCCTGATCCAACTCCTTAATTAACGGAAGGATTTCCTGCCAGCGATCTGCACTGCCACGGAATAACAGCATATTGCGTGCAGCATCAACAACGAACTGACCCGTTACTGTAGTTGCAGTACGAGAGCTGGCATTTTGCTGATTGGCTCCAGCGGGGGGATTACGGGTGTTAGCAGTAGCAGGGGCATTACGCTGTGCTTGCGGCTGAGTCGCGGCACTGCTGCCGGTGAGCGCCGCATTGAGTGTTGCAGCCAGATCTCCTGCGCCTGTGTTGCGCACTTGATACCAGTAGAAGCCGTCTTTGGAGTCGGCCCGGACAGTCACCTTATCCAGCTGCTCAGCCCATTGTTTTACCAGAGAAAGGGTTTCTGCTGTCGAGACAAACGCAAATAACGCATTTAATTCTTTTATAGGTACCAAAGTTATATTGCTGCCCACACCACCAACATCATAACCCTGCGCCCCCAAGGTAGACTGCATACTGCGAAAAAGCGTATCCACGTCCGTGAACAGCGGGTCTATACGCAATGAATAACGCCCTTTCATGCTTGGCTGATCTAACATAGTGAGAACTTCTGCTGCACTCTGTACCAGATCAGGCGCGCCATTCAGCGTGACGGCATTACGCTTGGCGTCAACGTCTATTCCCAGTTGTTGCCCTCTAAATATACTTTCGAGAACATTTGCCGCGTCCCGAGTGTTCACTACATTAAGATTTCGCACCAAAAATATAGGCCGATGAGTAGAAGGAACGCTCGGCAGCGCATTACCAGTGACAATTAACGGCGGCTCGAACGGGCCTTTTTTGCCATCACCCAATACAAACCTTAACAAATCACCCTGCTGGATGATAATCACCCCATAGCTGGACAACACCTGTCTTGCCAGCTCAAAGATAGCTTGTCGGTTGCGCGCTTCTGTCACCCGGAGCGTCACAAGGTCAGTCTTATTGCTCACCTCCGGCGCTATCTGGAAATCCAACTTTAATTCGTTAGCAAAGACCTCGTTTATAAATGCAGGTAGAGGCAAAGAATCAATACTAAGGCTAATACTCGGTTGCTCATCCTGAGGAAATAGCACCACCTCTTCCGTCAGCTGCGCTGCGGCACGAGGACCACTGGTTACCGGCGCCGGACTGAAACGCGCAGCAACAGGAGCCTCTTTGCCCGAAGAATTATCTTTTGAGTTAGCCTTTTCGTCATGTGTCGATGATTTAAGTTTTGCTGGAGGAGCAAACTGACTATCTGGCATCAATGAACAAGACGATAGCGCGACTACCGACAGTACCAACAGAGAGCTTCGCGCAAACTGTGTCAACAACATAGATGGGTTCATTACAAAACTCCGTACCCCGAGGTACATGAATAACCTGAAGGAGCTAGCCTCTCCAGGTGACGCTTATGTATAGAAAACTGCTGGTGTTAGTGTGTTAAAACTTAGCGGGCCTTGGAGGGCAATTGGAAAAGTCGAAGTAATTGCTTTTCTCCGCCACCGCCCGACTTGGTGAGCATCAGCCAATCCGCTCCGATCTCAACCAGTTCCCAGTCGGTTCCGGGCAGTGATTGATTAACCTGTACCCTTACATAGTCCTTACCGACGAGGAACAAAACTTCTCGCGTATCATCACGCTCGATAATGGCATTGACGTTAGCACGTAATTTTGCAGCCTCTCTGCGCTCAACCTCCGGCGTGTCCTGCTTTGCATCTGAGCTTGCACCAGCAAGAGCTTCACTTGCATCACCCCAAAAGCCAGATTCCAGCAGTTGATTAAGATCCATCTTTGCTGGGCTTAGAAACGCCACCAACTGCCAACGATCCTTTTTGTCTGTTGCCAAATCCTCTTCCCCCATACCCCGTGGGAAGAACCAAAATATCAAATTTAATACAACAAGCGCCGCTATGTAACCAAATGCTATTGAACGATTCATGGCGCGCTTTTTTCCCCTTGAATCACAAACCAGGCTGTTATATTCAGACGATAAGTTTGATTTTTTTGATTACTCAGATTGAATTGCTCTGCATCTAGCGTGATAAAAAGATTGTGTTGACGTGCTGCATCCATAAACTTTTGTACTGCACCTGCGGTATAACGACCCTGTATGTCTGCCTTTACTGGCCTTAGTTGCTCGCCCGGTACAGCATCAGAAACGGCAACAGCAGCTCTGCGCACTGTCATTCCGGCCTTTTTTGCCTCACTATCAATCCAATCTCTAAAGAGTGCCTGAGCCTCACCCGCCGAACTGGCAACCCATAGCCTGCTATTAACTTGGGCCAGTTGCTGTTGGGCCTCCTTTGCGCGAGTAAGCCAGGCGCTGTCTTTAGCTGCTAATTCGGTTTCATAATAGTTTCGCTCGGCAACCAAAGCCTGACTACGCAAGTCCTTGCGAAGTTGATTTAATGATGAGTGCACCCACACTATAAACAGCGCCAGCGCAACCAGCGCAATCAACTGTAAGCGACGATTCTGCTGCCATTCGCGCTTTGCATCACCCCAATATACTTGCCAGTTAATAGACTTCATAAAGGTTCAGGCGTAAGTGTTGTGTTGGCCCCAGCTGCTTCACTTAACTGCTGTGGCATATAGCGATTTAATACCAGTTGAACACGGTATTTTGTCTGTGACTGCGGCTCAACAGTGACGTTGGTAATACCATCACGCTCCAAGGCACGCACAAGGGATAAGGTATCACCTATATCACCACTGATAATCATACTGACCTGATCTGCAGTGCGTTCCCAAGTCTCAAGTTGAATTTTGTTTTTATTGGGCAGGCGTTCGAATATTTTTAATTGTGCCTCAAGAGCATCACCCTGCTGCAAAAGGGTTAACAATGAGTTCAGCTCAGCTTTAGCAGAGCGAGCCTGGTTGCGCGCAGAAATTAAGTCAGCAGCAGTCTGCTGCAGCTGTTCGGTTTTAGATAACCAGCGCTTTTCTACAGAACCCCAGCTCAGAATTGATGTTAACTGCAAGCTAGCAATACCCAGGGAAACGGCCAACAATAAAATGACAAGACCCGCTTTGTGCTCCAGTAGGTGCGTAAACCCGGCCGATTCAAGCCCAGCCCAGGGTTTTTCCATGATCTGCGGCGTCAAGCAGGCTGGCAATTCCTTGCTAGGTGCTAGCCCCTGCGCACGATAGAACCGCTGGATCTGTGGCAGCCCCGGTGTTTCAGCAAACCATTGACTGGCACGCATTACACCTCGTGACCAGAACTGTAGGTCAGAACCAAGATTACACGCGAAAAGGTATACCCCGTCGGATTCAGGCTTGGACCAATATAGCGCCTCCGCAATAAAGCGAGTGCGCTGCAAGGATGCAGCAGGTAAGCCAGTGATGCTTACTAGCTCCGACTCCAGCTGAGATTTGTCCCATAACCAAACCTGCGCCCAACCTGCCGCCCAAGAAACGCTATAAGCGACCGATTCCCAAGGGCTTTTTAGCTTGACTTGGTTGGCAAGCGCAGCATTGCGGCTGGCTTTTGGAACATGCGAAAGATCCACCGCAAAATATTGACTGCGATCCCGTCCTATTATGATTCCAGGTAGAAAATGGCGGCGCTGGGTAGATGAGAGTTGATTGCCGGCAAATAACTGCTGTTCATTCAAAAAATGGGTGATTAACCACCGTTGGAGTGCTTTGAGCCAAATCATCAGGCAACTTTACTCGTCTTGACCAATTGATGTACCAAGCCTTTGAGCCAGGCGCAAGGTGGTCGAATTGTACATCATAAACCTGAGCCGTTGCGTCGCCCTCAAGCCACCACCAAAAACGAAATCCACCACTTGGCATAATTGTAAAAGGCACATCCTCCCCGTTACTGGAGTAGCGCGTAAGCTCAAATATGGATTCTATTGTTTTTTTGTTTCGCAACTCTTTAATAGCCGCAAGATCGCCGTCTTTAGCCAAAAGCAGCGCTACCACGCTATCCGGAGCAGTGTTTATATTGACTAGCGCCCCACCAGCTTCTTTGAACTGCCGCAAGAGCCACTCATCGCCTTTTGTTGCAAGCAGCGTGTCCCAGTCCATAATTGCGCGCAATTGTAACGGGTGCCTTAAGACACCGTTTGTGGGCGGTGGGATATTTTTACGGCGATATTCTATTGCTTCTGCACCCTGTAGATTTGAAAAACTATTTCGATCTTGATAGTCAATCAGGTTATCGCGCAAGCGGGCGATACTGAGGGTGGAATTGCCCGCAGCGGCTATTAAATTGTCAAAGACATGGGGCTGACTCAATTCGGAAAGCCCTATTAAACCAGCATGATCTTGAACCACCACCCTCAATCCTTGGCCAAGATCCAAAACACTACTATTTAGTTTAAGAAATCCTGCGTTGCCACTTGCCTTAACTTTTGGCGCAGCACCACCCAAAAAATCGTCGAAGCTATCAAAGAAAACTTCATTTTTCACCCCACCGGTCGCCGGCCAAGCAATCCCCTGCGGGGTTTTCATTTCTGCCATGTAGGTAAATGTGACCTTGTTCAAGGCATCCAAAGCCCTGCGGTATCCTTCTTGATAAGCCTGACGCTTAGCCGCTTCTTCGCGAACCGTTGTCACCCAAATAGAAAATGCCGTAGCAGCCATCGTCATAATAACCAACAGCCAGAGTACTGAAACCAATACAAACCCACATTGACTTTCAGAGCGATTACTTGGCCCAAAAGGTACCAACATGCTAGTAATCCTCCCCGATTATGGCTTCGTATTTTCCCGTAGAAGAATGTACAGCGAAAATAAACTCAAGAGGGTAAGGTAGTACATCTACATAAAGAGCAATCAACTCCGGTAATTCTGCTTGCTCAGTAGAATTGAAAACACTGTCGCGTTTCGGAAAACTTGGCAACCACTCTTTACCATCCCAATAACGCCAGTATGCATTCACTTCCGGCCACGCTTTTACCAAATACTCCGTGTGCTCATCTTCTGCACTCAACGAATATTCAGAGTACAAAAGCTGAAGCTGCCCCGCCTCTCGCCTCAAATGCCATTCAATTTGAAGTGGCTCGCGCACTCCCGGTCGGGCAATTGAAGCGAGAGAAAGCCCTTTAAATGAGGTTTGATCTCCCGCGAATCTCGCAAGTTTTAATTCCGAATCTATACCATTAGTGAAGGATTGAACCGAATCCCTCAGCCACCCATCCAAAAGTTGCTGCTCACTCAGCAGCATTTGCCTTCGCTCTACTGCTGAATAAACACCAGAGAAATAGATAAAACCCTGCATTAACAGCCCGCTCAATAGCGCGACCAATAAAATCACAACCAATAATTCCAACAAGGTAAATCCGCGATGGGAGCTGAATCTAATCAAAGATGACATCTCCAATATCACGTACTTTTTTTACACCTAGTGAGGTTGTCACAAATTGGCTTAGAAGGCGCTCATCTTTATAAACCCAAACATCAAGCTGCATAAGCGTCACATTATTTATTGTTTTTTTATTTTGATCATCCAGCGCATCTGCTTGTGCCAGTGGCTCGCGAGCCTTCCAGATAATTCGTAGTTGGTTTAAGGCTATATCACCCTCGGGCATTTCCGCAGGATTTATTTTACTGATGAAGTCAGTGGCGCTCACAACAGCCAAATGCCTTTGATTAATAGCATCGACTCGTGCCAGAGTTATTAGATTAGTGTTCAGCCAGGCATATAAAGCTGTTGCTCCCATCGCGAATATGGCAAGCGCTATGACAGCTTCAAGAAGAGTAAAGCCGCGTTGGGAAGCTGATGGGGTCATACTTTATGACTCACGGAAGTTCAACGCGACAATCTGGCGCACGCAGCACTAAATCATAATGGCGCGAACCACTAAATACCGAAATAGCTGTAGAAATGGGGCAAAAACCAGAGGCGGTGATGAGTATCGGCGATTGTGCTTGTACTTTAACTTCAAGCTCCGCCAATCTATCCAGAAACACTGTTGGTAGGGGATCAGAATTTTCGGGGTAACGCTCAAAATAGAGTGCTGTTCGTGTATCACGCACATCTTGTGACAGGCTATTCAAGGCAAAACTAATATTGTCTCGCTGAATAGATGCCTCCATTGCATCAAACATTTTTTGTAGGCCCGGTAACGCTAGTGATGCAATTAAACCAATCATAACCAGAACCACAACCATCTCTAGAATTGTAAACCCCGATGATTTGCGCAATTTATCACCGTACAGGTAGGTATCCGATATCGGAATTATCACCATCACCACCCTGCTGACCATCGGCGCCCAAGGAATATAAACTGAAAGACTCTATTTCACTCGGCGAGCTACTGTATACATAGTCACGATTCCATGGATCAAGCGGTACACCGCCATCTATATAAGGGCCCTCCCAAAACTGGGCAACCTTTTCATCTTGTGGTCGCTGTACTAATAATTTCAAACCTTCCTCTTGTGTAGGCAGACGGCCTATATCCAAGCGCAGAGTGTGTAGCGCCCCACGGATCATTTTGACCTGTGTTTCAGCTGTTTGAACTTTAGCCCTGTCGGCTTGGCGAAAAAGATTAGGCCCTACCAGCCCCGCAATCAGACCGATAATTACCAAGACTACGATCATTTCCAATAGCGTAAAACCGCGCTCGATAGTGTTGTTTTTTCTTTGCATATGTCTGCTCATCATTTTTAAGATTGAAACTGGATTACAGAGGAATATCGTTAGCACTGGTTATCGCCAAAATAATACCAATAATAATGGTTCCCATAACCAGCCCAATAAGGAGAATTGCCAAGGGCTCAATCAGTATGAGTACCTTTTTCATGCGTTGCTGACCCTGCAGTGTATAGAGATTCGCAAGCGCATTTAGCATTTCCTCAAGTTTTCCCGCCCTCTCACCAACACGCACAAGATTGTACCCCGTTGCTGTGAGGCATTGATTGGATTCAAGCGCTACTGATAGCGGCTCTCCCGCACGTACAGCATTTTTAACTTTATTTAACCGACGCTTACGCGAGGGCATGCGTACTGATTCAGCAGCTAGCTCCAGCGCCTGAATGAGATCAACTCTGTTGCGTATGAGCGAAGAAAGCACTTTGGACCAGACACCGACATCTGCTTGTGATATCCAATCACCTACGACAGGCAATTTCTCAACCTGTTCGAGTAATCGCACTTTAAATGCCGGGGTAACCCAAAGGTAAAATAGAATAAGCGGTGGCGAGACAAGAATAAGTAAAAGTAGAATAAAGTTTTCATTTGCCCATTTACCCGCAGATAAAACCGCCCAAGCCAAAAATGGCAAACGATCTGCCTGCTCGAGAAGGTTGGTGAAGCTGGGCACAACATATACGAACATCATCAAAACAGCTGCAATGCCTGACAATACTAAAATCGATGGGTATATCAGTGCATTTCGGGTCTCGTTGCGCACCTCCATTTCATATTGCATTTGGGCGCAAGCATCGCTCAACGAAGGCCCCAACTGACCTGTTAACTCACCCGCACGAACCAGATAGTGAACATAAGCAGGCAAAGGTAGACCTGATGCCAATACTGCTTGCTCAAAACTTCCCCCGTGACGAAGCGTTTTTGAAGCTAACTTGAAAGCCCAGCGCAGTTTTGGATGTGCCGCAGCCACCGCTTGTGAGCCCACAGCCTCTGCGGCACTCACGCCTGAGTTGAGCATTGCCGCCAGTTCGTAGAGTGCTGTGATTATGTCTTGCGTGGAAAGCTTTTGTTTGCTCTGCTGGTCCTTATCAACAACAAAGCCGACGGGCTCAATTTCAATAACGGTGTATTGCTGAGCAGTTAAGCTTGAAAGCGCTTCCCTTTCAGAAGCTGCTCCCAACTCTCCACTGAGTTCTTTCCCATTGAGATCAACAGCGCGATATTTGAATTGCTGTGTCATGTGTGCATACTCGTCACTCTATGCACTTCCTCGGCGGTCGTTATACCCAACCATGCTTTGATCAAGCCATCGGTAGCCAAGTCCCTGAAACCTTCAGCTCTTGCCTGCTGTTGCAAAATTGAGAGAGATGCGCGATCCAACACCGAGTTGCGGATATTTTCGGTGACACCAACCAACTCGTAAATACCTATACGTCCACGATAACCTGTGTGCTGGCAGTCTTTGCAGCCCACTGGTCTACGCCAGTTAGCAACCTGCCCGGGAAACAAGGTGGACACAAAGGGCGCCACCTTATGATCAATCTGGATAGGAACATTTGATGGCTGGCTACAGCTACAGAGTTTACGTACCAAACGCTGCGCCTGGACTGCAATTATCGGTGTGGCAGCCAAAAACGGCTCTATACCCATATCGATAAGGCGAGTGAATGCACTCATAGCATCATTAGTGTGCAGCGTAGACAAAACCAAATGACCAGTGAGGGCAGACTGAACCGCAATTTCCGCAGTTTCCAAATCGCGAATTTCGCCGATCATAATAACATCCGGGTCTTGCCGCAGAATGGAGCGCAACGCGGCAGCAAAGGTTAGGCCGATATCGCTATGCACCTGAACTTGCGTAACATGCGGGAGCCTGAATTCAACTGGATCTTCTACCGTGATGATCTTTCGCACGCCATCATTTGATTCGTCCAAGGCTGAATAGAGAGTTGTCGATTTACCGGAACCTGTAGGTCCGGTTACCAAAACGATACCATGAGGTTGACTCACCCAGTCACGCAGAAGACGCAAGTGGTCATCCAGATAACCGAGCTTTTCAAGCATCAGATCCTGCCGCTCTTTCGGCAGCAAGCGCATAACAATGGATTCCCCATTGACCCCTGGAAGCGATGAAACACGGATATCCAGCTCCTGACCATTAATGCGCATACCAATGCGCCCATCCTGCGGCAGACGGCGCTCGGCGATATCAATTCCAGACACTAATTTCAGCCGGGATGCAACGGCGTGGTACCTGGGCTTGGGAAGTGTTCTCCGCGTAAACATGATGCCATCTATCCGATAGCGAACATCAAAGGTATCAGCCTCAGGTTCGATATGAATATCGGAAGCCCGTTCCTCCATGGCCTGGGAGATGATGTTATTAACCAGCTCAATTACCGGCGCCTCCTCGGCCATTTCCCTCAAATGCTGGATATCGGTATCCAGGGTTACGTCCAACCCTTGCTCTCGCTGATGACTACGCAATTGATTTAGCAGTGTGTCCAGAACTTGGGAGCGCGCCAGACAATATTCAACCGACTGTGGGCATTTGCGACTGAGAGTCTCGTCGAGCAAGCTAGACAGAGGATCGCGCGACAGACAGTATATTGATGTATCAATGCGCCAAACGACAGCCTCATGTTGCAACAACCAAAGAATGTTGAGTTGCAGTACATCGACCGCTTCGAGAAGTTGCTCGGCAGTAGGTATATCCAGATCTCGTCCGAGTATTTTGAATCCTAACTGGAGCGTTAACGCCTCGAGTAGATTGGCCTCAGATAGACTGCCTGCTCTCATCAAGATGGCGCCAATTCTGCCACCCACCTGCTGCTGGACTACGAGCGCCTTGTCCAAATCGCGAGCTTGGATATAGTTCAGATGCACCAGAATCTGCCCGAGCAACATAACGCTAAAATCGTCAGCAGAGGGGTCGGATGTTTGATTGTGACTTGAGTTAACCACTAAGCCTCCAATCAGAGCACATCGGCAAAAGCCGATTTGCTCCGCATGAAAAAGTAGTATCCGATAAGGAAAATCAGTAGCGATGCCGCGCTATAACCACCCAAGACAATCCAGTCGGGCGGAACACCTTGGAATATGACCATTCTGGTTTGCTCTATAGCAATAATCAAAGGATTCACATAAGTCAAAAATTGTAGCTGTTCAGGCAGTCTGTCCATTGGATAGAACACCGGGCTCATAAAAAGTGTAAGCGTGGAAACAAACTGCATAACCTGGCGCAAATCGCGCAAAAATACACCTAAAGCAGCAAATATCCACACAAGGCCGATTGTTAGTAAAAATAACGGCAGGCAAACAAGTGGAAAAAACAACCAGGAATAGCTAACAACCTGATTCTTAATCGCAAAAACTAACAACAATATAAACGACCCGATGAACAACTGAATCACCGCTGATAACAGGGTCACCACAGCTAAAATTTCCAGCGGGAATATGACTTTTTTTACATAGTTCGGGTTTGAAAGCACCAAATCAGGTGCCTTAATGAGGCACTCAGAGAAAAACTGATGGATGATCAGGCCAGAAAAAATCAGCATTGCAAAACTTGTCAGACTGTCCTCTCCACCACCGATACTCCACTTTGCCTGCAGGATTTCACCGAAAAAGTAGGCATACATACCTAACATCACTAATGGTGCAATAAACAACCAAAGGCGACCAAACAAAGCACCAGCAAAGCGGGAACCCAGCTCCCTGACTGTTAACAAGAGAATTAAGCGCCTGTTATGCCATAAGACAAACATGGGGGAAGGTATTATTTTCAATGGATACTCGTTAAGCAAACGGGGGAAATACCCCATTGTTGAGGACTTCAAAGGAAGAGGATTCTATCCCACTATGTGATAGGGCAACAAATGGCACGGCTAAGCTCATAGCTGTAACACTAGACTGCACCCTCGCTAGTCATCGGCGCCGGTGAATCGGCCGACGCGGCACATTTTCGATGTCGTAAGACAGGAAGGACAACAAAAGTTGCACCCCAATAACAATCGGCAAAACCGCCAGCATCACAGTCCCTGTCGGTGTTGTAGTACCGGCTTGCGCCGAGGCAGCCCAGTGATAACTCCCATAAATCAAGCCAAATACCAACAGGAATAAACCCAGCACCAATTCAATCGAGGCAACCGACATATCGCGCAGGAAATAATTGTAGAAAATTCGCTTGCAGGTATTCCTGATATTTTTTTTAGTAAAGTCGCCAATAATCTTGCCGATTTTTAGCTGGCTTTCTTCGTCGCCATAATGTGCATCCATAGGAATATCCACTACTTTTGCGCGCAGGGTATTCAGGCGGAACAACATGTCTGATTCAAAAAAATAACGCTCACTAATTTTGGCGAAGGACATTTTTTTTAACACATCGACGTGAATGGCGGTATAACCATTGGTTGGATCAAAAATATCCCAATAGCCGGAGGACAATTTATTTAACAGCGACAATACCGCATTGCCAAACACACGCACTTTAGGCATCTGATGAATTTCTTCGAGATTGAAAAAGCGATTGCCTTTGGTGTAGTCAGCCTCACCGTGCAAAATAGGTTCGATAAATTCCGGAATCAGGGCTGGATCCATTTGCCCATCGCCATCCACTTTTACCGCGATTAACATCTGGTCTGCTATTGCAGCCCGGTAGCCAGCCATGACCGCGCCGCCGACACCTTTATTTTTTTCATTAAACAGCACGACCACACGTGGATCGCGATTATTCTCTTGAACAAACGCCCCTGACTTATCAGGGCAACAATCATCCACCACATAAATACGCGACACCAGCGGCGGTATAGCCGCGATAACATCCATAATATGGCGTGTCACCTTGTAACAAGGAATTACTACAGCAACGGCTTTATTGTGTTCGCTCATTGATTTGCTTCACTTGAGAATTATTAAACGTAAAAATATTTATCGGTCTAGCTATTGCAGCACCGAAGATCAACTCCAGAGTTATTTTAAAAAATACTTAATTAAAAATTTGATATAGGATGTCAAAAATAGACGCGTGTGGCCGCCGCCTTTTTTTGCAGCTTCGCCGCCAAAATGAATTATTTTTACTGCAGGATGGTGCCTTACGCGCCCCACTCTGGCAATACGGCGACTTAAATCGAAATCCTCAAAATACATAAAAAAAGCCGGATCAAAACCACCGACTTGACGCGCCATCGGCGTGCGCAACAGCATGTAACAACCACTTGCTAACTCTATATCCAGCGGTTGCACGGCGGGAATCAAGTCGCGATATTCATAGGCATCCATTTGTGTTTTGATTTTTTTACACAGCCATGGGTGACGGGTTGCCCGCGCTAGCAGCACTAAAAAAGAAGGATGGCGTTTAGCCAGGAATTGGCGTTCGCCCTGCTCACCAACACCATCAGGCGCAAGGAGCGCAACATCTGTTTGTTGCTGCATATAGGCGAGGGCAATGTGCAAATTATCGCGCGCCAGCAAAACATCAGGATTCAGCACCAAATGATAGTCACAATTTGTCTGCAACAGTGCGAGGTTGTTACCACGCCCGTACCCCAGATTGCCATGACCACTGAGCAAAGTGATGTGATCAAACTGCCGGGCAAAGGCCTCTTGAATCTCCTGCAATGCATTTTTATTGTTTTGATCGGGGCCGTTATCGATAAGAAAAAGCTGCACCTCAGTTAACAGGCCACTTTGCTTTGCAAAAACGCAGGCTTGCACCAGAGACTCAAGCGTGGCAATGAGCACAGGAGCATCGAGCGCATAACTAACACAAGAAATGCTAAGCCGTACCGGCGAGCGGGCGGGAATATCCATGCTGTCCACTTGCTACTCCAGCATGGCTTTTTTATCTGCTTTGTCCAAGGCACCAGGAATCACCAATAATTTGGCGTTTTCTTTTTTGGTTTTATACATGAGATCACTGATTTCATAGAGCGGATCGAAATCAGCTTCTGAATCCACAATCAGGCTGAACAATTCCTGATAGCGGTAACCTTCGCAAAATATTTTTGCTTGAGTAAGCAAGGCATCCAAATCACTGGCCGACATTTTCTTTTCTTTGGCACGCATGATACGCGGATGAACTGTACCTTCGCAGTTTTCACCGCAAAGCAATTCCTCGTATAACTTTTCACCCGCACGCAAGCCAGTAAATTTGATTTCAATATCTCCGTGAGGATTGTGTTCATCCTTAATGCTATAGCCGGACAAGAGCGCCATTTCGCGTGCGAGATCGAGAATTTTTACTGGCTCGCCCATATCCAATACAAATACATCACCACCTTCCGCAATGGACGCGGATTGGATAACCAATTGCGCGGCTTCGCTGATAGTCATGAAGTAGCGAACTATATCTTTGTGTGTGACGGTGATGGGGCCGCCTTTGTTGATTTGCTCGCGAAAACGCGGCACAACAGAACCGGATGAATCCAGCACATTGCCAAAACGCACCATACTGAAAATCGTTTTGGACGGGCGCGATGCCAAATCTTGCAGAACCAACTCAGCCAAACGTTTTGAGGCGCCCATGATATTGGTGGGGCGCACTGCTTTGTCTGTAGAAATAAGCACAAAGTTCTTGACGTTATTGCGCAGCGCCGCTTCAGCAGCATTGCGGGTACCAAAGAGGTTATTTTTTACACCCTCGATTATATTCTGCTCCACCATGGGTACATGTTTGTAAGCAGCGGCGTGATACACACTATGCACATCGAATTGGCGCATCACTAAATCCAGCAGCGCGAAATTTTGCACAGAACCCAGCAGCGCAACTAACTCTACAGGTGGAACTACGCCCGACTGCAGGGCAGCCAACTCTTTTTCTATGCGATACAAATTAAATTCATTTTGCTCAAACAAGATAATCTTGAGCGGTTTAAGTTTGATTAACTGGCGACAAAGCTCAGAACCAATTGATCCACCGGCCCCTGTCACCATGACAATTTTGCCACTGGTATTTTTGCTCATGAGAACCGGATCTGGCTCAACCGGATCGCGCCCGAGCAGGTCTTCAATCTGGATGTTGCGCAGTTCATTAATGCGGGCAACACCTTTAACTATATCGGTAACCGGGGGGATGGTTTGCACCTGTACTAATAACGGCTCAAGGTAGCGAATAATGCGCACCCGATCATGCCGACTGATATTACCTAGCGCCAATAAAATGCGGGTGACCGAGTGCTGTTCAATAATCGATGCCAGTTTGTGCGGCGGGTATACCGTGAGGCCACTGAGCACACTGCCATGCAGACGCTTTTCATCGTCCACAAAAGCAACGGGATTAAATTCCCCACTCAAGCGCAACTGATTAGCAAGGTTGTTCCCTGTCTCGCCGGCGCCGTAAATCACCACACTAATATTGCCCCTGGGGGTAACCATTTTGACCACGTTGCGGAACACCAGACGCGGCAAGCCAATCAAAATCAGAGTGGTAAAAACGTAAATTATCGGGACTGAACGCGGTAAAAATGCCTGAAAGAAAAATGCACTCAGGGTCATCGCCAAACTGGAAATCAGTATGCCGGTGAAGATGGTGACCATTGCGTGCTGGGTCATGTACCGCAATATGGCGCGGTAAAGTCCCATGCGGATAAAGGTGAATATAGAAACCACAAGGGTAAACGCGAGGCAGAACACCAGAGACTGCTCAACCGGCACGGACAAATTTCCAAGGCGCAAGGCATAGGCCAAATAAAAGGATATGACTATCGCACAAGCATCGTAAGCGATTGAAATAAGCCGTTTTAAAGGACGAGGGGCATTAAGAAATTTGAGGATGAGGGACGTTTTCATTCGCTCTATCAGACCTGAACCAATCAGGTAAAGGATGGTATCAAGTGCACCATGGCTTTGATAGTTAGCAGCCGTAACAATTTGTCAGCTTTTTGCGCCGCGGTCTAATAGCAATGGCCGCCACCCCAAGCGTTCGCAGGTGGGCGTTATATCCACCTCCAGATTGCCAGTCAGTTTTTTCAAACGCGCACCAACAACTGGTAAATAAGTAAATAACCTGAATAGCCATGCGGGACAGGGAATAATTAACGGCGATACGGCGCCAGCCGCGCTCACCAGACGGACAATATCCGCCGTGTTACGCGTCACACCATCGCTGACCAACAGTGTCTGACCTGCAGCCTGCGGGTGATCCAACACCAGCCGGATTAAACTGCACAGGTTATCGATGGACACCAGGTCTCGCCGATTGTGGATACCGCCAAAAGGGAGCGGCAGACGCCAGCGTACCCATCGCTGCAGTAGCGCAAGATTACCCTTCATCTCACCCCCCCAAATTAATGGTGGGCGGATAATGACCAGCTCAGTTGTTGAGCCATCCAGCAACTCATGCAACACCTGCTCTGCCGCCCATTTGGAACGACCATAGCTATCCTCCGGCTGCGGCTGGGTGTCGTACCGGTAGGGGCTGCAGTCAGTCGATTCGCCATTAACTTTAATGCTACTGAGATATATGAAACGTTTGACGCCCTGCGCCAGCGCCGCACTGGCGAGCTGGCGGGTTTGCTCCACATTTACAGCGTGATAAAGCGCGGCCGTTTCCGGCGATTCAGGGCCAGCCTGATGAGCTAATGCTGCAAGATGAATAACCAGATCCACGCCCTGCAGCGCGGGCATCACCCCCGCCTCCCACAGATAATTTCTTGCCGGCGGCTGATGCCAGGCCTTGCGCGTCAAGGTGATGGCATGGTGCCCATCGGCAATCAATAAAGGGCAGAGATATCGCCCCACATAACCATTGGCGCCGGTAATGAGCAGATTCATAGATAAATGCAGGTTGTGTGAATAAACGAAGAAAATGGAAATCTGCAGGCATTATAGCGCTGTCAACAAGGTTTACCGTCGCTGGCACGACACTCATTATTTGCAAGCATGCACAAATTACCCAAATCCTGACAATTTGAGTGGCAATGTTGGAAAAATAATCAATACTAGGGGCTAATTTGTTCAAGGTTTTTGCAGCGCAATGAACGACAAACGGTTCAACTCGTTCCTGATTATCGGCATTCTCGTAACAGCTTGCCTGTTAGCGCTGCAGCAATTCCTCCCCAAGAAACGTTTGCTTCTCATTCCCAACGCCAAAACGGAATATTATTTTCACGCCGGTACGCTGCCCGACGGTAGTTCAGCCGCGCAGTGGGTAGATGAACAGAACTTCCATTGGCGCTGCCGTTTCCCCGCGCCGGATGGCAGCTATTTTCCCTGCAGCCTGGGGCTGTTGTTTTACTCTACAGAGCCAACCAAAGGTTTGGACTTATCTGGCTATTCGCACTTGAATATAAAACTCAGTCACTGGGGCAATGCCAAGAAAATCCGCTTATCGCTACGCAATTTCAACCCAGCCTATGCAAACCTTGAAGACGGCAACAGCACCAAATTCATGTCGGTCAATCTGGCTGCAAGCGACCTCGGGCAGGAAATCCGTATTGGCCTCGACGAATTCAGAGTGGCCGACTGGTGGCTTGACCAGCTTAATATACCGCGCCAATTGGCGCCCCCTGAACTCAACAACATAAAAACCCTGGGCATAGATTACACCGAGGCACTGGCCAGCGGAGATTATGAAATACGCATTGAGAAGCTGGAATTTGATGGCGAATGGATAAGTGCCGAACATTGGTACTTGGGCATTCTGGTGATGTGGCTGCTAGGCATTTTTAGCTATGCAGTGTTGAGGTTGGTACAGCTGCGCGCGCAAAGCAAACACGATGTGCAGGTAATTAATACCCTTAATCAAGACAACACCGAACTGCGCCGTGAAACCGACAAGTTCCGCCGGCTCTCTACCGTTGACCCGCTCACCCAAACCTACAACCGTTTTGGTATAGACCAAGTTGTTAACACGCTGGTCGCGCTCAAGGAGAGCGAAAGTGAAGCGCCTGATAGTCCGGACTTCTCCCTGATCCTGATCGACATAGACCATTTCAAACGCATCAATGACAGGCGTGGACATGACACCGGCGACCGGATTCTGCAGGCAGTGGCTCGCATCATTGGCAAAGCCATCAGCCGCAAAGATTATTTGGGGCGCTGGGGCGGCGAAGAATTTATTGTGATTTTACCCAATAAGCCCAAAGCGTTTGCCATTGCCATGGCAGAAAAAATTCGCCTGACAATACAAGACTCTGCGTTTGAGCCAGACAACCCCGTACTTGTGACCGCCAGTTTTGGCGTGAGTGACCGCGTGCCGGGCGAGGATTTTAACGAGACCTTCAAGCGGGCAGATATAGCCCTCTACCAAGCCAAAGCCCAGGGCCGCAATTGTTCAGTGTTGGCAGACTAAGCCGCACACTGCCCCCCCCACTTTAAACACTAAACTCCAATACCTGGCCATAAAAAAACCCGCCGTAGCGGGTTTTTGCGTTTACAGGGCGATCACTTACAGCTTGTCGAAAGCATCGGTGATTAAACAGTCAAAGCGGCGCGCGTCATAATCCACAACCCGCGCGACATCTTGCGGCTGGATGATGTTTTTGGCCGCTGCATCTTTGGCCAACTCTTCAGTGCTATTGCCGCTGATCTTGCCGGTGTTTTTGGCTTTGAGGAAAGCGTGCCACACAGGGCCAAGGGACAACAGAGTCTGATAGGTGCTCTCCACACGGCCAAACGCATCTTCAGGGTCATGGCTTACATAGAGATACTGGCCAAGCATTTGACGCACGGGGTTCTCTTCCATAATCAAATCACCCAATTCACGCACCAGGTTATCGTTTGGCTTTTTGACTATGTAGCCGCAGGGCATGGCCACAAAACGAATTAATTTGGCCAGGGTTTTGAGCGGGAAGTTATCGGCAAAATCGCGCAGTGCCTCCTGGGCGATGTAAAGCGCACGATTCAAGGCATATTCCGCATGGGCATCTTCCGCGCGGGTGCGTGGGTGTGCCGAGTGGAATTTCAAAATCGCACAGGCGATAAACAGCTGGCTGTGCACGTCACCCAAACGCGCCGAGAGCAATTCACGGCGTTTGAGGTTGCCACCCAATACACCCAAGGCGATATCGGACATAGATGCGAGCGCGGCACTCAGTAAGTTAATCCGCTGATACCAGCGGGTGCTGAAAGCGTCCGCATTGGCGGGCACACTGCTAAAACGACCGCCGAGGAAACCCAGCAACTTGGTGCGCAACATATTGTTGGCGATATGGCCCAAATGCGCAGTGAAGAGTAGATCAAATTTTTTCAGCCCTTCGCTGTTATTCTCCAGCTGCATGGCCTGCATTTCTTCAAACAGGAAGGGATGGCAGCGCATAGCACCCTGACCAAAAATCATCAGCGAACGGGTAAGAATATTGGCGCCTTCCACAGTGATGGCCACCGGTACCGAATGATAGGAAGCAACCAAAAAGTTGCGTGGACCTTTCTGGATAGCGCGGCCACCCACCACATCCATCGAATGCTCTACCGATTTCCGCATCAACTCGGTGGCATGGTATTTAGCCATAGCCGTCATCACCGAGGGAGCACCTGTCTCCAGCCCCTTGGTGACAAATTGGCGCATAGCTTCAAGGGTATAACCGGTAGCGGCAATTTCCGCTGTCGCTTCCTGAACACCTTCGAACTTGCCGACTTCGGTATTGAACTGGCGGCGAATACGCGCGTAAGCACCCACCATGCGGTAGTTCATTTCACCACTGGCAGTAGACAAGGCGGGCAGGGATACACCGCGACCAGCGCCCAAACACTCGATCAACATGCGCCAGCCCTTACCGGCCATAGCAGCGCCGCCGATGATCCAATCCACCGGGATAAACACATCGGTGCCGTAGATGGGCCCGTTCATAAAGGGTGAGCCGGGGTTGTGGCGCTTGCCGATTTCCACACCGGGGTGATTGGCGGGAATCAGCGCACAGGTAATGCCGTATTCCACTTTGCCGGGGTCACCCAATAGACCTTCGGGGTCATAGACCTTGAAGGCCAAGCCGACAACCGTAGCCACGGGCGCCAGGGTGATCCAACGTTTGCTGAAGGTGAGTTTCAGGCCGATGACTTCTTTGCCTTCAAACATGCCTTTGCAGACTATGCCGGTATCGGGGATCGAGCCGGCGTCTGAACCCGCCTCGGGGCCGGTCAGACCAAAACAGGGAATTTCAGTGCCGTTAGCCAAACCGGGCAACCAGCGCTGGCGCTGTTCTTCAGTGCCGTATTTCACCAAGAGTTCGCCGGGGCCAAGGGAGTTGGGCACCATGGCAGTCACAGCAGCGGTGCCGGAGCGGCTGGCGATTTTGCTCATAATGCGGCTTTGCGCGTAGGGGCTGAAATCGCGCCCGCCGTATTCTTTGGGGATAATCAGGCCAAAGAAATTTTTGTCTTTGAGGAATTGCCAGGCTTCCGGCGGCAGGTCTTTGAGGTCGTTCTGGATTTTCCATTCATCCAACAGTGCGCAGAGTTCACTCACTTCATTGTCGATAAACGACTGTTCTTCCGCGGTCAGTTGCGGCAGGCTGATTTCGGCAAATTCATTCCAGTCTGGGCGACCGCTGAATAACTGCTTTTCCCACCAGGTAGTGCCCGCCTCCAGCGCATCGCGCTCGGTGGCGCTGATGGGAGGCATGGATTTTTTCAGCATCGCAAATACGGGTTTGGTCAGCAGCGCGCGGCGCACCGCCCCCACATTTAACAACACCAGGATTGCCGCCAGCGGCACAACCAGCCAGGGCGATAGCAGGGTCGGGGTGAACACGCCCAATACCAGCCAGGCGATGATCACAATCGATGACGCCGCTGCCAAAGCCACCTGACGGTAGGTGAGTATGGCAACCAATATCCATATCGCGAGTAGTGAAAGCAGTAACATCATTTTATCGACCTCTAAACGTCTATCCGGTTGGCTTTATAGTTTGTTGCTTTTATGGCGGGTGTTGCCCTTGTTGCCGGCCCATACCTTGGACAAGCAGGCATACACACTATCACTAACCTTAGCTCATTAACGTTAAGTTGGTGATATTTCTGGCCCTCCGGCCTGATCAACTGCGGCATGGCGGCACGCCATTAACACGGCTTCCAACTGCGCCACCGCCAGCGGTTTATCGTCTATTAATTCAATACGGCTGTCGGACAAATCCAGCTCAGCATCCAGATCCAGGGGTTTGACGCTGAGTACCCCCTGCTCGGCATTGAACATGTAAACGCCTTGGTCAGTATTCATCACCGCCTTGGCGCGCACCAGCGCGAGGCCAGTCATCCAGCCGAAGAGTTGATTGAAGTCAAACTGCACCCTGGGTTGAAACATCCAGCCACAGGAGTAAAAACCCTGGCCGCTATTTTCCCGACGCACAAATTCTTCGCCCTCGGGCAATTTGATCGCCGCGTTGTACAGCTCGCGCTGCGGGCTGAGGCGATTGGGCTTACCTGCCGTGTGCAGGCCGGGGTGCTTGAGTTGATGCGGCTGACGCGGGTAATCCAGCCAGTCCAGTTGCAGCGCGCCCTGCTCTACCGCAAAGGACGCTTGTTTGGGCGGCGCAAAACTGGCGACAAGATCGTCGAAATTGGCGCGATCCAGCGGCGAACACTGATCGACCTTATTGGCGATTAATACATCGGCCACCGCAATTTGATCCTGAAAGGTGGCGTTGTTGGTGTAGCGCTCGTCGCTTAACTTGCGAGGATCCACCAGCGTCAAGGTCGCGCGCAGATCCAGCACTGTGTCGTAGTACTCGCCGGTCAGGCTGTTGATGATCTCCTCCGGGTGCCCAAGGCCGGTGGGTTCAATCAGCAGGCGATCCGGCTTGGTGCGGGCGATCAGCATATTGAGCGCCATTTTCATCGGCAGCCCGGCAACACAACAAATGCAGCCGCCCGGCACCTCGCGAATATGCGCATTGGTTTCTTTTAGCAGCGCGCCATCTATGCCGATTTCACCAAATTCATTTACCAGCACCGACCAGACCTCGCCCTCCGGCTTGTGCTGCAACAGGTGTTTGATGGCGGTGGTTTTGCCCACCCCCAAAAAACCGGTGATGATGTTGGTGGGAATCAGTGGCTTGGGCGTAGTTTGGGTTTGCAAGGTCATAGGTCCGGAAATAGGTGAAAGCGATAAGGATCTGCTGTACGGCTGAGGCGAACAAAACACTATTTTACAAAGACCGGCGCACAAGTTGGTTTGCTTTTGCGGTCTTAAGCCCCATAGAAACGTATATTGCAGATGCACACAGGTTTATTACAGGCACATAGCCTGTTCACTCAGGAGGCAAGATGAACACGACCAACCTTTTAAATCAATTGCTCAAGGCCGGCTCCGATTTGTTACAGAACAAAGGCGGCAGCGCCCAAGCTGGCGGCTGGCCACCCTCGACTAATTCCCAGTCAAGCAATCACAACCAGCCCCAAAACGATTCATCGCCACTGGGCAGCCTGGCGGGTTTGCTCTCTGGCAAAGGCGGCGCGGCGCTGGCAGGCGGCGCCCTTGGCCTGCTGCTGGGCAGTAAACAAGGCCGCAAGATGGGCGGCAAAGTGCTCACCTACGGCGGTTTGGCAGCGCTGGGCGTGATTGCCTACAAGGCCTACGGCAACTGGCAGAACCAACAAAAAGGCGCCGCCGCACCCGCGCCACAAACCATCGATCGCCTGCCACCGGCACAGGCGGAACAGCACAGCCGTGCGATTTTGATCGCCCTAATTGCCGCCGCCAAAGCAGACGGCCATGTGGATGACCGCGAGCGCCAGCTGATTGATGAAGAAATTGGCAAACTCACCCAAGATCGCGACCTGCTGGGCTGGATGGATCAGGAGCTAAAAAAACCGCTCGACCCCGCCGCCATTGCCGCTGTCGCCACTAGCCCGGAAATGGCCGCGGAAATGTATCTGGCCAGCATACTGATGGTGGATGAAGAAAACTTTATGGAGCGCGCCTACCTGCAAGAGCTGGCCAAACAGCTGCGCATAGCGCCCGAGCTGCAAACCGAACTCAATACCCAGGCCAAACAAGCCATCCAACTGTGCAACTAAATCCGCCCTAGCCCACACTTCCCCCGGCAACCCACCCCATACAACCAGCCCCCGGCCAACCACTCAGGTTGCCGGGGGCGATTCACCCGCACCATGTTGTCACCCAAGGTAACATTTTGTAACCGTTTACAAATCTACACTGACGCCAGACAAGTGATGAATTTGGCGCCAAGCTTTACCAATAAAAACCCCACCGCCAGCTTTTTTATGAAAAAAATCTCTTATTAATCATTCAGTTGTTTATTTACCTATACAACTGACCCCAGCGCCACCATCTATCGCCCACCCCAAAATTCAGTGATAAAAAACAAAATAATACCTATCTGACGAATAAATTTGGTTTGAAAATGTAAACGATTACATCTAGGATTCTGAAATCCTTTGGTGAAGATAACTGCCTGACACCCACCTGGGCTTGCGCCTTACTGCGCCATCGGAATCAAGGGATCAACATTTAATAACAAGTTAGACAAGAAGAACTATTGAGGAACAACGCATGAAAACGACTGCACATTTTCACCGGAAACTGCTCCCCTTGCTGATTGCCTCCAGCATCAGCGGCGCCTACGCGCAAGATAATAGTTTGGAAGAGGTCGTGGTGACCGGGGTGCGTGCCGCCCAGGAACGCGCGATTGATGTCAAACGCAACTCAGCGGAAATTGTTGACTCCATCTCCTCCGAAGACATTGGCAAACTGCCCGACTCCACCATTGCCGACTCGCTGCAGCGCGTCACTGGTATCCAGATCCAGCGCAGTGCCGGTCAGGGCGCGCTGGTCAGTATTCGCGGCTCGCGCGAAGTGTTAACCACCTTGAATGGCGAGCTGTTCCTGACCGCTGAAAATATCCTCAACAGCCAGGCCGACTACCGCGATGTGCCTTCAGCGCTGATCTCTGGCTCTAACGTGGCCAAATCCATGAATGCCAAGCACCTTGAGGGCGGTATAGGTGGCACAGTAGACCTGCTGACTCGCCGTGCGTTGAGTTTGGATGAAGGCTTGAGCGGCTCGGTGCGCCTGCAAGGCAGCGAAGGCTCCATCACCAAAACCACCGACCCCGAAGTGAGTGGTCTGGTGGGCTTTAACTGGGACGACCAAACCGCCATGTCCCTGGCGTTTTCCTTTGCCGACCAAACCGTGTCTGACAACAGCGTGCAAACCCGCGCCGGTAACGAGGTGCAGGATGAAGGCTGGGGCTGTAACTGCGATGCCAACGGCGACGGCGATAAATCCGACCGCTACCTCACCATGTCCAACTGGGACGGCCCACGCCTGTACAAAAACGATACCGAGCGCGAGCGTTTAGGTCTGGCCTACAACTTCAATAGCCAGCTGAATGACAGCTTTGAGCTGAACTTCGATTCCTTCTACAACAAGATGGATGAAGTCGCGGCCGGTAACTACCTGCACCTGGGCGCAGAAGCCATAGACTACGACCGCAACCGCCTGACCGAACTTTACGGTATCACCCCTGTTGGCCAGGAGGACATGTACGCCCAGTTCTACACCACTGGCTGGAAGAAAATGATGGACGGCAGTGTGCGCGGCGGCGTTAACTCCGATTACCGCGACACCTCTGCCGCCAACAACAGCTTGGAATTGAAATACGACGGCGGCGGCGCCTTTACCGGCAGCCTGCGCTATGTCACCTCCAAAGCCAAGCGCAATACCAGCAACCTGATCCTGGCACAAAAAGCCGATTCTCCCGGCGGTGCGGATGGCATTGCGTATAACACCAACGGCGATACCCGTGTGGTTAACCCCGGTTTTATCGACGACCGCTACCCGGTCACCTTCAACGCCAACAAGCGCGATGTCACCGTGGGCTTCGACCCGGCCTTCAGCGCACGTCTGGCTGACCCGGCGGCTTGGTACTTCCACTCCAGCTGGTTGGAAGGTGAACGTCAAAGCGTGAATCTGGATGTACTGCGCGCTGACGGTAATTTCAAATTTGCCGACGAAGGTATTACCTCGCTCGATGTGGGCATGCGCTTCTCCGACCGCGAAGCCAGCCGCACCCAAAGCCACTACTTCATGCCCACCGGTCTGACCGCTTACAACCCGGCCAATGGCCAGGAATACGAGATGCTGGTGAAGTACCACGAAGCGGGTTACACCCCCTACTTTGCACCGCAGGGCGCCATTTGGGATTACCGCATCCAAACCGGTGCGACCCAAAATCCGGCCACTGACCCACGCATCAACTTTGAACCGGTGCGCGGCGTAAATCTGGATGAAGCCCATGTGACACCTTATATCGGCAACGTGACCAATTTTGGCGCCGGTGTGAAAGGGCTTGATGTGAGCATCCCGATGATTGACGTGGGCCGTGTTGGCGATCACGTGGCGTTTATGGACGAGCTGTACGACACCACCCATGTGAAACGTGATCGTCCGCACCGCTCCTATCACATCGAAGAATCGCGTGAATCCTTCTATGTGCAGGCCAACTTCTCCAATGACCTGCGCCCCGGCATTAACCTGTCCGGTAACCTGGGTGTGCGCCGCGTGACTGACACCATCACCGTCACCAAGAACCTGATTGATACCGCGCAGATGGACCCGGATGTTATCTCCGGCCGCGACGTCAACCACACCAACTTTGTGGATTTGGGCGATGTCACCACTGTGGTTAGCCACAGCCACTTCCTGCCCAGCCTGAACGCTACCCTGTCATTCGAGGATGATTATAAGATCCGCTTCTCCTACGACGAGCGCACCTCGCTGCAGCCGCTGAACAACTTCGGTGAAGGCACTGATGTGACCTATCAAAGCCAGATCGAACTGCCGGACGGCTCGCGCTACCAGCCTATCGGCAGCGTGAAAGAGGGCGGCAACCCCTATCTGGCGCCCTGGAGCGCAAATGTGTACAACCTGGGTGCCGAGTGGTATCCGGCGGACAGCGCGCTGCTCGGTTTGACCTTCTTCTACATGGATATAGGCGGCTTCACCGACACCGAAACCAAGGTAGCGCCGCTGGCGGACTCCGATGGTGTGGTGCGTAACGGCGCGACTATGGAGCGCTTGATCAATGGCAAAGACGCCTCGGTAGAAGGTGTGGAGTTGTCCTACCAGCAGAGCTTTGACTTCCTGCCCGGCTTCCTCGCAAACACCGGTATCACCTGGAACTACACCTACTCGCCCAGCGAGAAAGACGGTCAAAAACTGCAGTTTGATAACTCGGATATTCCGTTCAACTCTACCGCCGAGGATCAATCCAACCTGGTGCTCTGGTACAACGATGACCGCTTTGAATTCCGCGTTGCCGCTAACTACCTGGGCAAGAAATACGACGGCCAATTCAGCAACTGGACCCTGGACCCACTGCAAGGCAACAGTGAAGAAGGTTTGGTGGGCGGTTTGGACACCTGGGAAGATTCAACGCTCTATGTGGATGTGAGCAGCACCTACCACATCAACGAGAGCTTCAACATCAACCTGAATGTGCAGAACCTGACGGAGGAGGACTCCATCAAATACAGACGTTGGGAAAACTTCCGCAGCGAGTACTACACCTTTGAACGTCGCATTACCCTGGGCCTGAACGCCAAGTTCTAACCTTGTACTACCGGGGTTGGGGAGCGGGTTTCCGCCCCCCAACCCATGCAGGTTAACAAGACCCGAATGATGCGTCTTTTGAACGGCGAGGTCCCAATGCAAGAACCTATCTCCTCATTAGTTATTGTGGGTGGAGGCACCGCCGGCTGGATGGCGGCGGCGTTTTTTGCCAAACGTTTTGCCGATACACCACTCAAGATTACGCTGGTTGAATCGCCGGAAACCGGCACTATCGGTGTGGGTGAAGCCACAGTGCCCGCGATGAAACTCTTCCTGAATGACTTGGGAATTAACGAGCGGGAATTTATCCTGGCCACCAAAGCGACCTTTAAGCTGGGCATCGATTTTGATGGTTGGCACAAACCCGGCGCGGCCTTCTTCCACCCTTTTGCCCCATTCGGGGTGAGTATTGCCAAGGTTCCCTTCCACCACTACTGGGCTTACGCACGCCACTCCGGCAAGGCCGGCCCGATTGACGATTATTCGCTCGCCGCGCAACTGGCGCGCCAGCACAAATTTGCCCTTTCCAAAGACGATGCCAGCGAGCTGGCCCGCTTTAACTACGCCTACCATTTTGACGCCGGTTTATTCGCGCAGTATTTACAGGGCTTTGCGACCGCACGCGGCGTAAGCCATGTGCCCGCCACTATCAGTCACTGCCGCCAATGCCCCACGAGCGGAATGATTACGGCGCTGGTACTGGACGATGGCACAGCCGTTGAGGGCGATTTTTTTATCGACTGTTCAGGTTTTCGCGGGCTGCTGATTGAAGAGGCGTTACACACCGGTTACGAACACTGGAACCAATGGCTGCCCTGTGATCGCGCCCTCGCCCTGCCCTG
The DNA here is from genome assembly GCF_042646205.1 of Cellvibrio fontiphilus. NCBI lineage: Bacteria > Pseudomonadati > Pseudomonadota > Gammaproteobacteria > Cellvibrionales > Cellvibrionaceae > Cellvibrio > Cellvibrio fontiphilus. The sequence continues at coordinate 775,521 of NZ_JBHRTF010000002.1, read as the reverse complement.
CGACCATCAAGGACAGCTGCCGCCCTACACCCGCGCGCTGGCGGCCAGTGCCGGCTGGCAGTGGCGTATTCCTTTGCAACACCGCCACGGCAATGGCTACGTGTATTCCAGCCAACACTTAAGTGATGAACAAGCGCTGGTTGAACTCGAACAAAACCTGCAGGGCAAGCCGCTCGCGGCACCGCGCGTCATCCGTTTTAACACCGGTATGCGGCGCAAAACCTGGAACAAAAATGTGTTTGCTATTGGTTTGGCCAGCGGGTTTTTGGAGCCGCTGGAATCCACCAGTATTTACATGATCCAGACCGCGCTGAACTGTTTGTTTAATCACTTCCCCCATCGCGGTGACTGCAGCGCCCTGAGCGACTATGCCAACGCCACCCTGAGCGACGTGACCGAAAAACTGCGCGACTTCATCATTCTCCACTATCACCTCAACCAGCGTGAGGGCGATGCCTTTTGGGACGACTGCCGGCACAACAGCATCCCTTCCACACTGGCCGAGCGACTGCAGGAATTTCGCGAAACGGCAAACCTGCGTTTCCGCGATGCCGATTTTTTCCAGATGACGTCCTGGCTATCCATGTTCTCCGGGTTTCAGCAGTTGCCTCACTATCAACACCCCAAAGTCATGATGTTTAACCGGGATTTGGTGGTGGAAGAGCTGGCGCAAATGCGCAATGCCATTGGCCGCATCAGTGGCGAGGTCACTAGCCATCAACAATTTTTAATGCGCAGCGGCCTGATGCAGGAGCAGCCGAGCGGCATTTATCTGGACAACCCATAGCAGCAGCGCCGCTGAAGCGCCATGCAGCGATAAGGATTGCCGCCAGAGTGCCGGGGCAACCTGATCAAAATAATAATCATCTGTTTGCGAGATTCGGTTATGGCTCGTTTTACCCGCATTGACCTGTGGCTCAGCCGCTTGGCCTCCATGTTTAGCATCGCCCTTGGTGTTGTATCCATTGCCTTCACCGCCAACATGGCGCAAGCCGCCGTTAACGGCGACATAGTTTTTTATTCCAACCGTGTGGATCTTGCCAATAACGGCAACTATGCGCGCTGGGTGCGCGAATTTCAGGCCCAGTACCCGGAAGTGCGCGTGCGGGTGGAGGCGATTGCCGATTACGAAGCCGCCATGCCCAAACGTTTTGAAGCGCGCAACTACGGCGATGTGATGCTGGTGCCGCGCGACATGCCCAAACAAACTTATCCAAAATATTTTGTGCCGCTTAACGATTTGCAGCTGGACAATAAAATTTATTTTGCCGACAACTGGGCTTACGAGGGCAAACACTACGCCTACACCCAGGGCGTTATTGCCGAAGGGCTGGTGTATAACAAACGCGTATTGCAAACCGCCGGCATCAAACAGCCGCCCACCACACTCAGTGAGTTGATGGCACAGGCCGACCAACTCAACGCGGCGGGCATAACCCCAATCGCCATGAACATAGGCGCCGCCTGGCCCTTGCAACAGTGGGACAAAGCCGTCATGGCGCTGGCAAAAGATGGCAACTACTTTGCAAAAATGATTGATGACAGCCAGCCCTTCAACCCGGGCAAACCCTATTACCAATCACTCAAGATAGCGCACGATTTATTTACCAAAGGCTACAGTGAAAGTGATTTCATTTTAAATAATTGGGAGCTGTCCAAACGCGAGTTTATTAGCAACAAAACCGCCTTCTTTTTTCTGGGCAATTGGGTCATCCCGCAATTAATTGAATCCGGTATGCCCAGTGCAGACATTGGTTTTATTCCCTTCCCTTTTGATGCCGCAGCAACGCCCAAGGCGATTTTAAATTTTGATTGGGGCATGGCAGTAAGTCGCTACAGCAAACATCCGGCAGCGGCCAAAGCCTGGATCGATTTTATTATTAGCAAATCCAATTTTGCCGACGTAGCCGGTTTTATCCCCACCGATAAATCGCGCAGCGCCACCATGCCGCAATTAACCGAGTACATGGCCTATAAACCAGAAATCATTCAGGCCGCGCCGGAGAGCAATGATTTTATTCGTATGGCGAATAAAGCCGGCATGGATTTCATGAGCGGAAATTATATTCGCAATATTTTAATAAGCCCGGATTTTGAAGGCAGCATGCAGTACTGGAATAAACGCTGGCGCCAAGCCAAAGAAAATTTTAATCACTAGGAGTCCTGGTTATGAAAAATATTTCTATTGTTGCGCAGGTTATTTTTGGTTTTGCGATTTTGCTGGTGCTGCAATTACTGGTTGCCGCGTTCAGTGTAAAAAGTCAGCGGCAGCTATCGGGTAATATCGATTTATCCTCCGGTTTGGTCACACCTTTATTACAGTCCAGTGCGTTGATAACCCAAAATTTACAAGGGGCAGCCCAAGCGGTTAGCCAGCACGCGGCCGAACAGGAAATTCGCAACCTGAAAAAACTGCAAACAACCTTTAATGAATACCGCGCAGGTTACGCACGCGAATTTAAGGATGCACAAGAATACGCCAGCGATTTTCCCGACGTTGATGATCTGCTCGGCGCCCTGGATGAAACCACCAGCCTGACCTTTGCGCGCGCTGAAGCTCACCTGCGCGCCCATGAACAATTGCTGCGCACCAGGGAGAGCGAATTTGCCGCGTTAAAACAATTTGAAGATAAATGGCAATATTTCAGCGCTGAAATGAAAGACATTCGTTTTAATATGGCCGATGCCGATATGGCGGTAAATTGGTTATTAACGTCCGTTGAGCAGGATGCACATGAAGCATCGGCACTGCTGGCAAAAGTGCCCTCCATTCGCGAGCCAAGCCAGCTCGCTGCCACCGCCAATGAGCTGGGTTATTTTTGGCAAAATATTGCGCGCAAAGTGCAGGTTATTAGCAAGCGTTTTCCCGCTGTTGCCGAGCCTTTGCAAAAGGTCACTAACATTCTTAAAAAACATATCACCGCTGAAGACGGTGTGTTACTCCAGCAACAACAACTCTTGCGCTCGGAAGCAGAAAGCCGTCGGCTGTTGGACGAACTGGTGCAACAGTTAGCCGTGAGTATGGGAAAACTGGAAGCGTTAAACCAACATTTAAAATCGCTCTCGGACAATTCCAGCAGTCACACCAAAGCGGCACTGTCCAGTGGTGGCACAACTATCTGGACAGTATTTTTTGTATCGCTGTTGGTGGGTGTTGCAGTTGCTGCCAAAGTGGTGTCGGGCGTGCGCAAGCCCATCAAACAATTGGTGCAGCGGCTGGACTCCCTCGCACAAAATGATTTGCGCGATAATCATGAAAAATCATCCTCCGGGGAATTTGGTGAAATTTCCGCATCGCTGGATAAACTCACTGGCAACCTGACACGCATCATCCGCGACCTTAAACAACAAACCGCGAGCTTGTTGCAAATGGCCGATGGCACCAGCCGCATCAGTTCCAATTCGCGCCGCCAGATTGATCACCAAAAAGCGCAAGCAGAAACACTGGCTTCAGCGGTGACTGAAATGGAGCAAACAGCGCGCGAGGTCGCCACTAATGCACGCGATACCAATAATGTGGTGTTTAGTATTTATTCCTCCACCAAATCCGGCCAGCAAGTGGTAAATCGCAATAAAGAATTAATTGGCACGCTCAATGACGAACTGAATGTGGCAGCCACTGTGATTGAAAGCCTGCGTAAAAATTCCGATGGCATAGGCTCGATTGTATCGGTCATTAATGGCATAGCAGCGCAGACCAATTTGCTCGCACTCAATGCGGCGATAGAAGCAGCCCGCGCCGGTGAGCAAGGCCGTGGTTTTGCTGTAGTCGCCGATGAGGTGCGCACCCTCGCCACCCAAACCCAGGCATCCACCGCTGAGATCACCGAGATGATTGCCAACCTGCAAGCCAGCGCCGTAAAAGCCACCGATATTATGCTGCGCAACAAAACCGTTGCCGGTTCCTGCGTGGAGCAATCGGACATGGCGAGCGATGCACTGCAAGGCATAGCCGCGGGGCTTGATCGCATCAAAGATATGACCGCGGCCATAGCGCAAGCCGTCAGTGAACAGAGTCACGTTGCCACCGAATTAGCCACCGGCGTTGTCAGCATGTCCGACATAGCCGATAGCGTGCAACGTGAAGCGGTGGAGCTGGAAACATCAAGCAGCGCGCTGCAGCAGATGGCCCAGCGTCAGGAGCGTGTGACAGGCAGTTTTGTTTTGCCGGCCTAAGCAAAGTGCCGGCCTGGTGCTAAGCTGTTTTAACACCACCGCTTTAACACTTTTGCTTTTAACACCACTGAATGGCAACCGCTGCATGCGCACATCTTTCTGCACTTACCAGATTGTATTGTTCATCCTGCTGTGGGTGGCGGGCACGGTAGCGGCTAAGGCTCCCCGGCAAGGCCTATTGCAAGTCAAATACATCGGCAATAACGAGCAGGTCAGCGAACAATATTATCTGGACCTTATCGATGCGGCGCTGGCATTAACACGCGCGAGTCACGGCGATTACCAAATTCATTTTGCGCAGGAAGACCTCAGCTCTGAACGCAAACACGAACTCTTAATCGCCGGAGAAAAATTGAATATTGATCGCCTGGTCGGCTTTCCTGCAGGCCTTGGCCCGCGCACTAAATTGGTGTGTATAGAACGCCCCATACTCAAGGGAGCCATGGGTTATCGCGTACTGCTTATCCATAAAAATAATCAGGAAAAATTTGATCAGGTTAATTCGTTGGAAACGCTGGCTAAATTACCTATGGGTTTCGGGCGCGGCTGGGAAGGGCATGTTTACGCCCATAATCAATTTACGCTTATCGAAGCGCACACCATGACCAATCTGTTGAAAATGCTTGCCGGCCAGCGCTACAGCTTTGTGCCTTTAAGCATTATTGAAGTGGAAGATAATTATCAATTGGACGGTAAACCGGCAGAGAATCTGGTGATAGAAAAAAATTTATTGCTGTATATGCCGCTACCTGTTTATTTTTGCGTGAGCCCGACAACCCCCGAACTTGCAGAGCGTGTGCAAATTGGTTTGGATGCTTTGGATAAATCGGGTGCAATGGATGAATTATTTCGCAAACATTTTGGCGCACGCCTGGCGCGCCTGGCATTAGCCAAGCGCCGGTTAATTCAATTAGAAAACCCCGATGCCAATGGCAGCTACCCCAAAGCCAACCACCAGTGGCTAAATAACTACTAAAAAAACTATTAATTAATTACTGACTGCTAATTACTGGCTACTGACTGCTACAGATAAACCACATCTTTATAGCTCGGCGCCAATTTGGCGAGCAGTTGGTTTTGTACCGCAACCGGAATACCACACTGCTCCATGGCTAAAATTAAATTATCCACCACTGCATTAAACTCGGTGTTGGTGTAGTTATAACCGGCGTGAATAATTTGCATGGAATCGCCCTGATATTCACAAGGCCCACCTACTTGTGCACACACATACAAGGCAAAACCGGCTTTAAATTTTTGCATATTCACCCCTTTAAAACGCGCCTTGATGCGTTCGTCCTGGGCGAAATTAACAATCATCTGATGGGTAATTTTGGTAATGCCTGCCTGCTCACCCAGGGCTTGGTAAAGTGAATTCCCTTGCGGCGCGCTGCTACATGCACAGAGCCACAAGACTATGCTCAGCCAAGCCCCACGTTTTAATTTATTCATCATTAAAAACTCCCCTGCAGCGACAAATACCAGCCCGTTTGATCTTTAAAAGTTGCCACCTCACCCAAGTCTACATACGCGGCGACCAGGGCCACTCGTTTGGTGGGAAACCACCCCACAAAAACCGTCTGCCAATCATCCTCTTTAATAAAGGATAAATTGTCAGGCTTCTGGCGATATTCAGTACCCACTAACCAATGGCGATTCACTAATACACCGGCTGATACTTCCGGCAATAATTCGTAGCTATTATTTTTATCGCCACCAAAACCTACCAACCCGGTTTGGTTGGCCTTGGTGTAACGCAAATTGCCATTGAGCAAAAGATTGCGATTAAAAAATCCACCCAGGATTAATTTGGTTGCGCTGAAATTAATATCGGTGCCCGAATCGTCTTTTGCGCCCACCGCTGCGGGCACCAAAAAATCCAGATTTTTTTTATGCTGTACACCAATGCTCAACTGCGGCATGGGTGTGTAAATTAAATCGCCCGCAATACGCACTTTGGCGGCAATAATGCGCTGGCTGATGGAATCGGTTGGCAAATGTAATGCGGCGGTGAGTGAATCATGGGTGAGTTTTTGTTGCGCAATAGAAAGCTCCAGGCGATTGCGCCAACTCCAACTGCCGCCCACCACTTCCAACTGGTAATCGCCAGTATCCACATAACTGGCAAATGCGGTTGCACTCTGCTCTTCCTGCGCGCCGTAGCCGGACAATACCGCCATAGGCACAATGCCACCGCCAGCGCTGCCTTCAATGGTGCTCGCGCCACCCGTCGCCAATAACCGGCTGCGCATTATTTTTTTATCGCTTGCCAGCTCAGTTGGGGTGGTTGCCTGTGTGTGAATCACCGGCAACAACAGTAACAGGCAAATCGCCCAAACAGATTGTGGCTTATTCATGCTGCAGCTCCGCAAGGTAGCGAGTAACCCAGCGAATAAATTCTTCCGCTGGCAAAGGTTTGCTATACAAATAGCCCTGGGCTGTGTCGCAGCCAAATTGGCTGAGCAGGGTTTTTATCGCTTCCGATTCAACACCCTCGGCGGTAATACTCAGGCCCAATGTGTGCCCCAAATCAATGGTTGAGCGCACAATTAATTGATCATCGGCGCTGGAATCCAGATTTAAAATAAACGATTTATCAATTTTTAATTCTGCAACCGGCAATTTTTTTAATTGCGAGAGCGATGAGTAACCTGTACCAAAATCATCAATCGACAAGGTCAAACCCAAATCGCGCAAGCGGCGCAAATTATCCAGGCATTTATCCGCCTCGCGCATAATTGCGCTTTCGGTAATTTCCAATACCAAATGTTCAGCAGGCACCCGCTGGGATTGAAGCAGCTCTGCCACATAAGCCGGTAAATCATCTACTAATAAATCCAGCGCCGATAAATTTACCGAGCAGCTGATGTGAATCTGTGCATCCAACAACCGGCGCAAATGCAACACGGCGGTTTTTAATGCCCAGCGCGTCAATAGGGTAATTTGCCCGGAGCTTTCAATCACATTAATAAATTCATCCGGGCTAATAAAACCCAGCTCCGGGTGATGCCAGCGCACCAGTGCTTCGCTGCCCAGTTTTTCCGGCTGATCCAAATTAATTTTAGGTTGGTAGTAGAGGCTGATCTGGCCGGCATTGAGTGAATGCTCAAATTCGCGGAACAAATGCAGGCGTCGCAAATGTTTTTCATCCCAACCGGATTCATACCAACAGCTGCGCTCCTCGCGCACACGGCCTTCATTCAAGGCGAGATTCGCGCGCCGCAACAACACATCGGCGGAATCAGCATCGGCCGGATAAGCCGCGACACCAATATTCATCTCCACACTGATTTGCATTCCATTAATCTGCAATGGGGTTTTAAACGTGGCGTGGATAAAATCCAGAATTTCCTGCACCGTTGTTTTGTCCGGCGCCATCACTATGGCCAGGAATTCATCGCTGCCCAATCGCAGCAATTCACTGTGGGTTAGCAGTCGATCAATTTTTTGGCCAACTTCGCGCAATACTGCATCGCCAATTTCCTGGCTTAACTCATCGTTGATCTGGCCAAAATTTTTAATATCGATAACTAACAAAAATACCGACTGACGCAATACGCCCGAGCGCGAAATAGCAGCCTGCAGATGCGGGAAAATTAACAGGCGATTGGGCAGGCCAGTGAGTGGATCATGTTCAGATTGGTAGAGCACCTGTTGCTCGCGCTCACCGATTGCTTTTTGCATAGTGATAAATGCAGCGGCCAAATCCCCCAATTCATCATTGGATTTCACCACAATCGGCGTGGCATAAAATCCACCGGCAATGCGCCGCGCAATAGTTGCCAACAGAGTGACCGGGCGCGTCACACTGCGCGCTAAAAATAGTGCCGCTATGCCGGCCAGCAGCGAAAATACCAGCGCCAATACAAACAACTGCCAATTCAAATGGGAGAAATGTGCAAGCGCATGGCTGAGGGGAACTTGCAATACCGCCACCAGTTGTTGGTTTTGGCGCGCCGCGGGCACCGCGAGCGAAATAAAATCATCGTAGATAAATACTTCACCCAGTGTTTGTTGTGCCAGTTGTGTCACTAGCAGGTTGGGTTGATCATCTAACAAGGTGCCGTTGAGATATGTAAAACCCGCGGATTGTTGTCGCACAAACGACACTTCCAACCCGGTCAATTTGCGCAGCTCTGCACTGAACTCCTGTTTGATTTCAAAGCCCATGCCGGCCAGCCCTATGACCACCGGCGCTTTTACCGTAAACATCACAAATTGATAGGCGCGCCCATCGATAAAAATAATATCGTAAGCCTGACCGCGCGCCTGCGCCTGGGCTTGTAGCGCTGCAAATTCTTCATTCACCTGCACCGCAAAGGTTTCATCACTGGCAATTAATTTACCATCGCGACTGATGAGCACACCTATATCCGCTTTGACCCGCGCCGAGTGATTTACCAGTGCCGAGGCAATGGTTTTTTCATCGCTGGTGGCGACCGCATCTTTAAACCCAAAATCTTCCGTTAATACTTTTACCGAGAGCGCCAGCTGTTCAACATTTTTTTGCATCACGCGGGTAAACAATTCACCGCCGGCCAACAATTCCGAGCGGGCATTATGAGTGACCGCTTTGTTGATGATCAGCCGTGTCGCAAAATAAGAAACGGTTTCCAGCACAATCACTAACCCGATTAAAAAGGCGAGCAATTTAAACAGGTAGTTAAATTTTGGCATGATCTATTCCGGTTAAAACAGTGTCGATAAATCGTCTGCCGGCGCTGTTGCATCGGCCTCGTTTAACTGAGTCAACTGGATTTGTTGATGGTGGTTTTTGCCCGCGTCAAGTTGCACCGCAATGGGCGCAAAATCCTGCTGCAAGCGCGGGTGGAATACTTGCATTTGATAGCTACCCGCTGGCGCATTTATGCTGAGCTGGCCGCGCGCATCGGTCACTGCAAAATATTCAGTATCTACTACATAAATATACGCGAGCATTGAGTCGTGGATATTACAGCCCAGCACTACCGTGCCGGCTTTATCAAACAGCACTGGCTCTGCACTCAAACCGTGATACAAACGCAATTCAAATTTTTTCGCGGGCGAAAACGAATACACATGGTGGCGCACATCGTCACTGTTGGGAAAACGCACCTGGGTATTGGTGCGAATTGCCAGCACATGGGGCACAAACATATTTTGTCGCTGATCCATGACAGCTGCAGGCAAGCTGCTGTAATCAGGCTGCTGTGCGGGAATCAAGGCAACAACCGCATCCTCCAGCGGCATAGACTGGTTATCCACCACCCGCGCGGTAAATTCCAGCGCCATCAGGCTTGCCGGATAGATAAAACAACAGCAAATAAACAACTGTATTGCAAAGCGGGTTACACGAATGTTCATCTGGGCAAATCCTCCAGTAATTCACAGCGATTGCGCCCGTTTGCCTTGGCCTGATACAACGCTTTATCGGCGCGCTCAAAGGCACTGACTAAATCATCGCCGGTTTTAAATTCAGTAAGCCCAATAGATACGCTAATGGAAAGCGGTTGGTTCTTATAATTGAACGCCGCGTTGGCAATTGCCTCGCGCAATTTATCCAATACCTGAAAGGCTGCACCGGCATCGGTTTCCGGCATCAGTGCCACAAATTCCTCGCCGCCATAGCGACAAAAAAAGTCGGCTTCACGCAAGCGTTTGGCAATGGAGCGGCCAATCACTTTAATGACCCTGTCGCCCGCTTGATGGCCAAAACTGTCGTTAATTTTTTTGAAAAAATCTATATCAAAAATCGCGATGGTTAGCGGCCGCTGGTAGCGCTGCCAGCGTTGAACTTCCAAGGCTGCACGCTCGCTGTAGGCTTCGCGGTTGGGCAGTTCCGTGAGCGGATCGTGCAGGGCTTTATAGCGATGTTTTTCCAGGCTGCTGCGGTTTTGCTCAGCCTCGGTTTCCATGGTTTTTATTTTTTCGCCGAGCGATGCCAGTTGCTGCGCTAACTGCTGTTGGCTGCTTTCGTTTTGCTGATAGCTGTCGAGCGCCTGCCGAATATTGCCAATCTGGGATTTAACCCGGTCTTTCAGTTGATTGATGTCGGTGGCGCTGCTGGCGGTGCTTTCAAGGTCGTTCATCTCGCGCATCACATCGTTTTGTAATTTGCGCGAGGCGGCGAGTTCCTGTTGGTTATGTTTAACCGCGCCGCCGAGCAGGGCATAGATCTCCGCCAATTCCTGATTGACGTTTTTGAGGTAGTTGCCAAAGGCCTGATTAGCCGCCAGATAGGCTTCCATGACCAGATCGCGCACTGCTTCCAGGGTGGGAATCAGCGCCGTCTGCGCCAAGCCTTGGGCCACTTGCAGGCGAATCGCCTCCACCTTGTCTTTTATCACCACCTCATTTTCGAGGCTGAGCAAAAACTGATTGAGCACCCGCGCAATTTCTTCGGCATATTCTGGCGCCAGCTCGGGCACCTGGGTTTTGGCGCGAGGGTTAATATTCAGCGCCACACGCGCCTCTTCACGGTGCTGCTCCAGCGCCGCGTGGGTCTCCTCCGACATGAGTGCATCGGGGTTATCCATATCCATCGACTGCTCAACCGGCGGCGCTTTAGGCTCAGGTTTAGCGCCCAGCAGACGATCAAAAAAACCAGTTTTGGGCTGTTCGATTTCGATTAACGCGCGCTGCTGTATACCCGCCAACTCCTGCAACAGTGCAGGGTAGAGGCGCACTTTTTTACTGCGCTGAGGCAGCTGGGCAAGGTAATCGCCCAGGTCTTTTTTGACCGGCCGCGAGAGTTTGAATTGCTGCAGGGGTTTGGCGATATCCATCAAGGCCTGACGCACGTCCTGGGAGCCCTGCTCGCGCTGCTGTTCAAAGGTCAGTGCCGCGCGCTCCAATTGCTGCAGCAGGTTCGCCATATCCAGCGCGGTCATATCGCCCCGCAGTTTCTCGCGCAGGTTGCCCAAGATCTTATCCAATACTTCATCCTGACCATCGGCCGCCACACTCACACGCACCAGCGCACTGCGCAGTAGCGCTTGCTGTTCGGCAAAGCGTTTTTCCAACTGATCCTGTTCATCCAGCGCGTTCAGGTATTTCTCGCGCCAGTTATTCTTGTCACTGTTATTTGTTGTCATACAAACTCTGGAAAGCTGCTCGGTTGGGGCTTTAGGGGAAGATAAGGTTGAGTATAGCCAGTGCCGCTTAAATCACCCTCGCTGGCCATAAAAACAAAAAACCCGCGCGGCGGGTGCGGCGCGGGTTTGGGTAAACAAGCTGGCGATTACTGCGCTGGTTTTGCAGCAGCGCGCTCGGCACGAACCTTGGCAACCAGGAAATCCACCACTTTTAGCATTTCGGCGTGGCCACCCGCCAAGCGGGAGCTGATGCGGTATTTACCATCCACCACCATTTCCGGTGTACCGGTGATTTTGTAACTGCGGGCGCGGGCTTCAGCTTGCTTGATTTGGCTGGTCACACCAAAGGAGTTGTAGGTGCTGAGCGCTTTGGCTTTATCCACACCGTAGTTGGCAAAAAAGTCTGCCCATTGTTCAGCGCTGCCCAGGGGTTTGCGCTCCAGGTGCAGGGCATTGAATACGGCCATGTGGGTTTTGTCTTTGATCTTCAATGCAACCGAGGTGTAATAACCGCGCACCAGTGGCTCCATTTGCGGGTTCCACATCGCATGGGTCTGGCTCAGGTATACATCGCTATCCTGTTTTTTTTCCCAGGCGTGTAACAGCGGTTCAAAATCAAAACAATGCGGGCAGGAATAGGCAAACACTTCAGCCACTTCAATTTTGCTGGGGTCGGCGGTGCGCACCGGGGTATCCAGAATCACATAATGCTGACCTTCTTTATAAGTATCAGCCGATTCCTGGGCACAAGCACTCAGCGAAAACACCAGCCCCAATAGGGCAACCATAATGCGCATAAACCGCTCCTCAAATTTGTAGTTGTTGGTTTGACAAGTGAATGAACTCGGGGCTTAGTCCGACAAGGCACAGACTAGTTCCCAAACTGGGCCGGATTCTGCGACCCGTGGTGGCATCTGTAAAGGGCAGGCACAAAAAAGGCGACCGAAGTCGCCTTTTTTAACACTCGTTAACTATCCACCCGGATCAATGCAGACCGGCGATGTAGTTGGCCAGCGCTACGATTTCCGCATCGCTTAACTGGGCGGCAATAGTGCGCATAGTCATTTGGTCGCCGTCATTGGTGCGGTCACCCGCGCGGAAAGCGCGCAGTTGCTTTTCAATATACTCAGGGTGTTGACCACTCAAACGCGGGAAGCCTGCGGCCGAGTTACCTTTGCCGTCTGGCGCGTGGCAACCGGTACAAGCTGGCACACCAGTGGCGATGTTACCGGCACGGAAGGTGCGCGCACCCAATTCCATGGCGTTAACTTTCAAACCCGAATTGACCTGTACTTCCAGCTGTTTGGAGCCTGACAACTGGGTAGTTTGCGCGGCGTAGTGCGCGGCGATATCAGCCAGATCCTGATCGTTCAGGTTAGCCAGTAAACCCACCATTTCCGGCACTTTACGGCCAGTAGTCGCTTTCTTGGCGGCGTCTTGTTCCAAATCCCAGGCTTGGATGTCCTGCAGTTGTTTCAGCAAGTATTTCTCGCCCAAACCAGCCAATTTCGGGAAGGTTCCAACCATGCTGTTGCCATCGGCACCATGGCATGCGCCACACACGGCAGCCTTGGCTGCACCTGCTGTAGCATCACCTGCCGCCAGAGCGCCCTGGGCAACCGCTACCAGACCCAGTGATAAAAGTGCATTGCGTACTATATGTTTCATTGGCTAATCCGATTTGATCGATGAATCTGCTTGTTATGCGTGCGTCTTTACAAGGCGGTTATACGCAGCAACTTGGGGTTAAGTTCGCTTAATCACCGGCTGACAAGCTACAATCCCACCCCTATTCCGCATGAATCCCGCTTTTGGCGCGCACGGCGGCCCGAAAAGCGCCGGCATTATATTACCAACGCGCTAATAACACACTATTTTGAAGGGTTATTATCTTGACCGAGATCGTATTTACCAAGGCTTATTTCACCAAGAGCGCGCCCAGTATTCGCGAATGTCCGCCGGAAACTGGCGCGGAAGTCGCCTTTGCTGGCCGCTCCAATGCAGGTAAATCCAGCGCCATTAATGCACTGACTAATCAAAAGCTGGCGCGCACCAGTAAAACCCCGGGGCGCACCCAACTGATCAACTTCTTTAACCTGAGCGACAACCAGCGCTTGGTGGATTTACCCGGTTATGGCTACGCCAAGGTATCACGCGAGCAAAAGGAAAAGTGGCAGCGCGACCTGTCGGAATACCTGCAAAAGCGCCAGTGCCTGAAGGGACTGATACTGCTGATGGATATACGCCACCCGTTGCAGGAGTTTGATACCACCATGCTCAACTGGGCGATCAAGGGCAATATGCCGGTACATATACTGCTCACCAAAGCCGACAAACTTAGCCGCATGCAGGCCAACAACTCGCTATTTGCCGTGCAAAAACAGCTTAAACAAGCCAATTTGGACAAGCTGGTGAGTATCCAGTGTTTTTCCGCACTCAAGTACGCCGGGTTGGATGAACTGAAAGCCAAACTGCAAGGCTGGCTGGCGCCCGAACCAGCAGCAGACATACCGGTAGTGACAGAGACACCACACTAGCCATGAGCCTGGGTGGGCAGGGGTTAGTGACTGCGAGCGAAGCCAATAACAAATAAATAGCCGCGTAAAAATAAAAAAATCCGATGATTCAGAAAATCATCGGATAAAAACTGGCGCCCTTGGGGTGACGCCAGATGGGCTAGAGTAAAACAATCAAAACGGAGAGAAGAACACACGTTAAATCAATAAGTTGGCTTAACTGACTTATCTGACACAAAGCCCGCCGATAAAGTTCAGTGAAATTTCAAAAAACCCCCGACTGCCACATTGTTTGCACAATTGAGTGACTTGTATCACTGTTTTCGCGCCCAATCGGGTAAATAACAGGCAAAAAAAACCCCGATAAAATCGGGGTTTGCTTAGCTCAAAACACTTCATGCTCAGCTGGCTTAAACGCCATTAGGGGAGGAGTTAGCTCATGATCGTAAAACACACATAACTCAGACCAAGCCCCACTCAAATAAGTTCAAACTTTTTTCAAAAAAACTTTCACATTTTTTTGTTATTTCAGCAACGCCAATGAAATCAAGCGCTTAGCTTGATGAACTAGTGCGCCTCATCCCAATTTTTACCCACACCAGCCTCCACCAACAGCGGCACCTTCAAGCTGGCCGCCGCTGACATGCGCGCGATCAACCCTTCGCGCACTGGCTCCAACTGGGCTTCAGCGACTTCCAGCACCAATTCATCGTGTACCTGCATGATGATTTTGGCATCCAACCCCGATTCATCCAGCCAAGCCTGCACCTTGATCATGGCGGTTTTGATGATATCGGCCGCTGTGCCCTGCATAGGGGCGTTAATTGCGGTGCGCTCGGCACCCATCTGCAGGTTTTTATTTTTGGCGTTAATCTCGGGCAGATACAGGCGGCGACCAAACAGCGTCTCCACATAACCCTGCTCATGGGCCAAAGCGCGAATATTATTCATGTAACGCTGCACACCGGGGTAGCGCTCAAAATAGCGGTCAATATATTGCTGCGCTTCGTTGCGCCCCAGATGCAACTGTTTGGCCAGACCAAAGGCCGACATGCCGTAGATCAAACCAAAGTTAATTGCCTTGGCGCTGCGGCGCATTTCCGGTGTGACGGATTCCAAGCTGCAACCAAATACTTCCGCCGCCGTGGCGCGGTGTACGTCCAAGCCTTTTTCAAAGGCACTGAGCAAACCGGCGTCGTCCGACAAATGCGCCATGATGCGCAATTCAATTTGCGAATAGTCGGCTGCCACTAATTGATAACCTTCCGGTGCAATAAACGCCTGACGAATGCGTCGCCCTTCTTCGGTTTTAATCGGAATATTTTGCAGGTTAGGATCTTGCGATGATAGGCGCCCGGTTGCCGCCACGGCCTGATGATAACTGGTGTGAATTCGGCCAGTGCGCGGGTTAATTACTTGCGGCAATTTATCGGTGTAGGTCGATTTTAATTTTGCCAAACCGCGATATTCCATCAGTACTTTTGGCAAAGGGTAATCCAGCGCTAATTCTTGCAACACTTCTTCAGCGGTGGAGGGCGTACCTGTCGGTGTTTTTTTTATGACCGGTAATTTTTGTTGTTCAAATAAAATAGCGCCCAATTGTTTGGGCGAACTTAAATTAAATTCCTGCCCGGCAATCTCATAGGCTTTGCGCTCCAGTTGGGTTAAGCGCTCGCCCAATTCAATGCTGTGTTTGCCGAGCAAATTGGCATCTACCAAGGCACCGTTACGTTCAATACGCGATAGCACTGGCACCAAGGGCATTTCAATATTTTCAAATACACTTTTTAGCGATTCAATTTTTTCTAACTGCGGCCAGAAAAATTGGTGCAAGCGCAAAGTGATATCGGCATCTTCCGCGGCGTAGTGGCCGGCATCTTCAATTTTTAATTGATTAAAACTGAGTTGCTTAACGCCCTTACCGGCTAATTCTTCAAAGGTGACGGTTTTGTAATCCAGATAATTCTGTGCAAGGTCATCCATATTGTGGCGACTGCCAATGGAATTCCACACGTAGGATTCGAGCATGGTATCGAAATAAATGCCGCGCAATTCAATGCCGTAATTGAGCAACACACTGCGATCATATTTTAAATTCTGGCCAATTTTTATTTTGTTGGCATCTTCCAAAATAGGCTTTAATTGTTCCAGCACCCAATCCAAAGGCAATTGTTCCGGCGCGCCCATGTAATCGTGAGCGCAAGGTACATAGGCAGCAACACCGGCTTCAATCGCAAAATTTACGCCGACAATTTTGGCATCCATAATTTCCAGCGCGGTGGTTTCCGTATCAAATGAAAATGCGCTGGCGTTTTGTAACCGTTGCAACCAGTCGGCGAACAATTTCTTATCGAGAATAATGTCGTAGCGAACCTGACTGGGCGCCGCCGCGACAACCGATTCGGTTTGTTCTGGTGATGCAGCGGGCGAATGTGTTTGTGGCGCTGCAGTGGCTGGTGTACTGGCTCCATCACCCACTTCTTTTACCCAGCTTTTAAATTCCAGGTCTTCAAATAATTCACGCAAGCGCTGATTGTCAGGCGGCGACAATTGAATCGCCTCTGGTGTCAGTGGCAATTCCACATCCACTTTAATCGTGGCGAGGCGATAGGACAGATACGCCATATCGCGATGCTCCAGTAATTTTTCCGGCATGGTTTTGGCGCCGCGAAACGACAGGCTGCGCACTTTTTCCAAATCGGCATAAATCGCATCCAAACTGCCGATTCCCTGAATTAAACCCTGCGCGGTTTTTTCACCGACACCGGGCACACCGGGAATGTTGTCTACCTTGTCGCCCATCAGCGCCAGGTAATCAATCATCAACTCGGGGCCAAAACCGTATTTGGCATGCACACCGGGAATATCCAACACCGTTTCGGTCATGGTGTTCACCAATGTGACGTGCTCGTTGACCAGCTGCGCCATGTCTTTATCGCCGGTGGAGATAATCACATCGCGTTTTTGCTCCGTAGCTTGGCGCGCGAGGGTGCCAATCACATCGTCGGCCTCGACACCTTCTATCACCAATAGCGGCAACCCCATGGCGCGCACTATGTCGTGAATGGGCTGCACCTGCGGGCGCAAATCCTCAGGCATGGGCGGGCGATTGGCTTTGTATTCAGCGAACATCTCATCGCGAAAGGTTTTGCCCTTGGCATCAAATACCACCGCGATGGGACTGTGCGGATAGTCCTTCACCAAGCGGCGCATCATATTCACCACACCTTTTACCGCGCCGGTGGGCTGGCCTTTGGAGTTGGTGAGCGGCGGCAGGGCATGGTAGGCGCGGTATAAGTAGGAAGAGCCATCGACAAGTACCAGGGGCGGCTGGGTTTGAAGGGTAGTGGTCATATAAGGTATCTGCGTTCAAGGACAAAACAGGCCGCAGGATACACCAAACCCGGCCTGATCGAGCCAGCGCCGGAGGTGCGCCCCACCCCAGTAACACACCAATAAAGACGGCCCACCCAAAAGTGTTACCCATTACAAAATGTGTTACCAGACGACAAGCTTCCGCCAATTTCTAGCATTTATCGCTAACCAACGGTATTTATTCACATTTTTTAATTTTAAATAACAAAAAGATTTAACCGCAGGCTAGCCATTTAAATTTTATCTGTTACCATGAGTAACATCTGGTAACAAAAACTTAACCGGTAATTGTTACCGGGACGCTGTACCTAAACTTTACCCAAGACAACAAGGTTGCTCACAAGGCAACTGGAATTGAATGATCCATCGGAGGAACCCACGATGAAAAAGACCGCACTCGTATTTGCAACACTGTTACTGACTGCCACCGGCGCCTATGCCGATGACACCAAGAATCAAGAATTGACCCTGGCCGCTGCCGATTTAGGTGTAAAGGCGACTTGGGTTGAAACCCAGGAAGACGCTGAAGCGCGTATCGCTGAAGAATTGACCGCTAAGGAAGATGCTCTGAACGACAAGGCTCACGCCAAACTGGAAGAGCAGCTGGAAGCCAAACTGGCCAAACGTTTTGAACTTTGATTGTTGACCTTGATTGACGCTGTAAGTGCAAATTGTAGCCGGCTCGGTTAGTCACCTTGCCGGTGAGCTTGAAACAAGCTGTCGTACTGACTACCCCTTATTTTCTCCTCGTGTATTGGCCCTGCATTTGACCCTTTCCGGTCACTGCGGGGCTCTTTTTTTGTAGGCAGTCACAGTTTTGCAATTTGGCAGGGCAAAAACCGGTTATCCCCGACCACTCGCCTAGACTGCAATAGATACGGGCGTTGTAGAGCCCTTGCGTGCAGAGGTATCAGTCACAGCAAAAGATCCGGTGATGGTTATTCCGACCAGCTATTAACCTTTTTTATGCACAGGACTGTTTTATGGATACGCTCATTTTTTCCCAAACGGCGATCTTTCGTATGCAGCAACTCGCCAGCTGCCTGTATCACAAAACCGGCGTGCGCCACCGCATGGCAACCCAGGAGGGCATGCTGGAGTTATTGCGTAATGGCGGCGCCTCTCGCGATGCCGAAGTACGCGAATACTACGACGCGTTTGTACTGGAATTAAACAAGCGCCAACTGGATATGCTGGAAGCGCGCAACGTGAAATTGCGCAAACCTTTCCACGGCACAGTGACCAGCCTGGGCAACTCAGCGACCGGTGCGCGCGGCAGTATCCGCAAGACAGGTTAAAAAACTCTGCCCCAGATTTTCCATCAGCAACTGATAACTGGAAATCGCCTCGGTGCCTATGGCATCGAGCCACCCCAGCCTTAAATTCATTTTACGCGCCATATCTTCCAGCGATTGGGTGTTATGGTAAGGCTCAAGGAAGAGGCAAACTCCCTCCCGCGCCAATACCGAGCGCAGCTCCTGTAGATGTTTGGCTCCCGGCCGGCGCTCAGGCACCAAGGTAAAATAAGCCAATTGATGCAGCCCGTAGTGGCTGACAAAGTGGCTGTAACCCTCGTGATAAACCGCAAAACCCAATTCTTTCACCGGTGCCAACTGCCCGGCCAGCCGGGCATCCAAGGCCAATAATGAAGCGCTAAAGCGCTCGGCGTTGTGCGTAAATTGCGCTGCCGCTGCCGGCTCCAACGCACCCAGACGAAGCGCTAACTCGCGGGCGATAACGGCCGCATTGCGCGGGTCCAGCCAGATATGGGGGTCGCGCCCGGCATGCTGATGCTGGTCCTGGCTGGTATGTTGGTGATCGTGTTCACTCATCTCAGGCCAGAACAGGGCCTCCAACTGGTAGCTGGTCATCACCTTGTGTGCCGGTAGCTTGGCCAGTGGTCGCGCCAGAAAGCTCTCCAACTCCGCACCCACCCAGAGCACCAGATCGGCATCCTGCAGGCGGCGATGATCGGACATTTTGAGCGGGTAATCGTGCGCTGACGCAGTAACGGGGAGCAGCGTATCCACCTGCGCCAAATCCCCCGCGACTTCGCGGGCAATGAGCGCCAGGGGTTTGATACTGGCCAACACCTGCGGCTTGGCAACGGCATGTTTTGCCGTGATACAGAGACTCAAGATCGACAACACCAAGAGCAGTACACCAAAGCGATACGCCGGGCGAAGTATTAAATCCAAACGGGGAGAACCCATGATTGCAAATCCGTAACACAGGATGATGGAGCGCGGCGGCAAAACCCATGTCCGCGCAAAGGTTATATAGTAACATAGCCCACAGATCCGTCGCTTGCCCAGCAACCTTCCGGGGCACGACCTAATTGACCTCTCGCCCTGCCCCGGTGAATAGCCTATGGAACATACACCTCTCGCCTGTAGTCACCACGACCACGGTCACTGCATTAGTGATGCCCTGGAGTCGGCGCGCCAGCTCTGCCTGAGCCGCGGCGTGCGCCTGACTGATTTGCGCTTGCAGGTGCTGGAGCTGATTTGGCAAAACCATAAACCCCTGGGCGCCTACACCCTGATGGAGATGCTGGCCAAAGCCAACACCCGCCGCGTCGCACCGCCAACCGTGTATCGCGCGCTGGATTTCCTGCTGGAGCAGGGTTTGATCCACCGGATTAATGTGCTCAATGCCTTTATTGGCTGCCCATCACCGGGCACCAAACACCAGAGTCATTTCCTGATTTGCCGTCACTGCGGCATCGCCGTGGAGTTGGATCAACCACAGCTGGGTGAGCAAATTCTGGCGGTCGCCCGGGATGCCGGTTTTACCGTGGAAGCGCAGGCGCTGGAAGTCTCCGGACTCTGCGCCAATTGCGTTAGTCACGCCGCGGAGCCAGGCCACCATGACTGATTACCTGATTAAGGCGCGCGGGCTGGGTGTGGTGCGCAACGGGCGACACATCCTGCAAAACGCTGACCTGGATATTGCCGCCGGCAAGATTGTTACCCTGATCGGCCCCAACGGTGCGGGCAAAACGACGCTGGTGCGCGCCGTGCTCGGGCTAATCAAGGTGGATCAGGGGCAAATTGAAACCGCACCGGATTTGCGCATCGGCTACATGCCGCAAAAATTGCATCTGGACGCCAGCCTGCCGCTGACCGTTGCCCGATTTCTCGCGCTGGGCGGTAAAGCGCGGGTGGATCTGGGCGAGATACTGGGGCTGACGGGCATTTATAAGCTGATCGATATGCCAATCCAATCGCTTTCTGGCGGTGAAACCCAGCGGGTACTGCTCGCCCGTGCACTCTTGCGCGACCCGCAATTGCTGGTACTGGATGAACCGGTGCAGGGTGTGGATGTGGGCGGCCAGGCGGCGCTTTACGCCCTGATCAACGATATTCGCAACCAGCGCCACTGCGGGGTTTTATTGGTGTCGCACGACTTGCATTTGGTAATGGCAACCACCGATACGGTGATTTGCCTGAACCAGCACGTCTGCTGTCAGGGGCACCCGGAACAGGTCACTAACCACCCCGCCTATCTCGCACTCTTTGGCGACAGTTTCGGTGATGGGGGCGATAAGGCCGGTGCCCAGCTGGCGCCCCAGGTCGCTATTTATACCCATCATCACGATCACCAACACGACGCCCACGGCAATGTCATTCAGGGCAAGGGGCCCGATGGCGCTTGCGGCGATACCTGTGGACACCATCACCATGGCTGATTTTTTACTCCTCGCCCTGCTCGCCGGTATTGCGGTGGCACTGGTTGCCGGCCCTTTGGGTGCCTTTGCAGTCTGGCGGCGCATGGCATACTTTGGCGACACCCTGGCCCACTCGGCGCTGCTGGGTGTGACCTTTGGTTTGCTGCTGGATATCAACCTCAACCTCGCCATCGCCCTTGGCTGCCTGCTGTTGGCACTGGTGTTGGTGGCGCTGCAACACAACCGCTTCCTCGCCACCGATACCCTGCTGGGCATTCTCTCCCACTCCACCCTCGCGCTTGGGCTGGTCTGTGTCAGTGTATTCAGCGAGAGCCGCATCGACCTGCTCGCCTATTTATTTGGCGATATTTTGTCGGTCAGTCAGGGCGATGTGATCAGCATTTGGGTGATTGCGGTGGTAGTGCTGGCAGCCTTGATATGGCTCTGGCGGCCGCTCTTGGCCATCACCGTGCATGAAGAGCTGGCGCAGGTGGAGGGCATAGCTGTAGTGCGGGTGCGCACGGCGCTGATGTTATTGATGGCATTGGTGATTGCCATTGCGATGAAAGTCGTCGGGGTGCTGTTGATTACCGCGCTGCTGATTATTCCCGCCGCCGCCAGCCGCCGCCTGAGCAAGACACCGGAGCAAATGGCCATTATTGCCAGCCTGCTGGGGATGCTGGCAGTAGTGGCAGGTTTGGCGGCCTCCTACTTTTGGGACAGCCCTGCCGGGCCAGCCATAGTGCTCTCCACCACCGCCATCTTCTGCCTCACCTTGTTGAAAAAACAGCAGGCCTGATGCACAGATTGTGTATTTTGTAAGCCAAAGCGCACAAACAATCGGGAGATTTGCGACTGTTTTCACATTCCTGCCTGACCGATAATGCCATGCGTTGTGCCGCATCCAATGGCTGGAGTGGCAGCTAAATCAGCAAGGAACGAGTCGATGACGACCCTCAATATTGGCAATCAGGCATACAACTCCCGCGATGTTGCGCAAAAACTCCAAAACGACATAGGTTTTTTGGAATCGCGTATCGCGCTGCTGCGCCAGCAGCCCATTCCCAACCAAAAAGTGCTGGAAACCTACGCCCAGATGCTGGAAAGCCGCCGCGCTGTACTCGGCTGGATAATGGCGAATGAGCCTGCATGGGCGCTGCACAAGCAGGGCTAGCTGTCACCCAAAGTTCATCAAAATGTTGTGTTTTCGTCATCTTTTCGGCGCAGTATGCGGCGAAACAGCTCAGGAAACGCATTATGAACATCGCTGCCAACCCGCTTGCTGCCGCCCTGCCACAACCCCCGGTTACTGCCGATATTCCACCTAAACCCACCGCCAGTTTGATCAATGCGCGCACTGTGTGGATCTCCGATATCCACCTGGGTTTTCGCGACTGCAAGGCCGACTACCTGCTGGATTTCCTCAATCGCATCCACTGCGACACGCTGTATCTGGTGGGCGATATTGTCGATTTATGGTCGCTCAAACGCCGCTTCTGCTGGCCCGCCAAGCATTACCAGGTGATGCTCAAATTCTACGAACTGGCGGCCAAAGGCATGCGCGTCGTCTATGTGCCGGGCAATCACGACGACCCCATGCGCCATTTCAGCGGCGAGTTGTTTGGCCCTATCGAAATCGCCCACGAACACGAATATGTGACCGCCGATGGCAAGCGTTTGCTGATCATGCACGGCGATGCGATGGACGCCTACATCAACCACAGCTGGTTAAAACGGGTAGTTGGCGATCACGGTTACGAACTGCTGCTGTTTATCAACCGCTGGTCTGACCGCCTGCGCAAGCTGGTGCGCCGGCCCTATTTTTCCCTCGCCGGGTTGATTAAAAGCAATATCAAAGGCGCCAAGGCAGCTATTGCAACCTACGAAAAAGAAGCGCTGGCGGAAGCCAAACGGCGCGGTTACGACGGTGTGGTCTGCGGCCATATCCACTACCCGGCGCTGCGCGAGGAGGCGGGTTTGCGCTACGCCAACTGCGGTGACTGGATCGAAAACTGCACCGCGCTGGTGGAGGATCACCAAGGCGTCATGCGCCTCCTGCACCACAGCGATACCATTTACTGGCAGGAGCTGGAGCAATTACAGCGCGCCTGAAGTGCGAACCTGAAGTGCCGATTTGAAGTGCCGATAAGAGCCTAAAACTGGCACCTCACTCATCGAATTGTCATATTTACTGATTAAGCTGGCGCGCCAGTTAATTGCGAGACTTGCCGCCATGCTTGATCCTCACCGACCTAGCCTTGAGCCAGCGCCTCTGGATGAGCGCCTGACCTCTGCAACTGGCCCGCTCAAGCGCTATATCCAGCGAATTGCACCGAACAGCAGCGATGCAGCAGACATCTACCAAGAATCTGTACTACGGGTGATTGAACAGGCACGCGCCCAGCCGCTGCGCAACCCGCTAGCCTACGCCCTGCGTATTGCCCGCAACCTGCTACTTGGCGATAACAAACGCCAGCTATTGTCGCTGGACAACCTGGACGAGCTCAGCAACCCCCTCACTTGCCCCGCCCCCTGCCCCGAGGAGCACACCAGCCAGCGTCAGCGCGCGCAACTGCTCAGCGGTTTTTTGGCGACCATGCCGGCGCAGCGGCGCGAGGTGCTGCTTCGCCGCCGCCTGCAGGGTGAATCGCGCGAGCAAATAGCTGCCGCCATGGGCCTGAGCCAGGAGGCCGTTAAAAAACACATGACCCGCGCACTCGCCGATTTACAGCGCTTTCTCGATCATCACCGCCAGTTTTAAGCCCTGCACCTATGACCTACAGCTCCCTGAACCAACCCGACGACGAGGATTACCAGACAGCGGCCGAATGGCTTGAGCTGCTGGGCGAACAACCGCTGGATGAACTGTCCAAACGCCGCCTGCTGCACTGGCTGGAGTCCAGCCCGACGCGACGCGCCCTGTTCGAGCGTATGCTCAACAGCTGGGCCGACCCGGCGCTCACCCGCGCGGCGCAGGCCGTGACACAAGTGAATCGCCCAGCACGCGCCCAACCCGCCGCCGATTTCCGCCGCGGTGCCCGTTGGGCGCTGTGTTTTAGCCTGTGCATCGCCCTGCTGGTGAGCAACCGTTTTTTAAGCGAGGCGCCAGCAAGCAGCAAAACCCTGCCTTTTGCTACCGCCACCGGTATTCGCCACGACTTGCAGCTTGAGGAGGGATCGCTGCTGGAGATAAGCCCCGCCAGCCGCCTTGCCATTACCCTGGATACCACCCGGCGCCATGTGGAACTGCAGCAGGGCGCGGCCTACTTCCGCGTCGCCAAGGACAAAAACCGCCCCTTTGCCGTCAGTATCGGCACTGCCAGTGTGGTGGCGGTGGGCACTGAATTTAATATCGACAAACTGGCGCAGGCGACTGAAGTCACCGTTTACGAGGGCGCCATAGACCTGCGCGCGCACCCCGATGACCCGCCGACGCGACTGGTCGCGGGGGATCAGGCGCAGGTCAGCGCCAGTGGCATCCGCTTGCAAAAAGTAGAGCTGGCCGGACTGGTGGATTGGCGCTCCGGCTGGCTGGAATTGCACGAGGGCAACCTGGGCCTATTGGTGGAGCAGCTCAATCGCTAC
Organism: Cellvibrio fontiphilus; assembly: GCF_042646205.1. Lineage (NCBI taxonomy): Bacteria > Pseudomonadati > Pseudomonadota > Gammaproteobacteria > Cellvibrionales > Cellvibrionaceae > Cellvibrio > Cellvibrio fontiphilus. Next base: position 751,126 of record NZ_JBHRTF010000002.1, on the reverse strand, counting down.
AGCCCTAACCCTATTCAACTGGCCGACCCGGACTTGGCCGCGCTGCCGCTGGCTGGCCGCTTTCAGCTGAAAGATGTGGCCGCCAGCCTCGAACTGCTAACCGAATTGCACCCGCTGGAGCAGCGCCGCATCAACCAGCAGGGTGTCGCGGTCATCCAACTGGCGGCGCGCAACTAGGCCGCCATGCCATCCACCCTCAGCCAAGCCTGGGCGCGCTTGATTGGTATCAGCCTGATACTGGTTTACGCCGCCGGGCCAAGGGCTGAACCCCAGACACAACCAGCCAGCTACAACTGGCAATTACCCGCCCAACCTCTGGGTCAAGCCCTGACCCAGGTGGCGCGCCAACTGCAGACCAGCCTCTGGTTCGATCCACGCAAGCTGCAGGGCTTAACCGCCCCGGCAGTTGCAGGCCAGATGAGCCCCGCGCAGGTACTGGACAAGCTGCTCGCCGGGAGTGGTTTTCAAGCCCTGCCACGCTCCTCCGGCTGGTTGATTCAACAGCGTCCGCACTTGCCACCGCCATCACCCGAACCGCCACACCACCCCCAGGTGATGGTTGAACAGCTGCTGGTGCTGGGCAACTACAGCCGCAACCAACAAACCGCTATCGACAAGAAACGCACTAGTAACCGGCTCGTTGATAAGATTATCGCCGAGGATATCGCCAAATTCCCTGCCCACAATATTGCCGAGGCAATCCAGCGCAGCCCCGGTATTTCAGTAGTGCGCGACCGGGGCGAGGCGCTGTTTTTAAGCATTCGCGGCCTGCCCACCCAGTTCAATCGCGTCAGCCTGAATGGCCACTCACTGGCGGTAAATGAAAATGTGCGCAACTCCGAACAGTACGGGCGCCGCTTCCACTACGACACCTTCCCCGCCGAGCTGGTGGCCGGAGTTGAGGTGCGCAAAAGCACGGCGGCGAGCGATGAAGAGGGCGCCATTGGCGGCAGTGTGGATATCCGCCCCTTCGCCCCGCTGACTATTGGCGAGCCGCGCCTGAGCCTGAGTGCGAGCGCCAACAGCGCCGAGTTAGTGGACACTTGGCGCCCCAAGTTGGCGGCGCTGGGCAGCTGGGTGAATAGCGATCAGACTCTGGGGTTTAGCCTCGCCGCGGCTTACAACCAACGCCATTTGCGGCAGGACCGTGTGCTCAACTTTCGCTGGGAGCACCTATCTACAAACCAATTGCCCGCCACAACAAATAACAGGGACACGTTAGTCACCCCCGCCGGAGTGCGCCCCACTCTGGAACTGGAGCAGCGCGAGCGCTTGGGGTTGAGCAGTAGCTTGCAATGGCAACCCAGCGAATCCTGGCAGTTGGATGTGCATTGGCTGCAACTGCAGCAGCAGATCGACTATCAGGAATACAGCTACAGCGCCGACTACAACAGCGCAGGTTTGCTGGGCGCTAGCTTGCAAACCCGGGGCAAGGCACTGGTAGCGGGCAGCACCCACACCGGCTCAGTGCAAATCGGCCAGGAATCTGCTGGCTTGGAAAATGACAACTCCATGCTGGATATCAGCCTCGGTTGGCAGGGCGAAATCTGGCAACTCAACACCAGTTGGGTAAACAGCCGTGCCCACAGCGGCAACCCTGAAGCCATCAAACGTACCCGCCTGCGTCGCGCTCAGGATGTACATTTTGATTTTGCCTACCATACCGGTCAGCAGCTGCCGCAGATCAGCTACAACAATATCGACCTGCTCGACCCCGGCGATTTCCCCGGCCGCCGTTTGGAATGGCGCAGCACTCGCAGCAGCGACAGCGACACCAGCCTCAAACTGGATGCCACCCGCCCGCTTGATCACCCACTCTGGCAGGCGCTGGAGCTTGGCCTGCAGTGGCGCCAGCACCGCCGCGACTACTGGCGCAAGGATCGCCTTGTAAGCGAGGGTATAACCGGCATTTATTTCCCCAGCGACTATTTTATCCCCCTGCCGGTGGCTAACTTTTTGGGCAATACCCGCCGCTTACCCCATAACTGGTTGGCGCCCAAGGCGGAAACATTTTGGCAAGCTGTTGATGAACATGCGTTTTACCAATCCCCGCTTAGCGCCGAGGACTTACAAAATAGCTACCGTATCAGGGAGGACAGTCGCGCGCTTTACCTCCAGCTGAATATGGACGCCGAGCAAGGCCGCTGGCCGCTGCGCGGCGATGTAGGTCTGCGCTGGGTGGAAACCGACCAGCAGACACAGGGCGGCGCACAAACCGCGACCTATACACAGCGCTATGGCGAACTGCTGCCCGCCGCGAATCTGGTGCTGGAGTTGGATGAACAACTGCTCTGGCGCTCGGCACTGGCGCGGGTGATGGCGCGTCCCGAGTTTCAGGACCTGGCGCCACGGCTCACCCTCAACTCCGGCGATGTAGCGACGGCTACCAGCGGCAATCCCGAATTAAAACCAGTTACCGGCTGGCAGTGGGACAGCGCACTGGAATACTACCCAGCCGACAAAATGCTGCTATCGGTCGGAATATTTGCCAAAAAACTGGACAACTTCTTCCAAAGCCGCACCCGCACACAAATCATCAAGGGCACCGAGTACGAACTCACCAGCCCCGACAATGGTGCCCGCGCCAACATCGCCGGCATCGAACTCGCCTGGCAACAAGCCCTGCCCGAACCACTGCAACACTGGGGCATCAACACCAATTACACCCACACCTGGACCAGCGCCCGCTATTACACCGACACGGGTATCAACCGCGACCGGCTCGCCGATGTCGCCCGCAACAGCGTTAACCTGGGAATTTACCGCGAAACCAGCCACTGGCACTGGCGCGCCCACTACAACTGGCGCGACCAAGTGCTCAACCAGGTCGCCAGCGCCAACCTCGCCGCACAAAACAGCGAAGCCTTCGGCACTCTGGATATGCACCTGAGCTGGCGCTTCAACAGCAACCTCAGCTTCACCGCCGAAGCCACCAACCTCACCAACGCCGCCCAATGGGAAAGTGTGTTAGGTGGCGAATTTGCCGGTTACACCCACTATGGGCGGAGTTTTTGGGTGGGTGTTAACCTCAAGCTCTGAACCCTACACCACAAGAAGTTAACCCAACCTATCAATCCCCTTGGCGCGGCTGCGCAGGTTGCCCCAGGGGCCGGTGATGGCGAGGGTGAAGCCGGGGCGTTGGATGTTGACGAAGAGCGTAGTGCCGTCAGGGGAGAAACAGGCGCCGCAGAATTCGCCCTTATCGGGGTGGGCGTTCATGGCGAGGGTGTAGATGCGCCCGTCCGGGGTGAGGCCGCGCAGGTAGTTCACCGTATCCGGGTTTTCCGAGTAGCTGTCCTCACAGATGATCAGGTCGCCCCAGGGCGCCACGGCCAAATTGTCGCAGGACTCCAAAATCGCGCGGTTGTGGGTTTCATAGACTAATTCCATCACCCCCGGCTGCTCGCTTTCGCGTGCGGTGCCCTCAAAGGCGCTGGGTTGATAGCGCCAGACCTGGCCGATTTTGAGCGGGCCGCCGCCGGTCGCCGCAAACAGCACTTCGCGGGTTTTATCCTCGCGCAGGGCAAAGGCGATGCCCTCACCGCGCGCAAAAATCGCCGCGCCTTGGGCTTCGCCGCGGGTGTTCAAATCACCCTCGGGGGCGGTGACATCGTCCAGATCGATCCACTCGCATTCAAAGCGCTGGCGCATGGCAACGGGTTGCGCGTTTTTGTCTTTTGCATCCTCCTTCCAATTGCGGGTATTGGCGCTCGGCCAGCCGCGAATGGCGAGGGCTTGCAGGCGGCCGCCCTCGGCCAGCTTGCCCGGAGTGTTGGGGATAAAGCGGTAAAACAGGCTGCGATCCGTATCTTCCGAGAGGTACACAATGCCGTTGGTGCTATCCACAGCCGCTGCTTCGTGTACAAAACGCCCCATATCTTTGAGCGGCACCGGCTCTACCAAACCCTTGGCAAGTGAGGGCACCTCAAAGATATAGCCGTGTTCGCGGCCGTAACCCTGAGCTTTGCCGACCAGCGTTTCCTCGCAGCTGAGCCAACTGCCCCAGGGCGTGGCGCCACCGGCACAGTTACGCGCGGTGCCCACCAAACTCAGGTGGCTGCGCTCTACGCGCTGGCTGCGATGGCTGTAAACCAGGGTGCTAGTACCACCGTTAACCGGCAGGCCACCAAAGCTGTCATAGCTTTTGTTGCCAACATGTTTGCGCGCCAAATCCTTATCGCCGCCAAAGGCATCAATTTCCTCGCCCACCGAATCCAGTTCGTGGTTGCGCACCAGAATGCATTTGCTGGCATCACCCGGCAGCGGGAAAGCGGCCATGCCATCCATGGCGCTGGGGGTAATTAGCCCATCGTTCATGCGGTCGCCGGTGCGGGCGATGATTTTGTAACTGAAATCACGCGGCAAGTTGAGAATGCCCGCCGGGTCGGCCAGCAGTTGGCCGACTTTATCGATACCGTAAACCGGGTCTTGGGCATAGACCTGCGCCTGCAGTTGCAAACTGCGCAGGCCGCCCAGCGCGATGGCAGTAGCGCTGGCATTTTTGAGAAAGTTACGACGGGTTAAACGCATAAAAACATCCACAAAAAATAAAAAAACAGACACTGGAAAACCAGCGCTGTTTTTGACGTAAAAATATGACTATTAGATGACAACCCAGCCGGGCGCCCCAATAAGGGCTGAGCTGAAATGACCGCCCAGCCCAGGGGGAGGCTTAGAAGCTGGCACGCACCCCCAGCGAATAGGTGCTGCCGTAGTCGGTGTAGCTGCGGAACTCGTCGCCCTGCACAAAATCCTGCTGGGCTTGGTCGGTGATATTGATGCCCTCCACAAACAGCGTGACATTGTCCGACAGGTCGTAAGACGCGCTTAAATCCAGGGTGCCAAACGCCGCCTTGTTTTCCGAGGCGAGGCTGTTGGTGCCTATCTGGTTCAACACTCCATCGCGCCAGCTGTAGCTCAGGCGCAGGCCAAAGCCGTCCTTTTCATAGAACGCGGTGAGGTTGTAGCTGTTTTTGGCGACATCTTCCAACTCGCCTTTGACTGATTGGTCGTTATCCACATAGACCGCGCTGGAGTCAGTCCAGGTGTAGTTGGCCTGCAGGCCGAGGCCGTCAAACGGCGCGGGCAGTTGGTCAAACACCTGTTGATAAGCCACTTCCATCCCGGTCACTTCGGCGTTGGAGCCGTTGACCTTGGAGCTGAGTTCATACACCACGCCGTTGAACAGCAAATCTGACTTTTGGGTTTGGATAAAGGTGGAAATGTCCTTGTAGAAAACACCCGCCGAGAGCGCAGTGACCTTGTCCAGATACCATTCCAGCGTCAGGTCGTACTGCCAGGCTTCAAAGGGGTTGAGCAGCGGGTTGCCGCCGCTGGCGGTGTTCACATCGCCGGAGTTAAAAGTCAGGCGCGGTGCCATGTCCTGCAAGTCCGGGCGGGTAATTACCTTGGCGGCAGCGGCGCGGGTGAGCAAATCGTCGGTCCAATTGAGGGTGAAGTTGGCGGAGGGCAGCACATCGGTATAGTCCTCATCAAAACTCACCGGGGTGGTCACGCCGCCCACCGAGGCATGGCCGGAGGAGGTCTGTTCAGTTTGAGCGACACGCACCCCAACATTACCCTTGAGCGGCAGACCGCCCAGCTGGTGCTCCATATCCAGCATCGCATAGGCCGAGGTGATGGACTCCTCGATGCGGTAGGAGTTGCGTAAATCACCCGAGGATAGCGGCGCTGCCAAATCAGTCGCGCTGGGGTAGTTGCTCCAGAATTTGCTCTCGTCCGGCACCAACCACACCGTAGGGAATTCGCCCTTGGCATCGCCGAGGAAACCGCTCACCGGGAAGGCTTCAAAGTAGCTCTCATCAAACACCTCGCCTTCTATGCCATTCACCAGCACCAAATCGCGGCGGAAATAGTCGCGCGAGCGCTCGCGCAGTTTTACCCCGGTGGTGAATTTGGTGAGGCCGGCGACATTCAACTCGCGCTCGGCATCGAACTTAATCGCCTGCTCTTCGTCTTCGGCGCGAATAGTGCGCCACTCCAAACGGCGCCCCAACCACTGCTCGGGGTCAGTCAGGTCAGCGTTTTTGTAGGTGATGCTGGGCACCGAGTCGCCATCCACCTTGGGGAAGTAGAAATCAAAGGCCACGCCGCTGGTGCGACGGAAACGGGTGCGGATAATCGGGTCGGCATCTTCGCTGTCGGCGGTGGAATGGAACAGGTCGCCGGAGAGTTTCCAGTTGCCCAGATAAAGCGCGCCGTTTAAGCCCAGCGCCAGGTTTTCGTCGTTGATGCCCGAACTTTCGCGGCCGATTTGTACCGCGCCATCGGTGGTGGAGCCGCCAATTAGCGCGCCGTTGCGAATCACCGCCGAACCGGGAGTGAGTTTGTTGAGGTTGTAATCTGCGCTGTAGGTGAATTCGTCGTAGTTCACCGTTTGATCGACGTAGAAAATATCGAAGTTCACTTCGGCTATGTCACTCGGGCGCCACTGCAGGGCCGAGGCGATACCCATGCGCTCACGGTCTTCCAGTTCGAGGGTCGGGCGAATACCACCGGGGGTGATGATGGGGCCGGAATCGGCGCTGCCGTCACCGTCAGTATCGATACCGGTGGATTGGCTCCAGCCAAAGTTGAGCGAGCGATCCTGCCGCACACTGCGCTCGGCGTAGGCGGCGGAAACCAGCGCGCCAAAGGTGTTGTCGCTGTTGCTCCAACTCGCCAAACCGGACAGGCGCGGGTCGGTTTTATCGGCTAATTCAGAATGGCTGGCCTGCAGCGAGCCGGTGTATTTGCTGCCGTCCAAATCCAGCGGCTTGAAGGTTTTGATATTCACCGTGCCGCCGATGGCGCCTTCATCCAAATCGGCGGTGGGGCTTTTGATCACTTCCACGCTGGACACCAGCTCGGCAGGCAAGGTGTCAAAACGGAACTGGCGGCCAAATTGCCCGGAGGTACGCACGTTTTCATTCACCGCCATAGCGCGGCTATTGAGGCTGGTCACCTGAAAGTTGGAACCCAGGCCGCGCACGCGCACATACACACCTTCGCCACGGTCGCGCACTACCGCCACCCCGGTCACCCGCTGCAGGGCTTCGGCGATATTGTGTGCAGGGAACTTGCCGATATCTTCCGCGGCGATGGCATCCACCACGCCCACGGCGTTGCGTTTGGTGTCCAGCGCGGATTGCAAACTCCGGCTGTAAGAACCTTGCACGACCACTTCTTCGAGCAGGTCAGTTTGCGCGGCGCCGGTTTGGGACACCGTGTTTTGGGAAAAGGCAGGCAGGCCAATCAGGGTCAGGCTGCCAATAGCAAGGGATAACAAATTAGCGGGAAAAAATGCGGTTTTCATGGGTCTCTCTCTGGTTAGTTGTAGTGGCTGCAAAGCCTCTGGCAACTACCAAGAGAGCGCTGGAACGCAAAAGGGGACAGATTTTTTTATATTTTTAACGGCGCTGGCAATTGGCCATTTTTGTCATGCAACTGCAACTTACCACCGGTTTAATGGCGCGTTTTTTTACAGTTCCAACAGCTGTAGCGCCAGCGCCGCCACAAATCCGAAGGCGGCCATCAAACCGGACATTTCATGGGTCTCGGCAAATGCTTCGGGGATCATGGTCTCCACCACCATCGCAAAAATACCGCCCGCGGCAATGCAGCTGATCAGCGCTTTTACCTGCAGCGGGGCATTGCCAAAAAACACCGCACCCAGAATGGCAAATACCCCTGAACAGAGCGCTATTCCACCCCAGAGGCGCAGCATAAACCAGCCGCTGCGCCCGGCGCGGCGCATACCGGCGGTACTGGACAGGGCTTCGGGGATATTGGAGATAAAAATCGCAGCGATGGTAGCCAAGCTGAGTTTGCCGCCGCTCGCCACCAACAAACCTATGGCGATGGATTCGGGGATACCATCCAGCAAGGTGCCGGCGGCTATGGCTACACCGGTATTTTCTGCCGCCGGTTGCTGGGTGTGGGAGCGTTTGCGGTGTTTGACCCCCGGGCTGTTGAGGCGTCGGTTAACCGCTGAAAACAGCAGCGCCCCGGCCATAAACCCCGCCGCCAACCAGCCGATACCGGCCTGCTCGCGGGCCTCACCCACCAGTTCAAAACTCAGAGCCGCCATCAGGATGCCGCTGCCAAAAGCCATCACATAAGCCACGACTTTGGGCGAAAAGCGGATAAACCACCCCAAGAGCGCGCCGATCAACAGCGCACTGGAGGCGATAAAGCCCCAAAACCCCGCCTCCAGCCATGCCGGTATCACTGCGGGTCAAACCAGCAGCGCACATTGTCCGGTAAGGGGACGGATTTACCATCCGCCGCACTCACCCAGACCACCTTGGAATAGCCTTCTGCCGCCGGTGTATCCGGCTGGGATTGGGTATACACCAGGTACTTGACCATAAAACTGGAGCGCCCCGGCTCACTCAGAAACACATCGATACGCAGCAATTCCGGGTGAAAAATGGGGCGCATAAAGGTGCAGCCAATGGTCACCACCACCGGGTGGGTATCGCTTTTGAGCGGCAGGCCTTTGTCCAGCATCCACTGGAAACGCGCCTCTTCAAAATAGCGAAAGTAGAGGGTGTTGTTCACATGGCCATAGGCATCCATATCGCCCCAGCGCACGGGAATTTCACAGGAATAGAAGGGTTTGTTGATGTCATTGCTCATAATGGCTCCTTAATTTACCTTCCTTGGGGTAAAACTGACTTCCATACTGCCCAAACCAGCATAGTCGATCTTGATCGCGCTATTCACCGGCACTTCAATCACGCCGGCGTAGGAACCGGTAATCACCGCCTGCCCGGCGACTATGCCCTCGCCGCGGCTGCGCAGAAATTCCGCCAACCAATAGAGTGGCGCGCGCGGATGGGTATTGGGGTGCTGGCCCTGACGCTCAATCACCTCGCCGTTGGCGCAGGTCATGGTGACGGTAAAACTACTGGCCATACGTGCGCTGGCGGAATCAATTTCAGGGCCGATAAACAAACCCTGGTTCACCAACCCATCGGCGAGCATTTCAGGAAATTCACAGCTGCCCGGATCGGTGTAGCGACTGTTGATCAGCTCCAGCGCCATATGGGTGCGGGCGATGGCGGCATCCACCTCTTCGGCGGTGTAAGGCTCGGCGCGCGCGGGTAAATCCTTGCCGAAGAAAAACGCCAACTCAGGTTCAATGCGCGCACGCTCGCCCTCGGCTGTGGTTTTAGTCCACAGGCTCACCGGCGGAACTGAATCTATAGTGCGGGTATAAATGGGGCCGACAATCAGCTTGCCTTCCGGCGGCAACAGGCACTTCCAGCCGCCGATACTGTCGTCCATTTGCGCGCACCACTGCTCGCTCACAGCGGCTTGAATCGCCAGCGCTTGTTCAAGGTTTTGCGGGCGACAAACCGGCGCCAGGCGCTCGCCCTGGGTTCCGGCAATGCGCCGTGCCACTAATACTGTTGCTGCCTCGGCGGCAGGGAATAATTCGGTCATGGGTTCTCTCGCTGGTTGATTGGGGTGGCTCTTATCGCTTGCCCAAGACTGCCTCTGGTTGAGGCACTCGCAAGCAGGGCAGCGCCGGCCACTGAAAAACCTTGGCACTATAAACAAAAAACCCCTCGCAAAAGGGGTTTTTGATCACGCAGTCTTATGCTGGCGCCGCACTAGTGGTGGGGCGCCAATTCGTTTGCGATGTGCTTTAAATCGTCGCTGCTCTCAATGATATTGGCCACGGTGGTGTAGGCTTTTTCCGGATCCAGATGCAAGTCTTCAAACACTTGCGCGGGAATTTCAAGCTTGGGGCCGCGGCCAATATTGTGCTGGTGCAACAATCGCTGGGCGACAAAAATTAATTTGGCGTAGCTGGCATATTCACCCTGGTAATGCGGGTTAGCCTGATAGCGCAAGCCCACCACTACCTCCTCCGGCATAGACCAGAGCGACATGAGTGAAGCCGCCAACTGCTCGCGGGTAATGCCCAGCAAATGGCGCTCAATCACCTGATGCTCCACATGGGGGTTGGCATCCGCCAGTTCACAGTAGTTGTGGAAATAAGGTGGGAACACTTCCGCCAAAATCAGGTAGCCAAAGTTATGCAGCAGGCCGCAGAGGTAGGCCATACCAAAACTGGGGCGATGGTCGCGCGGAATCGCCGTCACCAAACCCTCGATAGTCGCCGCCATGTACACCGCTTGTTGCCAGTAGGGCAGCGCACCGTGCGGGCCTTCTTTGGGGATGGTCATAGCTTTGCCAAGGGACAAACCCAGTGCGAGGTTGAGCACCATATCAAACCCCAGCACGCGCACTATGGCATCGTGGATGGATTTGATTTTGCCCGGCGCTGAGTAGTAGGGCGAGGCCGCCCAGCTAACAACCTGCGCCGCAAGGCTCGGATCTGTCTCCACGATTTGTGCCAAATCGCTGATATCGGCATTGGGGTTTACGCGCAATTTGATAATGCGCTGGGCAGTGTCTGACAGCGGCGGCAGCTCCAGAGTCTCCTCCAGGCGCTGCTTGATACGCAGTTGGGTGAAATTGCGTACCGCACCCAGAATCTGCTCGCTATCGGTGATGCTGGTATCGTCTACTTCCAAAGGTTCAAGCGGTACGGCTATATCGCAAACCGTCGCATCTTCCATAATTTGCTGGAACTCTTCGCGGGTGAAACGCAGCAGCTGCTGCTCATCGCCTGAATCTGCCAGCAATTCACTGCGCTCAATCAGGCTGCGATCAATCAGCGTCAACAGCCCTGCCAACTTGGGCAACGCCGGGATGGACTGCAAATTATGGGACAGGCAAAACTTGTGCACGTCCTCCGGCTTGGCGGCGTGAAGTTCGCGCCCCAGCTGGCGGTTAACGGCCTTGAGATCCAACAGGCGGTCAGCGGCATAAATCACCTGCACACGGCCTTTGGCGTCTTGCAATATTACGGATTTGGCTGCGCTCATAGTGCGTAAATGCTGGTCATGCCAAAGCGCTCTCTCATTCTCATCGAGCGGCACTTCAGACACCTGATAATGCACATTCTGCTTATTGAGCAATGACTGAACACTGGAAGGGACTGGCACGACCTACTCCTCTCATTGACGATAACTGTTTGATATACATAGGGTTAGGTGAATCCTGACCTTCTTGTAAGGGGGAGTGTAAAGCAGGAAAATCATTTCTCATATAGCGCAGGGAAGATTTGTTAACTCGCCTTGCGCGCCCCGCCTACCGTTTTCAAGCATAGCCGAGTTTTACAGGCCACAATGACAAACACGCCGATAATAGAAATTAATGCGCCAGAAAAACGACAATTTTTATTCACAAGATGAAACATACGCCAGATCGCCAAATAATGTGATGCAGTTCGCTTTTGTGTATACACCGGATTTCAGACCTGAAGATAGCGCTGGTTATGGCCGAGCCAGCGCACTACCAACTGCTCACAGGCCTGCGGGTAATCACTCATCAACAGCAGTGCCGCATCCTTCACCTGGGGGAGCAAATGGCCATCGCGCTGCAAATCGGCGATTTTGAATTGCATTTCACCCGTTTGACGGGTGCCCAAGACTTCGCCGGGGCCGCGCAGCTCAAGATCCTGCTCGGCGATATAAAAACCGTCGCTACTTTCACGCATCACGCGCAGGCGCTCGCGCCCGTTGTGCGATAGCGGCGAGCCATACAAAAGCACGCAGTGGCTGGCCGCCGAGCCGCGCCCTACCCGCCCGCGCAACTGGTGCAATTGGGCGAGGCCAAGGCGCTCGGGGTTTTCAATGATCATCAGGCTGGCGTTGGGGACATCCACCCCCACTTCAATCACGGTGGTAGCCACCAACAAATCCAGCTGATTAGCTTTAAATGCCGCCATCACCGCTTCTTTTTCCGCCGGTTTCAGACGCCCGTGGATCAAGCCGATACGCTGCTGTGGCAAGGATTCGGTGAGGTTTGCCGCCGTCGCCTCGGCCGCTTGGGCCTCCAGCGCTTCGGACTCTTCGATCAGGGTACACACCCAATAAGCCTGTCGCCCCTGCTCGCAAGCCAGACGCACCCGTTCAACCACTTCCTCGCGGCGATTGTCGCTGATCACCACGGTAGTAATCGGTGTGCGACCGGGTGGTAATTCATCGATCACCGAGCAGTCCAAATCGGCATAGGCGCTCATCGCCAGGGTGCGCGGAATGGGGGTTGCGGTCATGATCAACTGATGCGGACGCAGCAAACCAAAGCGCCGGTTCTCGTCGCTATTGGTGCCTTTTTCAGACAGGGTTAAGCGCTGATGCACCCCAAAGCGGTGCTGTTCATCAATCACTATCAAGCCCAAATCGGCAAAACTCACCGCCTCTTGAAAGAGCGCATGGGTGCCCACCACCACTTGCGCTGCGCCGCTGGCAATAGCCGCCAGCTGGGTGCGCCGCTCCGCAGCCTTGAGTTTGCCGGTAAGCCAGCCGAGGCTGATGCCAAGCGGTTCCAGCCATTTGCCAAAATTGAGGCGATGCTGTTCCGCGAGAATTTCGGTGGGCGCCATAATTGCCGCCTGTTTGCCGGCCGATACCGCCGCCAGCGCCGCCAGCGCCGCCACCACGGTTTTGCCCGAGCCGACATCGCCCTGTACCAGCCGCAACATGGGAATCGGCTTAGCCAGATCAGCGGCGATTTCAGCCACCACCCGGCTCTGGGCGCGGGTGAGCTTAAACCCCAAACCCGCCACAAAACGCTGCTGCAAGCTGGTATCCAGTTTTAGCGGATAGGCGCCATCGGCTTGGGTTTCGCGGCGCAGCAGCAACAGACTCAGGTGATGGGCGAGCAATTCCTCAAACGCCAGCCGCTGCTGGAACGGGTGCTCGCCTTCCATCAACTGTTGGATATTGGCGTTGGTAGGCGGCTGGTGCAAATAGCGCAAGGCATCGGCAAGCGACGCCTGATTGAGCTGGCGACGCACCGCCTCCGGCAGCAGTTCTTTGAGAGAGTGGTTATCCAGCCAAGTCAGCGCCTGCAGGGCCAACGAACGCATACGCGGTTGGGTCAGACCTTCGGTGGCGGGATAAATCGGGGTGAGCGACTGCGCGAGCGGCAGGGGCGAAGCGGCATCCAGTTCATCATATTCGGGGTGATACATTTCCAACCCCGAGGCCCCGCGACGCGTCTCACCAAAAATGCGCAGGCGTGTACCCTGTACCAGCCGCTGTTTTTGCGCGTTATTAAAGTGGTAAAAACGCAGGGTAATAGTGCCGGTGCCATCCTGCACTTTGCACACCAAACTGCGGCGTTTGCCAAACACCAAGTCGCAGGCGCGCACCTCGGCTTCAATCACCACATTACTATTCGGCTGGAGCGCACCAATCGGCGTAATACGGGTGCGATCCATATAGCGCAGCGGCAGATGTAGCAGAATATCTTGCACACTAAACAGGCCGATCTTCGCCAATTTAGCAGACAAACTGGCACCAACACCTTTAATCGCCGTCACCGGGATTTGGTCGAGGGTAGCATTTCGCAGGGATGAGTTCACTATGGGTCAGATTTAGAAAACGGAGCTTATATCGCGCGCCGAGTGCAGCACACGCAGGAGGACTATTCCGCCAGCCTGATCAGTGTGTGGCTGGTAAAACATCACATAGCGCTCAATTGGAAACATAAATATCTGCTCTCCCAAGTCTGGCCTTGCTCTACCGGACAAAGGAAAGTCAGCGAGCTGCAACGCACTGGCATAAATGGTATCGATAAAATTGTCGGCATTGATGAGGCTATCTGCAGCTATATAACGCCAGATATCCACCAAGTCTTGTTCTGCTTCCGGTGCGATCTGCAACATGTCTGGACTCCATTCCTCCCACTTGGTTAGCGGGTTCGCGCCTGCGCTTTAAGCAGATCAGGATCAAACACCCGCGCCTGCCCGGCGGCAACGCTATCCACCGCCTGTTTGATATCGGCGCGCAGATTGGCCAATTTAAGCGCCTGTTCGGCATCCTTTTCAGCCATCAAACGCAGTGCCTCGCGGATCACTTCGCTGGCGGAGTTATACATCCCTGTCGCTACTTTCTGTTGCACAAACACTTCCAATTGATTCGTCAAAGAGACATTCATAGCTGATCACCTGTTAACCACCGATAACCAACTATAACAATCTTTGTTATTGTTTGTCGCCCTGTACCCGACAGGCCTTGATCGCCGTGCGCAGCGCGTCAATGGCTTTGTGGCGCGGGAAACTGGCGCGCCAGGCGAGTGCCACGGTGCGGCTCGGTGAAGGTTCGGTGAAGGGGCGAGTGACCAATACCTCGGCGCTGTAGAGTGAGCTTTCCGCCGCAGACGCGGGCAGAATGGTCAGGCCAAGGCCTGAAGCGACCATATGGCGCAGGGTTTCGAGTGAGCTGCCTTCAGCGGCGGTGCGCACATTGCTGCTGTTGGTACTGGCGTCCGCCGAGTGCTGCAGACTTGGACAGGTGGTCAGTACCTGATCGCGGAAGCAATGCCCCTCGCCTAACAGCAGGAGTTGTTCGCTGTTCAGATCCAGCGGGTCAATCGCCTCTTTGGCAGCCAAGGGGTGATCCTTGGGCATCAACACCACAAAGGGTTCGTCGTAAAGCGCCTGGGTAACTACGTCCGGCTCCACAAATGGCAGGGCGACAATAATCACATCCAGCTCACCGTTGCGCAGCTTCTTGCGCAGGTTGTGGGTGTAGCCCTCCTCCACATAAAGCGGCATTTTGTTCGCCAGCTGTTGCAGGTGGGGAATAAACTTGGGCAGCAAATAAGGCCCGATGGTGAAAATCGCCCCCACCGACAGCGGGCTGCTGAGCTGGTCTTTACCGGCATCGGCCAGGTCTTTAATCGCCGCCGTCTGCTCCAGCACCAAATTGGCTTGAGCGACAATTTGCTCGCCCAAGGGTGTAGGCTGGACGCGCGATTTGGTGCGCTCAAACAGGGCTACCCCCAGCTCGTCTTCCAGTTTTTTAACCGCGATACTGAGCGTGGGTTGGCTGACATAACAGCGGTCGGCCGCGCGGCCAAAATGTTGTTCCTGGGCCAGGGTGACTATGTAGCGCAATTCGGTCAGGGTCATAATAGGGCTCCACAAGCTGTGCCAATTTGGAATAGCCTAAAGCTATCAGATTGGCGACCTTTATCAAATACTAATTAACGCAACTTCACATGCAACTTCACATCAATATGATTTTTAGAGTGTGACGCCCTAAGGAACGAACCATGAATTCATCCAACTCGCGCGCAAAATTACTCATTATTGGCTGCGGCGATATTGGCCAGCGGCTGGCGCGCCACATGGCACCGCTGGGTTATAGCATCACCGGCCTGCGCCGCCGCGCCACCGCTGATCTGGACTACCTGCAATATCGCCAGTGCGATGTCACACGGCCCGAAGAACTGCAGCCCATTCTGGCAGAGGGTGCTGATGTGATTGTGATCAGCATGACGCCCGCCGAGCGCAGCGATGCAGGCTATCAACAAGCCTATGTGCAGAGCTGCCAGCAGTTGGTTGCCAGCTTGCGCGAGCTTGGCATAACGCCCCGGTTGATCCTGTTCGTCTCCAGCACTGCCGTGTATGGCCAGAATGACGGTAGCTGGGTGGATGAAACATCGCCCACCCTGCCCGAGGGATTCAGCGGCAGACGGTTATTGGAAGCAGAGCAGACCCTGCTCAACAGCGGATATCACTGCAGTGTGGTGCGTTTTAGCGGCATTTATGGCCCCGGCAGGAATCGCTTGATCGAGCAGGTAATCAACCGGCGCGCCTCCGCCAGCCCCCATTTCACCAATCGCATCCACGCCGAGGATTGTGCCGCTGCACTGGCCCACCTGATTGAGCTGGACAAAAAGCAACCGCTCGACGCTGTTTATCTCGCGACTGATTCCAGCCCCACCCCCATGATGGAAGTCGTTGGCTGGATCGCACAGCAACTGAACATTAGCGACTTTTTGGCCGCCGATGCTGTCAACGAGCGCGGCAATAAACGCATCAGCAACCAGCGCTTGCTCAGCACGGGCTACACACTGCGCTACCCGGATTTCAGGCTGGGCTATCGGGAATTGCTCCGCGATTACCTGTCTTTACCAAATTAAATCCCGCAATAAAAAAACCGGCACTAGGCCGGTTTTTTTACAACCAAGAATCTATTAGTTGCGAGTTTCGGTTTTGGTCACTTTGGTAGAAACCTGACCAACTACACGACGGTTTTGCTCGCGGCCAGCTGCAGTCATATTGTCTGCAACAGGCTTGGCTTCACCGTAACCAATAGCGTTAACGCGGTCAGCAGCGATACCATGTTTGGTAATCAACGCTGCTTTTACCGAATCAGCACGGCTTTGTGACAGTTTTTGGTTGTAAGCATCTGAACCCTGGCTGTCGGTATGACCTTCAACGGTCACAACGGTGTCAGCGTACTGGTTCATGAAAGTAGCCAGTTTGGCCACTTCATTTTCAAACTCAGGCTTGATGATTGACTTGGCAGTATCGAAGGTGATGTTCAGCTCAATCGCTACAGTTTCAGTCAACTTCAGGGAACAACCAACAGCGTCAACCTTGTGGGTGGATGGAGTATCTGGACACTGGTCTTTGGAATCCAATACACCGTCGCCATCGCTGTCTTTTTCAACTACTGGTGCAGGAGCTGCTTTAACTGGCGCAGGTGAGCCACCAAACAGGTAGCTGATACCGGCATTCAAAGCCAGGTCGGTGTACTCGTTATCCAGGCTGTTGAAGGCGCGCACGTCTGTGCGGAATTCCCAGTTGCCGCCCAGTGCACGCTTAACACCAGCGCCCAGGTTCAACAGGGTGTCGCGCTCGGAATAGTCGGTAGTAGTCCACTCGCGGTCTTGATCACCGATACCGAAGGCAACATAAGGGCGCCACAGGCTTTCAGTATTGATGTTGTACAGGGCATCCAAACGGTATTGAGTGCCGTCTACATCCAGACCTGCGTCCTGGGTTTCGCTGTCCCATTTGCTGGCAACAGCTTCCAAGGTCCAGTTTTCGTTCAACACGTAACCAAAGCCCAAGCCCCAAGTGTTGGCATCTTCCAGAGCTTCGTCAAAAAATACACGGCCACCCTCGGCACGCACTTCGAATTTGTGATTGTCTGCGCTGGCGCCCGCTGACAAAGCAGCGATAACAGCAGATAAAGCTAATACTTTTGTGTGTTTCATAGTCATAGTTCTCCGTTGAAAATAGCGAGTTCCAAAAAACAATTTGGCTTATTAAGTTATGCCGCCAAACTGATAAAAATGATCAAATGATCGATAACTACACCGGCGAGAAATCCGTTTCATGATTATATTCAGTCGCTTACATTAACAAATTAAAGTGCAACGTGCCAATTTAAGCGGCTTGATGCGCCAGTTTATGCTGTTTTTTTGAACAAAATATCCCAAACTCCGTGCCCCAGACGCTCACCACGTTTTTCAAACTTGGTAATAGGGCGATAGTCAGGTCTCGGCGCGTAGCCGGTTTCCTTGTAGTCGGTGGTAAAACCTGGCGCAGCGTTCATTACCTCTAGCATATGCTCGGCATAAGCTTGCCAGTCTGTTGCCATGTGGAACAAACCACCGGGCGCGAGTTTAGGGCGCAGTTTCTGAACAAAGGCTGACTGCAAGATACGGCGTTTATGGTGTTTCTTTTTATGCCATGGGTCGGGGAAATAAAGCTGAAGGCGATCGATACAGTTGTCGGGAATACAATCTTCCAGTACATCCATGGCATCGGCCATGTAAACCCGTAGGTTAGTCAAACCCTCCTGCCCCGCCAGATTAATAAGCCGCCCAACTCCCGGCGGGTGTACTTCAATGCCGATAAAGTTTTTTTCAGGTTCGTTACGCGCCATTTCCAACAGCGAATCGCCCATGCCAAAACCAATTTCCAACACCAGCGGGGCTTTGCGTCCAAACACCTGCTCCGGGTCAATAAGGCCTTTAAACAAACTCAACCCCAAGGTTGGCCAATAGGTATCAAAAGCATTTTTTTGCCCAACGGTGATGCGCCCAGCACGGATCACAAAACTGCGAATCGCCTTGGGCTTGAATTCAGGCTTGATCAGAAACCCTTGCTCACCGTCTTCAAGGTCGGGCGTTAATTCAGGAAAATCAGACATAGAGGTATAAATTCGTTAGTGAGATAGATGCGAGTCAATCACTCGCCCATTTTGGTGCGCAGGGTGGCGCTGAAAACGAACAACCAACCCAGCAAAAAACAGACTCCGCCGAGCGGGGTAACCGGCCCCAACCAGCGCGGCGCACCTAATGCAAGAGCGTAAAGGCTGCCACTGAATAAAAGGATGCCCAGTATAAAGGCTAGGCCGGCGGCTTTTAAGCCCGCTGCCGAAGGTTTGTGCATTATCCAGAGTGCGATCCCAAATAAGGCAAGTGTGTGAAAAAACTGATACTGCACCCCGATTTTCACGGTTTCTATGGCTTGGGGTGACAGCAACTGCTTTAACCCATGTGCTGCAAAAGCGCCGATAACTACTGCTATAAAGCCACTAATTGCAGCAATTTGAATGAATCTACGTGACAATCTCTACCCTCCTTAACAAGGCTTTTTTGACCGCAAAAAAAAGCCGCGCAGTGCGCGGCTTTTTTGCATTAACGCGATGAACGGATCAGGCTTCCAACATCATGGTTTTGACTTTGTTCATGGCATTTTTTTCCAACTGGCGAATACGCTCAGCCGATACACCATATTCTGCCGCCAAATCATGCAGTGTCGCTTTATCTTCATTTAACCAACGACGCTGCAGAATCACCCGGCTGCGATCATCCAAACGCTCTATCGCCTTTTCCAGGCTGTTGACGTTGGACTCCTCCCAGTTGGATTCCTCCAGGCGTGCAGCAGGATCGTAACGGTTATCTTCCAGATAATGCGCCGGTGCTACATAGGACTCATCGTCATCGTCTTCACCGGCATCAAAGCCCGCATCGTAGGACGCTAAACGACCTTCCATTTCGCGCACTTGTTTAACATCGACACCTAAATCTGCCGCTACGGCGTGGGCTTCATCGTTACTCAACCAAGCCAGGCGTTTTTTGGCACCGCGCAGGTTAAAGAAGAGTTTGCGCTGGGCTTTAGTGGTGGCGATTTTTACGATGCGCCAGTTTTTCAGAATAAATTCGTGAATTTCCGCTTTGATCCAGTGCACGGCAAAAGACACCAAACGCACGCCCTTATCCGGGTCGAAACGTTTTACGGCTTTCATCAAACCGACATTGCCTTCCTGCACTAAATCGCCCAGCGGCAAACCATAGCCGTTGTAGGAGCGGGCGATATGTACGACAAACCGCAGGTGTGCCATTACTAATTTACGCGCGGCATCCAGATTACCATTGTGGTGTAAATCGCGTGCCAGCTCCTGTTCTTCCTCAACACTGAGGATGGAAAAGGCACTGACTGCTTGCACATAGGCGTTCAGGTTTGCACCAGGGGCCAAGATGCCGATAGGTTGCAGACTTGTACTTGCGCTCATGTATACCTCCAATAAGTGTGCCTCGAGTGTATCACCGGCTATTTAGTTGTGCCAAGGGCGTAAAAGTTCAGTTTTACGCGAATCTTGCACTGTGCGAACTCACCTTATAACCCCACAAATTAGCGCGGTTGGATCTGATACAGGTGACGCGCTACTGCAATCCATGCACCAATCAAACCGGTAAACCCAGCTAAAAGAATTAACTGGATGCTCTCTATAAAACCTAAACCCTGTAAACGGAAACTGCTTTGATACAGATCAGCCAGCTGCGCAACTGGCGCCGCTAACCACCAAAATCCCAAGGCGAGAAGCACGGCGGCCACAATGCCGCCGCCAACACCAAACCAAAGCCCGGTGTAGAGAAAAGGGCGGCGAACATAGGCATCGGTGCCACCCACGAGTTTAACCACCAGAATTTCATCGCGGCGGTTTTCAATTGCCATGCGAATGGTATTGCCAATCACCAACAACACCCCCAACGCCAGCAAACCGGCCAACGCAGTCACAAACCGCTCGGCAATGGCGATAAATTGATGCAGGCGTTTGACCCAAAGCATATCCAGACGGACATCTGCCACCAGTGGTTCAGCAACCAAGGTCTGCTGCAAATCTGCCAGGGCTTGCGGTGTGTTTTGCTGCATTTTTGGGGTAATCATTATTACCCCCGGCAGCGGGTTTTCATCCAAATGACTGGCGAGTTCACCCAAGCCGGAGTTCTGTTTGAACTCGATCAAGGCTTGTTCAGGGGAGATGTATCTGGCATCAAGGACATCCGGCCGCTGGGCGATGCGGCCGCGCAGCTCCTGCGCCTGACTGGCGCCAGCCTCTTTTTTGAGGAATACCGATACCTGACTGGAATCCTGCCAGGCCTGGCCAATCTGCTGCAGGTTGCTAAACACCACAAACAGCGCTGCCGGCAGGGCTATGGCGATGGCGATCACCAACCAGGTCATGGCGCTTTGCAGGGGCGTTTCCAACATGCGCAGCAGGCTTTCTATGGCTGAATTGCTGTGATGGGCACTCCAGGCATCGAACTTGTCGCGCCAGGACATCTGGCTTTGCACTGCGCCCTGAACCCGTGCAGGCTCTGGTCGCGGGTTGCGCTGCTGGCGCTCGGTGCGGGACATTTGACTGGCCCCCATGCGGTTGCGGCGCTCAGGTTTTTGCGGTCGATTCGATTTCACCAGAGCACCCCGTCATGAACCAATTTACCCTGCACCAAACCGAGCACACGTTTATTCATACGTTTAAGCAGTTCCACATCATGGGTGGCGATCATTACGGTAGTCCCTACTTCATTAAATTGGCGGAACAGGGTCATTATCTCGTTAGCCAATTCCGGGTCCAGGTTGCCTGTGGGTTCATCCGCCAGCAGTAAGCTGGGCTTGTTGACCACCGCGCGCGCGATACCCACGCGCTGCTGCTCGCCCCCGGACAAAACCACTGGATTGCTGCGCTCCTTATCCAACAAATCAACTTTGTCCAAGGCAGCGCGCACCCGCTTGCCAATTTCCTGATGGGGATAACCCGCTACCTGCAGCGGCAGGGCAACATTGTCAAACACAGTGCGATCAAACAGGAGCTGGTGGTTCTGGAAGACCACACCGATGTTGCGGCGAAAATAGGGAATCTGGCTTTTGGGCATGGATTCCAGGTGATGGCCATCCACATACACCTGCCCAAGCGATGGCTGCTCCATGAGCAGGATCATTTTCATCAGGGTACTTTTACCTGCCCCCGAGTGACCGGTGAGAAACAGCATTTCACCCGCCTGGACTTCAAAATCAACCCGCGACAAGGCTTCGTAGCCGGTGTCGTAGCGCTTACTGACGGTTTCGAATCGAATCACAACAAACCCTGTTTAGTCTTTGGTTTAAGCGGCATCGTTTTGGTTAAACAGCGCCTTGATAAACGGCTCGGCCGCAAATGGTTGCAGGTCATCAATTGCCTCACCCACACCGATGAAACGCACCGGGAGACCGAATTTTTTACTCAGTGCAAAAATCACCCCACCTTTGGCGGTGCCGTCCAGTTTGGTCAATACCAACCCGGTAACACCCGCCGCGTCGCGGAAGGTTTCGGTTTGGTTAACGGCGTTTTGTCCGGTGCCGGCATCCAGTACCAGCAGTACCTCATGGGGGGCAGAGCCATCAACCTTGGCCATCACACGCTTGACCTTGGACAACTCATCCATCAAATGGTTTTTGTTGTGCAGGCGACCAGCGGTATCGGCGATGATGACATCGATCCCGCGCGCTTTGGCGGCGTTTAGTGCATCGTAGATAACAGACGCAGAATCAGCGCCAGTGTGCTGGGCGATTACCGGCACCTGGTTGCGCTCGCCCCAGACTTGCAGCTGCTCAACCGCCGCTGCACGGAAGGTATCTCCCGCCGCCAACATGACTTTTTTACCTTGATTTTGCAGGCGTTTGGCGAGTTTGCCGATGGTGGTGGTTTTGCCTACCCCGTTTACTCCCACCACCAGAATCACATAGGGCTGCTTGCTGCTGTCGATTTCCAGCGGTTTTTCCACCGGGCGCAACATATCGGTGAGCTGTTCGCGCAGGGCGGCATAGAGTGCATTCACATCGCTGAGTTGTTTGCGCGCGACGCGGGCAGTGAGACTGTCGATAATCTCGGTAGTCGCATCCATACCCACATCTGCAACCAGCAGTTGGGTTTCCAACTCTTCAAACAATTCATCATCAATGGTTTTACGACCGAGGAATAAATTGCCCAGCCCCTCGGCAAAGTGACTGCTGGTGCGGCTCAGGCCTTGTTTGATACGGGCAAAAAAGCCCAATTTGGCCGGAGCCTCGAGGAGAGTCTCAGGCTCTACTTCCGGGGGAGTCGCCTCAACAACCGGCAGCTCTGCTGGTGAGGTGGATACAGCTTCGCTGGCGGCGCCAGCTGGCTGGCTCTGTTCCGGTACTGCAGACTCGGTTTGGGTTTCGGGTTTGTCAGACTTTTTAAAGAGATTAAAAAACATAATGGTAATCTGGGGTGTTGGCCAAAGGGGGCAAGTGACACGCCGCTGGCAATATGGATTTAGCAACGCCAGCAAAGGCGCTATCCTATCACTTCTTAACCGCCCGCAGAGAAAAAGCCTTGTCCAAGCCCATCGCAAAACCACCGGTAAAATCGCCGAAAGGTGCCAACCAGCTGCGCATTATTGGCGGGCTTTGGCGCGGGCGAAAACTCGCCTTTCCCGATGTGGATGGCCTGCGCCCTACCGGCGACCGGATTCGCGAAACACTCTTTAACTGGCTGGCGCCAGATATCCAGGGCGCCCACTGCCTGGATTTGTTTGCCGGTTCAGGGGCTTTGGGGCTGGAGGCTTTATCGCGCGGGGCGGCCGCCAGTGTGTTGATCGAACGGGATCAGCGTGCGGCAGCGCAGCTCAAATCCAACCTGGCGCTGCTTAACGCTGAGGGAGGCAAAGTCCTGCAGATGGATGCCCTGGCTTATCTGCACAATCTGCCAACAGCCGGCCAGACCATGCGTTTTGATGTGGTTTTTATCGACCCGCCATTCCAGTTAAACCTCTGGCAACAGGTGATTGATCAATTGGCGCAGCACAGCTGCCTGAATGAAGGGGCGGCGATTTATATTGAATCCGGGCTACAGGATCAATATTTGCCACCGCCGGATTGGGAATTACACCGCGATAAAACAGCCGGCAACCTGCGCTACCGGCTGTTTTACTATCACCCGGAAACTAGGGCGTGATTTTGATAAACCGGCTGTAGAGGCCATTCTTGTCAAAAGCAGCCACTTCAAATACGTAGGTGCCCTCCAACCAGGCAATATCAAGTTCGTTTTTGTAAGCGTCCTCAATATTGACGTAGGTGTATTCCGTGCTGCTGAGCAGGCGATAACGCACCTCATAGCCACCCAGCTCGGTAATATCCAGCGTCGTGCCATCCTCGCGCAAGCTCGGGATATTCCAGCGCAGATATACCGGCCCCGCCACGGTTGTGCCCTCTGCCCCCACCGAACTGGCGGCTGCGGAAGAGCTGGACGCACTGCTCACCGGCGCCGCCGAACTGGACGAAGCGCTGGACACTACCGGCGCGCTGCTGGTTTGCGATGAGGTAGAGGACGCCGTTGAGGAGGTTACCGATGAAGCGACTGAAGAGGCGACCGAACTGGAAGAAGGGCTGGTGTTACTGGGCAAAGAGCCGGCAGGCGCCTCCTCGATTTTGAACCAGTTGATGTTGTAGCCCTTGGTCAGCGCGGTCATGCCAAAAATGTGGGTACCTGCCTCTAGCGTCACTATGCGCTCTACATCAACCCACTTCTGGAATCCTCCGGTTTTGGGCACTTCCACTACATCGTACTGTTTACTGCCATCTGCCTCGTGAAAAGCAAAACTGCCACCACCATACAAACTGGAGGTACGGTAAGTAATTTTGTAATTGCCGGTGGCCGGAATATCAATCACCTTGTTCTCGTAGGACAACCAATCGCCCGCATCTATGGCACCAATATTGGAACCGCCGCCCACATCGGTCGTGGCCTCCACTTTAACCCCGAACATGGCGGCAAACTCTTCCGCCTGAATGGTTAATGGCAGTGCCAAGCCTTTGTAATCCACCTGCAGCCAGTTGATGTTGAAGCCTTTGGTGATGGCGGTAATGCCTAACTTGTGGGTGCCTGCTGGCAGGGTGATGGTTTGTTCGATAGTGACCCATTTTTGGAAACCACCGGTTTTGGGTACTTCTACCGGCGCAAATTGCTGACCTGTCTCCAGGCTATACAGATAAAAGCTACCGCCACCGTAGAGACTGGAGACGCGATAGCTGATTTTGTAGTTGCCTGCAGTAGGTGCATTAATTTGATGATTGCCATACGCCAGCCAGTCGCTGGCATCTATGGCACCAATATTCATCCCGCCACCTTCATCGGTAGTGGGCTCCACTTTAATGCCCCCCATGGCGGAATATTCCTCCGCCTGAATGCGCAGGGAAAGTGTAGGGCTGGCAGCCGCACTGCTGGTCTGGGACGCACTGGATACCGCAAGGCTACTGGCTTGGGATGAGCTGGAGACCGAGAGACTGCTGGGCTCTGAGGAACTTGAAACAGCCGCGCTGCTGAGCTGTGTCGAGCTGGAAACCGCCTCACTACTGGGTTGCGATGAACTGGAAACTGCCAGGCTACTGGGTTGAGAGGAACTCGACACAGCCTCACTGCTCGGCTGCGATGAACTGGAAACCGCTAGACTGCTGGATGAGCTGGATACTGGCGCAGGTGCAGCCTCAGCAATTTTATCCAACTTGAACCAGTTGATATTAAAACCCTTGCTCAGGGCTTTGATACCCAAGGTGTGTTTCCCCGCAGGCAAAGTAACCGTCTTTTCCACACTCACCCAGGACTGCCAATTGCCGGTTTTAGGCACCGTTACGCGGTCGTACTCAGTGTCAGAGCCCAGTTCATATAAATAGAAACTGCCTATGCCCTGAGGGCTGGAAACACGGTAGGTAATTTTGTAGGTAGTTTCAACCGCCAGCTCGATTACCACATTTTCATACGCCATCCAGTCGCCCGGATCTATAGCCCCCACGTTGGAACCACCGCCGGTGTCCTTGGTGGCCTCCACCTTGATACCCTTCATCGCCGTGAAATTTTCCGCCTGGATAACCAGCGACGAAGTCGTCGAACTGCTGGTGGACGTGGTTGTGGTGGTAGTCTGGGCAACAGCGCCCCCGGCAGCACTCATCAGGGGAGCAACCAGGCTCATCACCAGAGTCATTTTGCGCAGGTACATTTGCCAATTCAGGCCGCGCTTCAATTGTTGACGGGTGATGTAACCCATCTCAATCAGGATTTCACCCAGCGAGGTGGCGTCCATCATGCGTTTATCACCGGGATCTACACTGGCGCGGCGACGTTTTTGCTCGGCTATGGCCAGTAGCAATTGATCCTCACGCAGCAGCCCCTTCTCGAGCAGGATGTCCCCTAGCCGCGTCGCCTTCGCATTCCCCACCATCTCACACCTCCAAAAACCCTTGTCTATACTTCAGCTTGTCTATCGACACTGAAACCTCCTTTGAGTCTAGTAGAGGCTGGTAAAGGTTGGAGGTGGTCTTGTTAGACAAATTGGTGATTTACAGTTTGCTGGTCAGTTCAATACGAATTTTGTACCATGCCGCCCCCGCCAACCCGTCCCTACCGAGATGAATTTATGCGCACTGTGGTCTATCCGGGCACCTTTGACCCTATCACCAATGGCCACATTGACCTGGTCGAACGCGCTTGTCGTTTGTTCGATAAAGTGATTGTTGCTGTAGCCGCCAGCAATCGCAAAAACCCCTTATTCAGTTTGGATGAGCGTGTCGCGCTGGCGCAGCAAACCCTGAGCCACCTGACCAACGTGACAGTGGTAGGGTTTGATATTTTGTTGGTGGAGTTTGTGCGCCAGCAAAACGCACAGGCGGTACTGCGCGGGTTGCGCGCTGTTTCTGACTTTGAATACGAATTCCAGCTGGCCAACATGAACCGCGCACTGGCGCCGACCATGGAAAGCATTTTCCTGACACCGGCCGAACACCTCTCTTACATTTCCTCGTCGATTGTGCGGGAAATTGCCGTTTTAGGCGGCGATGTCAGCAAGTTTGTGGCGTCACCGGTTGAAGCCGCACTGCAACAAAAATTTTCCAGCAGGGCCAAATAGCCGCTCCGCTACTTTTGGCAAACCACACAATATACGGTGGTGCGATCATTCATACGCACCTCCTTCAAGGGCTTTTTACAGGTCATGCAGGGCTGATTGCCGCGGCCATAAACCAGTAATTGCTGCTTGAAATAGCCCGGTTTGCCGTCCCCACCCACAAAATCCCGCAGCGTGGTGCCGCCCTGGTCGATAGAGCGCTGCAGCACAAACTTGATATCGCACACCAAGCGCTCACAATCTTTGCGAGTGAGTGCACTGGCTTTGCGAATGGGTTTAATGCCGGCCATAAACAGGGATTCATTGGCGTAGATATTGCCCACCCCCACCACTGTGTGGCTGTCCATGATGAACTGTTTGACCGCCTGACTGCGCTTGCGACTGCGCTCATACAAATATTCGGCGGTAAACGCATCGGTCAGGGGTTCAGGCCCTAGCTCAGTCAGCAGTTTGTGCGCCTCGGGTTCGCCCTCCACCCACAACCAACAGCCAAAACGGCGCGGGTCACAATAGCGCAACGCCTGTTTGCCAAAGAGTAAATCCACGTGATCGTGAAACAGGGGCGGCTCATCGGCCTGAACAATACGCAGGCTGCCCGACATTCCCAAGTGAATTAGCAGATGGCCGCGCGCGAAGTCCAGCAGCAAATACTTGCCGCGCCGCCGTGCGCCACGCAAGGTTTGCCCGACCACCAGCTCGGGCAAATCCGCAGGGATTGGCCAGCGCAAGCGCGGCTGGCGCAAGATAAGGTGAGTCGCTTTGCGACCGACAATGTGGGGCGCGATACCGCGCAGGGTAGTTTCAACTTCGGGCAATTCGGGCATGACAGCATCCTGTGAGTAACCGGCGCTATTATGCCGCAGTCGCCGCTAGGGAGCCGCACTCAGGCGCATCATCAAATTTAATTGATTGGCAATCAGTTGGAATTCCTCAAACTGGCGAGCATTCAGTGTGCTGCGCTCGCCATCGGCATAGGCAATCGCCAACAGCCGTTTATTGAGCTGCAGCGGGGCCAAAAACAAGCCGCCGGTGGCGCCCATGATTTGTAAGGCTCCCACATCTTTTTGCCCGAGCCGAGGCTGATACCAGTAGGGCTCCTGATGGCGCAGGAATTCGTGCAACAACTCGCCTTTACGCAGCTGTTCGAGATTGATCTTGATCTGTTGTCGCCACAGATGCGTGCCTTTTCCCGCCACATAACGCACATCCAGCTGTTTGGTTTTGTGATCCACAAAGAGTATGGCGAGGCGCGCGATAGCCGCCCCTTCGTGCAGGGCGGCCAGTGACAATTGGGTGACTTTGGGGAGGCTGTCGCCGGCCATCATCGCCTTGTGGATCTGGTTCAGGCGCTGCTGGAACAGGTAATCGGCCACCTCTTGCGGTGGCTCCTCTTTTGCATCCAGGTGTTCGGGGTCGGGGAGCGCGCTGATCAATACATCCAAACCATAGGTTTTGGCTACCACCGAGGCTTCATCCGCCATGAGCAATATTTGCTGTTGCGCCTGCTCCAGCGGCAGTTTGCACAGGCTGGCCGTCTGCTGGCAGAGCTTGGTCATCTCGGGGCTTTTAATGCCGCGCTGGATATAGGTGGCTATCTGGTTGCCCAGATTCACCGCGCGCGCAGCGGCGCTCGAATGCACATGGTTTTCACAGGCTTCACTGAGTAAATCGCCCAGCGCCCAGTCTTTAATGAGATGACGCGACAGCAGGCTGGTATCCACCCCCAAAAACTCCAGTGCCAAACTGTGTTCCGCCTGGGGATCCTGATCGCGGGCATCGATAAAGTCCGCCACCAGCGGCAACCCCGTAGAGATAAGCGCCAGCTCACTGATATTGCGCAAGAGCGCCGCAATAAATACCTGTTCTTTTTTGTCACCATCCAAAAAAGGCACCATCGCTTTGGCCTGCACGGCGGCATGGAAAGAGCGCGCCAAACTCTGGATAAGCTGCAACTTGGGTTTGCCCTGCAAAAAGAAATCGATCAGGGTAGTGGCGAGGGTAATATTGCGTAAATTATCAAACCCCAAGTGGACAATTGCGCGCGATACCGTCTTGATCGATGCAAATGACGGGTTGTAATGCACAGAATTGGCGATTTTCAGGACTTTGGACGTTAAATCGGCATCGCGCAGGATAATTTTGGTGAGATCCTCAGCGCGACATTTCTCATCCTCGCTCAACTCACATATTTCGCGTACCACGGCATTTAAGGTGGGCAACTCCTGTTCAGCAAGGGTATCCATCCACTCTTGTAAACCGCGGGGGCTGGTCATAGTTGGCACCGGAAAAGTAAGCAGGTGGTTGATTTATAATTGTGATTTGAGTGTAGTCCGGCGCCGCCTGCTATGCTGGCTTAAACGCCACTTTATTAAAATATCCAAATCCGGGCGATAAAAAACCCGGCGCTGGTTAACCAAGGCCGGGTTTTTAGAGCAGATCAAGTAATTACTTGATTTTGCCTTCTTTGTAGACCACGTGCTTGCGCACAACTGGATCGTACTTTTTGATTTCCATCTTTTCTGGCATGGTACGCTTGTTCTTGTCAGTGGTGTAGAAGTGACCAGTACCAGCAGAAGAGTTCAGACGAATTTTTTCGCGCATGACTAAAGCTCCTAATTACACTTTGTGGCCGTTGGCACGAACATCAGCCAACACAGCTTCAATGCCGCGCTTGTCGATGATACGCATACCTTTTGGAGTCAGACGCAGAGTCACGAAACGCTTCTCAGCTTCTACCCAAAAACGGTGAGATTGCAGGTTTGGCAAAAAACGACGCTTGGTGTGGTTTTTTGCGTGGGAAACATTGTTGCCGGTAATGGGACGTTTACCAGTAACTTGACATACCTTGGACATTTTATTGCCTCATTAAAAAATCAGCGCGCTAAGCTGGAAGCGCTGTGTTAGAACCGTCAAACAGACTAACAACCAGCCTATAGCATTGTTGTAAGCAGCCTATTCTTTCCTAAACGCGGGTTAAATCAGGATTGGAGCAGCAAATTCCAGAGGGGAATTCGCGCTGAAATGACGCTCTTTTAATACGTCTTCACAACCCTGCCGCAAAGAGCCGCGTTTTATACCAAAACAGTCCCGCAATAGCAATGAAAAGCTGTTTTTTTGACCACAAACCTGTTGTTTTACCCGGGAAGTTCAAATTCAGTGGATGCTGGCCGGCAAACAACCCTGTCTGCCGTCGCACAATCTAGGCCGCCACAACAAGGCAATTGCGCCCACTGTGCTTGGCTTGATAGAGCGCATCGTCGACACGCCGCAAGATAGTCTCTATGGCATGGTCATGCATTTGCATCAGGCTCAACCCCATACTGGCAGTCACTATTAACGGCGGATGGCTGTCCGGCAGGAAATTGCCAAAGGCAATCGTTTGTCGCAGGCGCTCGGCAATTGCTGTGGCGGTGTCCAGCGTTGTATTGGGCAATAGCAGCGCAAACTCTTCCCCGCCAAAACGGGCAAAAAGATCCCCCTCGCGCAAATGCGCCATGGCGTGATGAGCAATGCCGCGCAACACCTCATCGCCCGCGATATGCCCAAAACGGTCATTGATGCTCTTAAAGTGATCGACGTCCATAAGCACTAGTGCTGTAGGTGTTTGCTGCTCCCTGAACTGCGCCAGCGATAGCTTGAGGGAATCCAGCAACCGGCGACGATTATAGGCACCGGTAAGCTCATCGGTTTCGCTTAACAACTGTAACTGGGCCTCCAGCTGGTGCCGACGCGTAATATTGCAGGCGACCCAGACAACCGCACGTTCATTATTAACCGGTGTCGCCAAAGGCTGGATGCGCCCTTCAAACCAGATTTCTCCGGCTGGCCCCTGCTGGGAATCAAGGCCATCGACATCCGCCCCGGCAAGCCCGTACTCCACGATGCGCAGCTGGTTCAGCGCCAGAGTGATATTGATCTGCTCCAAAAACCAATCAGCCTTGGCCTTGGGCAGCACATCGTAAAGGCTGAAATCAACCAGATGCGCACCGTCGTGATAATGCTGGCGATCCTGGCCGCCGATCAAGGCGGCATAACGCCCGGATTCGGTCAGCACAAACACCGGATCGGGCAAAGCCGACAGCATGTCGAGGAGTATGTCCAAATGGCTGTTCACAGCATTTTCCAATGATGATGAAGTGATAAAACGTTGGTAGTCAGTATGGGTATAGCAGCGCGCCGAATGATTGCGCAAAATGGCGCCAAAATTAACATTTAGAGACTATGCGCGCCAGCAATCCCTAGTGGCGACCTGATCTGCGTCACAGTAAACCCCGCTCGGCAAAAGACACCACCTCGCCATCGCCCACGACCATATGATCCACCACCCGCACATCCACCAAATCCAGCGCGGCAACCAAGCGCTGGGTGATGCGCTGGTCGGCTTGGCTGGGTTCGGCAACACCGCTGGGGTGATTGTGGGCAAAAATAACCGCGGCGGCGTTGTGCGCCAGCGCGCGTCGCACCACTTCACGCGGGTAGACTGAAGCGCCATCGATGGTGCCAAAAAATAGCTCTTCGTAAACCATCAGCCGGTTTTGGTTATCCAGAAACAACACTGCAAACACTTCGCGCGGCTGATGGCGCAGCTGGGCGCTCAGGTATTGACGCACCAGATCGGGGCTGTTTAATAAATCGCCGGATTTAAGTGAAGCCGACAAATGCCGGCGCCCCATTTCCAAGACTGCCTGCAACTGGGCGTATTTGGCATCGCCCAACCCTAGGCCTTTGCAAAACTCCCGCTGGGATGCCTCCAGCAGCGGGCGCAGGCCGCCGTATTGCTGCAGCAGTTCACGTGCCAGATCTACCGCCGATTTACCCACGCAGCCAACGCGCAGGAAGATGGCCAGTAACTCGGCGTCGGATAAGGCGCGCGGGCCAAGGGTGAGTAGTTTTTCGCGGGGGCGTTCAGCAGCAGGCCAATCGGCAATGGACATAACAATCTCCTTTTATTGGTTCACCCGCGCATGGTGCGCGGCATCCTGTTGGCAACTGCCCAGGCGGCGCCCGGGCAGTTACGAAATTGCGGGCAAGAATGGTATCTTAGCGGGCTTTCGTCAAGCCGGACGCGGCCGCCGGCGTAAGTGGCCAATTACTCCAAGGCGCGCTAAGGTTGTTGTGGATGTTTAACCGCCACACCCTGAGTGTGCCCAGCCCTTCCACTGTGGATCACTATGTCAGCTTCTAGCCAATCCCTTGCCAATAAACAGATTTTGCTCGGTGTTACCGGCGGTATTGCAGCCTATAAAAGTGCCGATTTGGTGCGCCGCCTGCAGGATGCTGGCGCGAGTGTGCAGGTGGTGATGACACCGGCGGCGCAGGAATTTATTACCCCGCTGACCCTGCAGGCGCTGTCCGGCAACCCGGTACATACACAATTACTCGACCCGGAAGCCGAGGCGGGCATGGGGCATATCCAATTGGCGCGCTGGGCGGATCTGGTACTCATCGCACCCGCCACGGCGGATTTTATGGCGCGCTTGGCGCAGGGCATGGGCAATGACCTGCTCACCAGTATTTGCCTTGCGACCAAAGCACCCATCGCGCTGGCGCCGGCGATGAATCAGGGCATGTGGCACAACGCCGCGACCCAAGCCAACCTCGAGTGCCTGATTGAGCGCAAGGTGATTATGTTTGGCCCCGCCGAAGGTGGCCAAGCCTGTGGCGATGTGGGGCCGGGGCGCATGCTGGAACCGCTGCAGCTGGTTGATGCCGCCGCCGGGCTGTTTACACCCGGCAGTCTCGCCGGCAAAACCCTGGTGATTACCGCCGGCCCTACCCGCGAGGCGATAGACCCTGTGCGCTACTTGAGCAATCACAGCTCCGGCAAGATGGGCTATGCGCTGGCCGAGGCCGCGGCCGAAGCCGGTGCTAACACTATCCTGATCAGCGGCCCCACCCAGCTCAAAACCCCGGCGCGGGTCACCCGTATTGATGTCACCAGCGCGCAGGAAATGTACGAGGCGAGCATGGCTGCCGCGCCAGACTGCGACTTGTTTATCGCGGCGGCAGCGGTTGCGGATTATCGCCCTGCGCAAGTCGCCAGCCAAAAACTGAAAAAGGGCGCGGAAGACAGTATCACCCTGACGCTGGTGAAAAACCCCGACATAGTGGCGAGCATCGCCGCCCTGCCCCGGCGCCCGTTTACCGTGGGCTTTGCCGCCGAGACCGAGCAGCTGCTTGAGCATGCGCGCGCCAAATTGCAGCGCAAGAAGCTGGACTTGGTGATTGCCAACAACGTCGGCGACACCCAAATCGGCTTTAATAGCGATGACAATGCGGTCACGCTGGTGGATAACAGCGGGATTCAGGCGCTGAGCCAGCGCAGCAAAACCCAGTTGGCGCGGGAGTTGATTGCCATACTGGCTGGCCGATTGGACAAACACCCGGCATCCGAACAAGCAAAATAACAAGCGGCAAATACCTGTTTTAGATAATCCTCTCATCGAACAAAAGGTAATCAAGTGAAACCACGGGATTCCAATAAAAATCAGAGCGCGGCCCCACTTTCCCGCAGCGCCCAGCGCGCACTGGAACAGGCAAAACGCAAAGCGGCGGTACAGCAAAAAATTCTGCTTATCCTGCTGGCGATTGCCCTGGCAGTGAATTTATTGGCGGCATTTTTTCTCTATCAAACCCTGGTGGTCGAACAAAATCGCGAAAACCTGCAGCGTCTCACCCAGGAATCGGTCGCGGAGCGCGCGGCCTTACTGGAGAAACATCTGCAAGCGGATGCGCTGCGTGTTGAGGCGCTGAGTGCAAACAGTGCATGGGCTGCACAGCTTGCCGCCGATAACCTGGACAACACCGCCGCCGCGCGCGCGCAATTGGCACAAACCCTGGCCGCTCAGGATGACAGGGTGCTAAACATTTACCTTATACCCACTGGCACAGCGACACTGGATCGCGAAGCGGAATTTCCCCTGCGCTATCTGGAACTGGATTTGATCCAACGTGCTGAGCAGGGTAAAACCCCGCTGCCTGAACTTGTCGAGATCAATAAACGCTGGATGTTCCAGTGGGCCAAACCGGTAACCACTGGCGCGGATTCCGCTCCCTTGGGCTCTTTGCTGATCACCACCGATGCCGCTCCCTTGCTCGCCCTGTTTGCGGGCGGTGATCCAAGCTTGGGGGAGACGGTTTTGCAACAGCAATTTGCCGGCAGCCCAGCCCAGATGGTGCGTAAATCCGGCACCGGCAACGCCGGACCAAAAGCCTCGGGCAAGGTCGCCAACAGTTACCTGACACTGGACTTTACACCCTCGGAACAGCTCAAACTGCGCGCGGAAGAACTGCCCACCCTTTGGCTGTTTATTGTCAGCCTGATCGCTGCTGCGAGCCTCGCACTCTGTTGGTTCCTGAGCAAAGTTATTACGCGCGCCACCCTCAACACCAAGGAGAGCGCCGGCCCCAGCTTGCAGGAGACGGTACAAGCCAGCAAAGAAACCAAAGAAGCTGCCGCAGAAGAGGCACTCATCAACCCTATGTTCCAGAATCAGGACATTCTTGATATTGCCGTGATTGACGAAGATGAAGATATCCTCGGCTTGAACCAGGCCTCAGGGAAGAAAACCGGTGGCGCCAAACGCCATGGTGTCGATGAAAAGGATGTACCGGCGGAAATTTTTCGCTCTTACGATATCCGCGGTTTGGTGAATAGCCAGATCACCCCGCAACTCGCACTGCTCATTGGTCAAGCCGTAGGCAGTGAAGCCATAGACCAGGGTGAACACAGCATAGTGGTAGCGCGCGATGGCCGCACCCACAGTGACGCGTTAACCCAAGCCTTAATCAAAGGCATTCTGCGCAGCGGCTGTAACGTGATTAACATCGGCGTAGTACCCACCCCGTTGATGTATTTCGCCACCTTTCACTTTGACGACACCCACAGCGGCGTGATGGTCACCGCCAGCCACAACCCCAAGGAGTACAACGGTTTTAAAGTGGTGATCAACAATCGCGCCCTGGCCGACGACTCGGTGACTGAGCTGCGTACGCGCATTCTTGAGCAGCGCTTTCACCAGGGTTTAGGGGAAGAGACACCGCGCGCCATTATTCCCGACTACATAGAACGGGTGTTTTCCGATGTCGCGCTGGCCGGCAATATCCACCTGGTGGTAGATGCAGGCAATGCCGTGACCGGTCTGGTTGCTCCCCAGCTGTTTGAAGAATTGGGCTGCGAAGTCACCCCGCTGTTTTGCGAGATAGACGGCGAATTCCCCAATCACAACCCCGACCCCACTATCGAGCAAAACCTGCAAGCGCTCATCGCCAAGGTACAGGAGGTGAATGCCGATATAGGCGTTGCCTTTGACGGCGATGGCGACCGTCTGGTGGTGGTCACCCCCAAGGGTGACATTATCTGGCCAGACCGACTATTAATGCTTTATGCCAAAGATATTCTTGCGCGCAACCCGGGCGCCGATGTGCTCTTCGACGTAAAATGCTCGCGCCAACTGAATCAGGTGATCAGCAGTTATGGCGGCCGCCCGATCATGTGGAAAACCGGTCACTCGCCCATGAAAGCCAAAATGGAAGAAACCCAGGCGCTGATTGGCGGCGAATATTCCGGCCATATTTTTATCAAGGATCGCTGGTACGGGTTTGACGATGGCATTTATGCCATGGCGCGCCTGCTGGAAATTATCACCCTGCGCGACCAGAGCATAGACGCTATTTTTGCCAGTTTTCCGCAGCTCCACGCCACACCGGAAATCAAGGTCAACGTCAGTGATCAGGACAAGTTTGGCCTGATTAAAAAATTGGCCGAAAGCGGTGATTTTGCCAACGGCGCTGTCACCACTATTGATGGCCTGCGCGTGGATTACACCAAGGGTTGGGGTTTGGTGCGCGCCTCCAATACCTCGCCGGCATTAACACTGCGTTTTGAAGCAGAGTCGCCCGAGGCGCTGCAAAAAATCCAGCAAATATTTAAACGTGAATTACTCAAAGTTGATAACAAACTCAGCATTGAATTTTAATCCGTTTCTTTTCAAATGATTGACTTACAGGATATTTGACTTATGTCTTTGAACCGCGAATCAGCGATGAATATCGCCAATGTATTAACTGAAGCCCTGCCCTACATCCAGCGTTTTACCGGCAAAACCGTGGTGGTGAAATTTGGTGGCAACGCCATGGAAGGCGAAGAACTGCAAAACAGTTTTGCGCGCGACATAGTGCTGATGAAATTGGTGGGTATGAACCCGGTGGTCGTACACGGCGGCGGCCCACAAATCGGCAGCCTGCTGGAAAAACTCAATATCAAATCCGAATTTATCAACGGCATGCGCGTGACCGATAGCGCCACCATGGACGTGGTAGAAATGGTCTTGGGCGGCACAGTGAACAAACAAATTGTGAGCCTGATTAATCGCAATGGCGGTCAGGCAATTGGTTTGACCGGAAAAGACGGCCAATTAATTCGCGCTAAAAAACTCACCGTCACCCACAAAACCCCCGAGATGCTGGCCCCGGAAATTTTGGATATTGGCCATGTAGGCGAAGTGGAAAATGTGAATACTTCAGTGATCGACATGCTGATTAACAGCGATTTTATTCCGGTGATTGCACCCATCGGCGTAGGCGAAGACGGCGCCTCTTACAATATCAATGCCGATTTGGTCGCCGGAAAAATCGCCGAGTTTTTGCGCGCTGAAAAATTAATGCTGCTCACCAACGTTTCCGGCCTGCAGGACAAACAGGGCAATGTACTCACCGGCCTGTCCACTGAACAAGTCGATGGTTTAATTGCCGATGGCACTATTTACGGCGGCATGTTGCCCAAAATCGCCTGTGCGTTGGATGCGGTAAAAGGTGGTGTGACCAGCGCGCACATTGTGGATGGCCGCGTGAATCACGCCGTGCTATTGGAGATTTTTACCGATGCCGGTGTAGGCACCTTGATCACCAATAAAAGCAAAAACTGATGGCCTATTGCAGCAGCGGCCCGACGGCTGCTGCTTTTTGAATGGA
The DNA here is from genome assembly GCF_042646205.1 of Cellvibrio fontiphilus. NCBI lineage: Bacteria > Pseudomonadati > Pseudomonadota > Gammaproteobacteria > Cellvibrionales > Cellvibrionaceae > Cellvibrio > Cellvibrio fontiphilus. The sequence continues at coordinate 715,075 of NZ_JBHRTF010000002.1, read as the reverse complement.
GGCATTGATGACTAGCACTACCAATAAAACGCCGCGCCGCCAGCAAATTCTGGAGTGCCTCGCGGCGATGCTGGAAGCCAGCCCTGGCGAGCGCATTACCACGGCGGCGCTGGCACGGGACGTGGGAGTATCGGAAGCGGCGCTCTATCGCCACTTTCCCAGCAAGTCAAAAATGTTTGAGGGATTAATTGAATTTATTGAAGAAACTATTTTTTCGCGCATTACGCTGATTTTGGCGGAGGAAAAATCCACCCTCAAACGCTGCGAAAAAATTCTCACCCTGTTGCTCACCTTTGCCGAGCGCAACCCGGGTTTAACCCGCCTGTTAACCGGCGATGCACTCACCGGTGAAACCGAGCGCCTGCGCACGCGCATCGAGCAATTTTTTGATCGCGTAGAAACCCAGCTCAAACAAATCCTGCGCGAGGCTGAACTGCGTGAGGGTGTTCATCCTCAATTACCCATAGTTGCCGCGGCTAATTTATTGATCGCGTTGGTAGATGGTCGTATTGCTGAATTTGTACGCACCGGATTCCGTCGCCGCCCTACCGATCACTGGTCGGAACAATGGCAGCTGATCGCCCAGGGATTTTTAATCACCAGTGAAGTACAGGCATAAAAAAACCGGCGTCTGCCGGTTTTTTTATGCGGTTTTATTGAGTGATTTCAATAAACCGTTTGCGGTCATCCTCAAATTTCTGCGAGACATCGTTATATTCCTGCTCGCGCTGCTGGATCTGCAACTGGATATCTTTTTCTTCCTGCGTGAGGTTGCTGATACTTTTCAGTAAGTCCTCGGGCAACTGGCGACCACTGCGCTCGATTGCAGCAGCCTGTGACTGGTAATCCTGCAAGCGTTTGTTGGCTGAGGCTAAATTGGCTTCCAAAATTTTAATATTTCCGCGCAAACTTTCCAGGTTGCGCTCTCTGGCCGCATCAATATCAGCCACATTGCTGTAGCTGCGACGCAACTGTATATCTTCGCGCTCGCGCTGTTCACGCGAGGCTTTTTCTTGCTGTGCTTTTGCAGCCAAATCAGCAGCGGGCGCAGGCGGAACTACCTCAATCACCTTGCCGGTAATACTGATAATTTCATAACCCTTACTGACAAACTCAGCGGGAATGTTGCTGTCCATGACAGTGACTCCCTCGCTGTTTTTGTAGCGATAAATTACCTTGCCCGGCTTGTTAGCCTGTGCCGCAACCCCCTGCGCAAACATCAGTCCAATCGCAAAAACCACCAACAGCTTACGCATCTGCACTTTTCACCTTGTTAGCCCTACCGACAACTGCAGGTGAATCACGCCAGATCCACACCGTAGGTTGCGCGGTAAGTTTTGATTTTTTCCACCATCGCCTCTTGCCCTGCCTGCCCTTGCAGATAGTCGATGATGTGATTCAAATTGATAATACTGATGACCGGAATCCCGAAGGTCTGCTCTACTTCCTGGATGGCCGAGAGTTCACCCTGGCCTTTTTCCTGGCGATTCAAACCGATTAGCACTGCAGCCGGTTTTGCCCCGGCTGCATTAATAATAGCCATGACTTCGCGCACGGCTGTGCCAGCGGTAATGACATCATCCACAATCAGAACTTTTCCCTGCAGCGGCGCTCCTACCAGAGTACCGCCTTCGCCGTGATCCTTGGCCTCTTTGCGATTGTAACAGTAGGGCAAGTCGCGCCCGTGTTGATCCGCCAAAGCAATTGCGGTGGTGGCCGCCAGCGGTATGCCCTTATAGGCCGGGCCGAAAACTATATCGAAATCCACGCCAGATGCCGTGACCGCCGCCGCATAGTAACGACCTAACTCAGCCAGCGCCTGACCGGTCTGGAAGCGACCTGCGTTAAAAAAATAGGGGCTGGTGCGCCCGGACTTGAGCAAAAATTCACCAAAGCATAGGGCCTGGTGTTTGACTGCAAGCTGAATGAAGTCAAATTGGTATTTTTCCATGCAAAGTATCCGACAATGAACTAAGTTTTAACTTACAAATAAAGACAACGAGACCCCAACCATGAGTGGGGTCCGCATTTGGTGTAGCCCTTTAAGCCAAATGTAAGGATGTGAAAAATAGTAACACCTACCACAAAAAACCCAACCGTAGCGGTAACACAATCACACCAAGCTCGGGTATGATACACAGTCCGTAATCAAGGGGCTAACATGAGAGTTATCAGTCTTAGCGTCGATGGCATTTTTCAGGCGGCGCAACGCGGCCTATACACTTGGCTCGCCAATCAGGATGCAGATTTCATCTGCTTACAGGATCTGCGCGCACTTGAGCGTGAGCTGGAAAAACCTGAGTTCCAACTCAAGGGCTACCACGCCTACTTTTTTGATTCAGGCACCAAACACTACAACGGTGTTGCCATTTATACCCGCCAACAACCCAAAGCGCTCATTTACGGATTGGGTTTTGCGTCCGGTGTGGATATGGAAGGCCGCTACCTGCAAGTAGATTTTGAACAACTGAGTGTTGGCTCACTGCTTGCGCCCAGCGCCAGCTCGGAACTGGAATCCCAGGAAGTAAAAATCAAATTCTTTGACGATTTCCAAGCCCATCTGGACAAAATTACCCGCAAACGTCGCGAGTATATTTTCTGTGGCAACTGGCAAATGGCCCATACGCCGAAAGATGTGAGCAACAGCGCCAAAAACCAACACAACTCGGGCTTTTTGCCCCATGAGCGCCAGTGGTTGAGCCAATTGTTTAACCAGATCGGCTACGTGGATGCCTTCCGCAAGGTCAACAAAGACAGCGATGAATACAGCTGGTGGCCGAATGGAGAGAAAGGTGACGGCGATGGCTGGCGCACTGACTTTCATGTGGTTTCCAACAGTCTGGGCGGCAAGGTGGAATACGCCACCATTTATAAAACCCAACAGTTCTCCAGCCATATGCCAGTCATTATCGACTACGACATCGAGCTGTAACTGATCGTTTTTATCTGCGCAGCGTTGCAGTATTGCGCCAAGAAAAAACCCGCTGTGTTTGTTCACCGCGGGTTTTTTCTTGTCTGCCGTTTAGCCAGAAAATTAAACCGCGAGCGCGTCGTACACTACTACTTTGCTCCACAGATGCTGGTGTTCATCCACAAACTTTTTGTGTAACGGATGAATTTGGTAAGCGTCCTGCCCGGCCACATCATCAAAACCCAGCAATTCAGACACATGGTAAGAGTTATCCACTACCTCGCGCTTTTCCGTAGAGGCAGGCACACCCACATGAATACTGCGCACCGTTTCAATAGCCGCGAGTGATTTCACGCCGGCAATTAATTTTTCCAGATCCTCTTTTGACTCCGGGTTTTTTAACCAGAAAAAAACGTGGTGTAACAATTTGGGCATTGCATTGTCTCCAGCAACCGGTTTGGCAAGTGCATCTCCGGCCACCAGGGCGGCACCGGTGATGGCGGCAGTAGTTATAAAGTCTCGGCGTGTTGTGGTCATAGTCGCTCCTTTTTGGGGATTTGTTGTAGTCGTTTATTAATAATAAGCGGTGACGAAAATGACCCCGATCAGGCTTCAGCACAATAATTTTTACCCAATATTACGCAGTCAGCCAGATTGCTTTATATTCACTCTCATGCAGCTCTGGGGGATTTAATAAAACCATAACCCTTTCCAATTGCAAAAGAGTGAAATCGAGATGAAGAGGATAAAAACCGGTCTGCTAGCCAGCAGCCTTTTGTTTGCGAATGTTGTTTTTTCCCACAGCGATCATGCCGGGCATGAGGGCCACGAACACCACGGCCTGAGTCCCGCCGACACCCGGCAACAAGCGGATGAAGGCAAATTATGCATCCATAAAAAGCAGGGCTACTCACTGGGCGCCGTGGTAGAACATGAAAATAAAATTTTCCGCTGCCTCAAAGCGCGGGGCGAGAACATGCAAGAGCAAACCAACCTGGTGTGGGTGGAGTTAAAACTGCAGGATAAAACCCTGGTGACCGCGCCCTGATTATCGCAACCGTTTACAGCGCAAGCTCCGGCACCTGCACCGGAGCTTGGGTTCAGGGGTTTTCGTGCATAAATGCCTGTAACACGCGATTCAAAAACCGTCGCCCCAGGGCCGTTGGGCGAATAATTCCCTGAACCGTTTCGACCAAACCTTGTTGGCTGAGCCTTTGCCAAATGGGTTCAACCACTTGCCAATCAAGCCCGGTGCGCGCGCTAAAAAAATCCTGCGGTACGCCATCGGTCAAGCGCAGGGTATTCATCATAAATTCCAGCGGCAGGGCCGCGGGCGACAATAAATCACTGCCAGCACCAAAACTATTTTGATGGCCGCCGAGATTGGTAGAAATTTTTTGCGCTGTCATCGCCTCTAAATAGTGTTTAGGCAAACGGGTTTTCCATAAGCGCAAAATTTTATTCTGCGCCGGAAAACTCACCTTGCCATGCGCACCGGCACCTATGCCAAGGTAATCGCCAAACTGCCAATAATTCATATTGTGACGCGCGCGTTTTTGCTGCCGCGCGTAGGCAGAAATTTCATACTGCGCGTAACCGGCAGCGGCGAGTAATTCAATGCCGGCGTCTTGAATATCGGCCAGAATTTCTTCCTCTGGCAGTACCGGCGGTGCGGAATAAAACGCGGTGTTTTGTTCGATGGTGAGTTGATACCAGGAGAGATGCTCCGGCGCGAGTTCAATCGCCTGCTGCAAATCCGCTTGCGCCGCCGCCACTGATTGCTCAGGCAAACCGTGCATTAAATCCAGGTTGATATTGTCAAACCCGGCGCTGCGCGCGACGCCGACGGCACGCAAGGCTTCAGCGCGCCCATGTACACGGCCAAGTAATTTTAATTGCTGATCTTTAAAACTTTGAATGCCAATGGATAAACGATTGACGCCGGCTGCGCGAAAACCGGCAAATTTTTCCTGCTCAAAAGTACCGGGATTTGCCTCCAGGGTAATTTCAATATCCGTTTCAAAACCGATAATTGTTTCGGCATCTTTTAAAATCTGCCCAATCGCCTGCGCCGACAACATACTCGGTGTGCCACCACCAAAAAAAATACTGCTTAGCTTGCGCCCTTGTGCAAGAGGTTGATCCTGCTGTAAATCCTCGCGCAGCGCATTGACATACTCAGTTTCGGGAATGTCATTATTGGCTTGATGGGAATTGAAATCGCAATAGGGGCACTTGCGAATACACCAGGGCACATGCACATAAAGTGCGAGTGGCGGTAATTGCAGTGACATATTATTGTGCACCTATTAACGCCGATAATTTTTGCAGCAACTCTTGCATGGCTCTGCCGCGATGACTGATGCGATTTTTTTCGGTTTTATCCAACTCGGCCGACGCACAATTGTGACTAGGCACAAAAAATAGCGGGTCATAACCAAAACCGCCTTCACCGCGCGGCTCCTCAAGAATAACGCCCTCCCAAATACCGTGACATAAAATCGGGGTTGGGTCTTGCGCGTGACGCATAAATGCGAGCACCGCGTGATAACGCGCCGTGCGTTTTTCAGTGGGAACACCGGTTAATTCCTGCAGCAATTTTGCATTATTGTCAGCATCCTTGGCGCCCTCGCCGGCATAGCGCGCGGAGTAAATACCGGGGCGACCATTGAGTGCATCTACCTCTATGCCAGAATCATCTGCAATGGCGGGCAAGCCAGTTCTTTCACAGGCATAACGCGCTTTAATAATCGCGTTTTCCACAAAGGTTAAACCGGTTTCTTCGGCGTTCTCACTAAAAAAATCTGATTGCGGCACCACGGCAAAACCACAACCACTGAGCAGCTGTTGGAACTCGCGCAACTTTCCGGCATTGCCGCTGGCTAAAACAATTTTTTGCATTATGTTTTCCTGAATCATCAACAGAAACAAAAGGCGCCCGCAGGCGCCTTTGTTGTTGCAAACGAACGTTAATTATCGCTGTAAAGCGTGCGATTAAAGGTTAATTTCATGGGCTTGGCGACACCATTCACACTTAACTCAATATCAAAATGCAACAGCTCTTCATTATTAAACACAAAGGGAGCGAGATAATAAGTTGCTTCGCCTTCACTCACTTGAATAAATGTTAAGGTCTGGCGCTGCTGCATTAAATTGCGGCGCACACCGGCCACCTCTGCAGGTAAACCCAAACTGGTCACACCATTCTCGGTTTTCGTCACACTAATATTCACCAGCGCGCGATTTTTGCCGCGCACCAGTTTATACACGTCTGCCACCTTGGCCGGAATATCGGTACTGTTAAACACATTATAGTGAACGGTGTAATCACCAAAGATTTGCGTAGTCGCAATTTCTTTCGGTTGATCGACTTGCGCCTGCGCGGTGAATGCAAACAGCGTTGCGCACACTAGCAACCATAATTTTTTCATGGTGATAATCCTCCAGCTCAATCGCTGTTATTTACTCAAATGATAAATCGCCGTTTCGCCGAACAGGTTGGGCATAAAATCTTTCAGGGTTTGTCCTGACTGTTCGTTGACCACTTGGCGGTGGATCACTTTGATATTGCGCTCGCGGCAGAGCACTTCAAAATCTTTGAAGGTACAGAAGTGAATGTTGGGTGTGTTGTACCACTCGTAGGGCAGCAAATCTGATACCGGCATACGCCCGCGTGTGGCCAAATGAAAACGTGCTTTCCAGTGGCCAAAGTTGGGGAAGGTGACAATACATTCCTTGCCCACCCGCAGCATTTCATCCAACACCAAATGCGGAAAATGCAGGGTTTGTAGCGCTTGGGTCATGAGCACTGTGTCGAAACTTTTATCGGCAAAGTTGCCGAGGCCGCGATCCAAATTTTGCTCGATCACATTTAAACCTTTGTCGATGCAGGCATTGATTTGTGCCGCATCAATTTCCAAGCCGTAACCTTGCACTTGTTTGGTGTCGATTAAAAATTTGAGCAGGGTGCCATCGCCGCAACCCAAATCCAGAATGCGGCTGCCTTGTTTAATCCAGTGTTGGATTTCGTTGAGATCAATACGCATCAGACTTCCACTCCCGCAAGGTAGCGACCAAACACTTGCTGGTAGCGCTCATCGGGCAATAAAAACGCATCGTGCCCGTGTTTGGATTCAATTTCGGCGTAGGTCACCGGGCGATTGGCGCCGACCAGTGCGTTGACAATTTCGTGGGAGCGCTCGGGCGCAAAACGCCAGTCGGTGCTGAAGGAAATCACCAAAAATTTGGCCTGGGTTTGTTTGAAGGCGGCGACCGCGTCGTCGTTGAACTCGCGCGCCAAATCAAAATAATCCAGCGCTTTGGTGATGCGAATGTAGGAGTTGGCATCGAAACTATTGGCAAAACTGTCGCCCTGATAGCGCAGGTAGCTTTCGATTTGGAATTCCACCGGTTCGTCATTGCCGAGTTCAAAACTGCCGCTGCGTAAATCGCGGCCAAATTTTTCGCCCATGGCGTAATCGGACAGGTAAGTAATGTGGCCAATCATGCGCGCCACCGCCAAGCCGTTTTTGGGAATGGTGTTGTGGGCGAGGTAATCACCGTCCATAAAATTGGGGTCGCTGATAATCGCCTTGCGCGCCGCTTCGTTAAAGGCGATGTTTTGCGCGGAGAGTTTCATCGCCGAGGCGATCACCACCGCGTGGCGCACCCGTGTGGGGTAGTCCAGCGTCCAGCGCATCACCTGCATACCGCCGAGGCTGCCGCCAATAACCGCCGCCCAGACCTCAATGCCCAGCACGTCGGCCAAACGCGCTTGGCTGGCGACCCAATCGCGCACCCGCAGCATGGGGAAATCCGCGCCCCAGGCTTTGCCGGTAGCGGGGTTGATGGAGCGCGGGCCAGTGGAGCCGTGGCAGCCGCCAATATTGTTGAGCGCCACCACAAAAAACTTGTTGGTATCTATGGGTTTGCCGGGGCCGATATAGGCGTCCCACCAGCCGGGGCGCTTGTCGTCCATGCGGTGATAACCGGCGGCGTGATGATGGCCGGAGAGCGCATGGCAAATGAGCACCGCGTTGGATTTGGCAGCGTTCAACTGGCCATAGGTTTCATAGACCAGATCGTAGCTATCCAGCGTTCTGCCGCAGGCTAATAACAGCGGCGCGGTGAACTGGTGGGTTTGGGGAGTAACAAGACCCACCGAGTCGGCAGGTAATTGGTTTGGCATGGTGATCTCTTAGCGCAGCAAGGGCGCGCCTCGGCGGCACGCCCATCGACAATAAATGATGCGACAGTCTAAAGAGAGCACCTGCCTGCTGCAAGGCAGAGTTTAGGCCTTGCCTTGCTGTGCCTGTTTGGTTTTGGCAAAGGGCACTACCCGGGCGCCCGGCTGGGCGATGGGTGCGTCATCCATCAATTCCGGCTCCAGGGGCTCAGCCAGGATTTCACGGTAGAGCGGCTCTATGCTCACCAGCGCGGTTTGCAGTTGGTAGAGGTTGGTTTGCAGGTTTTGCAATTGTTCGGCGTGGCTGTTGCGCTGCGCCTGCATCTGCGTGAGGCGCAACATGTGATGCTCCAGCAACTGCTTTTGGTACTGGTTTTTATGGAACAGGGGCGCCAGGGCTTCCTGCATCCAATGGTTGATGTGCTGTTGCAGATCCACATAAACCGCGCGCACTTCCTGCACCAGGGTATTGATAAAGCGGCTGATAAGCGCACTTTTGTGGGTGAGCACGGTGGTGAGCGACTTGCGGAATTCCTCGGCGCGGGTCTGCAACTGGCGCAGCTGGCGGCGCTGCTTCTGGATTTTCAGCAGGTGGCGCATCATCAAATCATCGCCCGGCAAACTGTGTTCCGGCCGCTCATAAATAGACGTGAGCACCCGGTTGCAGCGCTCAATCTCCCGCTCCAAATGGCTGATATTGCTATCCACCGCATCAAAAAAACTGGCGATGGCGCGGGCCAGCCCGAGGGTCGTCCAGCTCTGCGCCAGGCTTTGGTGCGCCTCGCTGATTTGTTTGTCCAGCAAACTGGTACTAATAGGCGCGACCAGCGCCAGCTGTTGCGATTCCAATAACCGCTGGCTGGTGCGCAGCGCCAGGGACTGCTTGTGGTATTCGTGATGGGTGCGGCGAATGGTATCGCGCAGCTCCTGCAATTTAGTCGCCGCCGCTTCCGGCGCTGTGGTGCGCAGGCTTTCCAGCTCTGCCTCACATTCGGCGATACGTTTGGCGAGAGCGCTGCGGGTATTGATGATCATGGCGTAGCTGTCGCCAATCAGCGCGTGACCAATAATCTGCTGCTGGTTGCGCAGCACCGCTTCCGCCAGCATGGATTCCAGTTGCGGGAAATTACTGCGCAGCAGCTGCGCTTGGTTGCGCCCCACCTTGCCTAGCAAGCCCTGTTTGGCCGAGAGCGCCACCACATGTTGCGGTGCCAGATTAAGTTGCTGCGCTGTCAATTGACGCAGGCGGTTCACACTCGCGTCTACTTCATCGGCGGGGGTCAGGTCGTCCCACAGACTATCGATTTTGTTGAGCAGCGCAATCACTGCCGTACAGTTGTTATCGCGCAGACCCTGGATATGCTCGCGCCAGATTTCCATATCGCTAGCGGTAACACCGGCATCGGCGGAGAGCAAAAACAGAATCGCCTGGGCATCGGGCAGGGTTTTTAAGGTGAGTTCAGGCTCGTTGCCCAGCGCATTCAAGCCGGGCGTGTCCACAATGCGCAGGCCTTGGCGCAGCAGTGGATGGTCAAGGCTGATCAGCGCATGACGCCAGGCGGGCACAGTAACCATGCCCTGGGCATCGCGCTCGCCCAATTCATCCTCGGCAAAACCGAGTTTGATGGCATCTGCAACGCTGACTTGTTTGCTCGCCGATACCTGATTGATGGCCGCGCGCGTCTGCTCGTAATCCTTGGCATCGAACTGGATAGTTACCCATTTTTGCGGGATGCGTTTAAAACTTTGCAGGCTGGTATTACTGCGGCGGGTTTCGATGGGCAGAAGCCGCACGCAGTTGGTGGGCTGGCTGGCATCCCAGAAGATTTCGGTCGGGCACATAGTGGTGCGCCCCGGCTGGGAGGGCAGCAGGCGACGACCGCCGCCGGCATAGAGCAAGGCATTAATCAGCTCGGTTTTACCGCGCGAAAATTCGCCCACACAGGCGATGGTAAAACTCTCGCCGCGCAGCAATTGACGAGCGCGATGCAGGGTTTTGTCCATGCTCTGGCCAAACAGGCTGTGCGCCTTGCCCCAGTGTTCAAACCGCTGCAAACGCTCATCCAACTGGCGCTTCCAGCGGTTGTAATGGGTCATTTGGCGATGCAGGGATCTGATGTCCATAGCGCTTATCTCGTCTGTTGTCAGTAATAACCCAGCGAAATAAACCTTGGGTAATTACATAATTATTTTATGCAGATAAGCATTAAAGCCGAAAATCGCGCCACTGGCTAGAAGTTGAGCAGCCAGTGGTCGCTTGTGGGGATTAAATGGCAGGGAAAAATAAGGGTTTTGTGAGCCAGATCAGTATTGCCATGCTGCTGGGCTAAAAATCACGCTGCACCGACAAACGTACACTGCGCGGTTCAAGCGGATGAAAATGCACATCCTCCACTCCCTCGTCCACCTCGCCCGGCAGACGCGAGGGGTAAAAATAGGTGATGTCGTGATCGCGGCTGTTGGCCAGATTGAGCAGATCCAACCCCAGCGACCACTGCGCCCAGCGATAGCCTAAACCCAGGTTAACCACACTGGTGGACGACGCGCGCTGCTGATGAAAACTGTCCAGAACCCGCGCGCCAAAATAGCGGTAGCGCAAATTGCCATGAAAGCCCTGTGCTGCCGGCGCATAACTCACGCCGGCACTGGCGACAAACGGCAGCGAACCATCCACATACTTGCCTTGCTCGGCTTGTTGTTCGCTAAAACGCGAGTAGGTCCAGGCCAGTTCGGTGTCCAAGCTCCAGCCATCGGCAAACCAGACATAGCTGGCGATTTCAATACCCGAGCGCTCAGAGGCGCGACTTGCCTCGGTATTGCCCGCATCGCCCACAAACAATAATTCTGAATCCAGTGCCAGATACCAAATCGAGGTGGAAATACTGTAGCGGCGGTTATCAAATAATTTTGCACCCAGCTCGGCCCCTTGCGAGCGCGATAATAAATCCACCGGTTTACTCAACTCACCCGATAGTGGATCAATCACAATCGTTGCACCGCGTGCATCATTGGAATGAAAACCCTGACCAAAGTTGAAATAGGTTTCAAACCTATCGCTAAAGTTATAACTCACACCCGCTTTAATAGTAGTGATGTCATCTGATGCCCTGCCGGAGTTTTGTGCAAGATCGCTGCCTACCTCTACTTGCAGATAATCATGACGCACGCCCAGATGAGCACGAATTTTCTCGCGTAGTTGAATATCGCTCTGCGCAAAAAGCGCCAGCGACGTTTCATCAATTGCATCCACGCGCGTCGCAGACAAACGTTCGCGCGCGCGGGTTTTATACAAGCCCACTTCATCAATGGCATCATGGCGAATTTGCACACCGAGTTTATGGGTCGCGGATTTTCCAGCGACATCACTTTGCCAGTTGCGCACCAGCTCGCCACCCAGCAGTTGACGATCATCCACTTGCTCAAACTCGTCACCGTTAATCGGGTCATCCAGAAAATAGGTGAAGTTGGAAAATAAGTTTAATGCTGAATCAACCATGTAAGCGCTGATCGACCAATTGGGATTCACCCATTGTGTTGACAGACTGTAACGGCTGGCATCACCGCCGACATCGGTATCCAGTGAGCCCAGTGCGTTAATCATGCCCTGCTCCACCGCGCGCTGTGGAATTTGATCGGCCGAGTTCCAACGATTGCGATAGCCCATCGCCGTCAGTGAAAATTCACCGCCGGCAAGGCGCGATGAATAACGCGCAAGCAGATTGGTTTTGTGCAGGTCTTCATCAATATCTTGCCAAGGGCCCGCGTAAGCTTGCGCCTCCATTCCCACTAATAAATACCCATCATCAATAACCATTTGTGTCGCGCTGTATAAACGCTGATAGCCGTAATCACCCGCGGTAAGCGCCAGTTCACTGATATCCAAGGTATTTTTTAATACAAACGCTGCGGCTCCTGCACCGGAAAAATCACCGACCTCGGCGTAGTAAGGGCCTTTGCGATAATGAATGGTGTGAATTAATTCCGGGATAATAAAATTTAAATCTGTATAGCCTTGACCGTGGCCGTGGCTGCGCATATTCACCGGCATAGTGTCGATGCTGGTGGCAAAATCAGTACCGTGATCCAAATTAAAACCGCGCAAAAAATATTGGTTCGCTTTACCAGAACCACTGTGTTGGGTAACCACCATACCGGGAACCATTTCCAGAATTTCACCGGTGCGCGCAAGTGGTCGGTTGGCAATTTCAGCGCTGCCGATAACACCCTCTGCGGCCGCCAAACTGCTGCCCACTAAATTCAAACGATGACCGTAGACCACTAAATTCTCCAGCGCCGGCATTGGCCTTGTCGCGGTGGCAAGCGCAAGTCGCTCCGGCTCACTGGCGCTACCGTAAAGTGGAATAAGAATCGCTGCAAAAAAATACGGTATTTTTTTCATCATCACTTTCCTAGGCTGCCCAGCGCTGTAAAATCCATTGCACTGCCACCAACGCAATCACTGCCGAGGTGCCACTCAAAGCGTAGCGCGCATACCAAAGGTAATGACGCAATAACATCAACACTGGTAACAGCAGTAATACGATTGCCATTTGCCCCAACTCCACACCCAGATTAAAGGCCAACACCGCCAACAGTTGTTGATCAGCAGGCAAACCCAATTCACCTAAAACGCCGGCAAAACCCATCCCGTGCAGCAAACCAAACCCGAAGGTGAGCCAACCCAAACGCAGCAACAGGGGGAAAATATTATTGAGCGCAACCAGCAATACCGAAACTGCAATGCCCAATTCCACCCAGCGACTCGGCAGTTGAATAATGTGTAGCGCCGTGAGTGTCAGGGTGATGGAATGCGCGAGGGTAAATGCAGTGACAATCCAGCAAGCGTTAATAATAATTTGCCGATTATTGCTAACCGCCTGCCAGCGATGGTTGCGCCGCTCTACCACACAGGCGACTAATAACAACAGCAAAAATAAAATATGGTCCAGGCCAATCCAAATATGCAGCACGCCCTGATAAATAAATTCACCCAGCGTTGCAAGTTTACTGCCCTGCTCTGCCTGCCAATTAATCTGGCGCTGCGTATCGTCCAGCACTCTGATGCTGGATGATTTGTTAGCGCTGGTACTGGAAAGCGTCAGCAATAATTTATGGTCGGCATCTTCTTTAAAGATTGCGCTGTAGTGAACAGCTATATCGCCAGCAAGTGAACACTGCGCACGCAGCGGAATTACCACATAAGCTTCATCAAAATACGCATCAATTTGCCAGTCATCGCCCAATACCACTGGGCACTCGCTGCCGCGTGCTAATTGAAAGTGGTTGGTTAAATATTTTTTTACTACATCGGCACGGTTTTGTAATTCTTGCCAGCGCAATTGGCCGTCGCCATCCACATCTACCAGTAGCGCACGCTCCAAATCATACAGGCGCACTTGCAGCTCACCGGTTACTAACCCCTGTGAATTAATTTGCACATTCGCGTAGGCGGTGCTGAGTTGGTGGGCAGCAGCATGGTTGGTGAAAGCGCAGCTGATCAACAGCAGTACAAAAAATCTATGCAACATTTTTATTTGCGTCACGCTTAACTCTCCTGTTGCAAATGAGTCAGATTAAGCGCAACGGCTTGTTGTGCACGCTCCAGCAATAATTTATCGCTCGCTTCCCGCGCCAGTTGCCAATTGCGTTCAGCCCAGTAGAGCGCTTGTTGTGCATCCGGTTGTACTTGCAAAAAAAACAGTGCCACGTCAGCGGCATGCGCTTGATCGTCGCGTGCGATGCGCAACTGCATTCGCTGCGTAAGTTGTTCGTGTATTGGCGAATCCTGCAGCAGATTTTTTTCCGCTATCACCAGGCGTAACAACAGTGCATCGTCCTGCTGCGGCGCATTATTTATTAAAGGCGTTAATTGCTGGATTACCGCAGGCGAATTGCCCAGCGCCAAATTAATATCAGCCAACTGCACCCAATAACTGAGTGAATTTTTATTGCTAACTTGCTGTAGGTGTTGCAGAGCGCGCTCGGGTTGATTCAAACGCAGCGCCATATCCGCCAACATTTGTAATAGCCAGAGGTTGCGTTCATCCGTGGGTAAACCTTGGCTCGCAATTAATTCTTGTAACTGCGCATAGCTTTCGCGCAATGCCTGCTCACTTTCACTGCTGCGCACTTCCAAACTGCACGCACCCAGGGTCAGTAAATCCACTTTGCCGAGTAAGGCCATGCAGGTTTTTTTGGCGGCGGATAATTCGCCCTGAATTAAATGCAAGCGCGCTTTTAATAACAGCGCCGTTGGTTGCGCTGCGTCCTGCTGCAAAATAAGGCTGAGCGTTTGCTGCGCCAACACAAAACGATGTTGATGTTGTTGCACCTGCGCCCAGGCCAGGAGTGTGGGCAAGTGATTACTGCCGGATTCAACCTGCGGTTTTAATGCCGCTTCGGCCACACCGTAAAGATGGCTATAACCCGGCTGTGATGCTTTGCTTAAATAAGCATTCGCTAATTGGCTGATGCTATCAGCATTCATCACCCGCGCTGTGTTAGTTACTTGCGCGGCAGTTGTATCCCAACGCGCAATAATTTGCTCTGGTGAATGGGGTTGATAACGTGCGTTTGATTGGGCCATTGTTTGCGCATTTGGTTTCGCTAACACGTTGGCGATTGGCAACAACAAGGCAAGATGAACGCCTACCCGGATTATCAAAGATAATATTTTCATCGGTCATACCCGCTGTAATTCAGCTAATAAAATGGAGTCTTTTTTAACGGAGATATTTTTATGAATTTTAAAAAGCCTGCCATCCATAGCGGGCATCAAGGTAAGGAACTTTTTAATCAACAACTATTTCACGTTAAGGCGCCAACAGATCGTCAAATGCGTTTTCATCACTTACATCTTGCGTGATGTTGCGGCTATTGAGTGACAAAGGGGTATCGTTGGGCTGTTGATTAAACGCCGTACGGGTATAACTGCTCATGGCCACTGTCAGTAAATCAATAGTGATGTTGACTGTGGCAGCTGCCGACGTTGATTTGCCATCGCTGACACTAAAGGTAAATTGATCAGTACCTACAAAATCCGGCGCCGGGGTGTAACTAAAACTGCCGTCGGTTTGCAGGCTGAGCATGCCGTTTTGTGGTGCTGTCACTACCGCAAAACTGAGCATATCTTTATCCACATCCGTACCGAGTAATTTACCGCTAAAAGCAGTGTCTGCTTGCGTACTCAGCGCGGCGTTATTGGCAGTAGGTGGTGCATTGACCTTGGTTTTTTTAGCGCCGTCACCACCACAACCCGTGATGAATAAACTGCCCGACAAAACCAGCGGTAATAGTGCGTAGGAAATTTTCATGACAACTCCTTAGTTAGAACCGGGCAGTGGATCGGCCAGATAAGGGAAGGAATTTTTCATCATCATCGCGTTAAGTGGTGCACCGTCGGTGAAAGGCACATTACCTACATTCGCGTCTTCGGGTTTACACAAACCCAAATCAGTATCCACACCACCAACAGGAATTGGATAGCACAAACGCCCCATGACTACGCGCAACGCAATATCCACCACATCGTCACCCGGGCGACGGCCATTGGGGAAACCGGCCAAGTCATTACCCGCCACACCAAAATTGGATTGCTCCGCTTGCGCCGTTGCCGCAATGCTCGTGTTCAAGCGCAACATTTCTGATGGCGTAACGGTTTTTAATTGATTGACGCCGGGGAAACCGGTGAGAAACGCGGTGACTAAATCCATGCGTGGAAAATTAGTGGGCGCCAGCGTGGACAAGTTGGCACCAAGTGTGGTGTTAACCGCATCTTTAAATAAAATATTTAATAATTCCGGCAACGATGGGTGAGTAACGTAATCGGCAAATTGGCCGTCATTTTTTGGTTCGGCGACGGAGAAGCGATCTTTATCTTTTAAGCCGATCACTAATTCATTTACTAACGGATTACCCAAACGCGACACCTGGGTGAGTGCACCTCCATTCACTTCCGATTTATTAAACGATGCCTGCGGATTTAAAATACGCGCCTGCGGCAAGCTTGCGGTTGTCCAGGTACCAATCACACCATTGCCACTGCCCACCAAACAGCTTTTGGGAATTTCGAGCGAAATGGCGGTGACATTTTTATCGAGTAAATCATCATTCATTGCCGATTGGGTAATACCACCGGGGAAGCCGCCGCCGTCGCCAGCACCGGCGCTGCTATCGCCTTCGACGGGAACATAATTGACCAAATCAAAGGTTTTTCCGAGATTGACCACAAACGGATCTTTGCGCTGGCCGACAAATACTTTGCCGTTGGTACTACAGCCAGGAATCGCAATTTCATAAATAAAACTGTTGGCGTAATTGGCATAAGCCTGCGTGGATGAAAAGGTTTTGGTGCCGATAAAATCCAGTGGTTTGTTAAATGTCATACCCATGCCCGACGCCATAGCAACATCGGCACGCGTACCGGTTTTACGATCACCTGTGCGCAATTTAACGGTATAACTTTCACTGAAATTGGCAGCAGACATATCGCTGGCAGAAATGCCACCAACATTTTTCAAAGGAACCGCAACTGAACGGCTGTTACCTTCCGGCCCTACCGTTAGCTTTACACCTTCGCCACCCGCCAGTGCCTGGCTGAAACGAAATTCAAAGGTAAGGTCTTCTACAGCATCGCCGGTGTTATCCACGTGGATGCTATACACCGCGTGCGGGTCCATCGCAAAATAATTGGGGCCGCCGTAGGCATCTTGCAGCGGAATATAGTTAGCGATCAGCGTGACATAATCTTCACGCCCGCTTTCATAGGAATTAAAGGCGTAAAAATCGGTTGAATCGAGCGCGGGGGCACGGGTGATATTCGGCGCTTCGCGGTGGGATGATGCAAAACTGCCCGTGGCAAGCAAGCTCGCACAGAGGGTACCAATAACGGCCGATAAATAATTATGTTTCATGATGACTCCGTTGGTTGTTGTGACATTCACAACAGCAAACGGCTCAAGTTGATTTTTGGATTCAACTTTTTGTGATTATTTTTAAATTATTGTGTAAGTGCGCAAAAATATTTTTTAGCGGGCATAAAAAACCCCGCGCGCGGCGGGGTTTGGTTTAGCCAAGTCTCAGGAATATTTTTACATCGCCACCAACTCCGCTGTGTACAACACTGTTGTCGGTTGGCCCGTAGGCGAGCCGCCCAGTGGTTCCAAACTCACGGCGAGCGCGGCGACTTGTAGCTGATCAAACAATGCCGAGCGCGGCAGACTCAACTTGCCGGTTTTTGGGAGCAGGCCGAGGGAGATTGGCGCGCGACCATCGGCGGCAACCATCCACAATTCATAATCCTGATTGTCCAGCGGGGTGAACTTGTCGGTGGCGCTCACCACTAGTTGGTCCTCGCGCAATTCAATCAACCACAGGGCTTGGGCTTTTTCGCTTTGCACCACGGCAATTTGGCCCGGCGATAAAGGTTCGACCGGTTGCAAATTCACCAGCAAGACCGCCATCAGGATTGCGGCAGCGGTAGCTAACCCGGCGAACCATTGCAAGGCGCGCGGTTTGCGCGGCGGCAGTGCCAGCACATTACTGACACTGTCGGTGCTAGCGCCGGTGCTGACAAAACCCAACTGCTGTTGGATACGCTCCCACACCTCGGGCGCGGGCTGGACATTGGGCAGTGCAGCACCCAACTCATTCAGGCGACTCTCCCAGCGCCACAGGCTGGAACGCAGGCTTGGGTGTTGCATCAATAATCGCTGGTAGCGAATACGCGCAGGGCCTTGCAAGCTGCCGAGCACATATTCAGCCGAGAGTGCATTTTGACGTTCATCGGTAAGGTAATTCATGATTCAAGGCACCTCTTTAAACGTTCCAATCCGCGACGAATCCAGGTTTTGATGGTGCCCAGGGGCAGCTCCATCCGGGCGCAGACTTCCATGTGGGTCAAACCACGAAAATAGGCGAGTTCGATGGCGCTACGCTGGCTGTCTTCCAGCCGATCCATGCAGCGATCGATACGCACCCGGTTGCGCTGTTCATACAATTCTTGCTCGGGTGTCTGATGGTGAATCGCCTCTTCCAACTCGTCGACATCTGTTTCGCGCCGACTTTTGGTGGCACGCAGCATATCCAGCGCACGGTAGCGCACTATGCTGATCATCCAAGTGAGTACCTCACCCTTCTCCTGCTGATACTCGCCGGCGTTGTGCCATATCCGCACAAATGCCTCCTGTACCGCCTCTTCCGCTAGATCGCGGCGGCGCAGCATCTGCAGACTGACGGCGTAAAGCTTGCCGGCACTGCGCTGATAAAGATTGGCGAATGCCTGCCTATCGCCCTGCGCGGTGGCGCTGAGCAACTGCAAAAACACCTGATTCGGATCCATAGTCATTCTCGTTGTTATCAACAGTTAGGGATTAACAGGCCACTGAACTCCGCCAGAATATGGCCCATTCAGTTGCTCTACGGCTCGTCTTGGGTTTTGGATTCAAATTTTTTATGAATTACTGCGGCGATAGACGCCAAACAGCTGCAGGGCAGTATAGGAGGGATAAGAAAAGGAGGAGGAACCTGACAGAGACGCAGACATCACTGCCAGGAAGGATAGGGACTGGAAACCCCTAGTACCAGTAACCCAACACCACTTGCGGGTTGAGTTGCAGCCAAATGGCCAATTCGCGGATCAGGATTTTCTCCACAATTTGCAGACCCAGGAGCACGATGATCGGCGAGATATCAATCACCCCGCCCAAAGGCGGCAGCACTTTGCGAATGGGTGCACAGATTGGGTCAATAATTTGGTTGGCGAGCGCGAGCAGCGGGTGATGGCTCATTGGCGCAATAAAGCTGCCGATGATGCTGATAATCATGCACCAGAAAAACACGTTGGCGACTATGGTAAGCGCCCCCACAAACCCCCAGGCCAGCAGAATATGCGGCAACGCAATCAGGCCAGTCAGACCCACAATCAGACAGAGAATCGCACTGGCGATAAACTGCACGAGCAGGATCAATACCACCGAGGCGGTATCTATGCCGAGGATGCTGGGAATCACCTTGCGTAGCGGGCGCAGCAGCGGCATGGTGATTTTTACCAGCGCCTGGGAGATGGGGTTATAAAAATCGGCACGCACCAGCTGCAGCAAAAAGCGCAGCACTACAATCAACAAAAACAGCGATAACAGGCTGTAGGCAATCAAATGCAAAATATTGGCAAACATGCATTACTCCGGTGATAAAAAATAGTCTGGCGCTGGTGATTTACTCAAGGGCTCAAAGCCAAAAACTAGCTACCCAAAAGCTCGGACAACTCACCGGCGCGATTGCTGCAAGCGGTCATGGCGCGGGTAACCATCGCGCGGATATTGTCCTGCTCAAATGACAGTATCGCCTGTTCGGTGGTGCCCTTGGGCGAGGTGACGCGGCGGCGCAGTTCGGCTACATCATACTCACTTTCCTTGGCGAGCATGGCGGCGCCCAGCGCGGTTTGCAAGGTCAGTTCGGTCGCACATTCGCGGCTTAAACCCAGGGCTACGCCAGCATCAATCATAGATTCCATCATCAAAAAGAAATACGCAGGGCCGGAGCCGGAGACGGCGGTTACCGGGTTCAACAAGGCTTCGTCGTCCAGCCACTGCACTATGCCCACCGCGCCGAGCATGGCATTGGCAATAGATTTATGTTCATCGCTCACTGCCGCATTGGCAAACAGGCCACTGGCACCGGCGCGCAATTGGGAGGGAGTGTTGGGCATGCAGCGCACTATGGGCAAATCGCCCAGCCAGTGGGCAAGACTGGCAGTGGTGATGCCCGCCGCGACCGAAATCACCAGCGGGCGATGCGCCAGCGAAGCGCGCAGGGCGAGTGAGACTTCTTTGAGCAGCTGGGGTTTTACCGCCAGTACCACTACGTCGGCCCAGGCGGCAGCGGCGTTATTGTCGGTGGTGGTTTCAATCGCCAGTTCCTGTGTCACCTTGTCCAGGGTTTCCTGACGAGGGCCGGCTGCAAGCAGCTGGCTGTGGGAAAAGCCCTCGGCGAGCAGGCCGCCAATAATCGCCTTGGCCATATTGCCGGCGCCGATAAAAGCGATTTTGGGAGCTGAAATCTTGCTGCTAGTCACGATAAATCCTTAATAAAAAGTAGAAGTAATCAGTTAGATGCCGGCTTAGTCCGCGCACCAAAAATATCCGTGCCGACACGCACATGGGTGGCGCCCTCGGCAATCGCCGCTTCCAAGTCGCCCGACATGCCCATGGACAAACAATCCAGCGCGTAACCCTGTTGGTTTAGCTGCTCCAACGCAAACCGCAACTTGGCAAAGGCGGCACGCTGTTGCGCAGCATCGTTAGTTGCCGCCGGAATCGCCATCAAGCCGCGCAACCTGAGCCCTGTCAGGTGGGCGATGGCCGCCACCAGCGCGGGCAATTCCGCCAAACTAATTCCCGACTTGGTGGTTTCATCGTCTATATTCACTTGCACACAGATATTCAGCGGCGGCTGTCCGGCCGGCCGCTGCTCGTGCAAGCGCTGGGCGATTTTGAGCCGGTCGACCGAATGTACCCAGTCAAAATGCTCGGCGATAGGCCGCGTCTTGTTGGATTGGATGGGGCCGATAAAGTGCCAGCTCACATCGGCTAGATCGGCCAGCTGCGCCTGTTTCTCCAGCGCCTCTTGCAGGTAGTTTTCGCCAAAGGCGCGCTGCCCCCAGGTATAGGCGTCGCGCAAGGCCTGGGCGGGTTGGGTTTTACTCACAGCGATCAACTGCACAGTTTGCGGATTTCGCCCGGCAGCTGTGGCAGCTTGATGAATGCGCGCGGTGACTTTCACGAGCTGGTCGTCTATCTTGTGCATATTCCGTTTCTTGGAAATCTCTGAAATTACCCACAAAAGTCTGCCGCGCAGACTAATAACAAAAGGTTGCTCTGATGGATATCACCGAACTGCTGGCGTTTAGTGCCAAACAAGGCGCGTCTGACTTGCACCTCTCGGCGGGTTTGCCACCGATGATCCGCGTCGATGGCGACGTGCGCCGTATCAACCTGCCGCCCATGGAGCACAAGCAGGTGCATGGCTTGATCTACGACATTATGAATGACAAGCAGCGCAAGGACTACGAAGAATTTTTGGAAACCGACTTCTCGTTTGAAGTGCCGGGTGTCGCGCGTTTCCGCGTTAACGCCTTTAACCAAAACCGCGGCGCCGGCGCGGTGTTCCGTACCATTCCCTCCAAAGTACTCACCATGGAAGAGTTGGGCATGGGCAATGTGTTCCGCGATATCTGCGCCGTACCGCGCGGATTAGTGCTGGTGACCGGGCCGACCGGCTCGGGTAAATCCACCACCCTGGCGGCCATGATCGACTACATCAACGACAACAAATACGAGCACGTGCTCACCATCGAAGACCCTATCGAATTTGTGCACGAATCCAAAAAATGCCTGGTGAACCAGCGCGAAGTGCACCGCGATACCCACGGCTTTAACGAAGCACTGCGCTCGGCACTGCGGGAAGACCCGGACATTATTCTGGTGGGCGAGATGCGCGACCTGGAAACCATCCGCCTCGCACTCACCGCCGCCGAAACCGGCCACTTGGTATTTGGCACCTTGCACACCACCTCCGCCGCCAAAACCATCGACCGTATTGTGGACGTGTTCCCCGCCAACGAAAAATCCATGGTGCGTTCCATGTTGTCGGAATCGCTGCAAGCGGTAATTTCACAAACGCTGCTCAAGAAAAACGGCGGCGGTCGGGTGGCGGCGCACGAAATTATGCGCGGCACTTCGGCAATCCGTAACCTGATCCGCGAGGACAAGGTGGCACAAATGTATTCGGCCATCCAAACCGGTGCCTCACTGGGAATGCAGACCATGGACCAATGCCTGGCGGATTTGGTGGCTCGTCGCATCATCAGCCGCGATGCCGCCAAAGCGAAAGCCAAATTCCCCGAGAATTTTTAATTAATCGTTTAATTATTTTTAGTGCACAAGTTTCAATAATTTTTAAGGTGCTGTGTTATGGATTTTGATCGTTTATTGTCCCTGATGGTAGAAAAAGGCGCGTCGGACTTATTTATCACCGCCGGTGTGCCGCCCTCGATCAAAGTTCATGGCAAGGTGGTGCCAGTGACGGCAACGCCGCTCGCGCCAGAAAAAGCGCGCGAGCTGGTGCTGAGTGTGATGAATGAAAAACAGCGCGCTGAATTTTTAGAGAAAAAAGAACTTAACTTTGCAGTGAGCGCACGCGGTATTGGCCGCTTCCGCGCCAGCGCGTTTTACCAGCGCAACCTTGCCGGTATGGTACTGCGCCGTATTGAAACCAAAATCCCGCAAATTGATGAACTGGGCCTGCCGGAAATTATTAAAGAATTGGCCATGACCAAACGCGGCCTGATTATTTTTGTGGGCGCAACCGGCACCGGTAAATCCACCTCGCTCGCTTCCATGATTGGCCATCGCAACCAAAACTCCAAAGGTCACATTATTTCCATCGAAGACCCAATTGAATTTATCCACCAGCATCAGGGTTGCATTATCACCCAGCGCGAAGTGGGTATTGATACTGAATCCTTTGAAGTTGCGCTGAAAAATACTTTGCGTCAGGCACCGGATGTGATTTTGATTGGCGAAGTGCGCTCGCGCGAAACCATGGATCACGCCATCGCCTTTGCGGAAACCGGTCACCTGTGTCTGTGTACCCTGCACGCCAACAACGCCAACCAGGCACTCGACCGCATCATTCACTTTTTCCCCGCTGATCGCCATCGCCAGTTGTGGATGGACTTGTCGCTCAACCTCAAGGCGATTGTGGCGCAGCAATTGATTCCCACACCTGATGGCAATGGCCGCCGCGCCTGTTTGGAAATTATGATTAACACTCCACTGGCGCAGGATTTGATTCGCAAAGGGGAAGTTTCAGAATTAAAAGAATTGATGAAACGCTCAACCGAACTGGGCATGCAGACCTTCGACCAGGCGCTTTATGCACTTTACGATGCCGGCGAAATTACCTATGAAGATGCCCTGCTGCACGCCGACTCACCCAACGATTTACGCTTGATGATCAAACTCGCCTCGGAAACTGATTCCAATTATTTGTCGCACGCTGCCGATAGCCTGTCGATCCAGGGCGATGAGCACAACAATCGCGGCAAAATGTTTTAATGCTGTCGAGTAAGCCAAAATAAAAACGCCGGAATTTTTAAAAATTCCGGCGTTTTTTTATGTAGGTTTAAGTCAGTCGGCTAATTACGTTCAAACCAACTTTCCAGAATCAAACGCGCGGCAATCGAATCCACCGGGTTGGATTTGTAATGACGCGAACCGCCCTGCGCCATCACTTCGCCTTTGGCTTCAAAACTGCTCAAACGCTCATCCACCAATTCCACTTTCACACCGAAGCGGCCGTGCAAACGATTGGCAAATTTGCGCGCGCGTGCGCTCAGCTCACTCTCACTGCCATCCATATTCAGTGGCAAGCCAACCAGCACCAAATCCGGTTGCCAATCTTTGAGCAACTTTTCTATCTGGCTCCAATCGGGAATGCCATCTTTGGCTTTGAGTTGGGCTTGGGCGTTGGCAGAACGAGTCAGGGTTTGACCGGTGGCAACCCCAATATTTTTGGTGCCGTAGTCAAAGGCAAGCAGGGATTTAACTGTCATTAGAACCCCGGCAGCCTAGGCGTGGCCAGCGGTGCTGGTAATCAGAGTAACGTCTATACCCAAGGCTTGAGCGGCAGCAGTCCAGCGCTGCTCTAGCGGGGTGGAGAAAATAATATTTTTATCCGCCGGCACCGTCAGCCAGGAATTAGCGGCGATTTCTGCTTCTAACTGCCCCTCGCCCCAGCCGGCGTAACCCAGTGCAATCAGAGACTGCTTGGGGCCGCGCCCCTCGGCGAGGGCAGCAATTATGTCGCGCGAGGCGGTGAGGCTTATGTCTGGTGAAATCTGCAGGGTTGACTGCCAGCGGCTATCTGTCGAGTGCAATACAAAACCGCGCTCCGGCTGCACCGGGCCACCGCTCATGACTATTTGGTCGCCGAGATGGGATTGATCATCCAGCCCCATTTGCTCAAAGATTTCGCGCAGCAGCATGGGAGTGGCCATGTTAATCACCACCCCCATGGCACCCTGTTCGCTGTGCTCACAGATATAAGTCACAGTGTGGGCAAAAGAGGAATCATTCAGCCCGGGCATAGCAATCAGAAAGTGATTACACAAACTGCCGGGCGTGAGCTCTTCAATATCGGTAAGAAAGTCAGGTTTGTCGTTCATGAAACCAGTATGAGGCTAATAAAGGCTAAAACAAGCGCGAGGGAAAAAATTTATTCGCCGCTAGTTGGCAGAGGTGGTGATCACCGACTGTTTACCAGTGATCTCAAAGTTCCAGGTGCGAATGATCTGCAAGCGGTCGGCGTGTTTGCGAATCTCCGCCGGAAATTGGGCAAAGGGAGCAGAGAGCCGCACTATCTGCCGCGCGGCATCATCCAGTATGCGCTGACCGGAAGACTGTAACACCTTGATTTCATAGATGGTGCCATCAGGATTAATAACTACAGAGAGGCGTAGATGACCGGTAATTTTCCGGCTGAGCGCCTCTTTGGGGTAGTTGCGATTGCCTACCTGCTCCACCTTGGTACTCCAATCGTGCAGGTATTTGGCATCGAAGGATTCCTTGGTGGACACGGAAGTGAGTGTACGCACGCGTGGACGCTTGGCGTATTCCTGCCGCTGTTTATCAAGCTTGGCCTGTAAACTGGCGATTTCCGCCGACACCGTGAGCTGATCTTCCATCAGGCCTTCGCGCTGCTCCAGTTCACGGCGCTCATCCGGGTTGAGGGTTACCTGGGTGGTGTGGGTACTGGCCGAGCGGGTTGCTACTAATTGCTGCTCTTTCAGCTTCTGGGTCGCAGCGGATTGTTGCGGCACAGGGTTTACCTCGCGCACCTGGGTATCGGCGAATTCAGCTTGTCGTTCGGTGGTTAGCTGTTTTGCTTCGTCGAGGGTGCCGCTGGCCTCCTGATTATGCTGAGCCAAAAAGTCAGCTTGCTCGGGGGCACGCAGCGATTTATGTGTCGCCAGAGTAATTTCAATGGTTTGTGAGGTATTGCTGTGGTCGGGCAATTTAAAACTGATGCCCAGAATCAGCAGCGCGTGTAAGACTATCGCCAGAAAAAAGGTAAAACTCAGGCGATCACCACTATCTACCGCTGCGGCAGTTAGGCTTTGTTGTTCAAGGGTGATGGCCTGATTCATAGGGGCTGACTCCGGGTTAACGGGCCGCTAATTTACGCGCTATGGCATCAACAAGCAGTGAACCAATTCCGGTGTTGTAAGCCTTGTCAATTTCCCGCGCACAGGTAGGAGAAGTGACATTAATTTCGGTGAGGTATTCGCCAATCACATCCAACCCCACAAACATCAAGCCTCTGGCTTTGAGTGAAGGCGCCACTTGCGAGACTATCCACAAATCTTTTTCAGTTAGGGGTTGGGGAACACCGCTGCCACCGGCAGCCAGATTGCCCCGGGTTTCGCCCTGCGCCGGAATACGCGCCAGGCAGTAGGGAACCGGTTCTCCGTCCACCACCAAAATACGCTTGTCGCCCTGGGTGATTTCCGGGATGTAACGCTGCGCCATGATCAGCTGTTGGCCAAATTCGGTGAGCGTCTCCAGAATCACACCCAGATTGGGGTCATTCTCACGGCAGCGGAAGATACGGCTGCCGCCCATACCATCCAAAGGCTTAAAAATCACATCGCCATGTTGTTTGTGGAAATCGCGCAGGCGCGGCATATCGCGGCTGACCAGCACTGGCGGACAGCACTGGGGAAATTGGGTAGCAAAGATTTTTTCGTTGCAATCGCGCAGGCTGCGGGGGTCATTAACGACCAATGCGCCCTGCTGTTGTGCGGCCTCCAGAATATAAGTGCTGTAGATATATTCATTGTCAAAGGGCGGATCCTTGCGCATCAGGATCACATCCAGATCCCCGAGTTTTTTATCCTCCTGCAAGCCCAATTCAAACCAACTTTCGGCATTATCCGCTACAAATAAGTTGCGTGTACTGGCACGGGCTTCGCCCTGCAAAAGATAAAGATCTTTTTGCTCCATGTAGTACAAATCCCAGCCTCGCTCCTGAGCTGCCAACAACAACGCCAGGGTAGTGTCCTTGTAAAAGGTAATATCAGCAATGGGATCCATTACTACGCCGAGAGAGATAGCCATATAAATGAAGCTCGACTGAAGATTCTAGAAAGCGGGCTAATACCCGACACAAGGCCCGGCACAGAACCGGATAAGGCCTAAAGTTAAAGGCAAGGTCAAATTAAAGCAAGGTTATTGCCGCGTGTTTTCACCATTCAAATGATTATAAAAACACTACGGATTACTCATATATTCAACTAGTTATGGCACAAGGTTAAAAACTGTGTTAAAAGTTTACCTCCCTCTGTGGCGTTATTTTGACGCTAACTGGCAGGAGATTACCTGACGCGCCCACCGATTCCCAATCAACTCGCGCGCAATCTGGCAACTATGGCAATAACAACAGGCAAGGTCAGAGTATGGAAGTAACTTACGAAAGCCTCAAAGTGATGGTAATTGACGACAGTAAAACCATCCGTCGCACGGCTGAAACACTGCTTAAAAAAGCAGGATGTATGGTAATCACCGCCACCGATGGCTTTGACGCCCTGGCAAAGATTGCCGACACCCGCCCGGATATCATTTTTGTCGACATAATGATGCCACGCCTCGATGGCTATCAAACTTGCGCACTAATCAAAAATAATAGCGAATTCAAAACCACCCCGGTGATCATGTTGTCCAGCAAAGACGGCCTGTTCGATAAAGCCAAAGGGCGTATTGTCGGCTCCGACCAATACCTCACCAAACCTTTTAGCAAAAGTGAATTGCTGGGTGCCATAGAAGCCCACGTCAAACATTTAAAAGCATCCTGATTGCTCTGCAGTAAGATGCATGTTTGACCTGCACCGCTGTTGTCGGGGGTGCAGTAGGCACAACCGGAACCAGTATCCAATAACGACCCAATACCTACCGCAAGTTGCGGCTACCTAATAATGATTTTGGAGCATTTATGGCCAGAGTATTGATTATTGACGACTCACCTACCGAAACTTACAAGCTCACCAGCATGCTGGAAAAAAACGGCCACGTAGTTATGACTGCAGATAATGGCGAAGCCGGTATCGCCATGGCGCAAAAAGAGCTGCCTGATGTGGTGTTAATGGATGTGGTTATGCCCGGCCTCAATGGCTTCCAAGCGACTCGCCAATTGTCCAAAACACCGGAGACAGCCCATATTCCGGTAATTATTGTGACCACCAAAGATCAGCAAACTGACCGTGTTTGGGGCATGCGCCAGGGCGCCAAGGCCTATTTATCCAAACCGATTACCCAGGAAGTACTTATGGCGGCCATGGCCGAAGTCCTCGCCTGATAAAGGAAATACTTGTCACCATCCGGGATGATGAATAGACAATAACAACAAGCATCATTCACCGACCCCGGCCTTGCGCCCAAAATCTCTGTGTGATGCACGACAGTTATGGACAGAGATATGTCAGAACCCCAGGCCGCATTTCAGGCCCTGCTTACACTAGCCCAGCGCAGCCGCGCCGCTGCTCGCGGTTTGCCGGCACAGGCCGATATTCGCCCGCATTGGAGCGGCATCGGTTTTTCGTTAATGGGCAGTTACTTTGTAGCGCCGATTGGCGAAGTGTCGGAAATGCTCGAAGTGCCCAACCACACCCATTTGCCGGGGGTACAACCCTGGGTAAAAGGCGTCGCCAACGTGCGCGGTCGCTTATTGCCCCTGTTCGATCTGGCCATGTTTTTTGGGGATCGCCTGGGCAGTTCACGTAAACACCGGCGCGTGCTTATTCTTGAAACCGAGACACTTTATTCCGGCCTGATCGTTGATCAGGTGTTTGGTATGCAGCATTTCCCGATGGACGAATACAGTGAACAGGCTGGTGCCGTAGCCAGCGCTATCCTGCCTTTTGTCACCGGTAGTTATCCCCAAGGAGGCGAGCGCTGGTCGTTGTTCAGACCGGCATTATTGGCCGAGGATCCGCGTTTTACCAATGCGGCCAAGTCGTAGTAGATTCACAATCGCAAGGCAATATCAGGCTTTTTGTGCGAAGCAAAAAGCAAAGTGGACAGAAAAAATAAAACCGAATGTTGGTGTAGGAGTACTTAGATGAAAACTGATTCAAAAATTGCCGCATTCAAGGCGAAACCCGCGACTATAGTCGCGTCGGTCTTCTTGATTGGCTCCTTTGTGGCGGCGGTTGTGCTTCTGGTGTTGATCAACCAGGGTAAAACCAACGACCAGCGCTACCTGCAACAGGCGAGCGACCTGCGCGCACAAGCCTATCGTTTGACCTCTTTGGCGCGCGACGCCACTTCCGGTGATGAACAAGCGTTTGGTGAACTCTCCAGCGTGATGGCGAGCATGACCAGCACCTGGGAAATGCTGCGCAACAGCGACGAACGCACCCGTAAAGCGCTGAGCACGGAATTCGATAAATTTGGCGCTGTGTGGAAGGGTGTACAGAACAACGCCCAGGATATTGCCACCAACAAAGACCTGATTGTATCGCTCAACAATGTGGGCAATACCCTGAACGACAACCTGCCCACCCTGCAGACCGAACACAATAACATTGTGGATATTTTGCTGGAATCCGGCGCACCTGCTGATCAGGCGATCCAGGCGCAGCTACTCTCCTGGCGCGCCGAGCGTATCGGTCGTAACGTGGATAAAATGTTGCGCGGTGACGCCGATGCCGGCAACGCTGCTGACCAATTTAACCGCGACGCCAACTTCTACGCGCGTGTTTTGAGTGCCATGAAAGACGGTGACCCTGCACTGCGTATCACCCGTGTATCCGATCCACAAGCGCGTGCCAGTCTGGATCAAATTACCCAGTTGTTTGATGGTGTAAGCAAGTCAATTCAGGAAATGGTCGATGGTTCAGCCACCCTGACCCGCGCCCGTCAAGCCGCCGATGCACTCCTGGTGGACACCCCACAATTGCTGCAGAGCCTCGCCGCTATTTCGGACAAAATCTCCACCCAGGCAGACGACCGTCCCTTTGTGAATAACACCACGGTCATTGTACTGGCTGCAATTACGCTGATTTCTCTGTTTTACCTTGGCTTCAACCAGTATCGCAGCGCCCGTAAACGCGCCGACGAAACTACCGAAACCAACGAACGTAACCAAACTGCGATTTTGCGTCTGCTCGACGAACTGGCCGACCTTGCGGATGGTGACCTGACCACTACCGCGACCGTAACCGAGGACTTCACCGGTGCGATTGCTGACTCTATCAACTTCACCATCGACCAGCTGCGTATCCTGGTAGCGCGCATCAACGAAACCGCGGTAAACGTATCGGCCGCTGCGCAAGAGACCCAGCAAACTGCACTGCATCTCGCCGAAGCTTCTGAACACCAGGCGCAAGAAATCGCCGGTGCATCGGCCGCGGTAAACGAAATGGCGGTCACCATTGACCAGGTATCGGCAAACGCCGCCGAATCGGCCGCGGTAGCGGAGCGTGCGGTATCCATCGCGGGCAACGGCGCCAAAGTGGTACAGAACACCATCCACGGGATGGATACCATCCGCGAGCAGATCCAGGACACCTCCAAACGTATTAAACGCCTCGGTGAATCGTCACAAGAGATCGGTGACATCGTAAGTTTGATTAACGACATTGCTGACCAAACCAACATCCTCGCACTTAACGCGGCAATTCAGGCATCGATGGCCGGTGACGCGGGCCGCGGGTTCGCGGTGGTAGCGGACGAAGTTCAACGCCTTGCGGAACGTTCCGCCGCAGCAACCAAGCAGATCGAAGCGCTGGTAAAAACCATTCAGAACGATACCAACGAAGCGGTAATCTCGATGGAACAAACCACCTCTGAAGTGGTGCGCGGTGCGCGCCTCGCACAGGATGCGGGTGTGGCACTGGAAGAAATTGAAAACGTATCCTCAAGCCTCGCGGAATTGATCCAGAACATTTCCAACGCCGCGCGCCAGCAGGCATCGTCGGCGGGTCATATCTCCAACACGATGAATGTTATTCAAGAGATTACTACCCAAACCTCTGCCGGTACCTCAGCTACCGCCCAGTCGATTGGTAACCTCGCCGAGATGGCACTCGACCTGCGTGAATCAGTAGCCGGTTTCAAACTGCCGGAAGAAGACATGTCTGAAAGCCGTGCCAATGCCGCGCGCAAAGCCATGGCTAACGCACCGGCGATGGACTTCGACCAAAACAGCGATGTAATTGATTTGGATGAAGAGCTCCTGCCCGATGAGGATATCTTCGCCAACGCATCAAAAGCCTGATAAGCAGTTGCCGCCAGTCTTGCTGGCGGCCCGGGTAAATTTATGGCTTGGTCATTACGCACACTACCCACACTTAGCCAGGAACAGTTTGTTCAATGGGGCAAACTGCTGGAAGAGCGCACCGGTATCCAGCTGGTTTTCCAACAAAAAGCCTGGCTGGAATCGCAGATATATGCTCGCCTGCGCGATTTGGGATACGACGATTACGACAACTACTATCACTTTGTAGCCCAGGAAACTATTGATTCGAAACTGGAGTGGGCGCGACTGATTGATCGGATTGCGGTAAAGGAAACCAGCTTTTTCCGCCACCGTGAATCCATCGAATACGTGCGCACTTACCTCCAGCAAAAAATCAACAATCAGGCGCTGGAAGGCAGTTTTGATGTCTGGAGCCTGGGTTGCGCCACTGGCGAAGAAGCCTATTCGCTGGCGATGGTGGTTAACGATTGTTTTGAACTGGCCGCAATCAGCCCGTTTTACGGCATCACCGCAATGGATATCAGCTCGTCGGCCCTGGCTGCCGGCCGCGCCGGTCGCTATAGCAAACGCCGCATTGGGCAGGTAAAACCTGATGAAGCCATGCGCTACCTGCAAGCTTCTGGTGATGGCAATTACCAAGTGGTTAACAAACTGCGCGACCGCGTCTGTTTCACCCAAAGCAATATCATCCATGCACGCCAGTTGCCTCAAGTGAGTGTGGATGTAATTTTTTGCCAAAACTTATTGGTGTATTTCCGTCGCTGGCTGCGCCGCGATGTGTTGAATGCCCTGGTAGAGCGGTTAAAACCCGGCGGCTTGTTAATAGTTGGCCTGGGTGAAGTGATGGACTGGGAACACCCCGAAATGCAGCGCACTGACGATGATCAAGTGCAGGCCTACGTTCGCCTGGAACGTTAAAAGTCGCACCCAGCGAGAATAATGAGAGGAAAGCTCTGCATGGCAGATAATCGCAATTTTGCCGCCTTGGACTGGTTGATCCACGAGATCAGCGAGACGCTCAAAGAAGCGCGCCAGGCCCTCGAAAGCTATGTTGAAAATCCGAAAGATGCTGCACGTATCCGCTTTTGTTTGACCCATATTCATCAGGTGCACGGCAGCCTGCAGATGGTGGAGTTCTATGGCGCCGCCATGCTCGCCAGCGAAATGGAACAGCTCACCCAGGCGATGATCGCAGGCACTGTGGGCAATAGCAGCGAAGCGCAAGAAGTGCTCATGCGCGCTATCCTGCAGTTTCCGCTGTATTTGGATCAGGTAAAAGCAACACGCAAAGATAACCCGCTGGTGGTATTACCGCTGCTCAATGATTTGCGCGCGGTGCGCGGTGAAAGCCTGCTCACCGATACCAAACTCTTTGTACCCAATCTGACTCCCGCCAAAAAAGTCAGCGGCGCGCGCCTGCCGGTCACTAACGACAATGTGCAGTTCCAGGCCATGGTGCTGAAGCTGCGCCAGATGTACCAGTACGCCGCCTCGGGGTTTATCCGCGGGGTTAACCCCGAAGAAAACCTGGGCTACCTGCAAAAGGCTTTTTCCCGCCTGCAAAAACTCACCCACGGCACCGCGCGTTTTGCGCTCTGGGATATTTGCCTGGCATTGGTTGAAGCCATAGAGATAGATGCCATCGAAATGAGCGTGGCGGTCAAAAACCTGCTGCGCCAGTTGGATAAAGAAATCAAAGTGCTCGCGGTGCATGGCACCAAAGCGCTGAATAGTTTCACCAACGATGAATTGATCAAAAACCTGCTGTATTACGTCGCCCGCGCCGGTAAACACGCACCGGGGTTTGCGCCCAACTCCAACCTGCAGCGTATTTACGACACCTACCAACTGGAAGAAGCGCTGCTGGAAGGTAAAGAAGGTGGCGAGGATACCCAGGACATGCTCTCGGTGCCCGACGCGGATGCCATGCGCTCGGTCATTAGTGCCATCAAAGAAGAACTGGGCTTAATAAAGAACGGTTTGGATGTTTGTCTGGCCGGTGGTAATACCCAAACTACCCTCAGTGAAGCGCTGCCCATTGTCAAACGTGTTGCCGATACCCTGGCGGTGCTGGGTTTGGGCGACCTGCGCAAACGTTTGCTGGAACAAGGTGCAGCGTTGGAATTGGTGGTTGATTCGGATAGCGAACTCTCCGATGACCAGTTGTTAGCAGTTGCCAGCCAAATCATTTCTATCGAAAACTCGCTGGATAGCCTGTCGGAACACGGCGGCGTTGAAAGCAGCAGCGATGAGGGCGATATAACACTCAGCCGCGCCAAAGAGTCAGTACTGCGCGAATCGCGCAATGGCTTGGAACACGCCAAAGACGCCATCATTGAATACATAGCATCCCAGTGGAATCGCCAACATTTGCAAGCGGTGCCCACTACCCTGCGCGAAATTCGCGGCGGTCTGGAAATTATGCCGCTGCCGCGCCCGGCCAGAATCCTCGGAGCCTGCGCCCGCTTCATTGAAGAGCAATTGCTGGCACAGGAAACCACTCCCCAATGGTCAACGCTGGACACCCTGGCCGATGCCATCACCAGTGTTGAGTATTACCTGGAGCGCTTGAGCAGTGGCGGGCGCAAAGAAGAAATCGACCTGCTGCTCACCGTAGCCGAAGAAAGCGTTGCCAATCTGGGTTATGCGGTTGCCAAAGTCAGCAACCCGGAGCGCAGCGAAACTGAAACCTACGGACAAGTTGAATCACCCGAAACGGCGCCGCAACCCAGCAGCGCTGAAGCTGAATTGGCCGCCGCCTATGAACAGGCCGAAAGCGGCGAGGATCTATCCGCTACGCGCGCGCCGGAAGATGAATCTATCTATCTGGAAGCCGTCTATGCCAGCGCCACCAGCGATGTACCGCAGGACACCAGCGCGCATGGCGAACTGCCGGAAACTGAGGCCTACAGCAGCCCAGCCCAAGACCTGGATGCGAACAACAATCAGCCTGATGATTCGGATTACTCCCTGCCGGTAATCGAGCTAGAAGAATCGGTTGTTGAATCAGCCGACGAATCTTCTTACTTGAGTGCTGACGTGGAGGAAGATCACGAACCCAACCTGATCGCAACTAATCAGGCGCCGGTTATCGAGCGCGACAACGAAGATATAGACGATGAAATCATCGAGATCTTTATCGAAGAAGCCACCGAAGTTACCGAAACCATCAACGAATATTTCCCGCGTTGGGCCAACAACTTTGACGATCAAGACGCGCTGATTGAATTCCGTCGCGCCTTCCACACCCTCAAAGGCAGTGGTCGCATGGTTGGCGCCAATGAAATTGGCGAGCTGGCCTGGTCGATTGAAAATATGCTCAATCGTGTGCTCGACCACACCATTACTCCACAGGCGATACACGCGCAGCTAATCGACAAAGTATGTGCGCTCTTGCCCGGCATGATTGCCGCTTTCCGCGACAATCAACCCTACAATCAGTCTGAATTGGCGGAAACCTATCGCCTGCAAGCCCACTCCCTGTCTCAGGGCATAGTACCGGTAGATGCTGATCTAGCACCCACAAATGAAGTAGCCCCCACAAATACCGCAGCTGCGGATACGGCAACTGATGACTTGGCAACCGCAGATTCGCAGGCTGAGACCGGTATTGAAACACTGGAGCTAACAGACCCGGTTGACAGCGGTGATTTAGCCACCGAAGCCGTGGAGTTTGCCGAAGATGACATGCCTGAGTCGTTGGAGGAACTCGCTCCAGCCAACCTAGTGGCCGATGAAGCACATTTACTCGGTGAGGCCTACACGCAAATCCACGACGAAGCCTACACCTTGGATCTGGGCCAAACCGCTGGTGAGCAGGAAGATTTGGTTGATGCCGTTATCGACGAGCTGCACTTTGAACCATCAGTCAACGCGGATGCAGATGACCTTGCCGACTACGCGATGCCACCGGTGGCGCTTGTGGAGGAGAGCAGCGCAGACGATGTTGGAATGTCGGCCGAAGATTTGCTCGATAGCGAGGACACCGATGCCCAGCTGTGGGATATTTTTGGTGCGGAAGCCATCAGTCACCTGCAGGTAGTAGAAGAATTTATTGCGCGGATGGAAGCCGAAGCGCCGATTTATGAGCCGCCCAGTGAAGAGATGCAGCGCGCCTTGCATACCCTCAAAGGCAGTGCGCATATGGCGGAGATCACCCAGGTCGCCGAGCTGGCCACACCACTGGAACGCTTCGCCAAGGAGTTGCGCTCCTATCACGTCAATATCAACGACGATATCCTCCAGTTGCTGCGTGATGCCGTCAGTTACACCCAAATTGCCCTGCACCAGATAGAAGCGGGCGAGCTGGTTAATATTCCGCGTTTGCAACAATTTATCGCCCGGGTGAATGAGCTGCGCGATATCCATGTAGCACCGCTGGTGCGCCAGCAAGAACTGGATGAGATGGGCAAGCGCCCGGTCGATCCCGAATTGCTCGCCATTTTTATGGCCGAGGAAATGAACCTGCTGCTGGATGCCGACAAGATCATCGACCAGTGGCAAGCCAACCCTGAAGAAACCGTTGAACTTATTCCGGTGATGGACGAGCTGGCCAAGCTGACCCAGGCCGCCGCCCATGCTTACCTGCCTGCCATGGCGGAGCTGAGTGAAAAAATCCACAGCGTCTATGAGGCCATTATTGCCGCGCAACTGGATTGTTCCGCGCCGCTGTGCACCGCCTTGAAAAGCGCCCACGTTGCGCTGCTGGATATGGTAGACGCCATTGCCGCCGGCCAAAATCTGGGCGCCATCCCCGAACCGGTCAATGAAGCACTGGATGACCTGCTCAGCACTGAAGTCGTCACCCTGACTGCCCTGAGCAGCCACGAACTGGCGGGCGAGGATGAAACAATCCCGCTGATGGACGCCGTCGAAGAGGATTTAATCGACAGCGATGCGGTAGATCTTTATGCCGAAACCCTTTATGCCGAAACCGACGACTACAGCTCACCACTGGAGCTGGAACTGGTTGACGAAGAAAGTATCAGCGACGACGAGCTAGTCGAGCTTGAAGCGATTGATTATTTGCCTGTGGCGCCTGAACCAGCCTATCAACCCGCTGCTGAACTGGTGAGCGAGGCTGCGGAACTTGATGAAGTTATCGACCTGAACGAAGCATTGCCTTCTGTTGATGTTGTAGACGATATCGACCTCGTAGACGAGCCGATGGTTGAATTGGCGGTAGCCGACGCAAGCTATGAAGAAACACCCGCCGAAGCCATGGTGGATGAAGATTTTGATCCGGAAATTGTCGAGATCTTTATTGAGGAAGCCGGAGAAATCCTTGAGGAAATCGATAGCGCCCTGAACGAGTGGCAAGACGACTGGAACAACAGTGATTGTGTCGAACAGCTCAAACGTTCATTGCACACCTTCAAGGGCGGCGCGCGTTTGGCGGGCTTGACGGATTTGGGCGACCTGTCGCACGACTTTGAAACCCTGCTGATCGATATGGATCAGGACGCCGAGCTTGACCAAGCCTTTTTTGCGCGCCTGCATGACTTCCAGGATCGTTTACACAGCGGCGTTGAACTGGCCAACAAACGCCTCAACGGTGCGCCCATAGCCGCCGCTGTCACTGCCAACAGCAACCCGCAACCTGTTGCAGAAAGCCTTGATACTGCCGAGCAGGATATTCCCCTGCTCGACAATAGCGTGGAATTGGTCGATGCCGAACTGCTGGCGCAGGACGAAGAAGCCACTGACAACAGCCCTGCGCTGTACAGCAAACCAACCGTGGTGGTGGACAACACCCGCGCCGAACAAATTCGCGCTTTTGAAACCCATGGCACCCCGAGCGAAAAGCCCAATGTGCTGACCTTTGCACCCAAGGCCAAACCCGTCGCGCCAGTGCCCGGTGCTATTCCCGGTACCGAATATGGCGGTGGCTTGCGCTCGGGTAATACTGGCCCGGCGCAGGTGCAACACTTGGCAGCGCGCCGCACCGGCCCGCAAGAAGTGGTCAAGGTCTCGGCGGAACTGCTGGAAGAATTGGTTAACCTCGCCGGTGAAACCTCCATCAGCCGCGGCCGTATGGAACAGCAGGTCAGCGACCTGAGCGGATCTATCGAGGAGATGGATGCCACCATCCAGCGTCTGCAAGAGCAGCTACGCCGCCTGGATATTGAAACTGAAGCCCAGGTGCTGTTCCGCCAGGAGCAGATGGCGCAACACGAAGAATTCGATCCACTGGAGATGGACCGCTACTCGCAACTGCAGCAGCTGTCGCGCTCGCTGATCGAATCCGCCTCGGACTTGATGGACTTGAAATTCACCCTCGCGGATAAAACCCGCGATACCGAAACCCTGCTGCTGCAACAGTCGCGCATTAACACCGACCTGCAGGAAGGCCTGATGCGCTCGCGCATGGTGCCCTTCTCACGGCTGGTGCCGCGCTTGCGCCGGATCGTGCGCCAGGCCGCCACCGAGCTGGGCAAAGAGGTGGATTTTGAGCTGGATAACGTGGAAGGCGAACTGGACCGTAGCGTTCTGGAGCGCATGGTAGCGCCGCTGGAACACATGCTGCGCAATGCGGTTGACCACGGTATCGAAATGCCGGACGAGCGTATCGCCGCCGGTAAAAACCCCAATGGCCGCATACTGCTGAGCCTTGGCCGTGAAGGTGGCGATGTGATTTTGCGCCTGATCGACGATGGCCGCGGCATCAACCTCAAGCGCGTGCGTGAAAAAGCCATTGAACGCGGTTTGATGGCGGCAGATGCCCAACTCAACGATCAGGATGTCATCCAATTTATCCTGCACGCCGGCTTCAGTACCGCCGACAAGGTGACACAAATCTCCGGCCGCGGTGTGGGCATGGACGTGGTGCACTCCGAGATCAAACAGCTCGGCGGCGCCATGTTTATCGACTCCAACTGGGGCCAGGGCACCGAGTTCACCATTCGCCTGCCCTTTACCGTATCGGTAAACCGCGCACTGATGGTGCAGATTGGCGATGACCTCTACGCCATTCCGCTCAACTCGATTGAAGGTATTGTGCGCGTCAGCCCCTTTGAGCTGGAGCATTACTATCAGGATGAAAGCGCCCGCTTTGACTATGCCGGCGAGCAATATCTGGTGCGCTACCTCGGCAGCCTGCTGGACTCCAGCGCCCAACCCAAGCTGGACGGCCAAATGCTGCCACTGCCAGTCGTACTGGTGCGCAGTACCGAGCATACCGTTGCTTTGCAGGTGGATCGCCTGCTGGGCTCACGCGAGATTGTGGTGAAAACCCTGGGCGCCCAATTCAGTGCCGTGCGCGGGGTATCCGGCGCCACGGTAATGGGTGACGGTAGCGTAGTGGTGATTCTGGACTTACACGCCATGATCCGCGAGCAGTTGGCGCTGGGCCTGCAACATGCCATCCAGCTGGAGCCGCTCAGCCTCGCCCCGATCAAAGAAGAAGATCTCAGCGAGAAGACGATCATGGTGGTGGATGACTCGGTAACCGTGCGCAAGGTAACCAGCCGCTTCCTGGAGCGCGAAGGCTTCCGCGTGATCACCGCCAAAGACGGTGTTGAGGCGCTGCAAGTGCTGCAAGACCATATGCCAGACGTGATGTTGCTGGATATTGAAATGCCGCGCATGGACGGCTTTGAGGTCGCTAAAAACGTCCGCACCAGCTCGCGCTTGAAGGATCTGCCGATCATTATGATCACCTCGCGTACCGGTGAAAAACACCGCGAGCGCGCCTTTAGCCTGGGCGTAAACAAGTATCTGGGTAAGCCGTATCAGGAAGACCTGCTGCTGAGCAATATCCAGGAACTGCTGCATATTCGCACCAAGTAGCAGAGCAAGGCCATGTTGCGCCTGGGGTTAGTGGTGGACAACGCCGCCAAACAAAAAGCCTTGGCGCAACTGGTCGCACAGGCGGGGCACAAGGTTGGCCTGTGCTTGCTGATCGGCGGCGAAACCCGGCCCGCAACAGACAGCGAGTTGGATGCCTGGCTGGTGGATATAGCCGAAGAGAACCAGGGTGGGCAGTTGCTGGACAGCTTGTTTGCCCAGAGCCGGATTCCGGTGATTCTCAGCGACAGCAGCGAATTCAACGCCGGCTCGCAAGAACACAGTGACTGGTTGCGCCGCACCAGCATGCGTTTGCAGCGCTTGCGCGGTGATATCAACCTGCAGCAGAGCACACCGGCAAGCGAACTGTGGATTCTAGCAGCCTCCACCGGCGGGCCAGCGGCGGTAAAACGCTTCCTCGCCGAATTGCCCGGCGATTTAGGCGTAGCCTTTTTGTACGTACAACATATTGATGCCCAACAGGCCGTCACCCTGAACCGGATGATGAGCAACGCCGGCCACTACCCGGCGATGGTAGCAACACAAGGTTTGGTGCTGGCAGCCAATAGCCTGACGCTGATCACCGCCAAAGATCCGGTCGAGCTATTGGACAACGGCACCCTGATGGTGAATTACGGCCAGCACTGGAAAGGCAGTTATGCGCCCGCGATAGACCAGGTGGCCGCCAACGCCGCGCGTATTTTCCGCGCGCGCTGCAACATGATTATTTTTACCGGCATGGGTGACGATGGCGCCGCCAGTTGCCGCCTGATCAAACAGGTTGGCGGCAAAGTCTGGGTGCAGAGCCCCGATGATTGCACCAGCGACTCAATGCCGGTCGCGGCTTTGGCTACAGGTTGTGTCAGCCTCATCGGAACACCTGAATATCTGGCCAAAGCCCTGGTAAATTCACGTCACTAACAACCAGTGCACCAGTAGTAACGAATTACAGAACCGACCCAGAACAACCGACTGCAGG
Organism: Cellvibrio fontiphilus; assembly: GCF_042646205.1. NCBI lineage: Bacteria > Pseudomonadati > Pseudomonadota > Gammaproteobacteria > Cellvibrionales > Cellvibrionaceae > Cellvibrio > Cellvibrio fontiphilus. The sequence goes on along the minus strand of NZ_JBHRTF010000002.1, from coordinate 675,901 downwards.
ACACAGTTTTCATGAGAGCGCCACAACGCATAGAGAAAAAAATCGAAGAAGTCGCCAGCCTGCTGATTCCCCTGCAAGGCCGTATGCTACTTGCGCCCAACGTTACCATCGCCGAAATTGTGCCCGTCTCCCAGGTAGTACCGGTGGAAAATGCCCCGGCCTGGTATCTGGGCAACTGCGCCTGGCGCGAGCAAACCATCCCCCTGCTCTCGTTTGAAGTGATGAATGGCGAAGAAAAACCCGGCGTAGTGCCGCGCTCGCGTTTTGCGGTAATCAACACCACCGGCGTCAATGAATCCCTGCCCTTTATCGCCATACTCACCCAAGGCCTGCCGCGTTTGGCGCGTGTCACTGAAGAGGAAATCACCGAGCGCGAAGACGCCGACAACAAACCCTTCGAGCTAATGCACGTCAGCTGGGCCGGCGAAGAAGCGGTAATCCCCAATGTGGAAGCCATGGAGCGCGCCTTTTTGGAATATTTGCATTTGGATAATTAAGCTTTTTTTAAACAACCCGCGAGCCGATAAATCTCGCGGGCGCTCCTAAAAATTTTACCGCTCGGTAAAAATTTACCTTCAAAACTCTCAAAAAACACTCTTTTTTACCGTTCGGTAAAAAAGCATTGCTCACAATCGATATTCGGCGTATTTTTTACCGAACGGTAAAAAATAGGCATTCCTAAATGTACAACGTAATTCAATATGGCGTAGTTCGCACAGCGACAGACATTGGTGCGCTGGTGCGCGCTCATCGGAAAGATAGAGACCTTACGCTTGAGCAGATATCAGGTGTGGGCAATTTGAGCACTAAATTCCTGTCAGAGTTTGAGCGCGGCAAGGATACGGCGGAATTGGGCAAAGTGCTGCAAACCCTGCGAACGCTGGGTTTAGAGGTTATCATCCAGCCGCGAAACACTGCGCTTCATACATTTGGCATGGCATCTGTAAAACAAGGGAATGCCCCGAAACAAGAAAGAAAGGATAGCTAAGATGATCGACCCTGATAGCCTGAAAGTGTGGTGCGGACAAGCCTTTGTCGGATTCCTGTGGCGCAATGCAATTGGGCAAATCGGGTTTAACTACGATACGGAATGGTTAGCATCCAAGGAGAGTTTTGCACTATCGGTAAGCCTGCCATTGAGATCTGAGGACTATGCACCGGAAGACGGGATTGCACACCGCTTTTTTGCCAACTTATTGCCCGAAGGTAACGCACGCAATCAATTAGCCCGTGACCTGAAAATCGGCGATAACGATTTTGATTTACTGAAAGCGATAGGCGGGGAATGTGCTGGTGCTTTATCGCTACTACCCGATGTCTATATACCTTCATCCACTGCCGAATACCTTCCTTTAGACGCTACCGAACTTGCCAATCTGGTGAAGCGCAAAGGGCAACCCGCCACGTGGAAAGGGCACGACCGCCCACGTTTGTCATTAGCGGGCGCGCAAAACAAATGCCCGGTGTTGCTCAAAGACAATACCTACTGGCTACCCAAAAGCGAATCGCCCTCAAGCCACATACTCAAGTTTGAAGTAACTGATTACCGGCACTTGCCAGCCTACGAAACCTACACAATGCAATTAGCAGCAGCCATCGGTTTGGAAGTAGCCGACATACATTTGCGGCGCGTGGAAAAAGCGACTTTTGCAGAGATAGTGCGTTACGACCGCGCCCTGCAGCCAAGCGGTCAAATTACCCGTTACCACCAAGAGGATTTCTGTCAGGCGTTGGGCTATGGCTACCAAAAAAAATATCAAGAAGATGGAGGAGCCTCCTTTGCTGAGTGTATGAAGTTGTTGGCCGATAAAACGACGACCCCTGCAGAAGATAGGGATCGGCTGATCCGCTGGCAGATATTCAACGTTTTGGCGGGGAACTCTGATGGTCACGCCAAAAACCTATCGCTGTTGTACTTGCCAGGAGGAGTGATCAGGCTAGCGCCCTTTTACGATTTGATTTGCACCCGCGCTATTGAGCGGATAGACGAGAATCTTGCCTTTTCGGTAGGTGGTGAGCGCAATCCAAGCCTGATTACCGGTGCGCATTGGGACTCTTTGGCAAGCGATTGTGGTCTCGCCAAGCGCTATGTAAATGGCTTGATCAAACAGACTGCCACAAAGCTATTGGATTCCCACCAACCCGTTCGTGAAGCCTTCGAAGCCCAATACGGTGAATACAAGGCTTTGGAACGGATACAGAAGGTCATTTATACCCAGTGCAATCGAATACTTAAGGCAATTTGAACCGGTTTCTTTCACCACTTATGTTTCTTCTCTACTTATTTCACTCTCACTTATTTGTTATTGGTGCTCCGCGTTATGAACGACCTGATTATTGAAGACCTGCATCTTGGCGACGGCAAAACCGTCGTCAAAGGCGCACTCATCACCACCCACTACACCGGCTGGCTAGAAGACGGCACCGAATTCGATTCCTCCCACCGCAAAGGCAAACCCTTCCAATGCGTCATCGGCACCGGCCGCGTGATCAAAGGCTGGGATCAAGGCCTGATGGGCATGCAAGTCGGCGGCAAACGCAAACTCCACGTCCCCGCCCACCTCGCCTACGGCGACCGCCAGATCGGCGCACACATCAAACCCAATTCCAATCTCATCTTTGAAATCGAATTACTGGAAGTCCTCACGCGGGATGATTAACCCTAGGTTGGCGCGGGTCGCGCAGGCTGAGCCTGCTAACCCCAACATATCCATCACCTCTACACCACAAACCCCTTGCACAAATTTCAATCAATGATATACATTGAAAAAATGTATCTACATGAAGTTTAAAGGTGGTAACTCATGCAAATCGCCAAATGGGGCAACAGCCTCGCCATCCGCATACCCGCCAACATCGCTAAAGCGCTCGCGCTGAAAGAAGGCGATGAGGTACAAATTCTGCCTTCCAGCGATGGCTTTGCCGTAACCAAAGACGACAGCAAAACCAAAGCCTTGGAAACCATCGCCAGTTTCAAAGGCCGCTTAAACAAGGATTTTAAATTCAACCGGGATGAGGCGAATGAAAGATAGGATTTTTGTAGACACCAACATTCTGGTGTACGCACTCTTGGACGACAGCCAAAAACAACAAACCGCCCTCAAACTCCTGCAATCCGGCTGCGTGATCAGCACCCAAGTGCTAAACGAATTCACCAACGTCGCCCGCAAAAAAGCCAAACTCGACTGGCAAGAAATTCACGCACTCAGCAACGCCATCCAAAGCCTCGCCGAAATAGTCCCATTAGATGTACCCACACACAACCGCGCACTCACAATTGCCGCAAATTACGGTTACAGCTTTTACGATTCCCTCATCATCGCCGCCGCGAGTGAAAGCGGCTGTAATCTGCTGCTTTCAGAAGATATGCAACACGCGCAAACAATCAACGACCTCACGATTAGTAATCCCTTTAAGTAGCGCTGTAATGTGATGTATTTTGCAAAACTTTAGCTATAGTGGAAACTTGGTGTATTGTGGGGATATGAAATGCATATGAATAACGAAAGGATGAAAGTAATACACAACCTCACAGTTTACAAACTGCCATCGAACTTAACGTTAGCTGTACACTTTGCAATAAATAAAGGAGTAATAAATGAGTGAGTCCACGAGAGTAAAAATCAACCTCAAAGAAGGGCTTATAGAACTAGAAGGGTCTGAGAAATTTGTAGGACAATATCTTGATGAGTTTAAAATATTGTTGTCATCTGCACATATAAAATCAACCGATTCTGATATGAATATTGATTCGAAAAATACATCAGAACATCAGCCTACAGAAAACAAAAAGAAATCACCTGCTAAAAAGACAGCAAGCAGTAAAAAGATAGCGCCTAAAGTTCCTGCTGAGAGATTCGACGTGCATGGTAATGACACAACTATATCGCTACAAGCTTTTATGGATGAAAAGAAGCCCGGCACTAAAAATGGAAATTTAATTGTTGTCATTGGCTATTACATAACAGAAATTCTTGGCAATAAAGGTTTCACTCTAGGGCAGATAGAATACGCATATAAGATGCTCAATCTAAAAAGGCCAGGTCACTTAAGACAAATCATGATTAATGAAAAAAATGAGCGTGATTTATTTGAGATGGATGCTGAAGATAAGAATCTGTGGAACTTAACTAGATCAGGCGAAATTTTTGTATCAGACCAACTTCCAGTTAGCGGATCATGAAATTAGAACTTTTTTCTCAAAAGTATGAATTAGTTGAAAAGACAGAGATAGATAAGGTTGTTTTTCTTGCGTATTTTCTACACCAAAACAATGGCGAACAGGAATTCACTGTAAGTGATATTTCCTCGATTATGTTTGCGTTGGGTTTTGCAAAGCCAAATCAAGCTCGTTTAAAAAACAATATTACTAAATCATCATCTTTTATTAAGGGCAGCAAGCAAGGTTTTTTTAAACTATCCGCCAAAAAGCTTTCAGAACTGAGAGTTATAATTCCTGATATATCTGAATCAGAGGAAATTGTTTCAGATGATTCAGTTCTTCCTGAAATTCTCCTAAAAGAAACTAAGAGGCCTTACCTGATAAAACTTGCGCAGCAAATAAATTCATCTTACGAGAATAATTTATTTGATGCCTGTTCATTGATGATGAGAAGACTGTTAGAGGTTTTATTAATTCATTGCTTTGAATCAGCAGGAATTTCTGACTCAGTTAAAGATGATGATGGCAACTTTAAAAATTTAAAGACATTAATAAACACAGCTATATCAAGGGTCGAAATAAAAATATCAAATGATGTAAAAAAAGATATAGATAAATTTCGAGAGCTTGGCAACCTTTCTGCTCATCGAGTTAAATATAATTGCAGGAAAGATGATATTCGAGTTGTAAGACTTGATTACAGAGCGGTAATAGAGGAACTTCTTTATATAAGTAATTTGATTAAGGCTAACTCTTAGGTTGGGTGGCCATGCCAAATAATTTCATCCAATTAAAAAATATTTGCATTACTTCCCAACCCACTTAAATACTAACTTCCACTTCTGCAAATAAACAACAAAATTGAATTATGAATAAAATAAATGGATTTGTTTTATGGCTTTATGTAATCGGAACAGTGATTATCATTAAAGGCTTATTTCGTGCTGGGCTGGCAGAGGGATTTCCGATAATTTTGCTCGGCGTACTCTGCATAGTTGCTGCCTACTATATTGGCAAACAAACTAAGCGTTTTTAGCTCAAAAAAATCTAAACCCACTAAGGCTAGCACCATACAATTCAGTTTTAAGGAAAAAATATGAAGAAACTATTATCAGTGGCAATCATTGCAGCCTCTCAACCATTGTTTGCTGGTGAGTTGTTTTCGTTTGATAAAACTGCAGTGATTTTTAGTTCACTGCAACACATCAAACTAAAATATTCTGATTTAGGTCAATTAGAGCTTTCACCTTATCGTCAACTACAGGTTAGTGAAGTGAATGGAAACTTATTTGCTACTGTGTATTTTTCTTACAAGGAAAATGGCTCAGAAATATTGTATGCATGCGTCAAAGTTGATGAGAATGGAAAACTGATAAAAATGCAGCGGGATATAGAACCCAAAAAAGGTCTTTTTGATCACCCAATGCCTAATTGGAACAGTTGCACGGGAACCTAAGGGTTCTGAACAATAAAAATCACACTACCACCAAGACCAGCCTTTAACTATCCCCATCAAACACACACCCCAATCACGTAACAATAAAAGTTGCATAAGTCGATTTTATGGATTACCTTTTCACGTAACTGATTTAGTTACGTGAAATTCCGCCGTAACATCCGGCGAATAAGAGGTGATACATGAAACGCGATTCCAGACTCTCGGGCGTGCTGCACGTCCTCCTGCATATGGCCGAGGTGGGTACGCCCATGACCTCGGACGCGCTGGCGAAGATGATGAAGACCAACCCGGTGGTGATCCGCCGGGTGCTCGCCGGGCTGCGTGAGCATCAACTGGTCTGCTCGGAAAAAGGCCACGGCGGCGGTTGGAAACTCTGCCGCGAGCTAGACACCATCACCCTGCACGACATCTACCAAGCGCTGGACGAGCCGACATTACTGGCGATGGGCAACCGCACCGAATCGCCCGGATGCTTGGTGGAAGAGGCCGTCAACAACGCGCTCAACAACGCTTTTGCCGAGGCCGAAGCGCTGCTGCTGGCGCGCTTCCGCACCGTTACCCTCGCCCAACTCAGCGCCGATTTCCACCAGCGTATGCAAGCGCGCGGGTTTTCCGGCACCCATGAACATTCCCTTTTTCCCGCTGATGACGCGGCAGATGCAGAGTGAGGTAACCGCATGCAAACCACTTACGATGTGATTGTGATTGGCGGTAGCTACGCCGGTATGGCCGCGGCACTGCAACTCGCGCGCGGCCGCCGCCGTGTGTTGGTGATTGATGGCGGTGTGCGCCGCAACCGTTTTGCATCCCACTCGCACGGCTTGCTCGGGCAAGATGGCAAATCGCCCAGCGCCATCGCCGAAGAAGCCAAAGCGCAGTTGCTGGAGTACCCCAACCTGACATGGTTACAAGGCTTGGTCGATTCCGCTGAAAAAACCGGCGAGCGTTTTACTGTCACTATCGCTGACAACAAAATCGGCAACAACACCTTCACCGCCAAGCGGTTGATCCTCGCCACCGGTGTGAGCGACCACCTGCCCGCCATCACCGGTTTGCAAGACCGCTGGGGCAAAACCGTATTCCACTGTCCCTACTGCCACGGCTACGAATTAAACGAGGGCGCACTCGGCGTGCTCGCCATCAGCGAAGCGTCTTTCCATCAAGCCATGCTGATTCCCGATTGGGGCCCCACCACCTTATTCACCAACAATTGCTTCACGCCCAACGCAGAACAATGCGCACAACTCGCCGCACGCGGTGTGACTATCCAAACAGAAACCGTGACAGAAGTAGCGGGCGAGCAATCAATTATTGTGAAACTCGCCAATGGGCGCTTGGTGGAATTAACAGGATTATTTGTCGCATCACTCACGCAACCTTCAAACCGCATCGCGCAGGATTTAGGTTGTGAAATTGCAGAAAGCCCAATTGGTTTTTACATCAAAACCGATGAACTCAAACAAACCTCCGTCCCCGGCGTATTCGCCTGCGGCGACCTTGCCCGCCCCATGGGCAGCGTCACCTTCGCGATTGGCGATGGCGCACAAGCAGGGTTTGCAACGCATCGATCGTTGATTTTTGAAGGGCACTGACTTGCGATTAAAAATAATTGGGTAGAGATTGAAAAATTGGATATTTGGTTTGTGTTGTAGCCTGTTATGTTGGGGTTCGTGCCTCACCCCAACCTACATTAATTGCAGATTTTTGAATTGAAAATCGCGAACGCTGCATTCAAACACGCGGCAATATCGGTGTGATTTTTTGCTTTGAGTATTTCCATTACGCACTCAGCGGTACACAAACCACCCTCGGGTTGATTGCGTCTGAGCTGATACCGGGAAATTTGCTGCGGGTTAATTTGTGCTCTGGGCAAACTTTTTAGATAGGGGCTGCGATTAAATATTTTGCGTGCTTCTTGCCAAGTGGCATCCAGCACAATGATATTTTCAAAGGATTCTATCGGTGCAACATCGGCATCATCAACCGGGTAAAGCAATACCGTATTACCTTGATTGATTGCATCTAACAAAAATGGGTTAGGTTCGTTTCTCGCCCATACTATTCGCTCTACAATCTCCGGCGCAGCATTTTTTGCCAACACACCGGTGTTTGTGGGGCGTAATAGTTCGCGTTCATGGGTGAGTAAAAATATTTTCATTTTCTAAGTATTAAAAATCCCCCCACAAATACTGCACCAAACTAATCGCAGCAACTGGTGCTGTTTCAGTGCGTAATACTCTTGGGCCTAAGGTCAGCGCGTTAAAGTCCTGCTCCAGTGCATGGGCGATTTCGCGTTCGCTTAGGCCGCCTTCGGGGCCGATTAATAGTGTGACGCTTTCGGGTTGTTGCTCTGCCGGTAGGGTTTTGCTGTCGCGGTGATGGAGTACAAAACGTAAATCGGATTTCACTTGTGGCAGCCAGTCAGAAATTTGTACGGGCGAATGTAAAACGGGTAATAAATTGCGCTGGCACTGTTCGCAGGCGCTGATAAGGATTTGCTGCCAGCGGTCGTGCAGTTTTTCCTGGCGGTCGCCGCCTATTTTTACTTCGGTGCGCTCGGTAATAAGGGGTGTAATTTTGGTCACGCCCAGCTCGGTGGCTTTTTGTAGTACCCATTCAAACCGTTCACCGCGTGAAATACCAATCGCCAATTCTAACTCCAGCGGCGATTCACGGTTTTCCACGCTGTGTTCGGCAACACTCACGGTGACATGTTTTTTAGTAACATCGTGAATGGTCGCTGCAAATTCTCCGCCGGCGCCATTAAATAAAATTAATTCGCGGCCCGGTTGCATACGCAGCACTTTGCTCAGGTGATGGGATGCAGCCTCCTCCAATTGGATGAGCTCGCCGCTTAATAAATTCTGTTCAGTAAAAATTCGGGGAATACGCATAACTAGTGTTCTGTAGTGAGTGGTTCCGCATAAGCGATGGGTGATAAGGCCGACTGCAAAAATAGATTGGCGGCAGCGGTATGCTGGGTGATGGCATCGGCTGCCAATAAAATCGCACCGGCGGTCCAGGTGGTTTTTTCGCGCGGCCAGATAACATCGTCGCGAAAATTATAGCCAGTCCAATAACCGCCATCTTCGTCTTTAAATTGAAATAGCCAGCTAAATAAATTAACGGCTTTCGCGTGTTCGCCAGCCGCTAATAATGCGAGCGTGAGTTCACAGGATTCGGCAACCGTCACCCAGGGTTCATCGCTCACACAGCGGCAACCAATAGTCGGCTCGACAAAAGTTTTCCATTTTTCATCGATGCGCTGCTGCGCCGCTTTGCCTTCCACCACGCCGGTAAGAATGGGATAAAACCAATCCATGGAAAAACGGGTTTTGGGTTCCCAGGTGCGGTCAAAACATTCTGGATGATGGCGTAAGGTATTGCCGAGTTTTTGGTGCGCCGCACGCCATTGCGCGGCAGGCTCACCCAATTGTTCAGCACATAAAATAGCGCATTCAAGGCTTTTATAAATGGAGCTGGAGGCTGTGACTAATGCATCTTTTTTAGCGCTGCCATCTTGCGCCACAGCCCAATAAATTTCGCCAGTCGGCGCTTGGTAGCGCAATACAAAATCGATGGCTTTTTGCACGGCAGGAAAACAATCGCGCAAAAATTTTACATCCTGCGTGATTAAAAAATAATGCCAAACGCCGGTGGCAATATAAGCAATGAAATTGGTTTCGCGATGATTTTTATCCACCGCTTCATCACCCAAATAATTTGCCCACCAACTGCCATCGGGCAATTGTTCTTGCATGAGCCATTGGTAAGCGCGCCGTGCGGCGGCGTATTCACCGCCAATGGTTAAACCCATGGCCGCTTCAATATGATCCCAAGGATCAGCCTTGCCATTGACAAACCAGGGAATGCAGCCGTTGGGTAATTGGGTTTGCACAATATAATTGATGGTCGGGCGCAACAACTGCGCGGGAAAAAAGCCTTTGGTGAGTAATAAATTTTTCATGCCTCACCGCCCCTTGACTGTATAACCCCCTCCCTGCCTCCCCCTTCATAAGGGGGAGGAGTAATTTTCTCTCGGACTCTCTCTTCATCAGGAGGAGTAATTTCCTCCCCTGCCAAGGGGAGGCTTAGGGTGGAGTCAATTTTTTTAAAATACATCACCACACTTTTTCCCATTATTGGATTCAGCAATTTTTCCAGCGTTTGGGTGAGCCAGGGTTTTTCCATTAAATCCCACACCAATAAACGGTGATAAAGTTTAATCAGCGGATTGGTGTCCTGCGTTTTCCACCACAAACATTTCATCCACCAAAAGGGTGAATGCAGTGCGTGCGCCCAGTGGCGTTTATAAAATTGAAAGGACTGCTGTTCAATTTCGCGGCGTAAATGCTCGCCGTTAAAAATACGAATATGGCCGCCTTCTACCTGATGATATTCCTCACTTAACCACCAGCAGATTTTTTCTGGCCATGCACGCGGCACGGTAATAGCCAGCAAGCCACCGGGTTTGAGTATGCGCTGAATTTCAGCTAATACGCTTTGGTAAGCCGGAATATGTTCCAGCACTTCGCTGCAAATAATTTTATCGAAACTGTGATCGGAAAAGGGCAAACGGGTGGCATCTGCCTGTTGCAAATAAAAATGTTTATTGGCAGATGCTTGATCAAAGGGTACAAATCGTTCACGCGATGTAAGCAAATCGCGATGGTTTAAATCCACACCGATGGCGACTACATCACCATGCAGATAAGCATTAATCACATGGCGGCCTTCGCCACAACCAAGATCCAGTACGCGGTCGCCCGCTGCCAAGGGAAAATCGCGAAAATTAATCGTAAGCATTTTGTACTTGCTCACCCGATAGTTCACGATTGCTAATCGGATCGTCTTGTTGCTGATTCAAAACTTGGAAATAAAAACGTTCCATTTTTTTCCCTACGCAATCCCAACTTAATTGTTGCAGGATATGCTCACGCCCTTTTGCGCTTAATTGCTCACGCGCTTGATTATCAAGCAACAAATCGCGTAATGCCTGTTGCAAATCATCTGTATTACCGGCGCGCACCAAGCGCGCGGCATCGCCCACCACTTCCGGCAAGGCACCGCCATCGCTACAAATTAATGGCACACCGCAGGCCATTGCCTCTGCTGCAGGCAAACCAAAACCTTCATAGAGTGATGGCACTATGGCAATGCTGGCGTGAGCATATTGCTCCACCAATTCACTGTTACTGATGCCGGATTTAAATTGCACACTCTCTTGCAAGTTCAACGCTTGTAATTCTTTTTGGGTCTCGCCGTTTTCTTTTAATTTTCCGATCACCACTAATTGCAGTTCAGGAAATTCACTGCGCAGCGCGGCGATGGCGCGCAGCAATACGCTTAAACCTTTTAGCGGTTGGTCAGAAGACGCGGTGGTAATTAACCTAAGCGGAATACGCGCAATCCCTGCAAGCGGTTTAAAAATGTTGGTATCGACACCGTTGGGAATCACGTGAATTTCTACTGCTGGGCGACCAAATGCCTGCGCAATATCGCGCCGGGATTGTTGCGACACGGTGATGACATGCTGCAGTTTTTGCACCACAGTTTTTTGCATACCCAAAAAACTGTACCAGCGTTTAATTAACCAACGCTGACCTTTTTCAGTGGCGGCAGCGAGGGCGAGATCGCGGTCTTGGGTGATGGGGTGATGCACGGTGGCGATAATATTTACGCCGCGTTTTTGCAGCGCAAGCAAACCGTAACAGAGGCTTTGGTTGTCATGCACTATGTCGTAGTGCGGATTGTGTTGTTTGAAATATTTCACCAAGCGACGGCCAAAACAATAAGGCTCACCAAAGGCGCCACTTAATTTACTCCACCACTCGTAAAAATCCGCGAGCGATAAACAATGTTTTAATTTGAGTGCACGCGTGGGGTTGGGATGCGCGTATAAATCCAAACTCGGCAGCTTGATGAGCCTGACACGCGAATCTAATTCGGGGTAAGGCGGGCCGGAAATAACATCCACCTCATGCCCTAAATCCACCAATGCTTTGCTCAAATACTGGAGATAAATCCCCTGCCCGCCCACATGCGGATGGCTGCGATAACCCAGCAAGGCAATGCGCAAGCTGGTGCTGCGCTGCAGGGGCGATGGCGCGGCTGAGGCGGCGGCAGGCGAGTGATCAGGGGCCTGATCGCAAGCGCGAGTCTGGTGAGTAACCGGCAAATAGGACATGGATAGGTTTACCTTAAACGTTGCGCGCATTATAGGCGCAGCAAGGCCCCCGGCTCCAAATAACTCTTGTGCTCTAGCCATAGTCTCAAACGCTAATTGCACGCAAGTTGTGGCCGCAGAATTACTCGGTTATTGCTTTTAGTTTTTCTTTCATCGCCGCATCGGGAGCCAGCGCGGGCAATGAGGAGCTGGCAGAGCTAGCAGCGCGGCGCTGGCCGGTATCGCCCACCCGCTGTTCAACCACCCGGAAGCGCACTATGCCGATTAATTGGTCAGTCTCGGTCACTACCCTGACTTGCCAGCGCCCAAGGGGCTGTTGCGGAAAATTCATTTTGTGCGACCAGGCGCGATAGCCAGCGGCGCGCCCGCCACTGATATCCAGTGGCACCTTATCGACCAGTTGGCCATTGAGTCGCCACTCGTGATAAATCCGCTCGTTTAAACCGCGCGGGGCACGGATTGAGGTATAGGCATACAACCCCCGTTGCAGCTGTTGCTGCTCGACTATTTTCAGTTGGTTTAACGGTGCGCGGGTGTTGCTATCAATCTGCGAACTGACCGCTGCCTGGGTTAACCAGAGGGTCGCCGGGGGCATCCAGGGGCGCACTTTGAGGGCGATGGCCAGGGTTATTAGCGCCACTACACCAATAATCACTAGCCGCTGCCACCAGCGCCAGGGCAATTCAACGGCAACACTGGGCAGGGTGATGGCCAGCGCTATAGCCAGTGACCACACATAGGTTTTGGCAGTGGGCAGTTGGAAAATAATCGGCAGGGCGGTGAGCAAAACCGCAAACAGGGTGATGCCGTGAAAACACAGATAAAACCAGCGGCGCAGGGACAACCAGCGGAAATAAATTGGATCGATAATCGACACCAGCGCAGCAATAAACAAGAGGCTGGTAAATACACTCTGCCCGGTATTCCAGGCGGTGCTGATAAAGAAAAAGGGGATAATAAAAAACAGGCTTTCCTGATGTACCAACTGGGTGAAATAACCCAGCAGCGGCGCCGGCAATTGCACACCAAACCACTGCGCCACCGAGCGGCGCAATACTTTCTCCAGGGTGAGCCAAGCCCAGCTCACCAGCATAAAGACCGCAATAAACTGGGCCAGCTGCTCCTTGCGCTCTACCAGAAAAAAACTGGCCAACCCCGAGCTAAAACCAAACAGGGGAATTACCCAGGGAAAACGCTCGGTGAGTGCCACCAGCCGTGGCACCCAGGCTTTTAAGCAACTAAACATACTCCGCCATGCCAAACTCCGGCTGCTGTGTTTACGCCAAACGTGGCTACACAGGTTATCACTGGCGGGATCAGGTTTTTGTTGTTTTCACCACAGTATGGCGAGTTGGCAATTAGTGTTGGCGCCCTGCATCAACGTGTTTATCCACCGCTGCCAGTGCCAATCCACCCACAAACAACAATACCAATACCACCACCAAAGAAGCTGTTGCTACTACGCCAGATACAAACATAATTTTCACTCCATCTCAGGTTAATGCACCTAAACACTGTGCCCTCGGGAGTAGATTGCGCCTTTGGCTGGGGATGGTTTTTGATATGAATCAAGGGATTTTTTGCGGAGTTTGATGTGGCGCAAACTTGGGCCGAAAGCCGTTTTTAACAGCGCGCCAATTAGATGGGATTTTTCAGTGACGGCATCCTTGCCGGGAAATTTGCCAGGCCTTACAAACCGTCTGCCGTGAAGGTTTTCATCACGTAATCCACCCGCTGTTCGGCGGTGCGGTGCATGCGCGGTTTGAGGGATTCGATATGGCGCAGGCGTGGCAGCAGGCCGCGACCATTGGCGACTTGAATCGCCAGACCGGGGCGGGCGTTTAATTCCAGCAGTTGCGCGCCGCGCACCTTGTCCAATACCAGGTCGGTGCCTATGTAACCCAGGCCGGTCATTTCATAGCACTTGGAGGCGAGCAAGAGCCAGTTGCGCCAGTCGGCGATCTGGATTTCATCGAGCGCGCGTTTGGTATCCGGGTGATGGGTGACCGGTTTGGAGTGCTGCACGGCTTTGAGTGCGCGGCCGGTGGCTATATCCAGCCCCACCCCCACGGCGCCCTGGTGCAGGTTGGCTTTGCCATCGGACTTGTGGGTCGCGAGGCGCAACATGGCCATCACCGGGTAGCCTTTGAAGATGATGATGCGGATATCCGGCACACCTTCGTAGGAGTAATCCTTGAAGTAGTCATCGAACTGGATCAAGTCCTCGACTATCACCACATCCGGCTTGCCACCCAGGGAATACAGCCCGGCGAGGGCGTTGGTCATGTGGCGGCGGATATCTTCAATGGTGATTTCCACCCCGGAGGATTTGATGAACTTATCGCCCTTGCGGCCGATGATCACCAGAATCCCCTTGCCGCCCGAACCCTTGGCCGGTTTGACCGCAAAGGCCTCCAGCGCCATGAGTTTGTTTTCAATGGTGGCAATTTCGTGCTGGGCATTGACCACAAAAAACAGCTTGGGTGTGGCGACTTCGTACTCTTCCGCGAGCAGTTTGGTTTTGAGTTTGTTATCCACCAGAGGAAACAAACTGCGCGGGTTGTAGGTGGCGATAAAGTCGTGGTTGCGGCAGTTCATGCCAAGTATGCCCATGCGCTTTAAGCGCCAAGGGCTGACCCAGGAATTCCACCAGCGTTTGATGCCCTTGCCCGTGTTAGGCGCAGCAGGTGCCTGACTCATGCATCGGCTCCTTTATTGTTGTCATTCTTGGGGCTGTCATTTTTTGGGCTGTCGTTGGTTTTGGCTGAGTCGATAAATTTGCCCTGCTCGGCGTTATCCACCATGGCGCGGAAACGGCGCAGTTCAGACAGTTTGTAACCGGTGTATTGACCCATCAGCATAATCAGCGCGAGCGCAACCAAATTCAGCTCGGGGAAGTTAAAGGTAAGGTGGCCGACCAGCGACAACTGCATCAAGGCGTAGGCCAATACCGCAACCAGCAGGCTGCCGCCGCCCTGCACCATAACCTCTTTAGGGCCTTCTTCCTCCCAGAGGATGGACATACGCTCAATCGTCCAGGCGATGATAATCATCGGGAAGAAAGTAATGGTCATGCCGGTATTCAAGCCCATTTGGTAACCCACCAGGCTCAGCACCGAGATAATAAAAATCACCAGCACCACAAGCGTGGCGATCCGCGAGATCAGTAAGAGGTTGAGCCGCGACAGGTAAGTGCGCAGCACCAGACCCATAGCCACCACGGTGATAAAACTGACCAGACCCAGTACCAGCGAGGTCTGCAAAAACGCCATGGCGATCAAAATCGGCATAAAAGTACCGGAGGTTTTCAGGCCGATAATAATGCGCATAAACACCACCACCAAGGCGCCCATCGGCAGCAGTAACAGCAGTTTAAACATGCTCTGCTCTTCAATCGGCAGGTGTTGGATGCTCAGTACACTGAAGGCGCTGTCCTTGTTTTGCGCCTTGAGCAGATCCAGCGCCGGTACGGTTTGGTGGATCATGGAGAAGCTCACCCGCGAGCGATTGCCGCCGGCAACATCCAGAATGGATTCACCGCCGGTATGCCAGAGCAGCAGATTTTGCGGAACACCCTGCTCACCGGTAGTGGGGTTAAACAATACCCAGCCTTTGTCGTCGTAGACCTGTACCAGACGGGTCAGGTTTTGGTGGCGACGGGCATCTTCCAAATACAAACCCAGTGCCGGGCGCGCGGGAATACCGGCTTGATTGAGTAGTTTCTCCAACAGCACAGATTTATCGCCCTGGCCGGCAAGCAAGAGGGCGGCGTTTTGATCCAGGTTTTCTGTGTTGAGCAATTTGATTAGCTCACGCGCGAGGCTGCGCGCATTGCTGGATTTGGACCAGGCGGTATCCAGTACTTGCTGCGCCGCAGTTTCCTGCGATGAACCGTCCCAGTCGACCAAGCGACTCAGAGGTTGTTCCGTTACTTCCGCGGGCTGGGCGTCCTCGGCCTCCATAAACTGGGTTTTGTAGTAAATAGTCTGGGCACCCACTGCCTCGCGTTTGGACCATTCACCGCGGCGCACACCATTTTCACTCACCACCGAATAGCCATAGCCCGGCGCGGCAGCTTGCTCGCTAAAGCTGCGGTAACCGGGTGGGTTATCGGGCAAGCCCAAACGCGCCGTTACCGGTTCGCCGGTGGCGTCAAAGTCGATCCGGGCTTCGATCAACCACACTGGTTTTTGTACACCCGGCACAAAGGGAATTTCCATTTGCACATGGCGCATCCAGGCAGTGACCAAACCGACCAGCATCAGCAGGCCAATCACGGTATAAAAGGGGGCACGGGAAGGTTTTTGCATGGGGACATCCTTAACAGGCGGGGCTTGCAGGGCCGGTGTGGTTCACCGGCCAGGAATTAAAAAGTTAGTTTTTGGGCGCGGCGTCTTCAGCGCGCTGCAGCGGAGCCAGGTAATTGCCGCTCACATCGACCAACATCACATCGCGCAGCAGGTTGCGACCAATCAACATGGGGAATTCCGAATCGCTGCGATCCGCCAATACAAACTCACCGCGCTGGCTGAGCTTGCCAATGGTGAAGCGAATTTCCACTACCGGGCGGCGGTCGGGGTTGGTGCTGGTGGCGGTCTGCACCGTTTGGAAACGCAAACGCTTGCGCTCCAGTACATGCGGCTCTTTGGTTTCGGGGTTGTAGATGGTGAAACGCACCCACTCTTCGCTGTTGCGTTCAAACATCTGGATATTGCGCGCATCTATCACCGAGTTGGCGACGTTGGTGCTGATACGCGCCTGCATCACAAAATTCAAACCGGCAATCAAGGCCTGTTCGCGCAGGCCAACAATTTGTTTGTCGCTCAGCGGCGGTTGGCTGCTGAGGAATTTTTCTGGCGGCGGGGGCGGCGGGCAGTCCATTTTGGGCTGCGCCGGTGCATGAATTACCTTGGGTTGTTCTTCCAGCAGGGTTTGCTGCACGCTCAGTTGGGTTTGCACCTTTTGCAGCTGCTCGATCAGGCTTGCCTGTTGTTGGGCAATCACCTGGTTTTGCTCTTGCTGTTTAACCAGACACTCGCGCGCACCCGCTAATTCAGTTTGGGTTTGGGCTAACTTTTGCTGGGTACAGGCGCTCAGGGAGATCACTGCCATCACCGCAAGGGTCAGGTTGCGCACAGGGCGGCCTGCCAATAACAAGGTATTTTTATTCATCACCACAACCGGAAGTTTCAGAAAAACATTATTAAGGATTAGTTGTGCGCTAATTGTAGCCGCTGGTATTTGTTAACACATCCTTGCCTTGCAATTTACGCTTCCCTGTTGTGCATCATTTTAGTTGATAGCGCCGCTGGTATTCCGGCGGCAGGCGGCGGAAACGTTTGTATTCCCACTGGTACTGCGCCGGTGCGCGGCGCACACAGGCCGCGACACTCTCATTCAAACCCGCCACTGAAGTGGGTTGGTCTTCGCTGTAAATGGCGCTATCCGCCTCTATCACTACCATCTTGAAACCGCCGGGCACCCGCTCGGCATAACAGGCGCACACGGCACAACCGGTGCGCTGGATCAAACCGTGTACCAGTGTCATGGTGAGCGCCGGCTGCCCCATAAATGGCGCGATTTCGCCGCCCGCATCACGCGCCGGAACCTGGTCGGGCAATATGCCCACAATCGTTCCGGCTTGAAGCGCCTTGAATAACATCATCACGCCTTTGCGATTGGTGGGCGCCATGGAGATATTCAATTTACTGCGCCCGGCCAGCACCAGCTCATCCATTTTGGGGTTTTCTACCGGCTGGTACATAGCAGTCAGGCGCGCCACGCTGGCTAAATAAGGGGCGACAACTTCCCAATTGCCGTGGTGGGGCGCGAGTACCAGTACCCCTTTGCCCTCCGCCAATTTGGCACGCAGCAGATCATCGCCCTCTTTGGCGACAATTTTGTTATCCAACCACTGCCAGGAGTGACGCCAAATGGCACCGGCTTCCATCGCGGTTTTACCCGTCTCCTGCAGACTCTGTTTAGCCAGGGCCTGCTGCTGTGCAGGCGATAATTCCGGAAAACACAGGCTGATATTTTCGCGGGTGATTTTGGCCGCACGGCTATTTAGCAACCACAGGCAGCGTCCGATCAGGCTACCCATAAACCGCAAAACGCCCAGGGGTAAACGCGCAATAAGTTTGATCAGCAGCGGAGCTATATGATCTTTCATAGGGTAAACACCCGTTTCACACAAAGTGCGCGCAGCTTACCGGAAATCCGCCACTGACACAGTAGCCACGGAATAAGCGCCCATAAAAAAACCGGCGCACTGGGCGCCGGTAAAGGTTGGGAGGGTTATCAATACAAACTGTGGAATGGGTTATTGCACTATCCACTGGTGTTGCTGGTTATTGTTGTTAGCTTCACCACGGGTAGCGGTGCTGACGGTGAAGTAGTAGTTCAGGGCTGTACCCGGTGACACATTGGGGATAGTCACCTCAAAGCTATTACCTACCACGCGGGTCATGTTGTTCCAGCCGGGGGTAAACACCCAGGCCCAGTTCAGGTTTTCGTTGGTGGTAAAGGTGATTTTCACCCCGCCGTTGCTGTAGCTAGCGGTAGTGGTGTAAGCCACTGGTGCACCATTTGGCATTACCGCGGTAGCGCTGTAGCCCGATCCGGTTGAGGACGAACTGGAGCTGCTGCTGGATGACAGCGAGGAGCTGGACACACTCGATGGCACAGACGAGCTGGAGACGCTGGACGGCGCCGAGCTGCTGGACAAGCTGGAAGTAGAGGAAGCGCCGGCATAGGTTACTGAGGTCCAGCTGTTTTCCACTGGGCCTGGGTAGAACACCTGACCAGTCGCCGGGCTGAAGGTATAGAAGCGAGCTTCCACCAGGTCGCCAGCGGCATAGATACCTGAGCGGGTTGCGCGGTAGGTATAGGTGCCATCGCCATTGTTAGTCTCGCCGCCAGCTTGTGCTTGCAGGTCGATCACCACGTAATCCTGATTGCCGTTGCGACGGGCAAACAAGTGCACCTGCTGTTTACGCTCGGGCAGGCGAATACTGAACTGCATGCCACCGTTAGCTACCGCCACCATTTGCACCACACCGGTAGTCACAGCCGAGGAAGAAGAGCTGGATACCGACGATGAACTCAGGGATGAAGAACTTACTGACGAAGAACTTTGCGATGAAGAGCTGACAGAGGACGGGCCACAGAAGCCTGAACTGCAAGAGGACTGGGTACTTTGGCTGGATGAAGACAAGCTGCTGGGAGCCGAGCTGCTGATGCTGGATACCGAACTGGATGACACAGGCACTACCACACCGGTCTGCACCTTGAGTTCGCCCGGATTCACCATCAGCGTGGTGCCATCGTTAAAGGTCACATTTTTGGCGTTAACGGCACTGGCGTTGTAGGCAACGTAGGTGCGCTCATTACCCTTGCGGAAGACCGCGAAGGTTGGGTGATTGGTAGCCACTACCTCATTATCAATACGGCCATAGCGGTGGAAGGTTTTGATCCAGGCATAGGTATTGGCAAGGGAGTTACCCTCTTCCGTGAAAGACGCCGGGCCAGCTACCGAATTGCGCATACGACCTTCGTTGGCATCAAAGTTAGCCAGCGCAGCTACCGGGTCATAAACCGCTTGATAGGCATAGAAGATCGCATCCCACATAGTAAACATGGTGCGGCCATTGGCCATGTACTCAAAGTTCTTGCGCGCATACTCAGGGTATTGGCCCAAATAGAGCGAACCTGACTGGATCGGCAGCAGAATAATGCCGTGCATAGCTTCCGGCAGCGCACTGAACCAGGTGGCATAGTCGGTTTTGCCACCCCATACCAGCGACGCCATGGGGCGTTTGTAGGCAGGGTGATAGTTCTCTTCATGCACGTTGTTCCAGTATTCCTGGATGGCGGTCATCTCGGTGGTATAGAGGAAGATACCCGCATCGCGCACGGCGGTATTGCCGGTTTCTTCACCCCAGAGGATCATCGCCGTCCAAGCGTTCATCGCTTCCGAGGAGGATTCATTGTTATTGCCCGCACCAAAACGCGCATGGCCAGACGCCCAGGAGTGACCGGCGTAGATGTCGAAGTTGCGCAGGAAGGGGAACATTTTGCCGGTGGTGCTGGTGGCCGGGTTGCGTGGACGCTCCCAGTTGCCGTAGTCGCGCATCAACAACTCGATCATGCCGCCAAACTGCTGGGGCTGGGCCCAGTTTTTGTCGTTGCGCGCCAATTCAGCCGCCGCACGCACAAAATAGCCATAGTGGAAGTGGTGGTCATTAAGCTCTTTCAGGCTGCCAAAGCTGCCATCAATACCCAGCATGGTGCCCCAGTTGCTGTTGTAGTAGAACAGGTTTTTGGCAAAGGGCGATGGCTCCAGGTCATCGATCACGTCGGCTTTTAACCAGCCTTCCAAACGCCATTTCAACTCGTCTTTAAATTGAGTCTCGGCAGCGGTATTGCCGGTTTGTTGCGCGAGCGGGATAAGGGTGGCGATTTTGCCCAGGCGCTTGCCGGTGTAGTAGGTATCGCGGTTGCTGAACACCTCCGAGCGAACGTTGTTAACCAAACCGGAGAGGCGGGTTTTATCCGCTTGCTCAGTCACGGCGGGCATAGCCGGAATCACACCCTGGAAGGCAACGGCGGTGGTGAAAGAAGAGCCTTCGGCCAACTTCATGTTACCGCGCGGGGTGAAATAGCTATCGCCAGTCAGGGTCACACCGCCAGCCAGCTTGCGCCACTGGTGCGGATACAGGCCCATCAGGGTGCCAGTACCCGTAGATTCGGCGTAGTTGTTGGTGGTAACCGCGTAGGTGCTCAGCAACTTGCTGTCACTGGCGCGATAGTTCCAGCTCACTTGCGAACCGGTCACGTGGTTGTAGGCGTATTTGGTCATTAACGGCAGCGCTGCGCGATTGGGCAGTGCGGCTACGCTGAAGTATTTTTTACCCGCCGGCAGGTTAGCGGTAATGCTTGAGGTGCCCAAACCTGTCCAGGTGGTGCCGGCAGGGGCAAACGCCGCATAGTTGCGACCTTGGACCGAGAAGCCAATCACCGCGGAACTGCTGTTACCCGACCAGATTTCTGGCGTTTTAGCGGCTGCGGGTGCGGTGGAGTGGGTAGAGAAAATAATGCGTGGGTTGCCGTTGGTGTAATTCGCAAACACATAGGGCGAACCGTGACCAAACGTCACATCCATAGCGGCTGCACCGGCTTCCATACGGGTAGTCACGTACCAGTCGCTGTAATCGTGCACCTTGGCGGTGAAATTGCCGCTGGCCGCCGAGTTACCCAACACAAAATCCAATTCTTTGAAGTACACAGTCTCGTGCATGGGCTGCTCAATACCATTCACCCATTGGGTGGCCGGTGCCGGCATAGTGCCCACAAACGCATAATCAATCGCCCAGAAATCCTCAAGGCGCGGTGAATACAAACGTACACCGTTAATTTCCGGTTTGATGGCAAAGGGGTGCGCATAACTCACATTGTGCGAACCGCGGGTGCCCCAGTCCTGCCAAGGCTGGTTAGTGCCTTCCCACAGGATCGAACTCCACCAGGAGTTGGTGGGCATCGGCTGGTTAGCCAGATTGCTGGTGATGTGTTTGGTGGTCTGCACATCGCGGTTGTCGGGAATTGCCAGGTCGATACGGCCGTCCCAATTGGTCAAATAGCTGCCCGCACCTACCGGAATAGGGTTGTTGGTCGGGGTAGTGCTCGGTGGCGGATTGGGAACCTGGGCCGCCAGCTGGGTTGCTGTCAGCAATAGCGCTGCAGCGGAAATGATTGCTTTCATGTTCACCTCATCAGTGACAGGGAGTTGTTATCAATTATTCAACTGGATGATGCCGGGGTTACCGAGCCCTGTGAGCTAGCTGCCAAGAGCAACTGGCGGCCTGTTGTTATTAGAAAGAGTGACTCACTTTTCAATAACCCTGTGCTATCAGAATCCTCCTGTCGGCGACCGGAATCGTCCCAGTTTTGAGTTCTGCCGCAAGGTGGTATAAAAACCTGCGCCACAGCACAAGATTTCTATAAAAATCAAAAAGATAGGATGGTTACCCCAGGTAACAACAGCCAGCATTGTGGCGCGTGTCTCAACGCACGTCAGGGCTGTTTGCAGCCTTTAGGACAGTCCGAACCGGGTTTGGGATAAAAAAAGAGCGCCTTTCGGCGCCCATCAAGGAGTAAAACAGTGGGTTGGTAAAAACGGGGGGCCAGGCTTGACCTGACTCAGTGCACCTTAACGGCAACGGCGCTGAAGATATCCATAAAGGTCAGTTCTTTTTCAATCTCCACCGGCGTATGTAAACGGCTGGCGATCTCGCTGGCCGATACTATGCCGCGAATATGGTGTGCTTCTTTATCCACCACCAGCAGGTATTCCCGGTGGGATTTTTTCAGGGTGGAAACAATATCGCCCACCGTGCATTTTCTGAATTGCTCGTAATCTATGGCGCGAATCTCAGTGCGTGAGTGCATCAAGTCGCGCACCAGCAGTTCGTCGTGTTTCAGGTGCAGTTCCGCTTGTTTCAACAACATACGGTGATGGGACAGATCATCCAGGCTAATTACCCCCACAAACTCTTTGTGGGCATCCACCACCAGTTTGATAGTCACATTTTCACCGCGCATTAATTCCAGCGCCTCGGACGCCTCCAGGTGACTATCCACCATGTGGGGCTTATGGCTGCGAAAATCGGTCAGTATCGCCAGTGCCGGCGTGGCAGCCTTGATATCTTCAAATTCTTCCGGTTGAACCAGGTGATCGTTAGTGGCCAAGGCGAACACAGATAAATTTTTCATCGCTTATTCCTGCTCTTAAAAAGGGCCTGCCTAAAGGCCCGGGAGTTCAAGCTGCGCCTGTTTGTTGGCGCCGTAAATTCAAGATAGGCCTCTCCCCGGCCAAATTAAACCCGTGTAAACCGGCTTTTACGCCCCTGTTACTCCCGCTTTACGCGCTATTTACTCTGTTTACGCTGGCTTTACCCGGCGTTTACGCAGGCTTTACTCTGCTGGCCTTTCGCCTTGGTTCCCCGCGCTACCGCTTAACGCCCGAGCATGCGCAGCAGGGTGCGATCCCTGTCGAACAGATGGTGTTTGAGCGCGCCCGCCATATGCAGCAAGACAGTCACCACCAGCACATAACCCAGCCACTCATGGGTAAAGGCGCCCAGCTGCGCAAGGCCGGCGTGGATGGGTTCAGTCTGACCGGTAGCGGGGTTTTTATTGCCGGGCACCATAACCCAACCAAATACCTTGATGCCCCAGCCGCCCAAACCGGAATACAGCATGCCGGAGATAGGCATCAGCAGCGTGCCAATAATCAATACCCAGTGCGTTACCCGCGCCAAACGCTGTTGGAATTGCGGGTATTCACGCAGGGGTTTAGGCCAACCGTTTTTAATCCGCCACCACACGCGCAGCAATATCACCGCAAAAATCGCCACACCGAAGGATTTATGCCAATCGTAGAGCGGGTAAACCTCATATATAGACATGTAAAAACCCACCGCCAACATGGCGATCATGGCAAAGGCAATCAGCCAATGCAGGGCGATGGTAAGCGGGCTGAATTTTTGTGGGGTATCCATGGTTGCTCCTTTTAAAGGCTGATGTGACAAGCTTGATACGACTCTGGTGCCGGCGACCGGCGGTATTTTTACAGAACGGGGGCAAGCGCTGCCATTGTGCAGGTTTGATGGCTATAATCGCCGCCATTTTCCAATTTCTTCGATCACTTTTCTTAACTGAGTCTGCCATGTCTGACAAACGCTATGACGTAAGCACTTTCCAGGGGCTGATCCTCGCCCTGCAAGATTATTGGGCGCGCCAAGGCTGCGTAATTCTGCAACCGCTCGACCTCGAAGTCGGCGCCGGCACCTTCCACCCCGCCACCTTCCTGCGCGCTATCGGCCCGGAAACCTGGAACACCGCCTACGTCCAGCCTTGCCGTCGCCCCAAAGACGGCCGCTACGGCGAAAATCCCAACCGCCTGCAGCACTACTACCAATTCCAGGTGGCGATGAAACCCTCGCCCGCCAATATTCAGGATTTGTATCTCGGCTCGCTGCGCGAAATGGGTATCGACACCAACGTGCATGACATCCGCTTTGTGGAAGACAACTGGGAATCGCCCACATTGGGCGCCTGGGGTCTGGGTTGGGAAGTCTGGTTAAACGGTATGGAAGTAACGCAATTTACTTACTTCCAACAAGTGGGCGGCTTGGAGTGTTTCCCGGTCACTGGCGAAATCACCTACGGTATTGAGCGTATTGCGATGTACCTGCAAGGCGTGGATTCGATTTTTGATTTGGTCTGGACGATCAACCCCAACGGCGACAAGGTCACCTACGGCGATGTGTTCCATCAAAACGAAGTGGAGCAATCCACCTACAACTTTGAAGAAGCCGACACTGCATTTTTATTCAGCAATTTCGATTTCTACGAAAAAGAAAGCCAGCGCCTGATGGAAAAAAATCTGCCGCTGCCCGCCTATGAAATGGTGATGAAAGCCTCCCACGCGTTTAACTTGCTGGATGCGCGCCACGCGATTTCCGTAACCGAGCGCCAGCGTTTTATTTTGCGTGTGCGCACCTTGTCACGCGCCGTTGCCCAAGCCTACTACGATAGCCGCAAAGCCCTCGGCTTCCCACTTGCACCTGAAGCCTTAAGAGCAGAGATGCTTGCAGCGATTGCCGCTAGCTCTGCTGAGGAGATTAAATAATGTCTGCTGATTTTCTGGTTGAGTTGGGCACCGAAGAACTGCCCCCAAAAAATTTAAAAAATTTGATGAATGCCTTCGTGGAAAGCATTCAAGCGGATTTAACCGCGCTGGAATTATCGTTTAGCTCAGTCAAAGCCTATGCCGCCCCGCGCCGTTTGGCTGTGTTGGTAGAAAATCTTGCGAGCGAAACGCCCTCCAAAGAATTGGTTGTGTGGGGGCCACCAGCGGCGATTGCCTTTAAAGATGGCGAACCCACCAAAGCTGCACTCGCCTTTGCCGAAAAAAATGGCATTGCTGCTTCTGAATTAAAAGCCGAAAGCGATGGCAAAGCGGAAAAACTGGTTGCACGTATTTCACAACAAGGCCAAAAAACCACCGCGCTGTTGGAAAAAATCGTAAGCGATGCGCTGGCAAAATTACCTATCGCCAAACGCATGAAGTGGGGTTCAACCCGCGAAGAATTTGTGCGCCCGGTACACTGGTTAGTGATGCTGTTTGGCAGCGAGGTAGTTAATGCGTCGGTGCTGGGTTTAAGCGCTGGTCGCACCACACGCGGCCATCGCTTCCACTACAACAACAGTATTGAATTAGCCAACGCCAGTGATTACGCCAGTGTTTTAAAAAATACCGGCTATGTAGTAGCGGATTTTGCTGAGCGCAGCGCAACCATCCAACAACAAGTCGAAGCTGAAGCGAAAAAAGTTGGCGGCGTTGCCGTGATTGATGCTGATCTTCTGGACGAAGTAACCGCTTTGGTTGAATGGCCTGTCGCACTCACCGGAAAATTTGAAGAACGCTTCCTGGCTGTTCCCGCAGAAGCCTTGATCGCTTCCATGAAAGAGCACCAAAAATATTTCCACGTGGTAGATGCCAACGGCAAGTTGAAAAATAATTTCATCACCGTAGCGAATATTGAAAGCAAAGACGCCGCGCAAATTATCAATGGCAACGAGCGTGTGATTCGCCCACGCTTGTCCGATGCGGCTTTCTTTTTTGAAACCGATAAAAAAACCACTCTGGCTTCACTGCGCGAACGGTTAAAAACCATCGTATTCCAGGCACAGCTTGGAACTATCTACGATAAAACTGAACGCGTAGCAGGTTTGGCAAAGCTGATCGCTGGCAAATTAAATGCAGACTCTGCTTCAGCAGAACGCGCCGCGCAATTGTGTAAGTCGGATCTGGTCACCAATATGGTGGGCGAGTTTGACGATATGCAAGGTATCGCCGGTTACTACTACGCGCTGAACGACGGCGAAAATGCCGAAGTCGCGGCGGCGATGAACGAACAATATATGCCGCGTTTTGCGGGCGACCAATTGCCGCAAACTATCACCGGCACCATTATCGCGCTGGCGGATCGTTTGGATACCATCAGCGGTATTTTTGGTATTGGCCAACAACCATCCGGCTCCAAAGATCCATTCGCTTTGCGCCGTGCGAGCATCGCCGTATTGCGTTTATTGGTGGAAAAAAACCTGACGCTGGATTTGCGCGAGTTATTAACCTTCGCCAAAGCGCAGCACAAAAATCTGACTGTGGGTGATGAGCTGGTTGAGCAAGTGCTCGGCTATATGCTCGACCGTTTCCGCGCGATGTTTGAAGATGCGCAGATTCCAGCGGAAGTATTCCAATCCGTCACCGCAAAACAATTATCGCAACCACTGGATATTAACCAGCGCGTGCTCGCCGTAAACGAGTTCAGCAAATTGCCGCAAGCGCAGGCACTCGCTGCCGCAAATAAGCGTGTATCCAATATTCTCGCCAAGCAAAATGCGGCGGTGAATAGCGACGTAAATTCGGCTTTGCTGCAGGAAGATGCAGAGAAAAATCTCGCGCAAGCCATCAGCGCCAAAGAAGCGGTAGTTGCACCTTTGTTTGCCGCGCGTGAATACACCAAGGCCCTCGCTGCACTCGCCGATTTGCAACCAACAGTGGATGCATTTTTTGATAGCGTGATGGTGATGTGTGATGACGCCGCGCTGCAACAAAACCGTTTGGCGTTGTTATCCAAACTGCGCGGTTTGTTTTTGGAAGTCGCGGATATTTCCTATTTGGTGCCGGCGAAAAACTAAATCTAACCCCACCCCAACCCTCCCCTTAAAAAAGGGAGGGAGTTACTACCCCACCCTGGCCCTCCCCTTCATAAAGGGAGGGAACTGGTACGGCGCATTAAGTGGGAAGTAAAGCCCCTCCCCCTTGAAAAGGGGGAGGCTGGGAGGGGGTTCTATCACTGAGAACACCATGAAACTAATTATTCTCGACCGCGATGGTGTAATAAATCACGACCGCGACGACTACGTAAAATCGGCTGACGAATATCTGCCCATTAGCGGCAGCATTGAGGCTATTGCGCGCTTAAGCAAAGCAGGTTTTACGGTAGTCGTTGCCACCAACCAAGCGGGTTTGGCCAAAGGTAAATTTGAGCTGGAAGACCTGGAAGCCATGCACGAAAAATTAACCGCACTGGTGGAAGAACAAGGCGGCGAATTGGGCGGGATTTTTTATTGCCCCCATCACCCGGATGACAGCTGCAAATGCCGCAAACCCAAACCGGGCATGCTCGATGCCATTGAAGCCGAATTTAACACCTCGGTGGAATCCAGTTATTTTATTGGCGACAGCCTGCGCGATTTACAAGCGGGCGTACAAAAAGGCTGCAAACCTGTGCTGGTAAAAACCGGCAAGGGCGAAACAACCCTGGCGCAATTAGCCGATGCGAGTTTGCAAACTGACAGCCCGCTAATCGCCCAAGAACAAGTATTGGTATTTGATAACCTGAGTGCAGCAGCAGATTTTATTCTTGCCGACGCCCTCACCCAAAACTCCTAACAGGAATTAACGTGCTTAAACTTCGCAGTTTACTTTTTACTATTGGTTACAACGTTAGCAGCGTATTGATTGGTTTTATTGGCGTGATTATTTGGCCAATATTTCCCTACGCCTGGCGCTGGCGCATAGTGACTTTGTGGAACCGTTTTGTGATGTTTTGGTTGCGCGTCTGCTGCAATATTCGTTTTGAAATTCACGGCGAGCGCCGCCGCGATTTATTTCCCTGTGTGGTTATGGCCAAACACCAAAGCACCTGGGAAACCATGTTCCTGCAATATTATTTTGGCCCGGTCAGCACCATCCTTAAAAAAGAATTATTCCGCATTCCATTTTTTGGTTGGGGTTTGGCGAGTTTGCGTCCTATCGCTATCGATCGCAGCAACCCTATGCAGGCCTTAAAAGATATTAAACGCATCGGCCTGCGCCGTTTGCAGCAGGGCAATAATTTATTAGTGTTCCCCGAAGGTACTCGCACCCCGGTGGGCCAAGTCGGTAACTACGCGCGCAGCGGCGCCGACATCGCCATCAGCGCTGGTGTGCCTATAGTCGCCATCGCCCACAACGCCGGCGAATGCTGGCCCACTAAAAATTTAATTAAATACCCCGGCACCATTCGCGTGGTGATCAGCGAACCTTTTGCCACTGAAGGTAAAGACCGCAAGCAATTAACCGAAGATGTAAAAAACTGGATTGAAAGCGAAATTGCCAAAATGCCACCCGCAAGAAAAGATGGCATACGAATTGTGGCGAGTACCGCCGCTGAAATAAAAGCAGATTCGTAGGTTGGAAAAGCGCAGCGCCTTCCGACAGCTTCACAGAAAATAAAAAGCCCCGGTGCAGTTCAAAAAACACCGGGGCTTTTTATTTAACGCCATCCATCATCAATCAATAGTCGCACTACCCTCCACCAACACCACTTTGGTTTCTTGGGTCTCCCAATAGTATTTTTGGGTGACTACCAAATCGGTAGTGCCAGTGTTGGTGATTTTGGTATTGGCGGTATAGGGATATTCTTTACCCACCTCCATCACATTACTCATCACCGAACTACTGGCCGCTGAACTGCTGGCCGGGGTGCTACTCGCCGCCGCGCTACTGGTGTTATTGCCACCCTTTTTATCGCTGCCACCACAGGCAACCAGACCTGACACTGCCGCAAGGAGCACGAATTTAGTAATCAAAGACATTTTCATCATCTGCTCCTAATTAGTTAGCGGCCGGGAAAGTCAGGGTGAGGTCAAAGGATTCCTCATCGGTTTCATAACCTGTGGCCACAGGTGCCAATGGGTCGTTAGGTTGGGCGGTAAAAAACGGCTGGTTGGCGGAACCCAGGCCAATACTCACCAATTCACCCGTGCCCATATCAATATTGATCACCCGCTCCTCCTCGGCGTTGGCTGTTTTGCTGTGTCTACCGGGTTTGGAGATATTACTACCAGTGACACCACTTGACGCCAGAGTAAAGGTCACCGTGGTGGGGGGGTTGTAACAGCAGGCCGATACAGTAACAGTCGTACCGGGAACTAAAGGTGCGGTGGTTGTAATACCTGACGGACCGAAACTACCCGATTGAGGACTGTCATCAACCACATTGCTAGTAATGCTTTGCCCATTGTTATTGATAGGCGCAGTCGTAGAGGTGCCCGAATTAGTGACATTAGTGGTGGTGCTGGTACCTGTCACCTGCTGCTGGTTTTGCCCGGTGGTGATAGTAGTGCCGCTAGGGGTTGTAGTCACGCTGGTCGTCTGGCCACCCGGCGTGGTTACTTGCACGTTGGTACCTTGAGTATTTTGCCCAAGTATCACACTTGATCCGCTTCCAGTATTCACGGTGCTGCTAAAGCCACCACCTAGTCCACTGCCACCTAAGCCGCCGCCTAGTCCACCACCTAATCCACCTCCAACACCCGTTGTGGCGGAAAAACCACTACCCGCAATAGATCCCGATGTCGACATACCCGTATTTAAATTGTCGCTGGTAAAACTAACGGGGCCGTTAGGGCTTATTTGTATTTGCAAATTGGGATCGGTGATATTGGTAGTTGTAGGTTTCGTTACAAGACCACCATTTGTGTCTTGCAGAGCCACACTAATTTGCGTATTAGTTTGCCCGGTTTGGGTATTGGTTGTAGTCGCCACAGTAGATTGAGTGCTGGTGCCATTGGCATCCGGCGTACTGGTGGTGCTGGTGGTGTTTGTGGTGCTGGTAAATGTGTCTGTGGTACTGGTATTACAGCTCTCACAGATCACAACGGGGATATTTGGTACTGACTTAAACCTGGCTTCCAAGTAGTAATCAGTCGCATAACAGATACCAGCAGCAGAACAGGTTTTAACGAAAGCCTCAAACGCATAGCCCTGATTAGCTTCTGCCTGACAATAATCGGTAATCGTATTACTAAACAAAGGTAAGTTTGCCCAGGACTGAGTACACCACACGCTGCCAGCCCCCGCAGGCTTGACTTTGATGAGACTGGTAGATGAGTCTGTTGCTAACGAGCCCATTTTGATAGTGAGGCGTTTGTCGCTAGCCATATTTTCAATAATACAGGTACGGCCTTCCACCTTGGTGCAGCCACCTTCCCAGCCTCTGAATGTGTTCCCGCCCGGCAACCGGTAATTATCGACATTGCACCTCACAGTTGTGCCACCGGCCACCGGATTGGGTGCGGAACAAATTTGATCGCCGGCAATAGCAGTAGCTTCCGGCTTACCTACCGCGTTGATGAAACCGACTGTGATGTTAAAGCCCGCCGCCTGAGTTTGCGCAAAGGTCGCGCTGACCGACTTGTTAGCTGTGACATTGGCGATCACGCAGCTCAGCTCAGTTCCCGCACAATCGCCACCCCAGCCGGTGAATTCAAAACCGTCTTTGGCGATAGCACTACAGGTCGCGGAGCTACCCTCCAGAATATCTTTGGTGCAACTGATTCTGCCGCTATCCACAGGAGACACGCTGGTGCTGACGTTATAGGTAGGGATTTTTTCGAAATTGGCGGTCACTGTTGCGTCGGCGGTAATATTCTCGAGGCTACAGTCAGTATCCTCACACACAAGGCTCCAATTTTTCAGGCGATAGCCCGTCACTGCCTCGGCAGTACAACCGGCAGCAGAGCCGTGTTCAGCCTTTTCTGGGCAGCTGACATTACCAGTGCCAACAGGGTTAGCACTGCCGGTTAGGGTGTAGGAATTGAGTTTAAACGTCGCCGTGGCTTCCATGTTGCTGGTCATCGGGACGGTTACACACCATTCAAGATCACCAGAACAACCACTCACACTTTCCAGATGGTACCCGGGGTTCGCGCTACCTTGGCATATTCCCATGTCCCCATGCATCCAAGTGCCACACTCAAATTTGCCACCTTCCGCCGGAATGGCGATTCCCGTCAGCGTGTAGATGTTGACCGCAAAGCTGACAATTATTTCGGTTTCTCCGGTCACAATAGCTGTACAAGTGTTGGGACCAGAAGAAGTGCAACCCGTCCATTTCACAAGGTGGTGGCCAAATTCAGGCGTAGCCGTACAGGTGGTGGTACCGCCTGTGAGGACAGGACTGGTACAGCTCACTTCGCCGCGTCCTGTATCTGTATAACCATAGACCGTATTGGAGTTCGCACTGAAGTTAGCTGTAACATTTCTGTTGGATGTCACACTAGTGAAATTACAGGTATTCGCACTGGCGCTGGGGCAGTTGCTCCAGCTGGTGAAGCTATAACCGGTTTCGGCTGTTGCGGTACAGCTACCCGAACTACCATGGCTCACACTGCCACTACAAATAACGCTGCCACCATTCTCTGGCGATGCACTTCCGCTGATGGTGTAATTCTTGAGGCTAAAATTAGCCGTGACCGATTTGTTGGCAGTAATGTTGGTCAAGTTACAACTGCTGCCCATGCAGTCGCCTGTCCAACCGCTAAAGTTATAGCCAACTGCCGCTGTGGCAGTACAAGTTGTATTACTACCACTGGCCACCTGTGCAGGGTTACAGCTTGCTGTACCCGCATTATCGTTCGGGCTAACAGCTGTAGTAATGTTGTAAGTAGAACCCGCCACAAATATTACGTTCAACACTGGGTCAGTAATAACGTTGTTCAAGGGACAAACCGCCGTTGTCACAGTGTCACAATCTCCCATACCCCATACATCAAAGTCATAACCGGGACTGGGCATTGCAGTACAGGTTGTACCCGTACCATAGGCCACCAGATCAGGGACACACTCAAAGGTGCCCTCTGCAGTGACTGCGGGTGTAATCAAAAAACCCAGATTCGCGGAGCAGTTGGCGGAGCTACCACCATTTTCGCCATCACAATCCCAGGTGTAATCGGTGGCATTAGCGCTGTATGAAGCTGGAGTACCCGTATCACACAGAGTTTCTGGTGGCGGATCTATCGCAAAGGTGCCCGTATGGGCGATACCGCAGGTACCATCCACAAGCGCACCACTGCTGCTAGCAGCACTACTGGAGGCGTTACTGCTGGTGCTGGAGCTGCTACTACTTGGGGTGCCGATGGTGACGGTTTGTGTGGGGGCGACATCGATTTGGGTCGGCATCATAGGACTGGTCATATCAGCGGTATAGATGCCTGAATCAACACCGATGCCACCAAAAGGATCAAAATTGTAGTCACCCGGAGTAATAGGGTTAGTGACGCCCCCGACCACTACAGTTACCTGAGTACCACCCAGGATGCTATCGCCGCCCCCAATGGTGGTATTGACCGAAAAACCCACTTCATTAAAACCGCCGTAGGAGTCTCGACAAATAACACCGCCGGGATCAGGGTTCAGGGTAAAAGAAACAATCCGATCACAGGCACCATCGGCAACGGTAAATTCTGGCGGAAATATCACATACAAAAGCGCTGTATCAGCGTTTAAATCCAACTCGGTTGTATAGGTAAAGGTATAGCTAGTCGTCGCTCCCGGCGTATTGTCAGCCGGTACAACCGATACATTCGTCAAGCTGCCCGCTATTGCACAAAGACTTGTCGCCATGACTAAACCGGCTGCCGCCAATTTGGTGAGGAACGCTGGAATGCGTAAAACCATTTTTCAACTCCTATAAAAAAGTCCTTTTAGTCTAGGCAGCGATTACGCAAAAGGAAATTTTAGCGCCAGTTTTAATTAGATCGTTTTTGTCATTTTTTTCCATAGCGCAAAAAAACCGGCATAAAAAAGCCCCGGTGCAGTTCAAAAACACCGGGGCTTTTTTATTAACGCCGTTAGTTAAATATTAACGAATCTGGCAGGGCACCTTGCCCAGGCCCAACACGTAATACTTGTCACCTGCGAGTGGTGAGTTGTAAGGAATCTGCCCGTATTTGCCGGCCGTGGCGCTCACGTAATCCACCAGCTCCTGACCAGCGGCAAAACGCCAGCTGTTAATGGTAGCGCGCGAAGCGCTGCTGTAATTGGCGGAGAGATCGGCAACTGTGCCGCTGGTCGCCGTCAACGCCGTTTGGGTCGATGCGGTTAAATTACACGCGGCATCGCCAAACCACAGCAGGTTGCGATCATTGCGGAACGAACCGCCGCTAATATCTTTAAACAGATTCGCACTGATTTCGGCCAGCGATAATTGCGCGGTGCTCTTTTCCTGATGAATTGCATTCACTACAAATACGCTGTCTTCCATAAACGCACTCGCGCCCACCCGCAAACTTAAAATCTGGTTGCGATAATTCACAAACACGTTGTTAAACATATGGGTTTTACCGTGACGCAATAAAGGCACACGGCGCAGGGTATTGCCGAGCAACATATAGCTGTCATCGGTAGTGACAAACGCGTTGTTGTGCATGGTGGTGGTGATTTGTTTGTCGATAGTGTGACTGTCGCTGGAGCCGTGCAGGGTTGCGCGTTTTACATTCACTACGCGGTTAAACGACATAGTCACATTATGCGCGCCCACTTTTACGTCAAACGCAGAATCACCAGTGGTATCAAAGGTATTTTTGTGAATCCAAATATCTTTGGAGGCGCCGGTGGAGCGAATCATATCCGGGTCGCAATAGTGATCCTCGGTGTGCCCCGCGCCTTTAAAATTCAGATGCGTAAGAATCACACTGTTGGCCGTTTGTGTTGGCGTGCCGGTGGAGTCTTTACCTATCGCAAAACCGCTAAATAAAAAATAGGCTTCGCTGCCGCGACCATCAATCGTTTTGTTGGAGCCAATCACCGGATTGCGAATCGGGTTGTTGGATTTATTCATCGCTGAATTAAAAAATTGCGTTACACAATTGGCACTGCTCACACCATTTTTTGCACACCATTGCGTGTAGTTCACACACTCAGCTTCAGTGGCACCGAGAATCGATTGCACTGTTGGGTTGCTGCAACCTAAACGGTACATACCAATTTCGTGTGGCTGCGCAAATTGGATTTTGTCGAACACAATCCAGTTGTGCGCTTCACCGCTAATGGCTTCCAGTAATTGTTGCTCAACTGATTTGCTGGCATTTTTGGTAATCACAGTGAGTTTGCTGTTGCCGTTGGGATCAAAACCGCCCTTGGCATTTTCACCATAACCAACCGGCTTGCCGAGGGTTTTAGACAAACACTCCACAATTTCCTGATCGGTTTGCAATGCTGTATCGCGCCAGTTTACTGAAGGGTTAGTCGCCAATTGGATACAGGCCGCGCTGATGGCGCCGCTGGAACTATTTACTGACGACACACTGCTGCTCGAACGGCTGGACGCCGGAACACTCGATGCGGGAATGCTACTGGGTGCTACTGAAGAGCGAGCTACTGACGAAGGTGCAGCGGAAGAAAGCGCTACAGAAGAGAGCGCGGCAGAAGAAGGCGCAATCGATGAACGACTGCTGGAGCTGGGCGCAGTTGATGACGGCGCCGAGGAAGCCGCACCGGTTGCGTTATAAACTTCAATTTCCGCCATGCGCAAAGGCGAGCTACCACTGACCACCAAGTTCAGTTTTTTCATGGACACATTGCCCAGGTTCACCGTTCGCGCCGCACCAATGCCAGTGCCGGTTGCCAATACTGCGCCGGTATCGTTATTCACCAACTGCCAATTAGTTATGGTACTGCCGGATTCACGCAGGATCACCGTGTTGAAATTAATTGCACTGCCCCACTTCACCGACACACGCTGATTGGACGTACCACTGGCTTGGGTATAGGTCGCCGTGCTGCCATCGCGCACCAGTTTAGTGTCATTAAAACCCGAACCATCGGCACCGGCACTGGGGCCAGTGAGCGAGAGATTGGAGCCAAGAGTTTGCGCCTGTGCCGCACAGACCAACAGGCCGCCAGCCGCACCCAACGCGAAAAAGTGGCCAAGGCCACGGGAAAATTTTTTGATGTTCATTGGATTACCTTGAAAACTATATCGTTGTTATTCGGAAATGTTTGGATAAAACAACACCGGCTGACAGGCAGCAGGGATACAGACCGAAAAACGCCGATATACGCCAAGGCGCAGTGGCTGCTGAAATGTTGATAGACAACAGCACGCAGCACTTATGAAAAACAGATTGGAAAAAACTAACACTAGCGGAGCATTGTTATGGTTGTTTGCCCCTAGGAGGCGCTCATACTGCGCGCTTAAAAAGGGCGCGTCAAGCGCAAAAAAACAGACTAATCATCACCAGATCTTGTGGCTAATAATCAAGTTGAATGCTGTGTCGCAACATGTTTGCTCGCCATCACAATACGCTCCGCAGGAACGCGCAATTGTGCAAGCAGGTAAGTCGCAAAATCCTGCGGATAATTCTGTAGCGCAATCGCCCGCTCCATACATAACAACCAGGCATCGCGTTCGTGCGCACCAATCGGCAAGTGTGAGTGATCGCGCGGGATATTAATGCTGCCGTATTTTTCCGCGTAGAGCGATGGCCCGCCCATCCAACCACATAAAAAGCGCGTGAGTTTATCGCGCGATTCGGTTAAATCTGTTTTGTGCATCGCACGGATAATTGCGGCTTCAGGCAATTCATCCATAAAGCGATAAAAATCATCCACCAGTTGACGAATACCGGCTTCGCCGCCGGCGGTTTTAAAAGAGGTGTCGGAGAATCCGTAGAGAGTTGTAGTCATTGTTTATAGTTTACTGCCTTACTTTCTTGTTCATGAAGTAATTCCTGAATTCTAGTTATTTGTTTCTCTAAAAAATCAGAATGAAGTTCTGCTCCTCTACTTCTTTCTTCTATGTCATAAGCCTCAAAATCTTTCACATGCTTTTCTATTTGATTGATTAATTCCAAAAATCCAGAATATTCATAACTTTCAAATGCATCAACTGCATCAACTGCATCAACTGCATTCAAATATGCTCTGGATTTATCTATTTCTTGATAAAATTTTCTTCTGACTTCTTCCTGATTGGACGAATCATTCACGATGGATAAAATGGAATCACTGTAATGTTTGTAGAAGACATTTTTAAGGAATCTTATTTGCTCCTGCGCCTTCCATATCATTTCTAAGTATCTATTTACATAAATATTTTCCTTCCAAGCACTTAGGCCAAGAAATGCCACAATTGAAGCCATTAGGGCTGCACATGAACCAATAATCGAAGCCAACGTAGAAACCCAACTAATGAATTTAGTTTCAATTTCTTCTCCAAGACAAACACTTAGAATAAATGACACAATTCCACATAATCCGATAATACCGAAGGTAATAATTGAAACTCCTATTAGGAATTGATTCGCAGTTCGTTTTCCTAAAATTTTATTTATTAATGCCATTACACAATCTCGCCCCAAAAAGAATTCATGATTATTTTCCGCTGACCACTTTATTTGTGACGCGAATTTTATAAGTCGGTGATTCTTCGAATATGATCATTAACAGATTCAGTGACAAAACGTCCTTCCGCTATTGCAGCCTTGGCTTCCTGTTCTGCCTTGATCAGGTCATCTTCCCAGGGCTTGCCGCGTGTGCGTTCAATAGCGGGGAGTTTTAAATGCAGCGCGGCTTTGGCGACTATGTGGCAGCTGACCGGAGCGGT
Organism: Cellvibrio fontiphilus; assembly: GCF_042646205.1. Taxonomy (NCBI): domain Bacteria; kingdom Pseudomonadati; phylum Pseudomonadota; class Gammaproteobacteria; order Cellvibrionales; family Cellvibrionaceae; genus Cellvibrio; species Cellvibrio fontiphilus. The sequence goes on along the minus strand of NZ_JBHRTF010000002.1, from coordinate 639,590 downwards.
GATGAAGAGGAACAGGGCGATTAATAATTCGTGCAGGCTCAAGCCATCGCCTTGGGTCGAAAAGAAAATCACCGAGCCGAGGATGATGCCGCCCACCCCCAGGGTGGTGGCTTTGGCGGGGCCGTGCAGGCGCAGATAAAAGTCCGGCAGGCGCATCAGGCCGATGGAGCCAATCAGGGCGAAGGTGGCGCCGGCGAGCAAGAAAAAGCTGATCAGGTATTCGGTCAGGACTGACATAGATTCCCCCTATTCAATAATGTCGCCGCGCAGCAGGTATTTGCTGAGCGCCACTGTGCCGACAAAACCCATGACGGCAATGAGCAGCGCCGCTTCAAAGTACAACATGCTGCCCTCGTAGATACCAAACAACACCAACATGGCGATGGTGTTGATGTACATGGTATCCAGCGCGAGTATGCGGTCGGGCAGCGAGGGGCCGATGATGAGGCGCCACAGGTTGAGGGCGATGGCGAGGCCCAGCATAAAGAGCGCGATGTTTATGGCTGTGGTGAGCATTCAAATACCTCCTTGAGAGGGGCTTCGTAGCGCTGTTTCATCTCGGCGATGGCTGCCTCCGGGTCGGTGACATGCAGGCTGTGAACCAGTAGGTAGCGGCGATCCAAACTTAAATCCGCCGAGACTGTGCCGGGGGTGAGTGAGATGGTGCTGGCAAACAGGGTGATGGTGAACTCCTGTTCTATGTCGAGCGGCACCTGCATAAACGCCGGCTGCAGTTTGCCCATGGGGCCGAGGATACGCAGCGCCAACACCAGGTTGGCGATGACTATGTCCCAGAGCACCAGCAGCACAAACTTCACCAGTAACCAGGGTTTGTGCAGCTGCAGGGATTCCGGCCAGAAACCCTGTGCCAGCCAGGGAATCAACCAGGCGAGTATGGCGCCCAAGACCAGCTGACCGGCGCTGATTTCATTGGCCAGCAGCAGCCAGAGCAGCAACATAAAAACGCTGAGCGCCTTGTGTGGAAACCAGCGCCGTGTTTTGGGCACTGTGGATGACGGTGGGTTCATGGTTAACTCCCCTCAACAGCAGTGAAGGCTTGCATGGATTGGATATAGGCCTCGGGTGCGAGTAACTGTTGCGCCAGCGCCTGGGTGTAATCCAGCAGGACTGAAGCCCCCAAGGTGATTGCCACTACGCAGGCGAGCAGCCCGATTATCGCCAGCAGTTCGCCTTTACCTGCTGGCGCAACCTGGGGCAAGGCCTCGCTGGTGCGCCAGAAAAAAGTCGAACCACTGCGGCTCAGCGCCATGAGGGTGGCAAGGCTGCCGGCCAGCAACAACACCCACAGCCAGACCGCGTTGGGTTGATCAACAGCAGCGCTCAGCAGCAGTAATTTGCCGATAAAACCACTCAGCGGCGGCAGGCCAATCACACTCACCGCGGCGATAAAAAACAGCGCACCCAACAGCGCCGATTGCGCCAGACGCGGGCCTTTGGCAATGCGATCACCCAGCTCACCGCGCTGGCGGCGAATCAGGTCAGCGAGTAAAAACAGCGCACCGCAAATCAGGGTGGAGTGAACCAGATAGTAAAAACTCGCCGCCAGCGCCGCCTGGGTATTGAGCGCAACACCGGCCAGCAGCGTACCCACCGACACCACCACCAAATAGGCGATTTGCACCCGCAACTCGCGCGCGGCCAGCGCCCCCAATAAACCCAGCGCCAGGGTAATCAGCGCCAGCGGCCAGAGCCAGGGCAGCGCCAGGTTGGCAACTGCGCCGGCACTGTCGCCAAAAATCAGGGTGTAAGTGCGCACTATGGTGTAAACACCCACTTTGGTCATGATCGCAAACAACGCGGCCACCGGCGCACTGGCCGAGGCATAGGCGCGCGGCAGCCAAAAGTAGAGTGGCGCTATGGCAGCCTTAAGGCCAAACACCACCAGCAAAAGTACACCGGCGGTAGCGGCGATAGGAGCATCGGCGGGGTCGAGCTGGGCGATAGCGGCTGCCAGTGCCGCCATATTCAGGTTGCCGGTCAAGCCGTAGAGGGCCGACACCGCAATCAGAAATAGCGCCGACCCGGCGAGGTTGATCACCACGTAGTGCAAGCCGGCGCGTGCGCGCTCGGCACCGCGCCCGTGCAGCAGCAGCGCGTAGGAGGCAATCAGCAACACCTCAAAAAACACAAACAGGTTAAACAAATCGCCAGTCAGGAAGGCGCCGTTTACACCCAGCAACAGGAACTGCACCATGGCGTGCAGCTTGTCGCCGGGGCCATCGCTACCGCGCGCGGCATAGCTGAGGCTGAACAGCGCCAGCACCGAGGTGAGCACTAACATAAGTGCACTTAGGCGATCCAACACCAACAGGATGCCAAACGGCGGCAGCCAATTGCCCAGGGCGTAAAGGTGGATCTGGCCGTCGTTGGCGATTCGCAACAGCGCAATCGATACAGCGACCAGCAGTGCGGCAGAGATCAGGCTGACACTGCGGATCAATAGCAGCGAGCGGCCGGAGAGGAAAATCAGCAGTATCGCGCTGCACAGCGGCAGCAACAGGGGGGCAATCAGCAAATGACTCACACCTCGTCCTCCTCTAGTGGGCGCACCGGTTTGACCGGTTTTTCACCCAGGCCGGCGGTGCCATCCACATGGTCGTTACCCAATTCGGCGCGGGCGCGCAGGGCCAGTACCAACAGGAAGGCGGTCATCGCAAAACCTATCACTATGGCGGTGAGCACCAGTGCCTGGGGCAGCGGGTCGGCGTAACTGAGGGTTGAACTGAGGCTGTCGCTTTTACTGACAACCGCCGGTGCACCGGTGCGCAGCCGCCCCATCACAAAAATAAACAGGTTGACCCCGTAGGACAGCAGGGTGAGGCCGAGAATGACCGGGAAGGTACGGGCGCGCAGCAGCAGGTAGACACCGCAGCTCACCAGTACGCCAATGACCAATGCAATCAGTGCTTCCATTATTTAGCCTCCTGATGAGTATCGGTGTAGGTGGTTTGCGCCAAATTGCCCAGCTGCGCGAGCATTAGCAGGGTCGCCCCCACCACGGTGACATAGACGCCGGTGTCAAAAATCATCGCTGTCGCCAGTTCAAATTTGCCCACCAGCGGCCAGTCCACGTAGGTGAAACTGGTGGTGAGGAAGGGGTAGCCAAACAGCCAACTGCCGATGCCGGTGAGGGTGGCAATCAACACCCCAAACACCGCTACCCGGCCATAATCCACCGGCAAACGCTGTTGTACCCAGGCCGAGCCACTGCACACGTATTGCAGAATCAGCGCGATGCTGGTGATCAACCCGGCGATAAACCCGCCGCCCGGCTGGTTGTGGCCGCGTAGGAAGATGTACACCGAGACCATCAGCGCCAGCGGCAACAGGATGCGCGACAGCACCGTGAGTATGGGTGGGTAAGGATCGCGCGCCCAGCGACGGCCCTCGCCATCCATACCCGGCAATGGCAGACGCAGGCCGTCCAGCATCAGGTACACGCCCAGGCCGGCAATCGCCAGCACGGTGATTTCACCGAGCGTATCAAAACCGCGGAAGTCCACCAGAATCACATTCACCACATTGGTGCCACCGCCACCGCTGACGCTGTTAGCGAGGAAGAAGTCGGCGAGGCTGGTATCGTAGGGGCGCGTGAGTATCGCCAGACACAACAAGCCCACGCCCAAACCGGCGCCACCGGCGAGCAGAACATCGCGCACTACCCGGCTGCGGTCGGAATCATGGGGGGTGATTTGCGGCAAAAAGTAGAGCGCCAGCATCAGCAGGATAATGGTCACTACCTCCACCGAGATTTGTGTCAGTGCCAGATCCGGCGCGGAAAAACGCACAAAAGCGAGGGACAAAATCAAGCCCACCACACCCAGCACCAACAGCGCCGCCACCCGGTTGTGGTGGATAAACACAGTCACCAGCGCAGCAATCATCAGCACTGCGGCCAGCAGTAGACTCACCCAGTCCAGCGGCGTCAGGGCGACATTGCCCAGAAGTTGGCCAAGCGGCCAAAACTCCACCGTGGCCAGCAGCAGTGCAGTGGCGATAAACAGCGCCGCCGAGCGCTGCAGCGAACCGTTTTCAATGGCATCGGTAACGCGCTGGGCAAAACGCACTACCCCCTGGATACGTTTTTCAAATTCCTCTTTTTCATCCACCCGATATTTGCGTTCATAAAAGGCAAACAGCCCTTTGCGCTGGTAGTAAAGCAGCAGGCCACCCAACAGCGCCGCCACACTCATCGCCAGCGGCAGGTTAATACCGTGCCAAATGGCAATGTGATACTGCGGAATACCACCGCCCAACACCGCGTAGCTGGCGGCATCCAAAAAGGGCGCAACGGTGTAGTTGGGCACTATGCCCACCAACAGGCAGAGCACACCCAAAAGTGCCATGGGCAGAATCATGTAGCGCGGCGGCTCGTGGGGCGGGAACTTGGGCAGGTCGATGGGCTGGCCGTTAAAAAACACATCGTGGATAAACCGGTAGGAATAGGCCACCGCAAAAATTCCCGCCAGCGTCGCCAGCAGCGGGATCAACCAATCAAAGCCCCACATCAGCTCCACCTGCAGGGTCTCGGTAAAAAACATCTCCTTGCTCAGGAAGCCATTGAGCAGCGGCACCCCGGCCATGGCCGAAGCCGACACCATGGCCACAGTCGCGGTGATCGGCATGTACTGCCACATACCGTTGATGCGGCGCATATCGCGGGTGCCAGTTTCGTGGTCGATGATGCCCGCCGCCATAAACAGCGAGGCTTTAAAGGTCGCGTGATTGACTATGTGGAACAGCGCCGCCACCGCCGCCAGTTCACTGCTAAAGCCGAGCAACATAGTGATCAGGCCGAGGTGGCTGATAGTGGAATAGGCCAGCAGCCCTTTGAGGTCATGTTTAAACAGGGCGTTGTAGGCGCCAAACACCAGCGTCGCCAAACCGGTAAAAGTGACCAGATAAAACCACAAATCCGAACCGGACAGCGCCGGGTAGAGCCGCGCCAGCAAAAACACACCGGCCTTCACCATAGTCGCCGAATGCAAATAGGCCGATACCGGCGTGGGCGCCGCCATGGCGTGGGGCAGCCAAAAGTGAAAAGGAAACTGCGCGGATTTGGTAAAGGCGCCAATCAAAATCAGGATCAGGGCGATGGGGTAAAGCGGGTGCGCCTGAATCAAATCGGCTGAGTTAGTAATCACTTGCAAACTGTAAGAGCCAGTAATCTGGCCAAGCAACAGTGCACCCGCAAGCAGGGTCAGCCCCCCTGCCCCGGTAATCGCCAGCGCCATACGCGCCCCTTTACGCGCCTCGCTTTTGTGCGACCAGTAGCCAATCAGCAAAAACGAACTGAGGCTGGTCAGCTCCCAAAACACAATCAATAACAGGATGTTGTCGGACAGCACTATGCCCAGCATCGCCATCATAAATAGCTGCAGCAGTGCGTAGAGGCGACCGAGGGAATCCTGGTTAGAGAGGTAATAGCGCGCGTAGATAATCACCAGCAGGCCAATGCCCAGGATCAGCAGCGCAAACATCATGCCCAGGCCATCCAGCCGCAGGCTTAAATCCAGACCCAACTGTGGCAGCCAGGGTTGATGGAAGAAAAACACCTGTTGCTCAAACAGCGCCGGCAGGTAAGACAGCAGCAACGCCAGCGCGAGCAGCGGCCCAAACGCAGCGGCAAGCGCACAGACATTGCGCCCAAAACGTTCAGCCACAGGCGGCAGGCAGGCACCCAGCAGTGGCAGCAGGATAATCAGTAACAATTCCATTTCAGATCCCCGAAAGAGGTGGAAACATGCACAACAACAGCCAGCCGTTAACTGACTATACGTACAAATTACTCAAGGATATGAAGGCCAGGCGGGTCGGTGAAAAACGGATGGCGGCGACGCAACAAACTCCAGCGGCGCAACCAAGAGTGGTAGAGGCCCAACACCAATAGTCCGGGTGTGAGGGTAAGGGGGTGAGCTTGTGAAAAAAATGACAGGCACATAAGCACCTTATACCCATTTTGCAGAGCAGATACCAGACACTAAGCGTTTTTTCACACTTGCTGACACGGCTTGATAGAGGCGCTATGGCCAGCCTGAAAACACAAAAGCCACAGCCGATTGGCTGTGGCTTTGTGGTAAAAATTTGCGATAAAACGAAAACTAGGCGGGAGCTAAAACAAACATCACTGCGTGTGCGGCAATTAACACAGCACAGAGCATAAGCTGCTGCCGGATGCTGAGTGTGGACATACTTCACCTGCTTAAAAATGGGCCTGGGCCCTGTCTATGATTGTTTCTTATTCACTTATTCAACTGATTTGCAGCGGATGGTTTTGGCCAAACGCATCGACAAACCACAAAATCCCTATAGACAACTCGATTTATATCATACAAATATTTACAGACAAATACTGAATTACTATATCAACGATAGAAAAAGGCCAATTTATGCGCCATTTGTCATAAGCACCCAAACCCCCGGCCATAGCCATCACAATGGCCAGGGGTTTTTATAGCCGCTGGAATTACTGGCAAGCGACGGGTATTAGCGCCTCCATGTAAGTTCTGTCTGGCGACAACGGCGAGTTAAACGGGGCATCGCCGTGTTTACCGGCGGTGAGGGTCACGTAGTCCACCAAGTCCTGACCGGCGGCAAAGCGCCAGCCATTGATGGCATTGAGTGAAGCCGCGTTATAGTTTTGCGACAAATCCGCCACTGTGCCGTTGCTGGCGGTGAGTGGGGTTTTGGTGGCTTCATTCACCACACAACTGCCGCTGCCAAACCAGAGGAAGTTGCGGTCGTTGCGGAAGAAACCGCCGCTGATGTCTTTGAAATAGTTGTTGGCAATTTCACTCAGCGATGCCTCCACCGAACTCTTTTCTTGCAAGCTGGAATTCACCACAAAAGCGTTGTCTTCCAGGAAGGCGCTGGCACCCACGCGCAAACTCAAAATCTCTTTGCGATAATTCACAAAGACATTATTGAACATGTGCGTTTTACCGCGGCGCAGTAACGGCACGCGGCGCAGGGTATTGCCGAGCAGCATGTAGCTATCGTCAGTTGTCACAAAGGCGTTGTGGTGCATAGTGGTGGTGATGTTGGCGTTGATGGTGCGGCTGTCGCTGGAGCCATGCAGTACCGCGCGCTTCACATTCACTAAACGGTTGAACGACATGGTGATGTGATTTGCACCGATTTTGACATCGAATGCTGAATCGCCGGTGGTATCAAAGGTATTTTTGTGAATCCAAATATCCTGCGATGCGCCGGTGGAGCGAATCATATCCGGATCAACGTAATGATCTTCCGTGTGGCCTGCGCCCTGGAATTTCAAATGGGTGAGAATCACATTTTGCGATGTTTGTGTGGGCACACCATCGGCATCTTTTCCAATCGCAAAACCGCTGAAAATAAAATAGGCTTCAGTGCCGCGACCATCGAGGGTTTTGTTAGAACCAATCGCCGGAATGCGGATTGGAATACTGCTTTTGTTCATCGCCTTGTTGAAAAATTCGGTGCGGCAGCTTGCCAAATCATTGAAACCCTTGCGTGCACACCATGCATGGTAATCAATACATTCTACTTCGCTCGCATCCAACAGGGATTGCACCGTGGCGTTGCTGCAATACTGGCGGTACATTCCAATTTCACTGGGCTGCGCAAATTCCACTTTATCGAACACAATCCAGTTGTGCGCGTTGTCTGTCAGTGCATTTATTAATTGCTGCTCAACCGTCACGCTCGAATTTTTGGTGATGATGGTGAGTTTGCTGTTGCCGTTGGGATCAAAACCGCCTTTGGCATTTTCACCGTAACCCACCGCTTTACCGAGCGACTGCGACAAACACTCCACAATTTCCTGATCGGTTTGCAAGGAAGTATCGCGCCAATTTACGTTGGGGTTAGTGGCGATGCTAATACAATCTGCACTCAGGTTTATATTGTCAGGAATATAAGGCGCACTGGACGATGCGCTGCTGATGCTCGATGCAATTGCACTTGATGGTGTTGAAGAAACTGCAAGGCTTGACGCACTTGCAACTACACTCGCCGCACTTGATGAAGGAATAGCTGAAGATACAGATGAAGCGACAGAAGAAGAAACACCTGCACCATCGGTATATTCCAGCACTAAATTATCAATCGTCACACTTGCTGAACTTTCGGTGCGCAGCGCAATAAATGAATTGCCCGTACCCACGGCCGGAGTGATGGTGACTTGCTGGCCTGCAGTCAAACTATTCGCCACCACTTCATACACTTTTGAATTCGCACCGTGAATGGAATTGCCTTGGCTGGTGGTGTTGTTATCCACATACACCTGCATTTTTCCGGAGCCAGACGCAGCAATCACCGTGAAGCTAATGCGATAAGGGCGCGTTAAATCAAAATCGCCATTGGCATTAGTATCACTCGCCGTAGTGGATGCACGCGGTGGACGGTTGCCGATAGTAAAACGCGCACCCGCGAGGGTGAGTTGATTATTAGCGATGGTAATTGCACTGCCGCCACCAGTAATAAAATACAGCGGCGCGGAAGCATCGATAGAAATGGATTGATAGGCCGCACTAAACAGCGTGTTTTTATCGACCGCAAAACCTTCGTTAATCAATGCACTCACAACCGGTGCAACCGATGAACTTGCTTCACTGCTTATTGATGTGCTGCTTGCTTCTGAACTCGCGGCTTCACTACTTGCTGCAACACTGGATGGTGCAATGCTTGATGCAGCCACACTAGATGGTGCTGTACTTGATGGTGCCGTACTTGAGAGCCCCGTACTTGAGAGCGCTGCGGAAGATGCAACACTGGAACTGGCCGCTGAACTGGTCACTACAACACCGCCGCCAGAAATTTTACCTACGCCTACGTTCGCCATCACAATCGCAGGGACATGGTTCGCTGCATCCATTTCTACAACGTAAGGCACAGTGACGGCGCAGGTGGATTGCAACTGGCCATCCACCACTTGCGGAATCACCAATGCACCGTTACCCACGGTGCGGCTGTAATAAATTTCCGGCAGCACTGTGTTGTCATTATTGGTTTGCCAGCAACCGGGCACCGAGGAATCGTCCGACGCAATCAGCGGATTATTCACGTTGTAAAAATAATTGCTCTCCACCAATGCCTGGGCGTTCATGCGCGAGTTAATTGCATGGAACATATAATCCATACGGTCATTGGACCAGTAGTTGTTATACATATGCACCAGTGCATGGCGAATCAGCGGCGTGCGCTGTTCAATATTTTTATACCAATTGTGATGAAAAGTGATGTTGGTATTTTTATTGTCGCTGTCGCTGGAACCGATCAAACCGGCGCGGCTGGAATCGTTAAATAAATTGTAGGAAACCGTCACGTTGGTGACACCGGCTTTCATATCCAGCAGCGAATCATAACCGTCTTTTTCACCGCCGGAAGCTTCCAGCCAATTGTGGTCGATCCACACACGGTTCACATTGGTTTCCATACCAATCGCATCACCGCCGTTAGAAACCGGTGAACCACTTTTTTTCACATTGCGGATATGCAAGTTTTGCAAAATGATATTGGAAGCATCGCGTACATGAATGCCGATTTCTTCAAACAGCGCGTTGGTGCCCACACCAATAATCGACACATTGCTCATCTGTTTTATTTCGATGACATCGGCCTGGGTGTTACAACCCTGCGCCGTGGTATTGGCGTGGCTGATAGTACCGTTTACCAAAATGGTAATCGGTGTACTCATGGTCGCGCGGCTGCAAAGTGCGGCATTTAATTCAGTGCCAGTTGTCACTGTGACTAGTGCACCACCTGCGCCACCGGTCACACCGGCGTGCGCCGCAAAGCCTTCCATTTTTGCCGGGCGCAATGCGCCGTTATAAGAGGCAAGACTGCTGGAAGTTTGATTCGCCGCCGAAGAACTGATTGCACTGGATGAACTACTTGATGCTGGTATCGATGAAGGTGCAACAGAAGACGGCGCTACAGATGAAGGCGCAATTGATGATGCAGCGACAGAAGATGGTACGACTGACGATGCAACTGATGAAGACGAACCAGCTACAACATCATCCAGATATTCAATGACCAAATCATCGATAGTGACTGACGCAGAACTTTCGGTGCGCAGTGAAATAAAAGAATTGGCCGTGCCGATTGTTGGCTGCAATTCAATAACTTGCCCCGCCACCAAACTATTTGCACTCACATTAAAAATGCGCGAGGCGCTACCGTGCAATGAATTGCCTGCGCTGGTGGTGTTGTTATCCACCATCACTTGCACTGCGCCGGAGCCGGAAGCAGCAACCACACGAAATGAAATACGATAGGGTTTACTTAAATCAAAATCGCCATTAGCACTGGTATCGCCCGATGTGGTGTTTGCGCGCGGTGGTTTATGGCCAATGGTAAAACGCGCCGCTGCCAGGGTTAATTGATTATTGGCGACGGTAATTCCGCTGTTGCCACCGGTGACAAAAAATAAGGGTGCCGAGGCATCCGTTGAAATGGATTTATAGGCTGCACTGAATAAAGTAACTTTATCGACATCAAAAGTTTCGTTAAACAGCACGCGATTTACCGGAACAACTGCTGTGCCACTCGCCGACCACACCAATGCCGAGGGATTAAATGCAGTAGCGCGATTGTGGCGAATTTTAATGGTATCCGTCGGCGTGATTTGTTCACCGCTGGCAAGATCGCCAATAACAACATTGCCATCCAGAATCGTGGTGCCAGCACCGCTCGCGGTTAAGGTTTGCGCGGCGTTAGTAATTGCCTGCTCGCCATTTTTAACGGTGACGGAAAACACGTAATCGTAAGTGGTGCGGTCGATGCGGGTTTCACTTAATTTATTTAACGCTACCACATTTAAATCCAGCGCCAGGCTGTTGCCTGCACATGCCAGCATGCACAGTGCGGAAAGTGTTTTTAATACGCCGTTGTTAATTAACTGTTTCATACTGCCTCCTGCTGCTGGCGAGCGCGCAGGCCCAAGGCAATTAAGCCCATAAATAACAACATCAAACTGGCGGATTCAGGTACAGAGCGAATCACATTAGTCGCTGTGCCCGATTCAATTACCGCAAAGTCGGCATCATAAAAATCATAATTTAATGCCGGCAATGGCAATTGGGAGAGATAGGTAAAAGCAATGCGCGCAACACCGGAACTTAATCCATTCGGATTAAAACTATCGAACAAACCGGCGCCGAGTAGTGCATCCGGTTGCAGCACAATTCTGTCCCAATCTAATGGGCTGGAAATAATATTCAGATCGGCAAACACTGTTTCAGAAAAATACAGTGAAAAACCTTGGATGGTTTCACCACTGTCGCGTGAAAAATAAATATCAACTGTGCCTTGGTTATTTACCACTTCGGAAAATTCGGTGGTGATCAAGCCAGCCTTGGCTGGACTTGCGATACAAAACAATAGGCTAAACGCCAAACCTATGATGTTAAAAAATGGCTGTTTCATGTGTTACCCCTGTTATTAAAATGATGAACATCGTGGGGTATTGATTGAATAACATTGTCCGATTGAAATTATTTTTTGAATGTCCTTCTGGCTGGATCACTTGCGCGGTGCACAAGATTAAAAACAACGACCGGCATTTACCGGTCGTTGCTGCACTAGTGTTTATCGAGTCACCTCCAGCTGCCAAATACGAATGCCACCGCCGGCGTCGCCATTGCGGTTCATCAGAATAAACAACTCGGTCACTGTCTCATCGCTCAGCGTCACTTCCATAACGGAATTGCTAGTGCCGCAGGCCGATGCCACTTTCCAGGCCTTGGTATTTTGGTCTACCAACGCAATCTGGCCGTTCACACAACTACCCGAGGCGTTGGAGTAGGTGATTTTCACTGTGATGGGCAAGGCGCTGGGCGCAACCGGAATTGAGACATAGCGGGTTACACCGCCGGTGCCGTTGAGGATTTTAGGATCCACCTGGCCGCTGGTGCCCTCCACCATGACCACATCGCTCTTGAACGAGGTGCCGTTATAGTTGATGGCATACACCGGGCCGCTGGCTTCGTGCAAACGCAGCGAGCCTGAAGTGGGTGAGTAGAAATTCAAACCACTCACGGTAAAAGGCGCCGGGTTGGCATTAAACGGATAGTTGCCGCTGGCAAGGGTGCCCAGCATGCCGCTGAATTCCGCCAGAGTCGGAGTCCAAGTGGTAGTTGTGGGCACATGGGCCGAGCTGCTGGAAGCACTGGCTTCACTGCTGCTTTCTGCACTAGTGGATGCCTCACTGCTGGCGCTTTCTGCGCTGCTGGATGCTTCACTGCTTGAGCTGTCGCTTGCCGCCGAGCTGGAGGGCTCGCTGCTGGATGAACTGGCAGCACTGGAGGCAGTGCCAAAATTCACACAGTCGGTGGTATCGCCCGGCAGTGGGTTCCAACCGGCGCCGTTGTTGTAGGCGGCAAAAATCTGCGCGCGATTGCAGTAGCTGCTGGCCACTTCACCCAGAGATAACTGGTAGCTGCTATCGGCGACCCGACCGCTGACATCGAGTGTATCGCCCGCCAGGTTCATGCTGGCAAACTCGCGCCAGCCGCTGGTGGCAGTGGCGATTACCGGGTTGGGCAGCGGGCTGGTGTTCCAGCCGGCGGTGCGGATATGGGCATCCATTTTGGTGTTGATAAAGACTATGTTGTCGAAGTAACTCACACTGCCGCCGGAGCGCGCCAGCCAGGTTTGGTTGTCGGCAATTTCATGGTTGAGCGGGCCGGGGCCGCGGGTGAGGCTGGAGTTGAGGAACACAAAGCCCTTGTCCGCCGCGGTTACCGTGCGCGCCTGCAGGATATAACCGCCGCTGCCATTGCCGCGCGAATCACCCAACGAGCGGATCTCACTCTCTTCAAACAGCGCTACGCGGTTGTTGCCCCAGATGAAATCCACGTTGCCGGCGATCAGGCTGCGGTAGAACCAGCTATAACCCTTGACCTGAATGGTGTCCTGTTCGGAGATAAAGTTGGCGTTAGTCGCTAGCAAACGGCCACTGTCGTTGTTGAAGTAGATCACCTCGGCCTGACCACCGGAGCCAATCAGGGTGTCATTTTTCAAGGTCAGTTGATCCAGCTTGAGCAGGTCTGATGTCTCCACCAGGAATACACTGCGCCCACCCGCCGGGCTGCCCGCCGCTTGGCTGGCGCCGGTGCCGGAGTTGATGCCCTCGTTATTGGTGTAGTGAATCACTACCCCTGCGCGGCTTTCGCCCTGCAGGGTCAGATTGTTTTTGCCGCGCAGGAACAGCAGCTCGCGATAGTCGCCATTCTTGATGCTGATGGTCGCGGGGGTATCTCTGGCGACTGTCTGCACTACGTGGTTAATAGCGCCCTGCACTGTGCGGAAATCCGCCGGGCCGTTGTCGTCCACCGTGACATCACCGGTCGCCGGCGCGGCAGTTTTGGTAGTGAAACTCCAACCGGCCGCTTTGCCCAAACCGACAAACTCGCTGCCATTAAGGGTTGCACCAGTCACCACTCCTTCGGCAATCGCCACGTAATAGCTGGTGTTGTAGGCCAGCTTGCTGTTGTCCGGGGCGATGGTCAGGGTATTGCCGCTAATACTGAGTGGGCTGGTTTTGACTATGCGGTAGCTGCCCTGCCCGCTAAAGCCCAGGGTGTCGGTGTTATCGCTCAGGGTGATGGTGTCCACCACCGAGTCGTCGCTGGTTTTGTAAATGCGAATCCGCCCGCTGCTACCCAGGGTGGGCGGCGCATCAAAGGTGATCGACAGGCGGGTATCCACATGGGCGCTGGCCTCATTCACCGCCGGATCGACACGGCCACTCAGGTCGTAGGTCTGGCTGGGCTGTACAAACTCCGGCGCAATGGTGGCATTGATCACATGGGTTTTGCTCGGATCGGAGCCGCTGGTCAGGGTGATACTGGCACTGCCGCCGCCCACCGGGGTAAGGCTCACCTGATTGCCCGCAATACTCACCTGCACTACCCCGGTATCACTCGACTCGGCGGTGAAGGTATCCGTTTCTCCGGCACTGTTTTTGGCCGTGACAGTCAGCGCCGTAGGCAGATCGCCTGCTTCAGCCACGTAGGTGGTAGTGCTGGGCGCTACCGTGAACTGCACCGGTTTGACATCGGCATTGCCCACTTTGATGTCGTCGATTTCAAACGACTTGTTGGTGGTGTAAAGGCCAATCAAACCGGCCGCGCTGAAGCTGGTATCGGTGCCGCTAATCACCGGCGCACCGTTGAGGTAGACCACAATCGCACTGCCTTTGAATTCAATGCGCAGGGTATACCAGGTGCCATCGCTGCCACCGGCGGTGCCCTGTTCAATCGGAGTGTTGTAGCGGGTAAAAATGTTGTCGGTAAAGACCCCGCCCACCATTTTGCCTATGGCGACACGGGTGCTGGTGCTGGTGGCCTGTACGTTAAAGCCGGCGCCGTACCAGTTGTTGGCATCCTGCGCACGCGCGATCACATACAACTGCTTGTTGCCGGTGGTGCTGTTGTTGCGCGGGCGAATGCGCGCCTCCACGTAATAATCGCCGCTGGTGACGCCGGTAAAGGCAGCGGGTTTGACCAGCGCCAATACCCCACCGGCGCTGCCGGCGGTGTAGCGCAGCATCTGGTTGCTGTTTTGGGTGAACAAATCGAAGCTACCCACCGGGCCGGCGACCGGCAGCAGGTTCCAGTAGGCGGCGGTTTCGGCGGAGAAGTCATCGCAGAAATACACATCGGCACCACAGTTCATGGCGATAGGTGCCTCGGAGGAGGCCGCTGAAGAGCTGCTGGCACTGGCGGGCGCTGAACTGCTGGAAGCGGCGCTGCTGGAGGCCGGGATTTGCACTGGCTTGTCGGTATTCAGGCAATCGCTGCACTTGCCTGCACCGGCGGCGGCAATGATGGTATTGGCCAGACCATCGGCGTTTTCCAGGGTGTAGCTGTAGTAGCTCTCGGGCGTCCAGTAGCTCGCGGCCGAATTGAGCGTCAAGGGCGTTGCCAGCCCGGCCGCGTAGTTCACCGCCGCGGTCATCACATCCACCGGCTGGCCATTGAGCAGGGTTCCGCTGGCGTAAAACAGGGTGGAACAATCCGCGGCGCTATAACCGGCATTGGTACAGGCGGCGATGGTGCCTGAATCCTGCTTGAAACTGACGCTGTAGAGGTTGTGTACCGTTGCCTCTACCTGATCGGTAGACGCTTCGATATTAAACACGTTGTTTTCGGCGTAGATCTTGCCGAATTGACCGGTGGCCAAACCGACCGAGAAGGCGTAGTTGCGGTCGCTATCGATGGGTTTGAGCTGGCCGTCGTAAACGTTGTTGTACACATGCACCATGCCCATACGCACACGCGGCAGGCGCTGGGTCACATCCTTGAACAGGTTGTGATGCATGGTGAGTTTGAGGAACTGCGGGCCGTTATCCACCGCAATCGAGTCCGAACTGCCCACCAAGTGGGTTTTGTCGTGGTCGTGTACATAGTTGTGCGACAGGGTCACGTAGTTGGCGTTTTTGGTGATATCAATCGCGCCATCGTGATGCTGGACTTTCATCTCCGGCAGGTTGTAGGGCGCGGCAAATACCGGCGGGTGCAACTTGTCCAGGTTGGTGCCATCGTTAAAGGTACAGTGGTCTATCCACACATGGGTGGCACCGTCGATGCTGATGTTGTCGTAAGCCGAGTTCCAGCGCCCGCCGCTGTCGGTGGGGTCCCACTGCGGGAACATATCGAAGGCGTCTTCAAAGTGCACATTGCGGATGATGATGTTGTCGTAGGGCGAGCTGAGGCGAATATGGCCGCGCACAATTTTGGCGTTATCGCCCAGCCCGATAATGGTGGTGTTGGAACCCACTTTGATCTGGATAACCGCTTTTTGTTTGTTGGCTGCACAGGCGCGCGCCGCTTCCAAATCGCCGCTGACCGGCGCTGTGCCCCAGGCGCCGTTGGGGTCATAGAAGGCCACATAATCGTTGAAGTCATAGGCAACCTTGATGCTGTTGCCATCAATCGGGCAGACATAATCCGCCTCGGTATTCTCCACCAGGGCCTTGTTCATATTCATGTTGATGGTGCCATCCACATAAATAATTTTGGGTGTGGTATCAACCGTGCCGCTAAAACTACCGTCGTCGTTGATGGTGAGATTGGTGTAGAGCGCGGCCAAGAGTTCGTTGCGATTGGTCACTGTGTAGGTGTGCGCCTGATCCGCTGTCACACCGCCATTGGTGCCGGGATAGCCCAGATTGTTAACACCCACCGAGGCCCAGCCATCGGCGGAATCAAACGCCGAGGGTGCGGCAATCACACTGGAAGAACTGGCAGCAGAACTTGGCTCCGGGGAGCTGGCCACACTGGAAGCGGGTACGGAGCTGGCCGGCGCACTTGAAGCGGGCGCGGAACTGACCGGTACAACAACCACTGAACTCGCCGCCGAGCTGGACGCCGGCACACTTGAGGCGGGCACCGAACTGGCCGGCGCACTTGAAGCAGGCGCGGAGCTGGCCGGTACAACAACCACTGAACTCGCCGCCGAGCTGGACGCCGGCACACTTGAGGCGGGCACTGAACTGGCCGGCGCACTTGAAGCAGGCGCGGAACTGGTGGGTATTACAACCACTGAACTGGCCGAACTGGAGCTGCCATCCACCGGCACCCCGACGTTAGTCAGGGTTTCGCGCAGGTGGGTGATGGCATCCTCTATCGCCACCAATGCCTTGGTATTGGAGCCACTGTTGGCCACCAGGTTAACCACCGCCGTGGATGCGGCAAATGCTTCAATGCTCAGGTTGAAATCCACGGCGGTCGCCGCTTGGGCTGCCGCTGCATCAATACTGATGCCATTGGTGGGATCGCTGTCGCTATCCAAAGACTGCAGCAGGCGGGCGATATTAACCACCATCGCCACTTCCAGATTGGTGGTCTGGCCCATATCCAGCGGCGTCACGATTTGTTTGGCCGGCACCGGTGGGAACTCCAGCGCGCCGATAAAAAAGGTCACTGTCTCGCCGGGCAAATAATTGAACTCGCCGCGTTCATTGGTCACGCCGCTTTGGGTTTGGGTGCGATAGCCAATACCGGCGACAAAGGCATCCACCAAGACACCCACCACCGGGCTGGCGATGCTGCTGGTAGCCTGCGCTGAACTGGCCGGCGCCTGACTGCTGGTCTGCGCCGCTGCACTGGAAGGTTGATTGCCACTGGGGCTGGAGCTGGCAGGCGAACTGCCGTTTTTGTTATCGCCACCACAGGCAGCAAGCAGTGCACTGAGCAATACAGCGGATAGCAAATGGATTTTCATGATCTTCTCACAGTTGTTGTTATTGTGGTCACAGCGACGAAAACGCCGCCCAATACCAACGCCAGAGCGCTGGCGAGAGCCTCTGGTATCAACCGCGATGAAATAACACTGCCTGAACAATCATCTTTATATAGGTCTGGCCGCCAAAGCAGCACCAGCCACAGCGCAAGGCTGTTTTAAAACCAATAAGGGAAATAACCCAAGGCGCAACGGGTGTTTAAACCTGCCACTGCCGGGTTTGACGGAAGGAACCAATTGCCGGAGAAAACGAGGCTGTGCCTCTTTTTAGTGGAGTGCGCCGGAATAACAACCTGCAAATTAATCTTATTAGTGCAGGACGGAAGAGGTTAATTGGCGCCTCTAATTACCTTTCTGTGAAGGTTGACGCATTCTAACCCCAATTTTTCACTAAAGGCTAGCCTTGGGGCTGATTAAATACTAGACAAATTGCAGCACCAAGCAGCGGCGGACAAACCCCGGTTTGCCCGCCCTGGATTTATTCCAGCGCCTCAATCGCAGCGCCAAAATTAATGTGCAGCACCTGTCCATCCACCACCAACGCCGGCACAGATTTCACCCCCTGTGTTTTGGCAGCCGCCAGGCGATTTTTGCTCTCGCCCAAATGCACCACCTCCAGATTAACTTTGTCGGTGTCGATTAAATCCAATAGTTGGTGTTCAGCGGCTACACACACCGGGCAACCCGCATGGTAAAAAACGGCTTGGCTTTTCATAATAAATCCTCTCTAAAATAGTGATGTGAAAAGAAGATCGCTGCGCAACGATGGGTTCACTCTAAGCGCGCCAGCCGCACAAAAATAGCGGGCACTTTTTGGTGCCCGGGTAACTTTTCGGGGTAAATTGTTGATGCAACAGGCAAAAAAAATTTCATTAAAATCGCGCTCCAGCTATCAAAAATTGGAAGACGTGATCGGCTGCAAATGGTCGGTATCGGTATTAACCAACGTCGGCAAAGGCATCAACCGCCCCGGCGAATTGGAGCGCGCCATTGAAGGCATCTCCACCAAAGTATTAAGCGAACGTTTCCGCAAATTGGTCGAGTACGGTTTGCTCGATAAAAAAACCTTCAACGAATTACCACCGCGCACCGAGTATTCGTTGACGGAGAAAGGAAAAAAATTAGTGGAGATTATTGGGCAGATTCAGCAGTTGGATGAGCGCTAACTACTCAAGCGTTAGGGGATTTAACGCATTCAATTGTTTTACCATTTCTTAAAACCACGGATTTATTATTTTTACACCGGTAGGTTCAAAATCGGCAAGGTTGCGTGTTACCACCGTCATACCATTCACTATGGCAGTAGCAGCAATTAGCGCATCGCGCTCGGAGCGTGGATCAGGAATATGTAAGCTGGCGCAACATTGGGCAATCGGGACATCGATGGCAAGAGTTCGGTTGCTGAACGCGGGGATTACCTGAGAGTCCAACCAGAGACGCAATAAATTACCCTGATGTGAATCTTTTCGCTGGATAGAAAGCACACCCAGCTCAAGTTCCATAATGGTGATAACTGACAAATACAGGCTATCTGCAGAAACTGACTTAGCCCAAGCAACTACGTTTTTATCCGCCTTCCCTGAGCCTTGTTTTCTCAACTCGGAGATAACATTGGTATCCAACAAATACATCATGATAAATCCGGCACCGTCGTGGTGAGATTCAACTTGGGCGGCTGGAATTCAATTTCATCGGTTTCCGGCATCGCGAGTAAGTCGGCGATATTGGATTGGGTACCACTGATCTTTCGATATTCCTCCACAGTAAGGAGCACATAGGAGGGCTTGCCGCGGTCGGTAATAAATACCGGGCCTTGCAGCGCAGCCTTTTTAGCCTTGCCTGTATCCTGATTGAATTCACGGCTGGAGAGAATGGTCGTTGTCATAGTCGCCTCCAATAATGTAGCAACGTATAAACATTAATGGAGTGCAAGTTGAATGGCAAGCTAAAAAATGATCAGGATTGCGAGTGTTTCGGCCAACATACCTCAGCCCTTGCACCACCCAGGACTTGGGGTTCGATAAAGCGCGCGTAGCCGCGGTGCCACTGCATGATGCGTTTGACTATGGCGAGGCCCAAACCAAAACCGCCGGTGGCGGTATTGCTGTTGCTCTCGCCATAAAGCCGCACAAAGGATTCAAATACTTTTTCGCGCTGTTCGCGGGCGATGCCGGGGCCGTCGTCCTCCACCGCGATATAAAAATGCGTTGGGCTTTGGCTCAACTCCACGCGGATTTGTGTGCGTGCATAACCGGCGGCGTTGTTGATTAAATTTTGCAGCACAGTTTCCATGAGTTTCCACTCACAGCTAAATACCGCACTGTCTGCCTCGCTCATCCGCTCTGGGTTAGCCTCTGTTAAATCAACAATTTCCAGCTGCAGATTGCGTTCGTTGTGGCGATAAAAGCGGCTGCGAATTGCGTGCAATAAATCCAGCATATGCCCCGGTGTTTGCTGCAGGGTTTGGGTTTTTTGTTCAAAGCCGGCGTACATCAGCAGTGCGCTGATTAATGCCTCCATCTCGGCGACATCCTGCTCCACACTGCGCAACTGGCGACGATTTTTTTCATCCAATTGCTGTTCATCGATCAGCGCTAGCGCAAATTTCATGCGCGCCAGCGGCGTGCGCAATTCGTGGGATACCGCGTTGGTCATTTCGCGGTGCGAAGCAATTAATTCGCGCAGCCGCTGCGCCATTTGGTTGAACGCTTGTGCCAGTGGGTAGAGTGTTGAAGCAGGAGAAATGTTTAAGGTTTCCGGTACGCCATCTTTACCGAGCGCGCGGGTTTGCACTTCCAATTTTTTACTGTCGCGCGATAGCGGCCACACCCAAATATAAATCACCAGCGCAATCGCCAGATAAAAACCAATCAATAACAAGTTGTACCAAGGGGATTCCTGCACATCATCAAGCGGCAGGCTGAGCATCATCACCTGATCGGTTTGCGCCAGGCGTTTATACCAAATTATTTGCTCGCGGCTGCGGCTGGCCAACAACTCACCGGCATGTAATTCCTGCAGCGCAGAGGATTGGGCCATATCGTCCAGGGGTAAAATTTCCAACGCTACATTTAAACGCTGCGAAATACGCTGCGCATCGGCGCGATAATCCACTGGCGGCTGCGGTTGTGTCTGATCCAGTAAATCCTCTTCCAGCAATTGCAGCAGCGCAATCACTTCGGCGCTGGGTTGCTGCTCGGGTGCAAGATTTTCCCAAAATTGATTAAGCCCCCAGCCAATTAACACCACCGAGGTAACAATAAAAAAATACAGCGAAATAAACGCGCGGTTCATGAGTGGGAATTACCAGGCATCGGCAATAAACAAATAGCCCTTGCCCCAAATTGTTTTAATTCGCGTGGGGTTTTCAGGATTGTCGTTGAGTTTTTTGCGCAGCTGGGAAATGCGCACATCGATGGTGCGATCCAAACCATCGTATTCGCGATTGTAGATATGGTTGAACAAAAATTCGCGGCTGAGAATTTGCCCGGCTTGTGCCGCAAGTGCCAAAAGCAAATCATATTCGTGGCTGGATAAAATAATTTCCTGCCCGGCGAGCAACACTTTACGCGCACTGGGCTGAATGCAGAGTTCACCAAAATTCAGCGCTTCCTGCTCGCGCGGATCGTTTTGATAATAGCGGCGCAGCAGCGCACGAATGCGCGCCAATAATACACGTGGTTCAGCGGGTTTAATCACATAGTCATCGGCGCCGTATTCCAACCCCAAGACTTGGTCTACATCTGAATCGCGCGCGGTGAGCATTAAAATCGGCCCTTTAAAATGGGGGCGCAATTCTTTACACAGCGTTAAACCGTCTTTGCCCGGCAACATCAAATCCAACACGATCAAAGCCGGATTTAAATTCTGTGCCTGACGGATTACCCGGTTGCCATTTTCCTCCAATGCAACTTGAAAATCGTTGGCCTCCAAAAAATCTTTTACCAACTGCGCCAGCCGGCGGTCGTCCTCAACCAATAAAATTAAATTGTTTTGTAACATGCTAGAAAAAACTCCAGGGATTGCGCCGCGCGCGGCGGTATTTTTTGTCATTGTAGACAACCTGGAAACGCTGATCGCTCAGGGCTGTTCCGGTTTCTGTTTCACGCAATTCAAAATCGGTGCTTGCACTCGCGGTTAATTCAAATTGGTATTCACCCCGGGTGGCGTTCTGCCAGCAGCGTAGCGGTTGGGTTTTGTCTTGTTGGTATAAACACAGGGAGCGTTTTTGCGCCGCCTGCCAGCGCACTTCCAGTTCATCGCGACAGACTTCTTCACCGGCATTTAACACACACAAACGCGGCTTGATGGAAAATTGGATCAGCGGCAAGCTGGAGGCACTGGCAGAGGATTCGGCGGAGTGTAAATCACTGGCGAGCAGGGGGCTTCCCGGCAACCCTGCGGTAAAAAGCAGGGCGGTAAGGAATCGTCCGGGAGTAGGCTGTGTTGCCCTAACGCGTTTCAGTACCCCACCATCAAAAATGGTAGACCCCTCCAACAAAAACCGTGATGACTTTATTATCGTTAATTAACGGGCTGGCGGAAATCTCATCGGGTAATTCACGATAGCTGGCGAGCAGGCGCAAATCCCAGCGCTCGGTCAATTCGTAGTTCCAATCCAGGCGCAACAGCGGTGTTATGGCTGAACCCGTTTGGTAACTGCCGCGCGCATCCGCTTCGGCAAGGGTAACACCGTAGTAATAATTCACCACCTCGCGGCTCTGCCAATTTGCGCCCAGTGACGCCGACCATTGATGCTTACCGGCTTGCCAGTGTTTGGCGATGGCAACACGCGCTTCTTCGCCTGAGTGGATTTGGGTAAAGTCAGTCAGGTATTGGATTTGCAAATCCACCAGCGCTGTTGACCAGCTGTATTCAATACCGGCCAAGCCCGCCATTTTCCGGTCGCGCAGCTTGCGCCCCTGCAAGGGCATAAATTCCGGCGTGAGCAATTCGCGATCATGCACCTCATCGTCAGTCACCACCGGATTTTTACCGCCGCTTTCTTTGCCCGCAGTTGCTAGCGTACTGCCATCGATAAAAAAATTACTGGGGCTCCAGCGATGGAAAAAAACCTGATCGTAACTGGGTGTTGCCAACAGGTTGAGCTGTTGGCTTTCGCTTTGCCAAAGGATCGCCCCAAAATCCAGATTCTGGATAAAAAACCGCTCACCGTTATAGTTAACCTGCGGCAGTATCACCAGCGGAATATCATCGCCATCATCGAGCGGATTGGTGCGCACCCCCGCCCCCACTCCAACACTGATATCCCACTTGCCCACTTCCACACAATCGCCCTGCCCTTGCTCACAGGCCAGAGCGGTTGCCGTTAGCAATAAGGCCAGGGGCAAAAATAAAAAACGCAGTGGTAAACGGGGAATCAGGTTCATAGCCGGGGTTATGCAGGAAAGACTGGGATAGCTTATTTATAAACGGCGCGAGTGCCTAGTGTTGTAATGAATTGTAGTGGGCCCGCTCGCAATTCCCTGACGCTGGCAAACCCCGGAACAGTTACATTTTTTTACCAGCCACTACATATCCACCACAGACGCCTTGGGGAGTGCTGCACAAAATAGGGAATACAACCCATAAAAGGAGCCGTCATCATGCGATTCACCCATCTCATCCCGCTTGGTCTGCTATTAATCGGCAGCAGTTTTATCAGTGCCTGTGGCAGCGATATCAAACTTCCGCCTGTTGACCCCAATTCAAAAGCATTAGTCATCGACTTTAACGATACCAATAGCGGTTGGAAATCCGGTTTTGCCGATTATCCTGCGGGCGAAGAAGCCTTTTATGAACTGGATGCGGGTGTCACCAACCTACCGACAAGTCTGGGAACAAATCGCAAGGGTTACCGGTTAACGGGCAATAATCACAGTGATGACTTGTTTATGTTTATCACGAAAAAATTTGAAGGCTTGGAACCCAACACTCGCTACAACTTTCAATTCAAAGTGCGCTTTGGCACTAACGCCCAAAAAAATTGTATGGGTGTGGGCGGCGCACCGGGCGAGAGTGTGTGGATTAAAGCCGGTGCCAGTAAAATCGAACCCGCTGCGGTAAATAATGGCGCTGGGGATTTGTTGATGAATATCGACAAGGGCAATCAAGCCGTTGGTGGCAGTGATGCGATTATCCTCGGCGATTTTGCCAATAGTCGCGAATGTGGCGACAGCAATACCAGCTACATGAGTAAAACCCTGCGCAGCGAAACAAGCGGGCTAACCAGCGTCACTGCTGCTGATGGCAGCATCTGGCTGTTGCTGGGCACTGACTCGGGTTTTGAATCCACCACCACTATTTATTTTATGACGCTGGATGTGATTGCAACCAAACTCTGATTACACAAAAAGCCCACACCGTTATTACTCGCTATAGGTGTGGGCTTTATGTTATGCCGCCGTGTTTTATTAATTTTTAGCGAGCAACTCTTTATTGTTGTAACGCATGGAACTTAGCTGACCATCCTGTTCCAGTATTACCGCGTGATCCAACAAATTATTGGCTGCCAGATAATTCCCAATACTGCCCATGGTAGCGGTTTCAATTCCGGCGGGGTGGTCTGCAGTTTTTACATCCTCCATAACCATAGTGCCCAACAATAACTTCACGCCGTTTATTTCCATGTGCTGCGCCGAAAAATGCGCCTTGGTATTTGCTTTGAGTTGTTCGTAGTTAGTGGTTTGATAAATAGCTGCATTAATCACATCCAAAGTATGTTCAGTGCAGTTTTGGTAATCGCCATTAAATGGATTGGCCAATACTGAGTAACGCGGTACATGTACCTGGTATTGCACACCCTCAGCATAGGCTGCAACTAAACGCTGCTGTAAATCCGCACTGGGGATAATAATGCCGGCGCGCATTTGGTGTGCGCTCCAAAAAAAATCAACCGGGTAATCAGTCACCAATTCACTGACATCTTTTTTCTGTGCCGTTTGATAAAGATTGTGAATGGCATAACCCTTGGCGAGGCTGCCATCAGGCAAGGTTATTGTTGAATAGATCGCTACCGCAGTATGGGTAAATTCTACGCCGTTGGGCAATTGCTCTGGCGGCCGCCCTACCCGGCCAATAATAAATGCGCGAGCTCCCTGTGCCGCTGCATATTTTTCTACTTGTTTGGCAAAGCGGCTAATTTCGTCGGGTGAAAACTGAGCCTCACCCGCTGCGTTGCTACCCGCCCACAAGGCACCGCTCGCCAGGCTCAGGCCTATCAACAATATCGCTTTTAATCTGTTCAAGGGTTTCATGGATTTATCCTTTGTGCACGCCATATTTATTCGTTGGGTTTTCTGCGGCATCCCTGCCAGCAAAACAGTTGTAACTATCCCTTCAGGTTACGCAGTTGTCCTTAGCGCTGTTGCAATTCCTTTGTCATTACCACAGCGGGAGCAGGTTCAGCGGTCAAGGTAATGTCTGTTACTTCTAACGGCTGATTGTCGGTAGCGACATTCATCAAGGCTTCACCTGCTTTAACTGAAGCCTTGCCCAATTCACCGGCAGCTATCAGGGGCACAGCAACGGCTCCACTGACAACTTGACCTGAGGCGATAGCCGCATGTTTTATCGCTTTACCTGAATGGTTTGCCGAAGCAGCCGCGTTACCCAGGCTGTCGGCAGCGAGCAAGCTCTGGCTAGTCATCAATGCGATTGTTACCAGTGCAAATTGAGTTACTTTTTTCATAACAAGATCCTTTCCTAGTCAGTAGTTCACGTTGAGTAATATCGCCTTAGCTACCAGCTTTAGTGCTGTGTCAGCCGCGATGGAGGCACTATGGAGATGCGGTGGCGGGGTGTAAATTTTTGTGGATGAAGTAGACTGACGCAAAACCCAAGGTATAGGAATTTAATACTATGAGTCAGATCGCCAGCCTGTGCGAAACACTCAAGCGTCTGCTTAAAGCCCGCAACATCACTTATAAGGATCTGGCGCAGGCACTGGATTTAAGCGAGGCCAATATCAAACGTATTTTTTCCAGTCAAAGTTTTACCCTTGAACGACTGGAACAAATCTGCAGCCTCATGGAGTTAAACCTTTCAGATTTATTTTTATTAACCAGTAATCAGGAACAACGACTTTCCCAGTTAAGTCAGGAGCAGGAAGAAGAGTTAATTGCCAACAAAAAACTACTGTTGGTTGCGGTATGTGCGCGCGATGGTTGGAGTTTTGAGGACATAATCAGCCAATATCAAATTAGCGAGCATGAGTGCATTCGTTTACTGGCACGTTTGGATAAATTAAAAATGTTGCAGCTGTTACCCGGCAATAAATTTAAATTATTGATCGCGCAGAATTTCCGCTGGATTCCAGGCGGCCCACTGGAGCGTTTTATGAATAGGGATGTGATTGTGGAATTTATGGAGGGTGATTTTAATCAGGAGCAAGCCTTTCGTTTTTATTTGCGCGGCAGCTACTCCGCCGCCTCTATTGCACTGCTAAAAAATAAACTAAACCAGCTCACCCAAGAGGCCGGTTTGCTTAATCAACAGGATGCCAAATTACCACTGGATCAGCGCCAGCACGCCGGTTTATTGCTGGCCATTCGGCCCTGGGAGTTGAGCATGTTTAAAAATATGCGCAGGGTTTGACTTGATATAGGGTGGTAAGCTGGAGCCAACCACCCTGTTTATCTTTGTTAATTTGCTGATGGGTTTATAACTTTATAATCCACCACTAACTCAGCGGTGTATACCACTTCATCAAAAGACGGTTCGCTCGGTATTTCAGGTGCGTACTTATCACTTACCGAGGCGCGTATTCCGGTAACAATAACTTCCTCAACTTCAGATACTGCTCTTGCACCGGAACTAGGCTGGCGCTGGACACGTGCGTCGCGAAAGGTAACCGGAATGAGCTTTACATTTAAGGATTTCTCGTAAAACTCTTTTTGTTTGTTAATCTTTTTAAGTACCTCTTCCTTTATTTGCTGCTCAAACAACTCTTTTTCAGTGTGCTCAAATTCTGTTTTTGCTAACTCAACCTCTGCATAAGAGTCAGCTACCAGTGCAACATTGCGCAAATCTGCTTCAGCAAAAATACTTACGCTGATACGGTTAATAACCTTGTAAGTGGAAGGCTTTTTACTAAACAGACCATATTCCGGTGTGGATGTGAATTTCGCATTTTTGATGTCTTTTTCGCTTATTCCCTTGGCAATTAAATCTGCTTTTACCTTTTCACGCAGAGTATTATTTTGCGTCAAACTTTCCGATAAGGTTTTTCCCTCTGTTGTTATCACTAAATGAATAATCGCCTTATCCGAATAAGCTTTCTTTTCTGCTCTATCTACCAAAGTCACTAGTTGAGCTTGAGGGTGTAAAAATTGACGCAAATCCTCCGGGCTACCTTTTAATTCAGTTTGCGCAAACCCCACAGGCATAAAAGCTATCAAGCTCAAGGTTAAAACGGCTTTGATGATATTTAGTTGCATAAAGTAACTCCTTCCTGATGCGCTTTTTAACTGGGCCAAGGTAAGGAACAAGAACAGCAATTATCAAACGGCACAAGGGCGAAACCAGTTTCGCCCTTGTTGATTTGGCAAGTTAAATGTTAGCGATGTTTAATTTTATCGCCAACTTTCAGGCCTTCCAGTATTTCGATATTAATGCCATCAGAAATGCCGGTTTTCACTTCGCGCTTTTCAAATTTTTGTGGGCCGGTTTCGATTTCCACAAAGTTAGCTTTTTCTTCCACTATCAGGTTGCCTTCATTAATGGCGACTACGTTTTCGCGTTTTTCCAGCACTATGTCGGCATTCGCGCTGTAGTTGGAGCGAAGGAATAATTTTTCGCTGAGTTTTACCGCAGCGCGGATCTGGAATTTAATAGTGCCCTGATCAGTAATACCTTTAGGGGAAATATATTCCAGCACTGCAGTAAAGGGTTCACCTTCCAAAGCGCCTACGTCCAGCACTAATTCCATACCCTCGCGGATTTTTCCCACTTCGGATTCATCCACCATACCTTCAAAAATCATATCGTTCATATCGGCGAGGGTAGCAATGGTAGTACCGGCACCGAAAGAGCTGGTCTCTACAATAAAAGCACCTTCTTTAAAAGGCAGATCCAACACCATACCGGTAACTGTGGCGGGAATCATGTTGGAAACCTTGTCCGACTTTTTAGTCGCACCGGATTTCATCAGCAGCAAATTATTTTCGGCAGCGGTAACTGCCTCGCGCTGCAAATCGTAATTTAATAAAAATTTGTTGTACTCAGAGGCAGAAATTAATTTCTCTGCAAAAAGTTTTTTCTGCCGCTCAAACTCGACGGTTGCGTTTTGGAAATTTAACTTGGCCGTTTCCAATTGCGATTCCGCCTGGTTCAACATCACCATGCTCGGCGCCAGGGTAATTTTGGCAATGATGTCGCCCTTTTTTACCGTCTGGCCAGCGGTCACATAAAGCTGTTCAACCACACCGGAAACCTGGGATTTAATTTCTACCTCACGGCGCGGTATTACCTTGCCCACCGCCACCGTCTTTTTCACTATGTTGGTAGTGAATACTTCGTCCGATTGATAGACCACAGGTTTTTCCTGTGACTTGTTGTAGAGGAATACAGCGGTGCCAATAAACACTACTGCGATCAAGCCTAATACGGCAAACCAGATAAATTTTTTCATGACATCCTTCTTGTAATAACCTAAAAAAATGAACGTAAAAATCGGGCAAAAACAGTTAGTAACAATTACTCATCTTGCAAGGCAATAATCGGGTTTACCCCGGCGGCTTTAGCCGCTGGCATGAGTGACGCCAACAAACCGGAAATCACCAACACCACCAAAGCGCTAATAGCCGTGGCAAAATCCACTTCGGGTTTGCCAAAAAATCCCGCTTGGCCACCGGCGGCATCCAACAGGGTGGCTATGCCTTCCAACAACAACACACCAATTACCAAACCGCTATAACCTGCCACCGCGGTAATAAAAATGGATTCCTGAACAATCATGCCAATAATCGAATTAGGGGTAGCACCCAGCGCTTTGCGTAAACCAATTTCACGGGTGCGCTCTTTCACCACGATCAGCATAATATTGCCTACCCCAATAGCACCGGCCATGATGGTGCCTATGGCAACTATCCAACTGAATACTTTGATGCCGGTAAATAAACCTTCAATTTTGTCGAACTCGTTTTGCAAGTTAAAACTGCCAAACACACCAACATCTTGCGGGTTTACTTTTTTCAACTCGGCCAAATATTTTTTAACGTCTTCTTCGACCACACGCGCATGTAAACCCGGTTTGGGCTGCACCACAAAACTGCCAATCCAACCCACTTGGTTAAAGGCATAGCGCAGGGTGTCGTTGGGGATATAAATCTTTTCCTCTTCCTGCTGCTGGTTGCCACTCGCCAGGGATTCAAACACACCGACCACTTTAAAACTGATGCCATTGATGGTGATGTCTGCGCCGATGGGATCTTCATTTTCACCAAATAATTGAGTGCGAACGCGTGTTCCTATAATGACCGTTTTGCGTTTTTCGCGATCATCAAACTCATTAATTTCCCTGCCTTGAATAATGCGCAGCGAATTAATATTGGTCATGCCCGCATGTATGCCTTCCACAAAAAAAGTCCCGTTTTTATCTTTGTGTACTGTGTAAGGTGGCGAGCCGCTCCAAATACCCACGGAGTTTTGTCCGCGAATAAAACCCACTGACTCCACATTTTTTTCAATCGCTGCAACATCTTCAGGTTTAAACTGGATTTGCCGGCCTATGGGCATACCTTGATAGGGCAATTGGGTGCTGCCCTGAACCCAGATCCACACAATATTGGGCACACGGGGAAAACCTTTATTAACACCGTTTTCCAAACCTTTGCCAGCGCCGAGCAATACCGTGAGCATAAAAATGCCCCAGAAAACACCAAAGGCTGTCAGCGCTGTGCGCAATTTATGTTGGCCAAAGGTTTTAAAAATTTCTTGCCACTTTTCAGTATCAATCATGGTGTGGCCTCCTTAATCTGCACGCATGGCTTCAATGGGCATAATTTTCGCTGCGCGCAGTGCTGGCATTAAACCAGCGAGTGCACCCACCACTACCAGCAATACAATCGCGGTAATTGCCACCTGAAAATTGATCTCCGGATTTTTAAAATAGGGCATTTGCGCGCCTACTGAATTCAAACCAAAGGAAATCAATTCAATCAAACCAACACCCAAAACCAAACCGGCATAACCGGCGATACTGGTCACCAAAATGGATTCCAACAATAAAGTGCTCACAATACTGAAGGGGCTGGCGCCAATCGCTTTGCGAATTCCAATTTCGCGGGTGCGCTCTTTTACCGTAATAATCATGATATTACTCACACCCACAATGCCGGCCATTAGGGTGCCCAGGCCGACAAACCAAATAAATGAATTAATGCCAATAAATAAACCTTTCACCATTTTTGCCGGCTCAGCCATATTAAATGAGCGAATGGCCCGGCGATCTTCCGGTGATACTGAATGGCGGCGCTGCAATACTTCGATGACTTTTTTCTCCAGCTCAAAACCATCTACGCCCAATTCAGGGCGCAACCAAATAGCGCCGATACGATTGCTTTCGCCAAACATTTTTTGAAATGTTGGCTGGGGTATGTAAACGCGCTCTGAATCGCGGCCGCGATTACTTTTGTCGTAAAAAACACCAACTACTTTCATCATCACGCCGTTAACACGAATGTCTTTATTGATTGGATCTACCTCTTTTCCAAATAGACGTTCGGCGACTACAGTGCCAATCACCGCGACTTTGCGCAGCTCTTGCTGGTCAAGACGATTCATCTTGCGCCCAACA
This sequence comes from Cellvibrio fontiphilus, assembly GCF_042646205.1. Taxonomy (NCBI): domain Bacteria; kingdom Pseudomonadati; phylum Pseudomonadota; class Gammaproteobacteria; order Cellvibrionales; family Cellvibrionaceae; genus Cellvibrio; species Cellvibrio fontiphilus. The sequence continues at coordinate 609,544 of NZ_JBHRTF010000002.1, read as the reverse complement.
TTAAACGGGATTCCCTCTTTCACGGCGAAATATTCTTCGGGCACACCCAGCACCGCAAAGTTTGCATTTTTTTGCTCGTAATAAATGGCAATACCATTGCGCTGGTTTTCAGCGGCGATAAAACGTATGCCGGGCACCTGCTGTTTTAACGCCGCCACATCATCCAGCGTGAGTTGGATTTGTCGCCCAAGGCCCATACCTTTGTAGGCGACAGAGGTAGTGCCGGTATAGGCCACAATAAAATCCAACACATCGGAACCAAAATCTTCATAGACACCGTTTTGCATACCGCGCCCGGCACCCAGTAACAGCATCAACATAAAAATTCCCCAAAACACACCAAAGGCGGTGAGTGCCGTGCGCAATTTGTTTTGGCGCAGGGTGTAGAGGATTTCCTGTAAACCATCAAACATTGGTATTACCCCAGAATTTCTTCTTCGTCCTGATCATCGGCTGTGATGATCGGCGCATGGTGATGTTTACCGGAAACAATCAAACCGTCTTTCAAAATAATCTGACGCTGGGTTTGGTCGGCAATATCCTGCTCGTGGGTGACTATCACAATGGTATTGCCCAGGGCATGAACTTCTTTCATGAGTCCCATCACTTCTTGTGTGGTTTGGCTATCCAATGCACCTGTGGGTTCATCAGCAAGAATCACTTTGGGTTTGGTCACCAGCGCGCGCGCAATAGCAACACGCTGTTTTTGTCCGCCGGATAATTCATTTGGCATATGGGCAGCGCGGTTGCTCAAGCCCACCATTTCCAAATATTGCGCCGCACGATAATTGCGCTCCTTGCGGCTCACACCCTGGTAATAAAGCGGCAGGGCCACATTTTCAGTAGCATTTTTAAACGGCAACAAATTGAAGGATTGAAAGACAAAGCCCAATAATTCATTGCGCAATTTTGCTGCGGTTTTTTCCTTGAGGTTTTTAATCTCGCGACCGGCAAGAAAATAATCGCCCTGATCATGGGTATCCAAAATACCCAAAATATTCAACAAGGTAGATTTGCCCGAGCCGGATGAACCCATAATGGATACCAACTCACCCTCGCGGATATGCAAATCAATGCCTTTTAATACATGCAGCGGCTGCTCACCGGAGTGGTAATACTTATGGATGTTATGAAGTTTGATCATGGTAAATTCCTTGGCGATCTGCGCGTGAAGAACGCAGCTAGCTTATTCAGTTTTCAAGGCACAGCCGGCGTTTTTAACTGCGCTTAACACTTGTTATGACAAGTGTCAGCAGCACAGTCTGCTCAGGTGTCACTATTGGTGACTGGTTATTAACTTGGATGTTCCAAGTGGGATTTTGGATTCACTAACAAAAAATTATTCATCTTGCAAAGCAATAATAGGATTCACACTCGCTGCATTACGCGCAGGTAAGAGTGCTGCAACTATGCCGGTGACGACCAATACGCCCAGCGCCATAAGTGCAATTTGGATATCGATAAATGGCGAAGCAAAAATACCATCGCCCTGCCCCAGGCTGACCAGTAGCGCGCGGATTGCTTCCAGTAGCAATACCCCCGCGACCAAACCGGCGTAACCGGCAATCAGGGTAATCACTAAAGATTCATGCACAATCATTAAACTGATATTTAACGGCGTTGCGCCCATGGCTTTGCGCAGGCCAATTTCGCGCGTGCGCTCTTTCACCACCACCAACATAATATTGCCCACGCCAATAACACCCGCGATGATGGTGCCAATCGCAACCATCCAGCTAAAACCAATAATGCCTGTCACCAAACCGCGATTTTGTTGATACACCTGTTCCATGTTAAAACCGCCAATCACACCGGAATCATCCGGGTGAATGCGATTGCGTTGATAGAGCAGTTGTTTAACCTCGCGCTCCGCATCAAAAGCGCTGTAGCCCGCAGCCGGTGTAAAAAACAACATTTGAAATGCATCTAATTGATTAAACGCATAACGCAGGGTTTGATTGGGCAGGATAATTTTGCTGTTCGCTTGCTGCGCACCATCGCCCGGTTCGGTGGATTTATAAATGCCCACCACGACAAATTGCACACCGTTTATTTTTATCGATTCACCTATAGGGTGAGTGCCATCTTTAAATAACACTTCTTTTACGCGTGTACCAATCACCGCCACTTTGCGTTTTTCTTTTTCATCCAGCGGATTAACGTAACGCCCTTCAATTACCTTCACAAATTCAAACGGTTCCCAGCCGGGGTGGCTGCCATTCACAGAAAATGAGCCGCTCTCTTTGCCATAAACCACATACTGGGCAGCGCCCCAACTCCCCAGGTTATTTTTTCCATCCACCATATCCACACTGGAAATTTTTTGGCGAATAGCTTCTACATCGGCCTCGGTAAATTTTACGCTGCGACCTTTGCCCAAACCTTCAAAGGCCATTTGGGTAGTATTGGATGGCCAAAAAATCACTACGTTTTTTGCATCGCCAAAAATGCCTTCAATTTTGCTGCCAAAACCGGTGCCAAACCCGAGCAAAATCACCAGCATAAAAATGCCCCAAAAAACCCCAAAGGCAGTCAGGCCGGTGCGCAATTTTTGTTTTTTGAGGCTGCTGATAATTTCCTGCCACTTATCCCAATCAAACATTATCGGCTCCTTGTTATTCTGCTTTCATGGCTTCAATGGGCATGATGCGCGCCGCACGTAACGCGGGCATTAAACCGGCAATGACACCGGCGGCAATCAGCAACATGAGTGCACTCACTGCAATGCCCAAATCAATTTCCGGCTGCTGAAAAAATGGCAGTTCAATCTTGAGCGCCGTTAATAAAGCGGCTACCGCTTCCAAAATCGCCACGCCCAAAACCAAACCGGTATAACCGGCAACACTGGTCACCAACACCGATTCAAATAACAAACTGCCAACAATAGAACCGGGGTTGGCTCCCAGTGCTTTGCGTATACCAATTTCACGGGTGCGCTCTTTCACGGTGATAATCATGATATTGCTCACACCGACAATTCCCGCGAGCAAAGTGCCTATGCCCACCAACCAGATAAACATATTCAAACCGGTAAACATGGCATTAATGTCTTCTGCTTCGCGCGCTTTGTTACTCACTTCAATTGCGCGCACATCTTCCGGCGCAATTTTGTGGCGCTGTTTTAATAGCGCCAGAATGTCCTCTTCCAGCTTGATGCCATCGACACCGGGTTTAGGGCGCGCGGTAATCAATGCAACTTCTTGTCCGCCACCAAAAGATTTTTTAAAAGCCGATACCGGCATATACAAACGCTCGGACATACGCCCCTGGTTGCCCTTGTCATAAAACAAGCCAATCACTTTGAACGAAATGCCGTTGATTAAAATATCCTTGCCCATGGCTTCCGCGTGGGTGGTAAATAATCGTTCACTCACACGCGTGCCTATCACCACGACTTTGCGATTGTCATCCTGATCCAGGCGATTCAAGCGGCGGCCATCATCAAAACGTACTTTTTCTTTAATATTGAAATATTGATCCGCAACACCCAGCACACCAAAGCTGCCGGATTTATTGCCATACATGACGGAGATATCGGAATTGATAAAGGAGCCGAGTGGATTCTCGCTGGAGAGATAACCCACACCCGGAATTTGTTGGCGAATAGCGGCCAAGTCAGACTCGGTCAACGCAATTTGTCGGCCAGTGGGCAGCCCCTGATAGGGCACTGAAGTGCTGCTGGGGAAGATCCAGATAGAATCGGCAACATCGTTGCTCCAGCCATCGGCAAAGGCATTTTGCATACCGCGCCCGGCACCGAGTAACAGGATCAACATCAAAATGCCCCAAAACACCCCAAAGGCCGTGAGACCAGTGCGCAGTTTGTTTTGACGCAGGCTAAACAGAATTTCTTGCAAGCTGTCCATGGCGATTTCCTAATCGTGTACTAGCCATTAGCGGATAAGTGCTTGGACACACCCATCTCCTTTTTGGATTCAGTTCCTAATATTTATTATTAATAAGGCGCTCAAACTAACACAGACGGTGATGCTTGGATATTTGTTCAATAAAAATGCTTGGCGCTTTCATCTATAAAAATATGCCTATATATCGATAAAAATGTTCCCGCCAGCAGCACCTGCCGGGAACCCAATAGCCAGCACGCCCCGGGGTGCTGCACGCGCATGGCTATCAAGTGCGGAGAGAAAACCAGCTTCAAGTTGGGGGGAAGAATCTGGATGTCTCATTAATTGAGATGCGATTTTTTCCGGCATAGATTCACGCAACAGCAATAAAAAAGCGCAGCCAATTTTCACTGGCTGCGCTTTTTATCTGAACAACAACTTGGTAAATCACTCGAACAGTTTATTAATTCACCACACCGCTGCGGTTTACACCGTTAATCAGCGCTTTAACGGCCGAGGTAATAATGTTGCGGTCTTGCCCTACCCCATAAACCGGTTTGCCGTTTTTCACTTTGATTTCCACGTAGGTCACGGCGGCGACATCGGAACCTTCGCCAACGGAATGTTCGTGGTAATCAATCACGCTCACTTCACCGTCGATAAACTGGCTGATAGCGTGGGCGGCGGCATCAATCGGGCCATTGCCACTGCCACTGATTTGTACGGTTTTATCCTGATGTTGCGCGTGAATAGTGATATCCACCTGATGGGTATCATCCTGCTCAGTAAACTTGCTCGATTGATAAGTAATCGGCGTAGTCACTGCAAAATATTCGTCATTAAATATTTTGGCGATTTCACTGGCCTTCACTTCTTTGCCGGTGCTGTCACTGACTTTTTGCACCACACCGCTGAATTCAATTTGCAAACGACGCGGCAATTGCAAACCGGCTTCTTGTTGCAACAGGAAACTCACACCGCCTTTACCGGACTGCGCGTTTACCCGCACGACCGCATCGTAACTGCGATTTAAATCGGCCGGGTCGATAGGCAAATAAGGCACTTCCCACAGCGCATCTTTTTTCTGCACTGCAAAACCTTTTTTGATTGCATCCTGATGTGAACCGGAAAACGCGGTAAATACCAATTCGCCCGCATAAGGGTGACGTGGATGTACCGGCAATTGCGTGCACTCTTCATGCAATTTGCGCACGCGGTCGATGTCGGAAAAATCCAAACCGGGGCTTACACCTTGCGAGTACAAATTCATCGCCAAAGTCACCAAACACACATTACCGGTGCGCTCGCCATTGCCAAACAAACAACCTTCCACGCGATCTGCACCAGCCATGACTGCTAATTCAGCAGCGGCTACTGCAGTGCCACGGTCATTGTGCGGGTGCACGCTGATAATGATGGAATCGCGGCGATTAATGTTGCGATGAATCCACTCGATTTGATCCGCATAGGTATTGGGGGTATTCATTTCCACCGTTGCGGGCAAATTCAAAATCAATTTTTTCTGTGGCGATGGATTCCAAATTTCCACCACTGCATCGCACACGTCTTTCACCAATTCGATTTCGGTGGAGGAAAAAACTTCCGGTGAGTATTGGAAAGTCCAATCCACTTCCGGTGCCTGCGCGGTTAATTCTTTACACCACTTGGTGCCTTGAATCGCAATAGCTTTTACACCGGCTTCGTCAGTGTTGTACACAATTTTGCGGAACGCGGGTGCAAGCGGGTTGTACATATGCAAAATCGCGCGCTTGGCACCGCGCAAACTCTGCACAGTTTTTTCAATCAAGTCGTAGCGCGCTTGCACCAACACTTCAATAGTGACGTCATCGGGAATTAAATTTTCCTCGATCAACTGGCGAGTAAAGTTGTAATCAATTTCACTCGCGGAGGGGAAACCAATTTCAATTTCCTTAAAACCAATCGCCACCAGTTCTTTGAACATGCGCAATTTGGTCGCAACGGACATAGGGTCGATCAGCGCTTGGTTACCATCACGCAGGTCAGTGCTCATCCAAATGGGCGGTTTTTCAATGTGGTTGTTCGGCCATTGACGGTCGGGCAAAGAAACGCCGACAAAACGCTGGTATTTGGTAGATGGATTGGCAAGCATGACGGACTCCGTTGTGTCGCTAAGCTAAAAGGTAAATCGCAAAAAATCAGGGTTGATGCAGCCCGGTTGGGTAACAGCCTTTGTGGGTGACAAGACCGGATTAGCAGTGGTGCGATCACACCCGGCTAACCCCCTTCCGACGCGGGTAACGCGCGGCTTTTTCAACCTGTACCCAGTATAGGACGATGAGTTTGGCAGATGATTGCGAAGGTTGTGTTAATTTCGAAATAAGAGCAATATTATTGTTTTAAAATACATTTTTTTAGAATTTAATGCCTTTTTAACTGACAAGAAAGAATAACCCAACCCTAGCCCTCCCCTTAATAATGGGAGGGCACTAACCCCTCCCCCTTGCCAAGGGGGAGGTTGGGAGGGGGTTATAGGAGTAACTATGGAACTGGATAAATACGACCGTTTAATTTTGGAAGCCCTGCAGCGCAACGGGCGCATCTCCAATCAGGAACTGGCGGACAGTATCAGCCTTTCTCCTTCTCCTTGCTTGCGCCGGGTGCGTGCGCTGGAGGAAGCGGGCTTGATTGATGGTTATGTCGCGCTGCTCAATGCGCGCAAGTTGGGACTGACGCTGGTGTCGTTTATTCAGATCAGTATGGATAAACACACCCCGGATCGCTTTGATGCCTTTGAAAAAACGGTGGAAGCCTACCCCGAGGTGTTGGAGTGCCATTTAATCACTGGGCAATCGGCAGATTATTTGTTGAAAGTTATCGTGAAAGATATGGACGCCTATCAACAATTTTTATTGCAAAAACTAACCCGCATTGAAGGCGTGAGTGGTGTGCATTCGTCATTTGTTTTGAAATCGCCCGTGGATAAAACCGCGCTGCCGGTTAGCTAGCACCTGGTATAAAAACCAAGCGCTAGCCGAGTGATTAGGCACCACCCGCCGGACGGAAATAATGCGCCCAGGAAACAAATGCCTGTGCGTTGCGGGTTTGAATCCACACCTTGCCTTGGCCGCGGAACCGGCACACAAAACCTTCACCGGAAAAGAATAGTGATTTATAGCCACCCACTTTGGTGATCTCGTACTGCATACCATCGGTAAAGGCGACTATATTGCCGGTGTCCACCACATAGTCATCCTCAACGTCGATTTCAATAATCGCGCCGTAAGAGTTAAACCACAAATCACCTTGGCCACTGGCGCGAATTAAAAAGAAACTTTCGCCCGAGAAAAAACCTTTGAGCATACCCTGCCATTTAGTTTCTAAATTCACACCCATAGTCGCTGCCACAAACGCCGAGTTTTGAATAAACAAAGTTTGGCCTTCCAGATATTGATGAACCATATCGCCGGGCGTACCTGGTGCAATACCAATTTCACCCGCACCTTTTGTTGCTTTAAATTCGTTGAGAAATAAACTTTCGCCAGTGAGGAAACGCCCAAAACCACCTTTTAATTTGGTTTTCATTTCCAGATGAGTGTCCATAGTTGCCATGGCAGAGGCTTCTACTTTCAGCGTTTCATTGGCAGGAATTTGCACGGTGAGGAAAGCATAGTCTGGACGGCCCTCAATTTTATATTGAAAACCTTTAAAACTTTCCGGTGCTACAACAGCCGCTGGATTAACTGGTGCGGCTTGTGCTGGAACTGGTGCTAAAGGAGAAACCTTGGTTTCTGCTAGCGGTTTTATTTCACAGACAAAACCCGCTTTTTCAATCGCTGTTTTAAATTTTTGCGCGGTAGCTTCATCCACATTATTTTTAACAGTGACCGGCAAACGGCTAAGCATTTGTGTGGCTTTTTCCGGCGTGATTTTAAACAGCTGCGCAAAATTTTCTGTGGCAGTTGCCAAATCCGCCCCTGCAACCAATTCACCATTTAGTTGTACTTTAAAGAGGTTTTCCATCTGTTAACTCCTTAGGCTTTGCGTGTGCGCAGGTTAGGCGTAAGCGAAATTCCAAAACTTTTGGGATTATGCGATTGACACCAGAGTGTGCCCTTGCCTTTGAATTTACACACTAAACCTTCTCCACCTAAAAAAGATTGCAACCAACTTTTGCCCGCTTTGGTGATGGAAAAATCCAGCGTTTCGCTAAATGCCACTATGTGGCCGGAATCCACAATATATTCACCATCCACTTCAATTGGATAGATGGCGCCAAAACTGGACAGGACTACTTTGCCACGCCCTTTCAGGTTTAACCAAAAAACACTTTCGCCTGACAATAGCGATTTAAAACCCTGCCAACCCATATCCATTTCAATTGCCTCTTCACAGGCGAGGAAGGAGCCGCTTTGCACAATTAAATTTTCGTTGTCCAAATCCACACACAACATATCACCAGCCAAATCACTGCCCAACCACACTTCACCCGGCTTGCCCTGGGCATCAAAATGGTTGAGGAAAAATGACTCGCCAGACAGCATACGTTTAGCCGCTTTTAAGATTCCGCCAGAATTTTTTTTGTGGGTACTGGTAGTGATATTCATATGACCGCTCATCGCGATCATAGCGCCCGCTTCTGCAGTGCAGGTTTCGCCTGCCGCTAAAGTGATTTTAGCCGCGGTATTGCCCGGTTGATTTACAAACTCGACTTTCATGCTGTGCTCCTTACCAGAACTTGGGGTTCAACCAGCCTGACAGGCCAGTAATGCTGCGCGATTGGATAATAATTTTTCCCTTACCTTCCACCCGTGTAACCAAACCCTCACCACCAAAAAAACTGGAGAAAATCCCGCCGGCCAATTGCAATTTAAGTTTTATTCCCGGCTCATAGGCAACCAAATGACTGGTATCCACAATATATTCGCCATCAATTTCGCGCTCCAATAAAGCGCCGTAAGCGCCATAAAATACATCGCCACTGCCAGAAATTTTTAAGCGAAATAAACCTTCGCGCGCAATTAAAGAAACAAAACCCGCCCAGACCAGTTGCAGCTTTACCCCTTCGGTGCAGGCAACAAAAGCACTGGGTTGTAGATAAATTTCATCATTGTCCATGTGCCGCTGGCAAATTTCGCCAGGGGTTCCCTGTACCAAGGTCATGCGTCTTGGTTGCTGGGTATTATTGGTAAAGTGATTAATAAACAGGGATTCTCCACCCAGGTATTTACGCATCAACCCTTTAAAGAAACCACCGTTTAATTTCGCTTTTAAATCCAGCGCCGCATCCATACTGGACATAGCATTGGACTCGCTGATAATGGTTTCGCCCGGTTGCAGCTCTACCTCAATATAAGAAAAGGCCTGTGAGCCTTTTATTTCAGTTTTCATTCGGAGTGTCTCCCTGATCATTAGCAACGAAACTGGCAACTGCAGTTTTTAATTCTGCAAATGCCGGTTGTAAATTTTGATACTTGTGTTTGGGTGCATTTTTTTCTGCCAGTAATTGCAAACGTTTTATACGATCTTCACTGGCCGGATGGGTGGATAAAAATTTTAATGCTTGTTTGGCAAGCTCCTGATTGTCTTGATCCATTAGCTTATCCATTTGCTTTTTTTCTTCATCGATCATTTTTTCAAAAAATCTGGCCAGACCAATCGGATTAATATTGGCTTTTTGCAAGAGCGCAAAACCTTCAAGGTCTGCTTGGGTTTCAAAACCGCGTGAATAACTTTGGTTAATTAATAAGGGAGCAGCACCACTAACCAGCGCCAATAAACCGGAAGTATCACCAAAAACCGCACTGGCAATCATATAAATACCGCTTGTTCCTATTACATTGCGCAAGCCATGTTGCTGTTCAACATGTTGGATTTCATGGGCAAGTACACCCAGTAATTCTTCGGCAGAATCGGCGCGCAAAATCAATTCAGAATGAATTACTACCTGACCACCAGGCAGGGCAAAAGCGTTGAGGCTGCCCTCTTTTACAATTTGAAAACGGTATTGGTAGCGGCTATTTTTCAGCGCGTTGATTAGCGGATCTACCAAAGGTTTAAGTAAACGTTCGGATTCTTGTTGATCTAAAAATTGTTTTCCAAATTGATATTGGGCGATAGCCGATTCACCAATTTTTTGTTCCCATTCCAGCGGGATTTTTTTGGCGATAACACCGGTAAAAAAATCCATGCGCAACACAATTAATAAAGGCACAGCAACAATCAGTGTAATTACCGCCGTAATTAACCCCCAACCAAACCAATGTTTATTGCGCGCACCCCTGAGCAATTTGGAAACGCTGGGCAGTCGATGTAGCTGTGGATTTTTTAAAACGCGGCGATCGCTGGTATAAAAATTCCAGCCAGGAAGATTGGGATTTTCAAAATATACAAGGCGATTACTGGCACCACCCAAACTGACCTTCAACCCCTGAAGCGGCAAGTTAATACGCTGTTCTGCAATACAGAATTCAATGTGACCTGAGTGAATTGTCATAATGCCCGAGGCTTTACCTTTGGGCAGCTGGTTGTGAAAACCAATACAATCGTATTGATCTTGTCCTGATATTTGCACTTTGACTCCCTTGGTTGATTAGCTTAAGGCACCATAGCCGAGCCTATGCTCGATGATTTTTGCAAGTGATGCAAATTACATCGCACAAAAAATGCAAACTCAAAAGAAATTGCGGCAATAAAAAATAGTGGTGCGAGTGGGATAGTGTTAACTGGGAGGGGACAAAATTAAGGGGCTTAACGCCCCTTGGAAAATCTAGCTAGCTTTTAGCCGGCTGTGTCCGCCGATCACCCTGACGGCGATCTTCAGTCACATTATGGGGGACACCTTTGTGTTGTTGGCGTCGATCATTATTCTGACGCTCTTCCAGGGCATCTTCTATTTGCGTTAACAGTACTTTCGGGGTTTTTACTTCGCTCATCATTACATCCGTCTTACTCAGCGTTTAATACAAAGGTTAATTTTTATTAGCACTTCGTTATAAGTGTAGACCAGCCGGAAATGCCTATTCGGGATTATGAAGTCATTTTTATTTCATTTTCAAATAAGAAAAGCCGGATTCAACGGAATTCGGCTTTTCTTATTTACATAAAAAATAATATTATAATATAAATTAAATATCCAGGTTAGCTACAGCCAATGCATTGGTTTCGATAAAATCACGGCGTGGTTCCACGTTATCACCCATCAAGCAAGTGAAGATCTGGTCAGCCGCTATAGCATCCTGGATGGTCACACGCAGCATACGGCGCGTTTCCGGATTCATAGTGGTTTCCCATAATTGCTCGGGGTTCATCTCACCCAAACCTTTGTAGCGCTGGATGTTGTAGCCCTTGCGCGATTCCTTCATCAACCATTCCAAACCTTCTGCAAACTTGGTTACTGGCTGTTTGCGCTCACCGCGCTGAATATAGGCACCTTCTTCAATCAGGTTTTCGAGCTTTTCACCCAGCGCAATTATTGAGGCGTATTCGCCTGAAGCAAAGAAGTCATGGTTGAAAGGGTAAGGAGTCGCAATGCCATGGGCGGTGATTTCCACTTGCGGCATAAACAGGTGACGTTCGCTGTCTTCACGCACAGTGATCTTATAGCGCTGGCTACCGGCACGGGCATCCATACTGAAATGCGCCGCCATTTGATCGCACCATTGCTGCATATGGCCTTGATCCGCCAAATGCTCTGGGCGAATAGCTGGCAAATAGATCATTTTTTCCAGTACATCTGCCGGGTAAAGACGCGACAAACGCTCGATGGTTGCCATCACCTTGCGGTATTCGTAAACCAGCTTTTCCAAGGCTTCACCGGCAACAGGTGGGGCACTGGGGTTGACGTAAAGGCTGGCATCTTCCAAAGCGGCTTGTGTCAGGAACTCGGTCATCGCCGATTCATCTTTCAGGTATTGCTCTTGTTTACCCTTGGCGATTTTGTACAGCGGTGGTTGGGCAATGTATACATGGCCGCGTTCGATCAACTCGCGCATTTGACGGAAGAAGAAAGTCAGCAACAGTGTGCGGATGTGCGAACCGTCAACGTCGGCGTCGGTCATGATAATAATGCTGTGATAGCGCAGTTTTTCCGGATTGTAATCCTCTTTACCTATACCGCAGCCGAGTGCAGTAATCAGGGTGCCGACTTCAGCAGAGGATAACATTTTGTCAAAACGGGCTTTTTCCACGTTCAGGATCTTACCCTTGAGCGGCAGAATCGCCTGGGTTTTACGTGCGCGACCCTGTTTGGCTGAACCACCCGCTGAGTCACCCTCTACCAGGTAGAGTTCAGACAGTGCCGGATCTTTTTCCTGACAGTCTGCCAACTTACCGGGCAGGCCTGCGATATCCAAAGCGCCTTTGCGGCGAGTCATCTCACGCGCTTTACGCGCCGCTTCACGCGCACGTGCAGCGTCGATCATCTTGCCAACAATGGCTTTCGCTTCTTGTGGGTTTTCCAGCAGATAGGCGCCAAAATGCTCGTTCATCTCCTGCTCTACTGCCGCTTTCACTTCAGAGGAGACAAGTTTGTCTTTGGTTTGGCTAGAGAATTTAGGATCAGGCACCTTTACCGAGATAATCGCCGTTAGCCCTTCACGCGCATCATCACCGGTAGTGGCGACTTTGGCGTTCTTGGCGATACCTTCTTTCTCTATATAGGTATTCAGGCCACGGGTTAAAGCCGCACGGAAGCCGGCCAAATGAGTGCCACCATCGCGCTGCGGAATATTGTTGGTATAGCAGAACAGGTTTTCCTGAAAGGAGTCATTCCACTGCAGCGCTACTTCAACGCCTATACCATCATCGCGTTTAAGGGAAACAAAATGCACCATCTTGTTTATGGTGGTTTTATTTTTATTTAAATGATCTACAAAGGCACGTAAACCACCTTCATATTCATAGACTTCTTCTTTAGCGGTGCGCTCATCCTTTAATACGATACGTACACCTGAATTCAGGAAAGAAAGCTCACGCAAACGTTTTGCCAGCAACTCGAAGTGAAATTCGATGTTAGTGAAGGTTTCTGCTGAGGGCTTAAAATGAATTTCAGTGCCGGTAGTGCTTGAATCACCTACTACTGCCAGGGGCGCATCGGGTACACCGTGGCGATAGATCTGCTCGTGAATCTTACCACCGCGGCGGATTGTCAGTTTTAGCCACTCAGACAAAGCGTTAACTACCGACACACCTACGCCGTGCAAACCACCCGATACCTTATAGGTATTGTCGTCAAACTTACCGCCGGCGTGGAGCACAGTCATAATCACTTCAGCGGCTGAAACACCCTCTTCGTGCATTTCAGTAGGAATACCGCGTCCATTATCTGAAACAGATACAGTTTCATCCGGGTGGATAGTCACGCGCACTTCATCACAGTGGCCAGCCAATGCTTCGTCGATAGAGTTATCTACAACTTCAAACACCATATGATGCAGACCAGAGCCATCATCTGTGTCGCCAATATACATCCCTGGGCGCTTACGCACCGCATCCAGCCCCTTAAGGACTTTAATACTGGACGAGTCGTAAACATTCTCTTCTGACATAGCATTTCTCCGCTTTTTATTCAGTAGCGATCAGCGAGAAGCTGATACCTATTCATTCAATCCGGAAGTTAGTATTTCACTTACTTCCCTTACCCTACCCTGTTCCACGTGAAACATTTTAGGGACAACATCTGTTTTATCGCGCCAACTGGAAAGAAGTGTCTCTTGCTCAACTCCAGTAATAAAGACTTGGGTCTGCATAGTATCAAGCCAATGCACCAACAACTGGCGATGTTTATCATCTAACTCCGCGGGAAGGTCATCTACTAAATAGATAGACTTTCGACCGGTTATTTGATTAAACACGTATCCCTGGGCGATTTTTAGCGCACATACCAGTAATTTTTGTTGGCCACGAGAAAGTAGTTCTGCAGCATCTTGACCGTTAACTGTTATTTTTAAATCTGCTCTGTGACTACCCAAGTGGGTATAACCCAAGCGCTGATCCCGTTCTAATCCTTCCGTTAGTACCTCGGAATAATTTCGCTCTTTATCCCAACCACGGTAATAGCTAAGCCTGATTCCATCCAAGGTTAGGAACTCACCCAAAAGCTGTGAAAAACTTTCAGAGAACTGGAGCATACAGGCAGAACGAAACTCATGAATTTTTTCTGTAAGGGCCGCTAATTCCTGATCCCAACTGGCTAATTCAAAGCGGTCTATTCTATCACGCCGCAACAGGCTATTGCGGTGTTTAAGGCAACGTTGGATGGCCTTCCATGTTGGGAAGAACTGAGGTTCCACGTGGAACACTAGCCAATCTATAAACTGACGTCTTACTTTGGGGCTACCTTCAAGCAGCGAAAAGGTGTCTGAATTTATAACTTGTACTGGTAAATGGCTGGCTAAATCTGCAGCAGAAGCAACCATCACACCATTGGCTTTAAACTGCGCTTCACCATCAAGAGAGCGGTTGATACCTATAGGAACTTCAGACTCGTCATCAGTATGAACGCGACCAAATACAGTAAATGCAGTTTGTTGATGACGAATTAATGGCTTATGTTTGTGACTGCGAAAAGAACGACCCAGTGCTAGCAAGTTAATTGCCTCTAGCACACTGGTTTTCCCGGAACCGTTTTCGCCAAAAATCAGGTTTACTCTGGACGAGGGGTGGATATCCACCCCTTCCAGATTACGCAGGTTTTGAATGAAGAGACGTTTAAGGGTCATAAGACCAGCGGAGCGCTATTGAAATACGTCTCTCCAACTAGAGGCGCATTGGCATAACAACATAGAGGGAATCGCTGTTTTCAGGCTCTTCTAGCAAAGCACTGGAGTTCGCATCTGAAAGGGTAATCTTTATATTTTCATTGCTGATTACGTTGGTAACATCTTGCAGATAACTAACATTAAAACCAACTTCCAGCGAATCACCACTGTAGTCCACAGTGACTTGCTCTTCAGCTTCTTCTTGCTCAGGGTTATTGGCCACTATGGTCAGGCTGCCATCTGATAACAGAAGACGAACACCACGGTACTTTTCATTAGAAAGAATTGCTGTGCGCGCAAACGCCTGTTTCAGCTCAAGCCGGGAGCCAATTACCACTTTATTACCACCACGTGGTAGAACACGCTCATACTCAGGAAATTTGCCATCTACCAGTTTGGACGTGAAAGTGTAATCCATAGAGGTAACGCGAATATGATTTGAACTCAGCACTATTTCCACTTGCGCAGTTGAATCATCCAGCAAACGGGATAATTCCAACACACCTTTACGTGGCAAAATTGCCTGCACAACGTCATTAGTATTTACAGCAACGGCACGAGTGCACATCGCCATACGGTGACCATCGGTAGCAACTACGCGCAATTGATCCTGACGTACCTCCCACAACATACCATTCAAATAGTAGCGAACGTCCTGCTGAGCCATAGCAAAAGCTGTCCGCTCAATCAAACGTTTCACTTCATGTTGCGCACAACTAAAACGCAAGTTGCCTGGGGAATCTTCTACGTTTGGAAAATCAGCGGCCGGTAAAGTGGAAAGCGTAAAACGACTGCGGCCGGATTTAACCAGAATGCGGTTTTCATCGAGAGTGAATTCGATATTACTAGCGTCAGGTAGTGAGCGGCATATATCAACCAGCTTACGTGCGGGAACAGTAATATCGCCGGATTGGCCCGGCTGTTCCAGGGTAATACGCCCGACTATTTCTACCTCGAGGTCTGTACCGGTTAGGGATAACTGGTCACCATTTAACTGAATCAATACATTGGATAACACCGGTAGCGTTTGACGACGCTCCACCACACCAGCGACCAGTTGTAAGGGTTTAAGCAAGGCTTCGCGAGATACGGCAAATTTCATGTGATGGTCTCTTAAGTAATCATCCGGGACTGGTTTTATCTCAAGCTGAGGTTCACCTCAGGTACAACACAGCAAAAAAATAAGTAAATCAGGTAGTTAGTGACCGAAGTAGGTTTTTCATATCCTCGCGGATATCCGCTGTTTCTTCCTGCAATTCTTTTATTTTGCGACAAGCATGCAGCACAGTGGTATGGTCGCGCCCCCCAAAAGCTTCACCAATCTCAGGCAAACTGTGGTTGGTTAATTCCTTTGCAAGAGCCATGGCGACTTGCCTTGGGCGAGCTACTGAACGACTGCGGCGCTTGGAGATCATGTCGTTCATCTTGATTTTGTAATACTCACAGACAACCCGCTGGATATTATCAATACCAACTTGTTTGTCCTGTAGCGCTAATAGATCTTTTAGGGCTTCGCGCACCAGCTCCACATCAATAGCGCGACCGGTAAAATTCGCACTCGCAATAACCCGCTTAAGTGCCCCTTCCAAGTCTCGCACATTGGCACGGATACGCTGGGCAATAAAAAAGGCAGCATCATGGGGCAGGTCGATGTTCACCTGTTCTGCCTTTTTCATCAATATTGCCACTCGGGTTTCCAATTCCGGCGGCTCTACTGCCACCGTCAAACCCCAGCCAAAACGGGATTTTAATCGCTCTTCAAGACCATTGATTTCCTTAGGAAAACGATCGCAAGTGAGAATAATCTGCCGCCCACCTTCGAGCAATGAATTAAAGGTGTGAAAAAACTCTTCCTGGGAGCGCTCCTTACCGGCAAAAAACTGGATGTCATCAATCAACAATGCATCCATGGAACGATAGTAACGCTTGAAGTCGTTAATTGCATTTAATTGCAATGCCTTCACCATATCCGCTACAAAGCGTTCAGAATGCAGGTATACCACCTTGGCATTTGGGTTCTTGGCAACCATCGCATTGCCAACGGCCTGCATAAGGTGCGTTTTCCCTAAACCTACACCACCATAGATAAACAGCGGGTTATAAGCACCCCCGGGGTTTTCTGCGACTTGACGCGCTGCGGCTAAACCCAATTGGTTGGATTTGCCCTCAACAAAGGTGGCAAATGTAGACCCACTATTTAAATAGTTACTGTGTTTTAGACCGCCTTCTACTTCAATCTCTGTAGCAGTTCTATTGAGTGGTTCGCGATTTAATATCTCAGCAGTACTATCACTTTCTAAACTTATACCAGCATTTTCACTGATTTTAGCCGATAAATTAGCGAAGTTTTTAGACACACCAACAGCGCTTGGCGCCTGGATAATAGGGGTTGCGCCAAAACCGAGCTTAGCTGTCTCTGGTGAATTCTGGGCTGCAGTATGCATAGCTGCGCCGGTATCGCCCCTCTCCTGATAGGGAGCAGGAACCGACGGTGCAATCTGAAAACCTGTTGCTGGCCGAGGTGCCACACCAACAGCCACCTGAAGACTATTACCCTGATGATAGTGACTCGCCAACTCACGAATACGATTAAGAAACTTATCCGTTACCCAATCGCAAATAAAACGATTGGGCGCTAACAAGCGCAATTCAGAGGGAGCCGCTGATTCATCAATTTGTAAAGGCCGAATCCAGGTATTGAACTGCTGCGAAGGCAATTCATCCTGCAAACTGGCGGCACATAATTTCCAAACTGACTGCAACAAAACAAAAACTCCCGATAACGCAGGCGCGCTAGTTAATTATTTAAAAGAGGTAAACAAAGAAGGCACTAATTATAAAAACGTACAGCCAAAACACTGTGACCAAAAAACTGAATGATACCAAGTGATAACAGACGCCAAAAAACGCAATTTATCCAAGGGGAAACAAGTCTACTCTTGCCCTAAAAAGTTATCCACAACGAATGGTAAAATAAATTCATTAAGATTAGGCATAGCTTTTTAAATTCAACCATTTACGAAACTAGCAACACAGTAGTTAAGGTTACAGAAACCACCCCAACAGCAATCAACCTGTGGATAAACCTGTTAACAACCACTGAGAAACTTGCGCACAAACAGGTAAAAACAGTAGAAAAAAAGAATTCGCCTATTTTGTTGATTATTTGCACAAATTTATTTGCTTTAGTAAAAGGCATTCTTTAGAATCCCGCCTCTTTTCGCACACCGTGTGAATTAACTCAGGATTTTTAACAGGTTTATCATGAAAAGAACTTTCCAACCCAGCAATCTGAAGCGTGTTCGCAACCACGGTTTCCGTGCTCGTATGGCTACCAAAGGTGGTCGTCAGGTATTAGCTCGCCGTCGTGCCAAAGGCCGTGCAGAGCTGACCCGCGTATAATTGCATTGCTTCATGGTTCACTAGCAGTTTGTTGAAATTCGTTATTGGCAGATGTGAGATAGAAGTAGTCGATAACGGTCATTCCTAGACTATTTTTAGCGCACCTATGCCAGCCGAAATAGAATTTCAACAGCCTGCTAGTTTGAATCACCGCCAAAACAAGTTTTGTTTTGGTAAATCCCTCCGTTTACTCTGCGCTGCCGATTTCAAACCAGTTTTTGATAACGCTCCCCTGCGTGCTTCTCACCAGAACTTTTTAATTCTCGCCCGCTTCAATCAGCTATCTCATGCTCGCCTGGGATTGGTGATGGCCAAAAAACATCTAAAACACGCAGTAGAGCGCAATCGCTTTAAACGCCTTGTACGCGAAAACTTTCGTTTACAGCAACAAGCTTTTAGCGGCGTAGATATGGTGTTTTTATCGCGCAACGGTCTGGAACAGCTATCCAATAGCGACTTTACCCAACAACTTAACCAGCAGTGGCAGCGAATTTTCAAAAAAATGCGCCATCATCGGTTAACATCGCAGGCGCAAACTTCACCGGCCAATAACACCAAGGCTAAAGAGGTAAACGCAAATGTTAAAACCGCTGATCTCTAGGCTAAATCAAACGCTGGTATGGGTGGCAGTGAAACTACTGCATGCCTATCGTTACTTGCTTAGCCCCTGGATTGGCAACCAATGCCGGTTTTACCCCAGTTGCTCTCATTATTCAGAAGAGGCATTCGTCAAACATGGATTCTTTATTGGGACTTATCTAACCCTGCGTCGCCTACTAAAATGCCACCCTTGGCACCAAGGTGGCCTGGATCCAGTCCCCCAACTGGGTAAAACCTGTTGCACTTCTTCTCATTCACACACTACTGATGGCAGTCATTAAGATGGATTGGCAAAAAAACCTGTTAATAGCGGCAATACTCGCGACTTTATTGATGTTGGTTATTCGCTGGCACGAATTCCAGGAACAGCTACCGGCACCGGCCGCTGTTGCATCACAAACCTCTTCTAGCGCCGCAACAGGCTCTGTGCCTGTCTCCAGCAGTGAAATTCCGGTAGCTGCCAATGAATCCACCGAAACGGCCAAAGCAGATCTAGCCGCTACACAATTAATCACCGTAAAAACCGACAGCTTCGAACTGACCATTAATCCTCTGGGTGGCGATATAGTGCAGCTCGCTCTACCTCGTCACTTCCTGAAGCTGGACACTCCCGACCAACCGTTTGTGCTTTTGGATAATCGCAACAACCACACCTACCTCGCACAAAGCGGTCTGATTGGTGCAAATGGCACCGATACCGCTGCCGGTCGCCCACTGTTTCGCAGCGAGCAACAACAATATGAATTGACTGAAGGTCAAAATGAATTGGTTGTCGATCTGCATTTACAGCAAGGCGAGGTAAAAATCACCAAACGCTTTACCTTTACGCGCGGCGACTACCTGATAAAAGTCGACTACCTGATCGATAACCAAAGCGCCAATAATTGGTCAGCCCAGCTCTACGGCCAAATCAAACGCGATAGCCAAAACTTTGTAAAAGTCAGTGCCTTGGAAATGAACCCTTATTTAGGTGCTGCCATCACTACACCTGATGAGAAATACAAAAAGATTACTTTTGCCGATATGGCTGAAAATGAAATAAAGACCAGTGTGCAAGGTGGCTGGATTGCGATGGTGCAGCACTATTTTGTCAGCGCCTGGATTCCCGATGCAGGCAGCAGCAATAACTACCACCTGCGCAAACTGGGTAATAACGACATGTACCTCATGGGCTTTACCGGCAAGGTCAATGAAGTTGCACCGGGAACACAGGGTGTGATCAGTGCCAGCTTCTACGCTGGGCCCAAAGACACTGAACGCCTGGAGGAGATTTCTCCCTATCTCGATCTGACCGTTGATTACGGCTGGCTGTGGTGGGTAGCTAAACCCTTATTCTGGGTGCTGAAGTTTATCCACAATCTGGTAGGCAACTGGGGTCTGGCCATTATTGGTCTGACGCTCTGCGTAAAATTATTGTTCTTTAAGCTTTCTGCAACCAGCTATAAATCTATGGCAAAAATGCGCAAGCTGGCTCCGAAAATGGCGGAGATGAAAGAGCGCTATGGGGATGACCGCCAGAAGTTCTCGCAAGAAATGATGAAGATGTACAAAACCGAAAAGGTAAACCCTTTTGGTGGTTGTTTACCTTTATTGATTCAGATGCCAGTGTTCCTTGCACTTTATTATGTTTTGATGGAATCGGTTGAGCTGCGCCATTCACCTTTCTTCGGCTGGATCATGGATCTCTCCGTAAAAGACCCCTACTTTGTGTTGCCGATTATCTACGGTATCACCATGTATTTTATGCAAAAGCTCAACCCCCAGCCGACCGACCCTATGCAGGCGCGCATCATGCAAATGCTGCCGTTCCTGTTTACCTTTATGTTCCTCTGGTTCCCGGCTGGACTGGTGCTTTACTGGGTTACCAACAATACTTTGTCGATTGCCCAGCAGTACATCATTACCAAACAAATCGACGCCGAACCCTCTGCAAAATAAGTTAGTTCTATGATCGCTACCGACACCATCGCTGCCATAGCCACCGCCACTGGCCGTGGTGGTGTCGGCATAGTTCGCATCTCCGGCCCCAAAGCCAAACTGGTTGCTGAACAACTCCTCACTATTCCTTTACAACCACGCCATGCACATTTTTGTGATTTTAAAAGTCGCAGCGGTGAGGTATTGGATCAAGGCATAGCGCTATATTTTCCCGGCCCGAATTCCTTCACCGGTGAAGATGTACTGGAACTACAAGGTCATGGCGGCCCGGTTATTTTGGATTTACTCCTGCGCGAAATTACCCAGCTGGGTATACGCCTCGCCCGCCCGGGGGAATTCTCCGAGCGCGCGTTTCTCAATGACAAGCTGGATTTGGCGCAAGCCGAAGCCATTGCCGATTTAATTGATGCCACCACCGAACAAGCGGCCCGCAATGCGCTGCACTCACTGCAGGGCGCCTTCTCCAAACGCATCCATGAATTGGTTGAAGCGCTGATTCACCTGCGCATTTATGTCGAAGCCTCTATCGACTTTCCCGAAGAGGAAATCGACTTTTTAAGTGACGGAAAGGTAGCGCGGGATCTGGAGGGCATCATCCAGCGACTGGAGCAAGTCTTTAAAGAAGCGCGTCAGGGAGCACTGGTACGCGATGGTATGCGCGTAGTGATTGCCGGTCGCCCCAATGCCGGTAAATCCAGCCTGCTAAATGCATTGAGTGGGCGTGAATCTGCCATTGTCACCAGTATTGAAGGCACTACCCGCGATGTTTTGCGCGAACATATCCACATTGATGGCATGCCCCTGCACATTATTGATACCGCCGGTTTGCGCGACAGCCCCGATGAAGTGGAACAGATTGGTATACAACGCGCCTGGCAGGAAATTCAACAGGCCGACCAGGTATTACTGCTGATTGATGCGCGTCAAAGCCCGCTTACCGCCCCACAGCAGATCTGGCCAGAATTCACAGAAAAACTGCAAGATCCACGCAAAATTACGCTGGTTCGCAACAAAATTGATTTAAATGGCGAAGCTCAGGGGCTGTTTACCTCCAGCGCTGGTGATACCTACATAGGTATCAGTGCTGCGACCGGTGCCGGCATCGAGGATTTAAAACAGCATCTAAAAACCATCATGGGTTTCAGTGAGAGCGGTGAAAGTGGCTTCACCGCCCGTCGTCGCCATTTGGATGCCTTGGAACGGGCACAGGTTTTTCTCGCCTCAGGCAAGGCGCAACTGCAGGGTTACGCCGCAGGTGAACTGCTTGCCGAAGACTTGCGCCAAGCGCAGAACGCCTTGGGTGAAATAACCGGCGAATTTACACCTGATGATTTACTGGGCCGCATTTTCAGCAGTTTCTGTATCGGTAAATAAGCCAGGCTTCAAACACCCACCCTAATACCACGCAATCAAGCCAAACTTTTTGATCAGGTACCTGATTCGGCTGCCTGCTTTTCCAATGCTTCAATCTTGGCTGCAACTTCCTCTGCTTGTTCAGTCAAGCTGGAATAGCCTCTGATATCTCCCCTGCGCTGCGCCTGCATAGCCGCTTCCAGTAATTCGCCATACTGCTTGCGGTAACTCTTGAGTGGATTTGGTCTTAAAAAACTAAACATTGGTAGTCTCCATGACTGTTGAGCCTGTGAGTTTTACCGCAAATCGCCAGATCGAGATCATCCAGATTTATCAAATAAATTCAGCAAACCTTACAGTAAAAGAAACCTTTATTCAGGGTTATCTCCATGTTTTTCCACACAGTTACACAGGTTATCCACAGTTGAGTCGAGTTTTATTGTCTAACTGATTGTTTTTAATACTGTTTAACTGTTAAAACCAATTCTGTGTGTACAAGTCTGTGTGTCTCCTCGACAAAAGCTGGGTAGGTTTTTGGGGATAAATCGTAAATTCCCTGTTTTCTGTATAACCCGACTTTTTGCTACCAGCTTCCAAGCAGTTTAAAAGCAGCTTTTAGGGTGTTTTTCCAACCTCTTATTATTAATATAAGATATTGAAAAATATAAATTTTATAGAGTTATCCACAAATTTAATTAGCGCTATATATAACAACATCTTTTAAATACCTAAATAACAATACATATATTCATTTCATAAAATATTTTCCTCTGTAGTAACGCGAATACATTTTTTGAATAAGTGTCATTGTTTGTCCTGTGAGGGAGATAAAAAATTTGCGCAAAAAAGCGACTGATTAATCCCTGTACAAGTTTTGTGCAAAACCCTCACTGGCCCTATAATGTCGCCCCTTTGTCTTTCCCCTGTTTAATCTTTTGGTATGCAGCCTTGCTGCAAGGTAGTAAGTGATGATTTACCCGGATCGTTTTGATGTGATTGTGATTGGCGGCGGTCACGCGGGCACTGAGGCCTGTTTGGCGGCAGCGCGCATGGGCTGTAAAACCCTGCTGCTCACTCACAACATTGAAACCCTTGGTCAAATGTCCTGTAACCCCGCGATTGGCGGCATTGGCAAGAGCCATCTGGTTAAGGAAATTGATGCCATGGGTGGCGCCATGGCGCTGGCGACCGATAAGGGGGGAATCCAGTTTCGTGTGCTCAATGCGCGCAAGGGCCCTGCGGTACGCGCCACTCGCGCCCAGGCAGATCGCATACTTTATAAAGCGGCGATTCGCGAAACCCTGGAGAACCAGCAAAATCTGTGGATCTTCCAGCAGGCTGCTGACGACCTGATAGTAGAAAACGATCAGGTGCGTGGTGTGGTCACGCAGATGGGGCTGAAATTCATGGCCAATCAGGTGGTACTGACCGCTGGTACTTTCCTCGGTGGTTTGATTCACATAGGTTTGCAAAATTATTCTGGCGGCCGCGCCGGTGATCCACCGTCGATTGCGTTATCAAAACGTTTGCGTGAATTACCGCTGCGGGTTGATCGACTAA
This sequence comes from Cellvibrio fontiphilus, assembly GCF_042646205.1. Lineage (NCBI taxonomy): Bacteria > Pseudomonadati > Pseudomonadota > Gammaproteobacteria > Cellvibrionales > Cellvibrionaceae > Cellvibrio > Cellvibrio fontiphilus. The sequence continues at coordinate 586,107 of NZ_JBHRTF010000002.1, read as the reverse complement.
AAACCGGTACACCGCCGCGTATTGATGCGCGCAGTGTTAATTTTGATCTGTTGGAAAAACAGTGGGGCGACGAACCGCGCCCGGTGATGTCGGTGATGGGTAACCGCGCCATGCAGCCGCGCCAAATTTGCTGTTACATCACCCATACCAACGAAAAAACCCACGATGTCATCCGCCGTAACCTGGATCGCTCACCCATGTACTCGGGCGTGATTGAAGGCATTGGCCCGCGCTACTGTCCATCCATCGAAGATAAAATTCACCGCTTTGCGGATAAAGACTCACATCAGGTGTTTATCGAGCCTGAGGGTTTAACTACTCACGAACTTTATCCCAATGGGATTTCCACCAGCTTGCCCTTTGATGTGCAGTTGGAAATCGTGCGCTCGATGAAAGGTTTTGAAAACGCACATATCCTGCGTCCGGGTTACGCCATCGAATACGATTTTTTCAATCCGCAAGATTTACAGCACAGTTTGGAAACCAAAGTGATCGGCGGGTTATTTTTTGCCGGTCAAATCAACGGCACCACCGGTTATGAAGAGGCCGGTGCCCAAGGGCTGCTTGCGGGAATTAACGCGGCGCTGCGCGCGCAGGAAAAAGCCGCTTGGTGTCCGACTCGCGATCAAGCTTACATCGGTGTACTCGTCGATGATCTGATTACGCTCGGCACCAAAGAACCCTATCGCATGTTTACCAGCCGTGCGGAATATCGCTTATTGTTGCGCGAAGACAATGCCGACTTGCGTCTCACCGAAAAGGCGCGTGAGTTTGGTTTAATCAGCGATGCCCAGTGGCAAGTGTTCTGTGACAAACGCGAGCAAATTGCGCTGGAGCAAGAGCGCTTGCGTTCCACCTGGATTCAAGCCGGCTCTGCCGAAGCGCAACAAGTGGAAGCCAAAATCCAAACCAAACTGACTCGTGAATACAGTTTGATGGATCTTTTGCGTCGCCCGGAATTAACCTACACCGATATAGCGGCGTTAAAAGGTGAGCCTATCGCCAATGTAGCGGCAGCTGAACAAGTAGAAATCGAAGCAAAGTATTCCGGCTATATTGAACGTCAACAAGAAGATGTGGATCGTCTACGCGCTTATGAAAATACGCTCATCCCCGATGACTTTGATTATTCGGTGGTTGATGGCCTATCCAATGAAGTTAAACAAAAACTGACAGCAGCGCGACCACAAACTCTGGCGCGTGCCGCGCGTATATCAGGCATTACGCCGGCCGCTATTTCTCTTGTATTAATTTATTTGAAAAAACGCGGCGTATTAAGACGTCTGCAGGAAGATGCACCCGAACAGCAGGCGTCCTGATTAAACAGGAAGTGTTGAATTGATGAGATGAGTTTCATCAACATGAAATCTACCCAGGATTAAAACGAGTAACGAGTGACAGAATTAACCGCTGAATTACGCGCACAACTAGTGCGCGGCGCGACTGAAATGTCAGTAGCGCTCAATGAAAATCAAATTGAAAAATTGTTGGCCTATGTTCAGGAATTTGAAAAATGGAACAAGGCCTATAATCTGTCTGCGGTGCGCGATATACGTCAGATGGTGGCGCGCCACTTACTGGATAGCTTAAGTGTCGTGCCCTGGTTTAGGCGTGAAAAAAAATTTCCCGCTGCGCGGATTATTGATGTCGGAACTGGCGGTGGTTTGCCGGGTATACCTCTGGCGATTATGTTTCCGGAAATAGCATTTACTCTGTTGGACAGTAACGGCAAAAAAACCCGTTTTTTATTTCACGTAAAAACCCTGCTGGGTTTGACCAATGTGAGCGTGGAGAATCGACGGGTTGAAGAGTTTCAACCGGCGCAAAAATTTGATCTGGTGATTAGCCGTGCTTTCGCCAGCTTGCAAGACATGACTGATGGCTGCGCACATCTGTTAGCGGAGCAAGGTTTGTTTGTCGCCATGAAAGGATTATTTCCGCAGGATGAGTTGGCACCTATTGCCGATAAAATTGAATTAATCGACAGCATAAAATTGCAGGTGGCAGAAACCGATGGCGAGCGCCATCTACTCGTTTTGCAACCGCGACCATAACACTTGTTAAACCACACTGTGGTTATAGGATTTTCACTTGACCAAAATCTACGCCATTGCCAATCAAAAAGGTGGAGTGGGCAAAACCACAACCTGTGTGAATTTAGCGGCTTCGCTGGTTGCCACTAAAAAGCGAGTGCTATTGGTGGATTTGGATCCCCAGGGCAATGCCACCATGGGCAGTGGTGTTAATAAAAACGAAGTAGAAAAATCCATTTACGATGTGCTCACTGAACGCGAACCTATCACCGCCTGTTTAGTTCTGTCAGAGAGCGGCAAATATCAGGTACTACCGGCCAATGGCGATTTGACGGCTGCCGAGGTAGAAATGCTGGCGCTCGATAATAAAGAACGCCGGTTACAGAATGCGTTGAATCAGGTGCGCGATCAATTTGATTACATACTTATCGACTGCCCACCTTCCCTGAATATGCTCACCTTGAATGCGCTTACGGCCTGTGACGGCGTCATTATCGCCATGCAATGTGAGTACTATGCGTTGGAGGGGCTATCGGCGTTGGTAGGTACAATCAACCAAATTCAGAAATTATTGAATCCGAATTTAAAAATAGAAGGTCTGCTGCGCACTATGTATGATCCGCGCAATAGCTTGACCAACGATGTGTCGGCGCAACTGCAGCAACATTTTGGTGATCGACTCTATCGCACTTGTATTCCGCGCAATGTTCGTCTGGCAGAAGCGCCCAGTTTTGGTATGCCGGTGTTGGCGTTTGATCGTCAATCCAAAGGCGCTATTGCTTATCTGGCGCTTGCCGGCGAAATTTTACGCCGCAATGAAAGCAGCGAAAAAATGGCTGCTGCTGCAGAAACTCTCTAATAAATTGTATAAGGCGAAACTAGATGTCCACGAAACGCAAAGGATTAGGAAAAGGTTTGGATGCACTCCTGAGTGCCGGTTTGGGGGTAACTGCTCCGGCGCCAGAAATGCCACTTAATCCAGCGGACGTAGATAACAAAATCGAATACCGCGATGGCAAACTTGCACATCTTCCGGTGGAATTGATCCAGCGCGGAAAATACCAGCCGCGTCGCGATATGCACACCGAAGCGCTGGAAGAATTAGCCGAATCCATCAAAGCCCAGGGTGTGATGCAACCTATTGTGGTGCGCTCGATTGGTGAAGGACGGTACGAAATTATCGCCGGTGAGCGCCGCTGGCGCGCAACCCAAATTGCCGGTCTGGATAAAATCCCCGCCGTGATTCGCGATGTACCCGATGAAGCAGCCATCGCCATGGCACTTATCGAAAATATCCAGCGCGAAAATCTCAACCCTATCGAAGAAGCGGTTGCCTTAAAACGCCTGCAAGACGAATTTGAACTGACCCACGCCGAAGTGGCGCAAGCTGTGGGTAAATCGCGCACCACTATCACTAATTTACTGCGCTTGATTGCACTGAGCGACGAAGTAAAAACCCTGCTTGAACACGGTGATTTGGAAATGGGGCACGCACGCGCCCTGCTTACCCTAGAACCTGAAGCGCAGCGTGCCATTGCTCGCCAGATAGTGGCCAAGGGATTATCTGTTCGCCAAACCGAAGCCTTGGTGCGTTTACACCAAGAGGGGAAAAATCAGGACAAGGAAAAACCTGAAGTTCAAGTGTCGGCGGACATTCGCCGCCTGCAAGACAAACTCTCCAAAACCTTGGGGGCGGGTGTTGAAATCCAACACGGCAACAAAGGCAAAGGTAAGTTGGTGATCAGTTACAACTCCCTCGATGAGCTCGACGGCATTCTTGCGCATATCAAATAACTTCCCTGCATTGGTAATTAAGTGATCCAGGGAAGTGCGAAAAACATATTTTCCGCCCCTGCTTAGGGCATATTGTTTTGTCGGGCACAGGTAAATTTACAGCGAATTTACTAGTCACTATTTGAATTTGATGCTAGTCCAGTGGTTGCCGCTGGAGGGCTTAATCTCTATAATGCGCGACGTTTGGGTGCCTGTTGCCCAAGCGGTTAGCCTAATGGTAATGCGCAACTCTTTGTGACAGAATGCTGCCGCCAAAAAATGGAGAGCTACAGTGTCTCGTTATCTCAAGGGGCGTCAGTTTGCTCTTCAATCGGTGTTGATGCAGTTGTGCCTCACTCTGGCTCTCGGCGCTGCAGGTCTTGCAGCAAATTACCAAATTGCAATTTCATTGCTGTGCGGTGGGTTCATTAGTACAACAGCAAGTGGCTGGCTAGTGCTAATGGCGTTTCGCCCGCCTTTGGGCACATCCGCGCAGAAAATAGTCGCCTCTTTTTATCTGGGCGCCTTGGGCAAATTTATTATTACCGCTGTGATGTTTTTACTTGCCTTCACTCAGTTTGTATTTTTACAACAAGCTAAGTACGCCGCAGTAATGATCATGGCTTATGTGATTGTCCAGTCAATCAGCTGGATATATCCGCTAGTGCGCCGCTAACAAGAGGCCACAGCAAAACCTGCTTTCAACTTTGGTCATTTGGAACTTAACGATGTCATCCGCCGAACACGCAGAAGCAATTACGTCCTCTGAGTACATTAAACACCACCTTACTAACCTTACCTACGGCAAGCTGCCAGACGGTTCATGGGGTTTTGCACACAGTAGTGAAGAAGCCGCACAAATGGGCTTTTGGTCTATCAATGTTGACACTATGGGATGGTCGATTTTTTTAGGTTTGGTGTTCTTCTTTTTATTCCGCAGCGTTGCTAAAAAAGTTACCAGTGATGTGCCTACCGGCCTTCAAAACGGCATCGAAGCAGTTGTTGAATTTGTGGAAAACAGTGTCAAAGGCATGTTCCCCTACAAAAGCCTTGTTGTTGGCCCGCTAGCTCTGACGATTCTGGTGTGGGTATTCTTTATGAACGCCATGGATCTTATCGCTATTGATCTGTTGCCGAAAACTGCTGAGCTAGTTGGTGTTCACCTTTTGGGCGCCGATCCTCATTCAGTATTTTTCAAAGTTGTACCATCCACCGACCCTAATATTACTTTGGGTATGGCGGCGACTGTTTTCCTGCTGATTTTATTCTTTAGTATTCGCGAGAAAGGCGTTCTTGGTTTTGCCAAGGAGCTGACCCTTCATCCTTTCAGCAGCAGTAACTTTATTGTGCAAACGTTGCTGATCCCGGTAAACCTCGTACTCGAATTGTCCAACTTGATTGCCAAGCCAATTTCTCTGGGTTTGCGTCTGTTTGGAAACCTCTATGCCGGTGAAGTTATTTTCATTTTGATCGCAATTATGATCGGTGTGAATTTGGTTCTCGGTTTGTTTGGTATGTCATTGCAGATTATTTGGGCACTTTTCCACATCCTGATTATCGCCCTGCAAGCATTTATTTTTATGGTTCTGACCATTGTTTATATGAGTATGGCGTTCCAGACAGATGAGCAACACTAGTTTTAATTAGTTTCAATTTCGTTTTTGGCTTTAATTTTTATCAACTTAAGTAGGAGAAACACTGTGACTGAAGCAACAGCTTTGATTTATTTGGCAGGTGCACTGGTAATTGGTTTGGGCGCAATCGGCGCTGCAATCGGCGTAGCACTCTTGGGCGGTAAGTTCCTGGAAGGCGCTGCACGTCAACCAGAGTTGCTGCCAATGTTGCGTACCCAATTCTTCGTTGTTATGGGTCTGGTGGATGCGGTTCCAATGATTGGTGTTGGTATCGGCATGTATATTTTGTTTGCTGTTGTTTAATTACCGCGCGAAATAAACATTAAATCCCTTTAACAAAGGCATTCAACTGTGAACCTTAATGCAACTTTCATCGGTCAGATAGTGGCGTTTGCCATTTTCATTTACCTGACACAACGCTATGTGTGGCCACCCATTGTTGCGGCAATGGCAGAGCGCACCAAGCGTATCGCTGATGGGCTCCAGGCAGCAGATAAAGCCGAAAAAGATCTTGAACTGGCCAAAAAGAAAGTAGTTGAGCAGCTGACTTCTGCCAAGAAAGAAGCCGCCGCTATTATCGATCAAGCTAACAAACGTGCTATCGAAGTTGTTGAAGAAGCAAAAGAGAAGGCACGTTTGGAAGCTGAACGTATCAAGGCCTCTGCTCAAGCAGAAATCGAACAAGCTACCGCCCGTGCAAAAGAAGAATTGCGCAGCAAAGTAGTTGTTCTTGCTCTGGCAGGTGCGGAAAAAATTCTTGAATCTTCTATCGATCAAAACGCTCACAACGAGTTGGTAAATAAACTCGCTGCAGAGCTTTAAGAGAGGTAGACATGGCTGAACTAACCACCTTGGCTAGGCCTTACGCCAAAGCAGCATTTGAATACGCTATAGCTGCCAACAAATTGCAGTCATGGTTTGAAGCTCTGGAAGTTTCAGCCGCCGTTGCAGAACAGGATCAGGTAAAAAAAGCCTTAGCTGTTTCTGGTCTTTCTGCGGCGCAAAAGGCTTCCATCTTTGTACAAGTTTGTGGCGATCAATTGGATGAAAATCAACAGAATTTCATCCATACCCTTGCGAGCAATAAACGTTTGGCACTCTTGCCGTTTGTGAAAGAGCTGTTTGCCAAAATGAAAGCCCAGCAAGAAAAAACCATCGATGTTGAGGTGACCGCAGCGTTTGAGCTGCCGGTTGACTTGATCAATAAATTGGCTCAAGCACTGAGTGCCAAGTTGGATCGTAAAGTCAGTGTTCAAGGTTCGGTTGATAAGAGCCTGCTGGGTGGTGTTGTTATCCACACCGGCGACATGGTGATAGACGGTTCGGTCCGTGGGCGCTTGGCTAAACTCGCCGAAGCAATGAAATCCTAATCTTTGGGGTTGAGGAACAGAGCATGCAGCAACTGAATCCTTCTGAAATCAGTGAAATCATCAAGCAGCGTATTGCTGGTCTTGAGTTTTCAACAGAAGCTCAAAACGAAGGTACTGTCGTTTCCGTAACTGACGGTATTATTCGCATTCACGGTCTCGCCGATGTTATGTACGGTGAGATGATCGAGTTTGAAGGCGGCATTTACGGGATGGCACTGAACCTGGAGCGTGACTCTGTTGGTGCAGTAATTCTCGGTGATTACCGCGGTGTGGCCGAAGGCCAAAAATGTAAGTGTACTGGCCGTATCCTTGAAGTGCCTGTTGGTCCGGAATTGCTGGGTCGCGTGGTTGACGCACTGGGTAATCCTATCGACGGTAAAGGCCCACTGAACACCAAAATGACCGATGCAATTGAAAAAATTGCTCCTGGTGTAATTTGGCGTAAATCAGTAGACCAGCCAGTACAAATTGGTTTGAAAGCAATTGATGCTATGGTGCCTATCGGTCGCGGCCAACGCGAACTGATCATTGGTGACCGTCAGATTGGTAAAACTGCTATTGCGGTTGATGCCATCATCAACCAAAAAGGTTCTGGCATTAAGTGTATTTACGTTGCCATCGGCCAAAAAGCTTCGTCCGTTGCAAGCGTAGTGCGCAAGCTTGAAGAAAACGGCGCAATGGATCACACCATTGTGATCGCTGCTACCGCTTCTGACCCAGCTTCCATGCAATTCCTGGCAGCATTTGCCGGTTGTACCATGGGTGAATATTTCCGTGATCGCGGCCAAGATGCACTGATTATCTATGACGATTTGACCAAACAAGCTTGGGCATACCGTCAGATTTCTCTCTTGTTGCGCCGTCCACCAGGTCGTGAGGCCTACCCTGGCGACGTATTCTATCTGCATTCTCGTCTGCTTGAGCGCGCCTCTCGTGTTAGCGAAGCCTACGTTGAGAAATTTACCAAGGGTGAAGTGACAGGCAAAACCGGTTCTTTGACCGCACTGCCAATCATCGAAACCCAAGCGGGTGACGTGTCTGCATTCGTTCCAACTAACGTGATTTCTATTACCGATGGACAGATCTTCCTTGAATCGTCCATGTTCAACTCAGGTATTCGCCCTGCAATGAACGCCGGTATTTCGGTATCGCGTGTGGGTGGTGCTGCGCAAACTAAAGTGGTCAAAAAGCTCTCTGGTGGTATTCGTACCGCATTGGCGCAATACCGCGAACTGGCAGCCTTCTCGCAGTTTGCTTCTGATTTGGACGAAGCGACCAAATCACAGTTGGAACACGGTCAACGTGTAACTGAGCTGATGAAGCAAAAGCAATTTGCGCCGATGAGTGTTGGCCAAATGGCGTTGGTACTTTATGCCGCTAACGAAGGTCATCTGAAAGATATCGACGTAAGCAAGGTGCTTGATTTTGAAGCTGCACTCTTGTCATTTGCTAACGCTGAATACGCTGACACCATGGCTCATATTGATGCCACCGGTGATTGGAACGGCGAGTTGGAAGGCAAATTCAAAGAGCTGATCACCAAGCTGAAAGCAAGCCGCACCTGGTAATTTGGTGGCCATAAAACCGACGCAATCGGTTTTATGGCTCAGCGTCTTAGGCCGTTAACCTGAGTTCGAGAGTATGGCAAGCACTAAAGAAATTCGGACGCAAATTTCGAGCGTCAAAAGCACGCAGAAAATTACCAGCGCGATGGAAATGGTCGCCGCCAGTAAAATGCGTCGTGCACAAGAGCGTATGCAATTAGGCAAGCCTTACGCTAGTCGCATCCGTGAAGTAGTCGGGCATTTGGCAAACGCTAACCCCGAATACAAACACCTGTTTATGAAAGAGCGCGAAGTTAAACGCGTGGGTTACATTCTGGTGTCCAGTGATCGCGGTCTTTGTGGTGGTTTAAACACTAACCTGTTTAAAGCAGCCATTCGCGATATGAAAGTATGGAATGATCAGAAAGTCGCTATAGATCTGTGTCTGATCGGCGCAAAAGCCGCGCAGTTTTTCAGAAGTTTCGGTGGCAATGTGGTTGCTTCCTCTCGCGACATTGGCGAAGCCCCTGCGGTTTCCGATTTGATCGGTAGTGTGAAGGTAATGCTCGATGCTTTTGAACAAGGCAAGATCGACAAGCTGTTTTTGGTAAGTAACGATTTTGTGAACACCATGACCCAGTCGCCTAAAGTTCGTCAGTTGTTACCTCTGGTTGCTGAAGAAAATACCAAGTTGAAACATCACTGGGATTATATCTACGAGCCAGATGCAGAGTTTCTGTTGAAAGGGTTGCTGGTTCGCTTTATTGAATCTCAAGTTTATCAAGCAGTAGTTGAAAACGCGGCGAGTGAACAAGCGGCGCGGATGATTGCGATGAAAAGCGCAACCGACAACGCTGGTGAATTAATTGATAGCTTGAAACTGATTTACAACAAAGCACGTCAAGCAGCGATTACCCAAGAACTGTCAGAAATTGTGGGTGGTGCGGCAGCTGTTCAATAAGCTGCCCTTCAGCATACCCAGTAGACAGGCTAACGATTTTTGTATTTAAACCTTCAGCCCCTTGAGTTGTATTAAAAAGGGATCTGGAATTTCTGGAACAAAGAGGAACCGGAAATGAGTAGCGGACGTATCGTTCAGATTATCGGCGCCGTTATCGATGTGGAATTCCCACGCGATGCAGTGCCTAAAGTTTATGATGCACTGGTTATCAGCGAAGGCAACCTTACCCTCGAAGTGCAACAGCAATTAGGCGACGGCGTAGTGCGCACTATTGCTCTTGGTTCCTCCGAAGGTTTGCGTCGCGGTTTAACCGTTACCAATACCAACGAGCCAATCAAAGTGCCCGTAGGTACCGAAACCCTCGGTCGTATTATGGACGTATTGGGTAACCCGATTGATGAAGCGGGCCCTATCGGTGAAAAAGAGCGTATGCAAATTCACCGCGCTGCGCCGAAATACGAAGAGCTGGCAGCCTCAGAAGAGCTGTTGGAAACCGGTATTAAAGTTATCGACCTGGTTTGTCCTTTTGCCAAAGGCGGTAAAGTGGGCCTGTTCGGTGGCGCCGGTGTAGGCAAAACCGTAAACATGATGGAACTCATCAACAACATCGCAAAAGAACACAGCGGTTTGTCAGTGTTTGCCGGTGTAGGTGAGCGTACTCGTGAAGGTAACGACTTCTACCACGAGATGAAAGATTCTAACGTTGTCGATAAAGTTGCGATGGTGTACGGCCAGATGAACGAGCCGCCAGGCAACCGTCTGCGTGTAGCCTTGACCGGTTTGACCATGGCAGAAAAATTCCGTGATGAAGGCAAAGACGTTCTGTTGTTCGTTGACAACATTTACCGTTACACCCTGGCCGGTACCGAAGTATCTGCACTGCTCGGTCGTATGCCTTCAGCGGTAGGTTACCAACCAACGCTGGCGGAAGAGATGGGCGTTCTGCAAGAGCGTATTACCTCTACCAAAATCGGTTCGATTACCTCTGTACAAGCGGTATACGTACCAGCGGACGACTTGACTGACCCGTCTCCAGCTACCACTTTCGCGCACTTGGACTCAACCGTAGTACTGAGCCGTGATATTGCTGCAAAAGGTATTTACCCGGCGATCGATCCACTGGATTCAACCTCACGTCAGTTGGACCCAATGATCATCGGTCAGGATCACTACGCCGTAGCGCGCGGTGTACAAACCGTATTGCAACGTTACAAAGAGCTGAAAGATATTATCGCGATTTTGGGTATGGACGAATTGTCTGAAGAAGACAAACAAACCGTATCCCGCGCGCGTAAAATCGAGCGCTTCTTGTCACAACCTTTCCATGTTGCTGAAGTATTTACTGGTTCACCAGGTAAGTATGTTCCACTCAAAGAAACCATTCGTGGTTTTAAAGGTTTGTTAGCAGGTGAGTATGACCATCTGCCAGAACAAGCTTTCTACATGGTTGGTTCGATTGACGAAGCTGTAGAAAAAGCCGGCAAACTTAAATAAATCCTGACCCCGCCTTGTGTGCGGGGTTTGTTTGCTGTGCTGTTGCAGTACAGTTTTATTCAAGTGAAGAGACACAAGTATGGCCATGACTATTCAATGCGATATCGTCAGTGCTGAGCGTGAAATTTTCTCCGGTATTGTGGAGATGGTAATTGCCACAGGTACATTGGGTGACATAGGTATTGCCTATGGCCACGCACCCTTGTTGACTGGTATCAATCCAGGCCCCGTGCGTCTTATCAAACCAGGTGGTGCCGAGGAAGTGTTCTTTGTTTCTGGTGGCTACCTTGAGGTTCAGCCCTATCACGTGACCGTGCTGGCAGATACCGCACTGCGTGCCGATGATATGGATGAAGCTGCCGCACTGGAAGCGCAGCAGCTGGCTCAGCATCAACTGTCTGAGCAAGCAAAAGAGATAGACTTCCAACGTGCCGCCGCCCAATTGGCAGAAGCTGCTGCTCAGTTGCGCACCTTGCAGGCGATCAAGCGAAAAGCAGGCAAGTAAACGACGATTGGATTTACCCAAAAAAGGCGACTTTCGAGTCGCCTTTTTTATTACAATTTTCCCGCGCTAGTGCGCTGCTAACCGTAAATTTAGAAAAAGGATTCCACTATGCTCGATATTCTGGTTCTGGCTGCCGGTAAAGGCACCCGTATGCGCTCTGATCTGCCCAAGGTGTTGCATCCGATTGGTGGTAAAGCACTGGTACAACATGTTGTGGACACGGCGCGCCAAGTGGGTGGCGAACAGATCCTGATTATCGTCGGGCATGGCGCAGAAAAAGTTGAACAAAAAATGGCGGCGCCGGATGTCAAATTTGTATTGCAAGCAGAGCAACTCGGCACTGGTCACGCAGTACAACAAGCCCTGCCCCAACTGCGTAATGATGCAACTGTATTAATTCTCTACGGCGATGTGCCGCTGACCCGCGCAGAAACCCTGCAAAAACTGATTGCCGGTGTGAATGAAAAACAAATGGGTTTGCTCACCGTCAATATGCAAGATCCAACCGGCTATGGCCGAATCGTTCGCGACGCCTCAGGTGCAGTCATTGCCATTGTTGAACACAAGGATGCCAGTGATGAGCAGAAAAAAATTGCTGAAATTAATACCGGCATCATGGCGGTGAAAGCCGCGCATCTGCAGAAATGGTTACCGCAATTAAAAAACAACAACGCACAGGGTGAGTATTACCTCACCGATATTATTGCCATGGCCAAAGCCGACGGTATTGCTATCCATGTTGAACAGCCGAAAGCCGTTGAAGAAGTGGAAGGTATTAATAATCGCCAACAGCAGGCTGCACTGGAACGTTTTTATCAACAACAAAAAGCCAATGAATTGATGGTAGCGGGCGTGACGCTTCTCGATCCATCGCGCTTTGATATTCGCGGTAATCTAACCGCCGGTCGCGATGTAGTGATTGATGTGAACTGTGTATTTGAAGGCGATGTTGTGTTGGGTGATGGTGTGGTTATTGAACCCAACTGTGTGATTATCAATAGCAAGATTGGAGCAGGAACCCACATCAAAGCCTTCAGCCATATTGAAGAAGCAGTCATGGCAGCCAATTGTGATATTGGCCCCTACGCCCGTTTGCGCCCGGGCACTGATTTGGCCGACGACGTGAAAATCGGCAACTTTGTTGAGACCAAAAAAGCGGTCATCGCCAAAGGCAGTAAAGTGAATCACTTGAGTTATATCGGCGATGCTAAAGTCGGCACTAAAGTGAATGTGGGCGCAGGCACAATTACTTGTAATTACGATGGTGTGAATAAATTTAAAACCGAGATTGGTGATAACGCGTTTATCGGTTCCAACTCGGCTTTGGTTGCACCCGTAAAAATCGGTGCTGGTGCAACCGTAGGCGCTGGCTCAATTATTACTAAAGATGTGGAAGCCGCCGAACTGGCGATTGCGCGCAGTAAACAGCGCAATATCCAGGGTTGGGAGCGTCCTACCAAGAAGTAATTATCTCCCGCGCGATTGACTACGCAAGCCGTCATCTCTTTTGGGATGACGGTTTTTTCTTTTCCACCTTCTGTAAACGCGTCGCGTGTGATTCGAAAAAACCTGCTCGCAAAGCCGACTATGAATCCCTGTCAGTATCTAGCGTAAAGTTTTGGAAATTACTCAATATGCAAATGCATGTAACCGGTTAAGTGATTAATATCGCTCCAAATCAATAATAACTGTGAGCGATATATGAAAACGTCCAAACTTTTACTTGGCCTGCTTTTGAGTGGATCTCTAACTGCCTGTGGCGGTGGAGGTGGCGGTTCGAGTGCGCCCAAGCCAGCTTCTTCTATTGCACCCGCCAGCAGTGTTGCGCCCGCATCGGTTGCCGCTTCGTCCATAGCGCCTTCATCCGCAGCAGCTTCATCGCTAGCCGCTTCCAGTGCAGCAAGTCAGGGTGCGGTGACTATCAGCAGCTTTATTGTGGTCGACCAATTCGGTTACTTGCCCCATGCCAAAAAGGTCGCGGTGATTCGCGATCCGCAAACCGGCTATGACGCTGCGTTGAGTTTTACTCCCGGTGCGACTTACCAGCTGATGAATCTCGATACCAATGCGGTGGTGTTTAGCGGCAGCGCGGTGAGTTGGAAATCCGGCGCGACTTTTGATGCCGCCGGCGATAGAGCCTGGTGGTTCGATTTCTCCAGCGTCACCACACCGGGCCGCTATGCGGTGGTGGATGTGGAAAAGAATGTGCGCTCGCCCGGGTTCAATATTGGTGCGGATGTGTACAAACCCGTACTCAAACACGCCATGCGCAGTTTCTTTTACCAACGTGCCGGTTTCCCCAAGGAATTACCCTTTGCAGAGTTGGGCTGGACCGATGGCGCCAGCCACATAGGTGCTGGGCAAGATAAAAACGCACGCCTCTTCAGCGACAAAAATAACACCGCGACCGAAAAAGACCTATCCGGCGGCTGGTATGACGCCGGCGATTACAACAAATACACCAACTGGCACGCCTATTATCTGGTCGCCCTGCTCCACGCCTACGCGGAAAACCCAACTATCTGGACGGACGATTACAACATCCCCGAGTCCGGCAACGGTGTGCCTGACATCATCGACGAGATCAAATGGGGTTTTGACTGGCTGAAGAAAATGCAGAACAGCGATGGCTCGGTGCTATCGATTCTTGGGTTATCCCACGAAAAAGCGCCCAACCAACACGCCAGCCCACCTTCAAGCGCCACCGGCCCCAGCTATTACGGCCCAGCGAGCACTTCGGCAACCCTCACCAGTGCCGGTGCATTTGCTCTCGGCAGTAAAATTCTGGCTGGGTTGGATAACCCCGAGTTGAATACCTACGCTGCCGACCTGAAAACCCGCGCAGAAAATGCCTGGGCTTGGGCGGTCGCCAACCCCAATGTAACCTTCCGCAATAACGAGGGTGTATCGGCCGGTTTGGGCGCTGGTCAACAAGAGGTGGATGACGCCGGCCGCGCCACCAAGAAAACCACCGCCGCGATTTACCTGTTTGCCGCGACCGGTTCCGCTACTTATCGCAGCCATGTGGATGCCAATGCGACTAACGCCACCAGTTGGGTGGATGTATGGAACGAACCTGAAGTTACCGCCTGGCTCTATTACGCCAGCTTGCCCGATGCGACCGGTGCCGTCGCTACCAGCCTGAAAAATCAATACCAATCCGCGTTCAACGCCAACAATAACTGGCCGGCGGTGCGAAACGGCGATGACCCCTATCGCGCCTACATAGGCACCAGCAATTTCACCTGGGGCAGTAACCGCACCATTTCCCGCAAGGGGCTAACCTTCCACAATCTGATCGACTACAACATCAGTGGTATCGATCAAACCGAGGTGCGCAACGCGGCGGTGGGCTACCTGAATTACATCCACGGCGTTAACCCACAGGCGATGGTCTACCTGTCCAATATGTACAGCCTGGGTGTGCACAGCTCGGTCAACGAGTTCTACCACTCCTGGTTTACGGATGACAGTCCACTCTGGGACAGGGTTGGCCGCTCAACCTACGGTCCAGCGCCCGGCTTTTTAGTGGGCGGCCCCAACCCGTCTTACGATTGGGATGGCAACTGCACCTCTGGCAGCCCGAATGCCGGTTGCGGATCAGCTGCGCCCAACCCACCTAAAGGCCAACCGGCAATGAAAGCCTACCTGGACTTCAACACCAGCTGGCCGCTCAATTCCTGGCAGATCACCGAAAACCACAACGACTATCAGGTCGCTTATATTCGTCTGTTGTCCAAGTTTGTACCTGCGCCTTAGCCCGCGCTGTAAACAGAAGCGTCTATTTTATAGAGGCGCCTTTCCAAAAAAGCAGCTATCCAGCGGATAGCTGCTTTTTTATTGGCGTGAACGGGTGGATTGTGGATAAAAAGCAAACAAAAACTTGCTTAAAAGTTTCGAAAGACTAAAATATCTTTCAAATCGAAACTTTTTTGGCAGCGTAAGATGACAAAACGCAACACCCAGCAGCGCCGTCGGGCGATTATCGACCTGCTTAACAGCAGTGGCGAAGTCAGTGTTGAAGCGCTGGCCGAGCAGTTTTCTACCTCGGAAGTGACTATTCGTAAGGATCTGGCCGCTCTGGAATCCAATGGGTTACTGCTGCGCCGTTACGGTGGTGCGGTTCCGGTGCCGCAGGAGTTGATGAGTGATCCGGTGGAAAAAGTTTCGGTTCGTAAGCAGGCTATTGCCAAAGCCGCCGCGCAGCTGATCCGCGACCACAACCGCATCATCCTAGATAGCGGCAGTTCCACTACCTCAGCGTTATTGCCCGAGTTATCGCACAAGCAAGGCTTGGTGGTCATGACCAACTCCCTCAGCATCGCCAACGCCCTGCGCGAGCTGGAAAACGAACCCACCATTCTGATGACCGGCGGCACCTGGGACCCAAAATCCGAAGGCTTTCAGGGCCAACTCGCCGAACAGATTTTACGTTCCTACAACTTCGACCAATTTTTTATCGGTGCCGATGGTTTGGATTTGGAGCGCGGCACGACAACATTCAACGAACTTTACAGCTTGAGCCGGGTGATGGCCGAAGTCGCGCGCGAAGTGATTGTAATGGCGGAGTCGGACAAAATCGGGCGCAAAATCCACAACCTGGAATTGCCCTGGTCAGCGATCAAAGTCCTCGTCACTGATGATGGCATTGATGCAAAAGACAAACAAAAAATCGAACAACAAGGTGTGCAAGTGATTATTGGTTAGACCCCCTCCCAACCTCCCCCTTGGTAAGGGGGGAGGAGTTTTTATTCCCTCCTCTTTTAAGCGGGGCGCGCAGCCGGGAGGGATAGGGAGGGGGTAAAAAATTATTTTTACGACTACAAACTTTTTACTACAGCTAAAGAATCTAAGGAGAAAATTATGTGTGGAATTGTTGGCGCCGTAGCGCAACGCGATGTGGTGGATATTCTGGTGGAAGGATTGCGCCGCCTTGAATATCGCGGATACGACTCAGCTGGTGTGGCAGTGGTGAATAGCAGCGGCGAATTACAACGCGTGCGCCGCTTGGGCAAAGTCAAAGAATTATCCGATGCCGTACACGCCAGCCCAACACCGGGTGGCACTGGTATTGCTCATACCCGCTGGGCAACCCACGGCGAGCCGAGTGAGCGCAATGCGCATCCACACGTTTCCAAAGAACATATCGCGGTAGTGCATAACGGAATTATTGAAAACCACGCTTCACTGCGCAGTCTGCTGCAAGAAGAAGGTTATGTATTTACCTCGGATACCGATACCGAAGTGATCGCCCACTTGGTACAAAAAGAATTAAACAATGCCGAGAGTTTATTAGCGGCGGTGCAAAAAACCGTTAAACAATTGCACGGTGCTTACGGCACTGTGTTGATGGATAAAAACGATGCATCGCGTTTAGTGGTTGCTCGTTCAGGTTCACCTTTGGTGATTGGTTTGGGCATAGGTGAAAATTTTATCGCGTCTGACCAACTTGCACTTTTGCCAGTTACTCGCCGTTTTATCTTCTTGGAAGAAGGCGATGTAGCGGAAATCACCCGCACCAGCATCAAGATTTTTGATAAAGATGGCAATGCCGTTGAACGCCAAATTCATGAATCTACCGCCAGTTACGACGCCGGCGATAAAGGTCAATACCGTCACTTTATGCTCAAGGAAATTTACGAACAGCCTAACGCAGTGATGAATACACTCGAAGGTCGTTTGAGTAATGAATCGGTAATGGATGAAACCTTCGGCAACGGCGCTGCAGAATTATTTAAAAAAGTAAAACACATTCAAATCGTCGCTTGCGGCACCAGTTATCACTCGGCGATGGTAGCGCGCTATTGGTTGGAATCCCTCGCCGGAATTTCCTGTAACGTGGAAATTGCCAGTGAGTTCCGCTATCGCAAATCCTTTGTGCAACCCAACAGTATGGTTGTCACCATCAGCCAGTCCGGTGAAACTGCCGATACACTTGCCGCACTGCGCTTGGCAAAAGAACTCGGCTATTTGGGCAGCTTGAGTATTTGCAACGTGGCGGGTTCATCGCTGGTGCGCGAGTCTGATCTCGCGTTTATGACGCGCGCCGGTGCGGAAATTGGTGTGGCCTCCACCAAAGCCTTCACCACCCAATTGGTGGGTTTGGCGATGTTGGTTTTGGCGATTGGTAAATACAACGGCCTTTCAACAGAACAACAAAAAGAAATGGTCGCGGCGTTAAAAAATCTGCCGGCGAAATTGGAAGAGTCACTCGCACTCGCACCAAAAATTGAAGCACTGGCCGAAGAGTTTGCCGATAAACATCACGCACTCTTTTTAGGTCGCGGCGATCAATACCCCATCGCCATGGAAGGTGCGCTGAAGCTGAAAGAAATTTCTTACATTCATGCAGAGGCCTACGCGGCGGGCGAATTAAAACACGGCCCGCTGGCATTGATCGACGCGCATATGCCGATCATCGTAGTAGCGCCCAATAACGATTTGTTGGAGAAATTAAAATCCAACGTGGAAGAAGTACGCGCGCGCGGCGGCATCTTGTATGTATTTGCCGATGAAGATGCGAAATTTGAATCCGACGCTACCATGCGTGTCATTAACGTGCCGCATATCCACCCCTGGTTAGCACCCATCCTCTACACCCTGCCGCTGCAGTTGCTGAGTTATTACGTCGCGATTATTAAGGGCACGGATGTGGATCAGCCACGCAATTTGGCGAAGTCGGTGACTGTGGAATAACCTAGAAGTGTAAAGATTGTTCCCTTTTTGGGAAGTGTATATATACTTCCCAAAAAGGTATAGGGGTGTTCATGCGGGTCTTAGGAAGAGATAAATTAGAAGATTTCAGCATTAAGCATGCGGATTCCAAGAAAGCTCTGGATACATGGTTTGATGAAACGAAAAATGCGGATTGGAAAACGCCACAAGACATTAAAAACCGTTACAACAGTGTGGATTTTCGACCGGATAACCGCGCAATTTTCAATATAAAGGGGAACAATTATCGGCTCGTTATTAAAGTTAGATATGAGCACGGCCTTGTAGTTGTTGAATGGGTTGGTACTCATGCAGAGTACGATAAGAAGCGTTTTTAGGAGGCATATATGAATCACATCAAAATTATAAAAACAGATCAAGAACATGAACAGGCTTTGGCTTATTTGATGTCATTAATGGATAAGGAAATCGTAAAAGGGAGCGCAGAGGCTGATGAGCTTGATGTATTGGCATTACTAATAGAGCGTTATGAAGAGGAACGTTACCCGATAGACCCGCCTGATCCCATCGAAGCCATCAAGTTTCGCATGGAGCAGCAAGGTTTACGGAACAAAGACTTAATTCCGTACATAGGTTCTGCCTCTAAAGTCACAGAAGTGCTTAATGGTAAGCGACCACTGAGCTTAAATATGATTCGTAGACTGAGCGAAAGTTTGGGCATATCAGCTCAGGTACTTATTCGTGAGTCTCAGCAAAAATCGATTGAAAATCCTGAAATTGATTGGCTCGCTTTTCCTCTTGCCAAAATGCGCGAACGCGGATACTTCGACGGATTCAATGGTAGCCTTCAAGAATTAAAGGAGTATGCTGCGGAACATCTCAGTGCATTTCTGTCATCTGTAAGTTCAGGTTTTTCATTGCGTCCAGCATTGTTACGCACCAGTGCACACTTGCGTAGTAATGAAAAAGAAACAGACTCTTATGCAATATGGGCTTGGCAAGTACGCATTCTACAAAAAGCTCATTTGGAGCAGTTACCTGTCAGATACGAGAAAAATACTGTAAACCTGGCATGGATGAAAAAACTTGTTCAGCTATCTTGGTCTGAAAAAGGCCCGCTACTAGCAAAAGAGTATTTGAACCGTAGTGGCATTCATCTGGTGTTTGAGGAGCATCTACCAAAAACATATCTTGATGGTGCTGTTTGTTTAACCGCAGGTGGCAATCCAGTTATTGCGCTTACCTTGCGCCATGACAAGCTAGACAACTTTTGGTTTACCTTGATGCATGAACTAGCACATATTGCATTGCATATGGATGGCTCAAACGTTTGGTTTATTGATGATTTAGACTTCAATAGTGCGGAAAAAATTGAGCAAGAAGCAGATGCTTTAGCGCAGCAAGCATTAATATCCATTGCAGATTTTAACTCTTTAAAATCACAAGATCCCAAGGATATTAAAGCACTCGCAAAACAACTTAGCATATCGCCATGCATTATCGCCGGACGCATCCGTTTTGAAAGTGGAAACCATAAGTTATTTGGTAGCCTATTTCGAGATAAAGTTAAGCAATTAATAGTATAGAGTTTTGGAGAAAACTCTTAAAAATAGCCCAAAGATTCAACCGTACAAGAACTAACTCTGTAGGAGTGACCAGTGCGTGAACATGAGTAATTGGGTTTTATCCAAACCAAGCTTGAAAGTGGTCGTTTCAATTAAAGCGCTGATTTTGTTAAGCATCGTTTTTATTGGTTATTTGCATTTCATCGTCGGCCCTTCGTTTGAGTTCCATTTGTTTTTTCTCCTTCCGATTATCCTTGCCTCCTGGTTTACCGGAGTTTTCTTCTGCTGTTTTGTTTTCTGTTTAACTATTTTCTCCTGGACTCTGAGCGACTATTTACTCGCTGGTAGTCATATTGACCCACTGCCATTTTTATTTAACTCGACAATTCATGCGTTAATCCTCGCTTATATAACTTACCTGCTGCGATATATCCGCCATTTGTTGATCAGGGAGTCACAGTTAGCGCGGGAAGACAGCCTAACTAAAATCCCGAATAGAAGATCATTCTACGAAAGCGGTGAAGTTGCGTTTTCAACTGGCCATCGTCAGCAGTTGCCAATCACTATTATTTTTATCGATGTTGATAGTTTTAAATCCATCAATGATAACTACGGGCACAAAGTAGGCGATAACCTTTTATTTGAAGCCGCACAAGTGATGAACCAGCACCTCAGGAAAAACGATGTTTTAGGCCGCATGGGTGGCGATGAATTTTGTTTGATTCTGTTAAATGTCGATAAGGAACAAGCGCAGGCTTACGCTACTAACCTGAAAGAAAAATTAATTGAAAAAATGCAGCAGCATCAGTGGCAGACAACCTTCAGCATGGGAATTGTCACTTACCGCATCACGCCGGCTGATTTTTTAAAGACCATTGAGCAAGCAGATAAGCTGATGTACGAAGTTAAGGCTAATGGACGCAATGGTTTTGCGCATGAATATATTGCTTGAGTTTTTTGCGCTATTTATAGCCTGCCGGTAAGGGTTAATTTCTATGGTTATACGTTTTATAGATAAATATCTTTTTATATCGGCAGATAAAAAAATAATAAAAAATATTGTTTTAAGGCCTGCTTCGCAAGCAACAAATTTGAATCGCGTTACATCGACATTTCACATAAGGTTTATTTGACAATAACCTCTGGCGGTCGTATAAAAATTCACTTCGGAATCACCTCGTCAATCTAAACAATAACAAAAAGGCAGTATGACGGCCGAAATAATCCCTGCGCGCACATTGGCAGGATCGGTCCTCAACGCCCTCGATCTTTTTTAGTGGTACTGGTTGAGCGGCATTATTCTGGAGTTTAATAATGAAATTTCCCCTCATCGGTAAAAGCAGCCTGACGGCGCTTTTCTGCAGCGCACTATTGGGTGTAAACACTGCCCAGGCACAAACCCTGACCAACAATGCAACGGGCACGCACAACGGTTTTTATTACACCTTTTGGAAGGATTCCGGCGATGCCTCTATGGGTTTACAAGCGGGTGGCCGCTATACCTCGCAGTGGACAAATGGCACTAATAATTGGGTGGGCGGTAAAGGTTGGAATCCGGGTGGCCCCAAAGTGGTTAACTACTCGGGTAGTTACAACGTGGATAATTCGCAAAATTCTTATTTGGCACTCTACGGTTGGACGCGCAGCCCACTGATCGAATATTACGTGATTGAAAGTTACGGCTCCTACAACCCGGCGAGTTGTTCCGGCGGCACCGATTACGGCAGTTTCCAAAGTGATGGTGCGACTTACAACGTGCGCCGTTGCCAGCGGGTGCAGCAGCCATCCATAGAAGGCACACAAACCTTTTATCAATATTTCAGTGTGCGCAGCCCCAAAAAAGGCTTTGGGCAAATCTCCGGCACTATCACCACGGCCAACCATTTTAATTTTTGGGCGAGCAAGGGCCTGAATCTGGGCAATCACGATTACATGGTACTCGCGACCGAGGGTTATCAAAGTCGCGGCAGTTCCGATATCACCGTGAGTGAAGGCACCGCGGGCAATACCAGCAGTGCGGCCAGCAGTACGCCGCCAGCCACGGGCAGCAGTTCCAGTGTCGCCAACTCTGGCGGTGTGCTGGTGCGCGCACGCGGTGTTGCCGGTGGTGAGCATATTAATTTGCGCATTGGCGGCACCACCGTGGCGAGCTGGAACCTCACTACCAGCTTCCAGGATCTGGTTTACTCCGGCACCGCCGCGGGCGATATACAGGTGCAGTTCGACAATGACGGCGGCAGCCGCGATGTGGTGGTGGATTACATCCGCGTCAACGGCGAAACCCGTCAGGCGGAAGATATGAGCTACAACACCGGTTTTTATACCAACGGCTCCTGCGGCGGTGGTGGCAATTCCGAGTTGATGCACTGCAACGGCGCGATTGGTTTTGGTTTCACCTACGACTGTTTCAGCGGCAACTGCAGCGGTGGCAGCACCGGCGGGGGCACTAACAGCAGTGTCGCCAGCAGCGCGGGCAGCACCGCCAGTTGCGCCGGTTACGTAGGAATTACTTTTGACGACGGCCCCGGCAGCAATACCGCAACCCTGGTCAACCTGCTCAAACAAAACAACCTCACACCCGTCACCTGGTTTGTGCAGGGCAATTATGTGGCGGCCAACCCCCAGCTGATGGCGCAATTATTGAGTGTGGGTGAAGTGCAGAACCACAGCTATACCCATCCACAACTGACCAACCTGGGTTATCAGCAAATTTATGACGAGCTGAATCGCACCAATCAGGCGATCCAAAATGCGGGCGCGCCCAAACCTACACTCTTCCGTCCGCCCTATGGCGGCGTAAATAGCAACATCAACCAGGCGGCGCAGGCGCTTGGCTTGCGGGTGATCACCTGGGATGTGGACTCACAGGATTGGAACGGCGCCAGCGCGGCGGCGATTGCCAACGCTGCCAACCAACTGCAAAACGGTCAGGTGATCCTCATGCACGATGCCAGCTACAACAATACCAATGCCGCCATCGCCCAGATCGCCGCCAACCTGCGCGCCAAAGGCTTGTGCCCGGGCCGCATTAACCCGGCAACCGGTCGCGCTGTAGCGCCAGCCGCCGCACCTGCGAGCAGTGCTCCCGCTGCGGCCAGCAGCAGTAGCCGCAGCAGCACACCAGTGGTTTCCAGCAGCAGCGCTGCCACCGGCGCCTGCCAGTGCAACTGGTGGGGCACGCGCTACCCGCTGTGCACCAACACCGCCAGCGGTTGGGGCTGGGAAAATAACCGCAGCTGCATCACCACCAGCACTTGTAATAGTCAGGGTGTTGGCGGCGGTGGAGTGGTGTGTAACTAGACCAAAAATCCGTGTCGATAATGGTTAATAGGGGCAGAATTTCTGCCCCTTTTTTCTATGAGCGACACATCTCCTTTATCATGCCCGACTTTACGATCTACATTGGGCACCCTTCCATGACCGACCTCTCCCAAACCCAACTGATTCTGGTGCTGCTGATTTTTGTGTGGAGCGGTTTTGTGCGCACCGGGTTGGGCTTTGGTGGGGCGATGATGTCGCTGCCGTTGCTGCTCCTGGTGGATAACCGGCCATTGGTGTATCTGCCGATTATTGCGGTGCACCTACTGATTTTTTCTACGCTGACTGTGTGGCAGAACAATCGCAAGCGCGCCTTGGCGGAGGAGAAAAAACCGTCCACGGTGGATTGGGTTTATCTGAAAAAATCGCTGAAGATCATGATTATTCCCAAACTGATTGGGGTGGCCGGGTTGTTAACCATTCCGGCGCAGATCATGAGTGCGATTATTTTTGTCATCATTTCGGTTTATTCCATCACTTATATTTTGAATAAACCTTTTAAAAGTTCGCACCCGCTGAGTGATGGCATTTTCCTTTCACTCGGCGCCTACATTAGTGGCACTTCATTGATTGGTGCGCCGCTGATTATGACGGTGTACATGGTGCATGTAGCGCGGGAAAAATTGCGCGACACCTTGTTTGTGCTCTGGTTTATTTTAGTGAGTATAAAAATGGTGGCTTTTGTGATTGCCAAAGTGGATTTGCAGTTGCAAGCGCACCTTTGGTTATTGCCAGCCACGGCGATTGGCCATTATTTTGGTTTGAAATTTCACCAGCGATTGGTGAGTGCCGATCCAGTTATTTTTTATCGTGTGATTGGTACGGCCTTGCTGTTAGTCAGTGGTGCGGGTTTGGTATCGGTTTATTGGTAAGATTCGGGTTATAAAACTCCTTCAACATTTTTTCGGTGTTTATTAAACATGACTGATTCGAGTGAAAAAAATAGCTTACCTGCCCCGATCAGTTTTTGGTCGGCATTTTGGTTTTGGTTAAAACTGGGATTTATCAGTTTTGGTGGGCCGGCGGGGCAAATTGCCATCATGCATCAGGAGTTGGTGGAGCAGCGCCGTTGGATCAGCGAAAAACGTTTTTTGCATGCGCTCAATTACTGCATGTTACTGCCCGGCCCCGAGGCGCAGCAGTTGGCGACTTATTTGGGCTGGTTAATGCACCGCACCTGGGGCGGTATTGTCGCTGGCCTGTTATTTATTTTGCCCTCGCTGCTGTTACTGATTTTGTTGTCCTGGGTGTATATCGCATATGGCGATGTGGCTTGGGTGGCAGGGATTTTTTACGGCATCAAACCGGCAGTGACCGCGATTGTGTTTCAGGCGGCCTATCGCATTGGCAAACGGGTATTAAACAATCAGTGGTTGTGGGCGATTGCGGCGCTGGCGTTTATCGCCATTTTTGTGTTGAAAATTCCTTTCCCCTACATAGTGATCGGCGCCGGAGTTTTGGGTTATATCGGTGGGCGCTGGCGCCCGAATTTATTTCAATCCGCCGGTCACAATGCGGCACAAAAAAATTACGGCCCTGCCCTGATTGATGACCATACGCCCACGCCTGCGCACGCCTTATTTCGCTGGTCGCGTTTAACCGGCATTGTGCTTGTGGGTGCAGCGCTCTGGTTAATTCCGATGGCGCTGCTCTGGTGGGTTTACGGTTGGCAACATCAATTCACGCAGATGGCCTGGTTTTTTACCAAGGCGGCGCTGCTCACCTTTGGTGGTGCCTATGCGGTGCTGCCTTATGTGTACCAAGGCGCGGTGACCCATTATTCCTGGCTTACACCCACGCAAATGATTGATGGTTTAGCGCTGGGTGAAACCACGCCCGGGCCGTTAATTATGGTGGTGGCCTTTGTCGCATTTGTGGGCGCTTATGTGCAGCAAGCACTGGGTGCCGAGTTGCAATTTGTCGCGGGTGCAGCGGCGGCCGTTATTGTTACCTGGTTTACCTTTTTGCCGTCGTTTATTTTTATTTTTGCCGGCGCGCCCTTAATTGAAACCACGCACCAAAATATAAAATTCACCGCACCGCTCACGGCGATTACCGCCGCCGTTGTTGGTGTGATTGTTAACCTCGCGCTATTTTTTGCCTACCACATTATTTGGCCGGAGGGTTTTAGCGGCGAGTTGGATTGGCTATCCGCCGCGATTGCACTGCTCGCGGCGGTGGCGCTGTTTCGGTTTAATATCAGTGTGATGAAAGTGATTGGCGCCTGCGCGCTGATAGGTCTGTTAGTACACACCCTGATGTTATAAATCAGGGTGTGACTAGTCTGCGTTGTTAGCGGAATATTTTTTACTGCCACCATCGGCCCAGAGGGTGGCGAATAAACCCAGTGTCGGCACAATAATAAAACCGAGCGTCACTGGCATCACCGAGTGGTTGTAAGCCTGACCAATATAAGTGCCCAAGCCCATGGAAATAAGCGACGAGCTTGCGCCAATCACAGCCGCTGCTATGCCAGCCACATGCCCCATGGGTTCCATAGCAATTGCATTTAAATTGCCAAACACCAAACCAAAACTAAAAAATAAAATGCTCGCGTAAATCAAAAACATCCAGAGTGTGGGTGCGACGAATAATTGCAGGCCTAAAAATACTACTGAGCTGGCGATAATCACATAGATCGCGCGGCGGCTAATAAAGTGCATACCGAGGCGCTCCACAAAACGCGAATTAAAAAAGGACGCAAACCCCAGCACCAGCGCCAAGCCGCCAAAATACAGGGTAAATAATTTACCCGTGCCGTACAGCTCCTGCAGAATTTGCTGCGATGAATTGATATAACCTAAAAAGCAGCCAAAAAATAAACCCATCGCCAGGGTGTAACCGGCAGTGAGGCGATTGCGGATAACGATTTTAAAACCATCGCTAATACCTTTCACACTAAAGGCAATGCGTTTTTCTTTAGGCAGGGTTTCTTCCAGGCGGAAAAAAATTAATGCGATAACCGCCGCGGCAAAAATCAGGTAGAACACAAAAATCGCGCGCCAGTCGGCCAGCAGCATAATGCCCTGGCCAATGCTTGGCGCCAGTGCGGGCACGGTGATAAAAATCATCATCACTACCGACATAATTTTTGCCATTTGGCGCCCGGCAAATTTATCGCGCACAATTGAAATCGCACAAATATAGGGGCCGGAAACGCCCAAGCCCTGCACAAAGCGGCCAATCAGTAGCGCGGTTAAATCCTGCGCGACAATGCACAACACTGTGCCCAGCAAAAATAAAATCAGCCCGGTGTAGAGAATTTTTTTGCGCCCCAGCGCATCGGACAGCGGCCCGCTCACCAATTGCCCCAGCGCTAAACCCGCAAACAACAAACTGATTAATAACTGCGCCTGATTGGGGTGCGCCATTGCAATGTCGGCGCGGATCATATCGAAGGCGGGCAAGACCGCATCAATCGCAAGCGCGGTCATGGACATCATCAGCGCAACCAACACCACAAACTCACCGGTGGGTTTGGGTGCATTAGTGGCTTTGGTGTGGGAAGGCGTAGCAGCTTCGGTGGAATTCATGGAGTAAATCAATCGCTTAAGTAAAGAGGGTAATAAATCAGAAAAGTATGACGGGAATGCAGGCTGCACATCTTACCCTTGTTGGCTGTTCGAATGTGCGTTCAACGCAGCGAGCCTTGATAAACCAGCCTAGCGGCCCTGGCTCTGTTTGTACTGCTGCGCCATCAAATGCACAAAGCGCTGGGCGCCCAAACCCAGCGGCCGCTCGCGCGACCAGACCAAATCTATCCACAGGGTTTCGCCGTTGCTCAGGTTGGCAAAAGGCAGTTCGCGCAGCAAACGGCCATTCAGGTAGGGCTGCACCAGGGTTTGTGGCAGCCAGGCCCAGCCCTGCTGCGCAAGCACTAATTGCAGGGCTAAATCGGGGCTGTCCACGCGCCATTGGTGATCGGACAACAGATGAAAATTGTTGTGCCGCTCCGCTTCGCTGGCGCCGTTGCTGTGGCGACTGCTGACCAGAATTTGTCGCTCGGGCCGCAGCTGGCTGTGATCCAGCCGGGTCTGATTGTCCGGATCATCGCCGAGGGGTTTCATCAGCGGGTGTTGGGGCGCGATGACCGCCAGCAGGGTTTCCTGCCCCACTTCCTGAAAATTCTCGCGCCCATCGGCCGCCGGTCGCTCAAATACCAGCGCCAGCTGCGCCTGCCCCTGGTGCAATAAAGCCAGCGCATCCGTTTGCGGGGCGGTGATGATTTTTACCTCCAGCTGCGGGTATTCCTGCGCCAATATGCCCAGTGGCGCGACCCAGGCGGTGCTTTGCAACTCCGGTGCTATCACCAGCGTCAGCCGCGCCTCCAGCCCCATGCTTAGCGCCAGTGCCTGGGTGTTTAACTGCTGTAACTGGCTGATCAACAAACGCGCCTGCGGCTCCAGTGCCAGCGCCACGGCCGTGGGTTTAGGCTCGCGCCCGCGCCGGTCAAATAATTCCAGCGCCAGTTCAGCCTCCAAATTCGCCATGGCCATACTCACCGCCGAGGGCACCCGCCCCAACTGGCGCGCCGCCGCCGAAAAAGAACCACTATCCAACACCGCCAAAAATAGGCTGATGGTTTCTGAGTTAAATGCCCTGTTCATGGTCTAGCTACCCTATCTATCAGTATTTCTGATAGTAGCTAACTTTTTCTATCAGCATCAAATGGGGAAGATGGCTCTATTGTCATTATCAAGCGAATTAAGAGGGTGTTATGCAAGGGGTGAAACGGCGGGTGGTTTACGTCGGTTTGTATGAGTTGGTGGCGATTCTGCTGTCGGCCTTGTTGCTGAAATGGATAACCGGCGCCGGCGCGGGCCACTCGACAGCTATTGCGGTAGTGGCCTCGGCGGTGGCGATTGTATGGAACCTGATTTTTAACTACGGCTTTGAACAGTGGGAAAAACACCGCCAGCAGCAGGGCCGCAGCCTGGGCATTCGCCTGCTGCATGCGCTGGGTTTTGAAGGCGGGTTGGTGATTTTTTTAGTGCCACTTATCGCCCTCATCCTCAAGGTCAGCCTGCTGGAAGCACTGCTAATGGATCTGGCACTGCTCGCCTTTTTCCTTATCTACACCTTTGTTTTTAATTGGGCGTTTGACGAGCTGTTTGGCTTGCCGGCAGCGGTGACTGCCTAGGTGCTAAATGTTGAAGGTTGCAAACTGCTCAGTGGAAGGGTAAAACAGAGAATAATCTGTTTATTCTCTGTGATAAGAGGAGTGCCTTATGTTTACCAGCGCTGATATTTACACTGTGACCGACTTCAGCCGCAAACCGGCGGAGCACATCAAACGCCTCAACGAGAGCAAGCGCCCGGAAATACTGACCGTTAATGGCAGAGCCGCAGTAGTGATTCAGGATGCCGAAAGCTACGAGAAAATGGCCGCTTTGGCGGATTACGCCGATAGCCTGCTCAAGATCCGCCAAGCAGTGGACGAACAAGGTCGCGACCTACAGGATTTCAGGCAAGAATTTGAAACCAAACATGGAATTAAACCTTGAAGGAATATCGGGTAATTATCAAACCAACGGCGGAGAGGGATCTGGTGGAGCGCTACCAACAAATCGCCGAGGACTCCCCCCAAAATGCCAGTCACTGGTATTTCACATTAATTGCCGCTATCGAAAATTTGAGTGTGATGGCTGAGCGCTGCCCAGTTGCTCCCGAAGATGCAGACTTACAACTGGGCATTCGCCATTTGGTGACTGGTCATTATCGTGTGCTTTATCGGATCAATGGTGCTGAGGTTGAGGTGCTGCATATTCGTCACAGCAGGCATGAGCGGCGGTTATAAAATTCCCCTGAGGCTAAACGCCGCGGGGAAATTTTTGTTCAAGACAATGTTCTAGAAGATCATTTTTAATTAGTGCGAAAAATCACCGCGGCCAAACGCGATAAGCGCGGTGTGACCATGGGGATGGTGAGCATGGTGCTGACCACGGCCATAATTAACAGCGCGGTAAAACTGTCGGCGGTGATGATTTTTTTATCCAGCAGTACGTTGGCAAAAATAATCATAATCAGCGCTTTGGTTTGCAGGAACCAGCCGATAATAGAGGCCTCGCCTTTTTCCCAATTCAAAATGCGCCCTGCGATTTGTACGCCGATTAATTTCCCGCCGATTGATGCAACCAATAAAATAGCAGCGGCGACAAATACCATTTGGCCGCCCAGCGCCCAATCGGTGCGCAGGCCGGTGCTGAGAAAAAATACCGGCATCATCACCAGCAGTACGTGATGGCGCAGCAAATCCATTTTTTCCTGATTAAACCAATGGCTGTCCATAATCGCGCCGGCTAAAAATGCGCCCACCATAAAATGCAAACCCGCCCAATCCGCCGCCAAACCAATCGCAGCGAGCCAAATCAGCGACCAATACCAGCGATCGGTTTCGGCCATGCGCTGCATGATTTTGCGAAAATAAAAGGCGAGCAAGCCAAAGCCCACTAAAAAAATCAGCTGCCGCCCTACGCGCTCCCAATCCAATAAAATCAATGCCAGTACTGCCCAAATAGCAATGTCATCCAGGCTGGCGTAACGCAAAATGCGCTGGCCAATGGGTTGGCGCAGCAGATCCATTTTTTCCATTAACAAAATTAAAATCGGTAGTGCTGTCACCGCGCAGGACATGCCAATGCCCAACACAAATTGCCAGCTTTTGGCTTCGCTGCCCATCCAGCCGGTTTGGGTGAGTAGCAATAAACCCGCGAGTGAGCCAAACAACAAGGGTGTACCCAAGGCGAGGCCGGCGGTGATGCCGCTTTCACGGCGGTATTGCCAGGCTTTGGATAAATCCAATTCAATACCGGCGATAAAAACAAACAGCATGACCGCCCACCAGGCGATGCCATTTAAATTTTGAATGGTGGTTGGGGTAAACACAAAATCGTAATACTCAGGAAAATGCGCACCCAATACACCCGGCCCCAACACTATGCCCATAATAATTTGCACCACCACCAGCGGTGCATAAAAATCCGTGCGCAAATAGCGCCAGAATAAAAACGGCACCGTAAAAATAATTAACATGGCGATTAAAAATATTTCGGTCTGGGTGATGGCGTGCATAGTCTGCTAGTCCTTTATGAACAGGGATGTTTAATAGTGATTAACAGGGCGAGGTGTGCAGGCGCGTTGCCGGCCTATCCACTGTGTATTTCGCGCTGTTGACTTGGAAGGGGTTGATGAATAACCAAGGGTCGTCGTCATCGCGCTGCAGCAAACCGCGCTCCGCCAAATAAATGAGATGCGCCGCCGTTTCGCCGTAGGCAAACAACAATTGGTGCGCGGGCAAATCCGCGCTAAAAATACAGGGCAGCGCTTCTACCACGGTAAAACGCGTCGGCAATTGGTTCATCAAGTCGGCAAATTTTTGTTGGTGATGCAGGGTAATTTGGTTGATGCGCTCGCGAAAATCGCTGGAGATAGCACCGTGCGCTGGCAGATAATGTTTGCAGTCCAACAGGCTAAATTCCTCCAGCGATTGTAAATAAGACTCCAAGGGGTTGCGCAGCCCTACAGGGTGCAAACTGATATTGGGTGTGATGCTGGGAAGCAGGTGATCGCCACTGATTAACAGTTTTTGTTCGCTATTCCACAGCGCCATATGCTCGGGTGAGTGACCGGCACCGGGCAAAAATTCCCAGGTGCCGGAGCTGCTAAATAAACGGTCGTGCGGGTGGATAATTTCCACCTCGGCGGGCAATTGTTTAACCAACTTTTTATACTGCCCACGCAGTTCCACCATTTCACTCAATTGGCTGCCGCGCAAACCAAAATGTGTCCAATGCTGTTGGTAAATTTTTTCCCCCGCTGCATCGCCGTTATTCCATAAAAAAGTCGCCATGGCCCAGTCGCATGCGGAAATAGCAACCGGCACTGCGAGCTGCTCACTCAACCAGGCAGACATGCCAATATGATCCGGGTGCAAATGAGTCAGAATAATTTTTTTAATTGGCTTGGTAAAAAAACCGGACTGTAAAAATGCCGCCCACAACTCTTGCGACAGCTGGGTGTTTAAACCGGTATCAATTAAATACCAGCCATTCACATCCTCCAGCAAATATAAATTAATGTGGTTCAAGCGAAACGGCAGCGGCATTTTTAATTGGTAAATGCCGGTAAAAATTTCACTTACGCTAATCGCGTTATTAGTCATACAACCTCCGTTGTTGATTCTGTTCTGTTGTCATTGTTCTTGTTGTTAATTTTATTGATGTTGTAGGCCGATTGTGCTGCTGCTTCATTTTTAGCCAGTGCCAATTCCTTGAGTGCCGGTTTGGATAATTTTCCAGTCGCCGTGCGCGGCATTTCGCTGAGCAAATAAATCGCTCCCGGCAATTTATGGCGCGACAAACGCGCGGTTAAATCGGCATACAAACGCTCGCTCAATTGCTGGCTAAAACGTTCAAACTGGTGCAAATCGGCAGGGCTTACGGCCTTGGTAGCCGGGCAAATAAAAGCGGCGGTTGTCTGTTCGCCCGCGGTATTGCGATAGACAACCAGCGCGGCATCGGCAACATAATCCAGGCTGCGCATGGCCAATTCAATTTCATAGGCCGATACCCACAAACCTGAGGCTTTAAACATATCGCCCTTGCGGCCTATGTAACTAAATTCCTGCGCGGCAGTTAATTGGTATTGATCGCCGGTGAGCAGTAAATCCTGCACAAAGGTTTTACTGCTGGCCTCCGGCTGCTGCCAATAACCACTGGCGATGGAATTACCGCGCAGCGCCAAATTGCCGGTGACACCGGTTTTGTGAATCACAAAATTATTGTCATCCAAGAGTTGCAGTTGATAACCCGCCACTGCTTGCCCTTGGGTAAATTCGCCACTGGGGTAGTAATAACTGCAGCAGAAAATATGCAGGGCTTCTGTGCTGCCCAAACCATCCACCATAGTGCGACCCGTTTCCTGCACCCAGCTCTGCGCTAAGAGTGGCGACAAGGGTTCACCGGCGCTGACACAAATGCGCACACTGGCAGCGAGTGGCTGTTGCTTTAGCAGCGGGGTCAGCGCGGTGTAAATCGCCGGCACCGAAAAGAAATGGGTGATCTCCTGTTGTGCAAGCAGCGCCAGGGTATCGGCGGCGGATAAACGCTCGGCGCTCAATACACTGGTGCAACCAAAATACAGCGGAAAGGTCAGGCTATTGCCCAGGCCATAGGCAAAAAATAAGCGCGAGCTGGAGTAAAAGCGCTCACCGCTTTGTGGTGCCAAGACCTGTGCGGCAAATTGTTTGGCGGTGGCGGCGAGGTTGCTGTGTTTGTGTAGTGCGCCCTTGGGTTTGCCGGTACTGCCGGAGGTATACAAAATAAAACCGGGTGTCTGTTCATCCACCGCCACACAGTGGTGAATTTGTGCTGCGGGCAGCGGCAATAAATCCTCCAGCGTAAGAATGCGGCTGGGCACCTGCGCAAAAATCGCGCTGACATCCAATTTGCTGAGCAGTGGTTGTTCAGTGATTAACAGGCGCGCTTGCGAATCTTGCAAATAAAAAATTAAATCCGTTTCTTTGGCAAAGGTATTCAAGGGCACCGCAATTAAACCCAATTGCAAACAGGCGATAAACAGCGCAATCCACTCGGGGCTGTCGCGCAGCAACAGTGCCACTCTGTCGCCGCGAGTTAATTCCTGACTAAATAAAAAATGCGCGTATTGTTCAATGCGCTGGTTTAATTCGGCATAGCTAATGGATTGGCCTTCAAACTGGAGCGCGGTGTGATTAGCGAGCTGGGTAGCAAGGTGTTTTTTCACCAAAAAATAGGCGGCATTCTGCGCTTCGCTGCCTAATTCCATTTTTAGTTTGCCAGCACCGCGATTGGCCACCAAATCCAGAATGCGGGTTTTATTCACCAGTGCGGCGCAGACTTCTGCGCTGTCAGGATCAAAGGAGGCCACACTGCGCATAGCGCGCAGGTTAAAGTTTTCGTCGTGGTAATCGCTGCGGAAAAAACAGCCACGGCTTTCGCGCCGCACCACCGATGAAACCACAATCGCTTCGGCGAGCGCGAGGTAAGCAAAGGCGTCATCCAATTCGCGTCCGGCGCAGGTCAGTTGTTGGCGCTGCGCGCGCAGCCAGTCAATTAATTGGCTGAGTGCCGCTTCGTGTTGGCCGCGCTCTTGAAATTCAAATAATTGCTGCTGGATTTGCGCGAGTAAACTGCCATCAAAGTGCGATCTTTTGGCGATTACTGGCAGCTGGTTATTCGCGTCATGTTGCGCTGTGTTAAGTTGACCGCGCTGTTTTAATTGGGATATATCCTCCGCGATTTTTTGTGCGGCGGATAAATACAACGCCCATGGCAAACCGCCTACACGATGCGCGCCATAGTCGTGCATGGCTTCGCCATTGACAAATACCTGATGCAAATTGGTGAGAAAACTGTGGTGCAAAATGCCGCCCATGGAGAAATAGGCGATTTGACGGATGCGGTGTTTATCCACCGGGCAGGCGGCGGCCAGCAGTGGTTTTACTGCGCAAAATTCGCTAAAGCTGTATTCGCGTTCAGCGCGACACAGGGGCATTAACCACTGGTTAAAAGCCTGCTGCGCTGTGCTATCAATAAATGCACTGAGCTGCTGGATTAATTCACTTTCACTGCGTTCAGCCTGTGGGCGTTTTAACCAGCTGCTGAGGGTGCGATGAAAATCGCGGAAGCGGAAATCCACGTAGTAGTGAGTGTCTTCATCTTTGCGCCAGGTCATAAATGCCTGGAAATGATTATGGGTGCCGCGCCCATAAAATAATTCTTCTTCCAACCAGCTCACATGCTGGCCTTTGGCATCGTAAATTTCTACACCGGGCAATTCTTCGGTGGGTGTGAGTTTGCCCAAATCCGGTTGGCCGTAACCGTGTTTGAATACAAATTCCAGGTTGCTGAGTTTTCCGCCCGCCAATAAAAAGCGGCCGTGAACGGCGCCATAGGTGCCGGTTTTTACCGCGCCCTGAAATAAACCCGAGTAGCCGCCCGGTGCCAATACCAAGGCCGCTGCGGCAATGTAACCGCAGTGTTCACCCTGTTGGTATTGCACCCCGCGACATTCGGTTTCGCTTGCATCAATACGCTGCACCCAACCATTTTTTATTAGCGTCACTCCTTTTTCAGCGAGCACGGCCAACAATTGGTCGATGAGTTTTTTGCCAGAACCTGACGCCAGCGCAAGGCCCAGTTCGATGGGTTTTAGCGCATCGAATGCGCGCAATTTTTCCAATTGCGTCGCCAAATTATTCACGGTGACTGGCGCAACCGAAGTGTGCATTTGCCCGCGCCCCATTTCCTCCAGCCAGGGAATATAATCCGCGCGCTCCAGCGGCGCGGTATTAATGGCGCCCACCGAAATAGCGGTAGAACCAATACGCCCGCCGCGATCAGCATCATCGTAATAAATCAGCGCGGTATTAATGCCGCGCTCAACCAAATTCAGTGCAGTCCAGCAACCTGCTATACCTGCACCAACGACCAATGTTTCGCACGCAACAGGTGCGAGCAGCGCCATAGTATTCATGACTAACCCCGGTGATGTCCTTATCAGGCAAGTGCCATTGCGCTTGGTTTTTCATTTGCCGTTTGGCTGTCGGTGCGCGCGCGGCTCATATCCGGTTTGGATACACCGTCCCACACCGGCATAGGCATACGTTTATGCACACCGTCAAAAATCGGGTTGCCGTAATCGCGGAAGTTGTAGGTTTTCATTTCCGTTTGCACAAAGTGGCGCATGTACTGAATTTGTTCAGCGGTGATGGTATCGGCCTGATTCAGCTCCAATACCAGCGCATAAAAATGCGCAAACTTCTGCATAAATTCTTCATCGCCGGCATTGAGCAACAGCAAATTCATATCGTGGGGCGCGCCTATGCCACGGCGATAAATAAATGACTCTGCTCCCATAAAACAGAAGAAGCAGTAGTGTTTAAATACTTCAAAATGTTTCAGGCTTTTATAAATGCCATTCACCATAGTGCAGGTGGTTTTCCACTCTTTAAACAGCGCGGTTTCGTAGTTAGCGAGAATGTTTTTACAAAAGTGATTATTGGGCAGCATTTTGGTGTGCAGCAAATCCACAATGCGGTGTGCGCACATCAGGGTGAAAGCGAGGCCGGTGCTGAACCAGGCATCGCCACCCACCGCAGCACCGGGCAGCATTGCCCAGCGGTCGCCCACGGCGTTGCGCACGCGGTGTTGGATGCGCCCGGTTTTAATAAACGGAAACTTGGTGGTTTTACCGGCGAGCATTTGGTGAATAATCGGAAAGCGCTCAATGATTTGCCAAAACTCCTGCTCGGCCGGCAAATCGTTATTGCCAAATACATCCATATCCAAATTCAAACCTACGCTGGTGACACCATTATCAAACGGAATAATCCATACCCAGCCGCCATCAAAACAGTGGTGTTGGGTGGCGCGCTCGCGGCCGGCGGGGCTGCGGTTGATAAAATCCTCGCTCGCGTGGGCCACAGTTTCAAACTCGTTGATGTTTTCAAAGTGGGTAAAAATGGAGCGGCTGCGCAGGGGAATATCCAGCTCTGCTTCCGGTAGCGCCAGCTGTAATTTTTGTGAAATCAGCGATTTGAAACCCGAGGAGTCAATCATAAATTTTGCGCTCAGCTGATAGGCTTCACCTGCGGGCGAAACGCAGCTGATTAATACCTGCTCCGGCAAAAATTCAATGTCGGTGACATCGGTCATATCGCGGTAATCCACACCGTAATTAACCGCTACATCAACCAAATATTTATCGCTTTCACCGCGCAGTAATTGGGTATCCACTTCCGGGGTTTGCACAATAATTTCGCGCGCGACACCATTTACCTCGGCGTGGGTTTGTCCCGGTTCTTGCCAGAAATAATGGAATAATTCCTTGGGGCCGCAGGTGAAGGGCAGTTTGTTGGCGACAATACTGTCGTAGGTGGCCATGTGTTCAAATTCGGGGATCTGGTAGGTTTTGCCCAAATAGCGAATTTTTTTGCTGAGCAGTGGCGTTGTGGATTCGCCAATCACAAAACGTGGCAACTTGCCTTTTTCCAACAGCACCACTTTATAACCGAGTTTTGCCAACATAATAGCGCTGGCACTGCCGCCCATACCTGAGCCGATAATTGCTACATCAAACATCATTAGTCTCCTTGTCATTCATTGCAAAAATAAAAAAGTAAATACCGCCTGGTTGGGCGCGCTGGGTCATCAACTGGCGAATTGCGCCAAGTACTGGCGGCCAAAATCAGTGCGCAAGAATTTTTCTGGCAACACCTGTTGCAAATAGCGGCTGTAATCAACCAGTGCCAATTCTTTGCCTCTCACATCAAACACTCGCTGTGCACTGGTGGTGTCGCTCGCGGCGCGAATGCGCAAAAAACGGGTGGAGGGCAAATACAGCGGTGAATCAATTAACAAGCGCTCTTTAATGGCGCTGCGCGATAAGTCCGGGTGTTGCGCAGCAATAATGCTGGCGTTGAGCGATTGCATCAGCGATTCCACTTCTTTGATGTAACCCTGAATCGCTTCGGCGTTGGAGATGGTTTTAAAACTGAATTGCAAATTGGATTCGCCGCCCTCGGAATTGCCAAACATTTCCAGCGCGCGCGGATACCAGAGGTTTATTTTTTTCTGCACATCGGCCAGTTGCCATTGGCCTATGCCAAGGCTGGCATTCACCGCAATTTCGCGCAGCACTTCCCAGCCGGTTTTTAAATGAAAGGCTTCTTCCTTCAACATGGGGCGCATGCTGGCAGACATAGGCGCGTAGGCAAATTCTTCTTGCATGCTCAACTGGAATTTACCTACGCGGTCGATAAAACAG
The DNA here is from genome assembly GCF_042646205.1 of Cellvibrio fontiphilus. NCBI lineage: Bacteria > Pseudomonadati > Pseudomonadota > Gammaproteobacteria > Cellvibrionales > Cellvibrionaceae > Cellvibrio > Cellvibrio fontiphilus. Next base: position 549,429 of record NZ_JBHRTF010000002.1, on the reverse strand, counting down.
GCAAAAGCAATGTTATCCAGCGCGTCGGTAAAATTAATATTGAAGGCATCCAATACATGGCTGCCGGTATCCATCGCCAGCAGTTCATCCATTAAATTATCGGCGATGCGTTTATCGCCAGTGGACGCCCAGCTGCTGTCGTGGGATAACACCCAAAACATTTGGTAAGCGTGGCGCAGTTCTTCCGCCATGATGCGCAACACACTAAAGCGCGCATAATCCGAGTGGGAGGCATCTACGGTATCCACATGCTGTTGGATGGAGCCCAGCTCGGTGCTGCATTGCGCTTTAATAATGCGCAGTGCCTGATACAACATACTGCCGCGCATATCGCGCGCCTGTTGGAATTTGGCGCGACCGCGATACTTGCCCTGCATGATCAAATCATTTTTTACCGGATTGGTTTTGGCGCAGAGCACAAAGGGTTTTTCGCCGGGGAAATGTTTGTCCCAATATTTATCCAGCAGCGCCATATCGGGAAAATGTTTTGCTTGCCAATCCAACAGCGCCTGATGGTATTTGGGCGCGATGGTAAATTGCTGATCGATAATCCTTTCCATAAAAAATACCTGCCATAACAATGGGTTTTTCTGCGCTTGTCTGTGTTTATCTGCGTAAATCAAGCGCCGGTAAAAAAGGGTTTGCGTTTTTCCACGTAGGCTTTCATGCCCTCTTTGCTGTCGTAGGACATAAACAATTGCTCTTGCAAATGCCGCTCAAGTAACAGCGCCGCAGAAACTGCCTGGGTGTGGCCCTGGGTGATGGCGAGTTTGGCGTAACCTATGGCCTGACCAGCGCCGGTGGGTGGAATAAACCGCTGCAGCCACTCAGCGGGTTGGTCTTGCGGTTTTAAAAAGCCGCTTGCAATTAATTGCGCAATTGGCACTGCCCACTGCTCGCTGCTGTTGTGTGCGGGAATAAAATCCTGATAACGCTCCAGCTCGGGCGAAAAACCATTAATTTTTTGCAGCGCATCGTTTTGCGCAAGCGCACTGCGGCAGAGGCGATAATCGCAATAGAGCGCCAGTTCAAAGGCAAGGGGTGATAAGGGCGCGCGCACGGCCAGCGCACTGATGCGGGCGTAACCGCTGATGCGGCCAAAAATATAAGCAATCTGCCGCTGCAATAATTGCACTTGCTCACCTGAGTCATCGCAGCCCAATTGTGCACAGCGGTTATCAATCAACAGCGCATAAACGGCATCGTCGGTGCGCAATTCCAGAATTAATTCATTGATGGCGAGCAGAATTTCCAGCGCACTGTATTGTTCGCATGCGCTGTGCAAGCTAATGGTGGCAAGGCCTGCTTCAATATTCAGTTCAATCCAATTTTTTTCCAGTAGCAGCGGAAAATGTTTGAAGGCTTGCGCACGGCGTGGCGTTTGACTGGCGTGTTGATGAATGTAGTCAGTGGCTTGGCTGATGGCTTGTTGGCGGAAAGCATCACTCGGCAATACTTGATCCACCAAACCAATAGCGTGGGATTTTTGCGGGCTGATAAATTCACCCTGGGTAATCATTTCCAGCGCGCGCTGTGCACCTACCAAACGCGCCAAGCGCTGGGTGCCGCCCATACCGGGAATTACGCCCAGGCGCACTTCGGGAAAACCTATGTTGTAATCACCTTCCACGGCGATACGGTAATCCGCAATTAACGCCAGCTCCAAACCACCGCCGGTAATGTTGCCGTTAATAATAGTGACCACTGGCAACTGTGAGGATTGAATGTAATCCAACACTTCGGCGGCGTAGAGAATGAAATGGGAATTGTGTTGCCGCCCCGCGGTGAGCAACATGCCGATGTTGACGCCGCCAGAAAAAAACTTATCGCCCTTACCAATTAAAATGACACCGCGAATGCCGGGGTCAGCTTCCAAATGCAAAAAATGCTGTTCCAATTCCTGCAACAAATGAAAGGTCAGGGTATTGGCCGAGGGGTCGTCCAATTCAAGAATGGCGACCTGGTTGTGAACCTGCACATGAATAAAATTGGTTTCCATAAAATTTCCTTTGGGTAATGCGGCGGGTCAAATCCGGTATAAAAATTGTGAGAGCGGCAAGCGTTGTTGTCGGGCGATGGTGTTATCGGAAGCTTCGCGCCCAAGGGTAATCAGCATGCAAATTTCCTGTGTTGCATCCAGCCCAAGGCATTTACCAATGGCAGTAAAATCTGCCCCACTCATTGGGCAGCTGCGATAACCCGCTGCTTCGGCGGCGAGCATGACCAACATGGAAAACATGGCGCAGGAGCGCATGGCTTCATCGCGGGCGAGCTGGGGTTTATCACCATAGAGCCGCTGCAGATGCATTTGAATTTTTTCGCCACCGGCTTGCGCTATGTGGGCAGCGGTTTGCCAGACGTTTTTTTTCATGACTATGGCTAACAGCGCGGCGGCCTGTTGAATTTGCGGCTGGTGATAGGCCAGCGCCGAAATTTCGGCGCGACGCTGCGCACTTTTAATATGTACGACTTGCCAATGCTGCAAATTAAATGCGGAGGGTGCCTGACTTGCGCTGGCTAAAATGGCATCCAGTTCGCGATCATCCATGGCTTGCGCAGCATCAAAATATTTAATTGCACGGCGCTGTTGCAGCAAGTGTTGCAGCTGAAAAAATTGTGCCGACAATTCCTGTTTGCTAATGCAACTATCTGCTGTCAGGTTTTTGTTAATATCAAAATCAAGCATTACTTGCCGCCCTTTGTCATTCCTTGGCGCTGAGGTTGCCAGTGGCAGCAGTGAATAGAAAGTGAAATTTACTGGATAGAGTGTCCCATTTATTTAACTATTCAATTCATCCATCCTGAATAAAATGGCGATGAAATTGTTGGATGTCGAAATAAAAGTTGGATGGCGGAATAAAAAATGATTGAACGCAGGGTATTGGTGATTTTTAAAAAAGATGCAGATGTGAATCTGGTCGCCAATTTTTATAAGGGATTGGAGTTGCTGGTAAAGCAAGCGCGCGGTTTGAAAAGTTTTGAAATACGCCAGTGCCAGGCTATGCCCAATGAGCAGGCGTTGAGTAAGCATGTGGAGAACGTCCTGTTCCCCGATGTAATGACCGTGTGGAAATTTGAAAGCGAAGACTACTTAAATGAGTTTATCAGCGGCCAATTCCACCTGGATATTGCACGCGATAATTTTAAACCCGTTGTAGAGCGGCGAATTGTTTTTAACAGTGCCGCATAGTTAGCGCAATAATGCGCGCACGAACTAACCCAGGGCGATGCCCGCTGCTATCAATCAGGCAGAAACTGCCTGATTGACTGCTGCAGTGGTTTTCGCTTTTGGTGGCAAATAAATATAAGGTTCGGGGTTAACTGTCCATATATCCTGATCGCGGCATATATCCACCACATAATCGATAAATTTACGCACATAACCGGGCATATATTTATCTTTCAGGAACATCAAACTCAGTGGGCGGGTTTCCATACATTGTTCTACGGGCAGTATTACCAGCTCGCCGGACACCAGTTCTTCGGTGCACATAAATAAAGGTAAACGCACCAATCCAAAACCCTGGCTCGCAAATTGTTTACCTAACATAAATTCATTGACCACCAGTTGCCGGCATTTTAATAGCGGCGAATCCTTATCCACGGCGGACGAACTTTTGCTCACCATAATATAAGTGTGTTGATATAAATCTTCACATTTTTGTGGCATACCAAAACGTTTCAGGTAAGCCGGGCTTGCCACCAAGCCATAGTTCACGCCGCCCAAAGAGCGGGCCACCATGGATGAATCCTCCAGCTCACCCAAACGAATTGCCAAATCAAAACCATCGGCCATGGAAAAGCTGTTGCGATCACAGAGCGAAATATCCAATTTTATGGCGGGGTTAGCGTCCATAAAATTCATAAAATAGCTGCAGGTTTTTTTGTTATTAAATTCATGGGGCAAACAGATTTTAATGCGCCCTTCCATCGCCGTTTGGTGCTGTTGCACCATGGCATTGGCCTGTTCAACCTGTTCGATAATTTTGGCGCAGCTTTGAAAGTAATCCTGCCCGGCATTGGTTAGCTGAAAGTTGCGGGTATTGCGTGCAATCAGCGTCACCCCGAGCGACTCTTCCAGTTGTGCCAATTTGCGGCTGATGGTTTGTTTGCTGGTATTGAGCTTTTTACTGGCAGCGGTAATGCTTTTCAGCTCGGAAACAAAATGGAAAATATAAATATCATTTAAATTGATGTTGGTGGCCATGGATTCCTCTGCTAATTGCTGTTAACCAGTGATACACGAATACCACTGAGGGATTCATCAAAGGTAATTTGGCAGGCTAAACGGGATTGTGTTGCTGAATAATGAAAGGAGTCGCGCAAGGTGTCCTCCTCATAACAATCCTTTTGTGGCAGCAGGCCAAACCAGGCTTCATCGACATGCAAATGACAGGTGCCACAGGTTCCGGCACCAGAGCAGGTTGCAGCAACGTCAAATAAATTATCGCGCAGTATTTCCATCAGGGTATCGCCGGGTGGCGCATCTACCTTGACTTCATTTTGTTCATGATCAATCACTGATATGTAATTCAATTCCTTGCTCCTCGTGGGTTCCTTGTTAATGACAGTTAGGGAATATCGTTTGTTGCTTTTGGCGACACAGGTTTAGGTGTTCCTGGTAGCACCGGGCAATTTTATAAAATTTTCAAAAAATTTTCCTAAATTTGTCGCCTGAATTTTCGGTGAGATGTTTAACACAGTCCTATTACCTTTTATAGGAAATATTCACCTCAATACTGGCACTCTGTGTTCCGATAATTTTACTCAGTAATTAACCTCGCCAAGAATAAAATTTGCACAACCGATATAAACAGTAATTTTCGGTTATGGGTTTGGCAATTTTAATAGGGGAAATTGCCAATCAAAAGTTAGGTTTTTGGTAAGAGGATACTAAGGAAGACAACAATGAAAAGGTTCTCATTAACAATTGCATTGATTAAAAAATTCATTCACCGCGCGATTAAAACAGCGTTAGCACGATATTTGGCAGTTATATTTTTATTGACACTAACACCGCTAGCCACAGCCCATGTGAAATGGTTTATCGAGGAGGATCAGCAAAATCTACAAGCCCGTTTTGTGTTTGATGGTTTGATGTTAGTGATCTTTATTGGTGCACTTTTATTTCTGTTATTTGCACATTTACTGGAGCGCCGTGCGCGCTGCAGCGATCCGCTCAAGGCCTGGCTGGAAGCGCCGTTACTGCCGCGTTTATTCCAGGCGCCCCGGCATAATGTAAATAGCTGGGTAAATAGCTTGTTGAAGTTCTCGGTGGGCATTGTGTTGCTGGCCAATATATTACAGGGTCATTTTGTTGCACCTAATTTTGTAGCGCCGGAATTATCCCAGGCAACGGCGTTGCAATATTCACTGGTACAGGCGCTGTTAATTTTATTGTTGATTATTAATGTCAGCTTGTTTGCGCTGGCGCTGTTGGTTTTTTCGCTGTTATTGTTTTGGTTGTTTCCGCTCAGCAGCGCTATTGATTACGCCCCTGAGTTTATTGCGCTGGCACTGGCGTTATTTTTTACGGATCGCCATCGCCTGGATCATGTCTATCAATGGAAATGGTTGGGGGCTAGCTATTCCATTAGCAGTCCCCATCTGGGTTTATTGATTTTACAGTTCGGCCTTGGCTTGCAACTGATTATTCTGACATTTCACGATAAATTTTTAGCGCCGGGTTATGGCATAGCTTTTTTACAGCAGTACCCTGCGTTTAATTTTCCGCATTATTTTGGTATGCATGCCTTTACCGATATTCACTTTGTATTTGCTGCTGGCATGGCCGAGTTATGTTTTGGTTTATTGTTGGTGTGTAACCTGGCGCCGCGGCTCTCACAGTTATTAATTTTATTGGTGTTTACCCTCACCGGTGTGGTGCTGGGGCCGGAGGAATTGGTTGGCCATGCGCCGATTATCGCGGCGGCAACCGTGTTGTTGTTTAATCCGGGTGGCAGCTTGCTGCTGCCGGTGGCTGATCGGGAATTAAAGTTAGCGGTGGATTAATTTCTAATTCTATAGCGCCCGGTTATGCCGGGCGCGCTGCTGTGCAGTTCAGGTGATTTAAGCAATGGAATCCTTGCTGGAGGAGAGCACCTGGCTATGCAGCTGATTCAACAGCTCGTCCACAGTCCATTGATCGTAGGCGTGTTCACCGTATTTGCAGGCGATAATATTGCCGTCCAGATCAAACAGAAATTCAGCGGGCAGACCAAACATGGATTCATCATCGCGCGGCAACATACGCAGTGCGCGGCTGATATTTTTGAGCAGACCACCCATAGCGGCGGGCCAAGCGCGCGGGTCCAATACCGACTTCAGCGAGCGCTCCACACCAAAGTAGTCGTATAACTTTTTTTGCGGATCAGCAATAAGTGTGAAGGGAATATCGCCCAGATTTTGCTGGATTTTTTTATCCTCCGAATAAAACACTATGACTTCCTTGATGTTGTTATTGCGCAATTCCTGCGCGCGCGCTTTGAGTTGCCCCATATGAATATTGCAAATCGGGCAGCCGGAAAAACGCCGGAATTGTAAATGCACAAAATGGCCGGCATCGGGAATATTTACCGCGTTGCCGTTGATATCCTTCCAGTGTAACTGCTGCAGTTGTTGACCCACCTGAAAACGTTTCATAAATCATCCCTTGGTTAAAAAGACTGCTGCCACGCGTGGCGCGAGCCGCATTGTAATCAGCCACAGAGGTAAATTCTTAATACACAGTGTCCCATTTTTCGATGCTGACTATTAGCGCCGGATCTATAAGATGCGCAATCGCGTCACTCACTGTTTTTTGTTCATTTAAAGGATCTGCTATGAAAAATTTATCGCTGTTGAAAAAAAATCCGCTTAAACGCGCACTCCAGGCCACTTTGTTATTGGCCTCTACCAATGTGTTTGCGTTTGATTTAAATACCGGTTATGCGCCTGCTGAAGTAGTTATTCCGAATGCCTTCCAGTTGTTGTCTACCGATGTGAGTAAAAGTGGTTCAGATGCCACCTTGGTGCTGCGCCATACTGCTATGTTGTCCAATTCCTGGTTTGATGCGGTGGCGCCTTATCACCCAACCCAAGTGGGTATTTATTCAAAAATTTCTGAACGTCGCACAGAAACCAATAATCACGACAAAAATATTTCCGTGCTTTACGCCGCCTATCGTGTACTGAGCAGTATTGCGCCGCACCGTCAGGCGCAGTGGGATGGCATGTTGATGAACCTTGGCCTTGATCCAACCGATGACAACATGGACCCAACCAATCCGATTGGTATTGGCAATATCGCAGGCTTTGGTGTGGTGAATGCACGTTTGCACGATGGCATGAACCAATTGGGCGATGAAGGCGGCGTTAAATACAATCGCAAACCCTACAAGGATTACACCGGCTACAAACCGGTTAATACCTACTACCAACTGAAGCACCCAGGTCGCTGGCAGCCGGCGCCGGGCACCAATGGTTTTGGTAAATTTAACGTGCAGCAATTTGTTACCCCGCAAATGGGTTACACCAAAGCCTACTCGTTTAAAAACCCCAATCAATTTAATTTGCCCGCGCCCTGGAAAAGTAACCCGGCCAATTATTCTGCCTACAAAGCGCAGGTGGATGATGTGCTGCAATACTCAGCCAACCTGACCGACGAGCACAAATTAATTGCGGAATTGTTTGATTACAAATTGCGTAGCCTGGGCTTCTCGGAAATTTTTGCGGCGAAAAAATTTAACCTGCCCTATATCGAATCGGTACAAATGGCGTTCCTCAGCAACATGACCGAATTTGATACCGCGATTGCGGTGTGGCGCCAAAAAGTGAAGTGGGATGCAGTGCGCCCCTGGTCTGCTATCCAATATGTGTATGGCAGCCAAAAAGTGACAGCCTGGGGTGGCCCGGGTAAAGGCACTGTGACCGATATTCCCGCCAACCAGTGGACCAGCTATTTGCCGGTGGCAGATCACGCGGAATACCCATCGGGTTCGGCTGCCTTTTGTGCAGCGCACACCTATGTGCTGTCGCGCTTCCTCAAAACCGACGAGTTGGGTTGGACGGTGGATTACCCCGCCGGTTCATCCACCTATGAGCCGGGTGTAACACCCCAGCAAAATCTGCAGCTCAGCTTCCCCACCTGGAGCGACTTCCGCGAGAAGTGCGGCATGAGCCGTTTGTATGCGGGTGTGCATTTCCGCGACTCTATCGATGGCGGTTACAGCATCGGTGATCGGGTTGGCGCCAAGGCTTACAAGTTCCTCACCAGCCATATCAATGGTGTGGCAGTGAAAGCGGAGTAAGCCCCGCGCGATTGACAAGGGAGGCCTGGCCTCCCTTTTCTTTTTCCGGTCACCCAATCGCTCCACACAGGAGGCACATGATGTTGATTAACCACTGCAAAACCCTGCTGGCAACAATGCTTGCCCTCAGCCTGATCGCCCTGCCAGCAGCGGCAAAAACACGTATTCAAACCACTATGGAGGGCCATGCGGTTACCGGCTGGAACCAGCGTTTGGGCGAACCGCTGGTGGATCTGCCCATCATCGGCAAAACCAGTTTCCCCATTAACGGTGTCTGTGGTGCCGGGCAATCGCGCGCCATCGATGCCCATACCCCGCTTGCGGCGCCGCTCTGCACCCATGCCGACCCGCTGATATATCAGGCGATATTTAATGTCGCAGTGACGCCGGATTTCCCCCTGCACCAGAATATTCCGCTCGCCGATTTCCCGCAGATCTACCGCAGCGATGGCGCCGCCAAACCCTTGCCGCCAACCACCCAGGTGCCCTGGCATGAAGCCAGCAACGGCTCGCTCAGCGCAGGTTATACCCTCGCGGATTGGATCAAGGCGGAAGGCAAGATTCGTTTTGTGTGTGACGGCGACCAAAGTTATTACGAGCTGAGTGCCAGCCATTTGGTGCCGGGTGGGCTTTACACCCTTTGGTTGTTTTATTTCGATCAGGTCAACCCGCCGCCGCCAATCGGCAACGGGGGTTTGCAGCCGGATCTGGCCTTTGGCGGCGCCTCTGCCAATGTGATGGTGGCGGATCGCCTGGGGCGTTTGAAAACCAGTCAGCCTATGGGCTTTTGCCCGCAGCGCTGGTCGCAGGCCGAGCAGTACCAGCCGCTCAACCTGCACTTGGTACTGCACCCCGAGGGGCGGGTTTACGGCACTGTGGCCGAACAACTGCTCAAGGCACCCCACGAGGGCGGCCCCGGCGTTGTTGCCCTGCCGCAGCTGATGTTTAGCTTCCCGCGCGGGCGCAACTAATACCGGTCAGTGCTGGTGGCCATCATGTCGATCACCACACTGCCCTGTTTGTGCCCCTGCTCCACGTAGCGGTGAGCCTCGGCGATTTGCGCCAGTGGGTAAACCCGGTCGATAACCGGCCGCAGTACCCCGGCTTCGGCCAGTTGCGCAAGTTCGGCCAGGTCTTGCGCGCGTTCGGCGCAGGGGCCGGCGATCACTCGCTCGCGCTGCCACAGCGGCAACACCAGTGCCTGCAGCATTTGCGGCAGGGTCGCGCACACCGCAAGTAGCCGGCCGGCGGGTGCCAGGGCGCGCCGGCTCTCGGCCCAGGGCGCATTGCCCTGGGTATCCATAATCAGGTCGTAGCGTTCATCGCCACGGGTGAAATCTTCCTGTTGATAATCAACCACCTCAGCTGCACCCAAGCGGCGCACCAACTCGCGTTTGCTGGCGCTGCAGATGGCGGTGACCTTGGCGCCCCAATGGCGCGCCAGTTGGATCGCCGCACAACCCACCGCACCGCCGGCCCCATTAATCGCAATTGTCTCGCCGGCGCTTAGGCGGCCGCGGCGCAAAAAATCCAGCGCGGTGGTGCCGCCAAACACCAGCGCGGCCGCCTCGTGGAAATCCAACCCGCGCGGCATAGGCGCAATAGCACCCTTGGCATCCAAACAGATGTACTCGGCATGGGCGCCCATGGTGATGCCGGTGAGGGCGATGACCTTATCGCCCGGCTGGAAGTGGCTTACCTGACTGCCAATTGCTACTACCCTACCGGCCAAATCAGCGCCAAGGATCGGGCGGCGCGGCGCGGTGATGCCAAACACCAAGCGCGAGAGCAAGCCAAACCCCAAGGGCACCTGCAGGCGGCGCAGGCGCACATCCGCCGAATTCAGGCAGGCTGCATGCACCCTTATGAGCAGTTGATGGGGCTTGGGTTGGGGTTGTTGCATTTCAGTGACGGTGACCACATCGGCTGGGCCATAGCGATAATAAACGGCAGCTTTCATTGCGAATTCCATGCAAGGGGATTGGCCGAGTATAGGTAGCGCTAGACGACAAAAATGTAAGTATCTGTAGCCTACGCCTGGCGTGCAGCAGGCGCTGGGCAGTCATAAACCTGTAACTTATGGCACCCATTATTGCCCGCTACATTGGTTAGCGGAGTTTACTGCGATGAAATTTAATCCCCTTGTTGCTGGCCTTGCGCTGGCTGGTTTGTTGGGTGGCTGTGGTGGCGATGGCAATGGTTCGTCATCGTCCAGTGCCAGCCTGTCTGATTCGAGCGTGTCGGTTTCCAGTTCGCTCGCTTCAACGCCGGCTAGCTCTTCTGCACCAGCCAGTTCATCCTCCAGCAGCATGGCTGCCATTACCGGTGTGACACTTAAACACTTGGGCCGCTACAGCAGTGGCCAGTTTGGCGTGTCGGCGGCGGAAATCCCCGCGTATGACCCGGCCAGCAAGCGCGGTTTTATCGTGAACGCCCAAGCCGGTGCGGTGGATGTGCTGGATTTAACCGACCCAACCAACCCCATCAAACTGGGCAGCCTGGATGCCACCAGCATTGCCGCCGGCGCGGTAGTGAACAGTGTGGCCGTGCGCGATGGCCTGGTGGCTCTGGCGGTGGAGGCGGCGACCAAAACTGACCCGGGTTATGTCGCCCTTTACCGCGCCAGCAATTTGAGCGCCATTGGCCATGTGGCCGTGGGCGCCCAGCCGGATATGCTGACCTTTACCCCCGACGGCACGCGCATTCTCAGCGCCAACGAGGGCGAGCCGAGCGATGATTACAGTGTCGATCCCGAAGGTTCGGTGAGTATCGTCAATATCACTGACCTGCAAAACCTGAGCGTGCAGACCGCCGCCTTTACCCTGGAGGCAAACCTCAAGGCTATGGGCGTGCGCATCTACGGCCCCAATGCCAGTCAGGCGCAGGATCTGGAGCCGGAATACATTGCCGTGTCTGCCGATAGCCGCACTGCCTGGGTGACCCTGCAGGAAAACAATGCCCTGGCGGTGGTGGATATCGCCAGCGCGACCATCACCAGCGTCAAAGCCCTGGGTTATAAAGACCACGGCGCCGCTGGCAAGGGTATGGATAGCAACGACGAAGACGGCCTGATCAATATCACCACCCACGCCGGGGTGCGCGGCCTCTACCTGCCCGATGCCATCCACGCCTTTAGCGTCAACAGCAGCACCTATCTGGTGACCGCCAACGAAGGCGATGCCCGCGCCTGGGGCGAGGACAATGCGGCCTACTGGGAAGGCGATGCCAGCAAAGGTTTTGTCGAAGAATTCCGTGTGAAACACCTGACCCACACCGGTGGCTTTGACCGTCGCGCCGGCGATGACCTGCCGCCGCAACTGCGTGCACTGGGTGCTGGCGCCCTGCTCAACCCCGAGGTGTTTGGCTACTGCGGTGCGGTGGCGGGCAACCCCGGCAACTGTCGCGCTGACGAGGTGCTGGGTCGCCTTAACATCACCTGGACTATGGGCTATCGCACTCATGAAAATGGCGCGCCGGTGAAGTTCAACAGCAGTGGTGTGGAAGATGCCGCTGGCGACCGTTTGATGTACGACGCGCTCTACAGCTACGGCGGCCGCTCCATCTCCATCTGGAACAGCCAGGGTGAACAAGTCTGGGATTCGGGCGATGCCATAGAGCAGTTCATCGCCAGCGAGGACTGCAAACTGGGCGCCGCGCGCAACATTCCCTGCGCCAACTACTTCAACAGCGGCCACGATGAAGGCAGTGCGCTGGATTCACGCAGCGATGCCAAAGGCCCGGAGCCGGAAGGCCTGACCATTGGCCAGTTGCACGGCAAAACCTATGTGTTTGTCGGCCTGGAGCGCATGGGCGGTATCTTGGTGTACGACATCACCAATCCGGCGGCGCCGGTGCGGGTGGACTACCTCAATACCCGCGAAGATTGGACTAGCGAAGACCCGGGCACAGTGCTGGCCAACGCCGGCGACCTGGGGCCAGAGGGCCTGACGTTTATCCGCGCCGAGGACTCACCCAACGGCAAAGCACTGTTAATGGTGGGCAACGAAGTCAGCGGCACCACCAGTATCTATGAGGTGGAAGCGCGTTTTGCCCAATAATCCGGGCTGGTGTTGCCACCCTGAAAGAGTCGCTTAGGCGGCTCTTTTTTTATCTCCCTGATTTGCTGCCGGAGCTGGCCTCAACCAAAAATATCCAGTTGTCCGGTGGATGAGCGGGTGGCGGGAATTTGTTGCGGGCGGCGGAATTGACTGCAATCCAGCTGCACAAAACGCCCGCTTTTATTCAGGCCATAGCGTTTGAGTGCCCTGCCAAAACGCTGGCGGATCATGTCGGCCCACAGCCCTTCACCGCGCATGCGGGTGGCGAAGTTGGCGTCGTAATCCTTGCCGCCGCGCATATCGCGAATGCGGTTCATGACGCGCTGAGAACGGTCAGGAAAGTGGGTTTGCAGCCACTGCTGGAACAGCGGGTTTACCTCCCAGGGCAGGCGCAGCACGGTGTAGCCGGCGGCGGTTGCGCCCGCACTGGCTGCCGCTTGCATCACCTTTTCCAACTCCTGCTCGGTGATAAACGGAATCACCGGCGCCACGCTGACCAGCACCGGAATACCTGCCTGCGCCAGTTTTTCAATGGTTTGCAGGCGCCGGGTGGGTGATGCGGCGCGCGGTTCCAGGCTGCGCGCGATGCTGTGATCAAGGGTGGTGATGGTGATTGCCGCCGCCAGCAGGTTGCTGTCGGCCATGGGTTTGAGTAAATCCAGATCCCGCTCAATCAAGGCTGATTTGGTGATTATCCCCACTGGATGCCGGCATTCATGCAGTACTTCCAGGCATTGGCGGGTGATGCACAAGGCCCGCTCTACCGGTTGATAGGCATCGGTATTAATGCCCAGCGCAATCGGGCTGGGCTGATAGAGGCGATGGGCCAGCTCGCGCCGCAGCAATTCCGGCGCGTTGGTTTTGGCGTAGAGCCGGGTTTCAAAATCCAACCCCGGCGACAGCCCCAAATAGGCGTGGCTGGGGCGCGCAAAGCAGTAGACACAGCCATGTTCGCAGCCGCGATAGGGGTTGAGCGACACACTAAAGGGTAAATCCGGGGATTGGTTGCGGCTGAGAATGGTCTTGGCCAGCTCGGCTGTAACGCTGGTAGTGAGCGCGGGGTTGATACAAGTATCGTCGCGGTAGCTGGCCCAGCCATCATCCACCGTTTCGATCAGTTGCGTTTCAAAACGCCCGGCCAGATTAGTCACCGCGCCGCGCCCTTTGATCGCCTGCAGCGGTGCATCCACCCAGGGTTCGGGTTGGCTGAACTCTGTATCCTCGTTCATGGGCACCTCAAATACTGTATATAAAAACAGTATTGTCAGCTCCTCGTCTCACCTTGGCAAGCCACTATTCGCATTCGGGTGGCATTCCGGCCGCTGCACTGCCATCAAAAAAGCACCACTTTCGGTTTATTGGTCACCATTTTAGGTTGGCCGCGCAAAGTGGTGCGACTGGCCTTTTGGTGTTGCGCAGTATAGGCCGGTAGCAATCCCGACCCTGCTGGTACCGGGCAGAGCTGCTCAGGGTGTTGCGCTGTTTAAACACCCCAATACTTGCAAATTACCGCCAATAACTAACGATAAAGGTGCTTCTATGTTCAAGTTCAGTCGCGTTACCGGCGCGCTGGTTACGCTTGCCGCTATTGTGGGCTTAGCGCTTCCCGCCGTTGCCAAACCCTATAAGGCTGCGGAGATCTACTCCAAACAAACCTACAAATATGGCCGCTATGAAATGCGTATGCGGGTCGCCAAGGGCAGTGGTGTGCTCTCCACTTTCTTCACTTACAAAAATGGCTCAGAGCAACCGGGCACGTTTTGGGAAGAAATCGATATTGAGATCTTTGGCAAAAACAACGCCACCCAGTGGCAGAGCAATGTGATTATCGGCACCAATCGCCCCACCACCAAAACCGAAGGGGTACACACCATGCCCTATTCACTGGGCGATGGTTACAACACCTATGTGCTGGAGTGGACGCCCAGTTACATCGCCTGGTTTGTGAATGGCACCCAAGTGCGCCGTATTAACGGTGGCCAGTTTGTCACCAGCCTGACTAGCCCCCAGGACCTGCGTTTTAACCTCTGGGCGGCCAATATCGCCGAGTGGGTGGGCGCCTTTGACCCCAATATCCTGCCGGTGTACCAGTTTATTAATTACATCGAATACAAGCCCTGGAACGCATCGACCAACAGTTTTGGCACTGGCTGGCGCGATGATTTCAACAGTTTCGATACCAATCGCTGGGCCAAGGCCAACTGGACCTTTGGCGAGAACCTGGCGGACTTTGAGCCCAACAATGTGGTGGTGAAAAACGGCATTCTGGTGCTGGCGCTGACCCGCGAAGGCCAAACCGGTTATACCGGCACGCCCCCGGCGGATGGTGGCAGTTCAGGCGGTGGTGCTAGCAGTAGCAGCGCGCCGGCGGCATCAATCACCATTCAGGCTGAGAATTTCAACGAAGTGGGCGGCAGCGTGACTGTATCCGGCGGCACTGTGGGTTATATCGATGCCGGCGAGTGGTTCAAATATAACAACGTGAATATCCCGCAAACCGGTACTTACCGCGTGGAATACCGCGTGGCATCGGCGCTCACCACGGCGCAATTTACCCTGGATCGCAACGGCGTGGGTCTGGGCACCATCAGTGTGCCCAATACCGGCGGCTGGGGTAACTACCAGACCATTTCGCACAATATTTACCTGAATGCCGGGCTGCAAAACCTGGCGATTTACGCCAACAGCGGCGGTTTTAATATCGATTGGCTGAGGTTCACCAAAATCTAATTGTTCAACTGGTTGTCCCCTAGGGGTTGGTCGCTGCTGATGTTTGGCCAGCCCCCTTTTTAAATCATCGAGGTTTGTTATGCGTCGTTTCTTCTGGATGTTACTCGCGCTGGTATCAGCGGCTGGGGTAAATACTGCCACTGCCAAAACCTACAAGGGTGCGGAAATCTACTCCAACGAATCTGTACTTTATGGTCGTTTTGAAATTCGTATGCAGGTCGCCAAAGGCAGCGGGATTCTGTCCACCTTTTTCACTTACAAAAACGGGTCGGAAGTGGGCAATACTTTCTGGGAAGAAATTGATATAGAAGTTTTTGGCAAAAACAACGCCACCGAGTGGCAGAGCAATATTATTTTGGGCAGCACTCGCCCCACCCTGCACACCGAGCAGGTTCATACCGCGCCCTCCTCATTAGGCGATGGTTATCACACCTATGTGCTGGAGTGGACGCCGGATTACGTCGCCTGGTTTGTGGACGGCGTGGAAGTGCGCCGCATTACCGGCACCAGCACAGTAACCAGCCTGACCAACCCGCAGAGCCTGCGCTTTAACCTCTGGTCGTCGGAATCGGCAGAGTGGGTCGGCCCCTGGGACCCCAGCATCTTGCCGGTGTACCAGTTCGTGAATTACATCGATTACAAAGCCTACAACGCCACCAGTAAAACCTTTGAAGGCGGCTGGCGCGATGATTTTGACAGCTTTAATAGCGCGCGCTGGGGCAAGGCCAACTGGACGTTTGATACCAATCGCGTGGATTTTGCACCGGAAAATGTGGTGGTGAAGGACGGCATTCTGGTGCTGGCGATGACCACGGAAAACGCGCTGGGTTTTACCGGCACCCCGCCGGCGGATAACGTGTCCAGCAGCAGCTCGGCGGCCACTAGCTCAACCCCTGCCAGCTCCACGGCTGCCAGTTCAGTTGCCAGCAGTACGCCGGCCAGCAGCGCCGCCGCTACCAGCCAAGCGGCCAGCAGTGAAGCCCTGAGTTCGGTAGCCCCTTCTTCCACTGCCGCCGCAGCCAGTTCACGCGCGGCTACCGGTGGCAACAGCGGCGGCTCAGGTGGTGGCGCAGTGCAAGCCTGGTGGCTGTTAATGCTGACGGCGCTGGTATTGGTGCGCCGCCGTGGGTGTTAGTCAGTTAAGGGTTTAATCCAAATACACCGGGCGGGGCGCATTCATATTGCGTTTCAGGGTGAGGGTCATATCGTCGGCCAGTACCTCCTCCTCGCCCGCTTCCAGCCCATCAAAGGTGCGTTTCACAATCACCTCCGCCGGGGTTTTGGGTGCATCGATCTTGGCGGTCATATCGGTATCCACATAACCCATATGCAGCGCCATCACCTGGGTGTTTTGCGCCCGCAATTCCAATCGCACACTGTTAGTTAAGGCCCAGGCGGCGGATTTACTCGCCGAATAGGGCGAAAACTCCACCGGTGCATACCAGCTCACCAGCGACAGCACATTAATGATCGCCCCGCCGCCATGACCGGCAAGCAGGGGGGCAAAGGCTTTGCACAGGCGCAGCGGCCCGTAGAAGTTGGTTTCAAAGTGTTCGGCGCAGCTGGCCTCACTGTCGCGCGCGAGGAAACTGCCAAAACGTGCAACACCGGCGTTATTAATCAGCAGGGTTACATCGGCGCAGTCGCGGGCGATGCGGGCGACATCCTCGGGGTTGGTGACATCCAGTTTGAGTTTGATTACGCCATCCAGTGGGATGGATTGCGGGTCGCGCGCGGTGGCGTAGACCTTGCGCGCACCGCGGGCCAGCGCGGCGCGGGCAAATTCCAAACCTATGCCGCGATTGGCGCCGGTGATGAGTACTACTGCGTCTTTGATATACATCGTCTGATTCCTTAACGTTAATGAGAGGGGCGTGGCCGCCCGGTTAGAGTTTGGGGCGTGAACCGCGCTTTTTCTTGGGTGGATAAAAACTGGCCTCGCCCTCGGGGCGGGTTTTGAAGCGGCGATGCACCCACAGGTACTGGTCGGGCGCCTGGCGAACCGCGTCTTCAATGATTTTGTTGATGCGGGTTGCATCCACCAGATCGTCGCCGCTGGGGAAGTTATCCAGCGCGGGTTGGATCTCCAAACGGTAGCGGCCTTTGGGTTCGCGGAAACAAAAGAAGGGAATCACCACGCAGTGGGACATACGCGCAATCCGCGCTGTCGCCACTACAGTCGCCGCTTGTACGCCAAAAAAGGGCGCAAAAATGCTGTGGTTGCGGCCGTAATCCTGATCCGGCGCGTACCAGACAATATGCCCCTGGCGCAGGTTTTTAATCAGCTGGCGGGTATCGTTGCGGTCGATGGCGTTGTCATTCACCCGCGCGCGCGCATGGGCGATGGCATAGGCCATCAGCGGGTTGGGGTCGGCGCGGTAAAGCACATCGGCGACTATGTGGTAAGACATCATCAAGCCGCTGATGTCGATGGTGGTGAGGTGGCTGCCGCAGAGCAAAATACCCTTGCCCTCAGCGCGCGCTTTCTCAATGTGCTCAAGGCCGGTAATGCTGTAGCGGTTGCGCATTTTGTTCTCGCTACCCCAGAGCGCCATGGAGGTTTCACTGATGCTCAGGCCGCAGGCAATCACCGAGTTGCGCACCATCTGCGCTTGCGCCGCCGCGTCCAATTCGGGGAAACACAGGGCGATATTAATCTCTGCATAGCGTTTGCGCGCCGGCGCGAGCACCAACAACAAGCGCCCGAGCGCACCGCCTACCGCCTGATTGGCGCGCACGGGCAACTGGGCGATCAGCCAAAAAAACGCCAGCGCCAACCAGGTCGGCCAAAAGCGCGGCAGCAAAAAGCGGCGATGAAACGGCGGTAATTTTGATTTATCCAAGAGCAATCTTCTCTGCAAACTTTTCTGAAAACATGAGCCAGGGGGCTATAAAAAGCCGCGCTTCAAGGCGCGGCCGGCGATTATAACAGCTCCACTTTGGCCGGCTGGGGGCTGCCCGGTCATTCCGCCGCAGGTGGGTTGCCGGTGTGTGCGCCGCCCTGTTTGCGAAACTCAGCGGCCGAGGTGCCGGTATAACGTTTAAAAAAGCGATGGAAGGACGACTTACTGTTAAAACCCGACTCCAGCAAAATATCCAAAATGGTCATCTGCGCCATGGCCGGATCTAACAACAACTGTTTGGCGCGCTTCACCCGGTACTCATTCACAAACTCAAAAAAGTTGGTGTTGAATTCGCTGTTGATGATACTGGACACCTCGCGGTAGTGAATGCCGACCTGTTTGGCAAAATCCTCAATGGTTAAATTCTGCGTCAAATACAGCTGCTGGTTTTCCATAGTCGCACGGATGCGCGCCACGGTTTCCGGCGAGGGCGCGCTGTTAACCTCGGGTTCTTTGGGGGTGGGCGTGTCGCGCGTGAGCAACAGCTCGTGGGCATAGCGCAGGTTGTACACAAACAGCGCATTCACCAGCAGGAAGGTGATGTAGTTATCCAGAATGCCAAAACCATCGGCCACCGCCCAGCTCACACTTTGCCCGAGCAAATGCACCACCAGCGACCAGGACCAATTGAGCGCAAAGCCCAGGGTTAATAACAGCAGCCAGTAAGGGCCCTGCAAACTCAGGCTGGAATAAAAATCCTTCAGCTGTTGTTTGTAGCGATAAATTTGTACCACCGCCGCCAGGCTGTAAATCACTGGTAAATATTTCAGGTAGTGCCACAAATAATTGGTAATCAGCCAAGAGTATTCGCTGTGGCTGTTAGGCACAAAACGCAGGCGGTCGCTATCCAGCCCGCCCAGAATTACCCAAAGCCCCACCACTACAAAATGCAAAAAATGCCAGCTGTTTTTGGGGCGCAAATTAAAATTGGCGCGGGTAATGGCCACCACGTACAGATACAAAAAAACACTTTTGCCCACCACCGATAGCGCAAACCCCAGCGCCAGCAGCAGTTTTGCCGGCTCATTGGTCGAGTGAATATAGCTATTCCACAACAGCAAATTGCACAGCGCACTCGCGCCCACGCACACAAAAAATCCGGTCAACAGGGGCGATGCAAGCGCCTTTTGTTTGGACAATAGCCACTGGAAAATGCCCAGCAAGCCGCACACCGCCAGGGTGAGCACCAGGATTAAATCGTGAATATTAAAAATGGGTGTTTTCATAAACTCATCGGGTTGTGTGGGTAAAACTGCGCCTGTGCGGCGCTATTAATATAAAAGTGCCATCAATAAAAATAAGTCTGTGTTAGCTGTGACGTGCCATTACCCAAGCCCCTGACGGTGATACTGCGCTGCTGTTCATCCAGCACAAAGGGTTTGCCGGGGTAAGGGCTGACTAACACACTGGCGGCAGTTGATTGCCCCTGAATTTTTTCCGCACTTAGCAGTAATCCGCGCCGGAAGGCTTCCAGGTTCTGCGTGCGCGCAAAATAGTTGCTGTAGGCCGGCGTGGCGATATTCACCAGTATTTGTCCCACCAGATTATAGGGTCTTGTTAGATAATCCAGTGTAGTGTGCCCGGCGAGTTCTTGTTGCTGTGTCTGCTCATAAGCGATGATCGCAGCTTCCAAGTGGTCGGACGGAACATCCAGTTGCTGCTCCAGCGTTTGCAAACGCTCTGCCATTTGATTGATCGTATCCTGCTTTTTATGTACCAACCCCATAACCAGTTTTTCCGAGGTTTTGGTCAACTGTTTATCAAACTGCGACTGGTAACTCCGGTAGGCAAACTGCCATTCGCCAACAAGGCAGCGGTACATGGACATTTCATCTTTGCTAAAGGCCAGATAGTGGCTGGTTGTTGGCAGTAACTGCCCACCGCCGCGCAGGAAATGGTTGGCCCATAAAAAATTATTTTTGATTGCCGATGCAGCAATCATTTTGCCAATCAGGCTGTCAGTATTTTTTAAAACCAAGCGCCAAAACTGCAGGTCGCTATCCAACAACTGGCCAAACTCCAGGTTAATAACGGGTGGATTCGCGGCAAAAGCACTCATAAACAAGATGCGCTGGGCTTGCATAACATCTGCATATTTTGGCAGCGGCAAACGTATATCCACTGCCGATAATTCCAGCCAGCCTTTATGCGCAATTAATTGCCGGTAGCGATCATTCACCCAGTGGTTATTCTGTTGCCATTCATTAATCGCCGCTCTCTGTTCAGCGATTGCAATCACGCAACTGTGTGTAATATCGCGGCACAACTGCACCAGCTCGCCAAACTGTGCGGGCAAGTGCTCAGCGACCGAGTAGCCGGGTTGGGGAAAGTCAACGCTGTCTTCAGTTAGCGCTGCAATTACAGCGTTAGACCATTTAACCCGCTCGCGTCCAATCGCTTTTGGGTCTTCATCTTCGGCGACATCAAACCCCAATAAAAATAAATAACCGTTGTCAATGTCAGCAACCGCCGCGCGATTATTCCAGGCCTGCTCAAATTCAACCGCCGCCGCCGAGGGCGGTTCATCGCGCAGGTTTATCAGCACCGCAAACACCACATAGGCGAGCAAGAGCAAAAAAATAACAATTAACAATTTGGCAAAAATATTTAAGGCTCTACCCAGCATGGTGATTCCCTGTTTGATTTTTTAATAACCTAATTACCGCGCCAACCCCACACAATAATGGCCATACCAAGCAAGGCCACACCGGCACCGACCCAGTCGTAAACCGAGAGTTTCACGCCGTCCACGTAGCGCAACCACAGCAGCGCGGTGGCCACATAAACACCGCCGTAAGCGGCATAAACGCGGCCGCTGGCAGCAGGATGCAAAGTGAGTAGCCAAACAAACAATGCGAGGCTCGCGGCAGCGGGGATTAACAATAAAATCGAGCCGCCTTTGCGCAGCCATAAGTAGGGCAAAAAGCAGCCGATAATTTCCGCGAGCGCAGTGGCGACAAATAACAGGGTAGTTTTAAGCATGGCAAAACGCCTTGGTGGCAGGCTGGGGGGTGGGATGGTAAAGCAGTTGGGCGAATTTAATAAGTTGCTGTGCCGGCGCGCGGGCTAATAAACTCAGCGCATACATTCAGTGGGAAACGCTTTATGTTCCAAATGCGATTACTCCTCGCCCTGCTACTTATTTGGGCACCGCTCGTCCAAGCCGAAAAAATCACCATCGCCGCCGCGGCGGATTTGAAATTTGCCATGGATGAACTGGTGGCCACTTTCAAACAGCAACATGCCACCGATGAAGTAGAGGTCATTTACGGTTCCTCGGGTAAGTTTTACACCCAAATCCAGCAGGGTGCGCCCTTTGATTTGTATTTCTCGGCGGATATCGATTATCCGCGGCAGCTGGCCAACCTTGGGCTGGCAGGTTCCGCAGTGACTCCCCACGCTCTGGGGCGGCTGGTGTTATGGAGTGCCACGCGGGATGCCAGTCAAATGACCCTCGCTGACCTGACGGATCCCGCGATCAAACGTATCGCCATCGCCAACCCCAGGGTGGCGCCCTACGGCAAACGTGCGGTGGAAGCCCTGAAACAGAGCGGCTTGTGGGACAAGCTGGAACCCAAATTGGTGTACGGCGAAAACATCGCCCAGACCGCGCAATTTGTGCAAACCGGCAATGCCCAGATCGGCATTATCGCGCTCGCCTTGGCAATCAGCCCGGAGCTGGCGAGCAAGGGCGGCTATTGGCTGGTGCCCGCTGAATTACATGCGCCGCTGGAGCAGGGTTTTATCATCACCAAACGCGCGGAAAATAATGGGCTGGCGAGCAAATTTGCCACCTATATAGAGAGCAAGGCCGCGCGCGCGGTGATGACGCGTTATGGTTTTGCATTGCCGGGTGATGGCGCCGGCACAGGCCCACAAGAGGATGACCATGCTCACTGACGGCGATCTGCAGGCGCTCTGGCTCACCCTGCGCTTGGCGGCGGTGGTGACTTTTATTCTGCTGTTGGTGGGTACACCTATCGCCTGGTGGCTGGCGCGCACCAAGCGCTGGTGGAAGGGGCCAATTGGCGCCTTGGTCGCCCTGCCGCTGGTATTGCCGCCCTCGGTATTGGGCTTTTATATGCTGCTCGCCATGGGGCCAAACGGCCCTCTGGGGCAGCTGACTAATGCGCTGGAGTTGGCGCCCCTTGCCTTCACCTTTTGGGGGTTGGTGATTGCCTCGGTGTTTTACTCCCTGCCGTTTATGGTGCAGCCGCTGCAAAGCGCGTTTGAGGCGATAGGTGAGCGCCCGCTGGAAGTGGCGGCAACACTGCGTGCATCGCCACTGGATGCTTTTTTTAGCGTGGTAGTGCCGCTCGCCAAGCCGGGTTTTATCACCGCCTCCATCCTCACTTTTGCGCATACCGTTGGTGAATTTGGGGTGGTATTGATGATCGGCGGCAATATTCCCGGTGTGACCCGCGTGGCCTCGGTACAGATTTATGATTACGTGGAAGCGCTGAATTACAGTCAGGCGCATCGGCTGGCATTGGTGCTGCTGGTGTTTTCCTTTGTGGTGTTGCTGGCGATTTACGCGGGCCGCCGCTTCCGCCCGGTGCGAGGCCTGTGAGATGAGTGACCCGGCAATTCAAGCGCGCTTTCAACTGACCTGGCCCGGTTTTACGCTGGATGTGGATCTGGTTTTACCGGGGCAGGGCATTACCGCGCTGTTTGGTGTATCCGGCTCCGGCAAAACCAGCCTGTTGCGTTGTATTGCCGGGCTGGAGCGAGCGCCACAGGGTCGGTTGCTGGTGGATGGCGATATCTGGCAAAGCGACACACAATGGTTGCCCACCCACCGGCGGCCAATCGGTTATGTGTTTCAGGAGGCGAGCCTGTTTGGCCACCTCTCGGTGCAAGACAACCTTCACTACGGCCTGCGCCGTGTTCGCGGGGTGTCATCGGCCGCGCTGACACAAGCCATCGAACTGCTGGGTATTGGCCATTTATTGCAGCGCAAACCTGATCTGCTCTCCGGCGGTGAACGCCAGCGGGTGGCCATCGCCCGCGCCTTGGCACTCAGCCCGCGCCTGTTGTTAATGGACGAACCCCTTGCGGCCCTCGACCTCCAGCGCAAGCGCGAAATCCTGCCCTACCTGGAGCGGCTGCACCGCGAGCTGCAGATCCCCCTGCTCTACGTCACCCATTCGCCGGAAGAGTTGATGCGCCTGGCGGATTATCTGGTGGTGATGCAAGACGGTCGCGCCATCGCCAGCGGCCCGCTGCGCGACACTCTGGCACGGCTGGATCTGCCCATCGATTTGGGCGAGGACGCGGGTGTGGTTATCGAGGCGCAAGTCGCGGCGGTGGACAGCCACTGGCACCTGGCGCGGGTGGATTTTGCCGGCGGCAGCCTCTGGACCAAAGACCAGGGTTTGACGCTAGGCCAGTCAGTGCGGGTGCGGGTACTCGCCCGCGATGTCAGTTTGGCGCAACAGCCAACCGCCAGCAGTATCCAGAACCAGCTCGCCGGTCAGCTAGATGCCATAAGCGACGATAGCCACCCGGGTCTGGCGCTGGTACGGGTGAATATTGGCAGCACCCAGGTCATCGCCCGCCTCACCCGCAAAGCCCTTAGCGAACTCGCCATCCAACCCGGCCAGGCGCTATGGGTGCAGGTGAAATCGGTGGCGTTGTTGTAATAATTTTTTAGCGACGGAAGCTGTTTATTTTGCGCGAACCAGTTAACTCGGGCAGATTGTTTACACAATCAATCAACAAATGTTGATGGGTGGGCAACAAACCCAGCCGCAAACCAAAAGGTTTAAATGCCGCATTGATAACACTCAGGCTTTGGTCGCCCGTGTCGTTTTCGATATCCGACAAAGTGCGGCGACTTAAACCAACTAGTGCGGCGTAATCATGCTGATTCATACCGAGAATTTTTTTGCGTAGCCGCGTGAGAATTTTTCCCTCGCTCGTCTCACCCTGCAACAATTCTTGCAGGCAATTACGCAAAAACGCTTCGCGCTCCAGTGGGCTAAGTTCGTTCATAGAATGTGTTCCCGCGTGTTCATGGACAGGCTCATACTAATTGCCAGCGCGTTAATTTCTCAGCGAGAAAATCGAAACCAAACGTAGGTTTCGCAAGTAGTTGGGCAGGCACACCGCGCGCTGCCAAGCGCTCGCGCAAGTCGCCGAGTTGCGCCGCAAGTTGGCGTAATTCGCTAATAACTCGCTCGGGCTCCACCAGGTCACCCAACGCATGGGCAATCGCCACCCAATCAAAACGCCCCGCCTCTTCATAGGGTGAACCCCAAGTAGTGGAGCGTGTGACGCCTTCGGGGTCGGCTTTCATCGGCGCAAAATCATAAATAGGCGATAACCAAATTCCCTGCGGGCGTTTAATCAGTGCAGTATTGCGACCATGATTATCGGAATTACCGTAAACCACATTTAGAAAATCGCGCTTAACCCATTCACATACAAATGATGCCTGATCAAATTTTTTCCCCATTTCCTGCACGGCATACTGCTGTTGCAAGATTAAAACCAGATCGCGCAGCACAGAAAAATGATTTAAAAAACTGCCCGGCGCCTTGGCGAGTAGTGCGTAAACCGATTCCAGCCCGTAGCGCTCGCACTGACCTGTGTGAAAACTTACATCAAAGCGTGGCAACCATAATGAGGGATATTGTTCACCTTCCAGCAAACGCATGGCGGCAATGTCGATAGTATCCATGCCTAACGAATGTAGTTCGTGATAGTAATGATATTCCGCGCGCAAAATATCGCAGTCATCCTGGCTGCGTTTGCCGCGCGGAAATTTCACTAAATAATGCTGATCCTGATTGCTTGTATCCTCCTGCCAGGTGTCGATCCAGATCTCTTGCGGCAGGGATTCATTAGAAAGCGATGCACGCACCAACAATTTGGGCGCTTCGCCACCAGCACCTGTGGCACCGCCGCTGGCAGCACCCATGGCTTGCGCGTATTCCAGAAAATCGCTTTGGCGCTCCACCACATCGGCCAGAGCAAATCGCAGTTGTGCCAGTTGACTGCCTGCTGGCATTACCGGCAGGGCTTCCTTGATGCGCAGGTTACCCACCGGTGCAATAGTGCCGCGGGCGAGCAATTGTGCATCCTGCTGGTTGGGTGACAAATGCCCTATCCCCAGGTGGTTTACCCAGTATCGACGGCTAGCGCCGGCAGGGATTATGTCGTCCAAAAAACTGAACCAGGGTTTGGCCCTGTAGGTTTGCATCAAGTCCACCGGCAGGCGCAGGCTACAGGCCGCCGTGTCATCGCGCCCCAGATGCTCCAGCGCATAGGCTTGCGGGTGATAGCCCAACAGGCTTTCCCCGCTATGTCCTTGCTCGGGGTTAGTGAGCGTCAGCTGGGCTGCATCGCGCCATTGGCCGCCTAAGTAGGTTTGCAGAGTGAGTTTCATGGAAAACCAATTTGAGTAATATAATGCTCAATATTAGTTATAAAATTGAAATTTGAGCAATATTTTTCTCTTTTATTGAGTAAAACAATTTAAATGAGTGATATTTTGCTCATTAATCGATAGCAGAAGTTTTGCTATTACTTGTATCAAACACCGCCCAAATACCCAATCACCTCTTCCGCCGTTGCGCGCGCGCTGCGCCCCACGCCAATCAGGGTGGCTGAGGCCAAGCCCGTCCACTCGCCATAACCCACTAACCACAGGCGCGGCTCCTGCACCGCGCGGGTGCCTTGTACGTCCACTTTGCCATCGGCCGTGACCAGCTTGAGCGCTGCCAAATGCCCCAGCGCTGCGCGAAAACCGGTGCACCAAATCACTGAATCTACCGGCGATTCGCTGCCATCCGCCCAGACAACACCGGTCGCGGTAAAACGACTAAACGGTCGCACCGAGTGAAGTACATCTCGCTCCCGAGCCTCTTTAACCGGCGGCACCATCACCACATCGCCCAAGCCGCCCACGGGTTGGTCGATTTCACGCCCTTCCAGATGCGCTTTGAAGCGATCCGTGGCGCGTTGGAAAAGCACTCGCCCGTCCACATCGTCGGGCAAAAACAGCGGCTCACTGGGTGTGACCCAAGTGCAGTCGGCGAGGCGCGATACCTCGGCGAGAATCTGCGCACCCGAGTTGCCACCGCCCACCACCAGCACCTTTTGCCCCGCAAACCGGGTGGGCGATTGGTAGTGCGCCGAATGAAGTTGTTCGCCTTGAAACAGGTCGCGGCCGGGGTAAGCGGGGATAAAGGGGTTGCGCCAGGTGCCGGTGGCACTGATAACCGCCCGCGCCTGCCAGCGCTGCTGGTCGCTCACTACCTCCAAGCGGTCGCCAAGATCGTTAACTGCCGACACCCACACCGGGCGCTGCACGGGAAAGGCGTAGCGGTTTTCATAGTCGCGCAGGTAATTCACTACCTGATCGCGCCCGGGGTAAGTCTCGCCAGTGGGTGGCATTTGCCAGCCCGAGAGCGAACTCCAGGTCGATGGTGAAAACAAGCGCAGGCTGTCCCAGCCATGCAACCAGGCGCCGCCGGGGCTGGCTTCGGCATCCAGAATCACAAAGGAATAGTTACTGCGACGCAGATAATAAGCGACCGACAAAGCCGCCTGCCCGCCGCCGATAATCACTATGTCGATCAGATTGTGGGTCGATGGGTGTATTTCCGCTGATTCCATGCACTGCTCCGTCTGGGTGAAGGCTAATAAATTCTGCTTGCCAATATATATGCGAAAACATATATTCGAAAAACCATATGTAATATGCAGTCTAGCCTATGTCTGACTTTACACCCGACAGCCTGTGTAAAACCCTCGCCGATGAAACCCGCGCGCGCATTGCGCTCCTGGTCGCGCGCGAAACCGAACTCTGCGTCTGCGAACTCACCTGCGCACTGGAAGTGAGCCAGCCCAAAATTTCCCGCCATTTGGCGCTCTTGCGCGAATCGGGTTTGCTCGCCGATCGCCGCAAAGGCCAGTGGGTCTATTACCGCTTGCACCCGGAATTGCCCGCCTGGGTAAACAAAACCTTGCACACGCTGCTGGAGGCCAATCGGGAATGGCTTGCGGAAAATCATCAGCGTTTGTGTGCCATGGAAGATCGGCCTAATCGCTGTTGTTAATCCATCAGCATCAACATAAATATTGTTGTGAGAAAGAATATGAAAAAAATCAAAATCGGTATTAATGGTTTCGGTCGCATTGGTCGCCTCGCACTGCGTGCCAGTTGGCACTGGCCGGAATTTGAATTTGTGCAGATCAACGACCCGGCGGGTGATGCCGCTACTTTTGCGCATTTGCTTAAGTTCGATTCTGTTCAAGGACAATGGGCACATGAAACCAGTGCAGATGACAATGCGATTATTATTGACGGTAAATCGATAAAATTTACGCGCAACAAAACCATCGCTGAAACCGACTGGAGTGGTTGCGATCTGGTGATTGAAGCCAGCGGCAAAATGCGCGAAGTGAAATTGCTGCAGGCTTATTTGGATCAGGGCGTAAAACGTGTTGTTGTCAGCGCGCCGGTAAAAGAACCGGGTGTATTAAATGTGGTGATGGGGGTGAACCATCAGTTATTTGATGCGGCTACACACCGCATTGTTACCGCTGCCTCCTGTACTACTAACTGTTTGGCGCCGGTGGTAAAAGTGATTCATGAAAATCTTGGTATTAAACACGGTGCCATCACCACCATTCACGATTTAACCAATACCCAATCAATTCTGGATCAGCCCCACAAAGATTTGCGCCGCGCCCGCGCCTCCCACTCCAATTTAATTCCTACCAGCACGGGTTCAGCCACCGCGATTGCGGAAATATTTCCGGAATTGCGCGGCAAATTAAATGGCCACGCGGTACGTGTTCCCCTCGCTACCGGCTCACTCACTGACTGTGTGTTTGAAGTGAACCGCGCCACCAGTGTGAAAGAAGTAAATGCACTATTAAAAACCGCGAGCGAAACTTATTTAAAAGATATTTTGGGTTATGAAACACGCCCGCTGGTATCCAGCGATTTTTGTGGCAACCCTTTGTCATCAATTGTGGATGCGCTCTCAACTATGGTGGTAGACGGTACCCAGGTAAAAATTTATGCTTGGTACGATAACGAATGGGGTTACGCCAATCGCACGGTGGAATTGGCCAAACTTATCGGTGCGCAGCATTAAAAAATGCGGTCACCGGTTGGTAAGGAATGCTAGCCAGGTGATTGTGCCCGTTTGTTATTTAACATCGGGCCAACAAGGATATTTTGTTGGGTAATACCAAGCCAATCTATAGAATAAATCATGAAAATATGGACAGAGCTTTCTGAGACCCTACGTATCACCAGTTTGTTAGCAATCCTGCTTATCGTCGCTATCCATTACCACAGCCAACCCTTTCCGGGTACCTATACCGGGAATTATTTGGTACAGGAATTTATACATAATATTCTTGGCCGTGCTGCGGTGCCTGTTTTTTCCCTTATGTCAGGTTTGTTATTTTTTCAGGGGCCGGCATTTAATTTATCAGTGCTGGTAAGTAAGTTAAAAAATCGGGTTAACACGATTTTATTACCCACCCTTTTTATCACTTTGCTGATTTGGTTTTATGATCAATTTCCTAACTTGATTGTGGCTAATCAGCCGTACACGGGCGGCTGGAAACAATTTTTTGTGGTCTGGTGGCTTTATCCCAGCGGCAGCCAGTTCTGGTTTGTACGCGACTTGATGATATTGTTTTTGTTAACGCCGTATATCTATTTATTGGTTTATCGGTTGGGAGTATTGGGCCCGGCGTTATTGTTATTTTCATGGTGTATGGATTGGCAATTATTCCCAATGTGGGAAGGACGCTACTTCCTCAACAATGACACGCTCACGTTTTTTATTATAGGTGCGTGGATTTCTTTGTGCGGTAATGAAACGAGAATCAAAGCCTTGCTCAACCCAACCAGCCACACCATTATTCAGCTGCTTTTAATCTACGCGTTGCTCACGGCTGCGCGTATCTACCTTGAGCCTTCGATGAGCCTTTGGTATCAACGGGTGAGCCACTGGTACTCGCTGCCGTTACAAAAAGCCATAATTTTGATTGGTATGTATTTGTTAATCATCAGTGCCCAGGGTTTATGTCGCACTCGTCTTAAAAAATCCTATTTGCGATTGGCGGGCTACTCATTTTTTATTTTTCTGGTACATGACTACCCACTAAAAAATATTCTGTGGGAATGGCTCTATCAGCAGGGTGTTGGTCTGGTATGGATTTTTTATATCCGCTTGGGTATGGCTTTGGCGCTACTGTTTTTATTGGCAGCCGCATTGGAGGCAATATTCCCGCAATTTTTTGCTTGGCTTAGCGGCGGGCGAAATCGGCAACAGCAGGTGGTAAATGAACCGAGCCAGCAAGAATTTTTAGATAACAACCGGGTACTCGACTATAAATGAAAATGCCAGCTTCCACTGCCATTCGCCAGTACGCCATAGTTACCGGTAATTATTGGGCGTTTACGCTCACTGACGGTGCGCTGCGCATGTTGGTGGTATTGCATTTCCATAAATTGGGTTACAGCCCGCTGCAAATTGCGGCGTTGTTTTTGTTTTATGAAATTTTTGGGGTGGTGACGAATTTATTGGGCGGTTATTTGGGGGCGCGTATTGGCCTGAACCGCACCATGAATATCGGCTTGGGTTTGCAGGTGATTGCGCTGGCCATGCTGGCGGTGCCAAGCCAGTGGTTAACCATTCCGCTGGTGATGGCAGCCCAGGCGCTCTCGGGCATCGCAAAAGATTTAAATAAAATGAGCGCAAAAAGTGCCATCAAACAATTGTTGCCGGGCGAGCAACAGGGGCGATTGTTTAAATGGGTGGCACTACTCACCGGTTCTAAAAATGCACTTAAAGGTGTGGGTTTTTTTCTGGGTGGCGCGCTATTAGCACTGATGGGTTTTAAAGCGGCGGTGCTGGCCATGGCAGCGGCATTGGCACTGGTATGGCTTGCCAGTATCTTTGCGCTACAGCAGGATTTAGGCAAAGCCAAAAACAAACCCAAATTTTCTGAACTCTTTTCCAAAAGCCGTGCGATTAATTATTTATCCGCCGCGCGTTTATTTTTATTTGGTGCGCGCGATATTTGGTTTGTTGTCGCCCTGCCGGTATTTTTAAGCAGCCAATTGCAGTGGAATTTTTGGCAGACCGGTGGCTTTTTAGCAAGTTGGGTCATTGGTTACGGCATAGTGCAATCTGCCGCGCCTTTTTTGCTGCGCACTAAAACCGGCAATCCACCTACGGGTCACAGCGCTTTTATCTGGGCGTTAATGCTGACGCTAGTCACTGCGAGTTTAGCGTTTTTATTAACAACTGAATTACCTGCCACAATGGTATTAATCAGCGGTTTGATTGTTTTTGGTATTGTGTTTGCGATTAATTCGTCGGTGCATTCTTATTTGATCGTGCGTTACGCCAAGAGTGATGGTGTATCGCTCGATGTAGGTTTTTATTACATGGCTAATGCCTTGGGGCGTTTGATTGGCACATTGTTGTCGGGCTGGGTTTATCAAGCGGCGGGTTTGGTTGCCTGTTTGTGGGTAGCCGCGCTGTTTATCGGCATAACCACATTGATATCTATTGCCCTGCCGCGCAATACTCAATAACGCTTTTTCCTCTCAATTCATTCGGGTGCGCTATGAATCGTGATAATCCTTGTGATTGCAGTTCAGCGGCGGAATTATTAAAT
Source organism: Cellvibrio fontiphilus (assembly GCF_042646205.1). Classification (NCBI taxonomy): domain Bacteria; kingdom Pseudomonadati; phylum Pseudomonadota; class Gammaproteobacteria; order Cellvibrionales; family Cellvibrionaceae; genus Cellvibrio; species Cellvibrio fontiphilus. The sequence continues at coordinate 518,790 of NZ_JBHRTF010000002.1, read as the reverse complement.
CGCGCCTGTTTTTGTAAAACCCTCCAGCGCGAGCAACTACTGGCGAGTCTGCAAGCCCAGGCATTGCCCGCTGAAGTGTTGCAGCATGAGGCGCAATTGTTTTCACACACGGCTACCTTTATTTCACCCGCGCAGTGGCAACAGTTACAAAATCTGGTGCAAGCGGTGATGCGTGTGACGGCGCAGCCAGCCTATCGGCAGCGGGTTTTAAACAATGCGCCCGCTATTGCACAGCGGCCATCGCCCACGGCGGGTGTATTTATGGGGTTTGATTTTCACATGAGTGATGCTGGCCCGCAGATTATTGAAATCAATACCAACGCTGGTGGTGCGTTTTTGAATGCAGCGCTACTCAGTGCACAAACTGCCTGCTGTAATGCCGCTGGCGCCCTGCCAGTATTATTGCAACCGCAGTTGGATGCAGAATTTGTTGCCATGTTTAAACAGGAGTGGCAACTCGCACGCGGCGCGCAACCGTTGCGCTGCATTGCCATAGTGGATGAAAACCCGAGCGCGCAATTTTTGTATCCGGAATTTTTATTGGCACAAAGCCTGTTTGAGCGCGCCGGTATCAAAACCCTGATTGTCGATCCGCGTGAATTGCAGTTGCAGAATGGACAATTGTTTTTCCAGGAGCAAATCATTGATTTGGTGTACAACCGCCTAACCGATTTTTCCCTCGCGCAAGCGCACAACCAAATACTGCGCGCCGCTTATGAACAAGACGCCGTAGTGCTCACACCTAACCCACATCACCACGCGCTTTATGCGGATAAACGCAACTTGGTATTGCTGAGCGATGGCAACACATTGAGTGACCTTGGTGCAACACTTGAGGATATAACCACGCTGGTCGCTGGCATCCCGCACACCCAATTAGTCAGCGCCGATAACGCCAGCGAATTGTGGAATGCACGCAAACAATTATTTTTTAAACCTGCCAGTGGCTACGGCAGCAAAGCGGCCTATCGCGGCGACAAAATTACCAAACGCGTGTGGGATGAAATCCTGCAGGGCGATTATGTCGCCCAACAACAAGTAGCACCCAGCGAGCGCGGCATTATGGTGGACGAGCAAAAAACCTCACTCAAAATGGATATTCGCGCCTACGTTTACGCTGGCAAAATCCAATTACTCGCCGCGCGTTTATATCAAGGCCAGACCACCAATTTCCGCACCCAAGGTGGCGGTTTTGCACCGGTGTTTGTGGCGGGTTAAGGCTTATCGATTGTAAAAAAAGCGCACTCAGGAATGAGTGCGCAAATGGCTACGGACTTAACTATCAAATAAAATCAGTTAACTGCTCAGTACCGATTTGTTAGCGCGCTTATCTTTTTTATCGCGGCGTTTGTCTTTCAGTGATTTTTGCGGTTCTTTTTTTGCCTTCTCTTTGGACATGCTGTCTACTCCTGATCAGTAACACTTCTGCACCTATTGCCGCTGGATTATTTGCAGAAGTTTATCGGTTCGCTATTTCGCTGAAGCATTGCTTACAGCGAGCGGCAGTGTGCAACATGCATGGGTTATTACTCCTCTTGCGTGCCAATCAAAAAACATTAATGCTCAATACGAATCACCCTGAAGATCAGCGTTCGCATAAATATTTTCACCTCCACAAGATCACCCGGCATACGGCCAATCAGTTGCCTACCCAAGGGTGAAAAACAAGAAATAAAACCGCTATGCGGATCGCTGTCGCGCGGATTAGTGAGCGTCAGCACAATAATTTCTTTTTCCCGAACATCAAATAGCGTCACCTTATGGCCGATATTCACTCGTTGGGTTTGCACACCGGCGCGAGCAGGGGCCTGCTCCAGGCTGGTAAACAGCGTGGATAATTCCAGCGTGTTTAAACCCATGCTCCAGGGCAGGTGCAAATAATGCTGACGTGCGCAATCACCCAGTCGTTTTTTCAAACGATTGAAATAATGGATGGACAATTTACTTCTCCAGCGCAATAAAATAACGGCTCAAAACAGAAACTGTTTTAAGTGGATTTAATCAACCAGAAATAAAAAAGCGAAATAAAAAATAGCCGAGCGTATTTAACGCTCGATTAGCGGGGAAAGGCGAGAGAAACTCTTTTGAGGATAAAACGCAGTAAAGAAAACATAATTGCAATAATAAAAATAATTTCGACAAGGCCAATCATAGCCCCGATAAAATTTAAGTCAACCGCTAAGAGCGGCAATCATTTAATGGTTAATAAAATTAAATTGGAAAAGTATTAGTCACCGCCAACACATGCGTTATTAAATTTCCATCCCAATAAAATTGATAATGCCCCGCTTGAATAGCCGGTGGCGTTAAGGCGTTTGGCCGCAAAGCGGCAATACATTCTCCACCGGCATGGCGCACCGATTGATACAAGATTCCCATTTCGTTTTGTGCTTTTAATTGCCGCCCCAGAGTTTGGGCGTAAACAAAACTGTCCGGGTTGTGAACTTGCGGATCGGCGCGAAGATCGACTAATTCTGTATGCACCTCGCAGCTATAGCAGCGCAGGGTGAGCATTTGTGCGGGTTCGTTGGTGGCCTGTAAAAAGCGCGCGCGACTGAAGCGAGATTCGGCGAGTGCGGTTTCCAAATGTAAACCGGCGTAGTAAATACCGAAGCGGCCATCGGTAAAGCGACTGGCAATACCGGTGTGGGTAAAGGCGGCCATGATGGCGGTGGTGCCCGGCCCGGTGACGCGGTCTTCCGGTGCGACCAACGCAATATTGCCTGCCTCATCTTGCAGGCGATCATTGGTCAGGCTTTCGAGCGCATAGGCCGCTTCCAGTTCGGAAGGGTCGAGCAGGTTTTCAAAGAGTGAGATGGGCGGGAAATGGCTGGGGATCAGGCGGTAAGTATTGCTGTGAACTTCCGTGTATTGCATCGGTGCTGTCATCAAACATAAACCTCGCCACGCCAGCCATCCAGATAACGGCGCACATCCACCAAATCTACTACTCGCCCACCCAGCATACGTTGCAAGGCCGAGGCACCGCCAAAATCGCGGTTGGGTTTGCGCACCCAGTGTCGCCATTGGGCGGGGTCGGCGAACAAGAGCTGTGTAGCTTTGTAGATTCCGGCGAGGTAAGACAAACGCTCCAGGGTATCTCTGCCCAACTTGATTGGCTCGCCGGTTGCCAGTTTTTGCCGCCAATTGTGCAGCGTCGTGCGTGTGCCAAGCCCGGCGAGGGTGCAGCGCTGCTCGTCGGTCAGGCTCCATTCTTCGGCGATGCCAAAAAACAGTTTCACCGCTACGCGGCTGATCTGGGCGTCATCAATAGCGGCCAGGGGTTGTGCGGCATTCATAAGGATTAACTCCTGCTTTTTACATCCTGCTATCTATGCTATGTTCAAAAGTGAACATATTCAATAAAAACTATGAGATTTGAACGATTTTGCTTAGGCTGTTTTCTTCCTAAACCACACCGCCTTAACCCCTTCCAGCAGCAACAAACTCACCACACCCAGCGCGATGCAGACGAAAAATTCGTTCCAGTGAAAACTGCCGAAGCTGAACAGCTGTTGCGCTGGTGGCCAACCGACGGCAATAAGCAGGGTGAGGCTGACGGCGCTGAGCAGGATCCACAGCGAGCGGTTGGGGCGGGTGAAGGCGCTGATGAGGGAGGCGCGGAAGGAGCGGTTGATCAGGATCAGCCCCATGTTGAACAGTACCAATGCGCCAAATACCAAGGCGCGCAGGTCGTCTTCTGGCATGTTGAGGGCGGCGCCGCCGAATAACAGGGTGGCGAGCAAAGCCAGGGTGACGGCGCCCTGCGTGATCGCCCAACCGATGCGCTCGCCCACCAAGAGTGGCATTTGCGGGTCGCGCGGCGGGCGGTTCATCACGTCCTCCTCTTCCTGTTCCGCTTCAAACACGACCGAACAGGCTGGGTCTATCACCATTTCCAGAAAGGCGATGTGGATCGGGGTGAGCATCATCGGCAAGCCCATGAGCAGCGGCAGTATGGCGAGGCCGGCGATGGGGATGTGCACCGCCACGATAAATTCGATGGCTTTGCGCAAATTGTCGTAAATGCGGCGACCGAGGCGGATGGTTTTGACGATGGAGCCAAAGTCGTCGTCCAGCAGGACTATAGAGGAGGCCTCGCGCGCTACGTCGGTGCCGCGCCCGCCCATGGCGATGCCAATGTGCGCGGCTTTGATGGCGGGGGCATCGTTGACGCCGTCGCCGGTCATGGCGACGATTTCGCCGTTGGCTTTCAGGCACTGCACCAGTCGCAGTTTTTGCTGCGGGCGGATGCGCGCAAAAATCGAGGTGGTTTTGACCCGCTCCGCCAGTTCGGCATCGCTCAGTTGTTCCAGCTGGTCGCCCACCAGCACCTCGCTCGGCGGCAGCCCCGCTTGCAGTGCTATGGCGCTGGCGGTGGTGGCGTAGTCGCCGGTAATCATAATCACCCGGATCCCAGCGGATTGGCACTCGGCCACGGCCGCGGGCACCGACTCGCGCAGCGGGTCGGCAAAGGCGAGCAGGCCGAGGTATTCAAAGCGCAGTTCACGCGGCGATTCGGGTAACTCCCCTGCCGGCACCGGAGTGTGGGCCACCGCCAGTACCCTCATGCCCTCACTGGCGAGTTCGTTGGCCTGGGCGCTGAGCGGCGCCAGCTGTTCCGGGCTGAGCTGGCAGAGTTGGGCGATAGCTTCCAGTGCCCCCTTGCTATAGGCATGGAGGTTATTGTCGTGTGGGTGCTGCAGGATATTAGTGGTGGCAAACAAGTCGGGGCGCAGGCCATAGGCGCGTTGCAGGCTGGCGCCTTGTAAGCGGGTCAGTGCGGCGTGGCTCTGCGCCAGCCGATGTACCGCCACATCCATCGGGTCGCTCGGCACCAGCGGGCAGGCGAGCAAGGCGGCATCCAGCAGGGTTTTGCTGGCCTCATCCAACGGCAATTGCATGGCTGCGTACCAAGAGTGAGTCTCGACTACCAGCGCCATTAGGGTCATACGATTCTGGGTGAGGGTGCCGGTTTTGTCGGTGCAGAGCACGGTAGTGGCGCCCAGGGTTTCGATGCTCGCGGCGCGGCGGGTCAGCACCCGCGCTTGTGATATGCGCCAGGCGCCCATGGCCATAAACACCGCCATCACCAGTGGGAACTCCTCCGGCAGCAGCGACATACCAATCGCAATGCCGCTCAAAATCGCCTCCAGCCAGGAGTCGCGCAGCAGGCCGTAAAGCACTACCACCACCAGCGCCGCCAGCGCGCCGATCAGGGCAAAATCGCGCACTAACCAGCGCAGTTGCTGCTGCAGGTGCGCCTGTTCGGTGTCGATACTGCGCAGCGCCGTGCCTATATGCCCCATCTCGGTATCAAGGCCGATGCTGGTCACCTCCGCGATGCCGGTGCCGCGCACCACCAGCGTGCCGGCATAGATGCGCTGGTTGTCGGCAATCGCCTCGGCTGTTGTGTTTGGGGCTTGGGCGATTTTGCCCACCGAGACCGATTCGCCGGTCAGCAGCGACTCATCCACCAGCAATTCCTGCGCGCTGAGCAGGCGCGCATCGGCCGCCACCCTATCGCCCTCGTTCACCACCAGCAAATCGCCGCGCACCACTTGGGTGCCGGCGATGGTTAGCCGTTCGCCGCTGCGAATCACCAGCGCGCGCGGGCTTGCCAGGTCGCGCAAACTCTCCAGCACCCGCTCGCTGCGCGATTCCTGAACGAGGGTAATGCTCACCGAAATAGAGGCAAACACCAGCAGCAACAGCGCCTCGGTGGTATCGCCCAGCAGCCAGTAAATCAGCCCGCCGCCGAGCAGCAGCGCAAACATAGGCTCGCGCAGCACATCCAGAAAAATGCGCAACAGGTTGCGGCTATTGGCTTTGGGTAACTGGTTCAGGCCATCGCGCTTTAAACGCCGCGCCGCTTCCTCATGGCTCAGGCCTTGTAAGGTCTCCGGGTTCATCAACACCACTCCGCTGGTTGGCAATTAACCAACCATAGTTGGCGATGGGGCGGGTGTCTATGATGTGGATCAGTAACAACCAAGGGTTTACCCGCCGCCGCCGCGTGGTTATGCTTGCCTCACTTAACACTTCCCCCTTAATCATTAGTTGCGTTCGATGCCCAAACTCCCCCCTCACTATGCCTTTGTGGCACTCGTGTTCTGGCTGCTCAGCAGCTGGGCGGGGGCGCATGGGCATTTTTGTTTTGATGGGCAGGAGCCGCCGATTTCGGTGCATATGCATCTGGATGGCCATGAGGTGCATGACCATCACCCGGATGAAGTGCATCAGGACGCGGATATAGAACTGGGTCAATCGGTATTGGCGAAGCTGAGCAAGGTCGATTTGGGATTGGTGTTGCTTGCCGCCCTGGCGCTGGTGTTGTTGATACTGCCACGCGCCCGTTTCCCGCATTTTTATTCAGGGTTTTACCCGCCTCGCTCCCCCCACTGGCGACCTTTACTGCGCGCGCCGCCCTTTACTGCCTGATTATTTATCGACCTTGTGGCTGCTGCCGATGCAGTCGCGTTTGATAACCTGCGCCTAACTGGCGCAAACAGGCAGGAACTTCGATGAAAACTCGTTTATTAACACTGGTTTTGTTGGCCAGTGCGACTTGCGCTTGGGCGCAGGACGCGATTCGCTTGCAAGATGCGCTGGCCGCCAGCTTGCAGCACAACCCGCAGTTAGCGGGCTACCAATTCCGCCGCGCTGCCTTGGCTGGCGAACACACTAGCGCCGCTTTGCGGCCAGAAGTGCGCCTGCACAGTGAACTGGAAAATGTCGCCGGGTCGGGCGATCTGGCCGGTGTGGATGGCGCGGAACTCACGCTCTCTTTTGCCTCGGTAATTGAGCTGGGCGATCAGCGCGATGCCCGCCTCGGTGTCATCACCGCGCGCCAGCAGCAGTTGATGACTGAACAGCGGGTGGCGGTGTTGGATCTGGTGGCGGCGGTGAATTACCGGTTTATCGCTCTACTGGCCGCGCAGGAGCAGTTGCAAGTACAGGAGCAGGCGCAGCAGCTGGCGCAGTCCTTAGTAACTAGCTTAAGCAAACGGGTGCAGGCCGGTCGCGCGCCGCAGGAGGAGTTATTGCGCGCCCGCGCGGCGCAAGCCAAGGCGGCGCTGGATGTCGGTCGCGCCCGCCAGCAAGTCCAGTTAGAAACACTAAAACTCAGCGCCTATTGGGCCGATAGCACCCCGGATTTCACCCGCGCCGAGGGTGATTTGTATGCGCTTACTAACCCGCAACCCTTTGCAAGATGGCAAGAGCGCCTCGCGCACAACCCGGATTTGCTGTTGCTAGCCGACGAGAGTCGCCTGCGCGCTGCTGAACTGCGCAAGGCCGAAGCTGAGGGGCAAATCAACCTGGGCTGGAATGCCGGGGTGCGCCAGTTGCAGGCGACTGACGATACCGCGCTGGTGGCGGGCATCAGTATTCCGCTTGCGAGCGGTAAACGCGCCAGCGGTGCCATCAGCAAGGCGCGCGCCGAGCAGGATGCCGCCAACTTCGCCGCCGATAGCGCCAAAATCCAGCTGGAAGCCCGCCTTAAACAAACCTACAGCGCCCACGAACAGGCCTTGCTGGAGCTGTTCAGCCTACGCGATCAAATCCTGCCACTGCTGCAAGACGCCCATCGCGCTACCAGCGCCGCCTTCGAGCAGGGGCGCTACAGCTCGCTGGAGCTGGCCCTTGCCCAGCGCGAATTGCTGGAGGCCCGCGCCGCGCTGATCGACGCCGCCCTGCGCGCCCATGAAACCCGCATTGAACTGGAGCGTTTGACCGCGTCCGCTCCTATCGACCCAACCCGATTTGATGAGACAGCCCAATGAAATTAATGAAATTATTGATAAACACCCTGTTACTGGCCGCGAGCCTCGGTGTGTCGGCACAGCTTTTTGCTTCAGGCGATCACGGTCACGGCCATGATGAGCACCATGAAGATGAGCCGCAAAAAGGTGCCCACAACGGCCGCTTGTTAGCAGAGGGCGACTTTGTGGTCGAGCTGGCGATTTTTGAACAAGATGTACCGCCCGAATACCGCGCCTGGGCGACGGTGGATGGCAAATCGCTAAAGCCGAATGAATGGACATTAGAAGTGCAACTCACCCGCTTGGGTGGTGAAGTGAATCGTTTTGTATTCACCCCCGAGCAGGATTTTCTGCGCGGGCAAGGTGTGGTGGAGGAGCCGCATTCGTTTGATGTGGAGGTCACCGCCAGCTACAAAAACAAACGCTATCGCTGGGCTTATCCCTCCTATGAAGGGCGGGTGGTAATGGCGCCAGACGTTGCCAACGCTTCCGGGTTAACCACCGCTATCGCGGGTGCCGGGGTGTTGCAGGAGCGCATCAAACTCTACGGCAATATAGTGGCCGACCCGCTGCGAGTCAGCCACATTCAGGCGCGCTACCCCGGCCTGATCCGCTCGGTCAAACCCAGCATAGGTATGCGCGTAACCGCGGGTGAGGTGATCGCCAGGGTGGAATCCAATGAAAGCCTGCGCGAGTACCCGCTGCTGTCACCTATTGATGGCACAGTGGTGGAACGCCACGCCAATGCCGGTGAATTTACCGCCGACCGGGTGCTGTTTAGCATCCTCGACGAGCGCGTATTGGAGCTGCATTTGCAAGCCTTTCCCGCCGATGCCGCCAAGGTCAAGCCGGGGCAGGCGGTGCTGATCAAGGCCGATGGCCAGCAGGCCGCGACCAAAATTGAATTCATCACCCCCCGCCACGGCGATACCCCTGCGCTGGAAGTCCATGCGCCGGTGGATAACAGCGCGGGCAACTGGGTGCCCAACCAAGCCGTGGAAGGCTGGGTGGATGTAGCACAAACGCCGGTGGATTTACTGGTGGATAACCGCGCCCTGCAAAGCTTTCGCGATTGGACGGTGGTGTTTATCCAGATTGGCAATAGCTACGAAATTCGCCCACTCGAACTGGGGCGCAGCGATGGTCAATTCACTGAAGTACTCAGCGGCCTAAAAATCGGCGACAGCTATGTGGTGGAAAATTCCTTTTTGCTCAAGGCCGATCTGGAGAAATCCGGTGCCGCGCACGATCACTAGGGAGCAGCGCAAATGATTGAAGTTATTTTACGCACGGCGATTGAACGCCGCTGGCTGGTCATGTTTGCGGTGCTCGGATTAATCGCCCTCGGCCTGTGGAATTACCAGCGCTTGCCGATTGATGCGGTGCCGGACATCACCAATGTGCAGGTGCAAATCAATACCGAGGCGCCGGGCTATTCGCCACTGGAAACCGAGCAGCGCATTACCTACCCGCTGGAAACCGCGCTCGCGGGTTTGCCCAAACTCGCCTACACCCGTTCGATTTCGCGCTACGGTTTGTCGCAAGTCACCGTGGTGTTTGAAGAAGGCACGGATATTTATTTTGCGCGCAATTTAATTGCGGAACGCCTCGCGCCGATTAAATCCGCGCTGCCGGAAAATATTGAACCGGTGATGGGCCCTATCGCCACCGGTCTTGGCGAAATTTTTATGTATACGCTGGAGGCGCGCGACCCGCAACAATTTGATGCGATGGCGTTACGTGAATTGCAGGATTGGTTTATTCGCCCGCAATTAATGCAAGTGAAAGGTGTGGTGGAAATCAATTCCATTGGCGGTTACACGCGGCAATATCACATTACCCCCGACCCGGTGAAATTATTGCAGTGGCAATTGAGTTTTGAGCAGGTGGTGAATGCGCTCAAGGCCAATAACCAAAATCGCGGCGCGGGTTTTATTGAGCACAATGGCCAGCAATTATTAGTGCGCAGTGAAGGCCAATTAAAAAATATCAGCGATATTGAAAATGTCATAGTCACCAATGCCCAAGGCGTTGTGGTACGTATTGCGGATATTGCCCAGGTCGCGATTGGCAGTGAACTGCGCACCGGTGCAGCCACCCAAAATGGCCGCGAAACTGTGCTCGCTACCGCGCTTATGTTAAAGGGTGAAAATTCGCGCAATGTGGCGCGTGCGTTGGCGATGAAATTGCAGGAAATAAATCGCACGCTGCCGGAAGGAGTGACAGCGATTGCGGTGTACGACCGCACCACACTGGTAGAAAAAACCATTCGCACTGTGCAAAAAAATTTGCTGGAAGGTGCGCTGCTGGTGATTGCGGTTTTATTTTTATTGCTCGGCAATTTGCGCGCGGCCTTAATCACCGCGGCGGTAATTCCCATCACCATGTTAATGACCATTACCGGCATGGTGCAGGCCGGTGTCTCTGCCAATTTAATGAGTTTGGGCGCGCTGGATTTTGGTTTGATTGTGGACGGAGCAGTGATTATTGTGGAGAACTGCATTCGCCGTTTGGGTGAAGCCCAGCGCGGCGGTCATTTGTCATTAAAAGAACGTTTGCAACTCGCCTATGAAGCCACCAGCGAAGTAATTCGCCCGAGTTTATTTGGGGTGGGCATTATTACTCTGGTGTACTTGCCCATTTTTTCGCTCACCGGTGTGGAAGGCAAAATGTTTCACCCTATGGCCACCACCGTGGTCATCGCCTTAATTGCCGCGTTAATATTGTCGCTCACTTTTGTGCCGGCAGCGGTGGCACTGTTTATGAACGGCAAGGTTGCCGAGCATGAAAACCGCTTTATGCGCGTTGCAAAAAATGCCTATCGCCCGCTGTTATTAATGGCACTCAATAAACGCGCTTGGGTATTGAGTGCGGCAGTGTTGTTGGTGGTATTTAGCAGCTGGCTGGCCACCCGTTTGGGTTCGGAATTTATTCCGCAATTGGATGAAGGCGATATCGCCCTGCACGCACTGCGCATTCCCGGCACGGGTTTGCAGCAGGCAATAGATATGCAGGGAATTCTGGAAGCGCGCATCAAACAATTTGAAGAAGTGGATAAAGTGTTTGCCAAAATCGGCACCGCTGATATTGCCACCGACCCTATGCCACCCTCAGTGGCGGATATTTACGTCACCTTTAAACCGCGCCGCGCTTGGCCAGAACCCAAACGCCAAAAAGCGGATCTGGTAGCTGCCATGGAAGCGGCGGTAAGCGAATTGCCGGGCAACAAATACGAATTCACCCAACCGATTCAAATGCGTTTTAACGAACTCATTTCCGGTGTGCGTTCAGATCTGGGTATTAAAGTGATTGGCGATGACCTGGAGCAACTACAACAATCGGCGGCAGAAATTTTGCAACTGCTGGAAACAATTCCCGGCGCTGCCGATGCGCGTATGGAGCAAGTCACTGGCCTGCCGGTTTTAACTGTTTCCCCCAAACGCGAACAACTCGCGGCTTACGGTTTAAGCCTGGATGAACTGCAAGATTTTGTCGCCACTGCCATGGCTGGCGAAAGTGCTGGTGTAATTTTTGACGGTGATCGCCGGTTTGAATTGGTAGTGCGCCTGCCTGAAAATTTGCGCACCGATTTAATCGCGCTTGAACGCTTACCCGTGCCGATAAAAATCGAGCCGGGATTTGTCCCTCTAAATGAAATCGCCAGCATTGAACTGGCGCCCGCACCCAACCAAATCAGCCGCGAAAATGGCAAACGTTTAGTGGTAGTCACTGCCAACGTGCGCGGCCGCGATTTGGGTTCTTTTGTGAATCAAGTGCAAACCCGCATCGCCAGCGACATAAAACTGCCTAGCGGTTATTGGTTGGATTACGGCGGCACTTTTGAGCAACTTGAGTCAGCGAGCCAACGTTTAGCCATAGTGGTTCCACTTACACTGTTGATGGTAATTCTGTTGTTGGTAATGGCCTTTGGTTCCATTAAAGATGCGCTAATCATTTTTACCGGCGTACCGCTCGCGCTCACCGGCGGCGTGTTAGCACTCTGGCTGCGCGATATGCCGCTCTCCATTTCTGCCGGTGTCGGTTTTATTGCGCTCTCGGGCATTGCTGTCTTAAATGGATTAGTCATGCTCGCGTTTATTCGCCAGCTCTACCACGAATCCGGCGATTTAATTCACGCGATTATCGAAGGTGCCCTAACACGCTTGCGTCCGGTATTAATGACCGCACTGGTCGCCAGTTTAGGTTTTGTGCCTATGGCATTTAATGTGGGAATTGGTGCAGAGGTGCAGCGGCCATTGGCAACGGTAGTGATTGGTGGAATTATTTCATCGACATTATTAACGCTAGTGGTATTGCCGATTTTGTATGCGCTGGTGTATCGCAAAAAAGTGTGACCGTAGGTTGGGGTGAGCCAGCGAACCCCAACATTTATTCCAGAGTTATATCGATATTGGAGTTCCCATGGGTGCCAGCTGCTGTCATCACGACCACAATCATCAACCATCCCATTCACCTGACCCCAAATACCGGCGCATTTTGTGGGTCGCGTTAATTGTGAATGCGCTGATGTTTTTGATTGAAATTATTTTTAGCCAGCGCGCCAATTCGGTTTCGCTGCTGGCCGATGCGATTGATTTTTTGGGTGACGCTGCCAATTACGGTATTAGTATTTGGGTGCTGGCGATGAGTGTGCAAACCCGCGCAAAAGCCTCGCTGGTGAAAGCGGCCTCCATGGGGTTATTTGGCATAGCGGTTCTGGCCCACGCAGTATGGAATGCCATAACCGGTGTGGTGCCCGATGCGCAGACTATGACGCTGATTGGTTTTCTGGCACTTGCAGCGAATGTGGTCGTGGCGATATTGCTTTATGCCTATCGCAACGGTGACAGCAATATGCGCAGTGTGTGGTTGTGTACGCGCAACGATGCACTGGGCAATGTGGCCGTTATTATTGCGGCGCTCGGTGTATTCGGCACAGGCACCGCTTGGCCGGATTTAATTGTCGCGGTGATTATGGCGACCCTGGCGTTAACGGCCGCGTGGCAGGTGATCAAGCAGGCGCGGCGTGAATTGACGCCAGTGGAATAGGTTTATATATAAAAACAATTCCATGTTTCAAAATGAAACACCGGTGAATGGCGATTCCTTTCCGTAACTTGGGCTGTTTCCAAAGCACTCATTAAGTCCTATTTGTAATATTTTTATAGTCTTTTAGTCAAAGTTACCCTTAGTATTTCTGCGGCCGTTCAGCGCGGTCGTTGTTGGTAGCTTTGCACATCCCCTTGCAATCCGGCTGCTGACATCTTTCACCCTGGCTTAGGCCCCGGGCTTCCGGGGAGATGTATCGCCTGCAGTAGTGTCGGGAATTCAAAAACTTCAAAAGGAAATAATAAAGATGAAATCCTTTTTCTCATCCATCCTCGTTTTACTCGCGTTTTGTATTTCACCTTTTGCTAGCGCCCAAAGTTGTGGCAGTGGCGGCGGTGCGACTGTGTGTTTAACCGCGACCGGTAGTACCAGCAATATTGGTTTGAGCTGGACGGTCAGTGGCACTATCAGCGGTGTGCAGATTTATCGCGATACCGATAGCAACCCCAGCGGGCGAACCCGCATTGCCACGGTCACTGCATCCACCAGAAGTTATACCGACTCAACCGCTGTGGCGGGAACGCCCTACTGGTATTGGATTAAATTTACTGCCAGTGGCGCAAGCTATAACTCCAACGCAGCGAGCGCAACACGCACCGCTTCCACGGCGGCGATGCGCAACCTCACCAGTGTGCAACTGGCGGCTTTGATGGGCGCCGGTTGGAACTTGGGTAATTCGCTGGAGGCGATTGGCAGTGAAACCGCATGGGGCAACCCGGCTACCACGCAAGCGATGATTAATGCGGTAAAAGCGGCGGGTTTTAAAACCATCCGCATTCCCGTGTCCTGGACCCAGTATTCCGATGCAAATTACAACATCAGCAGCAGTTGGATGGCGCGCGTAAAACAAGTGGTGGATTATTCAAGAAGCGCCGGGCTCTATGTGATTATTAATATCCATTGGGACGGTGGTTGGATGCAGCCTAAATACGCCAATCAAACCGATGTAAATAATCGCATCACCAAATTGTGGACGCAGATCGCCAATCAATTTAAAAACTATGACGATTATTTATTATTTGCTGGTACCAACGAGGTGATGGTGGATGGCGATTACGGTACGCCAACCGTTGAATACTACACAGTGCAAAACAGTTTTAACCAAACCTTTGTGAATGCGGTGCGCGCTACCGGTGGCAATAATGCGGTGCGCCATTTAGTGGTGCAGGCTTTTAATACCAACATCGATCACGCGATTAGTTTTGCCACTATTCCGAGCGATTCCGCTAACAAACGGTTGATGATGGAAGTGCATTTTTACGACCCCTACAATTTCACGTTAAATGAAAATAGTTCCATCTGGCAGTGGGGTAAAAATGCCACCAATTCCGCGAACGTAGAAACCTGGGCGAATGAAGCGCATGTGGATAATCAATTCCAGCGCATGAAAACCAAGTTTGTGGATAACGGGGTGGCGGTGATTCTCGGTGAGTTCGGGGCTATTTCACGCACCAATATTCCGGCAGCAGAAAGCTATCGTGTTTATTGGAACCAGTACATTACCCGTGCGGCTTATACCCGTGGTTTAGTGCCTATCTATTGGGACAATGGCTACACCGCCAATGGTGGTATGGGTTTATTTGATCGCTACTCTGGCAATCAGGTTTATCCCACGATTATCAGTACAATTGTTAATGCGGCGAAATAGTTTTTAATCTCTCCCTCGCGTTACTTTGTTCAGGGAGATTAAAAAAACAAAGCCCGGCTTCGTAATGAAGCCGGGCTTTTTATGTTGTGGATACCGCGTATTACGGCACTGAATAGTTTTACCAGTTCAAATCCGCTTTTAAACGTGCAACCAAGGCATCGCCCATACGTTGGTTGGTAATTTTATTGGGGTGCCAATCGCAGCCTAAACCGTCTTGTGGTTCAATTTTTCCCAAATCGACAAGCTGTACACCCTTGCCCGTCAGTGAACCTAAAATAATTTTTTGCGATTCGCGCTGCGCGCCGCCTAGCATGGGGCTGACAATTAAATACACCGGTTTATGGGCGTAATCCTGCTGCACCATGGCGATTAATGTTTTCATATTTGCGCGATAGTCATCGCTCACCGAGCCTTCCCAATAATCGTTGGTGCCCAGGTTAATTAAAATCGCATCGGGTTGATAAGCAGTTGCATCCCAGCGGCTATTGCTATCGTCAGCAAGCGTGCGTTGGTAGCGCACTAACATGCTGGGGTTTACCGGGGTTTTTTCACCGTAGGAGCGCCACACACCTATGCCGGACCAGGCGATTGCATGCAAGTCGGCGTTTAATGTGTTCGCAGCAAGGGCGGCGTAGGTCAGCTGCTGATTGCTGGTCTTGGCTTCGTAGTGACAATGTTGATCTGGGCCTTCCACGCCGTAACCGGCAGTGATGGAATCGCCAATCACCAAGAGGCGTTTTTCGCGCGCGGCAGGTGCGGGCAATAATTCGCCATCGACCACAGGGTCACTTAACAGGCTGCTTACCACCGCAAAAGATTCGGTGAGCCGCGTCAGACGAATCTGGTGTTCGCCCTGGGGTAAACCACTGGCGAGTTCATAGCTGGCTTCGCCTGCTTTTACCCACAAGTCCTGCGGCTTGCCATTCACTTCCACTTGAAAGCGCAAATCGCCAGTGCTGGCCAGAGTGATCGCAGCGCGAGTGCCGGTAAAACGAAACTCCAGCGCTGAACCCGGCCAACTAAATTGCGCTTTGCCCGGGCTGCTGGTATCAAACCGGCCAATCAAGCGCTGCTGTTCCCCGCTAAAACCGGGCGAATGGGCGCTGGAATTCTGGGGGTTATCTTGCTGGGGTAAGGGCTGGTTAGTGCAAGCGGCCAGCGCTATTAAGGATGAAAAAAGCAGAGCGGATTTCCACATAATGGCCTCGTGTGTTGACGTAACAATAGTTATATTTTTTTCGCGAGATTATTACCGCTGCCGTGGAATAGATAAATCAGATAAGTGAAAGGAAAGGTAAGCAACTTGTCAGCGCCGCTTTGCTACAACCGCACAATAAAAAACGGCCGCTATCCTGCGGCCGTTTTTTTGGGGTGCACAACTGAGTGAGAAAAATGTGCTGGTATTACTCCGGCAACCACATACGCGCCGTGCGTGCTGGCAAGGCGAAGGTGTAGTTGCTGCTGCTGATGTAAACCAAATTGCCGTTGGTGAGTACATCGCGGTAGTTGCGATACCACTTGAAGCGGCTGTTGGTGTTCACGCTAAAGTTTTGTTGGCTGCCGCATTTGTTAATGCCGACTACGCCCTCTTCACCGCGACGGAACAAAATCGCACAGCTGTTGTGCGCCAATACTTCCATGCCTTGACCTTGCACTTTGTTGTGGAATTTCAACATAGCGGCAATGTGCGGCGCTTTGTAGGCGTTGACCCAACGATTGTTGTCAGTGCCAGTGGTGTCACTGAAGATCAAAGGTTTGCCACCATCGCGACCCATGATGTAGGCGTAAGCCAATTGTTCGTCAGTGGAATCCATGATCCAACTGCGGAAGCCACCGTTGAGTGGAATGTCGTGGTTAACAGTGAAAGTCACCGCGCGGAATTGATCAATCGCCTGGCCTACCGCCTGTGGGTTTACCAAAGAACTCATGCTGCCGCCAAAACCAAAGGCATTGCGAATGCTGTGGAACAGTGGGAAGTCATAGGCCTTGTGGTCGGTATCGCGCAGGTAGGGGCTGAGGAAACGGTCGTTATCCAAATTGCCCGCACCGCCGCCGGTAATAATTTCACCAAACACATACATGTTGGTTTTAATAGTGGAGGTGAAAATTTGGTTCAGGTGATAGGAAGTCATGTGTTTAGCGGCATCCACACGGAAACCCTTCACGCCCATGTTTTTCAGCGCGGTTAAATAATTGCGCTGTTGGGTCACTACCCAGGAGTTGGGGTTCATATCGGGCAAACCGGTATCTCCGGCGCCGCCACACAAACGCCAGTTTTGCACTTGCCACACATCGTTGTAATCGCTAATGCAGTTAGCGGGGTTAAAATCGTAACCGCCAAACAAACCCTGGGTTAAATCGCCAAATAATTTTTGGTTGTTCCAATAAGTGGTGTTGGAATTGTAGGTGCTAATGGCGGCAGAGCCGGGGAAATCGGTTGCGCCGTTGCGCTCATTGGCCATGTGGTTGAGCACTATGTCCGCGTACACAGCAACACCTTGGGCGTTGAGCGCATTCACCATAGTTTGGAAACTTTGTTTATTGCCGCGCGCATGATCAATCACGCGAATATCTTGTGGCTGGTAACGTTGCCACCAGGCGGAGTTGGCGGAGTTGGATTTTAACGGCGGTGCGACTAATACTGCTTTGTAGCCGAGGTTTTTAATTTCCGTGGCCTTGGCGGAAACATCGCTATAGTTCCAGTCAAACGCATGTAAAATGGCATCGGCGCTGGCTTGTTGGATGCTGGAAATACTGGCCAGAGCCAGCGTAAAGGTCAGTGATGTTTTTGCCAAAAGTTGCTTCAAAAAACGATTTTTCAGAAAACGATTATCCACAGTAAGTCTCCCCTGCCCGGTGTGCAGTGCAATAAATTTCTGCAGCGGCAGTTGTAGTGATTGAAAATGTTATGGTTATTTTTTTCAGGGCAACACTTATCCCGCAGAAAATAATTCTGCAAAAACGTGTGGCCAGTGTGGGATGAAATCATCCGCATTAATCGCTCGGGGCAGTGTGGGTTGCACGGCTGCAACAGCGACAAAATGGGTGGTAACCTGAGCTCTATCCAGAGTTATTGTTATTTCACTAGAGCGCCGCACAGACAGCAGGTGTTGCGGCTAATTTAGGGCGCTGTTTGCACAGGAAAAAGTACAAACCGCACAAGGAATAGTTAAAGCCATTTGCTAATTATTGAACAGTCGGTTGCATACGTATTCAGTTTGGTCGTTTATAACTCTTTTTTTATTTATGTTGATGATTGCGTTAACAAATTCATCTTCAGTAATTTCAGCCGGCATTTTTACTTTTTTTTGATTAAGTAGCGTTTTATGAATGATTTTTTCCAACAGACCGCGCAGCGGGAATTCCAATCGGCGGTGCGCGATTTATCCAGCGCAAAACAGTTTCAAGCGGCGTTGAATAAATCGCTCAACCGCTACGACAAACTCATCGCCAAAACGATTGATGAAGCAGCGACCAAACCGGCCTGTCGCGCCGGCTGCGCCTTTTGCTGTTATTACAAAGTGGAGGTGCGCGCCCATGAGGTGCTGAATATTCGCGCCTATCTGGATCAACATCTGGCGCGCGAACTGAGAGAAAAAATTCTGCAGGAAATAGCACAGAATGCGGCGCAGATTCGCAACATGACGCCGGAACAGCAGCTTACCACCAACCTCAAATGCCCGCTCCTGCAGGACAACCAGTGCAGTGCCTACCCGGTGCGCCCCTATCGCTGCCGCAATTTCCATGCGACCGATGCCAGCGCCTGCGAGGCCTCCTTTGCTGACCCGGCGAATATGGACATCAGCACCGGTATGGTGGAAACCCTGGCGATTGCGGCGGATGCCCACTCCCAGGGGTTTGAAGCGGCAATTGAACACCAGGGGCTGGATGCGCGGGTGTACGACTTTACTACCGCCTTGCAGGAAGCCCTGACCGATGAAGCCTGTGTAAAACGCTACCTGCGCGGTAAAAAAACTTTTCAACAGGCGATAGAAGTAAATTAAAACCCGCCTGCGCCCTTTATTTGTTGTGAGGGCTAGTTGTTGTGAAGGCCAGCTGCTGTGGTGCTCAAGCGTGCAGTTCGATGCTGATATGCACCAACTCTTCATGGATGGCGAGTTGTTGTTTAAAAAAATCGGCGCTGGTATTGGCGCTGGTGTTCAAGGCGACCACACAGGCGTATTGGTCGCGCCCCACGCGCCAGACATGCAAATCGCGGATTGTTGCCGGCACCGGGCTCTGGGCAATCACGTCGCGAATTTCTTTCACCACCGGTGCGTCCATTTCCGCATCCAGCAGCGCGCGGCTACTGGTGCGCAATAAACCCAACGCCCAGTTGCCCACCAACAGCCCGCCCACAATGCCCATTACCGGGTCCAGCCAATCGGCGCCCCAGAGTTTGCCGCCAATGAGCGCAATAATTGCCAGCACCGAGGTGGCGGCATCGGCAATCACATGCATATAGGCCGCGCGCAAATTTAGATCCTCGTGGCCATGATGCTGGTGATCGTGATCGTGATCGTGATCGTGATCGTGATCGTGGTCATGGCCGTGATGGTGGTGATGCCCGTCTTTCAGCCACCAGGCACAAATCAAATTGACGGCAAGGCCCAGAGTCGCCAGCGCGATAGCCTCGTTGTAGTGAATCTCGCTAGGGTTCAGCAAACGTTCGCCGGAGTGATAAAGCATGGTCACGGCGACCAGCAACAATAAAATCGCGCTGGTATAGGCGCCCAGCACTTCGATTTTCCAGGTGCCAAAGCTGAAGCGGCCATCCTGCGCCAGGCGGCGTGCCATCACATAGGCAAAGAGCGCCAGGCCAAGCGCTACCACGTGGGAACTCATGTGCCAGCCATCGGCCAGCAGTGCCATGGAGTTGTAATACCAGCCGCCGGCGATTTCCAACACCATCATGACTGCCGTGAGTATCACCGCGCGCCGGGTATTTTTTTCGGCCAGCGGGTTAGCGGCATTAATAATGGGGTGATGGCAGGTTTTGTGGTGCTGGGCGGGGGTCATAGGGCAACCTTGTTTAACACTGGCGTTATAAACGGGTCGCCATAATGCCGCTGTGCGAGTGGCGCTGGCAATGTGTGGTGCGAGGGGATTGGTCAGTGCGCATTTGCCCGGCACAGTGTGCACCGGGCAAACCATGGGTCAGGTGACCTTGGCGGTATCAGGCAACTTTAAAAAACGACATCAACTGCTGCAGGTGTTGCGATTGATCGTTGGTTTGTTCGGCGGTCGCTGCCAACTCTTCTGCTGCCGCCGCGTTTTGCTGGGTGGCGCGGTTGATTTGCAACATCGCTGAATTGACTTCCGAGAGGCCAGTGGATTGTTCCATCGAACTGGCCGAAATTTCCTGTACCAAATCCGAGGTTTTGGTAATCGCCGGCACCATATCTTTTAACAGCTCACCGGCGCGCTCCGCCAGGCGCACGTTGCCGGCGGTCAGCTCATCAATTTCCTGGGCCGCTACGCGGCTGCGCTCGGCCAGTTTACGCACTTCACTCGCCACTACCGCAAACCCGCGCCCGTGTTCACCGGCGCGCCCCGCTTCAATCGCCGCGTTTAAGGCGAGCAAATTGGTTTGGTAGGCAATGTCGTCAATGATGGCGACTTTCTCGGCGATCTGGCGCATGGCCTCCACAGTTTTGGATACTGTCGCCCCGCTTTCTCCGGCTTGTTGTGAGGCTTTGGCGGCAATGCCATCGGTGACGCGCGCATTGTCGGCGTTTTGTTTTACGGAGCTGGAAATTTGCTCCAGCGATGCAGAAATTTCCTCCACACTGCTGGCCTGTTCGGTAGTCGCCTGGCTCAGACTTTGGGTGGTGGCCGATACCTGTGAAGAGGCGTTGGTAAGTGCATCCGAGGTATTCAAAATATCGGTCACGGTGCGCGACAAACGCTCCATGGATTCATTCATCGCATTCAATAACTGGCCAAATTCATCGCGCCGCTCGCTACGGCTGCGGAACGTTAAATTGCCCTCCGCCAACTGGCGCACGGCGTTGGCCACAATTTGCAGCGGTGTGGTAATGCTGCGGAACAGCGCAACCGATAAACCAATCGCCAGCAACACGCCGATAGATGCGGTGATTAACATGGTCAGCGAAGTGCGCTGGAAGTTACTAATGGCCGACTCCTGTTTCGCCGCCAGAATTTGCTCCAGCCGCTCCTGCATTAAATCCAGTTCATTGCGCATCGCCTCAAAGTCGGCGGCGGCTTTACCGGTGCTTAACTCCAGTGCCAAACGGCGCGACTCGGCATCCGGCTGTTGCACCATAGCCACTACCTGATCGGTGCTTGCCTCCCAGCTATCGCGCAGGCCGGTGTAGTTATTGCGCAGCTCATTGAGTTTGGCGTCCTCAATCAAATTAAAAAACGCATCCACCCGCTCGCGGGCCTGTTGTTTGTTCTCGGCGTGCTCGCCCAGCAGGGTTTTGAATTGTTCACTTGCCGGGTCAGTCGCGATCAAGGTGCGCTCCGCCACCAGTGCCTGCTGCAAATCCCGGTCGGCGGAGTACAGGGTGCTGGTGCCGGGCACATAATTATTCAAAATTAACTTGGTGGTGGCGTGTTCGGTGTGAAAGGCATAAGCCACAAACACCAACAGCGCCAAAAACGTCAGCGTTACCAGCGCAAACCCACCGCCCAAACGTTTGGGCACAGAAATATTCACCAACATAACCCTCTCCTTCTTATGCAATCGCTGCGTGACTAGATATTAACTCTAGACCTGAGTTGGCCGTTGTTCCAATTTGGTGCTTTGGCGGGGTGATGGAGGTTCGGCGAAGCTTGAGCGCCGAAAAAACGCTGGCCCTGTGTTTTGGTAGCCTATATATTCGGGCGCTCGCAAAAAACCGGGAGCGCCTGCGCGGTCTACCGCATTGGGAGTTGCAGGGGTTTTACCGGTTCTGTGTCATCTGGATTTTTATAAGTATTTTTAGGCAATAAATAACATGGACGCATTTAAATTATTAATATCTGTACTAATCATTGTGATATTCAATTCAGTACCTGTAAGCGCAAAAGTATTTTCCTGTATAAAACAAGGCAAAACTATCTTTACGGATGATGAAAAACAATGCGGTGCAGAAAGTAAAAGTATTGACATTAATGTATCTAAAGATACGCGGGTAAATTATCGTTACCCGCAAAGACAATACGAAAATAAAAGTTCAGCTTATCAGGTTTTTATAGAGCTACCTGAGAGTGAAAAGGATAAAGCCAACATGAGCCTGGCTGTTAAAAGGCTTAATAAGTCGTTGGATTATGTTTTTTCAAAAATACCAAAATCAAGCCATAGTTATTTAAAAAAAGTCAGCTTTTACATCATGCTTGGCCCAACCGCAAAACTAGGTGGTGAAAATAATGGCCTCAGATATTTCCCTGTCAGCGGAGATCCTAATCTTCTTCTAGGCGATAAAAGATGGTCGCATTCAATTGTTATTTACAACCTTGAAAATTTTCTTTGGCTTCCTGATTTATGGGTTAACAAAGTTATGGTGCATGAGCTAGCCCATGCCTGGCATTACGAAGACTGGTCTAATAATTACCCTTTACTCAAGCAGGCGTGGTTTTCATCCAGACAAAGTGGCCTTTATCTTTCGCAACAAGATATAAATGGAAAAATATTGAAACCTGCTTACGCCTCCACGAATGAAAAAGAATACTTTGCGGAATTGTCTGCAATTTATTTTGTGGGTGGCGATTATTATCCGTTTAATCAAGTAGAGTTAAAATCCTATGACCCCAAGGGTTACTCCATGCTTGAAGCGGTTTGGGGAATTTGATTTCATCCAGAAATGATCGATTGAGTAAATATTAACTATTCATAGGTATAAACATCAGGTGTATTCATCTACTTTTATATTTTTAAAAAAGCAATTTGACGAAGAGTTTTATGCCTTGGATAAGGCAATCGCCGATGCGGCCAAATCTATCCCCGGCTATTTGTGTGAGGAAAGCTGGGAGAATCCAGAGAGTGGGTTTGTATCCAATGTGTATTATTGGGAATCCCTGGAGGCGTTGCATGAATTAGTGCGGCACCCCAAGCATTTGCAAGCTAAAGCATCCCAGGAAAAATGGCTTGATGGGTATCAGGTTGTGATATCTCAGGTGTTAAAAACCTATGGCAACACTGAATTTGGTGTATTGCCTGTGCAAAAAAGTAATCCATAAAAAACACACACCGAAGGAGTGGAATCACAGATGTACATACCAAAACATTTTGCAGAGTCTGATAGCGATCTGCTGTACGAATTTATCAGGGGAAATCCATTCGCGCTCTTGGTTACCAATACACAAAGTGGTTTGAATGCTGACCATCTGCCGGTGTATTTGAATACTCAAAACCCACACAAGGTGTGCATACAAGGCCACATTGCCAGCGCCAATCCCCTGTGGAAAAACATTACTGGTTTACAGCAGTCACTGCTTATATTTCAGGGCAGTAACGCCTACATTTCGCCGTCTTGGTTGCCCTCCAAAAAAACGGACGGCAGGGTTGTACCTACCTGGAATTATTCAGCTGTTCACGTAAAAGGTTGCATTGAATTCATTCACGACCCCAGCTGGAAATTAGCGCTGCTAAATAATTTAACTGCGCAACAGGAAAATAAACTGGAGTATCCTTGGTTGGTTGCCGATGCGCCTGAGGAATATATTCAAAAATTGCTGCCAGCAATCGTTGGCTTTGAAGTTGTGGTCAGTGAAGTGATGGGAAAATTTAAGCTAAGTCAAAATCAATCTACAGAGAATCAGACAGGTATAGCAGAGGGCTTGGGGCAACAGCACCCTCTAATGGCAGAGCAAATTTTTTCAAGATTAAATAGAAAGTAAAACGCTAACAAAAAGGGAAATGTCCATGTTTGAATCCAATGTGTTTGATAGAACATCTACGGCTGATGCACTAATTAGTCCTGCACTTTATAACCTTGTCATAGGGTTGTGTTTGTTCTGGGGTTTCTTTGTCAATTGGTTGTTGGTGATAAATATAGAGCCTGAATCCCTGAGAGCTATCAATCCCTGGGTATTTTTTATTGGTTATTTTGCTTCCTGTTTTTTTGGGATTTATTTATTCAACTCTTCCGATAAACCGATTGTTAGTTTTATCGGTTATAACTTCGTTGTTGTTCCTTTTGGTTTGATCGTGAATTTGGTTGTTTCCCGATACGATGAAACATTAGTCATTGAGGCAATTCGCATAACCGCGGGTGTGACGTTGGTGATGATGATATTAGGGGCTATGTACCCTAAGTTTTTTCAGAAAATTTCCGGTGCGTTAACCGTGGCATTGTTGGCTGTTCTGGTAATCGAACTGGTGCAGATATTTTTATTGGGTATTCACCACAACTGGATTGATTGGGCGGTGGCGATCTTATTTTGCGGTTACATTGGTTATGACTGGGGAAGAGCAAACCAAATTCCCAAAACAGTCGATAATGCAGTTGATAGTGCTGCTGCGCTTTATATGGATATCATTAATTTATTTTTGCGAATTTTGCGGATATTAGGCAGAAAGTAAAACCTTGTTTAACCCTATCCCAAAACCAAAAAACCGATCCTTGTGAGATCGGTTTTTTGTTTTTAGCGCGCTACAAAATCATTAGCGTTTGTAGGAGCACTTGTTGGGGTTGCCCAGTGGATCTGAGCCGAAGGCGGATACGGTGCAAGCGATAGAGCCTGGTACCGAGACTTTCTTCAGTACCCACTTGCCTTTGCGACCAAAGGCTACCCAGCCGTCGCCAGAGGTGACGGAACAGGTGCCGCCCAGGTCAGCGCATTTGGAGAAACCGTCTGGGTAGTCGCCAGTGCCAGTCAGGTTGGGTGCGCCACTCGCTGCGGATGAGCTGGAGCTGCTGGTGCCACCAATTGTCGCCACTGCCGCGTTGGAGTTGGTGACTACACCGTTGGTGGTGTTTTTGATCCAGTAGTAGTAAGTACCGGCGCTGGCGGTGCTGGCGGTGCTGTCGGTGTAGCTGCGCGCTGCCGAGGTCAGTGTGGCAATACGCACGCGACCAGCAGGGTCTGAGTCGGTATCGCGGTACACCTCTTGCGAGGCGGTCGTGAGGTTGCTGGTAGACCAACTCAGGTTAACGCTGGTGCCGGAAACGCTGGTTGAGAGGTTGATGGAACCCGATGCTGCCGCGCTGCTGGAGCTGGCGGCAGAGCTTGCAGGTGTTGAGGGCGCCGCCGCCGATGAGGTGGTGCCGCCACTGCACGCACTGGCAGTCAGCTGCGCGCCGTTTTTACCCACACCGGCGTACTGGGCGATTTTATCCTTCACGCACTGCGGGGTGACCGGTGAATAGCTGTAGGGAATGCTAATCGGGAAGGGGGCGGTGGTGGTCCAGTTGGTGGCGTCGATGGTGCCGCCGCTGGTCCAAGTGATGTTGTAAGTCGCAAAATCACCGGGGTTGCGGATGTTGTTGTTGCGCAAATCCCACTTGCCGCAATTGCTGCTGTCGAAGCGGCAGGTCACCGGGTTCACCGCATTTTGGAACCAGTTGCTCTCGATCAGCGCATAACCATTCTGACGCACGTTAATGCCCGAACTGGTGATGCCGTCATAGAGGTTGTTGTACATGTGGGTCCAACCGCCGCGCTGCAAAGGCAAACGCGCCCCTACGTTGCGGTAGATGTTGTGGTGGAAGGTGATTTTGCGGCCGCCGCCTATATCGCTGCTGCTGGAGCCATCCAGCCCGACTTTTTTACTGTCGCGAATGACGTTGTAGGAAACCGTAATGTTTTGCGATTCCTTTTTAATATCAATCGCACTTTCAAAGGTCAGGTCGCCATCCGGTGAACCTTTACACTCGTTGTTAACCGCAAATAATTCGTTGTGATCGATCCACACGTTGACGCCGCTGTCGATACGAATCATATCGGCATCGTTGGAGGCGCCGGCGAGTGCACCGATTTTCATATTGCGCACAATCACATTGCTGGATTTATTGATCACTATGCCAAAGTTAGCCGAGGAACCGTTGGCGCCCTGAATGGTAACGCCCTGGGTGGATTCCTTGATTTCCACCTTGCGATAGGCCTCGCTCCAGCGCGGGTTGGGGCAATTGCCCGAGGAGTCCACGGTGTGGTCGCGAATCATTTGGTTGATTAATGCATCCTCATTGCCGGTGTAGGTGATGATGACCGGATAGCCGCCGTCTTTGGCGTCTTCAATAATTTGCTGCATTTGGGTGTGGGTGGAGGCGTTAAAGCTGCGCGCGCCCGAGACATTGCCGCCATCGGTGGTGGAGAAACCTCCGGTCGCTGCTGCCATCACTGAGCCACTGGCGATTAAACCCAGGGCGCTGACTAACAGGCGAGGCGCGAAATTGACACGGCGCTTGGCGGTGCCAGAAATAGAATTTTTTAACATAGTTACAATCTCGTCTTAGTTATTGGAATAAACAGGACGGATTGACCGAGTTGCCATTTTTGCAATCTGGGAGAGTTACAGCGAGTCCAGAACATTCATGCAGTTTTATTGTTATTTTTTCCTGCTCAGGGACAACATCTACAGCGGAGCGCAGGCTAATGCTGCACTTCAGAAACGCCGGAGCGGGAGGCTGAATCTACGCCTGCGCCGACCGCTTGGCAATATGCGGTTGCAAAACAGGGCGACAGAAATTAACAACTGAAATGGAAACACGCGAGAAGTGTTACAAACCGCACAGGGCGCGCGGTTTGTAACCGGGAAAGCGATTAACCGGCGCGCTGCCGACGTGAACCAGCCGCCAGCGCTAACAGGCCGATTAACAAGGCCAGGGGAATACTGCCGCCACCGCCACCACTTTTGCCACCACTACTGCCGCCACCGGGGTTGGCCGGTGCGGGTTTATCGATGCTGGTGAGGGTGGCGCTTTCTAACTGACCTGAGCCATCGCCAATGCTGCCCAAACCTTTGAGGTAGATAACACGATAGCTGTAACTGTAGCCACTCGGGCCGATTTGCGAGTCGCTGAATTCCAGGGTCACTGAGTCGTATTCCCTACCCTTCCAACTGTGTTTACCGGTTTCAATCAATTGGACGCTGCGGTTAAAGCGCGGCTCATCAACCTGGCTGGAATCTGCTTTCAACTCAACTCTGATACTGGCACTGCTGGCGAGTGTTTCGCCTAGCTTCAGGGATTTTGGCATTATTACCCAGTTGTTGTAGTGGTAACGATACTCAAAAGAGCCGCCATAAGTAGCGGACTTCAAGTAGATACCGTCTGTACGGCGCTCCATGTAAGAGGTGTAGCCGTTGCTATTGATCATCACAAATTCATTTGCTGTCGCTGATTTGCGCACTTGGGTGGTAGAGATAACGCCTTCAATATCTCTAAAACTGTAGTCCAGGTCGCCCAGCAGGTAGTAATCAAACAGGTCAATGGCCGGGAAGCTAGTTGCCTGGTTGGGGTTGTGACCTGAGTTAATTTCCATGAGGTTATTTACCCCATCGCTATCCTGATCCAGCGTGGCGTCATTTCTGTCGCGGTCGCTTAAAAAGCTGTATTTGGCTTCGTCTGTGCCTTTGATTCCGTCGCCATCAACATCCTCATCGCAGACATCGCCCTTGCCATCCCAATCCAGATTGGCTTGATCCGCATTGGCGATCAGCGGGCAGTTATCCCAGATATCGTAACGGCCGTCACCATCGCTATCTGCCGGGCGGTCGTCGGTTGGGTCGCACACATCGCCAATGGAGTCGGTGTCTATATCGGCCTGGTCGGGGTTAGCTGCATTGGGGCAGTTATCGCGCACATCGCCATAGCCGTCGCCATCGGTGTCCAGGTTGTAAGGGTCCTTATCGCATTCATCGCCTATGCCATCCTTGTCGTTGTCGGTCTGCCACCAGTTGTACAGGGCGGGACAGTTATCGACACTGTTGGCATAACCGTCACCGTCATCATCTTTATCAAAGATCAGGTTATCGATGCTGAAGCTGACTTGACCCTCGTTGCCCCAGAGGTAACTGGCACTCACGCGGAAGCTGATGGTGTGCACACCTGGCGTTAATTCCAGGTTCATGGCGCTCCATTCGCTCTGGCCATAGCTGTCGTAGCGCACATTGCCATCCACCAGCACTTCAAACCTGTAGACGTAGTAGTTGTTACCGTTAAATTTGAATTTCAGCGACAGTTGGCCGGCGTCGAAGAGGCTGGTGAAGGACACTTCGCTGGATTGGCTGGCGTTGCTAAAGGGGGTGGACTGCAACATGTAGCCATTGCCCCCAACACCACCGGATTGCACTGTCCAGGGCAACTTACCGGCGGCATTGTAAAAACCGCTCGGCCAGCCCTGTTCAAAATTCTGGCTGTAGAAGCTCAGCGCCGTGGGCACAGAGCCAGCACTTTTGGGGTCAGAGTTGAGGAGATTTTCCACCCGGTTGGAGAAGCCGTCGCCATCCAGATCGCCATCGGCATCGCTGGCGTTGCGCGTATTGAGCCCAAGCGAAACTTCGACGCTATCAGAGAGACCATCGTTATCGTCGTCATCATCACAGGCATCGCCCAGACCATCGTCGTCATAGTCGGCTTGATCGGCGTTTGCCGCATTTACGCAGTTATCCTGCAGGTCGTTTTTACCATCGCTATCGCTGTCGGGCAGGTTGTTGATGTCGTAATCCGCAAACGCCGGGCCGGTTGTGGTTTGTTTAACAATGACCAAGCGATTGTTGAGGTTAAACAGACGTGCGCTGGTGGCGTCAGTCAGGGGGAAGTTGGAATCCAGAGAAAAGTTAGCACCCCAAAATTGCAGGTTATTCTGGCTGCTGATGGTAATCAGGCGGCTGCCGATCCACACGCCGCTGTTGATCGAGTTGGATAACGCATTGAGCAGTGTGCCGGTGTAGGCGCTGAGAATCTGGCCGGCGCCATTGAGCAGGTATTCCCCGTCGTTACTGACAATCAATGGGTAGCGGGTATTGATAGTGCTGCCATGGTAGGGTGAGTCGCCATCGCCACCCAGCAAACCGGTGTTGGTATCCAGCTCGCGCCATACCAGATCGTTGGGCGAGGTGTCGTCGCGGTGTAAATACACACGTTTGGTCACCGGGTTCCAGACATATTGCTGGCCTATGTAGGCCCAGTCCTTGGAGTCCAGCAGGTTGCCGTTGGCGCCAAAGCTGTAGTGGGTCGCCCAGGCACCGGAAGCATCGGTGGCAAAAAGGTAATTGTCGGCAGCGAGCAGGCCCCTGGGGGTGATGGGCAAACTGGTGAAGTGCGTTTCCTGGGGGCTGGCGTCTGCGCTGCTGATGTAGGTGATTTTGCCATCGGCATAGGCCAGATACAGGCGCTGGTGGGCAGTTGAATAGGTGGCCCAGGTCGGCGCCGAGAGCAATGGCCAGCTAGTCAGGTATTTTTGTTGGCTGCGCGACCAGCGAAACACGCTCAGGCTTTCGCGGTCGACCAGATACACCAGATCCTGATCATCACTTACTACTATGTCCGGCGTATAGGCCAAACCGGTTGGGTCCACAGGTTCGCCCGGTTCGGGCAAGTCAAAGCCGGAAATGTCCACCGAACTTGCGGTTACGCCACTGGTGCTAAGGGTAAAGGTAAAAACCCGGTCGCCATGGGCTGCAATCAGGTCAGGTTTGGCGCTCAGGTCAATAACGCCCTGCTCTATGTTGCTGGCGTTGAACAGTGTCAGGCGGGTATTGCGCAACACAATCGGGTTATCGCCGCTGAAGGTCATATCATCCAGCGAGCCAGCCAGGCTGCCGGCGTAGGTCAGGTCAGCCGCGAAGTACACAATCCCGGCATTGTCATAGACTTTGGATTGGGATTGGTTGAGGAACAAACGGCTGGCATTGGGGTAATCGCCATGGTAAGGGCTGTCGGTGGCGTTGGTAATCTGGCCATCGCTGGCAATGGTGAATTTGTTGATATCCGAGGGCGATATACCTTCAGAACGGGAGTAAATCGCCTGGTTAATGGCAGAGCCCAGTTGCGCCCGGCCGGAGGAATACCAGGTTGACCAGCTTTGCAGCAACGCAAAGCCCTGCTTGCTGAGGACACTGATATCGCCGCTGGTTTCCGTGACATAGAGATAATCACCCAGGGGCACTACGCGGATGATATCGGTACTGGTATTGCGCACAAACTCGCTGCTGTTATTGGTCAGATTGAGCGCGCGCAGCTCGCGGTGATAGGCGATATAAGCGGTATTGCCCTCAATCGCAAAGGCAGTGGGAATTTTGCTGAGGGTGATATCCGCAGCCTGGCTCTGCTGCGCCATGTCGTACACGGCGATTTTATTGGGCGCGGAAAACAGGAAGTAGGCTTTGTCGCCCACCACTTGGGTGTCCACATGTAATGCATGGGCCAAGTTGCCGGCGAGTAAAAAGATCGAACAAAAGAGGAGTTTTACCGACCCGGTAATTCCCTTTAATAGCGAGTGCATAGAATGCTCCATCACAAAAAAGATCTGGTGTTGTTAGGAAGGACAAACAGAGGGAAATCGGCTGGGCGGGATTTTGTTTAACTGACAGCAGCAAACCGAATTCACGCGCCAGTCTAGCCGTAAAGGCAGCCCCGCTCAATTGCTGGGCGGGGCTTGGAGTAAAAAAGACTACAAAATAATCAGCGCGTCGCCCAGGCGCGATCGCCCGGTTTGTAGGCGAGTGCGCCGTCGTAGCGGCCGGGGATGGGCATGTGGCGCAGGACTTGTGTCGCGCCTACTTCGGAGGTGAAGAAACCGAACAGGGTGAGCTGTTTGATCATGGTGAAATAGTGCGTTTCTCCCTTGGCAACGGCGGCGCGGGCGTCTTTGTCCAGTTGGCTGACAAAAGCGTTGCGCTCCTCCGGTTGCAGGGCCATAAAGCCGCGACCGTAGGTTTTGTTGCTCTGCGCTTCCAGTTCGAGCAAGCCTTTGTGGAAGATGGCGCGTTCATCCAGGGTGTAGCAGTCAGTCACATACACAGTCATAAACTGGCCGACTTTGGCATCTTTGGCGCCCGGGGTAGTGGTGCGCGGCAAAATGGTTTCGGCCACTTCATCCAGCAGGGCGATGTTCTCGTTAGAGAATTTGGCCGGTGCGGCGGTAGCGCAGCCGGTGAGCAGCCCGGTGCCGCCAATCATGGCGGTGCCGGTGGCGGCGGTAATCAGGGCAAGTAGTTCGCGGCGGTTCATCTCAGGTTCCCCTTTTTCAATTCTTTCACGGCGTGATCGGCAGCGCGCGCGGTCATGGCCATATAGGTGAGCGACGGGTTCACGCAGGAGGCGGAGGTCATGGCGGCACCGTCGGTGACAAACACGTTGGGCGCGTCCCACACCTGATTGAAGCCGTTGAGCACCGAGGTTTTGGGGTCGCGGCCCATGCGCGCGGTGCCCATTTCATGGATGCCCATGCCCGGTGCATAACCCCAATCGCTGCCTTTTACATTTTTCAGGCCGGCGGCTTCGAGCATGTCCACCGCGTCTTGCAGCATGTCTTTGCGCATCGCCAGTTCATTGCTGCGCAGCTCTACGTCCATCGCCAGCACTGGCAGGCCCCACTTGTCCTTCACTTTAGGGTCAAGGTAGATGCGGTTGTCGTGGTGCGGCAGGATTTCACCAAAGGCAGTCATGCCGATGGTCCAATTGCCGGGTTCGGCCAGCGCGGTTTTCAAATCCGCACCTATGCCCAATTCGGCAACGTTGCGATCCCAACCTTCGCGACTGGCAGAGCCCTGGTAGCCAAAGCCGCGCAGGTAGTCGCGTTTTTCATCGCCCAGGTTGCGGAAGCGCGGGATGTAAAAACCCGCCGGGCGACGGCCGTAGTAGTACTTGTCCTCAAAGCCTTCCACTACGCCGCTGGCACCCACGCGGAAGTGGTGATCCATAACGTTGTGGCCCAGCTCGCCGCTGCTGCTGCCCAAACCGCCAGGCCAGATGTCGGTGGCGGAGTTCATCAGGATCCAGGTGGAGTTAAAGCTGGAGGCGTTGAGGAAAATCACATTGGCGGTGAATTCGTAGGTTTGGTTGGTTTCGGCATCGATCACCTCTACCCCACGGGCGCGTTTTTTGTCCTTGTCGTAGAGCACCTGGCTCACGATGGAGAAGGGGCGCAGGGTGAGGTTGCCGGTTTTCATCGCCGCCGGCAGGGTGGATGACTGGGTACTGAAATAGGCGCCAAAGGGGCAGCCGAGCCAGCATTTGTTGCGATATTGGCAATTCACCCGGCCCTGCTCCGGCTTGGGCTGGGTGATGTTGGCGGTGCGGCTGTTGATCATGACTCGCTTGCCGCCGTAGGCTTTTTTGATGCGCGCGGCGACGTCTTTTTCCACAATGTTCAGTTCAACCGGTGGCAGGAACTGGCCATCGGGCAATTGCTCCAGCCCTTCTTTGGTGCCGGAGATACCGGCATAGCGCTCGACATAGTCGTACCAGGGCGCCATGTCTTCATAGCGGATCGGCCAATCTACTGCCACGCCTTCACGCAGGTTGGCTTCAAAATCCTGCTTGCTGTAACGGTAGCTTTGGCGGCCCCACAGCAGTGAGCGGCCGCCCACGTGATAGCCGCGATACCAGTCGTAGCGCTTTTTCTCGACGTAGGGGTTGTCCTGCTCGTTGGCCCACATGCCCTGGGTTTCTTCATTGAGCACAAAGTCGCGCTGCAGTACCGGGTGTTTTTCCTTCATTTCCTGGGTCGGGCGGCCGCGGTGCTCGTAGTCCCAGGGTTCTTTGGTGGCATTGACGTAGTCTTTGATGTGTTCGATGTTGCGCCCGCGTTCGAGCAGTAGCACCTTCAAGCCTTTTTCAGTGAGTTCTTTGGCGGCCCAACCGCCGCTGATGCCGGAACCAACCACAATGGCATCAAAATGTTGTGTAGACATAAATGTACCTCTTATCGGGAATTAGACGTCTGTGCCGTTTAGGTGAAGGCAATCAGACGTCGCAGATGCGAATGGCGGCTTGCAGGGATTCAACTTTCTCCGCTGTAGTCGCGCGGTTGGGCATAAATTCCTGTGCCACGTAACCCTTAAAGCCGGTGGCCTGAATAGCGCGCACTATGGCTGGGTAGTAGAGTTCCTGGGTATCGTCGATTTCGTTGCGGCCGGGCACACCGGCGGTGTGGTAATGACCAAAGTATTGATGATGATTCTGGATTGTGCGAATGATGTCGCCTTCGCTGATCTGCATATGGTAGATGTCATAGAGCAGCTTGAAGTTGGGCGAGTCCAGGCGCTTGCAGAGTTCTATGCCCCAGGCGGAGTTATCGGCAAAGTAATCCGGGTGATTCACCTTGCTGTTAAACAGCTCCATTTGCAGGACTACGCCGCGTTTTTCCGCTTGCGCAAGAATCTTTTTCAAGCCGATGGTGGCCTGCTTTAGCCCCTCTTCCGGGTCTTTGCCGCGTTTGTTGCCGCTAAAACAAATCAGGTTGGTGTAGCCGGCATCGGCCACCAGATCGATATGCTCGCGGTAGCGTTCAATCAGCGGTTGGTGGAACTGGCTATCGCCCCAGCCGTCCTCCAGGTTCAGCTCGGCGCCATTGCACATGGAGGAATCCACGCCGTGCTGTTTGAGGATATGCCACTCTTTGGGGCCCACCAGGTCGATGGCGCTAAAACCCAGGCGTTTGACGATCAGACAGAGTTCTTCCAGTGTCAGGAAATCAAAGGTCCAGCGGGCGACTGAATGGCGGATATTGCCTTTCAGGGCTGCCGTTGGGCCAGCGCTCCCGGCTGCGGTGGTCGATGGGGTGGTTGATTGGTTGTTGGCTTGGGGTTGCGCCGCTAATGCGGCAAGGCTGGATAGCCCCAATGCACTAGCAACGGCGCCGCGCAACAAGTCGCGGCGGTCTAGCAGTTGGCTCATGGTGGTTGACCCTGGTTTGTTGTTATTAACTATTGCCACGGCTGCTCTCCACAGCCGTGGCTAGAGGTTAGCCCGAGGTCGGGGGCTTAGCCATGAGGTCAACGGAACTTTACAACTTCTTAACACCCACAGCGGCACAGGTCTTAACCGCCGCTGCCGCGCTTACAAGGGGCTGGCCAGTGTTAGCGGAAAGTCAGCCGCCGCCACGGGTTTGCCAAAATAATAGCCTTGGTAGTGCACACAGCCCTGGGCTTCCAGCCAGTCGCGCTGGTCTTTGGTCTCTACGCCCTCGGCGATAACCCGCAGCTCCATACTCTGCGCGAGGCGAATAATCATGCGCGCAATGGCCGCATCATTACTGTCGGTCAAGACATCGTTGACAAAGGATTTATCGATTTTCAGCTCGCTGATAGGCAGCTGTTTAAGGTAGGACAGGGAGGAATAGCCGGTGCCAAAGTCATCCAGCGAGAATTTAATGCCGTGGTTTTTCAGCTCATCCATTTTGGCGATGATGTCCTGCTGGTTGTGCACCAGCATGCTCTCGGTCAGTTCCAGTTTGAGCAGGCGCGGGTTGGCGCTGCTGTGCTCCAGTGCCGCCAGCAGTTGCATCACAAATTGCGGCTGCTGGAATTGGCGCGCACTGACATTGATGGAGATGACCAGTGCGGCAGTGGCCGGGTTGCTGCTCCAGCGCACCAGCTGGCGACAGGCTTCTTCCACAATCCAGTTGCCCAGCGGCAGGATCAGCCCCGACTCTTCGGCGATGGGGATAAAGTCCGCCGGCGATACCATGCCGCGCTGGGGGTGGAACCAGCGGATCAGCGCTTCAGCGCCCACAATCGCGCCGCTGCTATCCACCTGGGGTTGGTAAAACAGACTGAATTGCTGCAATTGCAGGGCTTCACGGATTTCGTGTTGCAGGGCAAACCGCTGGGCGGTGTGTTCCTGCATTTCCGGGTCAAAAAAGCGCAGGGTATTTCGCCCGGCCGCCTTGGCGTGGTACATGGCCTGATCCGCTTGTTTAAGCAGCTCGTCTATATCCGCCACCCGGTCGCCAAACAGTGATATGCCAATGCTGGGGGTGCTGAAATAATCCTGCCCTTCCAGCACATAGGCCTGGTTCAGGCTCTCCAGAATCGTTTCGGCAATCTGCTGGGCGACGGCAGCGGCCTGATCGTGGTGGTTATCCAAGTCCTCCAGCACCACCAGAAATTCATCGCCACCCAGGCGCGCCACTGTGTCCTGCGCGCGCACCGCCATGCGCAGGCGATTGGCCACGGCTACCAGCAGCAGGTCGCCAATATGGTGGCCGCGGTTGTCGTTCAGGGTTTTAAAGTCATCCAGGTCGATAAATAGCAAAGCACCCAATTTGCCCTTGCGCTCACTTGCGGCTATGGCGTGCTCCAACCGGTCCTGCAGCAGGCGGCGGTTGGGCAGTTGGGTGAGCGGGTCAAAAAATGCGAGGTTGTTAATGCGCGCCTCGTTTTCCTTGCGCTCGGTGATGTCGGTAAGAGTGGAAACATAGTGAGTAATCTCACCGGCAGTATTTTTTACTGCGGTGATGGTCAGCCACTCGGGAAATATCTCGCCGCTGCGGCGCCGGTTCCATATTTCACCCTTCCAGCTGCCCTCATGCTTGATGGTGTTCCAGATATCGGCGTAAAACTCCGGTTCATGGTGGCCCGAGTTCAATATCCGCGGGTTATTGCCAATCACTTCTTCGGGGCTGTAGCCGGTAATTTCGCAGAAAGCTTTATTCACTTTGAGGATGGTGCCGCTTGGGTCGGTAATCATCATGCCCTCGCGCGCTTCAAAGGCGGTGGCGGCAATACGCAACTCCTCTTCCGCTTGGCGGCGCTCGGTAATGTCGCGGCTGATCATCACAAAATGGACTTGTGAATCCAGTGACACGGGTTTGCGCGCCGCCGAGAGTTCAAATTCGTGGCGCCCATCGGCCAGCTCAAGGTGGTAATACTTGCCGGTCGCAAACCCCTGCTGCTCTGCCTCCGCCATGGCTGCGTAGATAAGGTCACTGACCCTTTCTGGCACTACTTCATTAACCTTTCTGCCCAAAAAGGCGGAAGGTTCCAGCAGTAACAGTTCGGGGCGATGGGTGTGGAAATTGTAAATAGTCCCGTCAGTGCTGATTTCAAACAGCAAATCGGGGATGGCATCCAGGGTGGCCTGTAGCTGCGCGCGCGCATCGATCAGCTCGCGGGTCTGCTCCTCCACCGCCGTTTGCAGGCTGAGTTTGCGCCGCTGAAGTTTGATAAATAAAAACGTCTGGTAACCCAGCAACCCGCTCAACACCAGCGCCAGCATCAACATACTGGCCAGGCGCCAACCATTTACCCACCCCTGAATTGGCGCCAGGCTCAGGGTCCACTCACCATTGGGCACGTCAAAGGATCTATGCACCGGGTCGCGCAGGTACTCGGGCGCATTTACATCAATCACCTCCTCCTGCTGATTCAGGGGGTTGATGCGCCAGAGTTTGTAGGCCATCTGCTGGGTTTTAAGCTGGTTGATATTGGCGGTTTCCAGCAGCCGGTTGATGCGGATAATCACATTGCCAAATCCCCAAAAGCGCGCTTGGCCCTGGTCTTCCACCATAATTGGCAGGCGCGCCACCACCCCTGTACCGCCCTGTACCAGATTGACCGGCCCGGTCAAGGTCATGCGCCCGGTATCGCGCGCGCGAATTGCCTCCTTATTTTGGATGGAATCGGCGAGCTGGTTAAAACCCACCGACTTCTCATTGCTCTCCAGCGGGTATACCTGGGAGATGATGCCATTGGGTGAAAGGCTAATGTGGGACACGCTGTCATAGTAGGGCAGCATGTCGCGCGCTACCGCCGCAAACGCATCGGTTTGACCCTGGCTTAAACGCACCAGAGTGGCCATGGAGTAATTCAGGGTTAAGGCTTGGCGCAGGCTGTCGCGCAGCAAAAAGGCGTGGTTTTGGGCGATGTTTTCAATATCGGCGCGCTGGTTATGGCGGTAGTTGCGCTCCAGTGTCCAAACCACCATCAGCGACAGCGCCAGGCACAGCAAAAACACTAGCAATGCCAGGCTGCGCGGGCGGCGATAAAGCAGAGGAAAAGCATCAGACATAGGAAACCCGAGGATAAACGCCAAGATCCCCGACACTATAGCACTCGTACCCGGATCTGTTGGCGGCGGCTGGAACCTATCGCCACTAGTGATGGCGACGGATAAAACTCCAGCCGCCGGTCAGGCTCAACCAAAACAGGGTAA
Organism: Cellvibrio fontiphilus; assembly: GCF_042646205.1. Classification (NCBI taxonomy): domain Bacteria; kingdom Pseudomonadati; phylum Pseudomonadota; class Gammaproteobacteria; order Cellvibrionales; family Cellvibrionaceae; genus Cellvibrio; species Cellvibrio fontiphilus. Next base: position 482,221 of record NZ_JBHRTF010000002.1, on the reverse strand, counting down.
TACCGCCGATCAACACCACCAGCTTATAGCCGCCGTGCATGCCGTAGCCCGAGTGCAGGGGGTAGTTCTGGTTGATGAGGCGCTGCGGCCAGTCCACCTCGTCTGCCCTGGCACTGAGGGTCAGGCTGCCATCGGGCAGGTCGATTTTTACCGAAGTGCGCCCGTTAGGGTGCCATTCCCCCGGCAGGCGATAACGCACCGTGACTGCCGCAACGCCCGGCGCTGGCAGGCGAATATAGGTGGGCCAGCCGTCCGGCACCTGTTGTTGCGCGAAGGCTAACCACTCGCCGGCGCTGGCACTGGCGGCAGAGGCCATAGCCCGTGGCAGCTGGGTGGGCGGCGGCGGTGTGAGCAGCGGTTGGGTGAGTTTTTGCCACAGCATAATGCTGCCGGTGAGCAGAATGACCAGCAGGATTGGCAGCATCAGGGCGCCGCTGTGGCGGTGGTAATGCATGAGGTAAGACCGGTTGAATTGCCGCGGCAATACCCAGCGCCAGCGGAAACTGCGTTTGGTCGCCCACCAGATCACCAGCCCGCTCAGCGCCAAAAATAGACCCAGCAGCCCGCTGACTAGCAATATCGCCTCACCCACCACCCCGGCAAAGAGTTCGGTATGCAGCTCCCGGATGAACGAGAGCGCCTGCAACAACCAGAGGTTCTGTTGGTGGGGCTGGAGCGAATCCCAGGCGAGTAATTGCACCTGGCGATCCGCATCGCGGGTGAGTGTCCAGTAAGGCTCCTCACTATTGGGCGCCTTGATCAGGTAACCGCTGCTGTCGCCCTGGATTCGCCCGGCTATCACCTCCAGTTGCGGTGCCATTTGCGCTACACCGTAAGTGGCCGGCAGGGTGATGCCGGGGGTGATGATGGCGCGGATCAAGGCCTGTTTGTAGGTCAGCAGGCAGCCGCTGAGCGCCGCCAGCAGCAGGAACACCAGCGCCAGCAGACCCAGCCAGCGATGCCAGCGCAGCAGCAACCGGTCGCGCGCTTTGTGCCGGCGACGGCCCGCTGCTACTGACGTAGAACTGCCCATAGCGAAGGCTTAAAACCGAACCTGGTAGCCCAGGCTCAGGCTGCGGCCTATGCCGGTAAAGTTGCGGATATTGTTGGGGCTGCTCTGCGAGTAGTAGGTGAAGTAGTACTCATCGGTAAGGTTTTGCAGCGCCAGGCTGATCTGCCCGTTAAACGCGGCAATAGTCGCGCTCGCATCCACCGTGGTGTAACCCTCAAACTCATTGATAACGGCGCCGCTGCTGTTTTCCACTTCGCGATCGATCAGGTGGTTGACCTGCAAGCGTGTATCAACACTGCTCGACCAGGTGCGATCCCAGCTCAGGTTGACCCGGTCGGGGGAGATGTTGGTGCCGCCCAGATCGGAATCTACCCGGCCGTCTTTGTTGGAGTCGTAGCGGCCGGTGGCCTCGGCATAGCGCAGGCTGAACAGATCCACATCGGTAGCGGCCCAAGCGGTGCTCAGCTCAATACCGTCGATGGCGGTTTTTTCGCGCTCAACGCTGTAAATGCCATCCGCATCGCGCTGCAGCCGCTCACCAAATGCCGAGTTCGAGCGGTAGTAGCTCAGTTGGGCGGTGATATCGCCGGTTTTGAATTCCAGACCAAACTCAGTGCTTTCGGTCAGTACCGGCTTTAAATCCAAAAAGGTTTCCACACTCAGGTTGGGCTGGTTGATACCGCGCAATACCCGGCCCACATCGGGCATGGAAAACGCCTCGGCGTAGTTGGCAAAGGCGCGCCAGGCACTGGTGATTTGATAGGTGCCGCCGTAGTTGTACAGGGTCTCGGAAAACTCTGGCGAACCACCTTCCACAAAACGGCTGCCGTAGGAGGCCAGGGTGGTGAAATCATCCACTTCCAGTGCGGACTTTTCATAGCGCACCCCACTGCTCAGGGTGAGTTTGTCGATGCCGGTAAACTCGGCCTGCAGGTAGGGCGCATAGTTTTGGTATTTGCTCGGCGGCACCCAGGCGCGCCCGGTCTGGATCAATTCCTGCCAGGTTTCGTCCTGCAGCAGGTCCAGGCCGTAGACCAGGTTCAGCGGCAGGCTGGCGATGCGATCCTTTACCAGGGTCACTTTGGCGCCGCGTTTTTCCGAGTTGTTTTGCGATTGGTCGATCAGGTTGGGGCCGTAGGCCGGGTCCTGGAAGGTCGCCAGAGGCACAGCTTCGGCGCCGTAGGTGGCGGCAAAATCCTGGCTAAACCCCTGCACCCGCAGCTTTTGCCCAAGGAAGTCGTCATTGGTGTAATTCAGGCTAACGGCGGTCACCTTGTTGCTGGCGCCCTCGCCGGTAATCTCGCCTTTTACCGCGCTGCTGGGAATGCCGGTCGCCACATTGCCGGGCACCGACACCCAGCGGTTTTTGTTTTCTATTTCATAGCGGTTGACCATCAACTCAATGCGCTGGTCGTCCCAGTCGTAGCCGGTTTTGACAAAACCATTGACCGACTCAGAGTCCATGGTGTCGCCCTGGGTATTGTCGGCCCCTACCACCTGCCCCTTGCCGTCGTAAGCCATGCCCATATCGCGCAGGCTGATGCTGGCAATCACATCGGCATTGCCCACCCGGTTGGACAGGCTGTAACTCAGGCCATAATCCGCACTTTCCTGCAGATCTTCGGTTTGGAAACCGGTATTGAGGCGGATGCTCTGCTCCAGCTTATTGGCCGGTTTTTTGGTGATCAGGTTGATAATGCCGCCCGCCGCACCCACCCCGTGGATCGCGTTGGCGCCGTGTAATACCTCAACCCGCTCAATCACATTCGGGTCGATGGTATTGCCCTCGCGGCCCCCATCGCGCAGCGGGTTGGATTGCGGTACACCGTCGATCATATACAGCGGTTTGCGCCCGCGCAGGGTTTCCCCGGCGTTGGTCATCTTTTGGCGACTGGGGGAAAAACCGGGAATCAGGTTGCCCAATACCGTGGATAAATCATCCTGAATCGATAACTGCTGTTGCAGCTCCGCCGCGTTAATCACCGTGACAGTATTGGGAATGGTACTCAGTGGCCGCTCGGTGCGGCTGGCACTCACAATCACTTCTTCCACGGCATCATCGGCCATGGTCAGCTGGGGTAAAAGGCTAGTGGAGGCGATAAACAAACTGGCGGGCACGATAAAACGGGGCATAGCGATTCCTGATAACCAAAGTGGCAAGCGTTATTAGGAATTCTAGCAATAATGAGAATCGCTATCAATGGCGTATCTTTCAACCTTTAGCGAATCAACGCAGCTTGGGTCAACACATGGCAGAACAGCTCAAACCCTGCCCCCGGCAAGGCTGGGCTGTTTATCACTAGCGATCACTGCAAATCACTGATCCAGGGTTCGTGTAAGCGGCCGTAGTTGATTTGCGCGGTGAATTTCACGGTGTTGCGCCCGGTGTTATTACCCGCAAATTTACTCGCCAGGTGTTTGGGAATGTACAGCGAGTCCACCGCCAGGCCATCGATAACGATTTCCCGCTGGCGTTGTTCAGGTTTATCGCAGCGGTAGTAACCGGCGCGCACTTCGGCGGGCACAATCAGCAGTTGGTCTTGGCTGCTGGATGGAAATGCATTTTTTGCCTGCACTAACAATGCATAGTCGGCCGCGGCATCCACAATAAATAAACGCGAGTGACTGGTTTGCGCTTCGGTTAACAGCTCGGCGGCACCTTTGCGTTTTTCGGCTATCTCTTTTTCCACCAACTCGGGGTGGGATTGCGTGCTAAGCCCCTCCACCAATTGTTGGTATTGCTCGATTTGCGCCAAGTGTTGCTCATAGCTCCGGCCATTAAATTCCAACAGCACCCAGGCCGCGCGTTTTTGCCGCAAACGGGTGCTGTTGCTGCAGGCGGGAAATCCAAAACTGGCAAAGTGTTCTTCACTCAATTGCAGATTGCGGTCGTATTGCCAGTGCCAGCGGTCCAACTCCAGAGTCACCGCGCGGCTGCTCGGGGTCATCCAGCGCAGGCTCACCCGCGCACTGGAATCTTCCTTGGCAAAACCATAGTGGTAAGGCAATTGCAGCTCGCGTTCACTCAAATTCAACTGCGCAACCACGGCGGAGCGGTTGATGTACACCTTGCCTAAAATAAAACCATTCACCAGCAGAATGCAGGCCACCGCCAGTGCGAGTAATTTTTTATTGAGTAATTGTTTGTTGGCGCCTTGCTTCACAGAAAAAATGTCCATTAGTGGCTGCTCCCTGGTTGTTGCAGTTTGCGCAGGCGGTTAAACACCATCAGCGCCAAAATCGCGGTTAACCCAATCACCAAAAAGAACACATACTTGGGCAGCCAATCCCACCACCAATCAAAAAATTTGGTGTACAGAAACAGCGCAAAAAATACATTGCCCGTCAGCATCAAATAGGCCGCACCACGGCGCAAACCGTAAAGCACCAGCAGCGCACTCGCCACAAAACCAATCACCTGGTAAGTGCCTTCAATAATCTGTACTGACCAAGGCAAATAACTGCCGCCGGCCCAGTTAGCCAAAATCAGCAGCGCAATAAAAAAGGTGATCACAGACAACACTTGGTAAATAACGGTGAAGCCATGAAAACGGGTTTGATCAATCCACACCGGCAGCGCAAAAAATACCAGCGCCGGCAATAAAAAATGCTCGGGTTTTTCACCCACGTAAATCCAGTAGCTGCCCATCCAGGTGCCAAGCCGCGCGCCGATAAAAATAAAACTGCACAGCAGCGCCGCCGCTAATAACAAACGCACTTGCAATAAATAGGCGAGCAAAAAACCGTAGAGCGCAAACACGGCAAAAGCATTGGGTGAGGGCGATAGATTAAAAATACTGCCGAGCATCACAATGTTTAATACCCAAGCAGTAAAGGACACCAGCCCCGCCAATTTGGCGTAATAACCGGAGCTGTCCAGCCGCAGCAAACTGCACGCCAGTGCCAAACTCAACAGCGGCGCGGCAATTAAAATCACCACCTGGGTAGCGGTGCCAAAATAACCCCAGTATTGGTAAAACAGAAAAAATAAACTCGCCGCCAACGCACTGGCACCGAGGAAGGAAACAATCTGCATACCCAGCGACAAATGGCGCGCGCGCTCATTCACATCCACATCCTGCGCCTGCTGCAAATCGCGTAATAAGTTGTCGTGATAACGGCGAATCCCCTCCGCCGTTTGCTCCGGCAATTGCAACAGCCCCTGCTCCGCCAGCAAACGCTGCTCCGCGCGAAATGCCGCTATCTGATCAGCGCGCAACTGCGCCTGGGTTTTGGTGAGTTGGTTCATAAATATCCTTTGTGTAAATCAAACAATCCACTTTATGAGTGTTTATCCGTTTTACCTTAACACCCGCTCCAACAAAAACCGCGCCACACCATCCTGCCAATGGCAAGGCGCTTGTGGCGCTTGGGGAAATTGTTGTTTTAACTTATCGCTCGCATTTTCCATTAGCACCGGATGAGTCACACTATTAAATAATTCCACATCATTAAAACCATCGCCAAAGGCCATGCTGTTTACTAAAGAGAAATTTTCAATCTTGGCGAGTGTTTGTAAGGCATCACCTTTGGAAATGCCCTGGGGCATAGCTTCCAAATAATAGTCATCGGAAAAGGTTAAATGGATGGGCAGTTGTGCTTGTTGGATCTGTGTTTTCAATTGCTGCAAGCGCGGATTTTCGCCGTAAAACAAAATTTTTAACGCCGGCGTTGTCAGCATTTGTTGCAGTGAAGTTTGGCGATAAAAAAATTGCGAGAGGCTATGCGCCGCCAACATGGACTCGCACGGCGCAGCCACCAGCCACTCCGCATGGGTATACATATTTAAATGCACATCCGCCGCTTCACCCAGCGGCAGCAGGGTTTCATTCACCGCAAGCGGCAAATCGGCGCGCTGCAGCAGCTCACCCCCGGCACTGTGAATCAGCGCCCCGTTACAGGTAATCGCCGCTATATCACCCCCTAATTGTTTCAGGTAAGGCTGCACATCCATAAAGTGCCGCCCGGTCGCCACCACCAACCTGTGTCCGCGCTCCCGCAGTTCATTCAGCGCGCGCAGCGTGAGTGGCGACAGCTCGTGGTGCTCATTGAGCAGGGTGCCATCCATGTCAAAAATAAAAGTATCGGGGGTTTGTTCAAACATCGGGAGGTTCCAAAAAGGTGATGGATTGCGCCTGCCGATTCTAGCGGAAAACCGCTGATCCCAAGCGCTTAGCCCGTTTCTGCCGGGGATTGCGCTGAAAATCTACACTTTTATGCGCATAAAAGTGTAGATTTATACATTTTAACGCGCATAATAATGTGATTATTTGCGATTTTATGCGCAGAAAAATGTAATTTCAGCTCATTAGTGTAGATCTGGTCAGGAATGCCATCCTATGAAACGCCTATTGCTAGAGAAATTGCTCGCTTGGAAAGCCCAGCCAAGCCGCAAGCCCTTGTTAATCGACGGTGCCCGCCAAACCGGTAAAACTTACTTGTTGCGCGAGCTGCTGGGGCGGGAGTTCAAACAGGTCTTGCGGGTAGATTTTCTGGAAACACCGCACTTGGCCGATGCTTTTGCCAACTCACTAAACCCGCAAGACATCATCAGCAGTATTGAACTGCTCACCGGGCAAATTTTCCAACCGGAAACCGACTTGCTCATTCTGGATGAAATCGGCGAGTGCCCAAAAGCCGTCACATCACTCAAATACTTTGCCGAAAAGGCACCCACCTGGTTTGTCGCCGCCAGTGGTTCCAACATAGGTTTACTCACTTCGTTTCCCGTGGGCAAAGTGGAACAACACAATTTACGGCCACTCAGCTTCAGGGAATTTTTATGGGCCGCCAATGAACCTATGCTGGTTAAAGCCTATGAAGCGCGCGTTAATTCAGCGGCAGCGCATAACAAACTGTTAGACACACTAACGGATTATTATTTCACCGGTGGTATGCCAGAAGCGGTTGCGAGTTGGTTTGGCAATATGAATAAAAGTATTGTTGAACGCGTGAGTGCAGTACAAAAAATTCATGCCGATTTAATAGCAGGCTATCAACGCGATTTTGGCAAATACGCCGGTAAAACCGATGCGCAATTAATCGCTGCAGTATTTAACAATATTCCTGCGCAGTTATCGGCCGTGGTGGATGAGTCAGTCAAGCGGTTTAAATTCAAAGGCATCGCCGAACGCAAATCTCGCTACAGCGAATTTGAAAGCGCAATCAACTGGCTGCACCAGTGCCGATTGGCGTTAAAAAATTACCCTATCGAGGGCACCGCCAGAACACCGCTCGCGGCCTATCAAAAAGACAATAAAGTGAAATTGTTTTTGTTTGATGTAGGTTTGCTAAACCACATGCTGAACACCAGCTACAAAGAAATTAAACAGCAAAACTACGAATACAAAGGCTACATCGCGGAAAATTTTGTGCAGCAAGAGTTCGCCGCAATCGGCATTGAACCCAGCTATTCCTGGGGCGATGCCCGCGCCGAAATTGAATTTATTATCACCACCGAAGAAGGTTTGGTGGTGCCCGTAGAAGTAAAAAGCGGCACCCGCACCCGCGCAAAATCCCTGCAGTCCTACATCGCCAAATGCGCTCCCCACAAAACCCTAAAACTCACCGGCACCCAAGGTTCCGCACCGGAAGAGCAAACCCATATAGTGCTGCCGCTGTACTATGCGGAATATGTGTTGGCGGTGTTGTGAACGCGCAGAAAAAATAAATGAGTAGCCTGTTTGGAGCCTGACGGAATGCGGAGCTTTTGATATTAAACACGACTTATTTCAAGCCCTCGATTGAAGAGAGTCATCCCCGTATTTCGTTAGGCTCCATGCGGGGTACTTGCTTATTTTTTGAGGTCAAACGGTTATCAAATAAACTGTAATATTTCCTTTATTTCGTTAAACAATTCTTTAAAGCCTCTAAAATCGTTCAGATTCAGATCGTTTATTATCTCCTGTGAAAAAATATCTTTCCCTGTTTCGATCTTTTCATATTTCTTCAGTTGAAGATCTAAATGATCTAAATTCAATGATAGTTGAACGTTTCCTATAGTTACTTTCGGTGGTTGTTTTCTAAACTTTAATCCTTCACCACGTTCGTTTTTCTTGCTAATTATTCCGTCATCAAACAAATATTCTATGCATAAATTTTTTGCATCAGCATAACCCTCCCTAAAATCTGGCTCTGGTATTTTAATTGCCCAAGCAATTCCATTTCTATGACGCTTGACATTTTTATTATATTCAGTGAAGTTTTTAGACAGCCCCGAAAATTCTTTTTGTCCTTCCTCATCATTATCAAATAAAGCTATAACGATTCTGTCATCATCTGGGTGTATGGTCTCTATAAGCCTTCCCAGTTGTCCTGCTCCTCCACTACTACCAATTCCTCCTGAATTGTCGCAAGCTCTTACCAGAATTGATGGTGCATTTTCTCCGAAAATTTCTAATGCTTTTTCTATAATTATTTTATCTGTCTTTCCTTCAGTAACAAGCATTGGCATCTTAGTTCTATTTATTTCTAACTCCAGTTGATCTATTTTTTCATAGACACTTTTGAGTTTTAAAAACTCCTTCGAATAGAGCTCATGAACTTCTTTTTGTATGTCAAGAATGCCAATTTCATACCTAAGTAGCTCTTTGTTATTACTGTTTAATACATTTGAAACATCCGTAATTGCATTTTCTTGAGTAGCCCTGTAGCAGCTCACGTTTTCACCAGCAAGTGAAATAAAGGCTGGAGAATGAGATGTGAGAAAAATTTGAGATCTTTTAGAATAAGTCTCAGAAAAGTCATCTGCCATTTTGCTTGCATGAGAATACTCTAAAGCGAGCTCAGGTTCTTCATAGCCCCAAATGTAATAATCATTGGAATTAGAGGCAATGTAGTGCAATACGGATGCTATGTAGCGTGATTGTAGTCCATCACCTCTAAATTTAAGTGCAACTTCCCCACTGTCCGTTTGAGTTGAAATAAAAAATGCCTGGAATAGTGATGATACCGTCGAGGGCGGTTGAATAGTTGTATGTATATTTGTTGCTTTCTCAAAATCCATTTTTAGATCGGTTATTTGACCCTCTATGTGATCAGCTAATGTATTGGCCGTCTCGAAAAGTTGCTGATTCTGAGAAATTGTTAGGTCAAGTAAAGAGAATTGTAGCCTTCGTAGAAGATCGTTGAAGTAAATTCTGTCTTTAATAGCTGGAACATATTCAAAATGTATTTTATTCAAAAAACGTCCCAGAGCTCTCTGAGCTGTGGTTAATTTTGAGGGCAACTTTTTTGCTTTATCCAAGGCTGAGAGATCATCAGATTGTTCAAAAGTTTTACTATCTCTAAACCATTTTCTTTCTACATTGAAAGTTTCGGGAAGACTTTTATGGTAATTTTCCGGCCTACTGAATTCAATCTTAATGCTAACAAATTGTTTTCCCTTAATACTGTCTTTCCTTACCTCTTCAAGTCTCTTTTTTGAAAAGTTATCATAAAAAGAATAATCGCTATCCCAATCAGCTTGCCCATTGAAAAATAAATTTAGTGCTTTAATTACATTTGATTTTCCGACGTCATTTCGTCCGGAAATGACATTAATTGATGAGCAATCCTTAATTTCGACTGTATGAAGTGATCTGAAGTATTTTACAGATATTTTATTAATAATCTTCATGGGTATGATCTTTGTTCCATTTATTGATACGGCTAACTTACGACAGAGTAATTCTATCTAACAACATATTATTCTATGCCTTTTTAGTGCACTTTCGTTTGGAGTGAACCTATACGGCATCTCCAAAACCTTCCCCTCAACCTTCAAAAAATACTCCTTAACTATCTCATCCTTAGCCTGCGCTTTAATTCGCTCCGACAACACCAACCTAAAATCTTCATCAAACGAAATTAAATGCCGATCAAACGCTTTGTCATAAAGCGCATTCAGCGCAATGCCGTTGGTTGGATCTGCTCGGCGCGATTCATCCTCCGCCCAAGGAATAATGTGGCTCGCTACTAATAATTCAGGAATTGCTAAACCGGAAATTGCGCAGCGGTTGTTGTAGCTTTCTAAAACGGTTTGACGGAAAAAGCGCTGTACGCGGCGCACTTTTACTTCGCGTGTTGTTTCCGTTGGGCCGGTGGGGAATTGGAGAGGCTTTTCAGTGTCAGGCGTGATGAGTTCTGTGGGAAGTACGCGCGTTTCATAAAGCGCTTCGGCTTTGTCGGCAATTTCTGTGGCGTTAGTCATAAACGCATTCCACAGGGCGCGGTCGGCTTTGCTGGCTCCGGCTAAACCTTTTTGTGCGAGCGCGGGATCGAGGCTGGCGAAGTTGCAGGCTTTCATCGCCACCGCAGAAGGTGTGCGGCCAATGATCTGGGCGAGTTTAATAATCTCGGGGTTGGTCTGATGCAATTTACCAAACGCTGTGCGGCAATAAAGGTGCAGCGTTAGCAGCAGTTCGTCTTCTTGCCAGTTATTTGCCACGCGCTAACCCTCGGTGGCCGGTGCTGTAGTTATCGTGCATCGCTGTATTCCATAGCTATTCCATGAGCGGATTCTGTACCAAAACGGGGTGGATGTGAAATACAGCGCATTACATCCAGAGGTGTGTGAATAAACGGCAACCTAACGGGTCTTACCCCGTTATTTATAGCCATTTAATTGACCAGCAAACCATTCTGGCTGTTCAATACATGCGTGGCGCGCTTATAGGTAAGAATCGCTTTGTCCGTTTCCATGTCATAGAGCCAGATATGCGTCACTTTTCCGGCGGACATGGCGATTAGGGCAATGGCGTTACCATTAGAAACTATTTTTAAGGGTGCTGCCGCTTCATTGCCTTTGTCATAAAGTCTGCCAAAGCCTTCTAATTTTTCCGTTAGATATTTATCAGAGACATATTTTCCATCGCCATCGAAAATTACTAAGCTTCCTCTGTTAATGAAATTAGCCCACGCCACATAGCGATCCGCTGTTTTATCGTAAAAAATTGAGCTGATATCAAAATTTTTTGCTGAGTTAAAATCAATCCACAGATCTTGGTCAGGATTGTATCTATATAAATACCCCTCTCCGCCATAAGAAACGATCGAGTAATAGTTGCGCCGGGCATCATATGTAATATCTGTTGGCCAAGAGATTTTTGGAAAATCCATTGGCATAGTTGGTGAATACTTATTTCCGTTTTTGATATTTAAAATTTCAAAGTTGTGGTTTTTAATACTAAAAACCTTTTCTGTTTTGGATGATAATAACCTACCTTGGAATACATAATTACTATCTACTTGTGTCTTAGGACCTTGTAATGTCCATTTTTCAATTTTATTGGAATCAGTGAGAAGATCAAATTCCCAATTACTTTTTGGGGTTTGTATTTTAGGCCCGTCTAGACTTAATGTTTTTTTATCTTCTCTTATAAACTGATCTATGACCACAGTAGAAGGGATTTTGTAATTCCCTAGAAAGTAGTCAATATTTTTGACTTTTATTAGGTCATTAAGCTTGGATAATAGTGTTTGGAAATTTCTATTATCTATTTCAGTGGTGTAAGGTATTTCTTCTTTATATAACGGCGCTATTTTGTTCGAGAAAATAGTTTGATTACCTCCAAAAAAAATTGCTCCAATTTGAGTTTTAGGTGTGGCGCTGATTTTCCATATAGTAGGTTCATAAGAGGAGACGACCAATATGACTTTTGAATTTGGTCTATCTACAGTGATTGATACTACGTTCTTTAATGGTTCATAACCAGAAATCACATAAATTTCACTCTCCTCAGCAAGCGTGGCTAAGGGCTTATCAGTTGCTGGATTTAGAAAGTAACCAGCCTCATATGGCGAAGTGGTTATTTTTGATTTTAGATCGGAGATTCGATTTATATATACTAACTGCAAGCAATCAGCACTTTTACATAAGTCGCGAGTGTTCTTTAGCCAATCTGATTGTCCGCTGATAAGCGATTGTTTGTCTTTTGTCTCCATACGCGCCAGTTTAAATATTTGATTCAACTCTAGATCTAATGTGCTTAATCTATCATTTGAACAAATTGTTTTTTCAATTTCTGTATGTGCTTTTTTACAATCGAATCCAGCAGCTAATACTGGCGTAGAAGCGATTAACAATAATGACATGATAAATTTCCTTGCAAGCATCGTTGATTCGTCCTTTTTAGTAATTGGCTTTAAAAAATCTTATTAGGGTTTGGAAAGTAAATATGAAATAGTCGCTTAATGTCAATTGGCTAGCTTGTTTATTGCATGAGAGTTCTTATTCATTTGATTATCCATCTTGTCGTCAGATTCACCACTATAGTCGATCATTTTGGGAATACGCGGTATTACACGTATTGGAATTATCTCCCAAACACCTGCACCAACTTCTCCAAAAGCGCCTCCTTCGTTCCTTCCCCTGACCTATCCAAATTCATCTCCCGCCAGCGCACCGCTGGCAGGTGTTGTACTCCTGCTATACCTAACAGATCCCATTCTGGCTTGCGATTGTAGAAAGAACGCAGGAATTGTTTATGGTGTTCCGGCATCTGGCTGGTGATGTTGGTAATCAGGTTTTGCCGCGCGTTAAGCAAAGTTGATAGCTCAATGGGGGCGTCAGTCATGCCCATAAAGTTTTGCTCAAAGTCCTGCGTTATATCCTGTAGCACCGGGTTTAGCAGTGAATGCGGCGAGTGGTCGTGGCTAATCAGGTAGATGATAATCGCGTTGCGCAGCTCGTCATTAATGCCCTCATTTTCCAACAAATGGTGTACATCAAATAAATCGCGCGGGTGTTGGCGATCCAGCGCCGCCATGATTTTGCCTGCATATAAATCGGCAAAAGAAAGCACATTCATTTCGGCAAACCCGAATTGCTCTTCTACGGTTTGGCAAACCGGCATTAATACGGGTTCATACACGCAGCCGCGCAGTACCGGTGTAACTTCAATTTTTATTTGGACTCGCTCGCGTGTGCGTATAACAAGTTTGGTAGTTTCTTTTTGAGTTGCCGGTGCTGACTCTGCGATGTGAATATCGGGTTGCTTGCTGCGTAGGCGTTGCGCGATACGTTTTAAGGCCGTATCTATTTCTTGCAGCGCTTGCGCGCGATCATTAACGGGTAAATAGGTGAGGTCAATATCGACCGAAAGGCGGGGCATATTGCGAATAAACAAATTAATTGCCGTTCCACCTTTCAACGCAAAACATTTTTCCTCTGCAACAGTTGGAATAGTGCGCACCAGCAATTCCACTTGCTTGCGATAAACATCAGTAAATGCCATTAACAGACTCCGCTGTAAATTCTTCAGGTAGGGTGATGTGATATTTGCTGTGCAACTTGCCGCCTTTTACCAGCACGCGCTTGCCTTTGCCTAAATCGATCTTGCTGACATCCAGATGTTTCAACCACGCATGGTTGTGCCGTTCGGCGAACACAAAAAACAAGCGTTTTACTTTGATGCTGCTGGCTGCTTCCAGCAGCGATTGCATACGGCGCGGGCTGAGGTTAGTTAGGCCTTCCATAATGACATCGGCCATATGAAAGCTTTCGTGTTGCGGTAATTCGTCCAGCAACTCTAAATAAGCGCGCTCGGGGCTGGAGATAATCAGCGGCCAAACCCAGTGGCCCCACGTAGTCACTATCAAACCTGCTGGCACTAATGCCTGTTCGAGTGAGGCGGCGGTATCAAGCGAGGGGGAATTCTGAGCGATGACTGGAGCTGGTAAAAACCGGTTGCGGTTGTGAATCACAAAGGTTTCCGGCAAGGGCAGTTTTAGCAGCCAGGCGGGAAGTTTGTTATCGGAATAAATGTGTATTTGCTGCTGGGTTTGCGGCAGATAGTGGGCATATCCACCCAGTTCAAGTGCAGTGCGGCCACCCACAGAAATGGGCTGTTTAAGCAGGGTTTGCAGGGAGATAACCACCTGTTCCCAACTTAATTGCCCGCGTGGGCGACGGAATACACCGCGCGCAGGCTGTTCAAGCCACCCGGAGACAACATATTGGTGGCGCAGCGAGCCGTAGTAGCCTGATTGCTCCAGCCAAGCTGAATCTACCAGCAAGCCTTCAGGCAGTTGGCGATCCAAGAGGTTTAACTTATTGCTAATTTGTTCATTCATACTGAACAAATTAGCGTATTTTCAAACCAAAGCCAAGTTTAACTTTTGTTGTATTTGTTCAGTTTGAATGAACAAATACAACAAAAGTTAAACCGCCCTCATGCTCCAACCCCTCAAAAACCAACCAGCGATGCACCGCAAACGTAAAGCGGGGTAAAGGCTGAGGCGGTATGACGCTTATCACTATCACCCCGTTGGGGCAGCATCTATGCTTGGCTTGGTAAATCTGACAATAACAATGCAAAGAGGTGTTTATGCTGAAGTTTGGCAAGTTGATGGCGATGGTGTGTTTGGGCTGCTGTGCGCTGGTGGCGCAGGCGGATGAGGCGGTAAAAATCCACAAGGCGATTGAGTTTGCCAAGCCCGATAACTTCCCGCTTACGCTGGATATTTATGTGCCGCAAACCGGCAAAAAATCCTACCCGGTGCTGGTGATTTATCACGGCGGCGGGTGGTTGGTGAATAACAATTCCATCATGCATGACATGGCGACCAAGGTGGCGCGCGAGGGCGACATGGTGGTGGCGAATATGAACTATCGCCTGTTGGGTGACCAAAACAATACAGTCACTATGAACCAGATTATTGAGGATGTATTCGGCGGCCTCTTGTGGGTAAAAGACCATATTGCGGAATACGGTGGCGACCCAAGCCGCGTGGCAATTACCGGCGACAGCGCCGGCGGCCATTTAACGACTATGATCCTCACCCGCGGCCGCCAGTTGGAAAGCGATGGCTACGCCGGCCCGAGTTTGGGTTTTAAACCCAGCTATTTGCCCGCCGGTAAAACCGCCGAGCAGGTCGCCAAAGAGGACGGCCTGAAAGTCCAGGCGGCGGTGGTCAGTTATGGTGCGTTTGATCTCTATGCAGCGGCGAAAGGGGGATTTGAATCGCCCAACAACGCGTTTTGGAAGTTTGGCAACGCCGAGCCGCGCGGCCTGTTTGGCAATAGCATCAATGCAAATGATCACCCCGAGCACTACAAAGCGGTATCGCCCATTTATTTTGTGCCCAAGGCGAGTGAATACAAATTGCCGCCCCAATTTGTGCACGTGGGCAGCCTGGACGATGTCACCCCGCCCAGTGCCGCCCAGCATTACGTGGACTTGCTCAAGGCCGGCAAACAACCGGTGGAATACAAGGTTTACCCCGGTAAAAAACACGCGTATCTGGATAACGGCTGCAACTGGGCCGGTAGTTGTTTTGACAAGGATGCACTCTGGCCGATGGAGGACATCATCCAATTCTTGAAGAAAACCTTGAATTAATGCGCAAACAAAAGCCCTGGCCCCATGCCCGGTACGAATTAGTACAGTTGATTGCCGACCTTTCAGTTATGGTTCAGTTTTTGCTGCCTAGTCTGGTAGCAGTGTTATCCGCAGGAGGGATGTATCGTGAGAAAGTCGGTATCTGTATTGGCAGGTCTGCTGGTGATGTGGGGTTTGGTGATGATTGTTGTGCCTGAAGGCAACAGCCCATCCACCAAGCCGGGTGTAGCGGCGGAGTTGTAAACGCGCTGCGATAAAACATTGTGTGTATTTGCGGGGGCTATGCCCCCGTTTTGTTTTTCCGGGGGGCCGTTTTTCCTTTTAAAATGATGGATATATTCATCATTTTGCTGAAAAATCAGGTTTTTGATGCATATATCCATCATCGGGCATAAAAGTGCGTCACTTTTGCCATGATTTTCTGTTTACCCCTGTGAGTTCTTTTTTCGCCTCATGACATTGCCTCCCGCCGATATGCGCAGCCCCCTCGCCATTTTAAATTCCACCTTCGGTTACCACGAATTTCGCGGCCCGCAAGCCGCGGTGATTGATGCGCTGGTGGCCGGTGAGGATGTGCTGGTGCTTATGCCTACCGGCGGCGGTAAATCCCTGTGTTATCAAATTCCGGCGCTGGTGCGCGAGGGTGTGGGCATTGTGGTATCGCCCTTGATTGCGCTGATGCAGGATCAAGTCAGTGCGCTGCGCGAATTGGGTGTGCGCGCCG
The DNA here is from genome assembly GCF_042646205.1 of Cellvibrio fontiphilus. Taxonomy (NCBI): domain Bacteria; kingdom Pseudomonadati; phylum Pseudomonadota; class Gammaproteobacteria; order Cellvibrionales; family Cellvibrionaceae; genus Cellvibrio; species Cellvibrio fontiphilus. Next base: position 466,164 of record NZ_JBHRTF010000002.1, on the reverse strand, counting down.
GGTTTTTAAATTCCTCGCTCAGTGCGCAGGAAATGTGGCAGACCGAACTGGCGCTGCAGCGCGGCGAATTGGATTTGTTGTATGTCGCGCCCGAGCGGTTGATTCAGCCGCGCACGCTGGAATTATTGCATCACAGCAAAATTGCCTTATTTGCGATAGACGAAGCCCACTGCGTATCGCAATGGGGTCACGATTTCCGCTCCGATTATTTAAAACTGGAATTGCTTCACCGCGAATTTCCGCAGGTGCCGCGTATTGCCTTAACCGCCACGGCGGATGTGCGCACGCGCGATGAAATTATCGCGCGCCTGCAATTGGAAAACGCGCGGCAATTTATTAACGGCTTTGATCGCCCGAACATTCAATACCGTATCGCCCAAAAAAATAATCCCAAAATTCAACTCATGCGCTTTTTGCGCGATGAACAGCAGGGCAACTCCGGCATTGTGTATTGTTTGTCGCGCAATAAAGTGGAGCAAATTGCGCAGTGGTTGAGCGATGAAGGTTTTACCGCGCTGCCCTATCACGCCGGTTTGCCTGCGGATGTGCGCCAAAAAAACCAGCAGCGGTTTTTGCGCGAAGACAACATCATTATGGTGGCCACCATCGCCTTTGGTATGGGCATAGACAAACCCGATGTGCGGTTTGTCGCGCATTTGGATTTGCCCAAAAGTATTGAAGCTTATTATCAGGAAACCGGTCGCGCCGGGCGCGATGGTGAACCGGCCACCACGCTTTTGCTTTACGGTTTGGAAGATGTGGTTAAGTTGCGGCAAATGATGGCGCAGAGCGAAGGCAGCGAAGAATTTAAACGCAACGAACAACAGCGTTTAAATGCCATGCTCGGCCTGTGTGAAATTACCAGCTGTCGTCGCCAAACCCTGTTGCGCTATTTTGGCGATAGCTTGGCGCAGCCCTGCGGCAATTGCGATTGCTGTTTAACCCCACCGCAAACCTGGGACGCCACCCAAGCGGTGCAAATGGCGCTCTCCTGCGTGTACCGCACCGGTCAGCGTTTTGGTGCGGGCCATGTGATTGATGTATTGCGCGGCAGCAACAATGAAAAAATCCTGTCGTTTGATCATCACAAATTAACCACCTACGGCATTGGCAAACATTTAAGTAGCGATGAATGGAAAGCCATTTTTCGTCAGCTGGTTGCGCGTGGATTGTTGGATGTGAATAGCGATGGTTTTGGCGGTTTGCTACTCAATGAAACCTGCCGCCCTTATTTGCGCGGCGAAGAAAATATTTATCTGCGCCGCGATATTAAAGCCACCAATCAATCGCCGCGCCGCGCCAATATCAGCGATGCAATTGAAGCGGAAGATCAAGGCCTGTGGCACGCGCTGCGCGCCTGTCGCAAACGCTTGGCCGAAGAACAGGGCGTACCGCCCTACGTGATTTTTCACGATGCTACATTGCGCGAAATGTTGGAATTCCGCCCGCTTACACCCGAACAACTGCGCAGCATTACCGGCGTAGGCGACAGCAAATTAAAACGTTTTGGCGACGAATTTTTAGCGGTGATTCGCGCAGCGGAATACGAGGAATAAAATGGACTCACTTTCACAAGTTGCGCTGGGTGCCGCTGTTGGTGTGGCGGTGATGGGGCGCAAAACAGCGCTCTGGAAAGCCGCCGTCATGGGCGCGGTAGTGGGCACCTTGCCCGATCTGGATGTGCTAATTAATCATGGCGATCCGATTCGCGATATGACACTGCACCGCACCGAAAGTCACGCGCTGTTTTATCTCACATTAGCCGCGCCTTTGATTGCATGGATTACGGCGAAACTCGCGCGTGAAATGGATTTGTTTAAACACTGGTGGCTTGCGGTGTGGCTGGTACTCATTACTCATCCACTGCTCGATACCATGACGATCTACGGCACCCAGCTTGCGTTGCCGTTTAGTGATTATCCCTTTGGTATTGGTAGTGTTTTTGTCATAGATCCACTTTACACCTTGCCATTGTTACTCGGCACTGGCGTGGCGCTTGCGCGCAAACAACTAGCGGGACTGCGCTGGAATACCCTCGGCCTTGCTATTAGCAGTGCCTATTTAATGTGGGGGCTGGCGATGCAATTCTACGTTGGCACGCTCGCCGATAAATCGCTCACCGCGCAAGGAATTTCTGCGCAGCAGCGATTAGTTACTGCAGCACCTTTTAACAGTGTGTTGTGGCGCGTAGTGGCGATCACACCAAGCGGTTATGCCGAAGGATTTTATTCATTACTGGATGACGACAGGAATATCCAGTTTATTGAATATCCACGCGGCGAACATATTTATAACCTTGTGCGCAGCAACTGGGAAGTTAATCGCATCGCCTGGTTTAGCAAGGGTTATTTTAAAATGGAAGAAAAAAACGGGGTGCTAAGTATTGCGGATTTGCGCATGGGCGTTGAACCCTACTACAGTTTTACTTTTGATATTGCCACACGCACGCGTGACGAACATGGCGAACGCATTCTTTTTACCAGGCCTAAACAGCCCATGCCGGATATTCAAGGTGCCGACACTTTGCATTGGTTTCAACAGCGCTTCTTGGGCGACACAGATCAGTCATTAGTGGAATTTTTGAAAGGAAACTAGGGCGTCCTTTCGTTTTATTCCCTTGGCACAAACCCGAATCCCACGAGCGGAAATCCTGTGCCAATTGTGCGTCCCGCTAATGGGATTCACACCATCAGCATAATAAATAATCGATAAAAATCAGCCACTTAAAAAATGGCATAGAAGCTGCTCTAGCCCTTCCATCGCTATTGGAATAATGGAAGCGCAATGGACATTCGCCTCGAACCACAAAAACCGCGTCTGCGTAAACACCATTGGTTATTGGTGTTGGCAGCGCTGGTAGTTATTTTTTCCGGTTACTACCTCTGGTATCTCGGCCAGGCGGATATCAGTGTGGATGCCAATTCGCTGGTGTTTGATGAAGTCAAACGCGGCAACTTTACTTTCTCGGTGCGCGGCACTGGTCTACTGGTGCCGGATAATATTGAATGGCTGTCGGCAAGTGTTGAGGGCACTGTGGTAAAACGGGCCGTAAAACCGGGTCACGCGGTAAAAAAAGGCGATGTGATTGTTGAGCTAAGCAATCCGCGTTTAGTGCAGCAACTCGCGGAAGCGCAGTGGGAATTGGCTGCGCTGGAGGCAGAACTCAGCGCGGCCGATGTGGTGTTAGCATCCAGCCTGCAACAACAAAAATCCAATTTGCTCAACGCCCGCTTGGATGTTGAAACCAGTGAGTTGGAATTTTCGGCGCGCGCCGAGCTGATGAAAACCGGCGCAGTGTCGCGCCTGGATTACAACCGTACCCGCCTTGTATTGGATCAGGCGCAACAGCGCATGCAAACCCATCAGCACCAGCTGGATAAAATGGAGGAGTCATTCACTGCCCAGCGCAATGCGCACAGTGCGCGCTTGAATCAACACAAACAGCGCGTGGCGATTATCCAACAACAAGTGAATGATTTGCAGATCACCGCGACTATGGACAGTGTGGTGTTGGAACTGCCGCCGGTATCCGGGCAGCGGGTGATGATGGGCGATAATATCGCCAAGCTTGCGCAACAGGATTCGCTGATTGCCGAATTAAAAATTCCCGAGTTGCACATTCGTGAAGTCATGCCCGGCCAGACTGTGATTGTGGATACACGCAACAATAAAATTAGCGGTCAGGTAGCCCGTGTTGATCCCGCAGTGATTAACGGCACTGTGCAAGTGGATGTGGTATTTAATGAACCATTACCCGATGACGCACGCCCTGATCTGAGTGTGGATGGCGAAATAAAAATTACTGAAATTGCCGATACGCTTTACGTGGCGCGCCCGCTGTTTACGCAAAGCCGCAGTGAAACCCTGTTGTACAAATTAACGGAGGATGGCCATTTTTTTGAACGTGTGGCGGTGCAGCTGGGGCAGGGTTCTGCCAATCACATTCAAATCCTGAAAGGTTTGGCGGCGGGCGATAAAGTCATTATTTCCGACCCCACCCGGTTTCGCAGTTATGACAAGCTGCGCCTCAATTAAGATCCCGCTGTGAATAACCCCGACATTTTATTTAAAGGACGTTAAATAATGACTGACCAACAAAACACCCATCGCCGTGCCAATCAGCAGAGGCAATTGCTACCCGCACTGACCGGTATTCGTTTTATCGCCATACTGCATATTTTTTGTTTTCACCTCTGGGTATTGTTCGACATGAAAAAAGAACCCGGGATGGAAAATTTACTGCGCGATATCAAAGAATTGCCGGGGCCACTGGTGACGGCGATCAGCAACGGCTGGATGTCCACCAGTTTTTTCTTTTTGTTATCGGGTTTTATTTTGGCCTATTTGTATTGGGACGAGCATGGCCAGCTGAGTATTACCAAAAAAACCTTTTGGCTCACGCGCGCGATACGGATTTACCCTATCCATTGGATAATCATGTTAATTACCCTGTTAATGACCACGGGGTATCAATTGTCGCTCGGCAATAGCCCGGCCCTGCTATTTGCCAGCGGCCTCGCCACCATCACCCTGACCCAAGCCTGGTATCCGGATTTTGTGCCCATCTGGTCATGGCCGACCTGGACTATTTCGGCGCTGGTATTTCTCTACGCCCTACTGCCGTTTTTATTGCCAATGCTGGCCAAATTATCGCGCCGTGCATCGATTCAACTCTTGTGTGCCCTGCCGTTTATTTCGCTACTACCCACAGCTGTTTATGCGTGGTTTTTTCCTGCCGGTACCGAGGCGCCGGGATTTTGGAAAATTTTTATTGGCTCTACGCCGCTGTTTTGGGTAGCACATTTTGTGGCAGGTATTTTATTAACCCGGGTGGTGGGAATAACACGCGCGAACACTATTGATAGCAATAAAAACCCGAGTTGGTTTGCCTGGGGTGATGTCGCGCTGGTGGCTGTGATAGTAATCGCGGCTACCCAGGAAATTGCCGAACCGTTTAAATTTTTTATGCGCCATGGGCTGATGATGCCGCTGTACATGATCATTATTGTCGATCTGGCCCGCGGTAAAGGTTTTGCGGCACGGGTATTTTCGCTGCCGTTTATGGGCTTTCTGGGTGAAACCGGCTTTTCTATTTTTATCTGGCAAAATGTTGTCATGATGATGTGCGGCGCCGTGATTATGTTTAACCCCGATGCGGGCCAACACCAATTTTTATGGGCCTTGGCAGGTGCGATTGTGCTGGGCATTTGCAGCACCTACCTGATTGAAAAACCTATTGCACGCAAACTGCGGCGCAAATATTTGCCGCTGGATCAAACCAAACACCAATACACATCAACAACCAAAACCGCTGCGGTTTTGCCAGCTGCAACTACAGCAATAGGTTCACGCCATGAATAATCCATTAATAACACTGGAAAACCTGCAAAAAATATTTCTCACCGAAGAGGTGGCAACCCATGCGCTGAGTGATATTTCACTCAGGATTAATAAAGGTGAATATGTGTCCATCGCCGGGCCTTCCGGTTGTGGCAAATCCACGCTCTTATCACTGCTGGGTTTATTGGATAGCGCGAGTGCTGGCACATACAGGCTCGCGGGCAAAGAGGTGTCCACTATTTCGCGGCGCGAGCGCGCACGCATTCGCAATCAGGAAATTGGTTTTATTTTCCAATCCTTTAATTTGATCAGCGATCTGGATGTGGAAGAAAACGTAGAGCTGCCGCTCACCTATCGCCGTGATTTAAGCAAAAGCCAGCGCAAACAATTAGTGAAAGATGCTCTCGCAAAAGTGGATATGGCGCACCGCAGCAGGCACTTTCCCGCGCAATTATCCGGTGGCCAACAGCAGCGTGTGGCGGTTGCGCGCGCTATTGCCGGGCGCCCTTCGATTTTATTAGCTGACGAACCCACCGGAAATCTGGACACCAAAAATGCGGAAGCGGTGATGGATTTGCTCGATAAGTTGCACGCCGAAGGCGCCACTATTTGTATGGTTACCCACGACCCGCGCTCCGCTGAGCGCAGCCAGCGCAAAATTGATGTGCTCGATGGCCGTGTTGTTTCTGACAAAACCCTAAAAAATCCAGGGATGTGAGTATGTATTTTATCAAGGACATTCAATACGCACTGCGGTTATTGGCAAAAAAACCGGGCTTCACCCTGCTTACAACTTCGGTGATGGCGGTGGGAGTCGGGCTGAGTGTATTTTTGTTTTCCATGTTTAATACCATGATTTTTAAAGACCTGCCGTTTAAGGACAGTGATCGTCTGGTGCGCTTTCATGTAACACAAGATGGAGTAGAAGCCCGCGATAACATTGAACTGCATGATTACGCTGAAATAAAAAATACACTACGGGGCGTGGAATTATTTTCTGCCTATAGAGAACTCAACATAAATGCCATCGGGCGCGAGGGCGCGCGGCGTTATCGCGCTGTAAAAACCGAGCCGGGTATTTTCCAGCTTACACGCACTGCTCCGCTACTCGGGCGCGAATTTAACCAGCAGGATAATCAGCCGGGCGCGGAAGATGTTGTGGTCATAGGTTATGAAGTCTGGCGCACCCAATTTGGCGGCGATGAAAATATTATCGACCAAAGCCTGCGTATCGATGGCACACCCCATAGAATTATTGGCGTTATGCCGCAGGATTATTGGTTTCCGAGTAATAACGATGTGTGGCTGCCGCTGCGCCAAAGTGCCACTAACACAGCGCGCGGCAGTGGCGACAAACCGTCTATTGCCGCCCTGTTGGAAAACAATGTGACGCAAGCGGATGTTAATCGCGAACTGGCGGTGATTATGCAGCGCATTGCCAGCCGCTACCCGCAGAGCAATAAAGGTTTGAGTCTCTATGTGAATGATTTCCAGCGCGGCGCCGAGGGCGATGGCATTCAAGTAATTTACTCCATGCAAATCGCCGCGCTATTAATTTTATTGTTGGCGTCAATCAACGTAGGCAATTTATTGTACTCACGCGCGATTGAACGCAATAAAGAAACGGCCGTTCGCGTTGCCTTGGGCGCACCCCGTGCACGTTTAATCAGCCAGATGTTGTGGGAGAGTGCAATTATTTGCAGCCTCGGTGGTTTAATCGGCCTGTTGGTACTCGCCTGGGGTTTACAAGTGACCGCTGCCACTGTGGCTACGTTTTTTACCGACAAGCCGGCGTTCTGGTGGGATTTTGGCATTGATGCTTACACGCTAAAAATATTTTTCGGTTTTGTATTGGCGACTATTTTGGCAACGGGTTTATTGCCGGCATGGAAAAATTCCGGCGCCGATTTTAATGCGGTGCTGCGCGATGGCACGCGCGGTGCGCTGGGGAAAAAATCCGGGCGCCTCAACCGGATCTTGGTGATCAGTGAAATATTTTTGTCGATGACGGTATTGATTGCGGCGGCGACTATGGTAGTGGGCGCTTATCGCGCAACCGTCACTGATTTTGGGGTAAAGAGCGATAACTTATTAACCGCGCGCACATTGCTGCGCGATGTTCACTATCAAACCCCGGAGCAAAAAACGCAATTTGTGAATGCACTGGTCGCACAATTGGAAAATAGCCCCGGTCTTGGCAAGGTGTTAATTGCCACCATGTTTCCCGCCGATTGGGGTTGGACACCCAGCATTGCCCTGGAGGGAAAAGATTATTCCCATGTGCAGGAAAGTGCTTACCCAAAAATTAATTATGTTTCGGTTACACCCGGCACCTTGGAAAAACTTGGCGTAACCCTGACGGCAGGGCGCTATCTTGATAGCAGTGACGATGGCTGGGGTAAACGAACCGTGGTAGTGACTGATAGTTTTGCCGCTGCCCATTTTCCCGGCGAATCCGCACTGGGTAAACGTTTGCGTGTGCTCGATGCGGTTAGCCATGCAGATCAATGGCTGACGATTGTCGGTGTGGTGAAACATACGCTCTATGGCGATGCCAATAGCGAATCGGGAAAAATGCCCAGTGTATTTCGCCCTTACAGCCAGGCGCCAAGAAATGATTTCAGTATCGCCATCGAAATAAAAACAGATCGCCCCAGCGCAATACGCACCCTGCGCAATGCGGTGGCTGCTATTGACCCGGAATTGTCACTCTTCCAGATAGAAGACTACGCCACCAAAAAACAACGCAATGGTGCGCCTATACGTTTTATCAGCACGATTTTTATGATTTTCGGCATAGCGGCAGTAGTGCTTGCCGGTACAGGAATTTACGGTGTGATGGCCAATACCATTAGCCAGCGCACCCAGGAAATTGGTGTGAAACGCGCACTGGGCGCACAGGATCAACAAATCGCGCGGCAATTTTTATGGGCGGGTGGCAAACAACTTTTGTGGGGCGGTATACCCGGTGTCGCAGCAGGTTGTGCCATGGCGTTTGCTATGGCTCATGTAATTGGCATTGGCGCCGGCGATTTATTGTTTATTGTTTTGCTAATGGTGAGCATTATTGCGGCGGTGGTGCTTCTGGCGACTTATCTTCCCACCCGGCGCGCACTGCAATTGGAGCCTGCCGATGCCTTGCGTTATGAGTGAAATAATTTTCAGGCGAGCACTGAATCAAATGCTAAGCCGATAGTCAAAATCGGCGTGTTGTTGATCGGTATATCTAAATATCAAACAAGGGAATAGTGTAAAAATGAAACAAAATAATGCCTCAGTGCGGCTATTTATTTTTATGGTTTGCAGTGCATTGCTGCTGACTGCCATCTGCTCTTCTTATTATGTATTGGCCGATGAAACGGCATTAAAACCGCCGCCAACCAGCGCGGAGGAATTGATTTTGTCGGGTGATGCCTATTGCAATCAGGCGCAACAGGCATCCATGTTTTCCGCCTTGGCGTTGGCTAAAAAATGTATTGCGCAGTACGAGGCAGCAGTAGAACAATTTCCCGATAATGCCGATGCGCTAGTGGCTGCAATGCGTTTTTATTTTGAAGCACCGGGTTTTGCCGGCGGCTCCAGTAAAAAAGGCAGGGAATTATTAGCAAGGCTGGATAAAATTTCCGCTGAAGATGCAAATACCTACCGGGTATTTTTACATGAAAAAGAGGGCGACCCGGCGGGTGCTATGGCGCTGGCAGATAAGTTGAGCCAACAGCCGTTTGCATCGGCGCGCAATCATTATGAATTGGCACGTTTTTATCGCGACAAACAACAACTTGCCAAAGCCAAACCCCTGTTTGAAGCACTGCGCAACCAACCGGTCACTGCTGCAAACCAATGGTATGTTAACGACAGCCTGTTGCAGTTGGGGGAAATTATCCTGGCAGAAAAACAGGATGTAAATGCAAGCATTGCATTGATAGAAGAATACAAACGCAAAAATACCGACCCCCAGGATCAACATTATTTTTGGTCTACCTGGAGTTTGGCCAAGGCCTATAAGGCCAAAGGCAATACCGAAAAATACACACAACTGGTGCAACAAATCCAGGCCGAGGATTACCAAGCCAATGCCGAATTTGCCAAGCGCTTTGAAGCCGGTATAAAGTCAAATGAATAAACCTGTGCGGCCGGCATAGGGTCAGTTGCCGGTTTTTTTCTGTGGATCTTGAATGAAAAAAACAATTCTTGTTGTCGATGACGACGATGGTGTGCTCTCTGCGCTGTGCATGTTACTGCGCGCGGAAGGTTATATTCCGCTTGCCATGACCTCGCCAGAGCAGGCGCTCGCGGTGCTCAAGCGCGAAGATGTAGCTTGTATTTTGATGGATTTAAATTACTCCACCGATACCACTTCGGGTGAGGAAGGGCTAGCGCTGATTCGTGCAATTCGCCAATTAGACGAGTTAGTGCCTGTTGTCGTCATGACGGGCTGGGGCACTATCGAGGTCGCGGTTAACAGCATTAAACAGGGCGCCAATGATTTTATTCAAAAGCCTTGGGAAAATGAGCGCTTGCTCAGCATCATTAACAGCCAAAGTCAGTTGGTTGCTGCGCAAAAACAAGCGCAGAAATTGCGCCAGCAAAATCAATTGCTGCGCGAGGAAGCAAACCGCAATGATGCAATAGTGGCGCAATCGCCCCTGACCCTTGAACTGCTGCAAACTATTGCCCATGTTGCCAACAGCGATGCCAGCGTAATGTTCACCGGCGAAAACGGCACCGGCAAAAGTATGTTTGCGCGCTACTTGCACCAGCTATCGCCGCGCAGCCAAGCCGAACTCATTTCAGTCAATATGGGCGCGGTGAGCGAAACCCTGTTTGAAAGTGAAATGTTTGGCCATGTGAAAGGCTCGTTTACCGATGCCAAAACTACGCGCATCGGTCGTTTTGAATTGGCAGATGAAGGCAGTTTATTCCTTGATGAAATTGCCAATACTCCTTATTCCCAACAGGGAAAACTCCTGCGTGTACTGGAGGAAAAACAGTTTGAAAAAGTGGGTTCCAGCAAAACCCAGCACACCGATTTTCGTTTGATTACGGCCACCAATTGCGATCTTGCAGTTGCCGTTAACGAGGGAAAATTCCGCAAGGATCTGCTCTATCGCATCAATACCCTGGTCATAGAAATCCCACCGCTGCGACAACGGCCGGAGGACATTATTCCGCTGGCCAATAGCTTTCTGGCGAAAGCGGCAAAAAAATATGCACGCCCGGCACTTACCTTGACGGCGGAAGCGCAAGCCTTGCTGCAGGCCTACCCCTGGCCGGGCAATGTGCGCGAATTGGCGCATGTGATGGAGCGCGCGCAAATTTTGTCTAAACGGGAACAGATTTATAGCAGTGACCTTGGATTAAGTGGCGCTCCTGAGCTGATTGAAACACTGCCACTGGCATCAACAAGTTCATGTGCAACCGCCCCTGAAGTGCCGGATCTGCGCACCATGGAAGAAATTGAAATGGCCTTGGTTACCCAGCGGTTGGCCTATTTTAATGGCGATGCAACTAAAGCGGCCGAGTCGCTTGGCTTTAGCCGCAGCGCGTTTTATCGCCGCTTGGAAAAATTAAAAACTTGATATGCGCAGGCATCAGATATTTGAAGCCGGGTTAATTCAGCTGCTGTTACTGGCCTGGGTGCCATTACTCTTGCTGTTATTGTGGGTGATGGCCTATGCCCGGATTTCTATTTGGCTGATATTGCTGACAGGGTTAATCGGTAGTTTGATTATTTTGTACAGCAGTTATTTTATTTATCAAAAAATATCCTACCAATTTCGCAGTATCAGTAATTTATTGGAAGCGCTAATTCAGGGTGATTACAGCTTGCGCGCGCGCAGCCATAAACAGGGCGGTGCATTTAATGAAGTGGTAGAGGCTATTAATGGTTTGGCGCAGCGTTTAAGTCATGAGCGCTGGCAGTCGGTAGAGAGTCAATTGCTGCTGCGCACGATTATCGACCATATTGATGTCGCCATTGTTGCGCTCACCCAGACCAATGAAATCCGCTTTGCCAATCCCGCGGCTATGCAGTTATTGCAAATTGAACAATCGCATAATCAACAATCACACAGTCAACAAGCGCTATTGCAACAGCTCGAATTTGTGCGCGAACTCACTAGCGGTTGTCAGCAAGTGGTAGAGCTGTCGCTGGGTTACCGGCAGGGGCGTTTTACTGTCTATGTGGAGGAATTTCGCGAAGCCGGGCAGCAGCACAAATTATTATTTATTACGGATATTGGTCATTTATTGCGCAGCGAAGAGCGTAAGGCCTGGCAAAGTCTGGTGCGGGTGATTAGCCATGAAATCAATAATTCCCTCTCGCCGATTGCATCAATCAGCCAAACGTTAAAACGTTTGCTGGAGCGTCAGGGCGACAGTGAAACCATCAGCGCCAGCTTGCACGAAGGTTTGGATATTATCGGCGAGCGCGCAATTGGCTTGAGCCAATTTGTGGACAGTTATAAACAACTTGCGCGCTTGCCCGAGCCGGTTGTTCAGCCGGTATCGCTGCGCACCCTGATTGAAAAAGTGGCGGCACTGTTTAATCGCGCCAGTATTGTGATTGAAACCCAGGGCGATCTGCTATTGCAGCTTGATCCGGTACAGTTTGAACAGGTGCTGATTAATCTCATCAAAAATGGCCTTGAAGCCAATGCGCTGGGCAACTCCGATGGCCTTATCCAAATTCACTGGGCGCTTGGTCGCCAGTTTTTTACCTTGAATATTTGCGATCAGGGCAGCGGTATTAGTAATCCCGATAATTTATTTGTGCCGTTTTACAGCACCAAAAAACAGGGCTCTGGTATTGGTTTGGTATTGTGCCGGCAAATTATTGAAGCGCACCAGGGCTACCTCAGCTTGAAAAATAGGCCCGGCGGCGGTTGTTGTGCCTGCATTGAATTGCCGCTTATGGCGATAAATAAATAGATCTACTCGCAAAGCAACAATGCACAGATTGACGAAGCGCGGTATTAATGATTAATTGGCGCGTCAATCTAATAAACAGGAGCAAGGATATGACTGACGCAAACCCCTACCAAACCCCGCAAAGCAACCTGCAAGAGCCGCAATCGGTGCAATACAACACCAATCCCGATTGGGATATAGGTGGCATTTTCAAAGAGGCCTGGCAGTTAACCAGTGGTTTTAAAGCCACCATGTGGGGCGCTATTTTAATTTACATCGGCATTATGATTGCGGTGTCGCTGCCCTTTGAATTGATCGGCAAAGATTCGGTAGTCATGATTGTGATTGGCCAGATTATTATCAGCCTGGTTACCTACCCGCTCTCTGCCGCGTTTTCCATGTTGGGAATCAAACGCAGTGTTGGTGCTGCAACCAATGCTTTTATGGTGTTTGATTACTACTCCAAATTGTTAAAAATATTTTTCCTCTACGTGGTTATGACCCTGCTGATTATGATTGGCTTGGTATTACTGGTTATCCCCGGTATTTATTTGATAGTGGCCTATTCACTGGCACTGCCTTTAATGCTGGAAAAAAATATGGGCATTTGGGAAGCGCTGGAAACGTCGCGCAAAACCATTTCACGTCAATGGTTTGCAGTTTTTGGTTTGTATTTGGTAATGCTGGTGTTGTTCCTGCTTGCCATGTTGCCACTGGGCATAGGTTTGATCTGGATGTTGCCGTTTGCGTTTATCGCGATGGGTGTGCTTTACCGCAGCCTGTTTGGTGTAGGCGCCAACGTTTAAGTCTTTCATTTCTGCCGCGGCAGATTCCGCTTTATTCATCCCTGCTCCGCGTTGCCGGAGCAGGGGCGATGCAAAACCTCGCTGTTATTCTTCCATTCCCTTTAAAACTTAATTGCCGGCTTGTTGGTCTGCTGGCCTTACTTCCATGGGCGATAGTGCGCTGTGATGCAGGGTTTGTGTAGGCAGCGCAATTGCCGCGCCCTGTTTGCTGATAATGTCATATACCTTGAGCAAAACCTGCTGTTTCACCTGGTGATAGTGAATCCAGTTGGTGGTTTTGGTGAAGGCGTAAATAAAAAAATCCAGTGACGACGCATTAAATTTATTGAAGTTAACAATCGTCGTTTGTTCGGTATCAATTTCGTCATCGGCAATTAGCATTTGTTTTACTTCTGCCACTATTGCGTCCATCAAATGCGCATCTTCATAGCGAATGCCAATCACTTCATGAATACGCCTGTGGCTCATACGCGAAGGATTTTCCAGTGAAATGGTGGCAAAGGTGCCATTGGGAACATAGAGCGGGCGTTTATCAAAAGTGCGAATGGTGGTGAGCCGCCAACCAATTTTTTCCACTGTGCCCTCAATTTCTTTATCAGGCGAGCGCACCCAATCGCCCACGCTAAACGGGCGATCCAGATAAATCATCAGGCCGCCAAAAAAATTCGCCAGCAAATCTTTTGCAGCAAAACCAATCGCAATACCGCCAATACCGCCAAAGGCCAACACACCGGAAATGCTGTAGCCCATGGATTGCAAAATCACCAGGGTGGCGGTTACCAATACCGAGCCGCGCAATAATTTGCTCATGGCCGATACAGTGGTTGGGTCCATGGGCTCTTTCATTTTTTCCGGCGAGACAACAATCCGCTCGGCGCCGCCAATCAAACGCACAATAAACCAGGCGATCATCACAATTAAACCCAAGCGGGCAACAGGCTCGGCAAAACTGTAAAACTCGGTGTCCGCCACCTTGTCTGCCATAGCGGCCGAAAGCGATAAGCCGCCAATCCAAATCATCATGCTGATGGGTTTGCGCGCGGCCCAGAGCAGTGTGTCATCCCATAAATTATTGGTTCTAGTGAAGTGCTTTTGCAGCTGATCAAATATTTTTGCAACGATAAAACTCACCAAAAAAGTGAGAAATACCAGTGAAAATATTTTCACACTCCCGCCCCAACTAGTATCCGCCATGCCAAAACCAGCAAAGAGTTTATCGATAAAATCCAGCTTCATACTTACCTCTTTTCGCTAAGCGCCTCTGTTTCTGCAGATCCGGAGGCAAAATCAATCACTAATTGCAGTGCATCTTTACAAGAAACGTCTTCCAGTACCAGAGTCAATTTTTCATTCGAACCCGTGGTCAGAGTTTGTGTTGTACCACAGCGCTGGTTTATTTCATTTAAAACCGTTTGCGCATCGACATTAGCGACATCAATTGATATTTTTTTTCTGTTCAGCTTGTCAGTTTCTGCATTGACACAGAGCGCAATTGTTAAACTTGAAAGGCCGATAAAAATACTGGTCAGCAAGCTCTTTTCTAGCGCTGCCGCTGGTTTCTGCTTTCTAAACAAACGAGTGATTCTTGCTAATAATATTTTTTTACCAGTAATGCGCATGGCATTGGATTGATGAATATTCATATCTGCAAATTCCTTGAGTGTATTGGCGAAAAGCATTGGGTCATTAGTTATGGTTAGGGCAAAATCATCACAGGCATACTCACGCTCCTTATCGATTTGGTTACAAATCCAATATACAAAAGGGTTAAAAAAGAACAGGTTTTTGAGCAGCGCCTGTAGCAGGCCGACAAGAAAATCCTGTCGCCGTACATGGGCTAGTTCATGTAGCAAAATTGCTTCTACTTGCTGCTGGTTCATTTGCAAAAAAATGCCGGCAGGCAGCAAAACGACCGGCTTTAAATGACCAATCACACAAGGGGAAATGATAAGGGTGGATAAACGCAAAAATTCCCTTAACCACGACATAGCTATTTCCCCATCTTATCGAGGAAGGCTTTAATCTCATCCAATTCTTTTTTGGATGTTTTTTTATTGCCCAGCAATTGCATAACCAGTTGGGATTTGGAGCCACTAAAAGCGCTGTGTAGTAATTTATCCAGCAGAGAGCTTTGGGTTTCAGTTTGCGCACTCAGCGGAAAATAGATATGGCTTTTGCCATCTTTTCTTCGCCCCAATAAACCTTTTTGCTCCATGATCTGCATGGTTTTTAAGGTGGTGGTGTAACCAACCGGTTTTAGTTCGCTAAGTTTGTCATTTACGGTTTGTACTTTGGCTTCGCCGCATTGCCAAAGTACTTGCAAAATTTCCAGTTCGGCGGGAGTTGGAGTGGTCATTGCGTCACCTGAAAAATTAAATATATCTACGAAATGTTTCGTATCAAAATATACGAAGATCTACGTAGTTGCAAAGTTTTTTTGCCTTGAGGCTAAAAGCCCAACGATTTGAGCTAAGTTCTTGTATTGACAACCGATACACAAAGAGTAAATTGTGTAGCTATTGTGTATACATAAGGGGGGCGTATGCGAGCTGCGGCGATTAACCTGCGTGCTTTGCCTGAGCAGCGTGATCTGATTGATCAGGCGGCCAGGTTGTTGGGTAAAAACCGATCTGATTTTATGTTGGAAGCCGCTTGTGAGCGGGCTCAGGCGGTGTTGCTGGATCAGGTATTTTTCAGCTTGGATGCTGACAAAATGCAGCAATTTGCTGCCCTATTGGATGCGCCATTACAGGCTAACCAAGGTTTGGAGCGACTTATGGCAGTAAAAGCTCCTTGGGACAAGGGCGAGTAATGGGTTTGATTTTGACTGCCCCACAACCTCTGCTTGCATCTCACATCATCAGTGAATTCGATTGCGGTGAGGCCAGTTTGGATGATTGGCTTAAACGCCGTGCATTGGTGAATCAGGCGAGTGGTGCCAGCAGAACCTTTGTGGTGGTTGATGAGGCAAACCAGGTGCGCGGCTATTACGCGCTGGCGGCAGGTGCTGTTGCGCACCAACTGGCAACCGGATCAGTAAAACGCAACATGCCCGATCCCATCCCCGTTTTGGTGCTGGCGCGTTTGGCAGTAGATGGCCGCGCCCAAGGTATGAAGCTGGGTGCTGGCTTATTGCAGGATGCAGTTAAGCGCGCGCTTTCGGTTGCGCAAAATGCGGGTGTCAGAGCTTTGTTGGTACATGCGTTAAATGAAAAGGCCAAACAATTTTACGAATATTATGGTTTTAGTGTTTCGCCAATTCACCCACTGACGTTAATGCTGCGATTGAATTAAAACTCCCCATCCCGCGCCATGCGCTCGCGTTCTTTGCGCTCTTCCTCTTCTTCTTTGGCGTGTTCGATGATGCGCATCATGGTGGCGAGGTCGGCTTCGACGTTGCTCTGGGCGAATTCGCCGGTGAGGGGGCTGTCGGGGTGTAAATTGCCGTGTTGGTATAAATCCCAAATTTCTTCGGCGTAGTGGGTGACTAATAAATCCGGCGCGTATTGGCCGAAATAGTCGCGCATATTATTGACGTCGCGGGTGAGCATCATTTGCGCGCTGTTATTGCCGGCGGCATTCACGGCTTGCGGCAGGTCGATGACTACCGGGCCTGAGTGATCCACTAACACGTTAAATTCTGACAGGTCGCCGTGAACCAGGCCGGCGCAGAGCATGCGCACAATTTCGCGCATCATTTGCGCGTGGTATGCGCGCGCGGTTTCCGGGTCGAAGGCAACATTATCCAAACGCGGCGCCGGTTCGCCGTCTTCATCCACCACCAATTCCATCACCAGTACACCATCCACAAACCAGTAGGGTTTGGGGACACGCACACCGGCCTCGGCGAGGCGGTAGAGCGCTTCCACTTCGGCATTGAGCCAAGCCTCTTCGGCTTCTTTTTGGCCGTAGCGTGTGCCTTTGGCCATGGCGCGGGCGCGGCGCGAGTTGCGCACGGTGCGCCCCTCCTGGTATTGCACGGCTTGTTTGAAGCTGCGTTTATTGGCCTCTTTATAGACCTTGGCGCAGCGTATTTCGTCGTTGGCGCGCACCACAAACACTTGGGCTTCTTTGCCGCTCATCAAGGCGTAATAAACTTCATCGATCAAGCCATCGTTGACCAGGGATGCAAGGCGTGCAGGTAGTTTCATTGGAATCCGGTTCGGCAAAATGTGGTCATATGATATCACTCATCCCCAAAAAAAAGCCGCCCTGCTGGTGGCAGGGCGGCTCTGCTGAAACAGCGCGTGAATGGCCGTTAAATTTTTAAATGGGTTTGTAAAAACTTTTCCATGGCTTCAAAGGTCTGCTGGCGATGGGGCAGGTAATCCAGATAGTGAGTGCCCTCTTCCAGTTCGATGTATTCATGGGGTTTGCCGTGTTTTTTCAGCGCGCGCGCCATCACGCGGCTTTGCTCAACCGGTACTGAGGTGTCGTCGTCGCCATGAATGAGCAGGATTGGAATTTTCACCCGTTCAGCCATGTTGACTGGCGAGGTTTCTTTGAGCTGGCTTTTGTCTTCACCAAATTGTTTGCGCGCTGTGTTTTTATTGGTGAAGTAGCGGAACCGGTTGCTCATTTTTACCAAGTCAGACATGCCGGCAAAACTCACCGCACACTGGAACAGATCGGGGGTTTTGGTGGCGCCCATCAGCGCGGCGTAGCCACCGTAACTGGCGCCCACAATGCAGACTTTTTTGGAATCGGCAATTTTTTCATCCACCAAATATTTCACCGCGTCTTCCAGGTCGTCCTGCATTTCCAGGCCGTAACCACCTACGGCTTGCATCATAAAATCGTGGCCGTACCCCGAGGAGCCGCGGAAGTTGGGTTGGAATACCACGTAGCCGCGGTTGGCCATAAAGGTGGAGAACATATCAAATTCTTTACCGTCCTCACTCATGGGGCCGCCGTGGGGCAGGATGATGGTGGCAGTGGGTTTATTGGCAAAGGTTTTGGGCAGCGATAAAAAGCCTTCCAGCTCCAAACCATCGCGCGCTTTGTAGCGGCGGGTTTCTTTTTCGATGAGCACATCCTCGGTCAGTTCAGGATAGCGATTGGCCAAATGCGTGAGGGTTTTGGCATCGCGGTCGCCGTACATGTAGGTGCCGGGGTTGGTGGCGTTAGTGGTGTAGAGCACGTATTTACGCGCATCCGCACTCATATTGACTATGTAGTTGCGGGTGTCGGGCAGGGCTTTATCCAAACCGCCCTGGAAGGCTTGGAACTCTTTATTCCAGAACACACTGCGTGAACTGCCATCGTTGTAGTAAAGGCCAACCACTTCTTTATGGGCGTGGGAATAAATCAGGCGACCACTGACATCATAGCTGTCGTCACTCAGCATTAATTCGCGCGGGAAGCCGGGTTTGGACAGGTCTACCTTATAAAGCGCCTGGCGGCCTTCATGGTCGGCAAAAATATAAAGTTCGTTGGGGTTGCTGCCAAAACCGGCAATGCTGATATCCGGCTCATCCAACACCACATATTCCCAGGCCACTATCCACTTGTCAGTAGCGCTGTCCAAAATTTTGTAGGTGACTTTGCGGCTTTTATCGTCGTAGTGTTCACCGATGCGCACATTGCCCTGGCGGTCAGCAAACCAGGAGCGCACTGAGCCGGAGTGTTTTTTCACGCGTGTCAGGCGACCGGTGTACACATTGGCTTTGTATACGGTTTGATGCAGTGGCAGTTCGCGATCCACACTGATCAGCACATGCTCGGGGTCATCGGGCAAATAACTGATGACATTGTCCTGATACTGGCTGACCCAGCCATAGGGTGCATCGTCGTCGGGTTTGACCAGGGTAATCATCTTGCTGGGCTTTTTGGCATCGGTCGCCAGCAGGCGTGTCTGCATGTATTTCACGCCGTTTTGCATGCGGCTATCAAAGCGCAGGCTCATCAAAATGCGGTCGTTATTGGCCCAGCTCACCCAGTTGAATTTGAATTCTTCATTGTCGGTTTTGGCGGGGTAAAAAGTTTTGCCCGTGGTCAGGTCAATCACCATCACCACTGTATCGCCACCTACATTTTTTAAGGCCAGAAGATGGGTGCCATCGGGAGATAGCTCTATGTCCTCGATCATGGCGTCTTTGTAAAACACTTCCAGCGGCAGGGGTTGATGCTGGGTTTTAGTGGCGTGTACTAAGGCGGGAGTTAGACTGCAGGCGATCAATGCCAGCAAGACGCTCACTCGCAGGGGGGCTGCAAAGCAGGTGCGCAGAAACATACTTGAATCCTTGATGTAATTATTGAAAAAGCACGCGCAGGCAATGTCCTTGTGCCGGGTTCCATGAGCCTTGGGCTCGCGCGCGGTTCCAGAAAACAAGTGATGTGCTACGGCGTGGGTGCAGTATCCATAAGCCCTATTTGGACGTCAATCACAGCCTGGGCATCAATTCCGGCC
This sequence comes from Cellvibrio fontiphilus, assembly GCF_042646205.1. NCBI lineage: Bacteria > Pseudomonadati > Pseudomonadota > Gammaproteobacteria > Cellvibrionales > Cellvibrionaceae > Cellvibrio > Cellvibrio fontiphilus. The sequence goes on along the minus strand of NZ_JBHRTF010000002.1, from coordinate 446,700 downwards.
CAGCGCGCGGCGGTAAAAACGCCCGGCGGCAAAATTAAGGTTCATTTAAGCGGCATTTCCTATTCTGGTTTCGTCGACACAGGCACAAGCCTTTCACGCTCTAACTTGAACTAACATAGAGGTACAAAACCATGAAACTGATCAACTCTACCCTGCTGTTTACTGCGTTAATTTCTGCTGCCGCGCTGGTGCAAGCCAAAGATGTAAGCCTTGATGAGGCTATTAAATTGCGTGATGCTGGCAGCATTCAGGCGTTCGACAAACTCAACGCCCTGGCATTGGCCCAGCACCCGGGTGCCCAGGTACAGGACACTGAGCTGGAAAACCAATGGGGTCGCTACGTGTATCAAATTGAACTGCGCGATGCACAGGGTTTTGAATGGGATATAGAGCTGGATGCCAATACCGGCGAAATCCTGAAAAACCAGCAAGATGACTAATCGGTAACTTTACTGCCAAAAGGTATGCAATGCGCCCCTTGATTCGCCCGCTGATTTATCTGGTTTTACTGGCCTTTACCTTCAGTGTGAAGGCCGGTGACCTGAGTCAGGATGAAGCCCTGCGTCTGCGCGAGGCGGGGCGCATTTTGCCGCTGGAAAATGTGCTCGCCATTATTGCGGCGCGTCACCCCGGCTCGCGGTTGTTGGAGGTTGAGCTGGAAGAGGAAGACGATATTTATATTTACGAAGTGGAATTAATTACGTCTCAGGGTACGGTGCGCGAGTTGGAAATAGCCGCCGCAAGCGGTGATGTATTAAAAGACGAAGAGGAGGACTGATGCGAATTCTTATCGTAGAAGATAACGTCAGCCTCGCCGATGAATTAACGGCGGATTTAAAACGTGCAGGCTACGCCGTGGATTGGCTTGCCGATGGCCGCGATGCAGCTTACCAGGGCGCAACCGAACCCTATGACTTGGTGGTGCTGGATTTAGGTTTGCCGGGCAAATCCGGCCTTGACGTATTGCGCGAATGGCGCGCTGCCCGGGTGCAGCATCCGGTGTTAATTCTCACCGCGCGCGATCACTGGGCCGAGCGTATTGAGGGTTTAAAAGCGGGCGCCGACGATTACCTCACCAAACCCTTTCACCCGGAAGAATTGCAGCTGCGTATTCAGGCGTTATTGCGCCGCGCGCACGGGCAAGTGAATCAGGCGCAATTAAGCGCGGCCGGTTTGCAATTGGATGAAGCCCAGCAACAGGTGATTAAAAATGGTGAATCATTTCAACTCACCGCCGCTGAATTCAGTTTGTTGCGTTATTTAATGTTGAACGCGGGAAAAATTATTTCCAAAACACAATTGCACGATCATTTGTACGATGGCGAAAGCGAACGCGACTCCAACGTGATTGAAGTGCACATCAATCACCTGCGCGCAAAGTTGGGCAAAGCGGCAATAGAAACGCGCCGCGGCCAGGGTTATCGTTTGGTGGAGCCAAATGCATGACATCTTTGCTAAAAAAGCTCAGGTTAACGCCGCTGCTGAATTCTATACAACAGCGTTTGGGGTTGGGTTTGATCAGCTTGTTATTGCTGGTAGGTTTAATATTCGCCCAGCTCGGCCTGTGGATTTTTGATCAGGGTTTGCGCCGTTATTTTACCGGCCAGTTGCAAACCCAAAGTGAAACACTGTTAGCCGCACTGGTGCGCGGGCCCAATGGTATTGAATTGGATCAGCAGCGCTTGGGCAGTGTTTATCATCGGCCGTTTTCCGGCTGGTATTTTGTGATCGATTTTAACGGCCAGCAGTGGCGCTCCCGCTCACTCTGGGATCACCCGCTCTCACTCACACAAGCGCCAGATCCCGGTGTGCTTTACGATGGCCCGCAACAACAGCAATTGTTAATTCACCGCGCGCAATTTCGTCGCTTTGGAAAAACCATCGTTATTCAGGTCGCACAGGATTACACCCCGCTGCTGGATAACTTTCGCCGCCTACAATACATGGGCGCCGGTTTAGGCATAGCGGCGCTGGTATTACTGGTGTTGTTACAGCGCTGGTTAGTCGCGCATTCGCTGCGCCCGCTGGAAAGCCTGCGTCGGCAAATTGCACAACTGCAACAGGGTGAACGCAGCACGCTGGAAACCAATGTGCCCAGTGAATTAAAACCGCTGGTAGAACAATTAAATCGGTTAAGCCATCACACCGAGGATCGCCTCAAACGCTCGCGCAATGCGCTGGGCAATTTGGGGCACGCGTTAAAAACACCGCTGGCCATTTTATTTAGCCTCGCCAATCGCAGTGAATTAAATTCACACCCGGAACTGCGCGAAAATTTTCGCCAGCAATTACAGCATATGCAGGAGCGCATTAGTCGCGAACTGGCGCGTGCGCGGCTCGCGGGCGAGGCCTTGCCCGGTGCGCATTTTCACTGCGCGAGCGAACTGCCGGATTTAATCGCCACCCTGCAATTAATTCATCGCCGCGACTTGCACATCCACTGGTCAGCGGCGGCGGATTTGCGTTTGCCCTGGGATCGCGAAGATATTCTGGAGCTGCTGGGCAACTTATTGGATAACGCCTGCAAATGGGCGCAACACCAGGTGCAGGTGAGCATCTCCCCATCTCATCAGCCGCAAGCGGGTTTTGAAATCCGCGTGGAAGATGATGGCCCCGGTATTGATGCAGCCGGACGCGAGCAGGTGTTAAGTCGCGGCACACGTATGGACGAACAGGTGCAAGGCCACGGCCTGGGCCTGGGCATAGTGCGCGATATAGTGGAACACTGCGGCGGCAAGCTGGGCTTGCAACAGAGTTCGCTCGGCGGCCTTGCGGTTGTTATACACTTACCGGCCAACAGCGCCGCTTAGTTGTGAAATTAAGGGCGACATTTATCCAGCCCTGAAGATGACAGCTATGCGCGGTATGCACTCCTCGGGCCTCTCGGCCCACCCCAATCAGGAACCCCGAACAGCCAGTGCCAAGGTTAATTTGCGCCAGAGCATGGCCTACCTTGTGCCCTATTTGTGGGAATTTAAAGGCCGTGTGCTGTTAGCGGTATTGGCCCTGCTTGCTGCCAAGGGCGCAACCCTGGTGATGCCCTGGGCGTTAAAACATATTATCGATGGCGTGGATGCCAGCCTCGCCGCGCCGATTATTTTCCCCGCATTTTTTATTTTATTTTATGGCGCGCTGCGTTTTGGCAGCGTGTTTTTTGGTGAACTGCGCGACGCGCTGTTTAGCCGCGTCACCGAACATGCCATGCGCAAAATAGGTTTGCGGGTATTCAAACACCTGCATTCACTCGAATTGGCATTTCATTTGGATCGCGCCACCGGCGGCATTAGCCGCGATATTGAACGCGGCACCAATGGCATCAGTTTTTTGATGCGCTTTTTAATGTTCAACATAGTGCCCACCCTGTTTGAAATTTTAATGGTGGCGATTATTTTTGCCGCCGCGTTTTCTATTTGGTACGCGCTGATTACCCTGATTGCCGTGGTGCTCTACGTAGTCTTTACCATTCTCACCACCGAGTGGCGCAATAAATTTGTGCGCGAGGCCAATCAAGCGGATTCCTCCACCAGCACCCGCGCAATCGATTCGCTGCTCAACTATGAAACGGTGAAATATTTTAATAACGAACAATACGAAGCTGACACCTACGATAAATTCCTCGCCAACTGGGAACAGGCCAAACTGAAAAACCGCATGTCCCTGCTCGCACTCAATTCCGGTCAGGCATTAATTATTGCGCTCGCCATTACCGCCATGATGTGGATGGCAGCGGACAGTGTGATGAACAAGGAAATGACGCTGGGTGATTTGGCGATGATCAATGCCTATATGATCCAGCTATTTATCCCGCTCAATTTTTTGGGTTTTGTCTACCGCGAAATTCGCCGCTCACTGACTGACCTGGAAAATATGTTGGCGCTGTTAAAACGCGACGCGAGTATTAAAGACGCTGATGGCGCGCCACCCCTGCAGATCAGTCGCGGAGAAATCCTTTGGCAAAATATTCATTTTGGTTATCACCCCGAGCGCCCTATTTTGCAGGATTTCAACTTGCAGATAGCCGCAGGTAGCAAGGTGGCAATTGTGGGTTCATCCGGCGCCGGTAAAAGTACCCTCGCGCGTTTGCTCTATCGCTTTTACGATATTAACGCCGGCCAGATTTTGATTGACGGGCAAGACATTCGCACCGTCACGCTGGATAGTTTGCGCCGCGCCATCGCCATAGTGCCGCAGGACACAGTGCTGTTTAACACCAGCATTCGCGACAATATTGCCTACGGTAATCCGCAGGCAAGCGATGAACAAATTGCCCGCGCTATTCGCATGGCGCATTTGGATAATTTTATTAACAGTTTGCCGGAGGGTGATAAAACCCTGGTGGGTGAGCGCGGTTTGAAAGTATCCGGCGGCGAAAAACAGCGTATTGCGATTGCGCGGGTTTTATTAAAAGGCGCACCGATTTTAATTTTTGATGAAGCCACCAGTGCGCTGGATTCACAATCGGAAAACGCTATTTTGGAAGCCATGCGCGAAGTTGCCAGCGGCCACACTACGCTGGTAATTGCCCATCGCCTTTCCACGGTGGTGGATGCCGACACTATTGTGGTGATGGATAAAGGCCGTGTCATCGAACAGGGAACCCACAATCAATTGCTTGAACAGCAAGGCCGTTATGCGCAGATGTGGGCGCTGCAATTACAGGATGAAAATTAACGCCCATTCAATAACCACTAAAAAGATCCAAAGCGGTGCGCTGCGCTGCCAATTTGCACCAGCGGCTGTGCAATCTGTGCATCGCTTGGGTTGCTATTTTTAAAAGCTGTGGGTTTTTCAGCACCAAAATAAAACATTTTTCCCTCCTTCACGCCAAATTTTTACTTGGCACAAGTTTCGCTATGGCTTAGCCCAGGTGTGTAACTGCACTGGGAGTAGTCAAGGGCAAAATTCGGATCGCCCAATCGCAACCCTGACTGTTTATTTAATGGTGTCGGTTGCGGCAATTTATTGTCATAAGGGCGTGACTTATGTCGACAAGGTTTCAATTCGAGTTCGGTAAATATCGCGGCATTCTTATTTCTGTAGCATTATTTTTATTGCTCGATGCCTCAGTGTTAATGCTCAATTTTTATGTGTCGTTTGAGATTGCGGACGATGCCGTTGGCGTAAACCTCGCGGGGCGCCAGCGCATGTTGTCGCAGCGTATGGCTAAAAGTTTGTTAGTGTTGGACAGCGCGCGCGACGATCCCGCTGCGTTTCAAGCCGCTTACGATGAATTGTTATTAAGTAAATCGCTGTTTGATGAAACCCTGCAAGCGTTTAGCCAAGGTGGCAGTGTGCGCGGCGCCGGAAAAGAAATGGTAATGCTGGACGCCGTTACTAATCGCGCCGGACGCGATGCCTTGCACAATACCGAACAATTGTGGCGGCCTTATAAAATAGCGGTAGATAATTTTATTGCCAGCCGTTCAGCTAACACCGGTGAATTAACCGGTGACTCACAAACGGCGCTTGCAGCAGCAGTGGCTATGGCGCGGTTGCACAATTTACCCATACTCGCCTCCATGAATGACTTAACCATCAGCCTGGAGCAGGTGGCAGCGTCCAAAGCCAAACGTTTGCGCTTGATTCAAACCATTGGCATCAGCCTGGCGGTAATCAACTTCCTGTTTATTTTGCTGCATTTTATTCGCCAGTTGCGCGACAGCGATGCGGTGATCGAAAAAGCGCGGCGTGAAACTAACGAGATTTTACAAACTGTTAACGAAGGCCTTTTTCTGATTGATCACCAACTGATTATTGGTGAGCAGCACTCTGCAAAATTAAGCGAAGTCCTGGGCAATCAATCGTTTGCCGGTAAATCTTTCCAAACGCTACTGGAAAATATGATTAGCGAAAAAGACGCTGAAACCGCGCGCGGTTTTATCGAGCTATTATTTGACCCAAAAATAAAAGAAAAACTCATTGGCGATTTAAATCCGCTCAGTGAGGTAGAAGTTAACATCGCCCAAGCCAACGGCGGCTTTCTCACTAAACATTTACAGTTCACCTTTGCGCGCGCTTATCAAGAGCGGGAAATTTCCCATGTGCTGGTGACAGTATTGGATATCTCGGCCCAAGTAAAATTAGCGCGCGAATTAAACGAAAGCCGCAAACACAATGAATCGCAATTGGAGATGCTCACCAGTTTGCTGCATACCCACCCTGAATTACTCAAAGAATTTATCCATAATAGTTTCCAGTGTTTTAATCGCATCAACAGTATTTTGCGCCAGCCCGCCAAAAGTGCGACTGCGGTGCGCGATAAAGCCGTGAATATTTTTCGGGAAATCCACAATTTTAAAGGTGAGGCCGCATCGCTCAAGCTGGAATTTTTTGAAAATACTGCCCACGCCATGGAAGATACATTGGCGCAACTGCGCACCAAACCTGAATTAAGCGGCAATGATTATTTGGGTTTTACCGTGCAATTGGAGAATCTCATCAGTTACACCCAGCAGGTGCAATTATTAACTGAAAAGTTGGGCCAATTTGCGCTGGTGGGGAACAGCGCGCCGCGGGTTTTATCCAGCCAGATTATTAAGGGCAATCGCCGCAGCGATGGTTGGGAACATCTGTCGGATTTTGTGCAAAACCTGGCGCTGCGCAACGGTAAACAATTGCGCTTGGTCAGCAGTGGGTTAAGTGAAATTGATTTGGCGCCCGAGTGCGAACAACAGCTGAAAGAAATTTGTATTCAACTGCTGCGCAATGCGGTGGTGCACGGCATAGAGACACCCGAGGAACGCCGCCTTAGCGAAAAATCACCCATTGGGCGTATTGATCTGCGCCTTGCAAAACTCTCGGACACTGAAATGGAATTAACTGTGAGTGATGATGGCAAGGGACTGGATTATCAGGCCATTCGCGAAAAAGCACTTGGCTCGGGCAAATGGTCGGAGCAGGAAATTGAATCCTGGAGTAATAAACAATTGCTCGGATTAATTTTTCAGGCCGGGTTTAGCACCGCGCAGGAGCTGACCAAAGATGCGGGGCGCGGCATAGGTATGGAAGCGGTGATGCAACACGTGATTGGCCAGCGCGGCAAAATTACTGTGGCCAGTCGCGCCGGCGAATTCTGCCGGTTTGTGATTAGCCTGCCAATTATTCCACGCACTACAGAAATCCCAACCAGTGCTACAAAAGGATCGGCCTATGCTGTCACTGATGATTGTTGATGATTCCAATATTATCCGGCGCAAAATTGAACGCTGTAATGACAGCGACCAATTTACTGTTGTCGCTTCTGCCGCGAATGGTTTGCAGGCGCTGGAGTTATTCAAACAAACCCGCCCGCAATTGGTGACTATGGATTTAACCATGCCGGAAATGGATGGCATTGCTTGCATCCAACAGCTGGTTGCCGTTGATCCCGCTGTGCGAATTTTGGTGATATCCGCACTCAGCGATAAAGCCACGGGTATAGATGCGTTAAAAAAAGGCGCGCGCGGTTTTTTATGTAAACCCTTTACGGAAGAACAATTGCTGGATGCGTTGACCGAGTTAACCCAGGATTAAGGATCAATAAATGTCTGAACAAACACTGCAAGTATTTATTGATGGTGTAGTGCGTTATTTTCAGCACACCAATGATAAAGATGTAAAAGTAGGCACGCCCTATTTGGCAGAAAACCAGAATCCGGCGGCTTATGATGTCACCGGTATTATTGGTATCTCCGGGCCTTATCGCGGCTGCGTATATTTCACCGCGCCGCGAATTTTATTAAAACATTTGCTGCTGAGCATCGGCGAGTTGGATACCAGCAACGAACATATTTTTGATTTGGTCGGCGAAGTTGCCAATACCATTTCCGGCAACGCGCGCAGCAGTTTTGGCCATGAATTTATGATTTCGGTGCCGGTAATGATTGAAGGCGCTCCCAGCCATATCCATTTGCCCAAACAGCTGCGCTCATATGTAATCCCGGTGTACTGGAAGTCCTATCACGCGGCGGTAGTTATTTGTCTTGAGTAATATATTCATCAGACAGGCTTTTTATAACCGGCGCGCTGGGCATCAAAATGTTGTTGATTCATCAAATCGATACCGCAGGATAAATTGCTAATCCAATCCAAAAAGCGCTGCACCATGGCGCGCCCGACAAAAGGGCTGCCGTGCTGCGGCACTATCATTTCCACATCCATTTCGCGAACCATATTGGCCCATAAACGACAGGCTTTATTGCTTGCCATGTAGCGCTGGTGAAAGCCCAGCATATGCGGAATATGCGCATCAAAATCAGCAATAGGCTGCTCGGCGTGTTCTTCAATTAACGATGCCCCCATATCGCCACTGAATAAAATTTTGCTGACGGGATCGTAAAACTGGAAATTGCCCACCGAATGTAAAAAGTGCGCGGGCAACACAATAATTTCGCTGTTGCCAAATGCAATAGCACCACCCTTGTCAGGCATGGCGATAATACGCTCCTCCAAATTTTGGCTGAGTTGCTGGGTAATATATTGCGATGCCAAGTGCGGTAAAAAACGCGACCAGAGTTTGGAGGTAACGACCTGACATTGGGTGTACATCATCCAGCGCGGCAGTGAGGCAATAATATCCGGGTCCTGGTGCGAGGCAAAAATATAATCCAGCTGATGGGTTTTTACCCGTTTACCCAATTCGATATTCAGCGGCGTGTAAGTTAAGTCGCCGCCGGGATCAATCAATGCGGCGCGGTTGTTATCGATAATTAAAAATTGGTTGGCTTGTATGCCCTCGCCTACCACCAAATCAGAAAACTGAATACATTGATGGCCATTGTGGTTGTAAAGAAAATGGGCTTTGTCGTGTCGCGTGAGTGCCTGGTTCATGCTGCTGCGTCCTGAATACAAAACGCGCTAGCATAAAGCCTGGTAGCGATGAGCTATTGATAGGTATCAAACAAAGCCGATTAATGTCTCGCGAGTTGTGTGCGACGGGTTTATTCGATTAACCAATACCACAGTTGGCAAATACCAACAGCGCTTACGCCGCCCAACATCAATAATGCAAACGGCATGGCGGTGCCGGTATAAAAATAAGCGAGTAGTGGGCCGGCAAAAGCGCCGCTGCCAAAACGCAGGGTCCCGGTCACGGCGGTTGCTGTACCTGAGTGATGCGGAAATTTCATTAACACTATGGCGTCGGCATTGGTGGACATAATGGTCAGCGCACCCATCAAGGGCGCGATACTCAGCACAGTCCAAATTAAACCCAATTCAAAATAACTGACGGCGCACAATGTGCCGGCGCTGATTAATGCAACGGCTAAAGCGCCGCGCAACATCCGCAGTGAACCCAACCGCGTCACCCAGCGGCTGTTAATAAAATTGGCGGCAATCAAACAAATAACATTGGCGCCAAAGAGCAGGCTGAAGGTTTGTTCGCTCACACCAAAATAATTAATGTAAACAAACGAAACGGCAGTGATAAAACAAAAAAAGGCGAATGAGCCAAACATCATGCTCATGATCATCGGGCGCGCCTGACGATGGGAAAATACGATTTTATAACCGCTAAAAAATCCCTTATCGGTGTCCTCCAGGGTAGCAATGGGTTTATTTATTTCCGGTAACCATTTCCACACCAGCGCAAAAATCATAACGCCATATAACGCGAGCAATATAAAAATGCTGCGCCAATCGCTAAACCATAACACCACACTGCCAATGCCCGGTGCGAGCAGCGGGGCCAACATCATCATCATGGATAAATAAGACATGCCCTTGGCGGTATGCTCTTGATACAACTGTCGCACCAGCCCCGGCACAACAACGGTTGCAGCAGCTCCGCAAAATGCCTGGGTTGCGCGCAGGATTAAAAAAAGTTGCGCGTCTTGCACCAGTGCCAAGCCAATACTGCTGAGTGTAAAACCGGTCAAACCAAAAATAGCCAGGGGCCGGCGCCCGAGTAAATCAGCCAGCGGGCCAAACAACAGCATGCCAATACCGTAGGCCGCGAGAAAAATACTCAGCGATTGTTGCACTGTGCCTATATGAGTCTGCAAATCAGTGGCAATGTTGGGCATGGCGGGCAGGTACATGTCTACCGCCAGGGGCGTGGTGGCAATAACTGCGGCGAGCAGCACAATTAAATAAGGGTGGGATTCACGGGTCATAAGCTGGATGCGTTTCGCTACCTCTGAAAACTCATCACATACTAATGTGCGAGGCTCTTCATTAAGAGCCTGCACCATAAAACAGATTCAACCAATTTTTCGATCAATCACCGCCATCATTCACAATTGTTTTGCAATTTGGCAATGGCATCGGGGTAATGAGACTGCAACAGCGCTAACTGTTCCTTGCCTAAATACTTTTGCGCAAAGTCCCGGGGCGCGACACCGTTGTGCCAATCGCAGTGCACTACCGCAAGGGTTGCGAGGTTTTGTGCAACCGGGGTTTTCAGGTAGGGGCGATAATTCTTGTCTTGTGCGAGCTGGGCAAATTTATCCAATTCGCTCACATAGAAGCTGGCATCGCGGGTGAAGGTTACGCCGTGAATACCCGCCTGTTCCATGATGGCTTTGACATAGGTGGGTTTGAGTGGTGCGGCGGTGGCGGGCCAATCGCTCAGGGTAAAGCTGTTGGTTTGCGCCATTAGCGCAGTGCTAAGCATTGTTGCTATGGCGGCGAAGAATGTTTTTTTCACTCGTGCTCTTTGCATAAAATCCTCCGGTAAATTCAGCTGCGCAGTATAGCCTTGGCGGCAAATCCGCAGTGTTTGCCCGGCAAAAGTTAAATCATTGACTTTGGTGGAAACGCGTGTAGACTGGGTTCCAGCTTGAAAGTACGTCTAATATTTATGCACCACATTTCGAAGTTCCAGTAATAGAATTTTGGCCTGTTTACATAAGTAATTCCCACATTTCCAGCACAATCGCCCCTCGGGGTAATCCTTACTTTTGTATTAATAGGTAACACTATGTCTAAAACTACTACTGGCACTGTAAAATGGTTCAACGAAGCTAAAGGTTTCGGTTTCATCGAACAAGAATCTGGTCCAGATGTTTTCGCTCACTTCTCTGCTATTTCTGGTTCAGGCTTCAAAACCCTGGCTGAAGGCCAAAAAGTTAGCTTCACTGTGACCCAAGGCCAAAAAGGCCCACAGGCTGAAAACATCACCGCTATCTAATTCCTTACGGATTTAGAAGTGTGATTAAAAAGGCGAGATGCAAATCTCGCCTTTTTTATTGCCTGCAGATTACTGATTTTCTCCCATGTTGCAGGTTGTTTGATGGCTGACAAAGGTCATCAGCCTGACCCGATTGCTTGTTTTTGCGTTGCCCTCCCCAACATCCTGCTGATCCGTCCCTGCCGCAGGAAACTCCTATGCCCGGTTTAACGCGTCGCCAGATTTTGCTGGACTTGCTCAGCCCCTATAAAGCCCGTATCGCAGCGGCTTTGGTTGCCCTGGTGGTTGCCGCCGGCTGTGTATTGCTGATTGGGCAGGGCCTGAAGCAGGTGATCGACAAAGGGTTTGTCGCGGGTAGCCCGGAACTCCTGAATCTGGCGTTACTGGGGCTGCTGTTGGTAATTGTGCTTATGTCGCTCGCCACCTATGCGCGGTTTTATCTGGTTTCCTGGTTGGGTGAGCGCATCACCGCCGATTTGCGCCGCCGGGTGTTTGCCCACCTGTTGAGTTTGTCACCGGTTTTTTTTGAGCAAAATCGCACGGGCGATGTGCTTTCACGCCTCACCAACGACACCACACAATTGGAAACCGTTATTGGCTCCAGCGTATCTATGGCGCTGCGCAATGCACTTTTGTTGCTGGGGGGATTGGTGATGTTGGCGGTTACCAGCCTCAAGCTGACCGCGCTGGTATTGGTGGCGATTCCCTTTGTTTTGGTGCCCATTATCGCCTTTGGTCGCCGGGTGCGAACCCTTGCGCGCGCCAGTCAGGATTCGGTTGCCCATGTAGGCGCCTATACCGACGAGGTGATCCACGAAATCCGCACGGTGCAGGCCTATGGCCATGAGTCGGCCGCGGCCGCGGCTTTCAACCAGCGAGTGGAGGCAACCTTCGCCACCGGCATCAAGCGTGTGCAACAGCGGGCGTTTCTGGTAGTGGCGGTGATTACCTTGGTATTTAGTGCAGTGGCGCTGATTTTATGGGTGGGCGGCCATGATGTGTTGGCCGGGCGTATCAGTGCCGGTGAACTTTCAGCTTCTATCTTTTACGCGGTGATTGTCGCCAGCGCTATGGGCACTATCTCGGAAGTGATTGGCGACTTGCAGCGCGCTGCCGGTGCGACTGAGCGATTGGTGGAGTTATTGACCACCCAGTCTAGCCTGCCGCTGCCTGCTCATCCAATACCTTTGCCGCCAGCGGCCGGCTTGGTGGAGCTGCGCGATGTCTATTTCGCCTATCCATCGCGCCCGGATACACCGATCTTCAAGGGGTTTAATCTGCGCGTAAATCCGGGTGAAAAAGTGGCGCTGGTGGGGCCTTCGGGAGCGGGCAAAAGCACCTTATTCCAATTGTTGCAGCGCTTTTACGATCCTCTTGGTGGCAGTGTGCTGCTCGATGGTGTTGACCTTAAAGCCGCTGACCTGCAAGCGCTGCGTGCGCGCATCGCCCTGGTGCCCCAAGATCCGGTGATTTTTGCCGCCAGTGTGCGCGATAACCTGCGTTATGCCCGGCCTGAGGCGAGTGATGAACAGGTGATTGCCGCCTGCGAAGCAGCCTTTGCGATGGAGTTTATCCAGCAGTTGCCCGAGGGGCTGGATACCGATTTGGGTGAGCGTGGCCTGCGTTTATCCGGCGGTCAGAAGCAGCGTATCGCCATTGCCAGGGCGATATTGGCGGATCGTCCGATTTTATTATTGGATGAGGCGACCAGTGCCTTGGATTCCAACAGTGAACAGATGGTGCAGCAGGCATTGGAGCGACTGATGCAAAATCGCACCACCATTATGATTGCCCATCGCCTCTCCACCGTGGTGAATGCGGATCGCATACTGGTGTTACAAGCGGGGCGTATTGTCGCCACCGGCACCCACAATGAGCTGCTTGCCCACAGCGAACTCTATCAGCAACTGGCGCGTTTGCAGTTCCAGAGCGAATCAAATAGCGAGCAATAGCCGGTTAACCCAAACAAAACGGCCACTGGAGACAGTGGCCGTTTTGCTTTATTTACCGCACCAGCCGGAACAGACTTGCAGGACGTTTCCGGCTGGCGCTAGCTGCTGTTATCGACAGCGGCGACGCTGTTATTGACAGCTGCGAACCAGCGACCAGGCATTTTGCCAGGCCCAGCCAGTGCCCGGTGCGTAAGGCCCGCCGACAGTACACCAGCCAGCCACGGTACAGCTGTATTCACTGCCGCCGTTTTGTACCAAGGCACCGGTGGTGTAGGTGGCGCCATTAACGTAGGCCGGTGAGCTGCAGTTGCCGGTTGCGACTGAAGATGAAGATGCCGCTTGGCTGCTGACGCTGGAAGAGCTGGGTGCAACTGACGCCACTGAAGAGGATGACGAGGTCACACCGCCAACACAGGCGCCCAAATCCAGCCAGAAGTTGTATTGGCCATTGTTGGTTGCGGGGTTATTGCCCTGGGTCCAATAGTTAGCCTGATAGCGTCTGCCGTTGTGTTGGATTTGGGTTGGGTTTTGGTAGGCGATGGTTGGATTCCAAATCCCCAGACCGGCACAGGTGTTGTTTGACACACTGGAGGCGAGCGATGAGCTGGCCACTGACCCAACGGATGAGCTGGGTACAGAACTCGGCGTAGAGGACGCTGCTGAGGAGTTGCTGCTGCCACCATAGTTCACATCGATACATTGGTAGAAACCTTCGGCTGCATCCAATTCCCAGTCGCGCTGCCAAATGCTGTACACAATATGGCGACCGGTGCGCGGTGGCATGGGCACAGTGTGCAGTGAAGTCGCTTCAGCTGGCTCTTTGCCAGAATCGTAAATTAACTCGAGGTCAGACCAGCGCAGCGGTTGGGCGTGGTTGTAACCTTCGCGGGTGATGTAATAGCGGAAGTACATGGTTTTGTGCGCCGCGGTATTGGTCCATACAAATTGCAGCGGGCCGGCAGACACATTGGTGGCTGGCCAGTCAGTGCGGGCCAAATCCATACCAAACAGGTTGGCGCGGTTGGCGCTACAGAGGCGGCCGTCCGGGATAAAAAACTCATGGTTATCGCGCACACCGCCCACGGCCACTTCCTGCGGCGTATACAAACCGCCGTTACCCGCTGCTTTGGCGGCGATACATGCCGGGTGGGTGGGGTTTTCGATACCGTTTTCCTTACATTGGATCACACGGCTTTTGGGCGATGACACAAAACCGTGAGCATTGGCTTGGCTGACGGCAAACAACGAACTGAGGCTGATGATTAGGGCGGATACACCACAACTTTTCAGGTTGAGATGTGAGTGCCACTTATTGATCTTGTTCACTCTAGGTCTCCTGCTGGGATTAAAGGTGATACCGGTGCCACTCGGGTGGCGCGGCAACATCAGTGCATCTGCATGCGCACAGGCAATGCAAAACGATGCAACAGCAGCGAGTCTAAAATGACAACGTTGTATTTGACGAGTCCGACTTTTGGTCAAAACGGTAGGACTTTGGGTAGCAGGTTCGAATTTTGGTTATATGCAGAAGCCAGTCACAAAAAGTGCGCTGCAGGTTTATTGCGGCAGCGCAAAAACACAAATAAACATACTGCCTTTACCCGGTTCACTGGTGATTTTTAATTCGGCGTAGTGGCGCATCAATACGTGTTTAACTATGGCAAGGCCCAAACCAGTGCCGCCAGTGCCGCTATTGCGGCTGGCATCCACGCGATAAAAACGCTCGGTCAGGCGCGGAATATGCTGGGCCTCTATGCCCGGGCCGTTATCGCTGACCGATACATAGACGTGTTTTTGATCCTGCCACAGCAAGATACTGATCCGCCCCTCGGCTTGGGTGTATTTGATGGCGTTAATCACCAGATTGGAAAAGGCGCTGTGCAATTCCTTTTCATTGCCCTGCAGTAGCAGGGGTTTGGTGGTGTTGTTACACACCAGGGTGAGCTGTTGGTTTTTCTCCTTGCCCAGCACATCGGCCTCGCTTTTAACAACGGCCAACAGCTGTTCAATATTAATGGGTTTGTGGTTGTGCCCTGCCTCGGTGGTTTCCAGTTTGGACAGCACCAGTAAATCGTTAATCAGCAGCGACATACGTTTGGCCTGCTGCAGCATTTGTTGCAGGGGTTTATTCCAGCTCGGCGTAGTGTTGTTATCGGCGAGGGTTTCTACATAACCGTTAATCACGGTGAGTGGCGTGCGCAATTCGTGGGAGACGTTGGCGATAAAATCCTGGCGCATTTTTTCCAGATTGTGCAGCTGGGTGACATCGCGCACCACAATCAAACGCTCCATTTTGCCGAAGGGCGTGATTTGGAACTGCAAGTGTTTGGAGGAAAAACGCGGCGATGGAATTTCCAGCGGCTCGCCGTAATTACCCTCTTCAAAGTAGGCGACAAACTTGGGGTGGCGGATAAAGTTGATCACCGATTGGCCCTGGTCTTTGGTATTGAGCGCGAGCATGCGGTGCGCTGCGGGGTTCCAAAAATCCAGGCAACCGCGCGCGTCCAAAATAATCAGGCCGTCTTTGAGTGCGGAGCTGATTTCCTGGATGCGTTTGATAACGGCTTGCAGGTTGTCTTTTTCGATGCGTTGGTCGCGCTGCAGCTGGTAGATATTGTCGAACACCTGCCCCCAAATACCGCTGGCTTCGGGTGGGTGTTCGCTCTCGCGCTTGAGCAGCCATTGGTTAAGGCGACGCATTTGCCAGAGCATCCACAGGATGTAAACGCCGCAGCCCAGCAACATCCACAGGGCGTAATTGTCGCTAAAAAACCCAATCAGGCTGCAGATGGCGAGAATAATCAGAATGCGCTGCAGCTCAGCGCTAAAACCTTTTAACAAGAGTGCCTCTCAGTGTCGATCCGTTTTCGGTAGCGGGCAAGCCTGCGCGACACGCCATAAACCCATCCATGGGGGCTAATCGTCGACATCCTGTCTCCGATTGTCGCTCAGGCTTGCCCGCTCCCGAAAACTTGCAACTTGATACAATCAGGCTTCGATGCGAGTAGAAAAACGATAGCCTGTTCCGCGCACAGTCTGGATCAGGTCTTCGTGACCGTCGATGGTCAGGGCTTTGCGCAGGCGGCGGATATGCACGTCCACCGTGCGCTCCTCCACATAGACATTGCCGCCCCAGACGTGATCCAGCAATTGGCTGCGAGTATAGGCTCTTTCCTGGTGGGTGAGAAAAAACTCCAGCAAGCGGTATTCGGTAGGGCCCATATCCACAGACTGGTCATTGATGGTGACCCGGTGGCTTGCAGGGTCAAGGCACAGGCCCTGCACGGTAATCGGCGCGGCGGTAATCTGCGGGTCGGCGCGGCGCAGTACCGCCTTTAAACGGGCGACCAGCTCACGCGGGGAGAAGGGTTTGGTGATGTAATCGTCGGCGCCTACTTCCAAGCCCTGGATCTTGTTATCTTCCTCGCCTTTGGCGGTGAGCATGATGATGGGGGTATTGGCGGTGACTTCATCGCGCTTGAGGCGGCGCGCCAGTTCGATACCACTGGTGCCGGGCATCATCCAATCCAGCAGAATCAGGTCGGGTTTTTCATCGATAATCAGGCCGTGGGCGTCTTGCGCATTGCTGGCTTCCAGCACCTGGTATTCAGCCATTTCCAGCGCTACACGCAACATATCGCGAATAGCGGATTCATCGTCGACGATAAGGATTTTGCGACCAGTCATAATCTTCTGCCTAATAAAGCTACGGTAGGCTTCACGGTTCATGAAGCTATTGTTGCAGCTTATTTAATAAGCTCAGTGTTACATATTTATGACAAGTCTGAAAATTCCAGCGTCGAGCCCCTGAGCGGTTTATTTCAGCGAATAATCGGCGACCAAACCGGCAAATATTGCAACACCAACCCAGTTGTTATTTAAAAAGGCCTTGAAGCAGGCATCGCGGTTGCGAAAGCGAATCAGCCATTGTTGATAGATAAACAGCGCTGCCGCTACCGCCAAACCCAAATAATAGTAGAGTCCCAGCTCAAAACGATTGCCCACCAGTAGCAGCGCATACAGAGTTAAACCCTGCAGTATGCCGGTCATCAAACGATCCTGTTCTCCAAATAAAATCGCAGTGGATTTAACCCCGATTTTCAGGTCGTCATCCCTGTCCACCATGGCGTAAAAGGTGTCGTAGGCAACCGTCCAGAGCACTACCGCCAAATACACCAGCCAGATATTTTCATGCAGCGCGCCCGCTTCGGCGGCAAACGCCATGGGGATGCCCCAGGCAAATGCAGCCCCTAACACCACCTGTGGCAGGTGGGTGTGACGCTTCATAAAGGGGTAGCAAAAGGCGAGCAGCAGGCCGCCAACCGACAGTTTGATGGTGAGCGGGTCAGTCATTAATACCAGTGCAAATGCGACCAAACACAGGCCGATAAACAAACCAAACGCCTCGCGGCTGGACACTGCGCCCGTTGCCAGCGGACGGTTTTTGGTGCGCTGCACACTGCCGTCAATCTTGCGGTCGGCAAAGTCGTTGATCACACAGCCGGCAGAGCGCATCACAATCACACCCAGGGTAAAAATCACCAGGTTTTCCAAACGCGGCATACCCTTGGCAGCCAGCCACAGGCTCCACAAGGTCGGCCAGAGCAGTAGCAGCGTTCCTATGGGGCGATCCATGCGCATCAGGCGCCAGTAAATTGGTGCCTTTTGCTGGATTTTGGCGACAAGGCCGCCAATTTCGCGACTTTTAACGACTTTAGTGCGGTTCTTTTGGGGCTGCATCGGTTTGGCCGCAAGCGCCGCTTTATCAACTGGCTGGGCTGGGGCGGCTTTGGTGGGCCGGCGGGAAGATTTAGGGCTGTTCATAGGCCGATATCAGTCTGTTGTGATTGGTGATCGGGAATCGTTGGAGCGTAATTGATCGCAAAAAGCGGGCAAAAAAACTTCACTGACCAGCAGCGGTTTGCCATCCAGTGCAAATACCGAACGGCGCCCCCAGAGCGGAGTGGAACAGGCGATCCCGGGTGGTAGGTACGCATCATCAGCATTAAAGCTCGCCACCGCAATGGGGCTGCGCACCAGTTGTGGCTGACTGAACAAAAATGCCCCCAAGGGCCGATTGCGCTGTTTGCGCAAATGGCGCAGCTTGCCGCTGAGGCTGGAGAGCGGCAGTACACTGCGGGCGAACACCCAGGGTTGGTGGTGGCCGCGCAGGATTACCTCGCGAATCAGGGCGCGAGCGGGGCGTTTCATGCCCAAGGCTTGCTGCTCATCGCGGCTGGGTAAGGCGAGTTGCTGGCGCAGCACCTCAACCTGAAACTGGCCCTTGCTGAGCCCGACCAAACGCGCGGTCAATGAGCCTTCATCATCCAGCCAGCTGTGCAGGCAGGGTGAAGGGCGATTCCTGAGTGGCAATTGATGGCGTGGGCGCCAGGGGGAATGCAATCGGGTGGAAGCAGTAACACGGGGCAAAATGATCTCCTCTGCCTGCGGTAAGCCGGCGCAGTTTAGCAGCTCGGTCTATTTGCGGTGCGGAAAAACCCGCGTCAAGCCTGCCGCAACAGGCCGCAAGCAGGTACACTCGCGGCTTAACACATGAAAGGAGAAGCATTATGCACAAGACCGATATAGTTGTTGCCCTGGCAAACAATACTGACCTGGGGGTAAATAAAGCAGATTTGGTGGTTTCGGCTTTTGTTGAGCAAATCACTAACGCCCTGGCGCGCGGTGAATCTGTCGCCCTGTTAGGTTTTGGTACCTTCAATGTCAGTGAGCGCGCTGCCCGCGAAGGCCGCAATCCACAGACCGGCGCGACTATTCAAATCGCCGCCAGTAAAACGGTCACCTTCAAGGCCGGTAAAGCGCTTAAAGACGCCGTTAACGAATAAGCCACTTCCCACCCTGCGGCGCCCGTGCGCCGCAGTGGTTTGTCCTCTTTTAAAAATAATTTCCCCGAGGTTCACCTATGTCCCTGACCAATAAGATCCTGCTTGGCATGCTGTTGGGTATAGCGGTAGGCATAGGTTTCAATCTGTTAATCGTTGTCGATGAAGCGAGTAATTTACCCGCCACGCCCTTGGGTGTCTGGTTGCAAACGGTTGTCATCGACGGTGTTCTTGATGCCGTTGGCCAAATATTTGTTGCCTCGTTAAAACTGTTGGTAGTGCCTCTGGTATTTGTGTCGCTGGTCTGCGGCGCTATGGCATTGGGCGGCCATAGTCGTATGGGCCCCCTGGCGACTAAAACCCTGCTGTTTTACATGTTCACTACCGCATTGGCGATTGGGCTGGCTATGGGGGTGGCAGCTTTAGTGCAGCCGGGTGCGGGAGTTGATATGGCCCCGCTGGCTAATTACACCACGCCCGCATCGCCCTCGGTCAAAGAGACCTTTATCAATATCTTTCCCAGCAATCCGGTGCAGGCTATGGCCGAAGGCAATATGCTGCAGGTGATTGTATTTTCGATTTTGTTTGGCATTGCCATCTCACGCACTGGCGGTGAAGTGGGCAGCAGCATGAAAACCTTTTTTGAGCAGCTGAACGAAGTGGTGCTCAAAATGATGTTATTGCTGATGCAGCTTGCGCCCTATGGCGTGTTTTGTTTGCTGGCCAAACTGTTTGCGAGCATCGGTTTTTCGGCGATTGCCGATCTGGCTAAATATTTCTTCACCGTGCTTTTTGTGCTCCTGCTGCACGGTCTGGTTGTTTATGGCAGCCTGCTAAAACTCTTTACTGGTTTGAGCCCGGTTATATTTTTCAAAAAAATGTGGAAGGTGGCGGTGTTTGCATTTAGTACCGCATCCAGCAACGCCACCTTGCCGGTGACTATGCGCACGGTCGAGCACGACCTGGGTGTAGACAATAAAATCAGCAGCTTTGCTGTGCCATTGGGTGCCACCATTAATATGGACGGCACGGCCATTATGCAGGGTGTAGCTACCATTTTTATCGCCCAGGTCTACGGGATTGAGATTGGTGCGGCCGGTTATTTGACGGTCATACTCACCGCAACACTCGCTTCTGTGGGGACGGCGGGTGTGCCCAGTGTGGGCTTGGTGATGCTGGCGATGGTGCTGCAATCAGTAGGTGTACCGGTTGAAGGCATAGCCCTGATTATCGGGGTTGATCGTTTGTTGGATATGGTGCGCACCGCCGTTAACGTCAATGGCGATGCCGTTGTTTCCGTTATAGTTGCCAAAAGCGAAGGCATGATTGATGAATCGCGCTTTCACAATATGAAGCTCAACGCCGAAGTCGATCCCGTCTAGTGACGGGTCGCACTTTGGTCGTCTTCAGTATCAAACTCCACACTGATTGATAAATCCTCCACCAAACAAGGCCAGCGCTCCAGCTCCTGTTGCCAGCCGTTGGTTTTGTGGGTGAGCACATAATCCTCCAAATGCTGGCTATTAAAGCCCTGCTCATCCAGCAATAGTTCTGCGGAAAACAGCACTGCCTGATCCAGCTCGTTCGCAAACGGCTCGCCAATCAATTCATGGGCGATAACATTGGCCATGGTCATGTCCATCGGCGCGAGAGGAATGCCGCTCTTGGCCATAAAGCGATCATTCACCTCTTCCAGCAACCTGTGCGCAAGGTAGGCTTCATCCAGCAATGCTTGCAGCTGGCTGTGGGGGTCAACAATGGAGGGGGGCGATAAAAAGTAGTCGCTGGCAATTTTCAGCAGCGGTTTCACATCTTCATAAATACCGGCTTCCTGCGCCATGCTGCGGATCGCATCGATAAAATCAGGCACATGTTTAATGTAGCGCACGACAAAATCGGCGAGTTTTTTACTGGCCTTGTCAGCGGGTAATTTAATCGCGTTATGTAAATGCCCCTTGCGACACTCCACGAACTCCAACAGCTTGCCCGAGGCGGAATCCTGTTCCTGCGCCTGGCGTATAAGTTGGCGAATGGGGTTTAGTGGGTCATTCATAGCGCCTGTATATTGGTTATAGGTAATCACATTCATTGTCCTTCGCGGCGCCTACTTCAACGAGTGGCGATTTAAAAGTAAACCATGGCAGTGCAAATGCAAGTGACTCTTAATAACGTGTTTTTATAAGAATTATCGGAATTGCCCAAAATTACCTGAACACCTTTGGAGTGCTCAGGTAACCCATTGATTTAGGTGGGCACTTAAAATGCACCTGAAAGCTTCAAGCGCAGGCTATTGTCCAGATCGCCGGTAAAATACTGCTGGAATTGCAATCCCAGATCCAGGCGCCCCAGGGTTTGGCCAATACCAATTACGCCATACAGGCCTCCATCGATCTCAATATCTTCCGAGTAGCAATCGCTGCAATTACTGATGCTGCGCTCGGAAGCGAGAATGCCGCTAACACCGCCACGCAGGGTCACAAAGGTCATGTTGTCCTGACCAAAGCGATACTTGGGGCCATATTCGGCAAATAGCATAAAGGCATTGGCGTCAGATTCCTCATAGTCCACATCGTCACCCCAGTAATCCTCCACGTATTGGCCGAAGGCTGCGTTGTCGCGATAAAACAGCACATTGATACCCAGACTAAGGGTATTTTCGCTATTGCTGGAATAGTACTCCGCAGCGCCGCCCACGGCCGTTGCAGTGTCTTCAATGCCCTGTGACGCCGCTGCTGCTTCATCAAAATTTACGTGGTCTATATGGCCCGACCAGCTCCAGCCGGTGATGGCTGTGTTGGACTGGCTGTTGGGTGATGCGGCGAAAGAAGCCAGGCTGGCAAACATCAAACTGGTTGCAAAGGCTATGCGCCGGGCGTGAGACAGTGAGCTTTTCATAGTGATTGTCCATTCATGGGTTAATAAAAAGAGATAAAAGTCTGGCGTTATTCCGCGAGGTATTTTGATTAATCTAGGCTGTCGAAACTGTACATCCACTTAACAATCGCGCTTATAGCATCGCTTTCCGTGAATTTGGCGCCCTGAATCTATATACTTTCCGGCATATTATGTATCAGCCTGTGAGTCTTCTTATGTCAGACCGTATTGCCCAGGTCACCCGCAACACCCTGGAAACAAAAATCAGCGTCAGCCTGAACCTGGATGGCGCCGGCAAAGGTGTATTCAACACCGGTGTTCCCTTCCTTGAACACATGATGGACCAGATCGCCCGCCACGGCATGATTGATCTGGACGTCACCTGTGACGGTGACACCCATATCGACGATCACCACTCAGTGGAAGATATAGGTATCACCATCGGCCAGGCGGTTGCCAAAGCCGTGGGCGACAAAAAAGGTATACGTCGTTACGGTCACGCCTATGTACCACTGGATGAAGCGCTGTCGCGGGTGGTGATTGACTTCTCCGGCCGCCCCGGTCTGGTAATGCAAATTCCCTTTACCCAAAAACGTATCGGTCAATTTGATGTAGAGCTGTTCTGGGAGTTTTTCCAGGGCTTCGTCAATCACGCCGGGGTCACCCTGCACGTGGACAACCTGCGCGGCCACAACGCCCACCACCAGATCGAAACCGTGTTCAAAGCCTTCGGCCGCGCCCTGCGCATGGCCTTGGAGAAAGATCCGCGCATGGAAGGCATTATGCCCTCCACCAAAGGTAGCCTCTGAGTCATGGCCAGTGCTAAACAGACGGTCGCCGTTATCGACTACGGCATGGGCAACCTCCACTCGGTAGCCAGCGCCCTGAGCCATGTCGCACCCGAACAACATGTTGTAGTCACTGCAGATCCGGCGGTGGTCGCTGCTGCTGACCGCGTGGTATTCCCCGGTGTGGGCGCTATTCGCGACTGCATGGCGGAAATCAAACGCCTCGGTTTCGATAAGTTGCTGCGCGAACAAATCGCCACCGGTAAACCGGTGCTGGGTATTTGTGTGGGCATGCAGGCGCTGATGGATCACAGCGAAGAAAATGGCGGTGTGGATTGCATCGGCATACTGCGCGGAAACGTGCGCTTCTTCGGCGAAAACCATCAGGATGCAGCGGGAAATCACTTAAAAGTGCCGCATATGGGCTGGAATCAGGTGCACCACAACAATCATCCCCTGTGGGCTGGTATAACCCAGGATTCACGCTTCTACTTCGTGCACAGTTTTTATATTTTGGCCGACGATACCACCCAAGTTGCGGCAACTTGCGATTATGGTGTGCCCTTTCATGCGGCGCTGGTGCAGGGCAATTTGTTTGCCGTGCAATTCCACCCGGAAAAGAGCCATACCGCTGGCTTGCAGCTGCTGAAGAATTTTTTACAGTGGGATGGCAAGGCGTAGGTTGGGCAACAATGCCCAACATCGTTACTGCCGCCACCCACGTTGGGCATAACTGCCCAACCTACATTTCTGTTTAATCGAGATTGATCAATGTTAATTATCCCCGCAATTGATTTAAAAGACGGCCAATGCGTGCGCTTGCGCCAGGGTTTGATGGACGATTCCACGGTATTCTCTGACGATCCCGTGGCTATGGCCGCACAATGGGTACAACAAGGCTGTCGCCGTTTGCACCTGGTGGACTTGAACGGCGCTTTTGAAGGCAAGCCGGTGAATGGCGGCGTGGTAACGGCCATCGCCAAAGCCCACCCGAATCTGCCGATCCAGATTGGCGGCGGTATTCGCAGCGCGGAAACTATTGAGTACTACCTGAATGCGGGCGTGCAGTACGTGATTATCGGCACTAAAGCGGTAAAAGAGCCGCAGTTTGTGACCGATATGTGCAAACAATTTCCCGGTCATATCATTGTTGGTCTGGACGCCAAAGACGGCTGGGTCGCCACCGACGGCTGGGCGGAAGTATCCAATGTGCAGGCATCTGAGCTGGCCAAGCGTTTTGAGCAAGACGGCGTAAGCAGCATTGTCTACACCGACATCGCCCGCGACGGCATGATGCAGGGAGTCAATGTGCAGGCAACTGTGGCTATGGCGCAGGCGTCCAGCATTCCGGTGATCGCCTCCGGGGGTATTACCAATATGGACGATATCATCGCGCTTAAAGCCGAAGCCCATAAAGGTATCTGTGGTGCTATTACCGGCCGCGCTATTTATGAAGGTACCCTGAGCATGGCGGAAGCCCAGGCTTATTGTGATGCTCGCTAATTAACGTTGGCAAAGTCGCATAAAAAAAGCCCCAACACATCACTGCGTTGGGGCTTTTTTTATGCGCTGAAAGCTAATTAGGCTTTGCGCGCTCTTCTCCAGCCAAGACCGAGGAGAGCCAGGCCCAACAAGGCCAGCGGTGCAGGTTCTGATACAGAAGTCGGGTTGCTTGCCGCGTCAACACCGTCCAACCACAGGCTCCAGTAGTTGCCCATGTTGATATGATTGGCTGGTTGATTCCAGTTCTCCAGAGCGATAGGAGTTTGGTTGTCAAAGACAAAACCGGCATCCAGGGTAGAGCCAGCAGCCCAGTTGTTGTAAGTGGCTACAGTGAAAATGTAATCGCCAGCGGCCAGGCTGTTGAACCACAAACCTGAATCATAAATAGTTTGGGTAGATGGGTTGATGCTTGAATTGTCGTCGTTTTGACCGATCAGTGTGCCATCTGCTTTCCACAGTGCGGTGATAGGGTCGAAGTTTACGCCACCTTGGAATGAATCAGTCCAAACACGCACATCAGTGGCATCCGCACCAACAGTGAAATAGGTGTAGATAACGTCGTTGTGGTTCTCGATCTCACCGGTAAAGTGGAACAAGCCAGCGTTGGCGTAGCCAGTGAATGACAGGAGCGCAGCCGCCGCCAGAGCAGTAATCTTTTTCATGGATTTTCCTTTACAACAATAGTTTTAAGTTAGACGACTCTCCATCGTGGAGATATCGGGCGACACATTTACAATTTTCGCGCCATTATTTAAATATCTATAAATATCAATGGGTTATTATTTTTTGGTAATTGCTGATGTAAGTTTAATCGACATTAAAAGCTATTAAGGTGAACTTCCCTATATATATTATTTATATAATGTGACGCACTTCACACAGTGCTATTAGTTCCCGCCAGAGGTGGAATACAGGCTAAAATGGCGCCTTGTTAACGCTATTCTTGAGAATTTTATGGCTCTTGCAAAACGCATAATCCCCTGCCTCGATGTCGATAATGGCCGTGTGGTCAAAGGTGTGCAATTTCTGGATATCCGCGATGCGGGTGATCCGGTAGAAATTGCCAAGCGCTACAACCAGGAAGGGGCGGATGAGATCACCTTTTTGGATATCACCGCCACCCATGAAGGTCGTGCAACTACAGTCCATACTGTGGAAAAGATCGCCAGCGAAGTGTTTATCCCGCTGACTGTGGGTGGTGGTATTCGCACTGTGGAAGACATCCGCACTATGCTCAATGCCGGTGCCGATAAGGTAAGCATCAACTCGGCCGCAGTATTCAACCCGGATTTTGTTAAAGCGGCCTCTGACCGGTTTGGTGCCCAGTGCATTGTGGTAGCGATTGATGCCAAAAAAGTTAGCCAGGAGGGTGAAGTGCCTCGCTGGGAGATATTCACCCACGGCGGCCGTAAACCCACAGGTATAGATGCCGTAGAGTGGGCAGCCAAGATGGCAGCTTATGGTGCCGGCGAAATCCTGCTCACCAGCATGGACGGCGATGGAACCAAAAAAGGTTATGACCTGGGCGTTACCCGCGCGATTAGCGATGCTGTCCCTGTGCCTGTTATCGCTTCTGGAGGGGTGGGCAACTTGCAGCATCTGGTGGATGGCGTCACCCAGGGGCGTGCCGATGCAGTCTTGGCCGCCAGTATTTTTCACTTCCGTGAATACACCTTGCAGCAAGCCAAGGAATATATGCGTGAGCGGGGGATTGAAGTGCGGTTGTAGGAGACAATCCAACAACTTGCTGAACCAAAAAAAGGGCACCAATGGGTGCCCTTTTTTAATGGAAGCGACCTAGAAAAGGTAAATCGTCAGCATCTAGGCCGCGCGGTACTGTTTTAGGACATCGGAAACCTTTGGTTCTGAAGCCTGAATAAATTCGATAAATTCACCCACGCCTACTTCGGCATCGGTGCGGCTATCAAATGGCCCTATATCCACGCCTTCACGGGTGGTGTAGTACCAGTAGCCATCTTTCTGTATGTAGCGGCCTTGACGTGAAGGCACACTGCCTTGCTCGCCAGCTCTGTTTAATGTTGCCATATAAATTCCTCGCTGCGCTCTGCGTTTAGATTTCCCTGTGCGGACTGTTCATTAATCGCCCAGCATGATTATAGACAGCAACTAAAGCTCATCGCTAGATTTAGTTGGTCTGCTTATGCATCCCTCTTAGAACTACCAGGATTTAATCAACTTGGCGCCTAATTCGTCAATGTTCCCACAGTGGGGGGATAGAGTCAAAAGGATCTATTGGCGCCCAGACCCTTGGCCAGAGTCCCATCGGGGGCGCCAGACAGCGGCTCTCCTTGGTCGGCAATATGTCCAGCAGTGTTGGTTTAGGCATAAGAGCAGATACTGCGACCAGTTCGACCTGGTAGCTATCGAGTAATGCGGGCAGTTGTTCGAGTACCCTGAGTGTTTCCGGATAAGGGTGGCCAATCGCGACAGCAAGACCCTGTTGTTGCGCTTTTTCCAGTGCCCGTAAGAGCTGTTGGTGGATGAGTTGTTGATCGCGTTTGTCGTCCAAAAATACATCGCGCTTGAGGCTTGGTAAGCCTATGGCTTGGGCCTGATTCAGGGCTTGGGTTTGGGCACTGGTTCGACTATCTACAAAGTACAGCCGGCGGTGTTTGAGTTCCGCCATCAGCCAGCTCATGGGTTCAGCTTGTTCAGTGAGCTGACTGCCCATGTGGTTATTTACTCCTTGCACATAGGGTATCTCGGCGAGGTTATGGCGCAGCACGGCAAGAAATTCGTGTTTATCCATACCGCTGCGCAGGCCGCCGCGCCCCAAGGGGTACTGGTGATGGTTGCTCATGGGCGCGTGCAGCATGATCTCTTTACCCCGGCGATGGGCATAGGCGGCCAGTTCCCGCCCGTGGGGTGTGAAGGGTAAAACGGCAACGGTGATGGCACCGGGCAAGTCAAGGGTGCGTCGCCCCATGCTGAGGTTGTAACCCAGGTCATCGATAATAATCGCCAGCTGTGCTGGCTGGGCGCTTGTTTTACCCGGGGAGCTGGCTGGGGCGGCGCTGCAGAGGGGCGCTGCGCCAGCCAACAGCAAAACCAATAGATGACTTAGCCAAGTGGCTCTTGGCCTGCTCATAAGTTCAGTGCGAAGCTGCCGGATTGTCGGTTTCTGGTTGCAGGACAATATCCGGCGCTATCTCGGGAACTGCTTCCTGGCTGCTGGCCAAGGGTGAGTTTTGCAAGAAGATATTCAGACCTTTGAGCAGGTTGAGCGCCTCATGCAGCTGGTTGTCTTCCTGCAATAGCTCGGCGCTGGTAATGCGGCGCGTGGCGCGATCCTTACTGTTGCTCTCTTTGCCGCCCTTGCTATTGCCCAGGTGGCCGGCAAGATCTGCCTCGGTTACGGCTGGATTTTGCGCAATCGCCGCCACTTGCACCCGCTCCACTTCTACATCGGGCGCTATACCCTGGGCCTGGATAGAGCGGCCATTGGGGGTGTAATAAAGCGCGGTAGTGAGCTTCACGGCGCGGTCATTGCTGATGGGAATAACAGATTGCACCGAGCCTTTGCCAAAACTGCGTGTGCCCATAATGATGCCGCGCTTGTGATCCTGCAGGGCGCCGGCGACGATTTCCGAGGCTGAAGCCGAGCCGTCGTTGATCAGCACTATCAGGGGGAGGCCGCTGGTGATATCGCCCTGTTCGGCGTTGTAGCTGATATTGCTATTGTCCAACCGGCCTTGGGTGTACACCACCAGGCCACCATCCAAAAAGGCGTCTACCACTTCTACGGAGGACTGCAAAACCCCGCCGGGGTTATTGCGCAGGTCGAGAATGATGCCTTTGGTTTCTGGTTGTTTTTTCAATTGGTCCTGGATTTTTTTACTCATTTCCTTGCCCGTATCCAATTGGAATTGGGCGATACGGATATAGAAATAGTCCTGTTCCAGCAGGCGGGTGCGCACACTTTGGACCTTGATAAGGTCGCGCAACAAATTGAAATCGATAGGTTGATCTACGCCATCGCGCATCACGGTGATTTTGATAGGGCTGTTTTTGGGGCCGCGCATCAGGTTCACGGCTTTGTTCAAATCCATGCCTTTGACGGGTTTGTCGTCGATACGCACGACTATGTCACCCGCCAAAATACCCGCATTGGCAGAGGGGCTGCCATCGATAGGTGTAACCACTTTGACATAGCCGTCATCGATACTGACTTCCAGGCCCACGCCGCCAAATTCACCGGAGGTAGAGGCTTGTAAATCGGCAAATGCCTCTTTGTCCAGATAGGCCGAGTGAGGGTCAAGTTCGGCGATCATGCCTTTAATCGCGTACTCCAGCAGTTGGGCATCGCTGATGTCATCGACATAACCACTGCGGACATGGTCGTAAACGCGGGTGAAGGTGCGCAGTTCCTCCAGCGGCAGGAGGCCTGTGGTGGCGGTTGGTGTTTCATCTGCCCATGCAAGGCTGGGCAGCAAGACCAAAAGGCCAGCGAAAGTCTGGCGAAAGCTAGCGGGAAACCGGGGAAAAGCCGCGCAAAACATGAAAGCTCCGATGGCAATTAAGCCAAATCTATCTTTAATCGGGGGCGCACACTAAGCCAAATCCAGTTGAAATGACAGCTGCCCCACAAAAATATCAACACCGCAATAACAAACCTTAATTGTTAACCGCGCGCCAGCCAAGCGCCTGGATCTATCGGCCGCCCCTGGTGGCGAATTTCAAAGTATAAGCCGGTGCTGCTCTGGCCGCCGGAATTACCCACACTGGCAATAGCTTCCCCCGCCCGCACCGGTTCACCGGCTTTTTTAAGCAGCCGCTGATTGTGGGCGTAAAGGCTCAGGTAGCCTTCGCCGTGGTCGACAATCACCAGCAGCCCATGGCCGCCAAAATAATCGGCAAACACCACGCGCCCATGGTGTACCGCAACCACTTGGTTGCCCAGAGGTGCAGCTATATATGCCCCGCTCCAATTAATCTGCCCCGCGATACGAGCACTGCCAAAACGATGGATCAGGCTGCCTTGGGTCGGCCAGGGCAAACGCCCTTTGCGCTGGGAAAACTTCTCCCCTCCGGCGGGTAAAGGTACATAGGCGGGTGAATTAACGGCGCCGCTAGTCGCCACTTTTTGGGTGACACGTTCCAGCAGAGCCTGCAGGCGGCGGCGGTCTTCACTCAGTTGTTTAAGTTGCTGGTTTTTGTCCTTGAACTGGCTATTCACTTTAGCCAGCGCCTGCTGACGTTCGTTCTGCCGGCTCTTTAATTGCTGGCGCTGTTCATCCAGTTGCGCTTGCATGGCCCCCAATTCCAGGGTTTTTTTTTCGATCTCTGGTGTTAGTGCATCAATGCGCGCAATAGTTTCCATGAAACCCTGCATCTTGCGGTTATGCGCTTCCATAAAATAGCTGTGATATTTCATGATGCGCGACAACTGGTCGGGCGATTCCTGATTCAGCAGCACTTTGATTTCGCTCTGCTCACCCAGTTTTTGCGCCGCGCGCATTTGTTCGGCTATTTCACCCTGCTGTTTTTTTTTTGCTTGCTCTAACTGGCTGCGCTCATTTTTCAGCTGGTTTAGCTCGTTGTTTTGCTGCTTCAACTCTTTATTGATGTCATCGGCTTTTTGCTGGAGTTTATTGATTTCTTGCTCGGATTTTTCCAAGTCTTTTTGCAAACTCGAGCGTGTGCCCTGCACTTTTTTTAACTCTTGCTGCAGCGCTTCAATTTCCTTCTGTAGTTTTGCCATCTCGGCTTTTTCGTCGGCTTGGGCATAGCCGGCAAACATCAGCGCCAGACACAGCGCGCTATTGAGTGCGAGAGTTTTGGTGAATGCAAAAAGTCGACTCATATTTT
This sequence comes from Cellvibrio fontiphilus, assembly GCF_042646205.1. Classification (NCBI taxonomy): domain Bacteria; kingdom Pseudomonadati; phylum Pseudomonadota; class Gammaproteobacteria; order Cellvibrionales; family Cellvibrionaceae; genus Cellvibrio; species Cellvibrio fontiphilus. The sequence goes on along the minus strand of NZ_JBHRTF010000002.1, from coordinate 416,801 downwards.
TTATCTGAATGCGTAAAGGTAGGGTAGGTGAAGCTTGGCTGTACCCATCACCGGGTTTGATTACTCCTGCAGGGCGGGCACGCTGCCTGCAGGAGAGGGCGGCAAATTAAACCAGCGTAATCAAATTGCGACCGGTCATTTCTTTGGGTTGTGGCAAGCCCATCAAATGCAACATGGTAGGTGCAACATCTGCCAGTGAGCCGCCGGGAGCAATGGTGCCTTTGCGATGGCTGTGGAAAATAAATGGCACTGGCAAGGTGGAGTGCTGGGTGTGTGGCTGACCTGTTTCTTCGTCAAACATCTCTTCCACATTGCCGTGGTCTGCTGTGATCAGGGCTTCACCGCCTACTTTGTCCACTGCAGCTAATACTCTTCCCAAACACACATCCACTGCTTCTACGGCTTTGGTGGCTGCTTCCATAATGCCGGAGTGACCGACCATATCGCAGTTGGCGTAGTTGCAAATAATTGCATCGTATTTGCCGGATTCTATCGCCTCTACCAGTTTGTCGGTCACTATAGGCGCATTCATTTCCGGTTGCAGGTCATAGGTTGCCACCTGCGGTGAGGGAACCAGAATACGATCTTCGCCTGGGTACACCACTTCATTGCCGCTGTTAAAGAAGAAGGTGACGTGGGCATATTTTTCCGTTTCGGCGATGCGCAACTGGGTTTTGCCCAATTGGGCGATGTAATCGCCAAAGGAGTTGGTCAGGTCTTCCGGCGGGAAGGCGATAGGTGCCTTGATGCTGGAAGCGTACTCGGTGGTTTGCACAAAGTGGGCGATGTTCGGGTGCAGCTCGCGCTCAAAACCGGTGAAGTCTTCGCCGATCAGGGCATTGGTAATTTCGCGCGCGCGGTCGGGGCGGAAATTCATAAAAATCACCGAGTCGCCATCATTAATAGTGGCCACTTCTTCCTCTTCGGCGCAGATCACGGTCGCTTTGACAAACTCGTCATTTTCGCCGCGCTCGTAAGCGGCTTTTAAACCTTCAACTGCGGTGAGTGCATCGTATTCGGCATCGCCAGTGACCATCACATCGTAAGCCGCTTTAACGCGATCCCAGCGATTGTCGCGGTCCAGCGCAAAGTAGCGGCCCACAATCGATGCTATGCGACCAGCACCCAGCTGGGCGAATAAATCCTGGGCTTTTTGCAGCGATTTTTCTGCGCTGCGCGGGGCGGTATCGCGGCCATCCAAAAAGGCGTGCAAATAAACTTTTTGCGCCCCGCGTTGCACCGCCATACGCATCATGGCGTAGATGTGGTCTTCGTGGCTGTGTACGCCACCTTCGGAGAGCAGGCCGAGAATGTGCACCGCTTTATCATTTTTGATCGCCGAGTCTATGGCTTCGACATAAACCGGGTTGGTAAAAAAATCGCCATCGCTAATGGCTTTGTTGATGCGCGTAAAACTTTGGTAGACCACGCGGCCGGCGCCCAGGGTCATATGGCCAACTTCGCTGTTGCCCATTTGGCCTTCCGGCAGGCCTACCGCCATACCGGAGGTTTCAATCAGGCTTTTGGGGTTGTTGGCCCAGAGTTTGTCAAAAACCGGCTTGTGCGCCGCCGCTATGGCGTTGTACTTGGTTTTTTCAGAGTAACCGTAGCCATCGAGAATCAACAACACGACAGGTTTTTTAGCGCTCATAAATCAGTTCCACGGGTCGGATGAACAGGAATGGGTCAATACAACAGGGCGGAGGTGCTCCATCGCAGTATCGGGCGGCGCACCCTTGTAACCGGTGCGTTAATGGAGCGTATTCTAGCGGGTTGGGCGTGTTAACTCTATGCAAAAACATGCTATCCCGGGCTTACAATTTGGCTATAACCCGCGCCGGCCTTTGTTATTGCCGGCTGGATGCAACGGCTAACCGCCGGTCAATCGTGTATACTCCGGCGCCTTGTCGCCGCCTGTGCGACTGTGTGCCCGTGCCGGTGGTTGTTCAGTGCTGAACCTGTATTGAAATCCCCGGGTACGCCCCCACTTCGTTGTGACGGTCGCGCAACAAAACCTATCCAAAAGCAAGTAAAAGGCAGAGTACTGTGGACTTTATTGTATTTATTACCCAAGAGTGGCTGCTGGTCACCACCCTGATTGTGCTGATTTATCTCTACGTATGGCGTGATCGCATCAAAAGTGGCCGTCCGGTATCGCCCCATGAGGTCACGCGTCTGGTCAACCAGGGGTCGGCAGTGTTGGTGGATCTGCGCGATAGCGCTGAATTCAAAGCGGGGCACATAGTTGGTGCGATCAACGTGCCCTACGCCAAACTCAGCAAGGAATCCACCGAGATTGCCGCCTACAAAGACAAAACCATAGTGCTGGTAGACAAACTTGGCCAGCACGCCGGCGCTGTCGGTCGTTTTCTTGGTAAAGAAGGTTTTGATGTGCGCCGTTTAGGCGGCGGTATTGCCGAGTGGCAGGCGCAAAGCCTACCGCTGGTAAAAGGTAAATAAGCCTTTGCCATTTATTTTCAGCGAGCAAGCGGAGTTGTTATGGCCCAAGTGATTATGTACACCACAGCAGTATGCCCCTACTGTGTGAACGCCAAAAAATTATTGGCGCAAAAAGGTGTGGCGGTGGAAGAAATTCGCGTGGACAGCCAACCCCAGTTGCGTCAGGAAATGATGGAAAAAAGTGGCCAGCGCACTGTGCCGCAAATTTGGATTGGCGAATTTCACGTCGGTGGATTCACTGATCTCTGGGCGCTGGACAAGGCCGGCAAACTGGATGCGCTCCTCGCCCAAGCGTGATTAAGCGCAAGCATTTTTAGTTAAAACGTAAATATTAATACCACCAAGTCGAGTTCACTATGTCTGAAAATAATCAACAAGCTGCAGCAGAGGGCGCAAAAGGCCCGGTATTTGCCATTCAACGTATCTACCTAAAAGATATTTCGTTTGAAACACCTATGGGTCCGGAGGCATTTACCAAAGCCTACAAACCCAATATCCAACAAGATCTGAACATTCAGGCCAACCCCATTGAAGATGGTCTGTTTGAAGTGGTGTTGTTACTCACCATTACCGCGCGCCTGGAAGATCGCGCGGTATTTTTGGTAGAAGTAAAACAAGCCGGCCTGTTTGCAATTTCTGGCATTGAAGGCCCGGCTGTGACCCAATTGATCAACACCGCTTGCCCACAAATTTTGTTCCCCTACGCGCGCGAAGCGGTAGATGGCATTCTCGGTCGCGGCAGCTTCCCACCCTTAATGCTGCCACCCATTAATTTTGATGCGGTGTTTGTGCAAGCGGTTACCGCTGCGCAGCAACAGGCGCAAGCCCAGCAGCAACAAGCTCAGGCAACACCGAGCGAAGCGCTGAATTAATTTCTTCGCTTGGCAATAAAAAAGGCAATCACACCGGTGATTGCCTTTTTTATTGCGCGCGTTTTTTCATCGCCACCAACTACTGGGAATGCGCTGCGGAAAATTGTAACCTGCGATGAACCTTCACATTGACCCCGGATGCAGACAAGGGGATGCCTCATGTTTAATTTGTCTTCCAGCCCTGAAGCGGCTGCCAGTCACATAGCTGCCGTTGATTTGGGCTCCAACAGTTTTCACATGATTGTGGCGCGTTGGGACAACGGCCAACTCACCCTGCTCGACCGTTTGCGCGAGCCGGTGCGTTTGGGGTTTGGCTTGCAGGCCGACGGCAGTTTAAGCAGAGACGCCAGCGAGCGCGCCCTTGCTTGCCTTGAGCGTTTTGGTGAATGCCTGCGCGCTTATCCCTCGCGCAGCGTGCGTATTGTGGGCACTAAAACCCTGCGCAGCATTAACGATGCCGGTGAATTTATCGCCGCCGCCGAAGCGCGTTTGGGGCATCCGGTAGAAATTATTTCCGGCGATGAAGAGGCGCGTTTGATTTATTTGGGCGTCGCCCAAGCCATAGCGCCTACCCAGGGCAACCGCATTGTGATGGACATAGGCGGCGGCAGCACCGAAGTTATTTTGGGCGAGGGCATGACGCCCAGACTCAAGGAAAGTTTGAACATGGGTTGTGTCGCCATCACCAAACAATTTTTTAGCGATGGCAAGGTGAGTGAAAAAGCCGTCACCAAAGCGCTGATTGCCTGCTTGCAAGAATTGCAGCCAGTCAAAGATGAATTTATCGAGCGCGGTTGGCAGCAAGTGCTCGGCGCCTCGGGCAGTATCAAAGCCGTTGCCAAAGTCTGTGAAGCCAATGCCTGGAGCGATGGCATTATTACCGCAGCATCGCTCGATAAAATTATTGCGCGCTATTTGGATCAGGGAAAATTGGATCTGGATATGCCCGGTTTATCCGATGATCGCAAACCGGTTTTTTTAGGCGGCGCCATAGTATTGCGCGCGCTGTTTGAAGCCCTGCAATTAAAAGAAATGATCGCTGCGGATTGGGCGCTGCGCGAAGGTTTGTTGTTTGATCAAAAAGGCCGTTTGGAAAATCACGATATTCGTCAAGCCAGTGTGGACGCCCTCGCCCAGCGCTTTCATGTCAACATGGAAAAAGCCGCTGCCGTGGAGCAGACCGCGCTGCATTTATTGGCGCAGGTCGCAAGTGCCTGGCAGTTAACCGCGCGCGATGCCAATAAATTATTGGGTTGGGCCGCGCGTTTGTATCAAGTGGGTTTGGATATAGCGCACAACGATTACCACAAACACTCGGCCTATATAGTGCAAAACGTGGATCTCGCCGGCTGCTCGCGCGCGGAACAATCACAGCTCGCCGCTTTGGTGCTCGCCCATCGCAAACGTTTCCCCGCAAAAAATTTTCCACTCGATAATAATGATTTGGTTCACCTCGCCATTTTATTGCGCCTGGCCGCCATTTTTCACCGCGGCCGCATAAAAGACGGCCTGCCAGAAATTGCCTTGCAGGTGGAGCATAAAAAAATACATTTATTGTTGCCGCAAACCTGGCTGCAACAACACCCACTAACCCAAGCGGATTTGGAAACCGAGCAGCGCCATTTGGGTGATATTGGCTATCGCTTGGAAATAGCGGGCCATTAATTTTTTTAAGTGTTTTGCTTAAACGTGAAAAATAAAACTTCACAATAAAAAACGGCCGCTGATTGTTTCAGCGGCCGTTTTTTATTTTTGGATGGAGATGCACTCTTCTTTAATAAAAACCCATCATCAATTACACACCGCACCCGTCACCGCAGGAATTTCTGCGGTGCCTGAATGGGTTCCCTGAAAGCCAAACTCTACAGATTGTCCGGGTTGGATTTGGTTGTTCCAACCGGCGGGAGTTGCGGAGTATGGGTTGTTGCCGCTGAGGGTGGCATTCCAGCTGTTGGTGATGCGGGTGGTGCCGCTGTAAGTCCAATTCACATTCCAATGGGTGATGGTGCTGCTGCCAGTGTTGGTAATGCGGATGCTGCCGGTAAAACCGGAACCCCAGTTGTTGGTGACCGTGTAACTGCACTTGCTGCCGGTGTTGGCCACTGAGCTGACTGCCTGGCTTGAAGCCGTGCTTGCGGTGATGCTGGAGGCAAGGCTTGACGCGATACTTGAGGCGGCGCGGCTGGAGCTGGCCGGAGCGCTGCTGCCCAGTGCGCCACCATTGGGGTTGCTGCCGGCAAAATACACATCCGGTGCTGCAGGTGTCGCCATGCCCTCGCCGAGGAAAAAGCCGGGGTGCGGAGGCTGGTTGTAACCCACGTTTTGCCAGGCGATGGCGGTGCGGTACTGGCTGTCGTGCATCAGTGTGCGCAGCTTGTGGGGGCTGATAATGTTGGTGGAGAAGATCAGCAATTGGCTATTGTTTTCATGGCGCCAGATCACCTCCTCGCGCCAGTCACCCAGAATGTCGGCGGAGAGCCCCGGTGTGGCTTTGGTGCTGTTGTTGGAGGCGGCGCCGTAGTTGTAGGCGGTGAGCAGGCGCGAACTGGTGTTATTGCTGTAGTTCCACTTGTCGATCATGGTGTTATTGAGTTGTTCGCGCAGCAGGTCGCCGTCCCACCAGGCTGCAAAGTTAATGGAGGCGGGTTTGCTGCTGGTGATTGAGCCGCCGGTGGCCGAGGTGACACCGGTCACGCTGCTCCAGCTTTCTGCACCGGGGGTGCGCGGGTCAATATCCATGATCACCCCGCGGCCTATGTCGCCACCGCCCTGAACACTCCAGATAATCTGGCCGGTTTTGGCATCGTGCATTTCCACCCCGTGGCTGCCGTAGCTGGAGGGCGATTCATGCACCATAAACACTTCCAAACCGGGGCGGCTGGGCAGGAAATCGCTTAAATGCAGCGCATCGCCGTGGCCCAGGCCGGTGGAATAGAGCAGGCTGCCATTGTCGTTGATGGTGGCTGCGCCATAGACAATTTCATCCCTGCCGTCCTGATCGACATCCCCCACCGTGAGTGAATGGGCGCCTTGGCCAGCCGCTGCGCCATTGCCGCTGCTATTGCTGTCGAAGGTCCAGCGGCGTGTTAACTGGCCGTTGCTCCAATCCCAGGCAACCACTACGGCGCGGGTGTAGTAGCCGCGCGCCATAATCAGGCTGGGGCGGGTGCCATCTACATAGGCGATGCCGGCGAGGAAGCGATCTACGCGGTTGCCGTAATTATCCCCCCAACTGCTGACTGTGCCGCGTGCGGGCAAGTAATCCGTCGTTGCCATAGCAACACCGGTTTGGCCGTTGAAGATGGTGAGGTATTCAGGGCCGCTGAGGATATAACCGCTGCTGTTGCGGTAGTCGGTATTGGCGTTGCTGCCGCCCAGTACTAAGCCTGCGGCATCGCGGGTGCCGGGCGCAGTTTTCAATGCCACTTCGGCTTTGCCGTCACCGTCCAGGTCGTACACCATAAATTGGGTGTAGTGGGCGCCGGCGCGAATGTTTTTGCCCAGGTCGATGCGCCACAACTGGGTGCCGTTCAGGGTGTAGGCATCGATAAACACATTGCCGGTATAGCCGCTTTGGGAGTTGTCCTTGGCGTTGGATGGGTCCCACTTGACCACAATTTCATACTGGCCATCGCCATTCAGGTCACCCACGCTCAGGTCGTTGGGGGAATAGCTGTAAGCCTCACCGCTGGGTGTAGTGCCGCCATTGGGGCGATTCAGGTTTACTGCCAAATAGGGGTCTGACCAAGTAGCTTTGGCGACGTTTGCTGCATATTCGACCCCGTTAATCACCGGACGAATAGTGTAGGCCGCACTGGTAGTGCCGCTGCTATCCACATAATTGGTGCTGTTGGTAATGGGGCTGGCGGTGATTTTGCTGCCGTTGCGATAGACGTTAAAACCTATATTGGCCGGGTCGTTGCCCAGCAGGCGCCAGCTGATAAAAATACCGTTGCCGGCCGGCAGGGCGACAACACCGCGATCCAGATATTCCGCTTGGCGCGCGGCAAACAGCGGTGCTGCCATAAGGCCCATCAGGCCGGCGCAAAGGACATGAAGCAGGGGTTTGGGCAGCTTGCGCCCGGCGGACGCTGCCAATTGCAATGGTTCCATAGACGTGATCTCGACATTATTGATTATTAGGGTGAGTGCCTAACTGGCCTGTCGAGATTATATAAATAGGATTTATTTGGAATGCGAGGCTGACGCTGAACCGATTTTCAGCGCCAGTAATTGTTCAAATTGTGAACCGCACAGCGATCAGCTGCCGATATGCGCCGACCAGCGCTCCAACAAAATCGCTTGCGCATCAATCGCCTCTTCATCCTGCTTGGGTTGGCTGGGCAGGTAACTGCCGTCCGGCTGCAGAATCCAGGCGTGGGTGTTGTCGCGCAGGTATAAATCCAGGTCTTCCAAAATACGGTCACGGATTTTTTTGTGTTTGATGGGGAAGCAGGTTTCTACCCGGTGGAACATGTTGCGCACCATCCAGTCGGCGCTGGAGCAGTAGAGTTCCGGGTTGCCGTTATTTTCAAAATAAAACACGCGATGGTGTTCCAAAAAACGGCCGATAATGGAGCGCACTTGAATATTTTCTGACAGGCCTTTTACCCCGGGGCGCAGTTGGCACACGCCGCGCACAATCAAATCGATTTTTACCCCAGCCTGCGATGCCGCATAGAGTTCGTTAACCAGCTCTTCGTCGTAGAGCGAATTCATTTTGGCAATGATATGCGCCGGTTTACCCTGCTCGGCGTTTTCTTTTTCGATGCGAATACGCCGCACCATGCCCTTGTGCAGGGTGAAGGGCGCGTAGAGCAGCGAATCCATTTTGGAGGCTTTGCCCATGCTGGATAGTTGCAAAAATACGCGATAGACATCCTCACCCAATTCTTTGTCGCAGGTGAGCAGGCCATAGTCGGTGTAAATTTTACTGGTGCGCGGGTGATAGTTGCCGGTGCCCAAATGCACGTAGTAACGCAGCTTGGCATTTTCGCGGCGCGCCACCAAAATCATTTTGGCGTGGGTTTTAAAACCCACCACACCGTAAATCACGTGAATACCAAAACGCTGCAGGCGCTCGGCGAGGGCGACGTTTTGCTCTTCATCAAAACGCGCGCGCAATTCCACAATCGCCGTCACTTCTTTGCCAGCTTTGGCGGCGGCGACTAATGCATCCACAATTGGTGAATTGGAGCCGGTGCGGTAGAGCGTTTGTTTGATGGCGAGCACGTTGGGGTCAGCGGCAGCTTCGCGCAAAAAATCCACCACACACTGGAAGGAGTCAAAGGGGTGGTGCAGCAGTAAATCCTGTTTTTGCAGCACTTCAAAATAAGAGTTGCTGCGTTTGGGCAGCTTGGGCATAGCCTGCACAAAAGGTTTGAAGTAGTAATCCGGCGTTTTAATTAATTCAAATAAATCGGCAAAGCGGTTGAGGTTGACCGGGCCGTTAATGCGATACAAATCGCGCTCTTTAATTTCACAGCGCTGCAATAAAAATTGTTCCAGTTCCGCGGGGCAAGTGTCGGCGATTTCCAGGCGCACCTCATCGCCATATTGGCGATAGGCGAGTTCACCTTGCACCGCGCGCAACAGGTCGTCAGTCTCCTCTTCGTCGAGGAAAATGTCCGAGTTGCGGGTGAGGCGGAATTGGTAACTTTCCACCACCGTCATGCCGACAAAAATCTCGCCCATAAAAAAATGGATGATGGAGGAGACAAACACAAACGCGCGGCCGCCCTCGGCCAGTTCTTTGGGCAATTCAATCAGATGTGGCAGCGAGCGCGGCACCTGCACAATCGCGCGGCCGGAATTGCGGCCAAAGGCATCTTTGCCATCCAGCCGCACAATAAAATTCAAACTCTTGTTCAAAATGCGCGGAAAAGGGTGCGCCGGGTCTAACCCAATGGGGCTGAGTACGGGCAAGACTTCAGAGAGAAATACTTGTTTTAAATAGAGGATTTGCTCCTGGTTCCACTCATCGCGGCGCAGGATGCGGATATGGTTTTCGCGCAGCAGCGGGACTACTTCATCGTTGAGTATGCGGTACTGTTCATCCACCAATTGATGCGCGCGCAGCGAAATTTCATTCAGGGTCTGCATTTGCGTCAGGCCATCCGGCCCTTGGGTTGGCGGCGCGTTGAGTTCGAGAATCTCCACCAAACCGCCCACCCGCACTTCAAAAAACTCATCGAGGTTGGTGGAAAAAATACACAAGAAACGCAGCCGTTCCAGCAGCGGCAAACTGCGGTTATAGGCTTGATGTAAAACCCGTTTGTTGAATTCGAGCAGGCTCAGCTCGCGATTGAAATAGGCGTTATCCACCTTGTACCTCGTAACCCGATTCATATGGCGCCAAAAAGATCTCATCAGATTATGTCAGTTATGTGACAAAAATAAGACAGCGGTTGGTATAGCTAACACTAGCAAAGTTTTGCGCGGGCAGGCTGCTGTTGGATGCGGGGGAATTAGCGGGAAGCGAGCTGATTAACAAAAGGTAAATTGTTTGTTGAGGGGGAAATCCGGGGGAGTGGGAGCGGGAGGATAGTTTGGTGCGGTAGGCAACCGTCAAACCCAGGGGGTTTGACGGTTCCGGCCGGTGAGCAGCCGGGTCGCTACTGGCTGTGCTGCTAGTAACAGAGTTGCTACTTAGTTGCAGCGATAGACATCAAAGCTCTGGCGGCCGTCGTTGACCAGGCTGGCGGGAACAATAGTATCGCCGCCAAAGGCGCTGGCTTCGTTGCGCGCCATGTTGGTCAATTCAGTGGCTACTTTGTTAGGGTCGCGTTTCATGGAGCCGACAAAGTTGTCTTTTACTTTTACGTTGACGGTGCGCACTTTTTCGCAGTTGCGTACATTGGCGGCGTTAGCAACGGCGACATTGCTGCCCTGTTCATTCACTTTTACCCAGGTACAGGCGCTGGTCAGGCCAACCAGGGTAACAACAGCCAACAGAGACAATTTTTTCATGATACAAATCCTCGCAGGTAGTAACTCGCAGATAGTAAAGGGATGCGCTGGTTAGTAAATAAACAGCAGCCAAAAAACTCGCGGCTACACTAATGCCAGTGCCCTGCCGTTGCAAGCTTCGCCCCACCGGACTCTGCAAGACGTTGCAGGACATTGCAGCTCGCCTGCCTCTGGCATCTAAATAATAATTTGGGCAATCAGGCGCGCGGTAGTATCTTTAGCGCCAGCACATCCGGGGCTCCGGCTCTGCCCCGGCCATAAGCAATAATATGAACAAACGATAGGACAATCGCCAAAGAGGAGTTTACCCATGGGCTCAACCACGCTCAGCGCCCTGCATAACCTGTTTAACCGCAAAAACCTGCGCCGGCTGATCAAACTTCTACTCCTGGTCGGGATTTTTATGGCCATCACCCTGGCCATTGGCAAGCTCTACCAAAAGTGGGATGACGACCCGGCGCGCGGTGCACTCGCCATCGACAAGGGGGCCTTTGGCGAAAATTACTCCACGCCGATTTATCTGGATCAGGGCTGGAGCGCTAACGATAGCCTCTGGTTTTACAACACCACCCAGGGGTCGGCGCTGATTCCCTACGATTTTTTTATCGCCCTGGAGCAGGCGGAAGTCAACGAGCCCTTCCGCGCCAATAGCCTGATCGATCAATACCGCTACCTGCCGCAAAAGCCCACCTTTTTTAACCCCGACGGCCTGCCGGTCGGGTTCGTCAAAGAAGGCTACAAGGGCAAGGATTACATAGGTTTTACCTGTGCGGCCTGTCATACCGGGCAGGTGAATTACAAGGGCACAGCGATCCGTATCGACGGTGGCCCGGCGATGGCGGATATGGTGGGTTTCCTCACCGCGCTGGAAAAAAGCATGATGCGCACCCTGACTGACAGCGAAAAAAACCAGCGTTTTGTGAGCAGTGTGCTGGCGCTCAACAACAGTTACAGCCGCGCGGAAGATGTGCAAAGCGACCTGAAACGCTGGACGCGCAAAATCAACCTCTACAACACCATCAACCACTCGCAGGTTGAGTATGGCTATGCCCGTCTGGATGCCTTTGGGCGCATTTACAACCGTGTGCTTGAACATGTGATCAGTCGCCGCCAGCTGCGCGATGTGCTGCTCAGTGCCACCAAAGCCGATGGCGATACCAACCTGCTGACCCTGGCGCAGGTGGACAAAGTACTGCTGAACATCAGCGAAACCATTATTGGCGATTTGCAGTTCGCCAAAATCATCGAGCGGCTGATGTCCACCGAAGAGGGCTTCCCCGGTTTGGGGCTGGAGGATATGGAGCGGGTCAAAGCGATGATTTTTAACGAGCCCAACGCGCCCGTCAGTTACCCCTTCCTGTGGGATATAGCGCAATCCGACTATGTGCAATGGAACGGCTTGGCCAGCAATGCCGGCATGGGGCCACTGGGGCGCAACACCGGCGAGGTGATCGGCGTTTTCGGCATTCTGGACTGGACTGCGCACAAGCGCGGCTGGAGCCTCTCCTCCCTGCTCACCGGCCAGAGCAGCAAGAGCTACCAAATCGATTTCACCTCCTCCATCGATCTGGTGAATTTATCGCGCCTGGAATCGCACCTGAAAAGCCTGACTTCACCGGTGTGGCCGAGCATCCAAACGCGCACCAACAACCCCGAGCAGCAAAAAGCCAATGCCATTTTTGAGGCTATGCCCGAGTGGCGCATCGACTACGCCAAGGTGCGCCGCGGCCGCAAAGTCTATGCGGAGTACTGCGAAAGCTGCCACGAGGTAGTGGATCGCACCGATTGGGATCGCATTCTGGTGGCCAATATGTCCAGTATTGATCTGGTGGGCACTGACCGCGCCATGGCGGAAAACAGCGTGAATTACGCCGGGTATTCGGGCAACTTCAAAAACACCTATCAAAGTGAAAGTGTGGGCTCGCTGGTGATTAAGGACAGGGCGCCGGTTGTGCAAATCCTCACCGCTGCCACCATGGGTGAAGTAGCCACCGAGCCTGACCCGGATAAATGGCTGCCGCGCCGCACCCTGGACTGGCTCTACCTGATGGCTAAATCCTTCTTTGATAATGAAATTAAAGCCAGTGTAAAATCCGGCGACTACCTGCCCGATACCACCGCGGCACCCTATCAGTCGCTGCTATCCTATAAGGCGCGGGCGCTGAACGGCATCTGGGCCACTGCACCCTATTTACACAATGGTTCAGTGCCCAGCATTTACGATTTGCTATTGCCGATAAAACGCCCCGGTGATCCCGATACCGGTGAATACCGCCCAGCGCAATTTATGGTGGGCAGTCGCGAGTTTGACCCGGTGAGAGTCGGCCTGCGCGCTGAGGGTTATCCCGGTTTTGAATTCAAAGCGGATAAACGCGGCGACCTGAACATAGGTCACGAATACGGTACTGCCCGGGCACCTGCGGTCAATGGCAAAAAGTTGGAGCCGCTGACGGCGGAGCAGCGCTGGGATCTGGTTGAGTACATAAAGACCTTGTAATACCCCGGTGGGTAATAAGTGTTTGCCAATAAAACTTTGTAGTTACTGCATAGGTCAAAGGACGGATAACGCCACTCTCCAGGTCTTGTACCTTCACACCTGCGGCCGATGCCGGCAGGGTGAGAGTCAAGGGGAGTGGCGTTGTTGCATGTGGATTACCCTAATCTGAGTTGCCCGACGGCGTATGTTGTTATCGATAAAAAACGGTTTTGGCAGTTTGCGTTTCGCCCATGGTCTACCGCTGTTAGCTGCAGCCTGGCTGTGTTTTGCTCCCTGTGCGGCGGCAGAGCCGGTCAAGCGGGTGACTGTGCCTATCGCCCTGCCATTCCAACAGCAGCAGTCGTCGGCTGACACGGCGGCCTCCAGTGCACCTGCTGCCGCTGAAGCCTCTCCCCACCGCTTGCAGACCACCCAATTTACCCAGACAGTTGCGCCCGCCGCCGCGGTAGCCGTCTCATCGGCCAGCTCCAGCCTGGCAGCCGCTGTGCAACCCGCCAGCCAACTGGCACCCAAACCTGAGGTGCTAGCGGCAGCTTCATCGACAGCGGCTTCCATAGCCGCCATACCCGGGGCATCGCCGGTTGCGCCGGCAGCCAGACAGACAGCCGCGCCCAAAGTGGCGGCGACATCGGCCAAGGCAGCGACCAGTGCCGCATCGGCTAAAGCCCAAGCCAAGCCTGCGGCAAAAACCGCGGCGCCCGCTGTAGCAGCACCGCCGGTGGCTGCTATCCCTGTGATCACCACTGCAGCCATCAAAGCGCAGCGCTATCCGGTTGGGCATCCAGAAGCGTTTGTGGCCGAGTTTGAGGATTATGTAGCCAAGAAAATCGCGCCCTTTGTGCCCGGTGTGGCCATAGTGGTGGTGTCGGGCGGGCAGATTAAATCCCTGCAGGGCTACGGGGTGCGCCGGGCGGGTACACGCGAAAAAGTCACACCCGATACGGTTTTCCGCCTTGCATCCCTGTCCAAACCGGTCGCATCCACAGCCGCGAGTGTGCTGGTGAACGAAGGTGGCCTGAGTTGGGATAGCACCATCACATCGGTATTGCCCAAGGTCGCCTTTAAAAACGCCAAATACGGCAAACAGTTGACCCTGCGCCATGCGCTTAGCCAATCCTCGGGCTTGCCGCGTCACACCTACAGTCACTACATCGACCAGAACATGAACTATGCCGATGTGGTGAGTCGCCTGCGCTATGTGAATTTTGTCTGTCCGCCGGGTAAGTGTTACGCCTACCAGAATGTGGCTTACAGCCTCGCCGGGGATATGATCAAACAAAAGTCAGGCATGAGTTTTGAGTCTTATGTCATTAAAAAGGTATTTGAGCCTTTGGGTATGCGCTCCGCTTCCTATGGATTAGGCAGTTACAACGCCTCGCCCAACCGCGCCGCGCCGCACATTGCCAATGGCAACCGCTGGGTGCCAACCGCGGTGGTGGGCAACTGGTATAAGGTGGCGCCAGCCGCCGGGGTAAACGCCAGTATTGTGGATATGTCCAAATTTTTGCTCGGGCAAATCGGGCGGCGCCAGGATGCCCTGCCCTTGGCAGTGCTTAACCCTATTCAATCGCGAGTCACCAAAAATACCCCTGAGCAGAATTATTACGGCGTGCGCAAAGCGGTAGGCAACACCGCCTATGGTTTGGGTTGGCGGGTATTTGATTACGGCCGCAACAAAAACTTTGTACATCACGGCGGCCATGTAAAAGGCTTTCGCACCGAGATGGTGTTCAACCGTGATCTGCAAATCGGCATGGTGTTCCTGAGCAATTCGGAAACCCGCCTGGCGCGCGACGTTATTTTTAAATTTTTGGATATGCATGAGCGCGCCCAGCAAGCGGCGCGCAAGGCTAAAAAACAATAACCAGAGAAACAATAACCAGATGCGGTTCATCAGGCCGCAGGAGTGCAATTTATGGCACTAGCCGCCTTACACCCGCGCCGTATCTTGCGCGCGCTGGATGCCATAGATTCTGAGTCGCCCTCCTATCGCCTGAGTCGCCCTGCGGCCCTGCGCCGGGTGTTTGTGGTCTTGGCGACTGTCTGTATCAGCCTGCTGATCCTCAACTACGGCCGCTACTCCACTAACTTGCATGCGCTGTTGGCTTACCTTGGGCAGTGGCAGCAGCAGGATAGCGGCTATTACCTGAATCGTTTGCAGGTGAGTGGTTGGTTGGAAATGGCCGGTTATGTCTGGTGGACTGGCTGTCACTTGCTGACGTTTATCCTTATCCCCTGGCTGGTGATTCGCTTGTTATTCAAGGAGCGGATGCTGGATTTCGGCTGGCGCTGGAATCAGGTGACTGAACACTGGCGTGGTTATCTGCTGTTGCTTTCGCCCATTTTGGTGTTTGTGGTGCTGGTTAGTTTTGGCGAGGACTTTGTCAACCATTACCCTTTTTATTCCCTGGCCGGGCGCAGCTGGCTGGATTTGCTACTGTGGGAGCTGCTGTACATCAGCCAATTTGTGTTTCTGGAGTTCTTTTTCCGCGGTTTTATGCTCAATGCCCTGCGCCCGGCACTGGGTGCCAATGCGATTTGGGTGATGTGTGTGCCTTACCTGATGATCCATTTCCCCAAGCTCTGGCTGGAAGCCACGGGCGCCATATTATTTGGGCTGTTCCTCGGCATACTTGCCTTGCAGTCGCGCTCTATTTGGGGTGGGGTGCTGGTGCATGCAGGCGTTGCGCTGAGCATGGATATCGCCGCGCTGTTGCGCAAAGGCGAGCTGCCCAACGGTTTTTGGTAAGCCAATCCGTGGAAAAACAAAAGTTCTGGCAGATGCTGGTGTCGGGGTTCTTTACAGTTTCGTTTCACCGCTACGCAGCCTGTCAGGGGGCCGATCATCGCTGATGTTAGCTTTTTGAGTCGCTTTGGTACTAAAGCCAAAAGTGCTTATAGGTCTTCTCTCTCAAAACGTTTTTTAATCCTTTTTGATGCTAATCGAGGTGATTTTTACAACCTTCGATGGCGTCGATTTTCCTATCGCATTTGTCGCCTAAATACTCATTTATTTTCAGTCGGCAGAAAAAGTCCTTGTTATTCAATTAGTTGAAAATTAGTTAAGCCGCGTGTTTTGCGTGGCGCGTAAATTGCTAAACCAAAGTGTGAGATTGGTCACAATTAGACTGGCGTTTTATCAACTAACGGAAGGATTTTCATCATGAACACTTGGAATCGCTTTTTGGCTTTACCTTTTGCGGTAGTGGCTCTGTTGGGGGTATTGGTGTGTGGCAGCGTACAGGCGGGAGTGGTTGATTGTCATCCCACGAGCCTAACACTGGTTTCCAATACGGTAGATTGTGAAAAAAGCAGTGCAACCCAGGACTTCCTCAACACCAACCCAATGACGGTGAACGCTGAACAGTTTTTTGGGTTCAGTGACTGGGTATTTTTAGACAAGGATGAGATGGGCAGCAACGCAGGCCAGAGTGGTAATTGGGCCGTAGACCCCAGTATTTGGGATGACTACAGCAATCTCCTACTGGTATTCAAGGACGGTAAGGACACTACGCTACTCGGCTATCTGGCAGCCAATGGTGCCTCCAGTGGTACATGGGAGTCTCCTTTCCGGGAGCCTGAGTTTGATTTTAACCCTGACAGTAAAATCAAGGAGGTTTCCCATATCAGCTACTACGTTCGCGGTGCGGTAACCCGTGTTCCCGATACCGGATCTATAGTGCTGATGCTGATAGGTTTGGCATTCCTCGGCTTGTCACGGGCGCGTGTTAACCAGATTTAAAAAATCGGTAGTCAAGGCCATCAAAGGCAGGACCATCAAAAACCGCCGCTTCCCACGGCGGTTTTTTTATCGCTGTTACCCTGGTTTGTATAAATGCCGTCTGGCTCTCGCAGGATCTTTTTTTTCTTTGTATCCCTTTGCTTATAGCCGGGCATAAGGTTTTTTTGGGAGCCTTGTGCAGCGGGCCTAACAAAATCAATAGCTTGGCATCTAAATTCACATTCCGCGCAAAAAACTGAAGCCCAGGCGCTAAAAAAATGTGACTTGCGTCACTTGTTTGAGCTGCTACATTCACTGATACAGCGCGGCAGCGGGAGCAAGCTCATGACTCACCAGCATTATTTTCTGGCGTTTTTTATCGCACTACGGCGTTTTGGCGTGTTTGCAGTGTTTAGCTTCATCGCGCTGAGTTCCACCAGTGTTTATGCGGTTTATGCTGACTGCTCGCACGGGACTCAACAAGACAGCAAGGTGGATTGTTTTTCCATGCCGCAGTTGGAGTTGTTAACGGCCAATGGCGCCTCCTTTGCCGCAGAAGTTGCCACCACCTCCGGGATTGCCGAGGCTGAGACAAGTGCGAAACCCGCGAGCCCGTACCCGGGTTTTTATGTTATCCAGCCCCACCAAGCTGGCGGCTACGACACTGAATCCCTGCCCTTGATGCTATTGCTTGCTGTCCTGCTTGCGGTGCTTTTGGTGCGAGCCAGGAAGCTCAACAACAAGTGAACAGTGCCTGCTCACCGCGATTCCGGTATTTGCCTAAAACAAAGATAGTCATATGTATATCTAGCCAGTAAAATTGCCCTCTCATGCATTAACTGGCTCAGGTTATGGACGTTTCCCTCCTCCTCGATCACCTCAACAACGAACAGCGCGAAGCCGTCTCGGCCCCCGCTACCAACCAGCTGATTCTCGCAGGCGCCGGCAGTGGTAAAACCCGCGTACTGGTACACCGTATTGCCTGGCTGATCCAGGTGGAGCAGATGTCGCCCTATTCCATTATGGCGGTGACCTTTACCAACAAAGCCGCGCGCGAAATGCGCAGCCGTTTGGATGAACTCTTTAGCCAGAACAATCAATACATCAACAGCCGCGCCATGTGGGTAGGCACCTTCCACGGTTTGGCGCATCGCCTGCTCAAAGCCCACTGGCAGGACGCCAACCTGCCGCAAAATTTCCAGATTCTGGACAGCGACGACCAGCTGCGCTTAATCAAGCGCATTTATCAGGCGCTCAACCTGGACGAAAACCAATGGCCGCACAAACAGGCGCAGTGGTATATCAACGCGCAGAAAGACGAAGGCCTGCGCTCCCGCCATATTCAGGAAACCGCCGACCCCTTTGTGCGCACCATGCTGCAGATTTATCGCGCCTATGAAGAGGATTGCCAGCGCGGTGGCATGGTGGATTTTGCCGAAATCCTGCTGCGCGCCCACGAACTCTGGCTCAACAAACCGCACATCCTTGAGCACTATCGCCAGCGCTTCCCGTTTATTTTGGTGGACGAATTCCAGGACACCAACTCAGTGCAATACGCCTGGTTGCGTATGCTGGCGGGTAAAGAATCATGCGTGACGGCGGTGGGCGATGACGATCAATCCATTTACGGTTGGCGCGGCGCCAAAATCGAAAATATCCAGCGCTTCTCGCAGGATTTTGCCGACACCCACATTTATCGCCTCGAACAAAATTACCGTTCCACCGGCAATATTCTCAAAGCCGCCAACGCGGTGATCAAACACAACTACGGCCGCCTCGGTAAAGAGCTGTGGACGCAAGGCGACAAGGGCGATCCTATTTCCCTCTACGCCGCCTACAACGAACAGGACGAAGCGCGTTTTATTGTCGAGCGAATTCAGGATTGGGCACGCAAAGGCAACCCGAAAAAAAGCATGGCGATTTTGTACCGCTCCAACGCCCAGTCGCGGGTGTTGGAAGAGGCGCTGCTGCGCGAGGCCATTCCCTACCGCATTTACGGCGGCCAGCGCTTTTATGATCGCCTGGAAATTAAAAACGCCATCGCCTATATGCGCTTGATTAGCAATCGTCACGACGACGCCGGTTTTGAGCGGGTTATCAATACCCCAACACGCGGTATTGGCGGCAAAACAGTGGACGACATTCGCCTGTTTGCGCGCGAGCAGGGCTGTTCGCTCTGGTCAGCGGCGGAGCAAATGCTCGCCAAAAAAGTGCTCACGGCACGCGCCGGTAATGCGGTGCAATCCTTTTTAAACCTCATTGAAAAACTCGCCCAGGATGCCAGTGCAATTGATGTACGGGGCGATACGCCGGGTTTGGATAGCATCGCTAAAATGGTGATAGAAGATACGGGTCTGCTGCTATTCCATCAAAATGAAAAAGGCGAAAAAGGTCAGGCGCGCGGCGAAAACTTGCAGGAATTAATTACCGCCTGCCGCGCCTTTGAAGCCGAAGAAGAAAACGAAGAGCTCTCGCCGCTGCAACAATTTTTGGATACCGCCGCACTCGATGCCGGTGAAACCCAAGCCGATGAATTTGAAGATGCAGTGCAATTAATGACGCTGCACTCGGCCAAAGGTTTGGAATTTCCGCTGGTGTTTTTGGCGGGCGTAGAGGAGGGCTTATTCCCCCACAAAATGTCGGCGGACGACCCGGATCGTTTGGAGGAGGAGCGCCGTCTCTGCTACGTGGGTATCACCCGCGCGATGGAAAAATTATTTATCAGCTATGCTGAAACCCGTCGCTTGTATGGCAATGAAACCTTTAATGCGGTGTCCCGTTTTGTAAAAGAAATTCCCGAAGACTGTATTGAGGAAGTGCGCTTAAAAACCGCCGTTACCCGTCCGGTCAGCTTGAATCGCCCGCTCACCCAAACCAGCAAACGCCAACCCATGTACGACACCGGCGAAAGCACCGGCTTCCGCCTCGGCCAGCGCGTCAGCCACCCTATGTTTGGCGAAGGCGTAATTTTGCAATTCGAAGGCTCCGGCCCCAACGCGGTGATTCAAATTAAATTCGCCGAAGCCGGTATTAAGCGCCTGGTGATGCAGTATGCGAAGCTCACGGGGCTTTAATCTTTTTAATTCAACAAAGCGAAGAGTTTATGAACACAAAAACAATAAATTGGTATCCGCTGGTTGTCGTTATATTGCTGGCTGCTTTGGTGGCTGTATTTGCCGCATTGGTATTGGAAAAATCCAAACCAAAAAAATCTGTTGAGCCATCAGTCGCCGGTGAACAGAATTCATCTGTTGTTTCCGCACAAACTTATCATTGGAAAATGGTGACATCCTGGCCCAAAAATACCCCCGGTTTGGGGGTGGGCGCTGAAAATTTAGCGCGAGTCATCAAGGAAATGTCAGGTGGGCGTTTGCAAATCCATGTCTATGGCGCCAATGAGTTAGTGCCGGCAATGGGGGTGTTTGATGCGGTCTCATCCGGCAGTGTCGAGATGGGCCATTCAGGCAGTTATTTCTGGCGCGGTAAGGTGCCAGCCGCACAATTTTTTACCTCTGTACCTTTTGGTATGAATGCGCAGGAATTGTATGGCTGGATCAACCACGGCGGCGGTTTGGAATTATGGCGGGAAATCTATGCGCCCTTTAATTTAATTCCCTTTCCTGCCGGCAATACCGGCGTACAAATGGCGGGCTGGTTTAATCGCGAAATAAATTCCGTCGCGGATTTACGCGGCTTGAAAATGCGCATTCCCGGTTTGGCCGGTGAAGTGTTTAATTTAGCTGGCGGCACTTCAGTGAATATCCCGGGCGGTGAACTCTACACTTCCTTGCAAACCGGCGTGATCGATGCGGCCGAATGGGTTGGGCCGGAAAATGATTTGGCCTTTGGTTTCCAGCAAATTGCCAAATATTACTACTACCCTGGTTGGCACGAGCCGGGGCCATCCATGGAGTTGATTATCAACAAAACAGCTTTTGAAAGTTTACCTGCGGATTTACAGGCGATTGTGACTTACGCTGCGCGCGCCATGAGTCAGGATATGTTTGACAGCTATACCGCTAACAATAGCCGCGCGTTAAAAGAATTGGTGGATAAACAGGGTGTGCAAATCCGTAAATTGCCGGATGAAGTGTTGCAGCATTTTTATAAAATCACGCAGCAAGTATACGTTGAGCAAGCCGCCAAAGACCCGCAATTCAAAAAGGTCTATGAATCCTACAAAGCCTTTATGGAGGATGCTGGTGATTACCAAAAAATTTCCGAGCAGGCTTATTATGAGGTGCGCGAGCAGCTATTACCTGCGCAGAAATAATTCAGATTTAATTTGATGTCTTTTGCGGTTGGCTGTGTAACGTTTCAACACCAAAATAATGTAAGTACTGCTGATCAGCTAAAATAGTATCGAAGAAAAGGTGCCTGTAAAGCTGAAGCAACTTTTCCTGGCGAGCCGAAGGATCGGGTAACTGATTGCCCTGCTGTAATATGGAATAAGGAGGGTGCCTGAATCCAGGTGCAGTTTGAAGCTCATTTAATAGCGATTCCAAAATTGGCTTGCCCAAGCCAGCTGCGCTGGCTAGCTGTTGTCCTAGCAGAGGTGCGGAAATGAAATGTGGCCAATTAGTGGTATGTAATTCCTGATTGCTCCAAATTAAATAAGGAGTGGAAAACATTTCCCTGTAGTGGATTGATTCACCTGAAGGTTTGTACCCTGTCTCTTCATAAATTCGGAAATCTCCCCCAAGAATTGGTAGATGATCACCATAAAAAAGAATAATTACCGGGGGCGATTTTGGTGAGCTGTAATTGGCAATCAATTCCTGTAAGGCACGCCTGCTCTCCCTTACGCCAATAGAGAATGTAGCAAGTGTCTTATACTCTTCAGGCGACAAATTAGGTACAGCGTCCCAGTTAATCTTAACCGGGCTGAGTTTTTCATAACGGTCATCATTAAACGGCGCATGATTGGCCATGGAAACAGAGAATAAAAAAATTGGTTCGCTTGCCTCTGTAATATTTTTTACAATCGCCTGATTGATAGCATCATCTGATACATACAGTCCATTTTTATCCGCATCAGCAAAGTATTCAATATCGTAAAAATATTGGAATCCTAATCTAGGATAGACGTTGTTGCGATTCCAAAACCATCCTTCGTGGGGGTGTAATCCCACCGTTTTATATCCAGCCTGGCGAAAACGCCAGGTAATGCTGGGTTGTTTCTTTTGAATAAAGTGATTGAAGGGAACAGCGCCAGAAGGAAATAAACTGATTGCAATCCCGGTTAACACTTCATATTCCGCATTCGCAGTAATGCCACCAAATGATGGTACGGAAAGATAACCCGTTGCACAAAAGTGTGTGTTATTTATTTTAGCTTCGCAGATGGATTCCAGCTTGCCCGGCGAACCTTCTGGGTATAAACCCGGGCTGAGCAGTCCTGGATCCCAGTAGGCTTCAGACTGTATAACAATTACATGAGGTTTTGCGGCATCACTTTTTTTCGCTTTCTTCAAATCATCAGCTAACGCTAATTCCGTTGTAAGTCTTGCTATCGAACCGGGTTCAAAACCACCGGGTTTAGTGACTTTAAAGTTTTTGTGGTTGTATATGAATCCACCAAAGAAACCAGTGTATTGGTATAGTTGAAGTGCATCTGACAATTCCCAGATATTGGGCATTTTTTCACTGCTGACTAATTGCGCTGGGCTATATATGAAAATAATGAGTAGAAGAGCGGAAATCATTCCCCTGGCTGCGGCCCCTTTATTTTTATTTACAAACTTTCTCCAGTGGCGAATGAAGAAAATTAGCATGCTTATCGCTGCGCAAAGCGATAAGAGGAGGATGCCAAGAGCAGTGCCTTGCCCCACAATAAATCCCAATGACCCTAATGCTTGGTTGATGAGATAAAAGTCATTCGGCAGCAAAGGGGAATTTAAAAAATTAATTTTTAATTGGTTTGTTATCGCGAGCAATAACATCGGTAAAAATAATATTACAAGGCTGGCGCTGCGGCTAAGAAAAATACGCAATAAATAATAAATAGCCGCAATTAAAAAAATGCCAATGCTTGCAAAAGAAATGGACTGTTCATACCACATGGTGGTTGTTTGAACATTCCAATCGCGTAGCGGTAGTTCAAAAAAGATTAAGTTTATGAAAGTTGAAAGAATAAATGTAGCTGCAATAGAGATAACAACTAATGAGGCTTTCAACACTCTTCCGGTGATTGGTCGTTGGGAGCTCTTGTCTAAGAAGATTTTGAATTCTTCTTTCCGCTTTGATGCACTGATCCAGCTAACCCAATCCATCCACCAATGGCCTATTAAGTTTGCCAATGATGTTTTGAGGAGGATAGAAATAAATGTTGAAGCAATCACAGCTAACAAATAGCGCCACCAGCTGCCTTCTCCTGCTATGAGTATTATTGATGAGCCAAAGTAGTTAATGATGAGCGCTAAAAAAAACAAGGCTATCAGTATTTCGTTTCTAATATGCAGTGTATTTTTTGTTAGGAATGTCGGCCTTATTCCTTTTAAACCGAGTAAAAAAAACAGGTATAGGAAAGGGATTGGTTTTAAGAAATAAGGTAGCCAGTAAAGTCCTGCCAGTGTAATAAATAAATAGAATAAGATTTTGATCGTAAAGGCAGGTATTAGCTTTTCAATAATACTTGCCAGTATGCAGTAGTTATATGCAAATAAAAAAAATAATGGCCCTGTGTAGGTTTTTAAATCAGAGAAATTGTAAGCAAAGCTATGTTTTGACAATAGTATTGTTAATCCCAAATAAATTACGCTATTTATCGATAGCTTTTTGAGGGAGTGACAAGCGTTGAATATGAAAATAGTCGGCTGAAACTGTATTCCAAAACACCAAAATGCCAGAGGGTAAAAAACGGCAACGATACAATAAAAGCTAAACTGATTAGCTTCACTTGTGTTTGCAATAAGCGCTACTATTTGACTTAGTATCAGCCCAGCAATCACAACTGTGGAAATAGATAAAATAGGTGTTATTGGATAATTTTTTCCAGAATTTTCCATATTGATTATTTGGTTATTTCCACGTTAAACAATACTCTTTGAGCATTGTAAATTGCAGAGCCCAGTGTCGGATTGAGTGGATAGTCCCCGATGGGATAAATAAATGTAACCACTTCATATATGCCTTCAGGCATATCTGCTGTTGTAGGTATGCTCAAATGATCCTCAAAGATAATTCCTTGTGGTGGCGTATGGCTGTACGCCAAACCAGATGCTTGAATGGTGCGGGTATCTAATGGTGTGAGTTGATGCTGTTGGTTGCGAACATGATAAGCAATGAGATGTGATTCAGGCAGTGGCGACGAGAATTTCCACTGTACTGAAAATCGGATAGTTTGACCTGTAACCAGCCTGGGTGTGTGCGGCGTAACGCTCACAAGTTGGGCCTCGTTACCAAAATTGACATGATGAAATTGTGGCGCTGGTTTGTCTTTTTTCACAAGAAGGTAGGCGAGCGCGAGCGCGCAGAGAATGACCAAAGTTTGGGTGAATCGATTTATTTGATTAGATGAAACATTTGATTCCTGCATTGCAGTCGGCCTCTCCTGATCACTAAATCCAAGAGACGTATTCTAGTGTCATCGAAATGTAATATCGATGAGAATTATCCGGTTGGATGATCTTGCGCACAAATCTCCACTAATGTAGCTATGCCATTTTTGCGCAATTTGTCCATGAGCAGTGCAAGTCGCTCTACCTGTGCGGCATCCAATTGCTCGCCGTGAATAAATTCCAGGCGTTTTTTGGCAACCAGGGCATGAATGTACTCGGGGCGTACCCGCAAGCGTTCTGCAGTTTGGGTGATGGACAGTAATTGACGTAGCATAGAGCGCCTGCGGAAATGAATGGCGGGAGTGCTTACTATGCCACAGTTGCGGCTTAGGAGTGTTCACGCGGCGCGCTTTCCTGCCGGCCTGTGCCATAATTTGCCCTATCGTTTTAGCTTCCTATTTACCTACTGTTAACAGGTTCTCTTATGGCCAACCTCGGCACGCTTTATACCGTTTCCGCGCCCTCGGGTGCGGGCAAAACCAGTTTGGTGAGCGCACTGGTGAAATCCAATCCGGAAGTCTGTGTGTCGGTATCCCACACCACACGCCCTATGCGCCCGGGAGAGGTGGATGGTGTGAACTATCACTTTGTCGATCACGCTACCTTTGAAGCCATGCTGGAGCGCGGCGAGTTTCTGGAGCATGCGCGGGTATTTAGCAACCTCTATGGCACTTCCCAAAAATGGGTGGTGGATACACTTAACGCAGGCATAGATGTCATTCTGGAAATTGATTGGCAGGGCGCGCGTCAGGTGCGCAAGTTGCTGCCGGATACCGTCAGCTTGTTTATTCTCCCGCCCTCACTCGCCTGTTTACGCCAACGTTTAACTGGTCGCGGGCAAGATGATGAAAGTGTGATAGAGGCGCGCATGAGCGAGGCGATCAGTGAAATGTCGCACTACCCTGAGGCGGATTATTTAATTATCAATGACGATTTCACGCTCGCGCTGGCGCAGTTTCAGGCGTTGGTGACCAGTCAGCACATACGCCTGGCGCGCCAAACCGAGCGCCATAGCCAGTTGCTAAGGGAGCTATTGGCCTAGTATTGATGTAATTTTGCCCAGCCGCGGTTGGCATAGTCACCACCGCTGACGCATAATAGCCGACCGGACTGCAGCCCAGCTGCGTTTACCCAGCGTTTTGATAGAGCACACAAAGTTATGGCACGTATTACCGTTGAAGATTGTTTGGATCACGTTGATAACCGTTTTGAACTGGTTATGGTTGGCAGCAAGCGCGCGCGTCAATTGGCCATTGGTGGCAAAGAGCCCCACGTTGCGCCAGAAAACGACAAGCCTACCGTGATCGCCCTGCGCGAGATCGAAGAAGGTTTTGTGGATGCCAGCATCCTGTTGGAAAAAGACACACTGCCACAACCTAAGCCAGAACGTGTGTACGAGAACGACATCTAAGTATTGATTGTGCCAGTCGCCGCTCTACCCCTGAGCGGCAATCCTGTCTGGAGAAGGGCGTGCAAACCATAGAGGCCTTAAGCCACCGGCTATCGTCTTATCTGGAACCTTCCCAAATCAATTTGGTGAAGCGCGCCTACTTCTACGCCGAACAAGCCCACGACGGCCAAAAACGTCGCAGCGGCGAAGCCTACATCACCCACCCCCTCGCGGTTGCCGATATTCTGGCGACCATGCACATGGATCATCAAAGCCTGATGGCCGCCATGTTGCACGATGTGATTGAAGACACGGGTATCAGCAAAAAAGCCATTGCCGGCCAGTTTGGCGATGCGGTGGCGGACTTGGTCGATGGCGTTTCCAAGCTGACCCAAATCGAGTTTGAATCCCACGCCGAAAAGCAGGCCGAAAACTTCCAGAAAATGGCGTTGGCGATGGCCAATGACCTGCGGGTGATTCTGGTCAAACTCGCCGACCGCTTGCACAACATGCGCACCCTCGGCGCTATGCCGCCGGATAAAAAACGCCGTATCGCCAAAGAAACCCTGGAGATCTATGCGCCCATTGCCCATCGCCTGGGCATGAACGAAGTGCGTCTGGAGCTGGAAGATCGCAGCTTCTTCTGTATGCACCCGCTGCGCGCCACGCGCCTGCAAGCTGCGCTCAAAACCGCACGCGGCAACCGCAAAGAGCTGGTGGAGCAAATCCAGACCTCGTTTGAAAAGCGCTTGGCCAAAGAGAACATTACCTCGATTGTCATAGGGCGGGAAAAACACCTGTTTAGCATCTACGAAAAGATGCGTCAGAAGAAAAAGTTCTTCAAAGAGATTATGGATGTCTACGCCTTCCGCATTATTGTGGATTCGGTGGACACCTGTTATCGCGTGTTGGGCGTGGTGCACAACCTCTATAAACCGGTTGCCGGCGAGTTCAAGGATTACATCGCCATCCCCAAAACCAACGGCTACCAATCGCTGCACACGGTGCTGGTGGGCATGCACGGCGTGCCGATTGAAGTGCAAATCCGCACCAAGGAAATGGATGAAATGGCCAATAGTGGCATTGCCGCCCATTTCCTTTATAAGTCCAACAGCGATGAGCCGGTCAACGCCAGCCACAGCCGCGCGCGCCAGTGGGTGCAAGGCCTGTTGGAAATGCAAAAAAATGCGGGTAACTCCCTCGAATTTATTGAAAACGTAAAGATCGACCTCTTCCCGGACGAGGTGTATGTCTTTACGCCCAAGGGCAAGATTGTGGAGTTGCCCACCGGCGCCACCCCCGTCGATTTTGCCTACGCCGTGCACACGGATATTGGTAACACCTGCGTTGCCTGCCGCATCAACGACCGTATGGCGCCACTGTCACAGCCGCTGCAATCCGGCCAAAAAGTGGCGATCATCACCGCCCAGGGCGCCCAGCCCAACCCCAGTTGGTTGAATTTTGCGGTGTCGGCCAAGGCGCGCTCAGCGATTCGCCACTACTTAAAACACCAGCGCCATCACCAATCTGTGACCCTGGGCAAGCGCATGCTCAGTCGCGCCTTGGGTGAAATCCAGTTGGATCTGGAGCATTTGCCCGAGGAGCTGCAACACAAACTGCTCGCCGGCGCCCAGCTGGAAAGTATGGAGAAACTTTTTGAGGAGATTGGCCTCGGCAACAAGCTGGTCTACCCGCTGGTGAAATTATTGCAGCCGGATGCCGAATTAAAACCGCGCAGCGGCAGCCTCAATTCAGCCATTACCATCGACTCCGCCGAAGGCATGATGATCAGCTTTGCGCGCTGCTGTCGCCCCATTCCCGGCGACCCGATCATCGGCCATATCAGTTCCGGCAAAGGCTTGGTGATCCATCAGGACACCTGCCGCAATATTGCTGAAATCCGCAACTACCCCGACAAAATCAGCCAGGTGAATTGGGCGGCTAATGTCAGCGGTGAGTTTTTGGTGGATGTGCGCGTTGAAGTGGAAAGCGAGCGCGGCATTATCGCCACCCTCGCCACCCGCATTACCGAACAGGGCGCCAGCATTGAACACATCAACGTGCATGAGCGCGACGCCCACAACAGCGTTATCCATTTGTGCATCGGCGTGCACAACCGTATTCACCTCGCCAATATCATGCGCCGCATACGCACCCTGAGTTTTGTGATTCGCGTGAATCGCGCCAAGAATTAATCATCCACCATAAGGTTTTCCCATGACCAATAAAGCCATTATCCACAGCGATAACGCTCCCGCCGCTATAGGCACCTATTCACAAGCGGTAAAGGTAAATAACACCGTCTACCTCTCTGGCCAGATTCCGCTTGACCCTAAAACCATGCAATTAGTGGAGGGCGATTTTGCGGTGCAGGCGCATCAGGTGTTTAAAAACCTGCAAGCCGTGTGTGAAGCCGCCGGTGGTAGTTTGAAAGACGTGGTGAAACTCAACATCTACCTCACCGACCTCGCCAATTTCCCGATTGTGAATGAAGTGATGGGTCAATACTTCCAGCAGCCCTACCCCGCTCGCGCCGCTATCGGCATCAACCAATTACCGCGTGCCTCGCTGATTGAGGCGGATGGGATTATGGTTATTTAATTCAAATTTCATTGATAAAAATGCCCGGCTTGCCGGGTATTTTTTTGCCTGAAATAAATACTTGCTGATTGACTATAAGTAGATTAATTTCATCTGCGCATTTGGAACAGTGCCTCATTTGAGCGTGATTTCATCTCAAAAAATAACCGCCAAGGTAAAAAGGAATGGCTATGAAAATCTTTCGCAAACCACACCACAATATTCTCCTTTCATTTTTTTGTTTTATATCACTTGTCTTCTCAGCGACTTGCTTTGCTATTTCAAAACTGACCACTGAGGATTTTGCTCAATTACCCGATGTCAGCAATTTGGTTTTATCGCCCTCCGGCAAAAAACTAGCCTCCACCGTTCGCGTGAGCGTTGGCGATACACAAGGTGTTGCCGTGCAAGTAATGGACATGGCAACCCAAAAAAGCAAAATTGTATTGTTTACGGATAATTCTAAATTCTTTTTTAAATGGATTGGCTGGAAAGACGATACAACCTTAATGGTTTCTACCTTTACACCCTCTGAGCGAGATACCTGGATTGGTATGAGTGCTGTGCGTTTTAAAACGCGCGACCATGATTTGCTATTGATTGATACTGAATCAGAAAAAGTGAGTCAGCCAATTAGCAAAAAATTCCTGCAGCGTTACAAGATCACTCCGTCGGTACGCGATTGGGTGGTTGATAGTTTATATGATGACCCGGATCATCTATTGATGGCGTTTCCAGGTATGGATATTGGGTTCATGAGCGGATTGGTGGTTTACAAAGTTAATATCAAGAATCAGCGCGCAACCATCTATCATTCCCACAAATCCAATATCGGTGATTGGATGACTGATCAGCAGCATCGTGTTCGGGTGGGCACCAAAGTCGAAGGCGATCAGGTCTCCATCATGGTTTACGATCTGGATTCAAAAAAATGGCAAGCGTTGTGGACTTACAAAATATTTTCTGACGCACAGGTAGATCCTTTGGGGTTTGGTAAAGACCCCAATGAATTTTATATTCGCGCCTACCATCAATCACGCCAGGCTATTTTTAAAGTGAATTTGAAAGATCCTGCATTGAAGCGTGAACTTGTATTGTCCGACCCACATTATGATGTAAAAGGGAATTTAGTATTTTCACCGGTAACGGGTGAGGTCATTGGTGTCGGTGCATCAGCAGATGGAGGGACGCGTTTCTTTGACAAGAATATGCAGAATCTACAGGCAAAAATAGATAAAGCTATTCCCGGGCATCGCAATTATATTTATTCCATGACTAACGATTTAAATAAGTTTTTAGTATTTTCTTCTAACAGTACTGACTCCGGTACTTATTATCTGGGCAGCATGAATCCGTTAAAACTGGATGCAGTAGCTTATGGCTATAAAAAGCTATTGCCTGAACTACTTAGCAAAACTGAGCGAATTGAATACCTAGCGCGAGATGGTGTGAAAATCGAAGCCTTTTTAACGCTGCCAAACGATAAATCAGCAAAAAATCTTCCAACCTTAATGTTTCCGCATGGTGGCCCCCATGCGCGAGACACTGGTGTGTTTGATTACTGGGCACAATTTTTTGCCAATAAAGGTTATGCCGTATTGCAAATGAATTTCCGCGGCTCTGATGGTCATGGTATAGAGCATAGAAATGCTGGCTTTAAAAGCTGGGGCAAGGAAATGCAGAATGATATTGAAGATGGCGCACGTAAATTAATTGCCGATGGCATTGCTGACCCCAATGCGATTGGCATAGTGGGCGGAAGTTATGGTGGTTATGCTGCCTTGATGGGGGTGGTGAAAACGCCAGATTTTTATCGCTGCGCCATTAGTGTTAATGGTGTGAGCAATGTGTATGACTTGGTTAAAGATCGTCGTGCTTTTTGGTTGAGTTACAACGCGATTGACGAGCAGATCGGTAATGATAATTCAACGCTTAAGGCAATTTCACCGGTTAATTTTGCCGATAAAATCAAAGCGCCTGTGTTGCTAATTCACGGTACGGATGATCGTCAGGTTGAAATTAAACACAGCTACCAAATGCGCGATGCGCTACAAAAAGCCAACAAAGAGGTGACCTTTTTAGAGTTGCCGAGTGAAGATCATTATTTGTCGAACGAAAAAAATCGTATGGATACTTTCCGTGCGATGGATACATTTCTAGACCGATGTTTACCTGCAAAAGCGGGGCAGCCTGTAGCGGTAAACTAGTGCGGTTGTTGTGACATAAAAGGCCGACTAGCTTTGCTAATCGGCCTTTTGATTTTTTGCGCGGTTTACTTTTTCAAACTCGCCTTGGGGTTGGGCAAATCGGTAATCGTGCCGGCACCCAATTCCGCCGCCAAACCGACGGACTCGTGTAGAGTCGGATGAGCGTGGATGGTGAGGGCGATATCTTCCACGCTCGCGCCAAATTCCAGCGCCAGCGTCAGTTCGCCCAACAATTCCCCCGCATGTACTCCCACTAATCCGGCGCCGAGCAGGCGGTCCGTTTTGGCGTCATAAATCAGCTTGGTTTTGCCTTCGCTGCGGTCTGAGGCGATGGCGCGGCCGCTGGCGCTCCAGGGGAATACGGCGGTTTTGTAATCCAGCCCTTTTTGTTTGGCTTCTTTTTCGGTCAGGCCAACCCAGGCGATTTCGGGGTTGGTATAGGCGATAGAGGGTATGGCCATGGGCGCAAATGCATGTGGGTGGCCGGCGACACCTTCGGCGGCGGCGTGACCTTCGTGGGTGGCTTTATGGGCGAGCATGGGCTGGCCAATAATGTCGCCAATCGCGTAGATGTGCGGCACGTTGGTTTGCAGGTATTGGTTGGTGGGGATAAAACCGCGTTCGTCGACATGCACGCCGGCTTTGTCGGCACCGATCAGCTTGCCGTTGGGCACCCGGCCTACGGCGACCAGAACTGCATCAAATTGGCGCGCTTCAGCCGGGGCGTTGGCGCCGCTGAAGGCCACTTCAATAGCTTCGGGTTTGGCGGTTACCGCTTCCACTTTGGTGGAGAGCAGTACTTCAAACTTGTCTTTGTTGTATTTGCTGTAGACCGCCACCAGGTCTTTATCGGCAGCGGGCACCAGTTGGTCGGCAAACTCTACCACCGTCACTTTACTGCCCAGGGCTTCATACACGGTGGCCATTTCCAGGCCGATAATACCGCCGCCAATGACCAGCAGGCGCGCTGGCACCGAGCGCAGCTCAAGGGCGCCGGTTGAGTCGAAAATGCGCGGATCTTCGGGGATAAACGGCAGTTTCACGCTGCGTGAACCGGCAGCGATGATGGCCTGTTCGAAATCGATCAGCGTGGTTTCATCGCCCTTTACGACTTGCAATTGATTGGCGCTGGTAAAGCTGCCGTAGCCCTCCACCACCCGTACCTTACGCCCCTTGGCCATGGCGCCCACACCGGAAACCAGCTTGCTCACGACCGAATCCTTGTAGGCGCGAACCTTGTCCAGGTCGTGGCTGACCGAGCCGATACTGAGCCCGAGGCTGTCGGCGTGTTTGGTCTCGTTAATCACTTCAGCGACGTGCAGCAGTGCCTTGGAAGGAATGCAGCCCACGTTCAAACAGACCCCGCCGAGGCTCGGGTAGCGCTCTACCAGGGTGACATCCAGGCCGAGATCCGCAGCGCGAAAGGCGGCGGAGTAACCGCCGGGGCCACTGCCGAGTACGAGGAGTTGGGTTTTGATGGCGGTCATGGTGTGGGCTCCTTATGAATTAATGGGTTTGGGTAGAGTTAGAAGAAACTGAAACCAACCTGGAAGAGTTTTTCCACGTCGCGGATATGTTTCTTTTGCAGCAAAAACACAATCACATGGTCGCCGGATTGCACCACTACATCGTCGTGGGCGA
Source organism: Cellvibrio fontiphilus (assembly GCF_042646205.1). Taxonomy (NCBI): domain Bacteria; kingdom Pseudomonadati; phylum Pseudomonadota; class Gammaproteobacteria; order Cellvibrionales; family Cellvibrionaceae; genus Cellvibrio; species Cellvibrio fontiphilus. The sequence goes on along the minus strand of NZ_JBHRTF010000002.1, from coordinate 384,905 downwards.
TCACCACTTCATCGCCGTCCGGCCCCTGGCGCACAATCGCGCCAATGTTGGCGCCCTCGGGCAGGTCTATGTCTTCCAGCGCCTTGCCCACCACCTTGGAGGATTTGGCGTCACCGTGGGCGATGATTTCTATCGCTTCCGCCGCGCCGCGCCGCAGTGAGTGAACATTCACTATATCGCCACGGCGCACGTGGGTGAGCAGGCTGCCAATGGTGGTGGTTTGCGGTGAAATGGCGATGTCTATATCGCCACCTTGTACTACATCCACATAGGCGGGGTTATTGATGAGTGTCATTACCTTGCGCGCGCCCAGGCGTTTGGCGAGCATGGAGGACATGATATTGGCCTCGTCGTCATTGGTGAGTGCGAGGAAGACATCGGTATCCTCAATGCTTTCTTCCAGCAGCAGGTCTTTGTCCGAGGCGCTGCCCTGAATCACAATCGCCCGCTCCAACTGTTCCGACAGGCGAATACAGCGCTGCTTGTTAAATTCAATCACCCGCACGTTGTAGCGGCCTTCCAGCATTTTGGCGAGGCGCAGGCCAATGTTGCCGCCGCCAGCGATGGTGACGCGTTTGTAAGCCACTTCCAGGCGGCGCAGCTCGCTCATGACCGCGCGAATATCGGCTTTGGCGGCGATAAAAAACACCTCGTCGTCCGCTTCAATCACGGTGGTACCAGTGGGCACTATGGCGCGGTTGCGGCGATAAATTGCGGCGACGCGCGTATCCACCGAGGGCATGTGCTCGCGCAAAAAGCGCAACTCCTGACCGACCAGTGGCCCGCCGTGGTAGGCCTTTACTGCCACCAGCTGAACCTTGCCGCCGGCGAAATCCAACACCTGCAGGGCGCCCGGCTGTTCAATCAAACGGAAAATATATTCCGATACCAGCTGTTCGGGGCTGATGAGTACGTCAATCGGAATCGCTTTGTTATCAAACAGTTGGCGATGGGTGAGGTAGGCGGTGGCGCGCACCCGCGCGATTTTGGTGGGGGTGTGAAACAAGTGTTCGGCGACGGTACAAGCGGTCATGTTGATTTCGTCGTCGCTGGTAACTGCCACCAGCATATCGGCATCTTCAAGGCCGGCTTGTTCAAGTACATCGGGGTGTGAGGCTTCGCCGGTAATCACGCTGATATCCAAGCGGTCGCGCAGTTCGCGCAGGCGCGCTTCGTCGGTATCCACCACGGTGATGTCATTGGATTCGCTGGCCAAATGTTCCGCCAGGCTACCGCCGACCTGGCCGGCGCCGAGAATAATGATTTTCATAAAAGTCCTGGGTCGCTATCGGGCTGGATAAGGCTTTTGCCAAGCCTAGAGGCTTTTGCGCAGCCGTGCATAATAAAAACCATCGTGGCCGTTTACTTGTGGCAGCAGCTGGCGGCCACAGGGCTGGCTTATGCCCCAGTCGGCCTCGAGCGAGTCGCAGTGGGCATCCTGCTGGCGCGCTAAAAACGCCTCCACTACGCGGGTATTTTCTTTGGGCATCACCGAACAGGTGGCGTAAAGCAACACGCCGCCTGGCTTGAGCAGTGGCCAGAGGTTTTTGAGGAGTAGCTGTTGTAGCTCGCCGAGTTTGTCCAGCTCCTCGGGGGTGCGCAGCACTTTAATGTCGGGGTGGCGGCGCACTATGCCGGTGGCGGAACAGGGCGCATCCAGCAGGATGCGATCAAACTGTTCGCCGTCCCACCAAGTGTTGGGCTGGGTGCCATCGCCGCAGATCACTTTTGCGCTCACGCCCAGGCGATTCAGGTTCTCGCGCACCCGCGTCAGGCGGCGCTCATCGGCATCCAGCGCTGTAACCTGCAGGCTGGGCTCACGCTCCAGCAGGTGGCCGGTTTTACCGCCGGGTGCGCTGCAGGCATCCAAAACCCTTAAGTTGGGTGCTAACTCCAGCAAATCGGCGCTTAACTGTGCGGCTTCGTCCTGCACGCTGAGCCAGCCCTCGGCAAAATGTGGCAGTTGGCGTGGGTCGCAGGCCTGCTCAAGCGTAATGCCGTAGGGGCTGAAAGTGGTGGCTTTGGCCGCTATGCCTTGTGCCTGTAATAGCTGCAAATAGGCATCGCGGCTGATTTTTTGGATGTTCAAGCGCAGGCTAAACGGCGGGTGCTGGTTATTGGCGGCGATCAGCTGCTCCAGCTGTTCGGGCCAGCATTTGGCTAGCATGGCCTGCATCCACGCCGGATGATTGGTTTGAAAAGCACTATTTTGCGCGAGAAGTTCGTCTATTTTGCGGTGATCACGCTGAAAACTGCGCAATACCCCATTGACCAGCTTGGTTGCCCAGGGTTTGTTAATCGCCCGTGTGACTTCCACCGTTTCGCCAATAGCGGCGTGATCGGGGATGCGGGTGTGCAGCAGTTGGTACAGGCCGAGCAGCAATAAGGCTTGCACATCGCTGTCTTTGGCGCGGAGGGGTTTGTCTAGCAGGCATTCGGTATAGGCCTGTAGCTGGGGGTAGTAGCGACAGGTGCCAAAACACAGTTCTTGCAGTAAGGCGCGGTCATTCTCGGCGATTTTCAGTGAAATCGCCGGTAACAGGCTGGAAAGCGAGCCTTTGGCTTGCAGGATTTGTGCGATCACCTGGGTCGCGGCGGCGCGCACCCTTAACATGCGGGTTGCTCCAGCTGCTGACCTACCCTGAAAAGATCCGGGTGGCCGCGCAGTATTTCATCCACCTTTAGCGCCTTTTTGCCCGGTAGCTGTAATTGCTCCAGTACCAACTGGCCTTGGGCGCAGGCAACCCAGAGGCCGCGCTCATCAATGCGAGTGATCACTCCCGGTGTCGCTGTATTAGTAGAGTCTGAGGTCGTGGCGGCCCATACCCGAATGCGCTGGTTATCTGCCGCCCCCGCCAGTTTGGTATGCGCGACCGGAAAGGGGTTGAACGCGCGCACTTTGCGTTCCAGTTCTGCGGCTGAAAGTTGCCAATTCAGCGCTGCTTCTTCTTTAGTGAGTTTGGGAGCGTAGTTGCTCAGGCTGTCGTCTTGTGGCTCATGGGTGATGCTGCCAGTTTGTATGCCATCAAGCGCTTGCAGCAGTGCTGGCGTGCCAATAGTGATGAGCTTATCGTGCAGGGTTGCGGCGGTATCGTCGGCTAAAATGGGGCAAAATGCTTTGATCAGCATATCGCCCGTATCCAAGCCAACATCCATTTGCATAATGGTGACGCCGGTTTCGCTGTCGCCCGCTTCTATCGCCCGTTGGATGGGCGCCGCGCCGCGCCAGCGTGGCAGTATGGAAGCATGCACGTTAATGCAGCCAAGGCGCGGTGTCTCGAGTACGGCTTTGGGCAGGATTAGACCATAGGCGACCACTACCATCAGGTCGGCATCCAGTGACGCCAGTTCGGCGATGGCTTCGGGGCTTTTGAAGTTGAGCGGCTGATACACCGGAATATCATGGGCGAGGGCGACTTCTTTGACCGGGCTGGCGCTGAGCTTTTTACCGCGTCCGGCGGGGCGATCCGGCTGGGAGTAAACCGCGATGACTTGATGGCGACTGCCCAGTAGTGCTTTTAAATGCTCGGCGGCAAACTCGGGTGTGCCGGCAAAAACGATGCGTAAACCTTGGCTCATGCAAAAACCTTTATCTGATTCGGTGGTGCGCTATAACGCCCGGCCAATAAAAAAGGCGCCACAAAGCGCCTTGTTAAAGCCGCAAGCGCCTTAACGCGCTTCTGCCTTGTGTTTCTTTTCCAGTTTGGAGCGAATACGGCTGCGTTTGAAGGGCGAGATGTGATCCACAAACAACTTGCCGTTCAAATGATCCAACTCGTGTTGGATGCACACAGCGAGCAAGCCCTGAGGTTCTATTTCAAAGGGTTTGCCGTTGCGATCCAATGCCTTGACGCGGATATGATTGGGGCGCACCACGGTTTCATAAAAGCCGGGCACTGAGAGGCAACCTTCGTCGTATTCGCTCAACTCCGGATCGAGCACTTCAATCTCGGGGTTAATAAATACCAGCGGCTGGGATTTGTCCTCGCTGACGTCTATAACTACTACGCGTTTATGCACATTAACTTGCGATGCAGCCAAGCCAATACCGGGCGCGTCGTACATGGTTTCAAACATGTCTTCGACCAGTTTGCGGATATTATCGTCCACTTCTGTGACGGGTTTGGCGACAGTGCGCAGGCGCGGGTCGGGAAATTCAAGGATAGGTAACAAGGCCATAGTGTTTGTGACAAACTTCTAGTAAAAAGGTAATAACCGCTGCTAACATGATGATCGCACAGGATTTATGCGGTGCACACGGAAACAGCATGGACTTTAACTTATTATTATACGTCTATCTGCCTCAGGACCGAATAAAACAGGATCGGTTTCTATGAAAAAAATATTACTGGCCGTTGCGGCCGCCTCCCTGATCAGCTTTTTCTCCTGGGCTGATGATGCACTGCTTAAAACGGGTCATCCCGACGAATATACCGTTAAAAAGGGCGATACCCTCTGGGATATTTCCGGCACCTTTTTGAACAGCCCCTGGATGTGGCCAGAAATTTGGCATGTCAATCCGCAAATCGAGAACCCTCACCTTATTTTCCCCGGTGATCTCATCAAACTTATTTACCTGGACGGTCAACCGCGTTTAACGCTTGAACGCACCCTGAAAATGGTGCCGGGCGCAGGTGATACCACCAAGCTCAGCCCAAGCATTCGCGTGCAGAACGTAGATGAAGCCATTACCGCCATTCCACTGGATCGTATAGATGCCTTTTTGTCTCGCAGCCGCATTGTAGAACCCGGTGTGCTTGAGGCATCGCCCTATATGCTGGCGGGCCAGCAGCAGCGCTTGATTGTAGGTGCCGATGACCGCGCTTATGCGCGCGGTAGTTTTGATGCCAATTACTCCAACTACGGTGTGTTCCGCAAAGGTCAGCTGTTCAGGGACCCAGTGACCAAAGAAGTATTGGGCGTTCACGCTCAGGGTATTGGCAGCGTGTCAGTCAGTAAAATGGATGGCGATATTGCCAGTCTGGATGTGTTGCGTACTTATGAAGAGGTGCGCCCTGGCGATCATCTACTGCCCAGTGAAGACCGCTCCGTAGATTCCATCTTCTACCCCAGTGCGCCGGATGTGGATATTGAAGCCCAGATTATTGCCGTTGAAGGTGGCGTAACCCAGGTCGGCAAATTCAACGTGGTGATGATCAACAAGGGTGAGCGCGAAGGTCTGCAAATCGGCAATGTGATGGCTATTTATCGCGCCGGTGAGATAGTGAATGACCGTGTGCGCGGCGGCAAAGTAGCGCTGCCCGATGAGCGCGCTGGCTTGTTGATGGTATTCCGCACCTTTGAAAAAATGAGTTTCGCGCTGGTACTTGAGTCGGATCGCCCACTGGCAATCAAAGACAAGGTGCGCAACCCCTAACTCTCTGCAACTCTATCGCTGCTCCGCCCGGAGCAGCACCATCAAGGATGATGCCATGCTCTCCCCGCTTGCTGCCCACCTGCTTTTGTTACGTCTGCCCGATACCGGAACCGCCAGTTACTGGCAGTTGATGGAAATCTTCCCCAGCCCTCAGGAATTGCTTGAGTTGCCGGCAAGAAGTCTGGAACCCTACTTCAAGCGTCCGGCGATTGATGCCCTTGCCGCGTACCAAGCTAATCCCCAAAACAGCCACTCGGGACGTCAGCTGGCGGCCGATCTTGCTTATCTGGATAAACATCCGCAGGTGCAGTGCCTGCTGTTTGATGACTCGCGCTACCCGCGGCTGTTACGTGAAATTCCCAAACCTCCACCTATGTTATTTGTGCGCGGTAATCCTGACTGCTTGAGCCTGCCGCAATTGGCAATGGTCGGCAGCCGCAGCCCGAGCGGAGGTGGCAATGAGAATGCTGAGCGATTCGCCGCTTATTTGGCCGGATGTGGTCTGGCCATCACCAGTGGTTTAGCGCTGGGAATAGATGCAGCGGCGCATCGCGGCGCGCTGTCGGTCGGAGGGATTACCATTGCGGTGATGGGCACAGGCATCGACCGTGTCTATCCATCGCGCCATCACCAGCTTGCCCAAACTATTGTCGATGCCGGTGGTGCGCTGGTGAGTGAATTTCCGCTGGGCACATCTTCCCATGCAAGTCATTTTCCCCAGCGCAACCGCATTATTAGCGGCTTGAGTGGTGGCACTTTGGTGGTGGAGGCGGCCGTGCAAAGTGGTTCGCTCATCACCGCGGCCTATGCCTTGCAGCACAACCGCGAGGTGTTTGCGATTCCCGGTTCCATCCACAACCCCCTGGCGCGTGGTTGCCATCAATTGATTCGCCAGGGCGCAACACTGGTGGAGACGGCGCAGGATATAGTCGATCAATTGTCTGGCCTGATCAGTTACAAGCGGCAGGAGTTGCAGGAGAGCCAGCTTCAGGATGATCTGTTCAGTGGTCAACAAGCCACCCAGCCTGCTGCTGGCACCGCAAATAACAGCCATAGCCCAGCAGTTCAGGATCCGCTGAGCGCAGAGGAGGAGCTGTTATTAAACGCCTTGGGTTATGATCCTTTGCCCTTGGATCTGCTGGCTGAGCGTATTGGGGAGGAGGTCGGTGCTCTGTCGGCGGCGCTGATTGGCTTGGAAATTAAAGGTTTGGTTCAGCAAGTGGGGGCGTCTTACCAGCGTTGTTAAACCATCCCGTCAATGCGCTTTTGGTTGAGCTTGGCGCGAGGCTGGGGTAGATTCGTGCCCAAGTTGTTCTCTGTACAGGTAAATTTTATGCTCGATTGGTCGCGCCAGCCCCGTATTCAATTCGCTGCTCGCCAAATGCGTTTGGGGGGTGTTGTTGCTTATCCAACCGAGGCGGTATGGGGGTTGGGCTGTAATCCGTTTGATGAGTTGGCGGTGACTGAGTTGCTCGCCTTGAAAGATCGCCCGGTACAAAAGGGTTTGATACTGCTAGCGGCAAATATCCACATGTTTGACCCCTTTATTGATCATCTTAACGACCTGCAGCGTCAAAAGTTAAAGAACACCTGGCCCGGCCCCGTCACTTGGTTAGTGCCCAATAATGGTTTGGTGCCTTACTGGATCAGCGGAAACTTCACCAGTGTGGCTTTGCGGGTGACCGATCATCCGGTCGCTGCCGGCCTGTCGCGCGCGTTTGGCGGCCCGATTGTTTCCACCTCTTGCAACCCGCAAGGCCGGGAACCGGCGCGGGATGCTCATCAGGTGCATCGCTATTTTGGCAACCAATTGGCGGCTATCACTACTGGTACAGTCGGCAAACGTAAAAATCCTTCCGAAATTCGCGATTTGTTAACGGGCGATGTGGTTCGTCCCAGTTAGTCCAAAAATGCCCCTTCAGTGCAAATGAGCGACAAGCTCCGCCCACTTTTATGCGCTAGCGCGTAGAATGGCGGGCCCTTCGGGCTTGCGCCCGCTGAACCTGTGGTTTTTAGCGTCGACTGTCTGCGCCTCGCCTGTGCCAGTCGCTCCATTTTGCGAGGATCTCTATGAGTCACTCCCCCATAAGCCAATCATCCGGCCCCGACAAGGCGGCGGTTAAAGCCTATTTGTTGGATCTGCAAGATCGCATTTGCGCTGCACTTGCCGCCGAGGATGGCGGTGCCGATTTTATTGAAGACAGCTGGGATAGGGCCGAGGGCGGTGGTGGTCGCTCACGGGTAATCACTAACGGCAGGGTGATTGAAAAAGGTGGGGTGAATTTCTCCCATGTGTACGGCACCCAAATGCCCGCGTCGGCTACGGCGCATCGCCCTGAGCTTGCGGGCCGCGCATTTGAAGCTATGGGGGTGTCGCTGGTGATTCATCCGCACAACCCTTTTGTGCCAACCAGCCATGCCAATGTGCGCTTTTTTATCGCTGAAAAAGAGGGCGCCGAACCTGTGTGGTGGTTTGGTGGTGGTTACGATTTAACGCCATACTACGGTAACGAAACCGATGTGAAGCACTGGCATCAAACCGCCAAAAACGCCTGCGATCCTCTGGGTGAACAGCTTTACCCCAGATTCAAAAAATGGTGTGACGATTACTTTTTTCTTAAACATCGCGGTGAAGCGCGCGGTGTGGGTGGTTTGTTTTTTGACGATTACAACCATGAAAGTTTTGCCCACAGTTTTGAGGTGATGCGCGCCGTGGGCGACAGCTACTTGCCGGCGTATGTACCGATTGTAAATGCACGTAAACATCAGCCGTTTACGGAACGCGAGCGCGATTTCCAACTCTACCGTCGTGGCCGCTATGTGGAATTTAATCTGGTGTATGACCGCGGCACTTTGTTTGGATTGCAAACCGGCGGGCGTACCGAATCCATCTTAATGTCGCTGCCGCCACTGGTGCGCTGGGAATATAACTGGCAACCGGAAGCCGGCAGTGCTGAAGCGGAACTCTATGAAAAGTTTCTCCCCCATCGCGATTGGTTGAAATAAAAATAAACTAGTTTGATAACCATCGAATAATTTTTTGGACGACTCATGACTGATTTATACGCTGTATTTGGCAACCCGATTAATCACAGTAAATCCCCGGTTATCCATCGCCAGTTTGCCGAGCAAACCGGGCAGGATATGCACTACAACAAACAGTTAGTGAATGAAGGCGAATTTGAACTGGCTGCGCAGGAATTTTTTACGCAAGGTGGAAAAGGTTTAAATATCACGGTGCCATTTAAATTAAATGCCTTTGCCTTTGCGCAAAAACGCACGGCGCGTGCAGAGCGCGCCGGCGCCGTTAATACCCTGGCAAAACTCAGCGATGGCAGCATCCTCGGCGATAACACCGACGGTATAGGCATGATCCACGATATGCACAACCTGGGTTGGGAATTGGAAGGCAAGCGCGTATTAATTCTGGGCGCCGGCGGCGCTGTGCGCGGCATTTTGCAACCGCTGTTGGAGGAAAAACCCGGGCAAGTAGTGATTGCCAATCGCACGCCGGAAAAAGCAGAAGAGCTGGCCAAAAATTTTCTCGACCTGGGCGATATACGCGCAAAAAGTTTTGCGCAGTTGCAGGGCGATCATTTTGACTTGGTGATTAACGGCACTTCCGCGAGCATGCAAGGCGAACTGCCACCGCTGCCGGATGATCTGCTCGCCGCCAACGCCTGTTGTTACGACATGATGTATGGTGCTGAACCAACTATTTTTTTAACCTGGGCCAAACAACATGGCGCAGCACAGATCGCCGATGGTTTGGGTATGTTAATTGGACAGGCGGCAGAAGCCTTTTATTTGTGGCGACAAATTCGCCCTGAAGTTATTCCGGTGATTACCGCGTTGCGCCGGCAATTGACCGAGAAAAAATAAATCGTGCCGGCGGCCATGACAATCAACAACGCACTGGTGCACGCTGGCTTTAAATGCCGGCGCTGCCGTTATTTGGCGATTGTGTTGTTGCTGCTGGCGAATTTATTTTTTATTGCGCCTGCACTGGCTGCAGAAATTGCAGCGCAATCACACCCGACTCCACTCAAGGTAGTGGTGCCCGGCAGCGGTATCGCCAAGCCCAATGAGCCTTACTACTATTACGTCAATTTGTTGCGCTTGGCATTGGAAAAAACCCGTGCTACCGATGGCGAATTTGAATTGGCATTTCACGATCACGGCGGTGGTATTGAGCGCGACCGTGCGATGTTAATTGCCGGCACAGGGATAGATGCCATGTGGGCATCGGTGACGCGCGAGCGTGCGGAAAAGCTGCGTGTTATTGATGTGGATTTATTAAAAGGCCTGAATAATTACCGCGCGCTTTTGATTCATCGCGATAAACAGGCGCAATTTGCCACAGTGACCAGCCTTGCCCAATTGCGCCAGTTTAAAACCGGCACCGGACCCTACTGGACCGATGGCATCATCCTTAAAGACAACGGTTTTTCACTGGTTTACGGCGCTAATTATGGCGGCCTGTTTAAAATGCTCGCCAAGCACCGGTTTGATTTTTTTTCGCGCGGTCTGCATGAAATTCAAAGTGATATCATCAATTTTTCTTCATTGGGGTTAATTCAGGAAGGGCATTTGTTGCTCAAATATGATCGCCCGGTGCGCTACTGTTTTTTTGTAAATAAAAATAACCTGGCGCTGGCGGAGCGCATTGAACGCGGTTTGCGTTTGGCGCAAGCCGATGGCTCATTTGATAATTTGTTTTTTAGCATGCCCAATTTCAAATATGGCAGCGAGGTGTTGCAGGAACCGCAGCGCCGTGTGCTGTTGATTCGCAATAACACCAATTAAATATTTCTTCAGGCGGGTACAGTGCCGCCATGGTCAGTGCCGCTATGGTTAGTGCAGCGATGGTTTATGCCAGTTTATTTGTTACCGCACTTATCGCCGCGACTTTCTTTCCTCTCTCCTCGGAGGCTTTGTTAATCACGCTATTGCAGCAGGGCTACGCGCCGCTGTTGTTGGGGCTGGTTGCGACCTCTGGCAATACCCTGGGTTCTTGTATTAATTGGTACCTTGGCAGGCAATGCCTGCGTTTCCAGAATCGGAAATGGTTTCCTGTCTCCGCGCCGCAACTGGCGCTCGCCCAGCGGCAGTTCCAGCGCTACGGGATTTACTCACTATTGTTTGCCTGGCTGCCAGTGGTGGGTGACCCACTAACCCTGCTTGCGGGGGTGATGCGGGTGAAGTTCCCGCTCTTCCTGCTGTTGGTAGCACTGGGCAAGGCGCTGCGCTATACCTTGATCATCTGGCTCAGCCTGCAGTGGCTTTGAGCTGGCAATTCTATAATCTAAAAATGCGATCATAATAAGCAGTTTTTAGCTATTTTTAATCTAATTATTTAACCTTATTCTGGCTGCAACTGGGGCGATGGTAGAAGCTTGCCGCGCACCAAACCTACTCACACAGTTTTTTGGAGTTAACCATGAGCGCCATTAATAAAATTCTTGTCACTAACGATTCCTTCTCTGCCCTCGCCCTGCGCCTGCCCCTGGGGATTATTTTTGCCGCTCACGGCGCGCAGAAATTGTTTGGCTGGTTTGGGGGTTACGGTTTGGCGGGTACTGGCCAGTGGATGGAATCCATCGGCCTTGGCCCCGGGGTGTTGATGGCGGCCTTGTCAGGTTCAGCTGAATTTTTTGGCGGCTTGGCCCTGCTCATCGGCCTGCTGGTTCGCCCGGCGGCACTGGTCTTGGCAGTAACCATGTTGGTGGCGATTGTGACCGTGCATCTCAGCAACGGTCTGTTTATGAGCAACAACGGTTACGAATTTGGTTTGGCGCTGCTTGCCGGCTCAGTCTCCTTGCTGATTTCCGGGGCCGGTCGTTTCAGTATTGACCGCCTGATTGCCAAAGCCTGAGTACACCAAGGCCTGCAACATTGCCCAGGCGCCCGCTAAAAACCGGGCGCCTCACATCCGATGAGACCCATAGAAAATGCTGCAACTATGCCCGGCATGGCCAGCAAGTGGAGGTATTTATGATCAGTATCAGACGCAGCCAGGACCGTGGTGGTGCCAATTTTGGCTGGCTGGATAGCAAACACAGTTTTTCCTTTGGCAGTTATTACGATCCGCGCCACATGGGTTTTTCCGCGCTGCGGGTTATCAACGATGACCAAGTGGCGCCGGGCGGTGGATTTGCCACCCACGGTCACAGCAATATGGAAATCATCAGCTATGTGTTGGAGGGCGAAATCGCCCATAAAGACAGCGAGGGTAATGTCGCCACCCTGCCACCGGGTGAATTCCAGTTGATGTCTGCCGGCAGCGGTATCCGTCACAGTGAATTCAACCCATCGGCCAGCAAACCGCTGCATTTCCTGCAGATTTGGATTGAACCCAATGTGGTGGATAAAGCGCCGGGCTACCAGCAAAAAGCCTTTGGTCGCGAGCAGGGCCTTACCCTGGCAGTAAGCCCCGATGGTGAGGCGGGCAGTTTGGTGATCAAGCAGGATGCGCGCTTGTATCAACTTTTGCTCGATGCCGACACCACTGCTGAATTGCCTGCTTCTACGGCGCGTAAATACTACGTGCACCTGATTAGCGGCGAGCTGGCGATTGAGGGCGAAACCCTTGAGCCGGGCGATGGTGCAAAAATCGAAGGCATTGGTAACCTGCTAATGGTTGCCCAGCAGCAAGCGGTAAAGGCTTTGGTGTTTGATTTGCCGTGATTGTTTAATCCCCGGCAGCAAACACAAATACCCCGCGCCTATCCAGGCTTATCCAGTATTGATCCCCCAGCCCGGCCAGTTGATGGCTGGGCATTTGCATTTGTAGCTCCACCTCTTGCCCGCCATGATTGATGCACAGGCTGGCAAGGCTTGTGGCGCCGAGCATATGGGCCTCCTGCAATCTTACGGCTTGAGCGCCGGCGCTGTTGGCAGGAGCGAGTTGCAGCGATTCGGGGCGAATCAGAATCTGCGCGCGGCTTCCCTCGGCTAAGGCCGGTGCGGTGATGGCACCAAAAGGCGTTACAACTAATCCCCCATCTACCTGCGCCTCAAGGCGGTTGATATCGCCAAAAAATTCGGCGGCAAAGGGGCTGACCGGGTGGTGGTAAATCTCGCTCGGAGTCCCTATCTGCAGGATTTTCCCCTGTTGCATCAGCGCGATGCGGTCGGCCATAAACATAGCCTCTTCGGGGTCGTGGGTGACCATGATGCTGGTGGTGCCGCTGGCCTTGAGCAGGTGCAAAGTTTCGCTGCGCAGGCGGTGGCGCAGGCGTATATCCAGATTGGAAAAGGGTTCATCGAGCAGTAGCAGGCGCGGCTGTGGCGCCAGCGCGCGCGCCAGTGCCACACGCTGCTGCTGGCCGCCGGAGAGCACATGGGGCAATTCTTGCGCACGTGCGCTCAGGCCCACCCGCTCCAGCATCGCCAGTGCCTGTGCCGGGCGCGCCGGTTTGGGCAGTTGGTGCAGGCCAAAGGCGACGTTGTCGAGCAGTGACAAATGCGGAAAGAGCGCAAAATCCTGAAACACCAAGCCTATATCGCGCTGTTCCGGCAGTTGCTGGCGCGCGGGGCTGGCAATCAGTTCGTTATCCAGCCGGATCTCGCCCGTTTGCAGTTGTTCCAAGCCGGCGATCAGGCGCAGCAAGGTGCTTTTGCCGCAGCCGGAGGGCCCGGCAAGGCAGAGAATTTCGCCCGCATTTACCTGCAGCTGGATATCGCGCAAAACACTCTGCTCGCCAAACTGGTGCGCTATTCCGCTCAGGCTCAGGTGATGGGCATTGCTCATACAAAATGGCTCATACAAATGGCTAACAATCAGGGTTAGCGGGTCAGGTCAGTGGGATGCCTGTTTCATGCCGTAGCGCGACAACAAAACAATCGGCAGCACTCCGGCAAGTACGATTAACAGCGCCGCCATGGCGCCACTTTCATAGCTGCCGCGCGAGGCTTCGCCGTACAAATGGGTGGCGAGCGTCTCCACATTCAGTGGACGCAGCAGCAAGCTGGCCGGCAGTTCTTTCATACAATCAACAAAAATCAGCAGCATGGCGGCTGCCAGTGCCGGGCGGGCCAAGGGCCAGTGAATCAGCCGCGCGCGCAGGCTGGCGCCGGTGCCCAGCGAACGCGCGGCATCGTCGAGTGAATAGGGAATCTTGTGAAAACCCGCCTCCACACTGCCCGTACCTATCGCCAGAAAACGCGCCACATAGGCATAGACCAAGGCGACACCAGTGCCGGATAAGAGTAATCCGGTAGAGATACCGAATAGCTGCTGCGCCTGACTATCGAGTGTTGCATCCAGCCAGCCCAACGGCCCGAGCAGGCCAATCGCCAATACCGTACCGGGCACCGCGTAACCCAGACTGGCGATGCGCACCAATACACGCATGCCCGGCGCGGCCCTTGCCAGACGCAGGCTGTACACCAACAGAAAAGCCAGGAGCGCGGCCATCAGGGTGGCGATGCTGGCGAAGGTCAGGGTGGTGAGGGTTTTATCGAGCAGGCTTGCATCCCACCCCACCGCGTTCCAGCGCTCCAGACTGGCGCTAACTAAATGACCAGCGGGCACCAAAAAGCCGAGGGTGACGGCGAGCCAGGCGATGATCACCAACAGCCAGCCCCAGCCAGATACCGGGCGCGGGGTGAGGGTGCGATTCTGCCGTGCGCTGCTGGCATAGTGGCTGTGGCGACGCGCCCAGCGCTCAAGGGCGATCAGGCTGAGCACCAGCAACAGCATAAACAAGGCGATTTGCGCGGCGCCAGCGAGGCTGGAGCGGTTGACCCAGGTAGAGTAAACCGACACGGTTAAGGTGCGAACACCCAGTAGTTCGGCCGCGCCTATATCGTTAATCGCCTCCATGAGGGCGAGGCTGGCACCCACCGCAATTGCCGGGCGCGCCAGTGGCAGGGCGATACGGAAAAAGCGGCGCCCCGGCCCCGCGCCCAAACTGGCGGCAGCATCCAACAGCCCGGCCGCCTGCATCATAAACAGCGCGCGTGTGGGCAGGTAAACATAGGGGAAAAGCACTAGCCCCAGCAGCAGCATGCAACCGCCAAGGGAGCGGATATCCGGCAGGCGGAATTCGCGCGGGCTGCTATAACCCAACAATTCGCGCAGCCAGGTTTGCAGGTCGCCAATCGGGTGGAGTAGATCGAGGTAAACATAGGCGACTATATAAGTCGGCACCGCCAAGGGCAGCAACAGCGCCCAGCTGAGCAGGCGGCGACCGGGAAATTCGTAGGAGGTCACCAGCCAGGCGCTGCCGGTGCCGAGTAGAATCACCAGTGCTCCCACACCGGCCAGCAGTAGCAAGGTTTGGCCCAGCGCTTGGGGCAGCACATAGGCGCGCAAATGCGGCCATAGTTCGCCCGAGCCCTCGAGCGCGTGACCCGCAATACTCAGTACCGGCAGTAGCACCAACAGTGCTACCAGCCCGGATACCAGCCACCAACCGTGGTTAAGGCGCATTTACTAAGTCGATAAGCGCGTGTGGGTCAAAGGTCGAAACCGACCTTATCTACCAACAGGCTGGCGGCTTTGCGGTGTTTGGAAATATCCGCGAGGGAAGTGGAATCCACCTTGAGTTCACCCAGCGCCGCAATAATGGGATTAAGTGTCGCCACCGGATTGACCGGATACTCGTAGTTGGCCTGGGCATAAATCGCCTGGGCTTCGGGCGATACCAAAAACTCCAGCAGTTTGATGGCATGCGCTTTATTGGGTGAGTGTTTGGCCAGCGCGGCGCCCGACACATTCACATGGGTGCCGCCGCCTTCAAACACCGGCAACAGGGCGTTAATGCCATCGCCCCATTTTTGCTGATCCGCGCCGCCCGCGCCGCTGCGCATCAGGCCGAGGTAATAGCTGTTAGCCAGCCCAACATCACACAGGCCACCCAAAATATCCCGCGCCACATCGCGGTCGCCGCCACCGGGGCGCTGGGCGAGGTTGGCTTTCAGGCCGCGCAGCCAGGTTTCGGCTTTGGCCTCACCATGTTTAGCGATCATATGGGCGATCAGCGCGGTGTTGTATGGGTGTTGGCCAGAGCGAATGCACACCTTGCCTTTCCATTCGGGCGATGCCAATTGCTCATAGCTGATGGCGGACAAATCCAGCTCTTTGGCGACATAAAGCGTGCGTGCGCGCATGGACAGCGCAAACCAATGGCCATTGGCATCGCGTAGTGGCGCGGCGATGGTTTTTTCCAGCAGCGCCGATTGCAGGGGCTGGGTGACACCTTTATCAACCAGATCGGTCAGGTTGCCAAAGTCCACCGCCATCAACAGGTCGGCAGGCGAGCGTTCGCCCTCGCTGGCGACACGTTCTGCCAAGCCATCTTTCAAAAACAGGGTATTCACTTTGATGCCACTGCTGTCGCTGAATGCTTTTAACAGCGGTTCGATCAGCGCCGGCTCGCGGGTGGTATAGAGGTTTACTTCAGCCTTGGGGGTGGCGGCGTTTAGCAGTGGCGAAAGCGTCAGGGCTGCCAGTAAACCCAGTTGGCGCGCAGTGCGGATCAGTGACATAAGCGAGCTCCAAAAAGAAACAATGGGCGCCGAGTCTAGCACCCACAGAACTTCAGGCTCAATTGAGAATATCAATCACTCGATCTTTGATTCTCAGTGGTGCAAGTGATTTTTATTGGTCGGGAGGGCGCCTGACCGGCAGCTGGAGTGGCTCCGCAAAACCGTCCAACCGGGCAATCAATTCATCGCCCGGTTGCACTGGCCCTACCCCCGCGGGTGTGCCGGTGAAAATCAAATCACCCGCTTCCAGTTTGAAATAGCGCGATACCTGCACAATCAGTTCCGGCACCGACCAGACCATCTCGCGCCAGTTGCCGCGTTGCACTGTTTCACCATTGCGCGTTAACACCAAATCGCCGTAATTTTCCAAATCTGCCAAAGAGCCTGGTTGGATGGCAGTGCAAGGTGCGGAGCCATCAAAACCTTTGGCCAGTTCCCAGGGGCGGCCCAGCTGTTTGGCCTCTTTCTGGCGGTCGCGACAGGTCATATCCAAACCCACCGCAAACCCAAACACATAATCACCCGCGTCAGCGAGTGCGATGTTGGCGCCGGATTTACCAATCGCCACCACTAATTCAATTTCATGTTCCACCTGATTGGAAAAATGCGGGTAGATAAAATCGCTGCCATTTTGCGCCAGCGCCGTTTGCGGTTTAAAAAAGAAAAACGGTGGCTCGCGCTCGGGGTCATGGCCCATTTCGCGGGCGTGCTCGGCGTAGTTGCGGCCGATGCAAATAATTTTATGCACCGGAAAACGGTCGCTGCTGGCAGTAATCGGCAGCGTATAAACGGGTGATGAAAGGCTCATTGGGTTTCCTTGAGGTAGGCATCTTTTAATTTCACGTAATTATTGGCCGAGTAGCTAAAGAAGCTGCGCTCGGATTCCTTCAGCGGGCGGATCTGTTTCACGGGCGAGCCCATGTACATAAAACCCGACTCCAGGTGCTTGCCCGGTGGCACCAGTGAACCGGCGCCGATGACCACTTCATCTTCCACCACGGCGCCATCGAGGATGGTTGAACCTATACCGATTAAAACGCGGTTGCCGATGGTGCAGCCATGCAGGCACACGGAATGGCCAACAGTCACCTCGTCGCCAATGGTGAGCGGGTGGCCGGCGGGGTTGTAGTCGCTGGCGTGGGTGATGTGCAGCACCGAGCCGTCCTGCACACTGGTGCGCGCGCCGATGCGAATGCGGTGCATATCGCCGCGAATCACCACACAGGGCCACACCGAGCTGTCATCGCCCAGGGTCACATCGCCGATCACCACGGCGGATTCATCCACCATCACGCGGCTGCCCAATTGCGGTGTGTGGCCTTGGAAAGATCTTATCGCGCCCATAGTTATGCTCCTGAAAATAGCTGTATTTAATGGGTGTATGATACGCCAAACCCCCGCCGATTTTGTTTCCGGAGCCATTGCATGACTAACCCCCTGTTAGCCTCACATTTGTTACCGCCGTTCAGTGCGATCAAGGCGGAGCATGTCACTCCCGCTATTAAGACGCTGGTTGCGGAAGGCCGCGCCCAATTACAAGCCTTATTAACCAGCCTCAATGAATCAGGTCGCGGGCCAAGCTGGTCGAGCCTGGTGGCGCCACTGGAAACCCAGGGCGATAAACTCGATCAGGCCTGGGCGCCGGTCAGTCATTTAAATGCCGTTGCCAATAGCGATGAACTGCGCGCGGCCTACACCGAAAGTGTCGCACTGCTCACCGAATACTCCACCGAGTTCAGCCAAAACGAAGCACTCTACCAGGCCTATCAACAACTCGCGGCCAGTGCGGATTTTGCGCAATTAAATCAAGCACAGCAGCAGGCGATTAATAATGCCCTGCGCGATTTTCGTTTGGGTGGCGTCGCCCTGAGTGACAGCGATAAACAACGTTTTGCCGCGATTCAACAGCGCCTGTCCGAACTTGCCACGCAATTTTCCAACAATGTATTGGATGCGACCCAAGCCTGGTTTAAACAATTTGATGAGGCGAGCGCATTGGCGGGTTTGCCTGAATCGGCACTTGCACAAGCGGCGCAAACCGCCGCGCAAAAAAATCTTCCGGGTTATGTAATCACGCTCGATTTTCCCTCTTACTACGCGGTGATTATGTACGCCGATAGTCGCGCGTTACGCGAAGAAATTTATACCGCTTATGTCACGCGCGCGTCTGCTGCCGGGAAAAAAGCGGACGGTTCATCCGCCGCCGAGTGGGACAATAGCGCGATCATTGCCGAGACTTTGGCGCTGCGCCATGAGCTTGCCCAATTGCTGGGTTTTGCCAATTACGCCGAGCGTTCACTGGCCAGCAAAATGGCGGAATCAACCGCGCAGGTTATCCAGTTTTTAAATGAGTTGGCGGCGAAATCCAAACCTTTTGCCGAGCGCGATTACGCCGAGTTGCGCGCTTTTGCCGCCGCGCAAGGTTGCAGTGATTTACAAGCCTGGGACACTACTTACTACAGCGAAAAATTGCGCGTGGAAAAATACGCAGTAGCGCAAGAAGAATTGCGCCCTTATTTCCCCGCCGAAAAAGTTATCGCCGGTATGTTTGAAATCGTTCGTCGTTTATTTGGCATAGATGTCAAACCAGTTGCTGCCTTTGATACTTATCACCCTGACGTGCGTTTTTATCACATAGAAAAAAATGGCGAGCAGCTAGCGAGTTTTTATTTGGATTTATTTGCGCGCGATAAAAAACGCGGCGGCGCCTGGATGGCGGATTGCCGCGTGCGGCGCACCACCGAACAGGGCGTGCAATTACCGGTGGCCTTTTTAACCTGTAATTTCACTCCACCAGTAGGCAGCACACCATCGCTGTTAACCCACGATGAAGTGACCACCTTATTCCACGAATTTGGCCACGGTTTGCATCACATGCTCACGCAAATTGACGTGGCGGCAGTGAGCGGTATTAACGGCGTGGCGTGGGACGCGGTGGAATTGCCCAGCCAATTTATGGAGAACTGGTGTTGGGAACCGGAGGCGATTCCATTAATTTCCGGTCACTATGAAACCGGTGAGCCACTGCCGCAACATTTGCTGGAAAAAATGCTCGCTGCTAAAAATTTCCAATCCGGTTTGCAAATGATTCGCCAGCTGGAATTTTCATTGTTTGATTTCCGCTTGCACGCCGAGTACAACCCGGCCGCGCCGCAGTCCGCACAAACAGTATTAAACCAGGTGCGCGATCAAGTCGCGGTTATCAAACCGCCTGCATTCAATCGCTTTGAAAATAGTTTCAGCCATATTTTTGCGGGTGGTTATGCCGCGGGTTATTACAGCTACAAATGGGCCGAAGTTTTATCCGCCGATGCCTACTCGCGCTTTGAGGAGGAAGGCATTTTTAATGCCCATACCGGCGCAAGTTTCCTGCAAGAAATTTTGCAACAGGGTGGCAGCAAAGCGCCGATGGAATTATTTAAAAATTTCCGCGGGCGCGAACCAAAAATCGATGCGCTTTTGCGTCATTCAGGTATTACTGTGGTGGATTTCTCCGGGGAGGCAGCCTAATGGCTTACAGCAGTCAACGTCGTTTTGTCGCGGGCGCCGTGTGCCCGCGCTGTTCAGAAATGGACAAGCTGGTGGTCTACAGCGAAGCGGGAAAAGATTACCGCGAATGTGTCGCCTGTGGTTTTAAGGATGAAATGATTTTTAAATATGGTGCGCGTGAATTGGAGACGCGTGTAAATCAAACGGAGGCTGAAAAAACCGCGGTACAAGTTATTAATATCCTTCCTTTTTCTGCAGATAAATCCGATAAATAATTTGTGCGCGCACGCAATTGTGCGCGCCATTTCCCCGCGATTGCTTCACATTTCCTTTTCAATTTATACCCACTTACTGACGCTCCTGTGTATTACCGTAACAAGTCCAAATAAAACTTATAGTCTTTTGTGTGCGAAGGTTGTTGTCATAATGAACATATGATACTTGTATCCAACCATTCAAGTCGCGGTGTGCGTTTTGCTGATCTAGTCTTACTAGCTGCAAGACCCCATGCCTGTGGATGGTGATATACGAGAAAAGGATGAGTTGCCACCAGAGTGATGGCCGGCCCCCTCGGCAGGGGAATGTCCAAAGCTGACTACATCCTCGGGCTTTCATAATCGATAACAATTCCCAGGAGCTTTACTCCATGAACACAAAAGCACGGTTTAACAAAAAACTCATCGCTTCAGCGATTGCTTCCACCATGCTCGGTGGTGTAGCTAATTTCGCCGTGGCGCAACAGCAAGATACCGTTGAAGAAGTAATGGTTACCGGTATTCGTGCGTCACTTGAGCGCTCAATGGACACCAAGCGCAATTCCGCTGGTGTTGTTGACGCCATCAGTTCAGAAGACATTGGTAAATTCCCCGATACCAACCTTGCAGAATCTTTGCAGCGCATCACTGGTGTATCTATCAGCCGTTCAAACGGTGAAGGTTCACAAATCACTGTGCGTGGCTTTGGCCCAGACAACAACATGATCACCCTGAATGGCCGTACTATGCCGGCGGCATCAACCAATAACGGTGGTGGTGGTGATTCCAGGGCGTTTGACTTTGCAAACCTGGCTTCAGAAGGTATTAGCGGCGTAGAGGTCTTCAAAACAGGTAAAGCGAATATCACTACCGGTGGTATAGGCGCGACCGTCAACGTTAAAACGGCCAAACCACTGGATAACCCAGGCTTGGTAGCAAGTGCTGGCGTCAAAGCCGTTATGGACACCACTAACCGCGCTGGCGATGACGTAACACCTGAGGCCTCAGGCTTGTTTAGCTGGTCTAATGACGATTCAACCTTTGGTGTTGGTCTGAGTGCTAGCCATCAGCAGCGTGATTCAGGAGCAACCGGCGCCACAGTCAACGATTGGGGTATCTACGAGTGGGACAGCGTTAATACACCCCAAAGAGCCTGGAACAACGCTAATGCCCAGGTTACAAATGCACCGGATGAAGGCCAACTCTACTCGCGCTTTTATGACCTGCGCTATGAGTTTATCGACACTCAACGTACGCGCGACAACGCACAGTTAACGCTTCAGTTTGCACCTACAGACGATTTTACCGCTACCGTGGATTACACCTTTGCGGAAAATGAAATCAAGTCGCACTTGGGTCAAGCCGGCAACTGGATGCAACAAGGCGGCAATATTCAGGCCGTTGAGTTTGACAACCAGGAGATCGCCACCATGATCTATGCCAAAGAGGCATACGGGAATGCGATTGATGAAGGTTTTGAACAACAGTGGAGAGAGCAAACCAATACCCTCGATTCTGTCGGCGTAAACCTGGCTTATCAGGTGACTGATGCCCTCTCGTTCAACCTGGACGTACATGATTCAGAAATGCACAGCCGTGGCACTGGCCCGCATGGTACCGGCCAAATCCGTATGGCACTCGCCGCGCCTGTTGTTGTAGAGCGGGAGTGGTTTTTTGGCGGGTACTTCCCCACCTATCTGAACGTATATGACGATTCACGCCGCGTTAGACCTGACTCAGTTGAAGCTGCGTCACCTTGGGTACGCAATGGCATGGTTGATCCAAGCGATATCAGTTCAACCATGCTCAACATGGATCAAGCAGATCAGTTATCGTCTGTTACCCAGATTAAACTTGATGGTCGTTACGATCTTGACAACGGTCACTTTGATTTCGGTATAGAGTCCCGCGAAATGGAATCTAATACCCGCCGATATGCCACAGGAAACATTTCTCTGGGCAACTGGGATGGTAACTACCCTGGTGAGTTTGGCAGTCTGGTTCGTCCTTTTGATCTTCAGGGTGAGTTCGACGACTTCTCTCCAAGAGCGGGTGGTTACGGCTTTATTGCCAACGCCGCTGACCTGTACGAAGCTGCCTTGCAGATTCCCCGTTACAGCAGCATTTTGCCTCCAGCAATGAAGCAGTCTGCCCATAACATTGTGGTAGAAGACATGCAGTCCGCTTACTTCCAGATTGGCTTGGAAGGTAATGTAGGGAATATGCCGTTCAGCATTTTGACCGGTTTGCGCTATGAGACCACCGATGTAGATTCAAGCTCGCTGTCCTCCGCTTACTTCTACCGCTGGGAGAGCGACAACGACGTATCTATCAACGTTGATGACACCAAGCCACAAACGTTGGTTTCTGCCAAAGCCAGCTATGACAATCTGCTGCCTAGCATGGATTTAACCTTGAATGTGACCGATGACATAGTCAGCCGTTTCTCGTTCAGCAAAACCATTGCCAGAGCGGGCTTGAGTTCTCTGGGGGCGTCTGCGTCCAATTTCGGTAGCGGTGGTGGCGCTACCTATTTGGGTAATATTCCCACAGCAAGTGCATCAAACCCTGGCTTGTTACCTTTGGAGTCAACTAACTTCGATCTCTCTGTTGAGTGGTATTACGATGAGGGTAGCTACGCTTCCATTGGTTTCTTTGAAAAAAATGTGAAGAACTTTCTTGGTTCTGAATCAATAGACCGCGAGTGGCTAGGTATTCGCAACTCGACTAACGGACCTCGCGTAGAGGCGGCAGCAGCTCAGTTGGAAGCCGCTGGAATCGCCATTAGCGATGTTTCCCTGTTCAGCCAGACGGCATACAACGAGTTTGTCGTTTTACCTGGCGGCGGTCTCAATCCAGCTTGGGTGGCTGAATTTGGTAACACTGCCTACACAGGAACGAGTGCGCAAGATCAGTTCATCCTCGCTCAAAAGGATTGGGATATTTACGACAATGCAACTGATCCCTTGGCCGTTTTTAGAACCAATACGCCAAACAACGGGCGCGAAGCTAAAATCCACGGTCTTGAACTCGCCGTGCAGCACTTCTTCGGCGATACCGGTTTTGGTGTTCAGGCTAACTACACTCTGGTACGCGGTGACGTAGGCTTCGATAACCTGGGGTCGCCAGATGTGTCTCAATTTGCGTTGGTTGGCTTGAGTGATACTGCAAACCTGTCAGGTATATACGAAAACGACCGCTTCCAGGCGCGTATTGCATATAACTGGCGTGACGAGTTCTTGAATGAGACAAACAGAGGTGGTTTCAATAATCCACGTTATATTGAGGCATACTCTCAAATCGATCTTAACTTGAGTTACTCGGTGACTGATGCACTGACTGTGTCTTTAGAAGGTATCAACATTACTGGTGAAGACAGCCGTTCACACGGTCGTAACAAAGCGATGATGTGGGATATGTACGACCTGGGTGCACGCTATCAACTTGGTGCGCGCTATACCTTTTAATTAAATCGCGAGATTCAATTAAATATCTTATCGCTGATGAGTTAAAAAGCCGCTGAAAAGCGGCTTTTTAATTTCCGTCAGCTTTTTAATTTCTTCTGGCTTTTTTAATTTCCTCTGAAAGGTTTCTGTATTCTCAGGTATGCTTTACTTACAAGCGCCACATCAAAAACAGATAAAATTTTACCAATACCCAAGGTTTTTAAAGGTCTGGACATCAAGCAATGACAAACACAGTATTGTTGAATAACCTGGCACATCAGGATTTAAAAGTAGTTACCCGCTTCGGCGCTGAATTTGGTGATAATGTCAGTAGCGCATTAGCTTTTCCTACCGAATTTATTGAACTGCAAAAAGAATATCCAATTCTGTTCAGGAAAAATCCTGAAACACAAAAATTTCACGCAACCGTGTTGTTGGGGTTGAGCCAGGGTGAAAACCTGTTTTTAAATCCGGCCGTAAAAGCAGGGTGGGATGCGTATTATATTCCTGCAGTGATTGCGCGAGGTCCGTTCCTGATTGGCTTCCAGTCCGATGCTGACAAGAATAAAGTGCCCGTCATCCATATCGATTTGGATCATCCAAAAGCGAACAGTGAAAACGGCTATCCATTGTTTTTGGAGCATGGTGGTAACGGCCCTTATCTGGAGCACATTGCCAGTATTTTGAAAATTATTCACCAGGGCATTGCGCTGCAAGATGCAATGTTCAATGCGTTTACCGAGCTTGATTTAATTGAGCCTGTCGATATAGAAATCGATTTACATAATGGTGAGAAACAGCGTTTGGTGGGTAACTTCACTGTTAATGAAGAAAAGTTGATGGCACTGGGTGGTGAGCCATTGGAAAAATTGAACAAGTTCGGATTTTTGCCGCTCGCCTATGCAGTAATCAGCTCAATGACAAACATTCGAAGATTGACAGAAATCAAAAATCAGAAAAAGTAAGCTTGTCAGAATAGCCTAAACATTCAGCGTGAAAAATATTATGCCAATGATTACCGCTAGAACAAAAGTTATTACTGATTACCAAAACCGGGCTTTGGATGAAGCCATTTTTTCATCCAAAGAGCCGGTTGTTATTAAGGGTTTAGTCAATCACTGGAAACTTGCTGAACAAGGGCGACAATCAGATAGCCATGCAATTCACTATTTAAAGTCGCACTATAACGGAGCCCCTTCCACGGCTTGTATTGGGTCGCCCGATATCAAAGGTCGTTTCTTTTACAACGAAGAACGCACCCAGCTAAATTATGATTCCCGTACCATGCGGGTGGATGAAGTGCTGGATTTGATTCAGGAAAATTTTGATAAAGAAAACCCCAGCGCTTATTACATAGCATCCAATATTATTGATACCCATTTTCCGGATTTCAGGCGCGAGAATGATATTGCTATTCCGCGGCCTGAATCGATAGTTCCGCTTGAAGATTTGCGCATCAGCATCTGGATTGGTAATCGCACCACAGCTTGCTGTCACTACGATACCTCTGACAATCTTGCCTGCTGTGTGGTTGGCAAGCGTCGGTTTACACTTTTCCCGCCAGATCAAATTGCCAATCTTTATCCTGGGCCTTTATCGCCAACACCCGGCGGCCAAGTGTTAAGCATGGTGGATTTCAATAATCCCGATTTCAATTTATACCCCAAATTTGCTGATGCTATAAAACACGGCCAAATTGCCGAGTTGGAAGCAGGGGACGCACTTTATTTACCCAGTATGTGGTGGCACCAGGTTGAAGCGCTGAGTGCTTTTAATGTGTTGGTAAATTACTGGTGGAGTAATTCACCAAAATACATGGGTGCTGCTACCAACGTGTTGTATCACGCGTTATTGAGTTTGCGCGACAAACCAGAGCACGAAAAACTGGGATGGAAACACATTTTTGACTACTACATTTTTGGCGATGCAGAACAAGCTGCTGAACATTTGCCGGAGCCAGCGCGAGGGTATTTAGGCGAAATGGATTTGGCAAAAAGTAAAATGCTGCGTGCAATGTTGCTGAATAAACTTAACCGTTAAACGTTTTATCTATCTGCAAATATATCGACGAACGCGATTAATTGACGAGCTGTGGCGATGAAAAATAATAGTGTAAAAAAAGTAGTAATTGCGGGTGGTGGTACTGCAGGTTGGGTTGCCGCCGCCGCGCTGTCCAAGCAACTGGGGAAACTCCTGGATGTGGTGCTGGTTGAGTCTGATCAAATTGGGACCGTTGGTGTGGGCGAAGCCACTATTCCGCCGATGAGGACATTTCACTCATTGCTAGGGATTGATGAACAAGAGTTTATGCGCGCGACCGAAGCGGTATTCAAGCTGGGGATTTCGTTTAAAAATTGGGGCCAAATTGGCGATGAATATATTCACCCGTTTGGCTCAACCGGCCAGGGTAGTTACCTCGCTGATTTTCAACATTTTTGGTTGCATGCAAAAAGCAAAGGTATAAACGCCGAATTTGGTGAATATAGTTTGGAGGTGCAGGCGGCTAAAGCAAATAAGTTTGCTACGTCAAAAACCGGGACCATCAATTATGCCTATCATCTTGATGCTACCCGCTACGCACAATTTTTACGTCAATTTAGTGAAAAGCATGGTGCCAAGCGTATTGAAGGAAAAATTCAGCAGGTGCAGCAGCACCCTGATGGCGATATCAAAGCGCTTTTATTAGAGTCGGGCGAGCTTATTGAAGGTGATTTATTTATCGATTGCACCGGCTTTACCGGCCTGTTGATAGATAAAACCTTAAACACACCTTATGAAGATTGGTCGCACTGGCTGCCCTGTAACAGTGCTATTGCGATACAAACCGAGTCGGTAGAACCGCCCAAACCTTATGTCACCTGTACTGCACATCAGGCCGGTTGGCAGTGGCATATTCCGCTTCAGCATCGCGTTGGTAATGGAAATGTGTTTTGCAGTGACTTTATGTCTGACGACCAAGCAAAAGCACATCTTTTAAATAATGTTAGAGGAAAGGTGTTAACAGAGCCCAGAGTCATTAAATATAGAACCGGGCGGCGCAAGGTTTTTTGGAATCAAAATTGTGTTGCCTTGGGGCTTTCGAGTGGATTTGTCGAGCCGCTGGAATCAACCAGTATTTACCTGTTTATGATCGGTGTTGTCCGGCTAATGAGCATGTTCCCCTTTAATGGCATAACGGAATCCGTTATCAAAGAATACAATCAACAATTAATAGCGGAACTGGAAAATATTCGCGATTTTATTATCTTGCACTATCACGTTACTTCACGTGAAGACAGTGAGTTCTGGCGCTATTGTAAAAATATGAGTGTTCCGGATTCATTGTCCCATCGGCTTGAATTATTTAAGGAGCATGCGCTGTCTTATCAGGACAGTCGAGAATTGTTCAGGCGTGATTCCTGGTTGCACGTTATGCTGGGTCAAGGTCTTATGCCACAGCATTATCATTCGATATTTCAGACTATGCCTGATGATGAAATGGTAGGGCACCTGACTAATATTCGCACCAAAATTGCAGAGGTAGTAGCAAAGTTACCGATGCATCACGAATTTGTGCATCATTATTGCAAATCGTCGCATTAACATTTTAGGCACAGAGTGATCACCTGACTCTGTTCAATCGACTGATCAACCCTTGTGGGCTATTCCCACAAGGGTTTTTTATTTCTATCTATTTTTTTATCTATTTATACATATCCCTTCTGTCGCGCCCCCTGCAATAACAGCTGCATTACTCTCGTTGTCGCTCCACACCTGACCTAAACCTAAGGGCTGATTTCCTGCCGACTCTATTGACCCACTAGCATACAAGGAATAGTATTTGTGACTAATACACATGTATACAAGTGTACAAAAATAACATCAGTCACATCGGCGCGTGTCATGGCGGGCCGATCAACATCACGGGGAAGCTTATGAATAAATATACAAGACCAATGTTCAGCCTAAGTCTGCTCAGCCTGGCAATAGCGGCCAGCGCCCAGGCACAAGAGCCGGCGTTGGAGGAAATTGTGGTCACCGGCTACAAAGCGAGTTTAAAAAGCGCACTGGATACCAAGCGCGATTCCAACGGCGTGGTGGATGCGATTAGCTCGGAAGACATAGGCAAGTTCCCCGATACCAACCTCGCCGAATCGCTGCAGCGTATTACCGGTGTGTCGATTGACCGCAGCGGCGGTGAAGGCCGCCAAGTGACTGTGCGCGGCCTTGGCCCACAGTTCAATACCGTGCTGCTGAATGGCCGCCAGATGCCCAATGCCAACGCCAGCCGCGGTTTCAACTTTGACACCCTGGCAGCGGAAATGGTGAGCGGTGTGGAGGTGTACAAAACCTCTACCGCCACTACCCAATCCGGCGGTATCGGCGCCACCATCAATGTGAAAACCGCCAAGCCCTTGGACCTGGGCACCAAGTTTGCGGGTTCGGTGAAGGGTTTGAATGAATCCAATATCGACGACATTACCCCGTCCATTTCCGCCCTGGCGAGTACGACTTTTAATGACAATTTTGGTGTTCTGGCGGCAGTCAGCTTTCAGGAGCGCCAATACCAAAGTGATTCGGTAGAGCAGCGCCGCTGGGATTGGCGCTCGCGTCGCCCCGCCACCAAAGGCACTTATCTGGTATTGCCCGATGCCCAAGGCAATCCACAAAACGTGGATTTCTACCCTACCCAAACCGCGATCAAACGTCAGGAGTTTGAGCGCGAGCGCTTAAACGGCAGCCTGGTATTTGAATACAAACCAGCCGATAACCTGGCGATCACTTTGGATGCGCAATATTCCGACTTGCAACAGGAAGGCATGGAGTACGAAAGCGCGGCTTGGTACGGCTATGGCAACAATGAGCAGTACGAGATCGACGACAACGCCACCATCATTAATCGCACCGTGACCAACGCCGGTTTGGACTTCTTTGTGAACAACCCTGTTACCCAGGAAACCGGGTTAAGCACGGGCCTGGAGGTGGATTGGGACATCACCGACAGCTCCAAACTGGTATTTGGTTACAGCCAGTCCAAAGCCGAAGCCCAGCCGGATAAACAAGCCAACATCAGCCGCTCCGACCTGCAGGCATCGCCGCTGTCCTTTACCTTTGAAATTCGCGACGACGTGGCTAGCCACTATTACAACAACACTGACATCTCCCTCGCCAATGCCCGCATTTGGCAATACGACGGCTACTCCGACCCACGCACTGACGAAATCGACCAGTCTCGTCTGGATTACACCTTTGCCGGCGACAGCCTGACGGTAAAAGCCGGCCTGATGTTTACCGACCAGACCAAAACCATCGAGCAGTACATGGCGAAAGCCGGCGGTGTGTTGCAAGGTAAATACAACCTGGTAGGCAGCGACCCGGCCACCAGCATTTATCGCTCGGTGGCGGATGCCCAAAACGCCGGTTATGCGGTGAAAACCATGAACCACGCGATTATGGGTGACCTGGCCTACTTCGCCTTTGACCCGCTGGCGTTTAATGACTGGACCGCCTATGCCCAGCAGGATGCTGGCGCTACCGCCGCGCAGAAGGATGCTACCAACTCCACCCTGATTCGCCAGCCCAACTGGTCGGAAATCAACGAGCAGACTACGGCGGTGTATGTGGAGGCGACCAAGTCCTTTGACCTCAATGGTCGCGACCTGACAGTGGTTGCTGGCACCCGCTATGAAGACACCGCCATCGATTCAACCTCGCTGGAGCAAACCCTGGTATCGCTGACCCCGCCACCGGTGGCGGGTGAGTCTTATACCCGTGTTTATGGCGACAGCGTGCCCTTCACCGATGGCGATGGCTACGATGTGTTCCTGCCTAATCTGTCGCTGAAATACGACTTGCTAGAGGATGTTGTGCTGCGTTTTGGCGCCTCGCGCACCATTACTCGCCCCGAGCTGAATGACATGAAATCTGCGCGTACCCTGGGTGATGTGCGCCAAGGCCAAACCGGTGTAGGCAGTGCGGGCAACCCCAACCTCGAACCCTTTATGTCGGATAACTTCGATCTGTCGGCGGAGTGGTACATCAATGACTTTGATTACGTGTCCATCGGCGGCTTCACCAAATCCATCGACAACTTTGTGGTCACTGAAGGTGTGCCCGAGACCATTAACGGTGTGATCGACCCGGCTACCGGTCAGGATGTGATTTACGAAATGCGTCGCCCGCGCAACCTGGACACTAAAAAAGTCAGCGGTGTTGAAGTGGGTGGCCAGCACATCTTTGGCGATACCGGTTTTGGTGTTATTGCCAACGCCACCTTCGTATTTGCTGACCCGGAATATGACTTTGACACCCCGTTGGGCGAGATACCCACTGCAGATGCGGTGGTCGGCGTGAGCGATTCTGCCAACCTGGTGGGCTTCTATGAAAATGGCCCCTTCCAGATTCGTATCGCCTACAACTGGCGCGATTCATTTGTGCGTGGCTTCCAATACTTCTACACCAGCACCAGTAACGAGCCGGTGGTGGTGGAGGACTACTCACAAATCGATATCTCCATGAGCTACGACCTGAGCGAAAACGTCAGCATCTTCCTCGAAGGCATCAACGTCACCGAAGAAGGCGCCCGCATGCACGGCCGCGAGCAGAACCACATGTTCTACGTCGGCGAAGGTGTAGGCCGCTACGCACTGGGGGTTAGAGCGAGTTTCTAATTCGCAGGATTCAGTCGCTACACAACAAAAAACCCCGCATGTTGCCATGCGGGGGTTTTTGTTTAGGGGCTAATCAATCCTAATTAAGGACAGGCTACATCTTTACCTGCGCCTTTTACTACGCTGACCTTGGCAAAGGTGATATCCAGGGTGCCGCTAGTGACCAGCGAGAAAGGTGCCAGGACTTGGGTCCAGAACTCTGCTGGTGGTTGGGCAACACCGAAGTTGGCGCCTGAGTTGGGGTAGCAGCTGAACGGCACTGTCACTGTCTGCCAACCTTGACCGGCAAACCCTTTGAGTTTTTCAGTCAGGTCGATGTCCGATGCGCAGTAGGAGCCACAGCCCAAACGCAGGTAGCTGGTGGCGCTCGGGGCAGCGTCAACTTTGATATCAAATACCAGTGCGGAATCGCTATTCACGTAGTTGATAAAGTCCTGACGGTTGCCTACAGAGAGCGCAACCTGGCCTTGACCGCTACCGTTCCAGACTACGCGGCGCGCATCTTCCTGCACATCGCGGTCTACTGCTTGGATCATCAACGAGGAGGCTTTAACAGTGTTGCTGTTCATTGGCATTTGATCGTTCTGGAAGCCAATGATTTCCAATTGCCATGGGTCCATCGGGCGACGGTTGAAAATCTCCATCACGTCCATGGCTTCGGCAGCTTTGGGGCCGTCTTCTGGCAGGTCATCACCCAGAGTGTTTTTGTCGGCATAGCTCATGCCGTAACCGTAGGCGAACAGTGGGTCGTAATTGGCATCACCCTTGTTGAGCGGGGTTTGGTCAGGGTGTTTTGGCCAGGAGAAGCTCAGGCGACCTTTCATGTCGTGATTGATTTCGCCAGCGGCATTTTTAAAGATCACGTCAGCAACACCGGCACCTTCAGTGCCTGGCTGCCAAATAGCGACAAACGCGTCAGAAGCATTCAGCTCGCGGTTAACCCAGAGTGGGCGACCAGTGATAAACAGCGACACCACTGGAATGCCATCGCTGCGCAATTTTTTCAGCAGTTCCCAATCCACAGGGTTGCGTGGTTTGTAGGCCAGCATGCCCACGTCGCCTTGCATTTCGGCGTAGGGGTCTTCACCGAATACCACAATGGCCACGTCCGGTTTCTCGCTGTAGGAACCATCCACACTCAGTGTGGTTTTGCCGCCAGCGGCATCCACGACTTCTTTAATGCCGGCATAAACTGAAGTGCCGCCGGGGAAATCGCTGTTCACGTTGCCGGTGCCCTGCCAGGTGACTGACCAGCCGCCGCTTTGTTTACCAATATTGTCAGCGCCATCGCCGGCAACCAGTACTTTTTGATTGCGCGCCAGTGGCAGCAGGTTGTTTTTGTTTTTCAGCATTACCAGCGATTCACGCACTGCTTGACGGGCAACTGCGCGATGCTCAGGAGCGCCGAGCAGTTCTTTTTTGCCAGCCAGTGGGCGGGTAGATGGAGCGCCTTTTTCAAACAGGCCGGCGCGGATTTTCACGCGCAGGATACGGCGCACGGCATCATCCAAACGCTCGGCAGTGACTTCGCCGGATTTGGCTTGTGCGAGCAGGTTGTTGTACAGGTCTTTCCAGTTGGGCTCGGGAACCATGTAAATGTCCAGGCCGGCCATTAATGACTCAGGGCAGTCCACCGCGGTACAACCGGGAATAAAGCTGTGACCACTCCAGTCGCCCACCACCAGACCATCAAAGCCCATTTGGCCTTTGAGTACATCGGTCAGCAGGTATTTGTGGCCGTGCATACGGGTGCCATCCCAGCTGGTGAAGGAGGCCATCACCGCCTGCACACCAGACTCCAGCGCACTGAAGTAACCGGCGCCGTGGATGTCGCGCAGGTGTTGTTCATCGCCTTGGGTTGGGCCGCGGTCAACACCGTTTAAGGTGCCGCCATCGCCGATAAAGTGTTTGGCAGTGGCAATCACGTGGTTATTGGTAAGGAAGTTTTCGCTGCCGCCCTCACCTTGCAAGCCTTCCACCATTTTGCCGGCAAAGTCGCCAACGATTTGTGGGTCTTCCGACCAGCTTTCATAGGTGCGGCCCCAGCGGTCATCACGCGCAACCGCAACGGTGGGCGAGAAGTCCCAGTCCAGACCAGTCACGGCGATTTCAATCGCAGTCACGCGGCCAATTTCTTTCAGCAGCTCGGGGTTATTGGTGGCACCCAGGGCGATATTGTGGGGGAACAGGGTGGCGCCAATCACGTTACCCAAACCGTGTACGGCATCGGTGCCCCACATAATCGGGATACCAATACGGCCGTTGGATTTATCCACCGAGGCGTTGTAATAGCTGTCTGCCAGCTTCACCCAGTCTTCCATAGTGGCGTATTTGTTGCTGCCGGGGGTGCTGCCACCGCCGTTGAGCACAGAGCCTACATGGTATTTGGTGACATCTTCAGGGGTGAGGAATTTGATCTCTGGCTGGATCAACTGGCCGATTTTCTCTTCCAGTGTCATGCGCGCCAGGAGTTCCTCAATACGGGCTTCCACCGCCGGATCTTTTTTCACCGCGCTAGTAATAGCCGGCCATTCCACCTTGCTGGCTTGGGCGGCAGGCGCATCAGTGGCAGCAGGCGGTGCCTCGGTTTTTTTGGAGTCGCAACCCGCCAACAGCGAGAGCAAGAGCGCACCGGGCAGGAGTGCGCGTAGAGCAAGTTTATTGTTCATAGTGGGTATGACCTATTCAACGAACCAGAAATGAGATAACGGCTTGTTCGCGTCAGGCGGATGTCGCTGATATTTGAAATAGTATTCATCCATGCGAAAACCGGTGTTATAAACGTGCCAGCGGTGGTTGCACTGGGGGCGCACGTTCTATAAAGGTAGCATTTCAGGGGTTTTTAGCGAATCCCTTTTACTTTTAATAATCCTTTGCATAAAAAATTAGCAGTGCAATAAAAAAACAGCCGCCCTTGTGGGGCGGCTGTTGCGGGAGGAATCAGGATAAAAGGGGTAGTTCATCCTGATTTTGTACGGAGGGTTAAGCTTCGTTACTTGGTTTGCCGATGGTGGCGAGGATGCCGCCATCCACGTACACGATTTGGCCGGTAACAAAATCGCTCGCTTTGGAGGCGAGGAAAATGGTGGCGCCTTGCAGGTCATCCGGGTCGCCCCATTTGCCGGCCGGGGTGCGGCTGATAATAAAATCGTTAAAGG
This sequence comes from Cellvibrio fontiphilus, assembly GCF_042646205.1. Taxonomy (NCBI): domain Bacteria; kingdom Pseudomonadati; phylum Pseudomonadota; class Gammaproteobacteria; order Cellvibrionales; family Cellvibrionaceae; genus Cellvibrio; species Cellvibrio fontiphilus. The sequence goes on along the minus strand of NZ_JBHRTF010000002.1, from coordinate 352,037 downwards.
GGTGGCCGTCTACGCGAATGGGTTCGGTTTGGCTGGTGGCAAAATAACCTGGGCCGATGCCGTTTACTTGCACGTTGTATTTGGCCCATTCGGTGGCCATGTTTTTGGTGAGCATTTTCAAACCGCCTTTTGCTGCCGCGTAAGCGCCAACAGAATTGCGGCCGAGTTCGCTCATCATCGAACAAATATTAATAATTTTGCCCTGACGACGTTCCACCATTTTGCGTGCAACCGGGCGGGTCATGGTGAATACACCGGTCAAATCGATTTTGATGACTTCTTCAAAATCTTCCAGCGTCATTTCCAGCAGTGGTGTGCGTTTAATAATGCCGGCGTTGTTAATCAAAATATCAATCGGGCCGTGATCTTTTTCAATTTGATCAACAGCGGCAATCACTTCGTCTTCATTGGTCACATTAAATTTGTAACCAAATGCTTTAAAACCTTTAGCGCGATATTCGTTGACGGCGTTGTCGATTTTTTCTTGCGAGGAATTGCCGTTAATAATCAAGGTTGCACCGGCACTGGCAAGGCCGCTGGCCATGGCCATACCCAAGCCGTGGGTAGCGCCAGTAACCAGCGCGATTTTGCCGGTTAAATCAAATAATGGATGATTCATGTTTTTCTCTCAAAAAATTATTTCAATTCGCTGGGCTTGTGGAAATCCATGTCAGTGTAGTCCATGTTCTCCCCCGCCATGCCCCAGATAAAAGTGTAGTTGGCGGTGCCCACGCCCGAGTGCATAGACCAGGGCGGCGAAACTACCGCTTGCTCATTGCCAATCCACAGGTGACGGGTTTCATCGGCCGGGCCCATAAAATGGCAAACCGCGTGATCTTGCGGAATGTTGAAATAAAAATAGGCTTCCATCCGGCGGCTGTGGGTATGCATAGGCATAGTGTTCCAAATGCTGCCGGGTTTTAATTCAGTCATGCCCATTTGTAATTGGCAGGTATCCAATACCGAGCTGATCATTAGTTGATAAATATCGCGCTCGTTACAAGTATCGCCCGCACCCATGTGCAGCACTTTGCTGTTTTCCTTATTCACTTTTTTAGTGGGGTAGGTTTGATGCGCGGGCGTTGAATTCAAATAGAACTTGGCGGGATTGCTGGCGTCGTCACTGCTAAAAATCACTTCTTTAGCGCCACGGCCAATATAAAGTGCTTCTTTGGTGTCTATCGCAAATACTTCACCGTCTACCGAAACTTTACCGCTACCGCCGATATTAATTGCGCCCAACTCGCGGCGCGCTAAAAAATAGTCGGATTTTAATTGGTAGTAGGTTTCCAGTTGCACGGCTTTGTTTACCGGCATAACACCGCCCACCATCAAACGCTCGTAGTGGGTGTAGGTGAATTCCACTTGGTCAGGGGTAAAAATATTCTCGACTAAAAAATGTTTGCGCAGTTTTTCGGTGTCGTAATGTTTGTAGTCGTCCTGATGGACGGCAAAACGCTCTTCTAACACTTTCATAATAAAAACCTTCGTCTCTTGGCTGCTGCGCGCAGGCGCAACACAGGTTGATGGTAATCCACTCTATAGAAGCAGTGCGCACGCCTGTGTATAACCCACAGGCGCACGCGGATAATTATTTTTTTAAGTAATTTTTAAATTATTGTTTAAGTAATTTGTGCATTTCGATACCGGCAATAATAAACGGTACATTGCCCTTGGCATCGTTGGAGAAAATACGTTCAGTCATGTAGTAATCGTAACTGCCATCGCGGCCAAAACCCAAACCGGCAACCAGACACTGGTCGTTCATACTGATTTTGCCATCGCTGTGTACTGTGACAAATTCATTGATCAAACCTTCATAGGCTTTAATTGTGGCCGCGCGATAGGATTCCGGCAAATAACCTTTATTTATCGCCTTGGCATAAAAGTAAGTGAACATCGCGCTGCCGCTGGATTCGCGATAGTTGGCAATAGCGCCGGGTTTATCCAGAATTTGCCACCAGGTGCCAGTTTCTGCATCTTGGTAGCGCAGTAAATCGGCGGCCAATTCCTGGGTGATATCGATCAGGGTTTTGCGCAATTCAGTTTCGGATTCAGGCAAATAATCCAATACATCCACCAGTGCCATGGCGTACCAACCCAAACCGCGCAGCCAATATTGTGAGGCCTGGCCGGTTTCTTTGTTAGCCCAAGCAGCTTGTTTGGATTCATCCCAGGCGTGGTAGTACAAACCGGTTTCCGGGTTGCGCAGCTGCTCGCGGGCAATCACAAATTCATGTACGGCTTCTTTAAAACTTTCGTGCTGCTGTGCACCGCTTTCATAGGTAGCGGCGTACTGCGCCAGGAACGGCATGCCCATGTACACACCGTCCAGCCACAGCTGGTTGGGGTAGGTGGCGCGATGCCAAAAAGCGCCGCCACTGGTGCGCGGGTGACGCTTTAAATTCTCACGCAAAAAATCCACCGCTTTGCGATATTTTTCGGCTCCGGTGCGCTGCTCCAACAGAATCAACACATCGCCGGGTTTGGTTAAATCGATACTGAATAAATCCGGTTCAAAGGTATGGATGTGACCATCCTCGGCAACAAAACTACCGGTGACTGTTTCGGCGGCATCCACATAACGCTGGTCGGGGCTTACCTCGTTTAATTTTTGCAGCGCCATAATTTGCATACCAACAATATCGTATTCAAATTTGGACGGGCGGCGACGATTTTCATCCCAACCTTGATAGTGATATTTCAGGGTTTTGCGCGCGAGTTCCGAGTCAGCCAAGGCCTTGCTCCACTGCAGCGCAGACTCAGCCGTCAGCGGTGACTGTTTGGCTTTAGCACTGAGTGCAGATTCAAAACGCACGCGCGGTTCTTTGGTTAAACGCAATACTTCGCGATCCAAATAGGCTTTAAAATCCGCTTCGGTTTTTACGCCATCCAATTCATGTTCCCAAGCGGCGAGGAAGTAGTATTCCAATTGGCCGCCTTTGTCTTTCATGACGGAAACATAAGAGGTTTCATCTTGTGTTTGTTCAGCGCGATCATCGCGGCGGAAAATAATCGCCATGCCTAAATGATCATCCGGGCCGCTCAAACTTTGTTTGCCCCAGCTGGCCACATAAGTCCAGGCATAACCACTGATGTTTTGATTGCCTTCAATCAAGGTGGTGCCCGGGTGTTTTACCAAACCGATTGCCATGTTCGGTAAACGCTGGGTTTTACTCAGGTTAACTTTCACCAAGCGGCTGCCCGCCGTCATGGAAAAATGCGCGGTCATATCCAATTTTTGGTTGTTAACTTGCCAGCCGTTGTAGTTAATTTTAAAGCCGGAATAAATATCGCCATTGTTGGTGATTGTGGCGGAGCGGCCATCGGTTTGTGAAACCAGCTCGACATTTTTGCCATTCCAAAAACCAAATCCACCCATGCCGAGTGATTTACCGACTTTTAAAACATCCACACCCCAGTCGGCATTTTCATGGTAGGAGTCATAACCGTCCTGCCCGACATTTTGCAGCACAACGTCGTTAACTTTTTTACCAAAAATATCAAAACCGTTGCGCCAATCCAGATACACGCGATAGGCCACTTTATCCGACTCTATGCCGGGGCCTTCGTAGCGAATCCAATAGGAGTGATCGGTATATTGTGGCGGTGGCGTTACGCTATCCACATTTTTAAAACTGCCACCTTCGTAAACTTTGCCATTCCACTCTCCACCTTCTTTGATGGAAATTTCCGCCTGGGTTTGTTTTTTCAGCGCGGGTTTGGCAATGGCAGGATCGTTGGAAATAACAAAATTTTTGCGCTCGGCGGGTGCAAAATCGGCCGCTAATAACAAGCTGTCCAGCGCGCCGTCACCATCGGTATCGACGCTTTGTGAAGCCTGGGGTTGATCGCCCTGAAGCACGGCAAGTGTTGCCGCTTCGCTGGCGTTTATACCCAGGTCATAAAATGAAAAATAAATCGGCTCTTGCTGCAATGCAAAGTTATTGGCATTGCTGATTTCTGCCGTGGCAACAAGGGTATCTTTCACGTCAGGTTGCGCAACAGGTGTTGTAGCCTTGGTTTGTTGTTCGGTGGTTTTTTCCGGTGAGCATCCCATTAGTGCTGCCAGAAAAATACCGCTGTAAATTACTCCAGGTTTAAACAATAAACTCACGTTACATACCTCTTGTCGCGTTATTTCGTCGTGATTTTAGTTTGACGAATCACATCGTTTTTTTGCGTTGAAGCGCGGTAAAAAATCCACCCCGCCGATAACTAAATAGGGATGCCAGTTGCCTGGCATCCCTGTGGTACTGCATCGATGATCAATTAAAACTTGTAGCTTGCGCCTACGAAGTAGCTCGCACCTGTTGAGTGGTTACGAACCATACGCGCCACACCGGAAGTTTCATATTCATGTTGCGGTTCATCAAAGATGTTGATGCCTTTAAACGTGATTTTTAACTGCTCAGTGAGGTCATAGCTAGCTGACACACCAACGATATTGCTATCGTCAACTACGCGATCTTGCCATGGGTTAGCTACTGTTCCCAAGTTGCTTAAGTATTCGCCGCGGTACGCGTTGCTGATACGTGCCTGGAATTTCTCGCCTTCCCAATACAAGGTGAAGTTGTAAGAATTTTCAGAGACATTTGGCATTGGATCGCCCGCGTTGGTTTCGGCATCTACGTAAGTGTAGTTTGCTTGGAAACCAAATCCGCGCACCCAATCAGGGCCGGGCAGGAATGACAGTTGCTGCTGCCATGAAAGCTCGGCACCGTTAATCATGGCACCACCACCGTTGATACGACGGCTTACGCGGAAATTCTGATCGCGAAGTTGGTCAGCTTGTGCGCCCAACAAACTATCTGGCAAGCCAAGCTCAGACCACTGGATAAAATCAACATCCGATGTTGGGAAGGATTCAACATCTTTTTGGAAGAGCGTCAGACCAGTCATTGCATCCTCGGCGTAGTACCACTCCAAGCCCAAGTCAAAAGAATCCGCACGGAAAGGCTCGATCAGTGGGTTACCATAAGATACTGCTGGTTGTGTTCCAAAGATGGTTACCGAACCACCTGGGTTAAGGTCGGTCAGTTCAGGGCGGGCCAATACTTTGGCTGCTGCAGCACGCAATACCAGATCTTCAGTCAGGTTATAAGCCAAGGTCATGGATGGCAGTGTGTCGTTGTAGTCATGCTCAACTGTGAGCGGTGTGACAACACCGTCTACAGCAGTGATGCCAGATGTGGTCAGATCGGTTTGGGCTTCACGCACACCGATATCACCACGCAAACGATTGCCGAATAATTCGGTATCCATGTTCAATTGAACAAAATAACCCAGTACATCTTCTTCAACTTCACGAGTACTACCTGCAACTAATGCATAGGACCAACAATCAGTGGCGAGGAATTCATTGCGACGGTTGAAGTCAGGGATAAAGAAAGTTTGACCACCAGCGGTTACAACTGAACCATCGTCCGCTGTTACAGCGGCTGAAATACCGCAAGCAACGCCATCGTTGGTGCCATCGGTAGTGTCGGCGTTGGTGAAAGTTTTGTCAGCCTGAACGCCATCAATTTCATAACCGTAGGATTTTTGTGTTACACCTGCTTTTGCAGTAAAGCCTTCAGCCAAATCGTATTCGAAATCCACACGGAACATATCGGTGTTGGAGGTGGCGTCGGTGAGACGATCACGGTATTCGGAAAGTTCCCAGTTGGCTGGGTTAGTGGTGTCGAAACTGTAGCTCAACACAGGTGATTTCATGTTGGTGAAATCCCAGAACACTGTATCACTTGGGTCAGCGTAGGCAGCCGCCAGCTCTTTACGGTTGTCGTTGCTGCTATAGTGTTCGTAAATGACAGTAATTTCGTTATTTTTTAGCTTGGATTCGGTCATACCTGCCAAGACATTCATGCGGAAACCATCCGTGAACTCGTGTTTCAATTCCGCTGAAAGCTGAGTGAATTCTGAATCCCAATTTGCAGTAAATGCCTCGGAGCGGAAATCCGCATTTTCGATCTCGGCAGTTACCATGGTCATGTTGGAGTCAAGGGTGTAATCAATCACGTTCATCTGATTGATACCAGTGCCACCGGTACGAGCTAATGAAATGGCTTCCATGAACGGTTCATCGCGCGCCACATCAATTTTTGAGTAGAGCCCGTCGATAGTTAACAAACTTGCATCAGCGATTTGCCACTGGAAGCTAGAGGTTACACCCAAGCGTTCCTGACTGTTAGTTTTGTCCGCATAACGTGGAATACGCGGCGCCCATGAACTTCTTACTTCCGCCAGTTCAGCAGGTGAACAACTGGTGCAGCTAAAAATATTGTTACTAGCACCTTGTTGTGCCCAGCGACCAGTTTCGCCACCCAGAACGGGGGCCTCTTTTTCCGAGTAGGCAATAGACGCAAGGAAACCAACGGTGTCATTGCTGGTGCTAATCAGGCCAGATACGCGCGGAACAGTTTTGCCTGAGCCATCATAGTAACCCGCTTCAGCATTCGCTACGGCGGTAAATGAGTCGTAGTCGAAAGGGCGACCAGTGCTCAGCGCTACTGTCGCGCCCAGCGAGCCATCCTCCAATTGTGCCGAGGTGGATTTATAAACATCCAAACGGCTAAACAATTCTGAAGCGAATACGTTGAAGTCAAACGCGCGGCTGGTGCGCACACTGCCTGAACCTGCAGCAAGGGATTGGCCCGGCATGCCATTTACGGTAACCATAGTGAATGCATCACCCAAGCCGCGCACGGTGATGGTACGACCTTCACCATCGTCGGTTGCTACTGCAACACCAGGAATGCGACCTAATGATTCTGTGAGGTTTTGATCTGGGAATTTACCCACATCTTCTGCGAAAACAGAGTCGACGATAGTGGTTGATTCACGCTTTACGTTCAGGGCATTTCTCAAGCTCTGGGCGTAGCTGCCAGTAACCACAACCTCTTCAAGGTTGGCATCGTCCTGCGCAATTGCGGTAGTGGGCGCAATCACACAGGCCGCCATGGCCAACACGAGTGGATTGAGTGTAAATTTTCTCATAGCTATTTTCCCCATCTTTATTGTGATTTAAAAACATTAAGCTAACGATCTATGTCGACACTCAAAAAGTGCCGCTTACCTTCACAAACATCACAGATCTTTTTCTCCCGGGCTTTTGGCCTACAAGCGAGACATCTGCTTATATTTGGAATTTTTTTGCCGGAGTTACTCCGGCGTTTACTGCGCTATCCCGTTGGTGTTGGCAGCGCGGGTTACACCTTGAATTCCACACCTTTGATGGTGACATTGGTGGCGGAAAAATTTTCTACTTGCTCCAGCATTCCTATGTCATCCACTTGTTTGAAATGACAATTGGTTAACTGCAGGTTTTGAATAGGCGAGCGTTTGTAGCCGCGCACCTGGAATACTTTTTTGGCGTTATTGCAGAGCAAATTGCGGATATCGATATTGCGCACTGTCGGGGTAAATTTGCCGGCGTCACCTTCTTCGTAATCAAAGTCGATAACAATTGCGGTGGTGACTTCGCCGATAGTGATGTCGCGAATGAAAAAGTTTTCAATCACACCGCCGCGCACGGAATTGGTTTTAATGCGAATACCGCGATCCAAATGCGGGCTGCTCATTTCGCACTGCTCAACAAAAACATTGCGCACACCGCCGGAAATTTCGCTGCCAATCACCACACCGCCGTGACCTTCGCGCATTTTGCAGTGGCTGATCACAATATTTTCAGTGGGTGTGTTCAAGCGGCGGCCATCGGCGTTGCGGCCGGATTTAATCGCGATGCAGTCGTCGCCGGTATCAAATAAACAATTTTTGATTACCACGTTTTTGCAGGATTCCGGGTCGCAGCCATCGGAATTGGGGCCGTGGCTAATGCAGCTCACGCTATCTACCGTGACGTTTTCGCAGAGCACCGGGTTGATTAACCAAAAGGGCGCGTTGGTAATAGTCACGCCTTCAATCAATACGTTTTTACAGGCGTAGGGTTGGATAAACGGCGGGCGCAAATTGGCGCCTTCGGCGTAGAGGCGCTCGGCAACCGGCACACCCTGCTCCATGTCCTGCATCAACTTGTCGCGCGCTGCGTCCTGGGTGGGGAAGCCGGGCACGCTCCAGTCGGTGCCGCCCTTCCAGGCGCCGCCTTTCCAGGGCCACCAGGTAGTGCGGTTGGCTTGGCCGTCCAGCGTGCCTTTACCGGTAATGGCGATATTGGTTTGGCCGTAGGCATAGATAAGCGGCGAGTAACCCATGAGTTCCATGCCCTCCCAGCGGGTAAATACCGCCGGCAGATAGGCTTTGGAGTCAGTGCTAAACAGGATGCGCGCGCCTTCAGCCAGGTGCAGGTTCACGTTGGATAACAGGTGAATCGGGCCGCTCAGGTAGTTGCCCGCAGGCACTAATACCTGGCCGCCACCGGCGCCATGACAGGCTTTGATAGCGGCGGCAAAAATGGCGGTGTTGTCGGTTTTGCCATCGGCTTTGGCGCCAAAGTCGCGCAGGTCAAAAACCTTGGCAGGGAATTGCGGCACTACTGTCTGGGCGCGAATCTGTTCGGCTTTGCTCCAGGCGTCGTCCGCAAACCCGGATGCGGCGGGTGCAGTGCGGGTACAGGCCGGTAGGCTGGTCAATGTGGCGGCACCGGCGAGTCCCGTCAGGCTCTGGCTGAGGAAACGGCGGCGTCCCGGGTATTGGGGGCAATAGTCAGTCACTGGTGGTTGCTCTCGTGTTATCTGCCACTGCGGTAGCTGTAAAAAGATGTTTATCCTCATATCGAGTGAAAATCATTCTGTATGTCAGGTTTGAGAATTGCAACCCAAGTCACCCAAAAAATGCTTTAAAAGCCATTTTTGAGTATTTTTTTCCCACTTTGTGTAATGTATACGTTTACATTTAAACAATCATTGATTTGTAAACGTATACACATCACTTTCAATAAAAATAATTTAAAAAATAATTAATTTATCGAAAAGTATTTTTATCCTAAATAATTGTGTTTATTTGTTATTTTGTCATTTAATGGCGCCCGTTGCTTTGTGTAACAGGCTAAATCTGTTTTTGATGGCAAGTGACATCGGTTACATTGCGGTTTTAAGCGGGTTTTGGGCGGTTGCCGAGGGTTTTTTTGAGGGGTAAATTTGATCCCGGTATTGACCGAATACCATTGCCGATTTTGAGGCGCCGCAAGGCGCCTTTTTTTTGGGCGAGTTTTCCCGGTCAGTTACCAAGGGGCAAAAATCAGCCCTCCAGCCTCTTACACAGGGTTGGACCTTCCCAAGGTTGGCAATCGAAGTCCCCCAGGCGAACTACACTTTTATTCAGATATTCGGATTCGGATAGTTGAGTGCCCGATAAACCCGCCCCATCAACAAGAGAGAGATCAGCGTGAATAGCATTATTGTGTTGCATGACAGTGATAACGTCGGAATCTGCAAGGTAGCGCTGCCCGCTGGTGTGTTGTTTGTGGAGAAGGATGTCACCCTGCGCAGCGATATCCCGGCTATGCATAAAGTCGCCATACGCGCCATTGCCAAGGGTGATGCCATTCTTAAATACGGCCAGACCATAGGTTTTGCCAACCAGGACATAGCCCCCGGCGAGCATGTGCATGTGCACAACTGCGTGATGGGTGACTGGGAAAAAGATTATGGTTTTGGCAAAGAGGCAAAACCCACCGAATTTGTACCTGCGGAGCAGCGCGCGACCTTTGAAGGTTACAAGCGTATTAATGGCAAAGTGGGCACCCGCAATTATGTTGGCATTCTGACCACGGTGAACTGCTCCGCGACTGTAGCTAAAGCTATCGCCCAGCATTTCACTTTCTCGGGCGAGTTGAATAATTTCCCCAATATCGATGGCGTAGTGGCTATGACCCACGACAGCGGCTGCGGTATGCGCTCCGATGGTGAGGGCTATGAAACCCTGCGTCGCACCTTTAACGGTTACGCGCGCCACCCCAATTTTGGCGGTGTGATGATGGTGGGCCTGGGCTGCGAAACCATGCAGATACAACGCGTGATGGAAGAGTGCGGCCTGGCCGACTCCAAAACCTTTACCGCCTTCACTATTCAGGATGTGGGCGGCACACGCATCGCGATTGAAAAAGGTATTGAAACCCTGCGCGCTATGTTGCCGCTGGTGAATGCCTGCCAGCGCGAGACAGTGCCCGCCAGCGAATTGGTGATCGGCTTGCAATGCGGCGGTTCCGATGCGCTCTCCGGTGTAACTGCTAACCCGGCGCTGGGTATTGCCGGCGATATTCTGGTGCGTCACGGCGGGACAGTAATATTGTCGGAAACGCCAGAAATTTTTGGCGCTGAACATTTATTAACGCGTCGCGCGCAATCACCGGAAATTGCACAAAAATTATTGGATCGCATCGAATGGTGGAAGGACTACACCGCACGCAACGATTTTGAATTGAACAACAACCCCTCGCCCGGCAACAAAGCCGGCGGCCTCACCACCATTATTGAAAAATCCTTGGGTGCCCAGGCCAAAAGTGGCTCCACTAACCTGACCGATGTATTCCTCTACGCCGAGGAAATTACCACCAAAGGTTTTGTGTTTATGGACAGCCCCGGTTATGACCCGGTATCGGCGACTGGTCAGGTGGCTTCAGGCGCGCAAATTTTATGTTTCACCACCGGCCGCGGTTCAGCTTTTGGCTGTAAACCGGCACCGAGTATGAAACTGGCTACCAACAGCAAAATCTATGAACACATGAAAGAGGACATGGATTTAAATTGCGGCAAAGTGGTGGATGGTGAACTCACCCTTGAGCAATCTGGTCAGGAAATTTTTGAAGAAATTTTAGCGGTCGCCTCCGGTAAAAAAACCAAAAGTGAATTACTGGGCTATGGCGATAACGAATTTATTCCCTGGAAGATTGGTGCGGTGGTTTAACACCCCCCCCTGCCCCCCTTGAAAAGGAGGTGGGATAAGAGCGAAAAACAAAAAATTAAAAAACTAGAAAGCAAATGACGGGGCCTGCAAAGGTTTTATAACAAACGACAGACTCTGCTGCATGGCGGTGGAGTGCTGCCAAACATTTGCCACCACCAACGAGACATCAACCATGAAAATAGCCATCACCAAAGAGCGGCGCGCGCACGAGCGGCGTGTTGCGGCAACCCCCGATACCGTTAAAAAATTTATTGCCTTGGGTTTTGAGGTTTGTGTCGAAAAAGATGCAGGCATTAACAGCCGGATTAGCAACGAGTCTTATGTCGAGGCTGGTGCAAGCATTAGCGACAACCTCGCCGAATTGCTCGGTAGCGCCGACATAGTATTAAAAGTGCAGCGCCCTCTTCTTGAGGGCGAAGGCGAGGTTAACGAGTTGGCGCTGATCAAACGCGGCACCGTGTTAATTGCCATGCTTGCACCTTACTCTGAACCTTCGGCGATTCAACACTATGCCGATGCTGGCATCACCGCGCTGACCCTCGAATTTGTGCCGCGTATTACCCGCGCGCAATCCATGGATGTACTCAGCTCGCAATCCAACCTCGCCGGTTATCGCGCGGTGTTGGAAGCGATTAATGTGTACGACCGCGCTATGCCAATGATGATGACCGCCGCCGGTACTATTGCGCCCGCGCGCGTGATGGTGCTCGGTGCAGGTGTTGCCGGTTTGCAGGCGATTGCCACCGCCAAACGGTTGGGCGCGATTGTGTCGGCAACCGATGTGCGCGCCGCCTCCAAAGAACAGGTGGAAAGCCTGGGGGGAAAATTTGTGATGGTGGAAAGCGAGGAAGTAAAAACCGCAGAAACCGCCGGCGGCTACGCCAAAGAAATGAGCGACGACTACAAGCGCCGCCAAGCGGAATTGGTGGCTGAAACCTTAAAAAAACAAGACATCGCCATTTGCACTGCGTTAATTCCCGGCCGCAAAGCGCCCACGTTAATTAATGATGAGATGGTGCACTCCATGCGCCCCGGCTCAGTCATTGTGGATTTGGCGGCAGAGCAAGGCGGCAATTGCACCCTCACCAAACCCGGCGAAGTTGTTGAAGTCAACGGCGTGACAATTATTGGTTTATTTAATATTCCCAGTCGCTTGTCGGCCGACGCCAGTGCACTCTACGCCAAAAATATTTTGAATTTTGTAACGCCCATGATCGATGCCGATAAAAAGTTTGCTGTGAATTGGCAAGACGAAATCATCGCGGCCACGGTGCTCACGCGCGATGGCCAGATAGTTCACCCCAACTTCAAGCCGGCCAGTGCCGCCTAACGGGAGATCATCATGGAAGCTAATTTTGTTTCACAATTATCGATTTTTGTATTGGCCATTTTTGTGGGCTACTACGTGGTGTGGAGTGTAACGCCCGCACTGCATACGCCATTAATGGCGGTCACTAATGCCATCTCCAGCGTGATTATTGTGGGCGCGCTGATTGCGGTTGGGCCTGAAGGCATGAGTTTGTCCAAGGTGCTGGGCTTTTGCGCCATGGTGCTGGCGGCAATCAATATTTTTGGCGGCTTCACCGTCACCCATCGCATGCTCGCCATGTACAAAAAGAAAAATAAAGCAGGGGAGAAATAATTATGTCCAGCCTTCACGAAAATCTCACCTCGCTGGCGTATTTGGTGGCTGCGGTGCTGTTTATTATGGCGCTGCGCGGTTTGTCATCACCGGAATCGTCACGCAAAGGCAATTTGTTTGGCATGCTCGGCATGTTTATCGCGGTAGTCACGACTGTATTAAGCCCGGCGGTTACCTCTTACGGTTGGATTGTTATTGCGCTGGCGATAGGTGCAGTGATCGGTATTTTTATTGCGCGCAACATCGCTATGACGGCTATGCCGCAATTAGTGGCTGCGTTTCACAGCTTGGTGGGTATGGCGGCGGTATTGGTGGCCGGTGCAGCCTTTAGCAACCCGCAAGCCTTTGGCATTGTGAATGCGGCGGGTGAAATTTTTATCGCCAGCAAAATTGAAATGGGCCTGGGTGTAGTGATTGGTGCAATTACGTTTTCCGGTTCGGTGATTGCCTTTACCAAGCTGCAGGGGTTGGTGTCGGGTAAACCCATTGTATTTGCCGGCCAGCATTTTATTAATGCGATTCTCGGTGCGGCGATTCTGGGTTTAATCGGTTATTTCTGTGTCGATCAATCGCCCTGGGTATTTTGGGGTATGACCGCGCTGGCATTTGTGATTGGTGTATTGCTGATTATTCCTATTGGCGGCGCCGATATGCCGGTGGTGGTATCCATGCTCAATTCCTATTCCGGTTGGGCCGCAGCGGGTATTGGTTTTACCCTGCATAATGATGCGTTAATCGTAACTGGTGCACTAGTCGGCTCGTCAGGTGCGATTCTCTCCTATATCATGTGCAAAGGCATGAATCGTTCATTTTTTAATGTGATTCTCGGTGGTTTTGGTGCGGATTCTTCTGCTGCCGCCGCAGCTTCCGGTGGCGATGATCGCCCGGTAAAACAAGGTAGCGCCGAAGATGCCGCGTTTATTATGAAAAATGCCGGCTCAGTAATTATTGTGCCCGGTTACGGCATGGCAGTGGCACAAGCGCAACATGCACTGCGTGAAATGTGCGAAGAGCTGAAAAAAGCCGGGGTCAAAATCAGCTACGCTATTCACCCGGTTGCCGGGCGTATGCCGGGCCATATGAACGTATTGCTCGCCGAAGCCAACGTCCCTTACGACGAAGTTTTTGAATTGGAAGACATCAACAATGAATTCCAAACCGCCGATGTGGCCTTTGTGATTGGCGCTAACGATGTCACCAATCCAGCGGCTAAAACCAATCCGCAAAGCCCGATTTTTGGTATGCCCATTTTGGAAGTGGAAAAGGCGCGCACCGTATTGTTTGTGAAGCGCTCCATGGCCTCGGGTTATTCCGGTGTGGAAAACGAATTGTTCCACCGCGATAACACCATGATGTTATTTGGCGATGCCAAAAAAATGGTAGAGACCATTGTAAAAAATATTGTGTAAGCCCTTATTGAGTGCCCTTGCGGCACTCTTTTTTAATTGGCTGATTAGGTTTGTGGGTTTTTATTGAATCAGTGTGGAGCCTTAGGGCGATAGAATTTTGCTTATGAAGATCGAACATTTTGCGTTGAATGTAAAAGACCCGGTTGCTATGGCGGCCTGGTATGTCGCCAATATGGGTTTAACTATTGTGCGCAAATTGGAGGGCGGCCCTAACACCCATTTTTTGGGTGATGAGAGCGGCGATGTGATGTTGGAAATTTACAACAATCCGCCGGATCAAGTGCCGGACTACGCGCAGATGAATCCACTGCTGGTGCACTTGGCATTTGTGTGTGAAAACCCGGTAGAAAAACGTGCGCAGCTAGAAGCTGCGGGCGCGAGTTTTGCGGAAGAAGTACATATTAAAGATGGCTCGCATTTAGTCATGATGCGCGACCCATGGGGGCTGGCAATTCAGTTGTGCAAGCGCGGCAATAAAATGCTGAAGTGCCAAACCCCCTCCTAACCTCCCCCTTTGTCAGGGGGGAGGAACCATCCCCTCTCCTTTTTAAGGGGAGGGTTAGGGTGGGGTAATTATTCCTCTGCTTTTTAAAGTGAGGGCTAGGGTGGGGTAATTATTCCCTCCCCTTGTGAAGGGGAGGGCCAGGGTGGGGTTTACGGCCTAAGCGCCAAGTTCTTTATCAAAAACAGCCTTATCAATAATCGCCCCGCGATGGCGAATAATAATGCCGGCGCAGCGAATGCCCTGCTTGGCCGAATCCACCAAGGATTTGCCCAGCAAGCGGCCCGCTAAATAACCGGCATTAAAGGTATCGCCAGCACCGGTAGTGTCGATCACACCCTGCACCGGCGGCACCGGAACGCGCAGCTCTTCAGTCGGCGTAATAATGATGGCGTCATCGGCGCCGCGTTTTAACACCAGCTCACTGAGTGAATAATTGGCGTAGCGCTGTTTGCAGCCTTCCACTGAGTCATCGCCCCAAAGCAATTGTTCGTCGTCCAGTGTCAGCAGTGCAATATCGGTGTATTCCATAATCGCGAGCATAGCTTGTTGCGCTTCGCTTTTATCGCGCCACAAACGCGGGCGATAGTTGCTATCAAACGCCACTATCACATCTTGCTGACGCAGTTTGTGCAAACTGTTGTACAAAAATTCACGCGATTTTTCGCCGATGATCGCAAGCGTAATACCGCTCAGGTAAACGCAGTTGCAGTGCACCAGTTTTTGGCAGAGTTGGTCAGCCGCTTCTTGCGAATTAAATAATTCACGCGCGGGTGCCTCTTTGCGCCAGTAAAAGAATTCGCGTTCGCCATCGGGCGTATTGCGAATAATGTACAAACCCGGTGAGCGCCCCGGCAGTTGTTTGATCATGCCGGTGCCAATATTTTCGTTGGCCATGCGCTGCATAATTTGCGCGCTGTAAGGGTCTTCACCCAGTTGGGTGACGTAATCGGTTGTTAAACCCAGGCGCGCCATATACACCGAAGTGTTGTAGGTATCGCCAGCAAAAGATAAGGCCATAATTTCGCGCCCATTGCTGTCGGCGGTAGGGAATGGAGCCAGCTCCACCATGACTTCGCCAATTGCTGCTATGTGTGCCATTTGATAATTCCGGATGTTATTGGAAAGGAAAATAAAGGTGATCGAATAATTTTGTAAACAGGAATGAAAATTTTAAATTTTCCACAACAAAATTGAACACAAAATATATCACCCTTGTAGCGCTAACAACACACATTTGTTGACTGATTATTCGCTAGCGACACAATCAGCCGTGATTAATTAACGCGGTATTATTTTTAGTTATATTTTTTAATTTACATTGAATTGGATGTGAGAATGAATCGTTTAAAAAGTGCTGTTATTGCTGAATTACCCAAAGATGTAGTGCTGCCCAATTATGATCGCAGCCAACTAAAACCCGGCATAGTGCATTTGGGTATAGGTGCTTTTCACCGTGCGCATCAAGCGTTTTATACCGAAGCGGTATTAAATAAGTTTGGTGGCAACTGGGGCATTATCGGCAGTAGCTTGCGCTCGCCTGCGGTGCGCGATCAATTGGTGCCACAGGATTGTTTGTACACCTTGGTGGAGCGCTCCGGTGAAGGCGAAAAATTGCAATTGATTGGCGCCGTGCTGGACACGCTGGTCGGCCCCGAAAATCCCGCCGCGCTGGTGGCGCAAATGGCAGACACTACTATTAAAATTGTTTCACTCACAGTAACGGAAAAAGGCTATTGCCACGATCCAGCCAGCGGCAATTTAAATCTGAATCACCCGGATATTATTCACGACCTGGAACATTTGGATAAACCCGTATCAGCCATAGGTTTTTTGGTGGCGGCATTAAAACAGCGCTTTGAAAAACAACAAAAAGCCTTCACCTTGTTAAGCTGCGATAACCTGCCCAATAACGGCGAAGTGCTGGAAAAAGTGGTTGTGCAATTTGCTGAAAAAATTTCAACCGAATTGGCACAGTGGATAAAAACCCACGCCACTTTCCCCTGCACTATGATCGACCGCATAGTGCCTGCCACAACCGATGACGACCGCCGTGATATAGAGCAGCGCCTCAACCTGCGCGATGAAGCCATGGTGGTGTGCGAACCTTTTTCGCAATGGGTGGTGGAAGATAAATTTGCCGATGGTCGCCCTGAGTGGGACAAAGTTGGCGTGTTGTTGGTTGACGATGTGCGCGTGTTTGAAAAAATTAAACTGCGTTTATTAAACGGCGCCCACTCCACCATGGCCTATACCGGTTATCTCTCCGGCTTCCAATACATCAGTGAAGTGATGGAGCAGCCCGCGTTTGTGAATTTGGTAAAAACTTATATGGCGCGCGAAGCGGGTGAAACCGTGAGTGCACCCGCGGGTTTTGATATAGAAGCCTATAAACAACAATTGCGCGACCGTTTCTCCAATAAAGCGCTTAAACACCGCACCTGGCAAATCGCCATGGACGGTTCACAAAAATTGCCGCAGCGTTTATTGGAAACCCTGCGCGAACAATTGGCGGGCAAAGGCCATATCGATATTTTGTGTTTGGGTGTCGCCGCCTGGATTCGTTACGTCTCGGGTGTGGATGAAAAAGGCAACGCGATTGAAGTGTCTGATCCGCTCGCCAAAGAATTGCGCGCCGCTTGCGATGTCAACCAGGGCAATCCTGCCGCTATGGTAAAAGCCGTGGTCAGCATTGAAAAAGTGTTTGGCAGCGACCTGGTAAACGAGCCGCGTTTTATTGCGACTACCACCGGGTGGCTGGAGCGCTTTTACGCCAAGGGGATATTGGCCTCGGTGCAGGATGCATTTGAATAATTACAATGGCCTATTTGTGGGGGCGCAATTTATTGCGCCCAATATTTTGTTTTTTGATAAACAGCTTGTAATAAATAGCCTGCAATAAACCGTTTCAATTAAATCGGGCGCAACACATTGCGCCCCTACAGTGGTATCGCGCTATGATTTTTTATCGACACTATTCTATTCTGGCGATTATATTTTTTAGCCTATTTATCACGGCCTGTGCCAATCAATCATCGCCGCGTTACGAGGCGGTAGTCAGCCAAACAGAATCAACGGCAGCCAATCATTTCACCAGCATTGCCGCTGCACTGGAAGCCGCGCCGGGTGATTCAACCAAGCCCTATCGCATTTTTATTCACGCCGGTGAGTATTACGAAAAAATAATTATCGCCAAACCTAATATTCATTTAATCGGCGCCGACAAAAATACCACGCGTTTGCATTACGACGCCTACGCCGGCCAACAGGCCAGTTTTGCGGGAGCCACTAAAGGCCAAATTTGGGGCACCTCCGGCTCGGCTACAGTCACCGTGCGTGCAACCGGTGTATTGTTGCAACAATTAACGGTGGAAAATTCATTTGATTTTTTGCGCAACGATGCGCTGGAACCGGGCGCCACTGAACGTGTTGGCAATACCCAGGCGGTAGCCTTATTTCTTGATATGGGCAGCGATAAATTTATCGCGCGCGAGGTAAAACTCCTGGGGTATCAGGACACGCTTTACGTTAACAGCGGCCGCAGCTGGTTCGATAAGAGTTTGATCGCCGGCAACGTGGATTTTATTTTTGGCCGGGGCAATGCACTGTTTACCGATTCGGAAATAAAAACCCTGGCACGCGGCCGCGCAAGTATGCCCCACGGTTATGTCACCGCACCTTCCACCAATATTAATGATGTTTATGGCCTGACATTTATTAACTGCAAACTCACCCGCGCCGCATCAGTGCCAGATAATTCCGTCCCCCTCGGCCGCCCCTGGCACCCCACCACCCAATTTGCCGATGGCCGCTACGCCGACCCCAATGCCATTGGCAAAACGGTATTTATCAATAGCTGGATGGATGCGCATATCACTACCGACGGCTGGTATTCCATGAGCGGCACCGCCAAAGACGGCAGCAAAAAAGATTTTCTCCCGCAAGACGCCCGCTTTTTTGAATACAACTCCAGCGGCCCCGGCGCAGCGCTCAATAACAAGCGCCGCCAATTAAATGCAACAGAAGCAGAGGCATACACGCGCAAAAAAATATTGGGTGATTGGCAGCCCTGAAATTATTGTATCGTCGTTAGGTAGGGGCGCAATTTATAGCGCCCTATATTTTGCTCGTTCTGTAAGCCTTTGATCAGCCCTGTCATGCAAATGTAATTAAACTGTCATAAACACCGCCTAGATTGTCAGTGTATTAACCATGCTGCGTGTGTTTATGAAAATCTCCTCCCGTTTAATGCTGGGCGCCATGTTGTTGACTGGTGTTGCGGTATTGCTGGCAGCCGGCACCACTGGTTGGCTGGCGGTTAAAGAATCCAATCGCGCTTTGTCACACAATTTGGAGCAGCAGTTCCAGGCGCTGGCGGCGGGGCGTGCGCAGGCGGTTAGTGCGCAATTTTCCAATTACAAAGAATTATTATTGGCACTCGCCCATGGGCGTATGACGCAGGAGGCGATTTACGGTTTTGTTCGCCCCTTTGCTTCCTACCGTTACGAAGTGCCCAGTCGCGCCGCTGAAGAATTGCGCGGCGAATTGCAGCAGTGGTACCACAATACATACCTTCCTTATCACCGCGCACAAACCAATGGCGACATTATTGATAGCCGTGCCTGGCTGGAAAAATTCTCGCAGGAAGCGCTGCTGATCCAACATTATTACCTGCAAAAAAATACGGCGGATGTTAGCCAATTAGCGCTGCTGGATGATGCGGGTGATGCGAGTATTTACGGTCAACAACATCGCCGTTACCACAGCAGCTTTCGCGATTTAAGCCAACGTTTTGGTTTTAGCGATTTGCTGTTGATAGATGCACAAAGTCAAACGGTGATTTATTCGGTGAATAAAAGCCCCTTGTTGGGAAGCTCATTAATCAATGGACCTTTTGCGCAATCGCCACTGGCGCAGTTAAGTGCGCAGTTACAAAACACGGATAAAGATAAAGTTTTGCTCTCAAGTTTTTACGCTAACCCGGCGCGTTTTAACCAACAGGTTGCTTACATGGGGCTGCCGGTATTTCACGCGGTGCAAAGCCCGGATAAACCCGTGGGGTTTTTAGTGGTGGAAATTCCGGCGCAGCAACTGAGCAATATAATTAATGCGCAGCGCAATTGGATCAGTTTGGGTTTAGGTAAAACGGGCGATGTCTATATCACCAATAGTGAGGGGTTGTTGCTCACCGAATTGCGGCCTATGTTGGAAGCGCCAACGGATTTTCTAACGCAGCTGCAAGCAGCCAATAAGCGCGATGCGGCGGCAGGTGTTGAGCGCCTGCAAAAAACCACAGGCACTTTTTCCCCGCATACCGAGGCGGTAGCGCAAGCTTTGGCAGGGCGCACTGGTAGTGGTATGAGCCGCGATTATCTTGATCGCCCGGTATTGAGTAGTTGGCAGCCGCTGCAATTGGGTGAACAAACATTTGCACTGGTTGCCCAGCAAAATCCGGATGAAGTATTTGCGCCACTCGCCAGTTTGCGCAGCACCTTGTGGCGCAGTGTGGCCATTGCGATTTTGGTGCTCACCGCGCTGGCGGCGCTGGTCGCTTATTTATTTGCGCAGCATATTGGTGAGCCATTAAAACACCTGGCGGCGGCGATTAAACAATCGGCGCAGGATAAAAACCTGCTCAGCAATTTCCCTGCATCGCGCAAAGATGAGCTGGGCGATATTGGCCGCTCGTTAAATTATTTATTCAGTGAATTAAATACTGTGATGCTGCAGGTGAACAGTTCCAGCGAACAAAGTTTGCAGGGCGCGCTGGATAATGTCACTACCACGCGCCAATGCCGCGATGAAACCGCG
Source organism: Cellvibrio fontiphilus (assembly GCF_042646205.1). NCBI lineage: Bacteria > Pseudomonadati > Pseudomonadota > Gammaproteobacteria > Cellvibrionales > Cellvibrionaceae > Cellvibrio > Cellvibrio fontiphilus. The sequence goes on along the minus strand of NZ_JBHRTF010000002.1, from coordinate 331,810 downwards.
CGCCAGCGCCACGAAATGAATCACGTCGGCGCAGAGACTGACGCCGTGGTGAAATCGCTAGCGCAAATGACCCAGGGGTTACATCTGGTCAGCCAACAGGTGCAGCAGGCCGCGCAATTGGCCAGTGAAGGTCGCGCACGTGTAGCCGGTGTGGATGAGCAGGTGCAAATTCTTGCACAACAGGTGAGCCACTCCTGCTCCACTTTAGCGGAATTGCGCAGCGCTACCGACAACATAGGCACAGTGTTGGACACCATTCAAAGTGTGGCGGAACAAACCAATTTGCTGGCGCTGAATGCGGCGATTGAAGCGGCGCGCGCCGGTGAACATGGGCGCGGTTTTGCGGTAGTGGCAGAAGAGGTGCGTCGGCTGTCGTTTGATACACAAAGTGCGACGGGCGAAATTAAAAAAATGATTGATCAATTGCGCAATTCGGTGAGCCAGATTTCGCAGGGGCTTAATGCCGAACAGGAAAGTGCGCAGAATTGTTTGCTGGAAACCCGCGCCACCCAGGATTCACTCAACAATATTGAAGCGGCAGTCGCAGAGGCCAGTGTGCTGACCCAACGCATTAATAACAGTGCGCAGGATGAAAGCCAGCGCGCGCAATCCATGCGCGGGCGTTTGATTCAATTGATCACCGGTATTAATGAAACGGATATTGCCATCACTCGCCTGGCGGAAAGTGCCGAGCAGCAAAATGCGCTGGCTAATCGTGTAATGAGCGCTGCTAAAGTCTTGCGCTTTGAACAGCGCCGCTGATTAGCGGCGCAAATAATTCAAACATTCATCCACTTCATTGGCCGAGCCAAGGATCACTGCGACGCGCTCGTGTAATTGCTGCGGTTGTATATCCAAAATGCGCTGGGTTTCGCTACAGGCTTTACCGCCGGCATTTTCAATCAGCATTGCCATTGGATTGGCTTCGTAGAGTAAACGCAATTTGGCCGGCTGTTTGGCGTTGCGGGTGTCTGAGGGGTAGAGAAAAATTCCGCTGCGCGTTAATACCCTGTGCACATCACCCACCATCGCCGCATTCCAGCGCATATTAAAACGTTTTGCGCGCGGGCCGGTTTCGCCTAATACCAAATCATCAATGTAAGCGCGCATAGCTTGATTCCAGAAACGCGCGTTGCTCATATTGATCGCAAATTCCTGGGTATCGGCAGCGATTTGGATTTTGTCGGCGGTGAGTAAAAAATTGCCCTGGGTTGAATCCAGAGTAAAACAGCGTGTGCCCTTGCCGGTGGTGATTGCTAATAAAGTGGATGGCCCGTAGAACACATAACCGGCGCAAACTTGTTGTTGGCCCTGCTGCTGGAATTGCAATTCGCTGTGATGCGGAATTAAATCCAGCGCGCTATAAATACTGAAGATAGTGCCAATCTGGCCGTTGATGTCGATGTTGGATGAGCCATCCAGCGGATCAAATGCCACCAGGTATTTTCCCGCCTCATGGCCGGCGACTACTGTGTCTTCCTCTTCCGAGGCGATAGCGGCCACGGCGCTGTTGGCGAGCAATAAATCTTTCAGCAATTGATTGGAAATAATATCCAAATGCTTTTGGGTTTCGCCTTGAATATTTTCGTCTTGTGTTGAACCCAGCACGCCCGCCAGTGCTCCCTGGCGCACGCGGAAAGCAATTTCTTTGCTGGCATCGACAATAGTTTCTATGACGCGCAGAAGTTCATCGTTGACTTCATCACTGCGCAGCACACTGAATAAATTTTTCATGCAATTACCTGTCGCCATTTTTTGCAGCATTGGCCGGCGCACGCGTGCCGGCCAATGCAAGAGGGTTAAACGTAACGGTTGATACAATTTAAATCGGCAAAGGATTGCTGCAAACGCTGCACCATATAGTCTTCACTTTGGCGCAACCACACCCGTGGGTCGTAGAATTTTTTGTTGGGTTTTTCATCGCCCTCGGGGTTGCCGATTTGGCCCTGTAAATAGGCTTGGTTGGTTTTGTAATAATCCATTGTGCCCTGCCAAAAGGCCCATTGGGTATCTGTGTCTATATTCATTTTTACCACGCCGTAACTGATCGCCTCGGCAATTTCACTCGCCGCGGAACCCGAGCCACCGTGGAATACAAAATTCAAACTGTTGTGGGGCAGTGCAAATTTTTCGCTGACAAATTGCTGCGAATTTTTCAAAATCGACGGCGTGAGTTGCACGTTGCCGGGTTTGTAAACACCGTGCACATTACCGAAGGAGGCGGCGATGGTGAATTTCTCGCTAATCGCGCTGAGTGTTTCGTAAGCGTAGGCGACATCTTCCGGCTGGGTATAAAGCGCAGAATTATCCAGATGGCTGTTGTCCACGCCATCCTCTTCACCGCCGGTGCAACCCAATTCTATTTCCAGCGTTACGTCGATTTTTTTCATGCGCGCTAAATATTTGGCAGAAATTTCGATATTTTCCTGCAGGCTCTCTTCTGACAAATCGATCATGTGCGAGCTGAACAGGGGTTTACCGGTTTGCGCAAAGTGGGCTTCGCTGGCATCGAGTAAACCATCGATCCAGGGCAGGAGTTTTTTGGCGGCGTGATCCGTGTGCAAAATCACCGGCACACCATAGGCTTCGGCAACCGCATGCACATATTTTGCGGCGGCGATGGAGCCCAAAATGGAGCTGCCCTGACCATCGAGCTTGATGCTTTTGCCAATAAAAAATGCCGAACCGCCCTGTGACAGCTGCACAATTACCGGGGAGTTAACTTTGCGCGCCGCTTCCAGCGTGGCGTTAATGGTGTTGGTGTTACAGACATTTACCGCCGGGTAGGCAAAACCGCCCGCTTTGGCGGCAGCAAATAATTGATTGAGAGCGTCGCCGGTCGCAACGCCGGGGGCAACAAGATTGGCAAGAGTGTTCATCACAAATTCCCGAAATTATCCCGCAGAGGGTGGTTGATTGTGGATGACCGAAATTGCCGCCGATTGTTTTTTTAATTTTCTTCTAAATGTTTTGGTTAATGGTGTTGAAATATTGTTTGTAAAAATACGCCTGCTGCCAGCCTTGGCAAAAACGCGAGCCGACAGTTAATGCGGCTCTGCCAGGTCCGAGGCCTGTTCACAAATTGCCAGGAAATGGCCCGGGTCCAGACTCGCGCCACCCACCAGCAAACCGTCTATATCCGGCTGCTGCAATAATTCAGTGGCGTTGGCTTTGGTTACGCTGCCGCCGTACAAAATGCGCACGCGGTTTGCGACTTCACTGTCAAACAGGCGGGTCACTTCGGCGCGAATAAATTGGTGTACCGCTTGAGCTATAGCAGGCGTTGCCGCGAGGCCCGTGCCAATCGCCCACACCGGTTCGTAGGCGATGCATAAATCCCTACCGGCCAGATCCAAACCGCCCAGACCTTCGCTCAATTGTTTGAATAGCACTTGTTCGGTGATATTGGCCTCGCGCTCGGCTTTGTTTTCGCCCACGCACAACACCGGTAACAAGCCGTGGCTGAGCGCGGTATTCACCTTGATTTTGCAGCCCTCGTTATTCTCCGCAAACATGGCGCGGCGCTCCGAGTGGCCGATCAGGCAGAGTGAGCAGCCGGCCTGTTTGAGCATTTGCGCCGAGGTTTCCCCGGTATAGGCGCCCGACTCATAGCGGCTCACGTTCTGGCTGCCAATTTGCAATTCCGAGTACTGCAAAAAGGTGAGCATGTCGCGCATGTACAAATAGGGTGGGCAGATAGCAATTTGCGCAGCAAAGTGTTTGCCAATAAAGGAGGCTACCGAGGTGCAGATAAGATCCAGGCCGCCATTGAGCTTCCAGTTGGCAATAACTATAGGTTTACGCTGTTTCATGGTGATGACTCAAAAACGCTGCCTGCCGGCAAGAGCCAGGGCAGTCGAATGGTTGTGGTTGATAGGGAAAATGCTACACAGGCCGATGAAAACGGGCAAGCAACAAAAGTAAATATTTTGTCTGAAATGGGCTTTTATTGGGTTTTTAATCCTAAAATTAAGGCTTTTTTGTGTGTAAACGTTTCAAATATGCCATCAATAAAAATGTAATCGTTTACATTTTGTCGTATTTATTTGCTCTATTATCACCGCGCCCGGCGCAGGGTTAGCGGTTGGTTTCAAGGTGGCTGGTGGGCTGGTTGTGGGCCGGGTCGTAAATGGCAAAACGGTTTTTGCCGCTGTGTTTGACCTGATACATGGCCTGGTCGGCGTGTTTGCGCAGGCTGAGCGGGTTGTCGCCGTGTTCGGGGTAGAGCGCAATACCAATGCTCATGCCGATAGTCTCCAGCACCCCGGCTTGGACTTCGATAGGCGCTTGCTGGGCATCCAGAATTTTTTGCGCAATACGCTGCACCATTTGCAGGTTGCCGGCGTGGTTGAGCACTAGCAGGAATTCATCGCCGCCAATGCGGGCGACCAGGTCGGAGTCGCGCACCAGTTTGCGCAGGCGCTGGGCAATGGCCACTAATACCCGGTCGCCGGCATCGTGGCCGTAGTTGTCGTTGATAAATTTAAAGCGGTCGAGGTCGATCAGCAGTACCGCAAACCGGGTATCGCTCACGCCGCGCTGGTTGATCAAGCGGTGCAGGGCGTCCTCTATTGATTGGCGATTGCGCAGCCCGGTCAGGGTGTCGGTTTCGGCCAGTTCGCGCGAGCGCTGCTCGGCGTACTTGCGCTCGGTGACGTCGTAAATCACACCTTCCACCGTGGCGGTCTGCTGGGTCTTGCTCGCCGGTGAAAAAATACAGTGCACCCAGCGCTCGCGGCCATCGCCAGTGGCCCGGCGCAAACGCAGGTCGGCTGAGTGGGGGCGACCGGTGAGGGCGGCGAGTTGGATCAGTGAGCCGGCCTCCAGTGCATCCAGAAATACGGGTTCCAATAGGCTGGTTTGGCGGCTGTTCGCCGCCTGTGTTTCATCAAATCCGGTAAGCCGGAAAAAAGCGGGGTTGGCGGTAATAAGCTGGCCGTTTTCGCGCACCAAAAAGATACCGGCACTGCTGTCCTCAAAAATGCCGCGAAAGCGGGTTTCCAGTTGTTCCACCCGGTGACGCAGTTGCCGCTCCTCTTCCAGCATGGCTTCTACGGTGTGCAGCAGCGCGTTGATGTCGCCACTGAGCTGGCCAATTTCATCGCCGTTATGCCGGCCGGCCACCTCTACCCGTCCGCCATCGCCCGGGGTGATGCGATGCAAGCGCCCCGAGAGTTGCGCCAGCGGGCGAGTCATCAGCCAATAGACCAGAATCAACACCAGCAGGGCGACCACAGCCGCCTGTGCTGCCAAGCCTATGGCGGTGGCCATGGCGGAGTCGCGCGCGCGGGCTTCTATCAGCGGGCCGTTGGGTACTACGGCCAGTGTGCCTACGGTTTCTTCTTCATCAAAAGGCGCGTAAAGGGTAACGGCGACCAGACTCTGGCGAACATCGTCCGCGCTTTTGCCATCGCGCCCCAGCACTTCGTTTTCGGCTTGAATGCGCGCGCCTACCACTATGTCGTTTTGGGTGAGGCCGGTGACTACCTGCTGGGCCAGTTCGCGGTTGCCCACATAGGCGGCGATGGCGGCGGTGGCCTGCACGGTTTCCAGCAGCTGGCGCACCGAGCGCTGGCTGTCGGCAAAGGATTTTTCATAACTGCGTTGGTAAAAGAATTGCGCCGAGAGCGCGACCACCACCATAGCGGCGGCGGCCACACTCACCGAGACTTTGATATGCAGGCTGCGCAGGTTCATGACCCACCCCCGAGCTGCATCACCACTTTTACGCCTTTGGGCAGTTGCTGGGTAGGCACATAGGCAATGGCGTTGGGGTCTTTGGCGACGGCGGCAATAATGCTCTTGGCGTCGGGAAATTGTTTGGGGGGCGACATCCGCCCGGCAAAGATCAGCGTGGCCCAGTAGGCATCCACCTGCGCTTCACTTTTTCCCGTGAGCGCTTTATAGAAACTTTCACGCAGCGGCGAGCCGGCATTCCAATCCAGGGTGCGCGCTGGCGTGCCGCCGGGGAAAGAGGCGGTGCGCCCCATAAACAAATCCACCACCTGCTTGGGCTGCAGCTGGGTCAGCGGGTTGCTGGCATGCACTACCACCAGTATCTCAGCCGCGAAGGCGCTGGTTGGTAGCCACAGCAGTAGTATGGGCAGTAATTTGCGCATCAAAACAACATATCCCAGGTGAGGCTGGTTACCCTGCTGTGCTGGTTTTCCCGCACTGTCTGGCTGGAGTCGACCCGCAACCACAGGTTGGTGCCATTGGCATCGATTTGGAATTCTTCGATCTGCAATTTAAGCGCCATTTTGGGGGCGAAATCCCAGCGGATACCGGCGCCCAGGCTGGATTGATCTATGCGCACCCCATTGAGGCTGCTGCGTGTGACTAATGCCAACTGTGCCAGCTGTTCGGCCAGCGGGCTGGGCAGGTTCTGGGGCGCCTGCACTTGAATCAGGGCGCGGCGCGGTTTGGAGTAGCCGCCCAGAAGGTAGAGGGTCAGGTCGTCAAACTGCTTGCCGAGGCTCAGGTAGGCGCGCTCACTCTGTGGCACCAGGCCTACGTCACTCTCCAGATGGCTAAACTCCCCGCGCAGCCACCAGTGATTGTTGTCGTAAATAACACCCAGCGAGTGATAGCTAAAGTCACGCTCATGGGTTTCACTCAAACCGGCCAGGGTAGCGGCCTCCGGCCAGTAGGGCAGGGCGCGCTCCAGCGCTCGCACCAGGCCGCCGGTGGCATCGTTTTTAACCTTCACATTGGCGTAGGTGTAGCGCAGTTTCCAAAAGCCACGTTCGGCGGTGAGGCTGAGGCCGCCAGTGTCAAAATTGAGCCGGCTATGCCCGGATGAGCGTAGGCCGACCGGGAATTTTTGATCGTGATTGCCGTAAAAGCCTTTGATGCTCAGGTCGGTATCACCCAACGTAAAACTCTGGGTGATGTCTGCACCGTCCAAATGAAAAATCGATAAAAGCCCATAAAAATCCTGCGGCGGGCGCGCCCAGGGGTAGGCGTAACCCACTTGGCGATAATCGGAGAGGGTAAAAATATCGGCGCCTAAACGCCCCAGGCGCACATCCAGCCGCTCGCGTGGGTGATAGCCCACAAAGGCCCACTCGACGGTTTCATCCAAGCCCTTGTTAAAGCGCTCTTTGGCGACCAATTGCACCTTGGTATCCCACTGCTGGCTCCAGCGCGTCTGCCACTGGGCACCAGCCAGGCTGTCGGTCTGCCATTCGATGGAATTGTCATAACTGCCATCGTCCTGGGAGACATCGCGGCGGAATACCAGAGTGTCATTGGTGCTGGAGACCAAGCCCAGGGTGGCAAATCCGGAAAGGCTGTGATCGGGAGCGGCTTGGGTGCCAGCGGCTAACAGCCCGCTCAGCAGCAAACCGCAGAAGGAGTGACGGGAAAAAACGGTGGAACCAACCATGAAAGCAACCTGTAGCGCCAAGGGTGAGCATCAGCGAATGGCTTGAGTATAGTTAGCCGGGCGGCGTTTGTTGATGGCGGGCTGATATTTGTTGAGCTTGGCGCGGCAAAGCCTACATCTGCGCTATGTATTTGGACAGCGTCTCAAACTTTTCGGCATCGTTATCCACAAAGCGAATCACGATTTTCACCACGTTGGTATCCGGCCTGCCCTCACCTGCTTGCAGGCTGTGCACATAGCCATTCACGCGCGCGAGGCTGTCGCCGTCACCGGTTTCTATATCCACCACCGCCTGCTCAAATAGCCCCGGCAAGTCATCATTGCGCTGCATTAAACCGCTCATTAATTGCAGTGACATTTCGCGGATTACTACCCCAAAGGTACGGTTATTGGAAAAACGCAGCTGCGCTTTGCCCTTGACGGTTTTGGCCGGCGCCACTGCCTGCACCGCGGGTTTGGCGCCCAGCGCGCTGGCGCTGTTGTTGGCAAAAGGGTTGGCGGCGGGCGCGGCGGGTTTGGGAGCGGGTTTGGCGCCGCCGGTTAATACATCGACTGAGGCGAAGGCTATGCCCTGGGTACTGGCGCTACGTGCGCTGGCGACCGGGGTTTTGCCGGCGGCTTTGAGTTGTTTGAAGACTTTTTTCAGCAGTTCTTCTGCGGAAAAGGGTTTGGACAGGTAGTCAGAAACGCCCAAATGAATCGCCTTCACTATATGGTCGCGGTCGCCGCGGCTGGAAATCATAATGAAGGGGATGTCGCCCCCGTTGGGCATGGCGCGCACGGCGGTGAGTAATTCGGCGCCGGTCATATTGGGCATTTCCCAGTCCGAGAGGATCATATCCACCGTCTGGTTTTTCATTTGCGACAGCGCGCGGTTACCATCGGGCGCGTCGATAATCTCTACGCCCGGGATTTTGTCGCGCAGCTGTTTTTTGATCATGTCGCGGATAAACGTGGCATCGTCCACCACTAGAATTCGTATCGCCATTGCCTGCTCCCAAGCTGTTATCCCTAGAGCCTAGACCAGAATTATCGCGCTTGCAGCTGGCGCGCTAAATCAGGCGCGCGCCCGGCGCGGTGGTAGGCTGATAACACTGGTTTCTTCCTCTTCCACCGGGTAATCGGCGCTGGACGCTTCAACGGCAATACGCACCCAATAGCGCAGCTCATCTGGGGTATCCAGTAGCTGATTGGGCAGTTGGAAAAAGTCTGACTGCAGGCTGACACCGCGCGGCTGTAGCGAGTGCATGCCCCGCTGTTGAAACAGGGCACGGGACATTTCATCGGCGCGGAAATAGAGCTGGTCGTTCACCGCCAGCGCAAATTGAACCCCATGGTGGTAAATCGCCGCGCCATTAAAAATGCGGCGATAAGCTACCTCGGTCACCCGCGACAAACGGGCGATCACATGATCGAGGTAGACGTTGCTCAGGCTCATGGGCGATATCCTATCGGGTTATTAGAAGAGGTATGCCAAGCTCCTGATTTTGGCATCGGCAGAGAATAGTCGAAATTCTGGCGTCAGAAAACTGGTTTTTTAGTCAATTTGTATGGAAATTGTTCGGGTTTGCGGCGGCTCAAGGGGATTCCGCGCGGGTGAATACCCATTCCTGTGGCGACGACATGGCCTTGTTAAAGGCATAACCGGCGGTGTCAAAACTTTTCAGTTGCTCTACATCGCTGAGCTGGTTTTGCACTATGTAGGCGCTCATCATGCCGCGCGCTTTTTTGGCAAAAAAGCTGATGATCTTGTACTGGCCGTTTTTCTGGTCTTTGAATACCGGGGTAATCACCTCGGCGTGTAATTTTTTGGTATTTACCGCGCCCCAGTACTCGGTGGAGGCCAGGTTCACCAGCACCCGCTCGCGCTGTTGCTCCAGCTCGGCATTGAGCTGGTCGGTGATGATATCGCCCCAAAACTGGTACAGGTTTTTGCCGCGCGGGTTGGCAAAGGCGGTGCCCATTTCCAAGCGGTAGGGCTGGATCAAATCCAGCGGCCGTAGCAGGCCGTACAGGCCGCTCAAAATGCGCAGGTGCTGCTGGGCAAACTCAAAATCCGCTGGCCCATAGGTTTCCGCCGCCATACCCGTGTAAACATCGCCCTTAAACGCGAGCAGCGCCTGTTTGGCGTTGGCTGGCGTAAAGGGCGGTTGCCACTCCAAAAAGCGCTGCGCATTTAACTGCCCCAGCTTTTCGCTGATGGACATCAGCTTGGACACCTGCGCTGGCGGCAAGAGGCGCAGGTCATTGATCAACGCCTGCGAGTGCTCCAGAAACTGCGGCTGGCTGTGGACAGCGGTGGCTGGTGGGGTTTCAAAGTCCAGGGTTTTAGCCGGGGAAATAACATGCAACATAGGCGCGGGGTATCACATCAAAAGGAAAGGGCTATTCGGGTTTAAGCAGATCCTGCCACCAGTTGAGCGGTGTTTGGCCGTCCGTCGGGTCGTAGACATTGCCGTACATCCAGGCGCTTTGGCCATCGCGGCCAACAAATTCATTGAGGATATTTTCTATCGCACTGAACCCGCAGCTGACATGGATCGAATAGACCAGCATACGCGGGGTTTCGCGATCCAGTTCACCGCCCAGCTTCTCCAGCTCGGGGGTGAGCAGGTCGGCCAGCGCTTGGATATCGCTGCGGCTAAAGACGCGGATACTCAGGTTGCCACTGCGCTGCACCAGGTCAAACTCGCGGGTATCGCGCAGCATTTTTACCACATCGCCACTCGCCAGGCCTTTGGCAAAAGCGGGCGATTGCACCAGTTGGAAGTTGCCGTCCTCCAGTTCACGCACATGGAGTTGCTCGACAATGGGCTTGCCATCGGCGCCCAGGCCAGCAAAAAGCTCAATCACTTGTAAAGATTTTTTAGACACGGATTCACCTTGTATTTAGGTCTTTTCGTCAAAATAGATGTGGCATTATACCCAGCTCAGACACAAGGAGTCCCACTATGAAATTGATCGCTAAATTACTTGCGTTGGCCAGCTTCAGCATGCTGATGACTGGCTGTGTTACCAACCCGGTAACGGGGAAGAGCCAGCTGTCCATTATGTCGCCGGAACAGGAGATCGCCACTGGCACGCAAAATTATGGCCCCGGTCAGCAGGCGCAGGGCGGCCAGTATGTGGTGGACCCAGGGCTAACAGCCTATGTACAACAGGTGGGTAAAAAGCTCGCGGCGGTCAGTGATCGCCCCAACCTGCCCTATGAGTTTGTCGTACTCAATAACGATGTGCCCAACGCCTGGGCTATGCCCGGTGGCAAATTAGCCATCAACCGTGGCCTCTTGGTGTACCTTGAGGATGAAGCCCAATTAGCCGCTGTATTAGGCCATGAAATTGTGCACGCCGCCGCTCGCCACAGCGCGCAACAACAGACCCAGAATGTGCTGATGGGCGCCGGGGTATTAATTGCCGGCGTGGCGATTGCTGAGAAAAAACCGGAATACGGTGCGTTGGGCATGGGTGCAATGGCTGTGGGCGCCCAAGCCTGGCAGGCCAAGTATGGCCGCAATCATGAATTGGAGTCCGATGAGGTAGGCATGAAATATATGGCCAAAGCCGGCTACGACGCCCAAGCCGCCGTGGAATTGCAGGAAATCTTTGTGAAGTTATCGGAAGGGCGCAATTCCGGTTTTATTGAGGGGTTGTTTGCCAGTCACCCGCCCTCACAGGAGCGTGTTGCCAAGAATCGCGCTAATGCGGCGAAGTATCCGGGTGGCGTGCGCAATAAAGCCCAATTCCAGCGAGCCATGGCGCAGGTGAATAAAGACAAAAAAGCCTACGAGAACTACCAAAAAGCGCAAAAACTGGCGAGCGAGAAAAAATATATCGATGCCATGAGTTACGTGGAGCAATCCATCGCCCAGCAGCCCAAAGAAAATTTATTCTGGGAGATGAAAGGCCAGCTGCTGCTGCAACAGAAAAAAGACAGCGAAGCGGTAGTGGCGTTGGATCGCGCTATCCAGGCCAACCCGCAATATTTCAAACCCTATGTGTTCCGCGGCATCGCCTACAAACAATTGGGTAAAAACGACATGGCAGAAAAAGACCTGCTCACTAGCCAGCGCTACTTGCCCACCCAAATCGCTACTTATTATTTGGGTGAAGTTGCCTTGGCCAAGGGTAATCGCAATCAGGCCGCGCAATACTTCCAACAAGCGGCCCAGGGTGGCGGTGAGATTGGCGAAGCAGCCAAAGGGCAGCTGGGTAAATTACAGTAGATAGTTTTACGCTGTTCCATATCCAGAGCGGCGGTCGAAACAGGGAAGTGTCGACCGCAATAACCGCCGCAGCGTCTGATGTCTTGCGTATAATCGCCGCCACACAATTCTGATAACAAATTCCATCATGACCATCGCCCCCGTTTCTGCGCAGCCAGCTGCTGCGCAACCAAAAATTCTCTGGTTTATTCGCCTGCTCGATTCCCTCACCCAGATCACCGGCACCACCACCGCCTGGCTCACCGGCATTATGGTGGTAGTTACCGCTATTGTGGTCGGTTTGCGCCACCTGTTTGGTATTGGATCGGTCGCGTTGCAGGAGTCTGTGACCTACATGCACGCCGCAGTGTTTATGTTGGGCGCGGCTTACACCCTGAAACAGGATGGCCATGTGCGGGTGGATATACTGCACAAAAAAATGTCGCCCGCAGCGCGCGCCTGGGTGGAGGTTTTGGGTAGCCTGTTATTCACCTTGCCGGTGATGGTGTTTATTGGTTGGGGCAGCCTCGATTTTGTGCGTGAAAGCTGGCGAATTGGCGAAGGCTCTACCGATTCCGGTGGTATCGGCGGTGTGTATTTATTAAAAACCTTATTGCCGGTGATGGCGCTGAGTGTGAGCCTGCAGGCCATCGCAGAACTGTTGCGCAATTTAGCGGTGTTGATGAATCTCGCACCCGCCAGCGGGGAGCAATCATCATGCTGATTGAATTAATTCCGCTGCTAATGTTTGTAGCCATTTGTGTATTTTTGATGTTCGGCTACCCAGTGGCATTTACCCTGGCCGGTGTTGCACTTGCCTTTGCCGGGTTAGGCATTGCGGGCGGTGTGTTTGATGCGAATTTATTAAAAAGTTTTCCCGCGCGCCTCTACGGCATTATGAATAACTACACCTTAGTGGCGGTGCCGTTGTTTGTGTTTATGGGCACGGTGTTGGAAAAATCCCGCCTCGCCGAGGATCTGCTGGAAAACATGAGTAAAGCCTGCGGGCGTTTACCCGGTGGTTTGGGGATTTCTGTGGTGCTGGTGGGAACCATGCTGGCGGCCAGTACCGGAATTGTTGGTGCAACGGTAGTGACTATGGGGCTGATGTCACTGCCGCTGATGCTCAAGCGCGGCTACGCGCCCAGTTTTGCCTGCGGCACTATTTGCGCCACCGGCACCCTCGGGCAAATCATTCCGCCCTCCATCGCGCTGGTATTACTTGGCGATGTACTCTCCAGCGCCTATCAGCAAGCGCAGCTAACCCTGGGCGTGTTCAACCCCAAAACCATTTCCGTGGGCGATTTGTTTGTCGCTGCCTTGATCCCCGGCCTGGCTTTGGTCGCGCTATATATCGCCTATGTTTTTTTCACCGCCTGGCTGCGCCCAAGCATTATTCCGCGTGTTGTGATTGACGAGCAGGAGGAGCAGGTTTCCCTGCTGCGGGTGCTGCTAAGTTTGTTGCCAGTGTTGTTGTTAATTGGCTTGGTGCTGGGTTCAATTTTGGTTGGCGCTGCAACACCCACCGAAGCGGCCGGTGTTGGCGCCTTGGGCGCTTGTTTATTGGCTATGGCTAAAAAACAATTTTGTTTACAGCGCCTGCGTGAAGTTAGCCGCAGCACTTTGCAAATCAGCGCCATGATTTTTATGATCCTGATCGGCGCCTCGTTATTTTCACTGGTGTTTCGCGGTTTTGGTGGCGAGGAACTGGTGCATGAATTTTTTAGCCAGCTGCCCGGCGGTGTTTTTACCGCGGTATTTCTGGTGATGTTGGTCATGTTTGTGCTGGGTTTTATTCTCGATTTTATTGAGATTATTTTTGTTGTCGTCCCGATTGTTGCACCGGTGTTGCTCGCCATGGGGGTGGACCCTATCTGGCTCGGCATCATGATCGCCGTGAATTTGCAAACCTCTTTCCTCACCCCGCCCTTTGGTTTTGCGCTGTTTTATTTGCGCGGCGTGGCACCGGCAACTATTCCCACCAGCCAAATCTATCGCGGGGTAATTCCTTTTATCGCGCTGCAATTATTGCTCTTGTGTGTGATGGCGCTCTGGCCGGGCTTAGTAACCTGGCTGCCACAGCAGCTCTAGGCTTTTGCCCAGTGCATCGCCTTCACTCATGGGCGGGATTGGCCGGCTATACTCAGCCAATCCTGCTGGCGATGAATTGAATTGGAGTTGAATTGATGCACACTGCCTCCCCCTCTGGCGCCTCCCAGCCCACCGGCACCCTCACCCTGCAAACCATCACCATGCCCGCCGATACCAACCCCTTTGGCGATATTTTTGGCGGCTGGGTCATGGCGCAAATGGATATAGCCGGCGCCATTCACGCCAACGAAGTGGCCCATGGGCGAGTTGCCACTGTCGCGGTGGGCAGCATGGTATTTATGCGCCCGGTGCCGGTGGGCGCCATCATCAGCTGTTACACCAGCACCCTGCGTATCGGCAACACCTCCATCCGCGTCAAAGTGGAAGTCTGGATCAAGGATTTCCTCACCCACAAAATCCTGCAAGTCACCCAGGGCGAGTACATTTATGTCGCTATCGACGAGCAGGGGCAGAAGCGCCCGGTGCTCAAAAGCACGTAAAAACCCGATTAAATCCCCTGAAATTCCAATCATAAGCAACGAAAAAACTGATCTATTTGGCTTTTGCAGTTTTTGCATAATTGCCCAAAAATCTTCTATCCCATTGATAGGTAACTATTTTTCAGTGTAAAGCGGGATTTACACAAGGCTCTCGCGCCAAGTGCACACAGCAGGGCTAGACTGAGTGCTACTGTAATTCACCAGACTTACTGTTATCTTGAATAAAAGCACTAGCTAATAAAGCTCCTGCCAGAGGCACCTATGCTCAAGGATTCTTCCACCGGTTACGGCTTGATTGCCATTTTGCTCCACTGGTCCAGCGCCCTGCTGATACTGTTTTTATTTGGCTTGGGTATCTACATGACCGGGCTGGGTTATTACGACGACTGGTATCACAAAGGCCCCGCGCTGCACATCAGCCTCGGGTTGATTGTGCTGCTGCTGATGCTGGTGCGTGTTATCTGGCGCCTGCTCAACCCCACACCGGTTGCACTGGGTGATAAACCCGCGCAACTCATGGCCGCCAAACTGGTCAAATGGGCGCTCTACCTGGCAATTTTTGTGGTGTTGATTACCGGCTACTTCATCACCACCGCAGAGGGCAAACCCGCCAGTTTGTTTGATTGGATTTATTTCCCGTCAATCGCCGAACTCAGTGCCAGCCAAGTGGATCTAGTGGGCGAGTTACACGAATATTTTGCCTGGGGCATTATCGGATTGGTGGTATTACACGTTGGTGGTGCGCTGTTGCATCACTTTGTAATACGCGACCGCACCCTGGTGCGCATGCTCAAGCCGGTGAAAAAATAATTTTGCAACACTGCGTGACTAAATCATTTATTAACTATTGCTCAACAACCGTTTAACCCTAAAGGAGTTTTACTATGTTAAAAAAATCCCTGCTTGCGCTTGCTGTTTCCAGCATTGGTGTAATGAGCCTGCCCGCCTTGGCAGACACCTATGAAATCGACACCAAAGGCGCCCACGCCTCCATTAACTTTGCAGTTAAGCATTTGGGCTACAGCTGGTTGACCGGTCGTTTCGATAACTTCTCTGGCGAATTCACTTACGACCCAGCCAAACCCGAAGCCAGCACTATCAATGTCACCATCGACACCACCAGTGTTAACTCCAACCACGCCGAGCGCGACAAACACCTGCGCAGCCCGGATTTCCTCAACGTGGAAAAATTCCCCAAAGCCACCTTTGTGAGCAAACAAATTAAAGTGGATGGCGATGATAAAGACGAATTCGACATCATCGGTGACCTGACCCTGAATGGTGTGACCAAAAGCATCACCATCGAAGTCGACAAAGTCGGAGAAGGTAAAGACCCATGGGGCGGCTACCGCGCCGGTTTTGAAGGCGAAACCGAAATCAACATGAAAGATTTCAATATCAAAATGGATTTAGGCCCAGCCTCACAAACCGTGAAATTGGAATTGCATGTGGAAGGTATTAAAAAATAATTCACGTGAATTATTCTTCCTTGCGCATTTACACCGCGCACAAAAAAAGAGGCCGCAGTGGCCTCTTTTTTTATGGCTTAAGCAAATTCTCTAAGCTCACGCCTACTTTAGCCGCCGTGCAACGACTTAAGCGGTTGAGAGGATGATTCATATACACAAAACACCACTTTTTTATACATACCCGCTTTTCGTGTCGATAAAATAGGTAAATATCGACATATTGTGTTTATATGTCGATACCATCGCTATAAGCTGACAATATGTGGGAAAAATGGAGATGTATAAACATGACATGGCAAGCTGACCGCCCTTACAACGAACTACCACTGCTACCACCTCCTACGGAAGCGCATGAAACGCTTAGTCTGCTAAAAGCCTGCATTCCCGCGCGGGCAGCATTGGCTGAGTTGAAGCAGGCTGGCGAGCTATTGCCTAATCAGGGGCTGCTAATCAACCTGATTCCCCTATTAGAAGCAAAAGACAGTTCGGAAATAGAAAATATTGTTACTACCTCCGACAAGCTCTTTCAATTCGCCGAAGAGGACAGTCACGCAGACACAATGACTAAAGAAGCGCTGCGTTATCGCACTGCATTACGCGAAGGGTTTTATCAATTAACCAAGCGGCCACTTTGTGTAACTACAGCCTTGGATATTTGCAGCACCATCAAGGCCAGCCAGATGGATGTGCGCAAAGTTTCGGGTACAGCGCTGCGTAATCAAGCCACAGGTGAAACTATTTACACGCCCCCCGTGGGAGAAACCGTCATCCGCGATTTGCTCAGTAACTGGGTAATGTTTTTACACCAAGAAGATGACATTGATCCGCTGATTAAAATGGCAATAGCGCACTATCAGTTTGAGGCGATTCACCCATTTATTGACGGCAATGGTCGCACGGGGCGCGTGATTAATATTCTATATTTGGTTGAGCAGGGCTTATTAAGTTCACCCATTCTTTATTTAAGCCGTTACATCATGAAAAACCGGCAAGACTACTACCGCTTGTTGTTGGGCGTGAGCCAAACCCAACAATGGGAGCCTTGGATTCTCTATATGCTAAAGGCGGTAGAAAGCACTGCGACATGGACTACTGCAAAAATTGGTGCGGTACGCCAACTGTTGGAACACACCACTAACTATATTCGCGATTCTCTGCCAAAGGTGTACACACACGAATTAGTGGCCGTTATTTTTGAGCAGCCCTATTGTCGGATAGGCGATTTGGTCAGTCGTAATATCGCCAAACGCCAAACAGCATCGGTGTATTTAAAACAGCTCTGCGACATAGGTGTTCTGTACGAGTTTCCAGCGGGTAAGGAAAAGCTTTTTGTACATCCAAAGCTGATTCAGTTAATGACGCAAGACAGTAATCAGTTTGCTGAATACTAATAGTCTCATAAAAAAGGCAGCACTATTCGGATAGTGAACTATTTAACCCAAAGTGTTTTAGCCAAAGCCTTTCGCAGCGAACTCACCGCTTACTGGCGCGCGCAGAATTCGGAATTAATTTCGGGGGAAAATTCGGCAGCATTGTTGGAGAAGATTAAGATGGGGGAGCTGCGAAGCAGCATTGAAGTAAAAGCAGAGGTTGAGAATTTAAAGCTATAAATTTTTTCTATTCTATAGCTTATAGTGGCGGCATTATGGTGTTGCTAAGCAATTTTTAGTAAAAATAAAAGGCATGGAATAATTATGTTAAGAGATGAATCCCTATCTAAATTATTTTTGGAAAGAAGTAAGTTTATTTTGATTGGTCTGACTGGTCGAACTGGTTCTGGATGTACAACTGCTGCAAATTTTTTGGAGAATAAGACCCCCAGCTTTCCTGATGAATCAGATATAACCTATAACGGGGAACATTTGTACTCTGGGTTAAGTCGGTATCGATATAATATCGTTAAAAAATATGCGGTAGAGAATTGGAAGCCTTTTTATTCGATAAAAGTAAGTGATCTTATATCGGCTTATTTGCTTCGAATGAGCAGTGATGAAGTCGTTGATTTTATTACTGTAAGCTCAAGAGGAGAGGTTGATAAAACAGGGCTGAAAAAATTAATTGATGAAGGTGTTTTTTCTAAAAATTTCATAGGCAAGTTCAAGCAATTTCAAAATTATTTGCTTGACCACAGCAATTCTGAAGTTATCGAAATTGACAAGATTGAGTTATTCAATAGATATCTAAAGCTTGTTAGAAAATTTACTGAAGATTTTAAAAAAGAGCTTCAGGTTTTTAAGCGTGACTTATATGTTTCTACATATCAAGCTGCAGGGGTTTCTATAAGAAAACTGGGGAAGATTTCTGCGACTTATAATGCGGAGAATTTCGATCCTAGCAGTGTCTTCCATCTTCCTGAAACTATAAATAGAGTAATTAAAATTATAAGGAAAATAGAAGACAAGGCATTTGTCGTTATTGATGCAATAAGAAATCCATATGAGGCACGTTTTTTCAGAGATAGATATTCTGCATTTTATTTGGTTTCTATTAATGCGCCAGCCAAAGATCGTGATGAATATTTGCAGCGAATTAGAAAATTTACTATTGATCAACTATCCGATATCGAAGAAATTGAGTCGGGTGATAAGAAGATTGACTCTACTTATAATGATTTTATTGGCCAAAATGTAAAACGATGTATTGAAATATCAGATATTCATATTTTTAATCCAAGAAATGAGTTAAAAAACAATAACGTGCTTAAGGCACAACTAATTTGGTACTTTGCACTGATGCTGCATCCCGGGCTTGTGAGCCCTACATCCATGGAGCGTGTAATGCAAATTGCGTATACAGCAAAGTCAAATTCTGGCTGTATTTCAAGAAAGGTTGGGGCAGCAATTACAGATGAGGAAAACTCTATAAAAGCTATTGGTTGGAATGACGTGGCTGCAGGGCAAGTCCCATGTGCCCTGCGCTCGGTTGAAGGTCTTTTAAATACCTTTGATCCTGTGGTTTATAGCGAGTACGAAAGAAATGATGAAAAATTTATCGATGCAGCAAATAAAAAATATTCAAATATTATTGCAAGCTCAAAGTCATTAGGTGGAAGAAATCTATCTTATTGTTTTAAAGATTTAAAGAACAGTATTGATAGAAAGTCGAATCAAGTACATACCAGATCTTTACATGCGGAAGAAAGTGCATTTTTGCAATTGGCAAAATATGGTGGAGTTGGAATTAAGGGAGGAAAGCTCTATACAACAGCAAGTCCATGTGAGCTTTGTGCAAAAAAAGCCTATCAATTAGGCATCAAGGAAATTATTTATATTGATCCTTACCCTGGAATTGCTCGTGATCATATTCTCTCAATCGGAAACAATCCGCCAACATTAATTCAATTTATGGGGGCTGTTGGAAAGGGGTACCATCAGTTATATGACTCTGCGATGCCCTATAAAGATGAACTGGACTATTTTTTGGGATAGGGAATCATATGGCTGTCTGGTTAATCCGCGCCGGTTCTCACGGCGAATACGAACAAAAATTCCTGCAGGAAAATCGCATCTATTTAACCTGGGATTATTTAAATAGCCCGTTGGATAAATTACCAGCGCGCGATGCATTGATCGAAACACTGAGCGGTTTGGATGCAGAGGCCAAACCCAGAAAGTTGGTGAATCACGCCAGTCAAATCTGGCCTTTCGCTCACGACATGAAAGTGGGGGATCGCATCATATTGCCCTCCAAACTTCAGCCGGTAATTTATATCGGAAAAATCACCTCTGGCTATCATCACCAAGCGGATGCCGCTAACCCTTTCTATCACTGGCGCAGTGTGGAATGGTTGACTGAGGCTGTGCCGCGCTCGCACTTTTCGCAGGATTTGCTGTATAGCTTTGGTGCATTTCTCACCGTGTGCCGCATTACTCGTAATAACGCTGAAATGCGTTTAGCACAAATGGAAACAAACGAATGGAAAGCGGAATCGGTTAAGGATCTTATTGCCCATACAAACGAATCCAATGAGTTGGACGCGACTGACGAGCAGGTTGATACCGACCTGGAGGAGCTGGGGCGCTCGCAAATTGTGAAATTGATTGAGCGTAAATTTAAAGGGCATCAACTTACCCGATTAGTGACTGCGATACTGCAAGCGCAAGGCTATACCTGTTGGCAAAGTCCTGAAGGTGCAGATGGTGGGGTAGATATTCTGGCGGGCGATGGCCCTATGGGTTTTGGTAATCAGCGAATTTGTGTGGAAGTGAAATCTGGCGATGGATTGGTGGATCGCCCCACGGTTGATAAGTTGATGGGTGCTATGACCAAGTTCAACGCAACCCAAGGTTTGTTTGTTGCTTGGGGTGGTTACAGGTCAAATGTGCAAAAAGAATTGGCATCCAGCTTTTTTCGCGTGCGTTTGTGGAGTCAAAAAGAATTATTGGAGCAATTATTTTTGGTTTACGAAAAATTGGATGATGAAATTAAAGCTGATTTGCCGCTGATGCGGATCTGGACAATAGCGCAGTCCGAATAAAAATCGTTTTGCGTATCCCTTCTACTTGAGGGGATACGCAGCAACCCTTACTCCTCCACACACCCCTTCTCGCCCTCGGGCAATTTTTCCAGGCGAATATTGGTGATGCTCACCGTGAATTTGCCGTCGGTGGCGATGCTGAACGGGCCGTTGATTTTGCTTAAATCGAAGTTGTCGCTTTTAAAGCAGTTGAGCGGTAGCGGCAAGCTGAACCATTCGCCTTTGGGCATGGATTTAATCATTTGGTTGATGGATAAATCCGCGCGGCAGGGGTAGCCGCAGTCCAGGCCGATGTTGACGTTTTTGTCGGGTTTTACATCCACGCGCATATCGATGGTGAGTGACGCGCTGTCTTTGAATTTGGATAAATCAACCGGGTTGCCGTAAAGCCCAAAGTTGCCCTGCATTTTTTTGCGCGGTACCCAAGTGATTTGGATGGCATCGCCTTCACCTTTAAAACTAGTGGGCGCTACCTCGACTTTGCCGCCTGCCGATTTGCCCTCCCGCCCTGTTATGCCGGTGCTCCAGTTAGTGGGGTCGCCCAGGGAAATACTGCGGTCAATCAGCTCGCCTTTGACCAGATAAAAATAGTTGGGGTTGAGCTGCTGCGCGTCGGCGGCGATGGAGAGCAGGCTGGCGCTGGCAAGGGCGATAAGGGTTTTCAGGGGGGAATGTTTGAACATATAAGCCTCGTTAGAAAATTATTATGGGCGAGCAACAGGCTGGGCCTGCGCGGCATAATATTTCTCTATCTGACAAATATGTCAATTGACTATAAACCCCCTCCCAGCCTCCCCCTTCAAAAGGGGGAGGAGTAAGAGCGCCCCCCTCCCAACCTCCCCCTGTTCCAGGGGGAGGGGCTGACTCCCAGTGCGATAAAACTTGTGCGAAGCTCCAGTCCCCTCCCCTGACAAGGGGAGGGCTAGGGTGGGGTCGCTCTTATCCCATCCCCTTTTGAAGGAGGAGGCCGGGAGGGGGTTAATTAAAAAGTCCCCCGCTGCACAAACGGCACTTGGGCGTAGAGTTTGCGCTCGCCACCGCGCGGGTCATTTACCAGTTGGGATTTTTCATTGACCACCAGCGTCTCGCGCTTTTCCAGGCTGTAGGGTTTCCAGCGCGGTATGCCTTTGTGGTTGGGGTTGCCGGTCCTGGCGAAGGCGATTAATGCCTCGCTCATTTGGTCGGCCACCTTTTGCGCGGCGGGCGAGGTGCCGGTGCGGGCCTGCGGGTGGTGAATGGTGTCGAATACCATGGCGATATCAATCGAGTGAAACGCGCCCCATTTGCCGTCATCCAGCGGTGAACCCCAGTCGAATTGGTATACATAGGCCGGTGCACCCTGGCGCGCGCGGGCTTCGGCTTCCTGGATCGCGCCGGGCCAGGAGCGGCCGGCGGTAGTCGCCGCAAAAAATACCTGCGAGGGTGTGTAGTGCGGGTAAAGCTGGCGATAGGTGTCGATTACCACCTGCGGGTTTACATCGGAATACTGGCTCAGCTCCAACCTTGCGGGCAGTTCTTCCCAGCTCAGGTTGTGGTTTTTGGGATCGCCGCCCAAAAAGGCGCGGGTTTCGTCTTTGGTATTGCCAATCACCATGGGAATCCGGCGCGATTGGGCCGGCGCTTCGGGGTAAAAGGGGTGTTGGTGCAGCAGGTGGTTGTCCAGTACTGGGCCAAAATACAGGCGATTATTTTCAATGCGCGAGGGGTCTTTGGTGTCTTGTGTGGCGGCGATAATCGCCTCCATCGGCAGGGTTTTCAGCTGCGCCAGTTGTTTGGGCGAGAGCTTGAGCGTGTCCAACAAGAGTTGCGCTCGCTGGGTGGCGGCGCGCGGCCCGGCGGCGGTGACCTGCTGGCCGCTCATGGTGAAAACGCGGTGGAACAGGCCTGCGGCGGCGGGCGTTGCCATCAAGCTGGCGATTTTGGCGCCGCCACCCGATTGGCCAAACAGGGTGATGTTATCGGCATCGCCCCCAAATTCAGCGGCATGTTGTTTGACCCACTGCAGCGCCTGGATCAAATCCCACTGGCCGACATTGCCCGAGGCGGCAAATTCGCGGCTGCCCAGTGCGCGCGCTTCCAGTTGGGCCAAATACAAATAGCCAAAGGCGTTGAGGCGGTGGTTGAGGGTGATGACGACCAGATCGCCGCGCAAACAGAGGTTGGTGCCGTCGTACAAACCGCTGGAGCCTGAGCCGTTGTCGTAACCGCCGCCGTGGATATAAACCAATATGGGCCGGCGTTTGCCATCGCGCAGCGCGGGAGTCCAGACATTCAGGAACAGGCAGTCTTCAGCGGTTGGCTCTTCCTTGCCGCGCTGGGGGGCGGCGGCGCCGTAGTCCAGCGCATCGCGCACGCCTTCCCAGGGCAGTTCGGGGCTGGCCGGTGCAAAACGGGTTTTGGCGGTATCGCCACCGTAGGGAATGCCGCGAAATACCTTAATTCCCTGCTGGCTGGTGCCGCGAATTTTGCCGCTGCGGGTACTCGCCAAGGGGTATTCATCGCTCGCGCCATAAACGCGGCTGGCGCCGGCCAGTAACAGCGACCCCAGCGCCCCGGCTTTGAGCAATTGGCGGCGATCCAGCGTGGAGCTGTCGCCCTGGCTGTTCCCGATATCTTTTGCTGGCAGGATCTTGTTATTGTTCATGGCTATTCACCGCTGGGCTTATTCGAGTTAGCTTGAAAAATTAGCATAGGGTATTTTTGAATACAAGCTGGGGTTTGCGTGAATTTATTGCTTGCAAATTCGAGTTAGCAAAGGCAATTTAATAATAACAGAGGGTATGTCACTACATGGCCAAGACAATCGAAGCAATTGCCGAGGAGCTGGGGCTGTCCATTACTACGGTGCGTTTGGTGCTGCTGGGCAAGGCGCGCCAGTATCGTATCAGCGCCAAAACCGAGGCGCGGGTGCGCGACTACACCGCGCAGCACGGCTATGAAATCAACCATGTGGCGCGCAGTTTACGGCTGCAGCGCAGCGATGCCCTGGGGCTGATTATCCCGCGCTTATCCAACCACTTTTTTGCCCAATTGGCGGAGTTGCTGGAAATTCGCTGCCGTGAGGCGGGTTTACAGCTGTGGATCTCCTGCTGTTACGACAACCCGGACACCCAGCAGGCGCTGATCAAACAATTTCGCGAGCGCAATGTGGATGGCCTGTTTCTGGTGCCCGCCAATGCCAGTATGCCGGCGCTCGCCGCGGCGCAATTAAAACAGCGGCTGGTATTGCTCGACCGCGACTTTGGCGGCGATGACTATGCGGTGGTAGTGACCGATAACCGCCAGAGCGGTTACCAACTGGCGCAGCGCCTACACAGCTTTTGCGCGGCGCGCGGCGACAAACAGCCAGATTTTTTGCTGTTTGCGGGCAACGTGGGAATGCCCTCCATTGGCCAGCGGCTGGCCGGTTTGAATGCCGCGCTGGATGACCTTGGCCTGAGCCAGCGCCGCGAAGTACATGTGGCGCACAATGATTTCCACGAGGGCGAGCGGGCCATGGGCGAGCTGATCGACAGCGGCCAGCCACTGCCGAAGGTGCTGGTGTGTTCGTCCATCCCGCTATTTGAAGGCGCGATGCAAGCGCTCAAACAACGCTTGGGCGGCGCGCCCGAGGCGATGGTGCTGGCGACCTTTGACGATCACAGCATGCTCGATTTTTTGCGCAACCCGGTGTGCTCGGTGCGTCAGGACTACCGCTTTATGATCGAACAGGCGTTTAGCGAAATGGCGCAATTAATTAACGGCGAGGGCCAGCCGGCGCGCCATATCGCCAGCATGACACTGGTGCCGCGCAATATGGATTAGTCGTTCAGGCAGGGTGAATGCAGATTTTCTCGGCAATAACATCAACCACAACAACAAAAACAACATGAATCAATAACACCAAAGGATTCAACAGAGGACGAGATATGCAACCACTATTACTGCGCCAGCTGTCACGGCTGCTGGCCTGGGGCGCGCTCGCGTTGGCAGCCGCTGGCTGTACGCCGCCACAACCCAAACCCCAGGCGGACGCGAATACCGGGAACGCCGACTGTGTCGATTACCTGGGCAATAGCTTTTTGCGCCACTGCCAAACCTGGGCAACTACTTACGAAGGCCAGCGCCAGGGCGATTTGGGTGACGGCACTTACCTCAACCCGATTGTCGCCGGCGACCGCCCCGACCCCAGTATTCTCAAAGATGGCGATGACTACTACATGGTCTTCTCCACCTTTGAAAGCTACCCCGCCCTGACCATTTGGCACTCCCAGGATCTGGTCAACTGGCAGCCGATTGGCCCGGCATTGAGCAAATATATCGGCAGCATTTGGGCGCCGGAGCTGACCAAACATAATGGCCGCTACTATGTGTACATCCCCGCCAAATTGCCCGGCCACAACTCTAACTATGTGGTCTGGGCCGATGATATTCGCGGCCCCTGGTCGGAACCCATCGACCTTAACCCGCGCCTTGCCAACCAGCAGCGCAAATACCCCGACCGTATCGACCCCGGCCATTTGGTGGGTGAAGACGGCAAGCGCTATTTGTTTTTCTCCCACGGCGATTACGTGCAATTGGCCGATGATGGCCTGAGCCTGGTGGGCGAGATGAAGCATGTCTATGACGGCTGGAAATATCCCGAGGAATGGGACGTGGAAAGCTACGCCCAGGAAGGCCCCAAAATGCTGAAATACGGCGACTACTTCTACATGGTCACCGCCGTGGGTGGCACCGCCGGCCCGCCAACCGGCCATATGGTGATTGCAGCGCGCGCCAAATCGGTACACGGCCCTTGGGAGAACGACCCGAACAACCCGATTATCCGCACTGAATCCGCCGCGGAAAAATGGTGGTCGCGCGGCCACGCCACGCTAGTGCAAGGCCCCACCGCCGGCGACTGGTACATGATGTACCACGGCTACGAAAACGGCTTCCACACCCTGGGCCGCCAAACCCTGCTGGAGCCTATCGAGTGGACGGATGACGGCTGGTTCCGCTCCAAGGGCTTTGACGTGGGCGAGCCAATCCCCAAACCCAAAGGCGGCAAGGCGAGCAAACACGGCAGCCCGCTGTCGGACGACTTCAGCAGCAATAAATTTGGCCTGCAGTGGAGTTTTTATCGCGGCGACCAGAGCGAAAACCAGCGCCTGAACTATGGTCGCGATGCGCAAGGGCCCTATCTGGAGCTTAGCCCCAAAGGCACATCGCCCAGCAACTCATCGCCCATGACCTTTGTGCAGGGCAATCAGGCCTACCAGTTTGAGGTGGATATAGAGCTGGAGGAAGGTGCGGTTGCCGGTGCCATGGTGTTCTACAACGACAAACTCTACGCCGGTGTCGGCATAGCGCCGCAGGGTTTTTGGCTGCATCGCTACGGCATGGACCAGCGCTACAGCGCGCGCCCGGCCGGCAATAAATTCCGCCTGCGCCTGACCAACAATCGCCACATAGTGACCATCCACTACAGCACCGACCAAGGCAAAAGCTGGCGCAAATACGACACCCAAATGGAAGTCTCCGGCTTTCATCACAATGTCGCCTACGGCTTTATGAGCCTGCGCCCGGCGCTTTACGCCGCGGGTACTGGCAAGGTGAAATTCCGCAACTTTGTCTACCGCGCTCTGCCTTAACTCAGGCTGCAGCAGCGCCAAAAACAACAACGGGAGCCAAGTGCTCCCGTTGTTGTTAAAAATTCTTTTTGCCACAAAATTAATGGTGATTAGATTTTTCCAGCAACGGCCAATAAATGGCTGACAATTCCTTAACTACTTCAGCTAACGGTGGCGCTTCCAGTTGGCTTCGTTTCAGAAACGCATTCCATTGTTGTGCCTTTTCAGTTGCATAACCCTCAGTGAGCCCGATTGGAATTGTAACGGGCACCGATGTTTGCCGTCGCTCGAAGGTAGCAGCAATCGCCTTTGGTAAAACGGCATGGTCGATTTGCTCCGCTGTCGATAACACCCACAAATCAAAATAATCTTTCAAGCGGGTATTGAAGCTGGCCAACTTAACCATTGCCTCCAGCTTTTCCGCTACCACTGTCTCTAACGGATAGACGCGCAATACAGGCGCAGGCAGATCCAATAGTGTTGGAAATTCGCTGGAAACTGCTGGGGGCGTTATCGCATCACCGAATCCAATGTCGCACTGGATAGGTATGCGGGCGTTATCCAGGCTCGCTTGTAATTGAACACGAATTCCCGGATAACCGGCGGCTTTTCTGATCGGTTCTGCAGTGATGGATTCAGCTGAAAAAATCAGGCCGTCCTCCACATTCGCTTCTGCTAACGTCGCAAAAATAATTTTGATTTGCTCGGGGTTGGCCTCACCAAAACCAAGGAAATCTATATCTCGCGTAGGTCGCTGGGGCAAATCAAACCAGAGCCTGAACAGCAACGCACCTTTAAGCACGAATCGATCAGAATAGTCTGAGATGGAAAGTCGATAGAGCAGCCTCTCAAGCGCAAAATTGACCAATACCTGTTGAAAGGGTTCGTTGTTTGCCTTGGAAAAATTAAGCAGTTTTTGCCGAATAGAGGCAGCCAGATTGCCAATATTTTCGGTCATACGATCAATGCCTCAACATAAGGCTTTAGCACCTTTTGCACCCTGCAAATGTTGGCCATTGCGTCTAACTCGGCAAGATCCAGTCGGTTACTAGCCCAGGCATCTTTCAAGGCTTCCAGCGCGACATCCAACCCAACACGGTTACGGAACTTGAAGCAATCTGCGATGGTTTTTTCAACGGAGAACACACGCAACTCACCGCCCTCCACCGCATGCACTTCCACCCCGCTGTTTAGCGTTTCCTCCCCCATGTGAACCCACTCAAGGGGCGGATAATCGCTCTGCTTGCGCCAGGCATTACTTGCAACCGCCACCCATACCGCTGGTGGCGATTGGGTGCCCAACTCGTGAAAAGCCAGCGCCGATACAAGGCAGATCACCCCATTAGGCACCAGATGCTGCGCAGCGAGCCAAGGGTTCTGGTGCTGGTTGTCTTCCGCCAACTGGTAGAGCCCGCGCCCAACCTTCACCACAAAGCCCTCTTGCTGCCAGCGCTGCAGTACCCTAAAAGCTTGGGCATGACTCAACCCTATCTGGCTAATAAGCTCGCCAGTTGTGTGGACTTTTCCACTGGTCAAAGAGGGGGATGTTTGAGGTGCGGACATATGAGATAAACCTATGTAAATATAAATATATGCATAGGTTACTCTCGTTTTTGGTGTGCGCAAATAGCCTGCTGTTAGCACGAATTATGTTTGCGCCCTATTTGCAGGAAGTGAGTGAAATATCACTCAATATTCTGAATTTGCTCCCGCATCTGCTCAATCAGCACTTTTAATTCCACGGCGGCTTGGGTGGTATCGCTCACAATGCTTTTTGACGAGAGCGTATTGGCTTCGCGGTTGAGTTCTTGCATTAGAAAATCCAACCGGCGGCCTAGAGAATCGGTTTGTTTTAAGCTGCGTTTGACTTCGATGACGTGAGTGTCTAGGCGATCCAGTTCTTCGTCGACATCGGCTTTTTGCGCGAGCAGGACGATTTCCTGCTCCAGACGCTCCGGGTCGAGTTCCACTTGCAGCGCGCTGAGTTTGGCCTGCAGTTTGTCGCGCTGGGCGGCGAGGATTTCGGGCATGCGTGCGCGCACTTTGACGACTTGTGCCGAGACGCTGTCGAGTCGGCTGAGGATCAGCTGCTCCAGTTCGGCGCCTTCGCGGCTGCGGTGTTCAATCAGGCCGTCCAGCGCGCTATCGAATAATTCCAGCGCCGCTTGATGCAGGGCATCGCGGTCGAGTTCCTGTTTTTGAATCACGCCCGGCCAGCGCAAAATTTCCAATGCGTTGACGGGGGCTGCGTCGGCGCCCAGCAGTTGGTTGATTTGGCTGGCGGCTTTGGTGAGCTGCGCGACTTTGGCGAGGTTGACGCCCAATTCGCTCTCGCCTTCCTGTTCCCAGTGCACATTGAGGCTGGCTTCCACCTTGCCGCGCTGCAGGGCTTTGCGCATGGCATCGCGCAGGGCGGGTTCGATTTCGCGGAAGTCTTCCGGCAGGCGAAAGTTGGGTTCCAGGTAGCGATGGTTGACGCTGCGGATTTCCCACACCAGGGTGCCCCAGGGGAGTTTGGCTTCGCGGCGGGCAAATCCGGTCATACTGCGTGGCATAGTTGTTCCTCTCTAGGCGCGGGTACAGGGTTGGGGAGCGCGATCAACGCTGGTCTTGTCGGCCCTGTAGCTGGTAGAGTTCCCGCGTGAATTAATAGTCATTAACCGATGCGGGATCTTATCACAGCTGCCCGCCCTTCCTTTTACCATCTGTTTTTTGCAGTAAGGATCAAGCCATGCAACGCCCTAGCGGTCGCACACCCGACCAATTACGCCCCGTCCGTATCACCCGTCGCTACACCAAACACGCCGAAGGTTCGGTGCTGGTGGAGTTTGGCGATACCAAAGTGATTTGTACCGCCAGTGTGGTGAATTCGGTTCCCCCGTTTCTACGCGGTCAGGGGCAGGGTTGGCTCACTGCTGAATACGGTATGTTGCCGCGCTCGACCGGTACCCGCATGGATCGTGAAGCAGCGCGCGGTAAACAGCAGGGGCGCACGGTGGAAATCCAGCGTTTGATTGGCCGCTCGTTGCGTGCGGCGGTGGATTTAACCGCGCTGGGTGAAAATACCATCCACATCGACTGCGATGTGATTCAGGCCGATGGCGGCACGCGCACCGCGTCCATCACTGGTGCCTGGGTGGCGCTGGCGGACGCGATCAGCTTCCTCAAGGCGCAGGGCAAGGTGACCGGCGAGCCGCTCAAGCGCGGTATCGCCTCCATTTCAGTGGGTATTTACCAAGGTGTGCCGGTGGTGGATTTGGACTACCCGGAAGACTCAGCGGCCGATACCGACATGAACCTGGTGCTGGGTGACGATGGCGGTATTATCGAAATTCAAGGCACCGCCGAGGCTGAGCCTTTTAGCGAGGCAGAGTTTGCCGCTATGTTGAGCCTGGGCAAAAAAGCGATTGCCGAACTCCACGCCCTACAAAAAGCGGCCTTGGCAGCTGGTTAAACCCTGGCATCAAAAGAGGCGCTCTCTGCGCCTCTTTTTTTATGAAAAAACAATTGAACGATCAGGCAGAAGGAGCCTCATACTAATGAGTAACAAACACGGAGGACGTTTTATGAACCCACAACCCATGGGCATGCCGGAACTTTTTTCCCAATTGGGCCTTGAATCTGACTACGCGCAGATAGCGCAGTTTATCCAGCATCACCCCCTGCCACCCGAGGTGCGCCTCGCTGACGCCAGTTTTTGGACCCCCGCCCAACGAGCTTTTCTACAGGAGAGCTGGCAGCAAGACTCCGACTGGTGCGAGCTGGTGGATCAGTTGGATCAAATGTTGCGCAAAGCGCCCGTCAAACACTGAAGTAGCGAATCGATGGCGCCGCGATTGACCCCGGCATTATCCAAATAGCGGCGCAAATTCTTGCCGTCCATCGCCCCGGAATCCACCGCTGTTGGGGCTGCTTCACCTGCCTGCGTTTGCTCCATCCACTGCTGTGTCAGTGCTTGCAATTGCCATTGCACTTGCTGCTCGGCGGCCAGTTCCGCCTGTTGGATCTGTTTGCGCAATGCGTCGATGGCGGTGTCGCCGGTGCCAAACTCGGCTTTCAAGCGCCGGCGCAAATGGCGCAGTGGCACCACATAATGATGATCCCAACCGCGAATGCGCCGCTCGGCGTCTTGCAGCCTTGTGGTATCCAGAGCCAAGCCTTTGCACTCCAGCCACACGCACCAAAGCAGCAAATTGACATTAATGCCCTGCTCGTCCTGCAGGCGTAAACAGGCCTCGGCGACCCCCGGTTGGGCATAAAGGGCGAGGGAGAAATCCCACAGGGAAGCGAGAGTGGCAGGGGTGGGCATGAGTGAATCCGCTAGCGGGGCATTGGGCCAAGTCTGCTAGAATGCGCGCCATGATTCAATTACAAAACGTCTCCGTACAGCGCGGCACCAAGTTCCTGTTGGATGCTGCCGACCTCACTATTTACCCTGGCCAGAAAGTCGGTTTAATCGGCGCCAATGGCACAGGCAAATCCACCTTATTCCAACTGCTGCTGGGGCAATTACAGAGCGATACCGGCTCGGTGGATATCCCCAAGCAGTGGCGCATCGCCCACATGGCGCAAGAGGTTGGCCACACCAGCCGCAGCGCGCTGGATTATGTGCTGGATGGCGACAGCGAATTGCGCCGGCTGGAGCAGGACATTGCGACCGCCCTGCAAGATCCCGAACACAATGGCGAACAGCTTGCGCATTTGTACAGCGACATGGAAAACATCCACGCTTACACCGCGCCTTCGCGCGCGCAGCAATTGCTCAATGGTTTGGGTTTTGCGGCGGGCGATGACCAGCGCCCGGTGAGCGATTTTTCCGGCGGCTGGCGTATTCGTTTGAACCTCGCGCAAGCGCTCATGTGCCCCTCGGATTTGCTGTTGCTGGACGAACCCACCAACCACCTGGATTTGGATGCAACCCTGTGGCTGGAGGACTGGTTAAAACGCTACCCTGGCACGCTGATTATCATCTCCCACGACCGCGATTTTCTCGACAATATTGTGGATCGCATCGTGTGCATCGAGCGCCAAAAACTGGATAACTACAGCGGTAACTATTCTGCTTACGAACGCCAGCGCGCCGAAAAACTTGCGCAGCAACAAGTGAGTTATGAAAAGCAGCAGGCGCGTATCGCCCACGTGGAGAGTTATATTCGCCGCTTCCGCGCGCAAGCCACCAAAGCGCGTCAGGCGCAGAGCCGCATTAAAGAATTGGAGCGCATGGAAAAAATTGCGCCCGCGCATATCGACTCACCTTTTACCTTCACTTTTCAATGTCACGACAAAATGTCTGTGCCACTGGTACACATCACCCGTGGCGCCATAGGTTATAAAACCGCTGAGCAGGGCGATAGGGTGATTTTGAATAATGTGGAGCTGGCGATTCGCGCTGAAACCCGCGTGGGTTTGCTTGGCCCCAACGGCGCGGGTAAATCCAGTTTGGTAAAAACCCTCGCCGGTTCGCTGCCGCTGCTCGGTGGTGAGCGCACCAATGGCGAACATTTTAAACTCGGTTATTTTGCGCAACACCAATTGGAAGCGCTGGATATGAATGCCTCGGCGGCGCTGCATATTCAGCGGCTATCGCCGCAAGCGCGCGAGCAGGAAATTCGCGATTTCCTCGGCAGTTTTGATTTCCACGGCGACCGCGCCTTTGAACCTATCACCCATTTTTCTGGCGGTGAAAAAGCGCGCTTGGCCTTGGCGATTATCGCCTGGGAAAAACCTAACGTGTTGTTGCTGGACGAACCCACCAACCATTTGGATTTGGAAATGCGCCACGCGCTCACCATGGCGCTGCAGGAATTTGAAGGCGCGGTGATTGTGGTCTCGCACGACCGCCATTTATTGCGCAATACCGTGAATGAATTCTTGCTGGTGGCCGATGGCAAAGTAGAAGAATTTGATGGCGATTTGGAAGACTACTACCAGTGGATGCAGCAGCAAAAAATAAAAGCGGCCGCCGCAGAAAAATCTGCACTGGAAAAACTAGCCGTCGCGGGCGCCGACAGTGAAATAAAAGTCGATAAAAAAGCCCAGCGCCAGCAATCGGCCGCGCAGCGCGCGCAATTAAAACCGCTCACCAACAAATTAAAATCCCTGGAAACCCAGCTGGAAAAATTGCAGGTGCGTCTGGGTGATATTGAAACCCAATTAGGCGACCCGGCCATTTACGAAGAAAAAAATAAAACCAAATTGCAGGAGCTAATTGCCGAGCAGGCCAAACTGCAAACGCAGCTGGAGGAGACGGAAGAAAATTGGCTGCTGATCAGTGAGGAATTGGAAGCGGCGAGCCAATGATCCAGCGCAAAAAAACCGGCAACTTGTGCCGGTTTTTTTTGCTGCGCAATAATTAAAAATTCATGCGCACGCCCAAACCGATTTCAGACGATTCTGTGCCCAAACCTACATCGGCGGTTGCGGCGAATCTGTTGGCAAACCAGTAGGCTATGCCGCCGCTCAGTACCGTGTTGCCATCAAATGCGGTGTGATGCGCGAGCTGCACTTTGGCTTCTACTTTGTGGTCGATGAAACCGCGTAAACCTACAGCTGCTATCAAACCGGTATC
Source organism: Cellvibrio fontiphilus (assembly GCF_042646205.1). NCBI lineage: Bacteria > Pseudomonadati > Pseudomonadota > Gammaproteobacteria > Cellvibrionales > Cellvibrionaceae > Cellvibrio > Cellvibrio fontiphilus. The sequence goes on along the minus strand of NZ_JBHRTF010000002.1, from coordinate 299,525 downwards.
GCTATCGCCATAATCGACATCGATATTTTCTGCACTCAAAGTGCCGTACAGACTTGAATCGGCGCCAAACAGGGTGTGATAGCCAATACCTATGCTCAGTGCATCAGAGCCACAGCGGCCATCACTCAAATCGCTGAACGAGCCTACTGCAAAGAAATCGCTGTTTAATTCCAGGCTGCCGCTTACACGCAAACCATCTTGATTACAGTCGTAGTCATCCACGTCCTGATTAACAAATTGCAGCGCGCCGTAGTTGTAACTCAGCGGTGAATTCGCCATGGCGTTTACACTGCCGAATAAGCCGGCGGCTGCGATTAAAATACCCATCTTTTTGATTGATGATTTCATAAAAATTCTCCTGTTAGGTCTTCAAGTGGGGATACTAGTCGGCGCAAATGAATAACAACTGAATCAGTGACTGCGCTCTTTGGGTGGCGGCATTATTCATGGCTTGGGTGGTTGAATCAGTGCGCTGGGTCTCGGAAACTGACATCTGTTTCATCGTGCCAGCGCAGTGATTTCCAGGTTAAAACCCGTTGTCCGGGAGGCTTTTTTCCTCGGTCAAGGGCGTGGCACAGACCTGCAAAATGCGGCGGCCCTCCATGTTTTTAATTTGGAATTGGTAGCCGGCAAGGGCAATAAATTCATCGATTACCGGCACGTGCTGCAGCTGTTCCAACAGCAGGCCGGCGAGGGTGAAATAATCGCCATCGCCGCGCTCCAGTTTTATCTGCAGCAATTCCTCTACCTGTTCCAGGGCGATACTGCCGTCAAACCACCAGCTGTTGTCGCGGTTGATGGCGAGTGGTTGGTCGTTGGTATCGGCCAGTTCGCCGGCAATCGCGGCCAGCAGGTCGCCGGTGGTGACCAAGCCTTTGATGCTGCCGTATTCATCGATCACTATCGCCAGCGGTAGCGGTTCCTGACGCAGCATTTCCAACACCTTGAGCGCGCTGGTGCCTTCTGGTACGGCGAGTGGGGAGAGCGCGAGTTTGGCTAAATCCAGCGGTTGGTTATCCAGCGCGGCAGTGAGCAGGTCGCGGCTTTGCACTACCCCGAGCAGGTTATCCAATTCGTCGCGTGCGACCAGTAACCGGGTTTGCGGGGTGGATTTTAAGGTCTCCAACAGCTCCGCCGGACTGGCGCTGGTATCCACCCAGATAATGTCCGGGCGCGGTGTCATCAGTGTTTGAATCGGGCGATCCGAAAGCTGTAACACGCTGCGAATCATGCTGCGTTCACTGTGCTCAAAGGCGTCATCTTCACCGCGCGCGGCGGTCATGCCGGCAATATCTTCACCCACCTCGTCGGCATCGCTGCGGCCGCCCAGCAGCTTGAGTACTGCCTCGGCGGTGCGGTCGCGCAGTGGGCGCTCGCCAATCAAGTGACGAGTGCGGTTGGAGCGCGCCAGTTGGTTGAATATCTCAATCAAAATGGAGAAGGCGATAGCGCCGTAGAGGTAGCCTTTGGGGATATGGAAACCTGCGCCCTCGGCGACCAGGCTAAAACCAATCATTAACAGGAAACCCAGGCAGAGCATAACCACTGTGGGGTGGCGGTTCACAAAATCGGTGAGCGCCTTGCTCGCCACTATCATAATGATCATGGCGATGATCACGGCGATCATCATCACTTCCACATGTTCCACCATGCCCACGGCGGTGATCACGGCGTCCAGCGAAAAGACGGCATCCAGCACGATAATCTGCGCCACCACGGCCCAAAAAGCGGCGTGTACCTGGCTTTTGCGCGGGTTGATCGCTTTGCCCTCCAGTCGCTCATGGATTTCCACCGTGGCTTTGAACAGCAGGAAAATACCGCCCAGCAGCAGGATCAAATCGCGCCCGGACAGGGATTTGTCAAAAATGCTGAACAGCGGCGCGGTGAGTGTTACCAGCCAGGAGATGCCGAGCAACAGCAGCAGGCGCATCAACAGGGCCAGACTCAGGCCGATGACCCGCGCCTTGTCGCGCTGGTGTGGGGGGAGTTTGTTGGCGAGTATCGCAATAAAGATCAGGTTGTCGATCCCCAGCACGATTTCCAGAACAACTAGCGTCAGTAGCCCGAGCCATGCGCCGGGATCAGCCATCCATTCCATGGTCTGGTCTCCTTAACGGCTGGGCAAATAAACCGGTGGCACAATCTGCGCGTAATAACCGCGAGCGTAAAAGTAGGTGACTCCGCCATAACTGACTGGGGTCGGGTTCTGAAGCAGGCATTGAAAAACCAATAGTAACCAGGGAGCGCGGATTCTACTGCACTCACTGTTACAAAGACCAGCAAGCCCCTTTGTGGTTGCTTAACTTTACCGGGCGGCGCTCGCGGCGGTTGGCGATTTGCGGCGCTTGTGTTTTAGCGATATGTTCACCAGCTCTTACTTGGAGATTGACCGCGGTGCAGATTCGTTTTACCTCTTCGATTTTGTCGCTTGAACCGGCGGCCTGGAATGCCCTGTGCCCGGCCGATTACCCCTTTATCCGCCATGAGTTTCTGGCGGCGCTGGAGCTAAGCGGCTGTACCACCGGGCAGAGCGGCTGGCAGCCTTATCACCTGTTGGTGGAAGCCGCCGGTCAGTTGATTGCAGTTATGCCCGGCTACATCAAACACCATTCTTACGGCGAATATGTGTTTGATTGGGCCTGGGCAGACGCCTATCGCCGCCATGGGTTGGATTACTATCCCAAGTGGATTTGCGCCATACCCTTCAGCCCTTGTTATGGGCCGCGTTTGTTGATGGCGCAGGGCGTGGCGATGGCGGATATATTGCCGCAGATCAGTGCAGCGCTCGGGCGTGAGAGCCTGGCGCAGGGCTGGTCGGGCTGGCACTGCCTGTTCCCCGATAAAACACTGAGTGACTGCTTGCATCAGCAGGGTGCGCTCCAGCGGTTGGGCTGTCAGTTTCACTGGGAAAACAGGGGCTACCGGGATTTTGCCGATTTTGCGGCGAGCATGAATTCACGCAAGCGCAAAAATATCCTCAAGGAGCGCCGGCAGGTGAGCGAGCAGGGTTTTACGTTTGTGGTGAAAACCGGCCGCCAACTTGAGCCTGAGGATTGGCAGACCTTTTATGCACTCTATCGCACCACCTACCTCAAACGCAGTGGCCACAAGGGCTATTTGTCGGCCGATTTTTTCCAGCTGCTGGGTGCGACCATGGGCGATCAGTTAGTGATGATTTGTGCCGTAAAAGCCGATGATCCAGCGCAGGCCATCATCGCGGCCTCGCTGTTTGTGCGCGATAGCCAGTGCCTTTATGGGCGTTACTGGGGCTGTTTTGAGGAATACCAGTTCCTGCACTTTGAAACCTGTTACTACCAGGGCATTGATTACGCCATCGCCCAACAACTGGCGCGATTTGATGGTGGTGCCCAGGGCGAGCATAAAATCCCGCGTGGATTTGCGCCGCGTTTTACCTACTCCAACCACTGGGTAGCCGAGCCGGGTTTTCGCGCGGCGATTGCGCAATTTTTACAACAGGAAGCAGCGGGCATCACCCAATACGCGGCCGAAGCCGCGACCTTATTGCCCTTTAAACAGGCTGATTGAACCCGATTACGCAAGCAGGGCTTTGTACAAGTTGAACAGCGAGATGGCGCTGATTAATAAGCCGACCAGAATCAGCAAGGTTCTGGTTGAAAACTTTTTGCACGCGTAAGCGGCAAATGGGGCGGCGAATAATCCACCGATAATCAGCCCGGCCACTACATGCCAAATCGTTTCATCGACCAAAATAAATAAAGATGCGGCGCTGCTGAGTGTTAAAAAGAATTCGGCAAAATTTACCGAGCCGATAGTGGTGCGCGGGTCATGACCAGTGCCAACCAGTGTGGTGGTAACTACCGGGCCCCAACCGCCGCCGCCCGAGGTATCCACAAAACCGCCCAGCAGTGCCAGTTTTGCTACGTGTTTGGGTTCGCCGCTGCGGGTTTTAATGTGTTTGCGAAATGCTTTGCTCAACACATAAACGCCCATCAACAATAAATACACAGTGATGAACGGCTTGAGAATTTCGCCATCAATTTGTGTGACCAATACGGCGCCAAGTAAACCGCCAATGATTCCCGGAATTAATAAACGCAAAAATAATTTTTTATCGACATTGCCAAATTTGGCGTGGGAGATTCCCGAAATACCCGTGGTAAATACTTCTGCCATATGCACCGATGCTGTCGCGAGTGCTGGCGATGCGCCAGTGGCCAATAAAAAACTGGTGGAGGTTAAACCGTAAGCCATGCCCAGGGCGCCATCGATAATTTGCGCAATAAGGCCCACCAGTAACGCATTCCAAAACATGGAATCGTTCAGGGTAGTTTCAATGGTGCCCAGGCCCTGCTCCCAGCTGCCGCCAAATAATTGGGTCAGCCCGAGCACGACCAAAGCGATAAGGGTAAAAGAGGCAAACACCACCGCTGCGCGAATCACCGGGTGCAGCGGGATTTGTTCAACCGGAGGTAGCCCCAGCGCTTGGTGTTCCTGATTGACGGGGCTGTCGGAGTAATCGAGATCGCGGATTTTCATGGAGTTTCCAGTTGTCTGGTGGTTGGCCGTCGGGGCTTTTTGGTTAAGTGGCGGCATCCTATCCAGCCCTCATCCTTGAGGGAAATACTAAGTTTTTATGTGCTTATAACTTTCTGTTTAACAGCTCGGTGATTACACCGCTGCCAGCGCTTGCTCCAGGTCAGCAAGTAAATCATCGATATGTTCTATACCAACCGATAACCGCACTGTGTCCAAACCTACGCCGGATTTTTTCAATTCCTCTGGCGATAATTGGCGATGGGTGGTGGACGCCGGGTGGGTGGCGAGTGATTTTGCATCGCCAATATTCACAAGGCGGGTGAAGAGTTGCAGTGCATCCAAAAAGCGTGCGCCGGCTTCGCGGCCATCGTCAGCTTTTAAACCGAAGGTGAGCAAGCCGGAGGCTTTTCCGCCAAGGTATTTTTGCGCCAGTGGGTGATAAACGTTATCGGGCAAGCCCGCATAATTCACCCAGCTGACTTTGCTGTGTTTTTGTAAATATTCAGCAATCGCCTGTGTGTTGCTGTTGATGCGATCCATGCGCAAGGCGAGTGTTTCTATACCCTGCAAAATTAAAAAAGCATTGAACGGCGAGAGTGCCGCGCCGGTATTGCGCAGTGGCACTACGCGTGCGCGGCCAATATAGGCCGCAGCGCCCAAGGCCTCGGTATAAACCACGCCGTGATAACTCACATCGGGTTCATTGAGGCGTTTGAAACGCGCTTTGTGTTGTGCCCAAGGGAATTTTCCTGAATCCACAATCGCACCGCCAATGCTATTGCCGTGGCCGCCCAAATATTTTGTTAATGAATGCACAACTATATCGGCACCGTGTTCGATAGGGCGCAACAAATAAGGTGTTGCAACGGTGTTATCCACAATTAATGGCACACCGTGGCGATGGGCAATTTCGGCGATGCGTGCAATATCGGTGACATTACCCTGTGGGTTGCCGAGTGACTCCACAAATACCGCTTTGGTGCGCTCATCAATCAGCGATTCAAAACTATCCGGATTAGTGTGATCTGCAAAACGGGTGCTAATCCCGTATTGTGGCAGTGTGTGCGCAAATAAATTGTAAGTGCCGCCATAAAGTGCAGTGGAGGAAACAATATTGTCGCCCGCTTCGGCGATGGTTTGTATCGCATAGGTGACCGCCGCCTGGCCCGATGCCAATGCCAGTGCGGCAATGCCGCCTTCCAGCGCGGCAACGCGTTTTTCCAACACGTCGTTGGTGGGGTTCATAATCCGGGTGTAGATATTGCCCGCCACTTTTAAATCAAATAAATCGGCACCGTGTTGTGCGCTATCAAAGGCGTAGGCAACAGTTTGGTAAATAGGCACGGCGACCGATTTTGTTGTTGGGTCTGGCGTGTAACCGGCGTGGACGGATTGTGTTTCAAATTTCCATTGATCTGACATACAAGATAACTCCCGTGTTTTATCGCGACGTTTTAACAAATAACCACTTGGTTGCAGTTACCATTTTTATGTGTTTTTAAAAAGAAATTCATTAACAGCCCTAAGGTTAACGAGCGCTGGGAGTTTTTTCCCAGCGTCTTTTTTCGCGGCGTTCAATTTGTACAACCTGACCATTGTGAACTTGTATCTCTAGCGACCCATATTCCAATTGCGCCAACTGTTTTTTTATTTCATCAATTATTTCGCTGAGGTGTTGTTCACCTTCAGCTTGAAGATTTGCCATGGTGCATATCCATTCATTGTTTGTGTTTGTGTTTGTGTTTGTGTTTGTGTTTGTGTTTGTGTTTGTGTTTGTGTGCGGTAATGACTGACTGGCGCATCTTAGTAGTGGCGTTTGGTTTTCAAAAATACTGTTTTTTTATTAGCTTATAACAGTCATGAGTTTGCTTGCTGTATATCCAAATGCAAAACGGCACTCGAAAGTGCCGTTTTGGATAGTGCAGTTGAGTCGTTAAAACTAGACTTTGAAACTGTCGATTTGTTTTTTCAGCTCGCCAGTTTCGTTGATCAACTGGCTGCCACTGTGGTTAACCACTTGGGCATTCTCCACCACGTTCTCGGACAAGCCATGGATAGCGGTGATGTTTTTACTCACCTCATTAGCCACCGAACTTTGTTGATGTGATGCTGTGGCGATCTGGTGGTTCATATCGTTAATGGTGCCGATATTCGCGCGGATTTTACCCAGTGCTTCACCCACTTTGGAGGCGATATCGATAGTCTCGCGCGCCGAAGTGGTGCTGGTGTGCATGGCTTGGTGAGCTTCATCGGCGGCGCGTTGCAGCTGCACAATAATGGATTCAATTTCTTCGGTAGACGAGCGGGTTTTTTGCGCGAGTGAGCGCACTTCGTCTGCCACTACCGCAAAACCTCGGCCCTGTTCACCGGCGCGCGCTGCTTCAATCGCCGCGTTCAGTGCGAGCAGGTTGGTTTGTTCGGCAATGGTGCGGATCACTTCCATTACCGAGCCGATATTCACCGAGTTGTTTTTCAGCACCTGAATTTTCTGGGCGGTGGATTCAATTTGACCGGTCAGGCGATTTACATTTTCCAGTGACAGATTAACGATGGTGTTGCCCTCTTCCGCCAAAATACTGGTGGCGTTGGTGCGCTCGGCAGTTTCACCGGCATGGCGGGCGATTTCGGTGGCAGAGGCAGAGAGTTCTTCTACCGCTGTGGCCACCAATTCAATTTCACGCAGCTGTTGAGAGGTTGAGTTAACGGTACTTTCGGTAGCGCGGCTCATGGTATTCACATTGGCGCGCACCTTGTCGTTTACCTGCACCACATTGCGGATGATGTCGGCGATGTGCTCCATCACACGGTTAAAGTTGTGTGCCAGGGCGGCAATCTCATTGCCGCTATGGGTTGGCAGGCGGCGTGTCAGGTCGCCGCCACCATCGGCAATACTGGACAGGGAGCGGGTCACTTCATCAACCGGTGCCAATACCATGCTGCGGATCAGGAAATAAACCGTCAGCAAACTTGCGGCGAGCAGGGCCAGTACGGTCAGGAAATTGGTTTGGCGCTGATCGCTCAATGCATCACTCATGGTTTGGGTGCTGAATGAAATATCGTAGCTGCCGATGGTATTGCCACCGTACACAATGGGGATGGCCTTGCGCTCGATTTGATCTTTACTGTTGTCGTCATCGCTGGCTTTGGCGAGCGATTTACCGCGGTGGTCAACCACGTTGACGGAGGTGACTAACGAGGTATTAACCAAGGATTTGGCGATTGCCTCTACTTGTTGGAAGTCATAAGCGAACACCGCCTCCAGAATGGAGCTATTGGTCAGCTCCTGCATGGCAATGGTTTCGGCTTCCAGTTTGTGTTGCAAGTCGTTGGCGGCAATGCGGTCGTTAACAAAGGCGACCAGCAGGGCTATGGCAGTCATCGCCAGGAATAAAAAGATCATTAATTTGGTAAGTAAGGATTTTTGTACCATGGTTCCCCCCGAAAGGATTCGGTTTGTAGCGCTTATTGTTGTGTGAGCCTTTGTGTAATTGTTGTGCTTAATCACTATTGCGGCATCCGGCCTGGAATCTTGAGTGGTTTATCTGTGCCCAAGAATGCAACAGTGACGAATGAAATGAGTATAGACACAGCTTGGACAAGCTGCGCGGTGCGGGAGAGTTAAAAATAGATAATGATTCTGGCGCCAAATGGCGCCAGAGGATTTGGCGGCTTAGCAGCGATTAGTCTTCGCCGTCACCATCCGGGTCATTGCCACCCGCCATGCCCAATTCTTTGAGCTTGCGGGTGAGGGTATTGCGCCCCCAGCCGAGCAGGTTGGCGGCATCGCGTTTGCGTCCGGCAGTACTTTTTAAAGCGGTTTCGATTAATGCCCGTTCAAAGGTGGGAACTGCTTCGCTGAGCAGTTGGTGTTGGCCGCGCGCCAAGGCTTGGTCTGCCCAGTGGCGCAAGGCTTTCTCCCAGTCGTCGGCGGGAGTGGATACCTCTTTGTTATCCAGCAATTCTGGCGGCAAGTCTTCTATATGCACTTCGCGCCCGGATGCCATGACGGTAATCCAGCGGCAGGTGTTTTCCAACTGGCGCACGTTGCCCGGCCATTGCAGGGTGCAGAAGTACTCCTCGGTCTCCGGCAGCAGTACTTTGGGGTCTACGTTCAGTTCAGTCGCCGCCTTGTGCAGGAAGAAGCGCGCCAGTTTGGGGATATCCTCGCGGCGGTTGGCCAGTTTGGGGATATGGATGCGAATCACATTGAGGCGGTGGAACAAGTCTTCTCGGAAGCGGTTTTCCGCCACCAGGGTTTCCAGATTTTGGTGGGTGGCCGCGATGATGCGCACATCGACTTTCACCGGAGTATGGCCGCCAACACGATAGAACTCGCCGTCGGCTAATACCCGCAGCAGGCGGGTTTGGGTTTCGGCGGGCATATCGCCAATTTCATCCAGGAACAGCGAACCGCCGTTAGCTTGCTCAAAGCGCCCCTGACGTTGGGCCGCGGCGCCGGTAAACGCGCCCTTTTCATGGCCAAACAGTTCGGATTCCATCAGATCCTTGGGAATCGCTGCCATATTCAGGGCGATAAAGGGGGCGTTGCGGCGTGGGCTGTGGCGGTGCAGGGCGCGGGCGACCAGCTCTTTACCAGTACCCGACTGGCCATTGATCAACACCGTAATGTTGGATTGCGACAAGCGGCCAATTGCGCGAAACACCTCTTGCATCGCCGGTGCTTCACCGATGATTTCGGTGTTGCTCTCCAGTGCGGTTTCGGCGCCATGGTCGGACTTTTGTTCCTGGGCGTGGGCCAGCGCGCGCTGGGTGACGGCAACTGCATCATCCACATCAAAGGGTTTCGGCAAATACTCAAAGGCACCACCTTGGTAGGCAGCTACCGCGCTGTCCAGATCCGAGTGGGCGGTCATGATAATAATAGGTATCTGCGGATGGGTGGCGTGCAGGTTCCCCAGCAATGTCAAACCATCGGTACCGGGCATGCGGATATCGCTAATGATTGCATCGGGGGTATCGCGATTAAGCTGGCCCATTGCGCTATCCACCGACTCAAACAGGCGCGTTTCTATGTGCGCTTGTTGCAGGGCTTTCTCTAATACCCAGCGGATCGAGCGGTCGTCATCAATAATCCAGACTTTATTAGACTTCTGCATGGTAGGTTTCCATAGGTAAGTAAAGCGAGAAGCGGGTATTGCCCGGCTCGCTATGGCACTCGATGAGGCCATGGTGCTGATGAATGAGGTGTTGCGAAATGGTTAAACCCAAGCCGGTGCCTTCCGCGCGACCGGAAATCATCGGGTAGAAAATGTTTTCGATCATGTGATCGGGAATGCCTGGGCCGTTATCGATAATGTCGATGCGGCAAATCAGTGGATGGTGTTTGCGGCCAATGGTGTATTGGCGTTGGATGCGGGTGCGCAGCTGGATTACACCGTTATCCACTTGGGCCTCAGTCAGTGCCTGCATAGCGTTGCGCACTATGTTGAGCAGCGCCTGGATCAGCATCTCCTTATCGCCTTGCAGCTCGGGAATGCTGGGGTCGTAATCGCGCACGATTTTGATCGCATCTTCGCTTTCGGCTTTGATGATGTTGGCGACGCGCTCTATGGCTTCGTGGATATTGAGCGACTGCCACTTGGGCAACTGGTTGGGGCCGAGCATGCGGTCCACCAAATTGCGCAGGCGATCCGCTTCATCGATGATGATGCTGGTGTATTCAGCCAGGCCGCTGTTGGGTAGCTCGCGCGCCAGAAGTTGCGCCGCGCCGCGAATACCGCCGAGCGGATTTTTGATCTCATGCGCCATGCCGCGGATCAGGTTGCGGCTGGTTTCGTGGGAGGAGGTGAGCATCTCCTCGCGGCTGATGCGCAGCAGGCGGTCAATCGGCTGGATCTCGATGATCAGCCCATCATGATTGCCAAAAGGCGTAACCGTATAGTCCACGGTGACTGAGCCACCGCTGAGCAAGCGCCATTCAGCATGGCGTTTGGTGTAGTGATTGGCCTGGGTTGCCGCCATCTTCAATTGACGGTCAGTATCTTCGGACTCATGGAAAAAATAGGTAATAGGCTCGCCGGTATTGCTCTCGCAGCTCATGGCGAGCAGCGCCTCGGCAGCGGGGTTCATGTGGCAAATCAGCAGGTCTACATCTACCAGAATAATGGCGGTGCTGAGACTGTCCAAAATAGGTTTATAGATGTTGTGCGGGTTCACCAGCTTCTGCTCTCCTGAACGCCCTGACAATGGGCAATTGGGCTACTGCAAAAAGCAAACCAAGTCAGCAACAGGCCTGATTCCGCGAATTTAGCCGCAAAAACTATCCATAATGGGGAATAGCAGAAAGATCATAGCACCAAAATGGTGCATCTATTTTGGTGTGGGCTTTGGTGGGGCATTCTTTTTAATGACCGGGCGGATTACGTTAACTATTACCGGGGCTGATGTGCCCAATGATTGCCCATTGGCATCTATGGCTTCGACTACCAGGGTGTGAGTGCCGCGCGGTACATCTTTCACAATCACGTTATTGAGGGTGGTTTCTTCCAATAGCTCGCCGTTCATAAAATAAACCAGCAAATGATCCTCGCGGAGCGGCGGGTTCACACTGGCAGCTATGGCCAGATCGCGTTGACCGACAGGGATGGTGACATCGCTGCGGGGGCTAATAATCTGGATTTGGTAATCCACCTGTGCTGGCCGCGATTCAAAAGAAGTGGCGGGAGCGGATTCTGGCAAAGGTGGTGCGCCGGGCACTGTATTGATTTCGCGCAGTTCGACTTTCTCGGCCTTATCGGAGGTGGGCTTGTCGGTGTAAATTGTGCGCCCATCCTTATCGACGGTTTTGTATACCTCTGCGGTGGCAAGGGGGGTAAGCAATATCAACAGCAGCCAGTAAAAGCGCATCTCAATCTCCCAATCGACAAGTTCAAGTCTAGGTTACCCGTGCGCCGCCCAAAGAAAAAGCCCGCCCCCTTGCGGGTGCGGGCTTTTTCACAGATCGCCAGCGCCAGGCACTGGCTATCAGCACGGCTTACACAGAGTAGTAAAGTTCAAATTCTACTGGGTGCGGAGTCATGTTAACGCGTTGGATCTCTTCTTTCTTCAGGGTGATGTAAGCATCGATGAAGTCTTTAGAGAACACGCCGCCAGCCAACAGGAACTCGTGGTCAGCTTCCAGGTTAGCCAGAGCCTCTTCCAAAGAAGCACAGACTTGTGGAATCTCGGCTTCTTCTTCCGGCTCCAGGTCGTACAGGTCTTTGGTGGCTGCTTCACCCGGGTGGATCTTGTTCAGAACACCATCGATACCGGCCATCAGCAAGGAAGCGAAGCACAGGTATGGGTTGGCAGTTGGGTCTGGGAAGCGGGTTTCAATACGTTTTGCCTTCTCACCAACGGTGTAAGGAATACGGATAGACGCAGAGCGGTTGCGTGCAGAGTAAGCCAGCATTACTGGAGCTTCGAAGCCTGGAACCAAACGCTTGTAGGAGTTGGTAGAGGCGTTACAGAAAGCGTTCAATGCTTTAGCGTGCTTGATGATACCGCCGATGTAGTACAGGGCAGTTTCAGACAGGCCAGCATAAGCGTCGCCAGCAAATTGGTTTTTGCCGTTCTTGGAGAAAGACTGGTGAACGTGCATACCTGAACCGTTATCACCGATCAGAGGCTTCGGCATAAAGGTCGCGGTTTTACCGTATTGGTGAGCAACGTTGTGTACGCAGTACTTGAGGATTTGTACTTCGTCCGCTTTCTTAACCAGGGTGTTAGCGCCTACGCCGATTTCACACTGGCCAGCGTTAGCTACTTCGTGGTGATGGATTTCAATTTCCAGGCCCATAGCTTCCATGGCGTTACACATAGCGCCACGGATGTCGTGCAGTGAGTCTACTGGCGCAACGGGGAAGTAACCGCCTTTTACGCGTGGAGCGTGGCCGTGTTTACCTTCAACGTCGTCACCTGATGACCAAGCTGCTTCTTCAGATTTGATTTTGTAGAAAGCGCCGCCCATTGAGCTGTGGAAGTGAACGCTGTCGAAGATGAAGAATTCTGGTTCTGGACCAAACAGAGCTACGTCGCCCAGACCAGTAGACTTCAGGTACTCTTCAGCGCGCAGACCGATAGAGCGTGGGTCGCGGTCGTAACCTTGCATGGTGGCTGGTTCAACGATGTTACAACGAATGTTGATGGTTGCTTCGTCGTAGAAAGGATCGAGAACGGCAGTTGAATCGTCTGGCATCAGGATCATGTCTGAGTCGTTAATGCCTTTCCAGCCAGCGATAGAAGAACCGTCGAACATTTTACCGTCAACGAAGAAACTGTCGTTTACCACGTGAGCAGGGAAAGTTACGTGTTGCTCTTTACCTTTGAAATCGGTGAAGCGCAAATCAATCCAGCGAGCTTCGTGTTCTTTGATCAGGTCTAAAGTCTTAGACATTGAATGCCTCCAAGTGTGATAGCCCGAAGGCTACGGATTGTGAAAGTTATAACCACTTAGGTAACCGGCCAGTGGCCGTCTACCTGAAATTTTTCCCCACTTCATCCGACTCGCGACTCATTTAGGGGAGCGTGACAAGACTAGGGTGTCAGAAAAGGGGCAAAATATATGCCATTTAAATAAAATAGCAACAGACCAGTAAAAATAAGGCTTTCCACCGAATGCGGCGCCGTTAAATAGCTGCAAAAGCACCAATAAGGTGCGTAATTTTTCTAAAATGCACTCTTTGTGTGCATTTTAGTTTTACTGCGATTTTCCCTGCCATCTTAGCACCAAGAATGGCCGCTGGCGTCGGTGAAAACATCTCCTGTGTGCACCAAATGATGACGCCCATTGCCCATCTGTACAGCAGATCACAGTGGCGGTAATTTTGGCCATTTGGTTTTGCTCCAAAAAGCGATAGCCAATATTTATCAAGATTGTCTCGCTTGTGTTTTGCTTCCCTTGTAGCCTGCGCCGCGTTTGATCGCCCGGATTCAGGCTGGCGTATCGCTATCCACTTTTTACTCTACAACAATAACAGGTCAGTTATGCATGCAATGACAACAACCGAAATCTTCCTGATCGCTATGGTGATCATTTTTACAATCCCTTATTTGATTTGGCGTTTGGGGCGCACCGATTATTGGGCGCCGCTGGTGGTGGTGCAAATCATCATGGGCATAGTCTTGGGGCCGGGCGTTCTGGGCAAGGTTTTCCCTGAGTACTACACCTTTGTATTCACGCCCGATGTGATCAAATCACTCAACGGCATTGCCTGGTGGGCGGTGATGATTTTTGTCTGGATCGCTGGTATCGAGCTGGATCTTAAAAAAGCCTGGGCCTACAAGCGCGAGAGCAGTATTACCGCAGGTTTGGCGCTGGGTACACCGCTGTTATTTGGCTGCGGTGCGGCAGTGGCGATGATGGCCTACAGCGGTGGTTGGATAGGTGCCAAGGGCATGACCTGGCAGTTTATTCTGGGGGTGGGCATGGCCTGTGCAGTGACCGCTTTGCCTATCTTGATTTTGTTGATGGAGAAGCTGGAAATTTTGCGCCAGCCGATAGGCCAGCGAATCCTGCGCTACGCCAGCCTTGATGATATTGCCATTTGGGGTGTGCTGGCGTTGATCCTGCTGGATTGGGAGCGTGTGGGGCGTCAGGGTATGTTCCTGCTTGGTTTTGCTGTGCTGGCCTACCTTTTCCGTAAGTTGATGGTGGCTATTCAGGAAAAGGATCGTTGGTACGCCGGGTTTATCTGGCTGGCGATTTGCGGTTTAGCGGCTGATTGGGCTGGCCTGCATTACATGGTGGGTGCATTCCTCGCGGGCGCGGTAATGGATGCCGAGTGGTTCAATCAGGAGGATATGGACAAGCTGCGCCATTTTGTATTGATGATCATCATGCCGGTGTTCTTCCTCAGTACCGGCTTGCGCACCAACTGGGATGTAGGTGGTACGGCGGTATTTGTGGCGGCGGCGATTTTGTTGGTCGCATCAGTCTCCGGCAAGTTGGCAGGGGTGCATCTGGCGGGCAAAATCCTCAAGTGGGAAAAAGGCGAGGCCTCTATCATTGGTTGGCTGCTGCAAACCAAGGCGCTGATCATGATCATCTTCGCTAATGTGTTGCTCGATAAGCAGATCATCACCAACGAAACCTTTACTGCCCTGCTGATTATGGCGGTGGCCAGTACCATGCTGACGGTGCCGGTGGTGGCGCCCAAGCTGCAGAAGATGAAAGAAATTATCTTCCGCTCCAAGTAGCTGATCCCTGTAGTTGAATACAAGTAGTTGAATGCAAAAAGCCCCCGTCACTGCGGTGACGGGGGCTTTTGTTTGGAGGTAATTCAGCGAGTGGTGAGTGTGCTGGTTTTAAATTACAAAGCGCGATACCAGCGTATTTAAATCGGTTGCCAGTCGTGCCAGCTCATAGGTGGCCGCGCTGGTTTGATTTGCCCCTGCGGCCGACTGGGTGGATAAATCGCTGATGTTCACTATGTTGCGATCCACTTCCCGCGCTACCGCTGCCTGCTCTTCGGAGGCGCTGGCAATCAGCAGGTTGCGCTCGCTGATTTGTCCGGCTTTTTGATATATCTGCTCCAGTGCTACACCGGCTTGTTCCGCTACGGTGAGTGTTTTGCCGGCGTGTTCAACGCTGCCCTTCATTGAATCCACTGCCGCTGCTGTGCCTCCCTGAACTTTGCTGATCATCTGTTCAATTTCTTGGGTGGAAACCTGAGTGCGATGCGCCAAGGCGCGTACCTCATCGGCAACTACCGCAAAACCGCGCCCTGCTTCTCCGGCGCGTGCTGCTTCAATGGCGGCATTGAGCGCCAGCAAATTGGTTTGTTCAGCGATAGCGCGAATCACATCCAGCACCTTGCCTATATCTTTGGATTGTTCAGCCAAGCCGCCGATTTGGGCTGAGGTGCGGGTAAATTCTTCAGTCATGGACTTAAGTGCCGCCACTGTATGCATCACTTTGTCGCGCCCTTCGTGCGCCAGACGAGAGGAATCGTTGGACGCTTCAGCGGTACTGACTGCATTGCGCGCCACTTCATCTACGGCGGCGCTCATTTCGGTGACGGCGGAAGCCGCTTGTTGGATTTCGTCATTCTGGCGTTGCAGGTTGCGCGAGGATTCCTCCGCCACCGAGCTTAACTCTTCACTCGCAGACGCCAGCTGGACTGATGAATTACCTATCTGGGTGATGGTGCTGCGCAGGTTGTCCTGCATCAAGGCGACTGAGGCAAGTAATCTTGCCGGCTCGTCATTGCCATCAAAGTGAATCTGTTGGGTAAGTTTACCGCCCGCGATAGTCTCGGTAGCACTCACGGCTTGCTGTAATGGAAAGGTAATGCTGCGGGTGATGCTCGTGGCGAGTATTGCAGTGATTGCCAGTGCAATCAGAATGCTGGCAATACCCATGGTTTTGCTGAGTTCGTAAGTGGCCTGGGATTCTTTGGCTGATGCATCGGCGCCATCGCGGTTGACTTTGCCTAACTCCAGCAGTGCTTGCGTCATACGGTCAGCCAAAGGGTTCATGCTCTCTTCAATGATATGCAGAGCCTCAGTCTGATTGCCGGCCTTCATGGCGGCCAGTGCCTGCAGTGAGCCTTGGATGTACTGTTTTTCAACCGATTCAAGCTCATCGAACAGGCGCCTTTCTTCCGGTTCGGTGATCAAATTCCGGTAGGTATCAAACGCTTTGTCGGTTTCGGCTTTTCGCGCTAGCAGGTTCGCTTCGCTGCGCGCAACGGCGGCAGGTGCAGTATCTACCACCAGCCGTATGGCATTGACCCGATAGCGCATCAGCGACAGATTCATATCGCTAATGGCATTGAGTGATGGAATCCAGTTTTTGGTGATTTCCTCGGTAGAGTCATGCATGCCTGACATCTTATTGATGCTGAATATGCCCTGTGACAGCATCACTAATGCCAAAATGCCAAAGCCCAGAAACAGGCGCTGCCCTATATTGATTTGCCGCAAAAACATGATGATCCGCCCCGCAGATGGTTGAAATGAAGCTATTGATGAATGGTTATAGCAGTGGCTTAGTCTGTTGGCGTTATTTCTGCGCATAATTTAGGGGGTGTAATACTATTTGTTGGTTTCATAGCTAAATCCAACCTTTTTAGTGATCCATAGGCATTTTGCGTCGTAAAAAGCTATTGGCTCAAAACAAAGTAGCTGTCTTATAATCGCCGCCTTTTTAGCCAGCAGATCACCGCTGCATAGTTTCAGGCGCGCCTTCCATGCATTTTGTAGTCAAAGTTTTCCCCGAAATCATCATTAAAAGTCCTCCGGTGCGTAAGCGTTTTATCAAACAGCTGCGCGACAATTTGCGCCTGTTGCTGGCCAATATCGGGGTAGAAATTGATGTGCAGCGCGATTGGGAGAAAATCGAAATTCGCTGCCCCGAGGCGGATGCACAGGTGACTGCACAGGTCTCCGATGTGCTGGCGCGCACGCCGGGCATCGCTAATTTTTCCTTGATCCACGACTACCCGCTGGGCGATTTGGATTCCATTTTCCAGCACACCCTGCGCCATTGGCGCGAGCCGCTGGCCGGTAAAACCTTTTGTGTGCGCGCCAAGCGCGTGGGTAAACACGCTTTCAGTTCGGTGGATGTGGAGCAATACGTCGGCGGCGGCTTACTGCAGCATTCAGAAGCCAAGGCAGTCGCGCTGCATAAGCCGGATGTCACAGTGCGTATGGAAATCAGGCAGGATCGCCTCTGGGTGCTCACCAACAAGATTCAGGGGTTGGGCGGCTACCCGCTCGGCGCGCAAGACCCGGTGTTGTCGCTGATCTCCGGCGGTTTTGACTCTACGGTTTCTACTTATTTGTGCATCAAGCGCGGCCTGCGCGCCCACTACTGCTTTTTTAACCTTGGCGGCCGCGCCCATGAGATCGGCGTTAAAGAAGTGGCTTATTACCTGTGGAACAAATACGGCGCCTCCCATCGCGTAAAGTTTGTAACTGTACCCTTTGAAGATGTAGTGCGTGAAATTTTGGAAAAGGTGGATAACGCCTACATGGGGGTGGTGCTTAAGCGCATGATGCTGCGTGCCGCTGAAAAGGTCGCCGAGTCACTGGAAATTCCCGCATTGGTGACGGGCGAGAGTGTGGCCCAGGTATCCAGCCAAACGCTGGTGAACCTCAACGCCATCGACCGCGCGATAGACACTGTCGTATTGCGCCCGCTGGCCACTATGGATAAGGGCGAGATTATTGATATCTCGCGCAAAATCGGCACCGAAACCTTTGCGGCGAGTATGCCGGAATATTGCGGCGTGATTTCGGTAAACCCCACCACGCGCGCCAAGTTGCATAAGGTGGAATTCGAAGAGGGCCGCTTTGATATGACGGTCCTGGAGCGGGCGATCAACGAGCGCCATGCGCAGAATATTGATGAAATTGTCGATGAGCTGGATGCAGATTTGTCGGTGCCTGTGGTTAGTGAGGTGAATGCGCCGGCGGTAGTGATTGATATTCGCCACCCTGACGAGCAGGAAGCTAATCCATTAACCATCACCGCTGTTGATGTTCGCCTGATTCCCTTTTATTCACTCAACAAACAATTTGCGCAATTGGATGGCAATACCCTGTATTTCCTCTATTGCCAAAAAGGGGTGATGAGCCAACTGCACGCCGCTAACCTCAAAGCAGAGGGGCACTTGAATGTGGGTGTCTATCGCCCAGAGCGACCGAGCGCCTGTGCCATTTAATGGCGCAACCAGCGGCGGCAGCGAAGGAGCGGATAGTAGAATTTGATTACCTGCGCGGTCTGGCGATTGCCATGATTGTGCTGGGGCATTCGATTTTTCTGTCGCAGCCGCTGTTCCCGGCGCTACTGGAAAACTTGTTGCGCGGTGGCACCGGCTTGTTTGTTTTTATCTCCGGTTTTTTCTTTCATCGCATTTTTTATCCGCGTTTTAATTACTCGCAATTCATCCGCAAAAAAGCCCAGTCGCTGTTAATTCCTTTTGCGGTTATTTCATGTTTTGCTCTGGCGCTGCGTGCACTGGGCTGGTGGTTAGATGGTTTGGGTTGGCAGCAAAACCTGTTGAATATCTGGTACACCCTGCGCAATGGTTATGTGCTTTATCCGCACTGGTATATCCCGTTTATTTTTCTCACTTTTTTGTGCTCACCTTTGCACCTGTTCTACATCCGCCTCCCGGCATGGATTCAACTGTTGGTATTGGGTATTTTTTCGCTGATTGCAGTGTTTATGCATCGCCCTGAATCCAACACTCACTTTTTCCAGTCGCTGGTGTATTACACGCCTTATTATTTGCTGGGGATATTATTTTCGCTTTATGAAAAAAAATGGCAGGCACTGCACTGGCCGTTAATGATTGCGGGGCTGTTAGTAGTTGCGCTTACCGCGATATTGCAGACCTATGTGTGGCCGCACCTTGGTAACTATCACAAAGCCGCCTTTAGTTTCGCGGGGGTCGATTTCCAATTTATCCAAGTATTGTTTGGCTGCGTTGCCATGCTTGCTGTCTGCCGCCACATTCACCCCCGGCTGCAACGGCATTTATGCTGGCTGGCGGAGCTAAGTTTTCCCATCTTTTTTATCCACCCACTGCTGACGATTGCGCTGGAAAATATTGCCGCCTTGGGCAGCATAAACCCCTTTTTTCCCGTCAGCAGTGTGGCTGCCAGCTTGTGGGTTTTTGTGGGGGTGTTTTTGATTCAGCTCTACGGCTCGGCTGCCATTGCGCTGACTATCAAACAGGTTGCCGGCGCCAAAAGTAGCAATCTTATTGGCTAAAACCAGCCTGACCGAGGGCTGTAACAACTTGGCTGCGACTTAAAATAGTCCAAAAAATCACCAATTCCCGCTTGCCGGTCATATCCGTGTCACACCGAGATAGGTATAATGCGCGCCCTTTTGCGCTTTCAAACTTTGCCTTTTAATAGTAATAGGCACCCACCCAAGAGTATTTCCATAGTGACAGACAATTCAGCAATCGAAAAACTGCGTAACATCGCGATTATCGCCCACGTTGACCACGGTAAAACGTCCATGGTTGACCAGTTGTTGCGCCAATCCGGCACCCTTGATCGTCGCGATGACAGCGGCGATCTGATCATGGACAGCAACGACCAGGAACGCGAACGCGGCATTACCATTCTGGCGAAAAACACCGCCATCAAGTGGAACGACTACCGCATTAACATAGTAGACACCCCCGGACACGCCGACTTTGGCGGCGAGGTGGAGCGTGTATTGTCCATGGTGGACTCGGTATTGCTGATTGTGGATGCCGTTGGCGGCCCTATGCCCCAAACCCGTTTTGTAACCTCCAAGGCGTTTGAACAGGGTTTGAACCCTATCGTTGTGATCAACAAAATCGACCGCCCCGGTGCGCGCCCTGAGTGGGTAATCGACCAGGTATTCGACCTGTTTGACCGTTTGGGTGCCACCGAAGAGCAGCTGGATTTCCCCATCGTTTACGCCTCGGCATTAAACGGTGTTGCTGGTCTGGACCCGGACAATATCGCTGAAGATATGACCCCGCTGTTCCAGATGATTGTGGACAAGGTTCAGCCGCCCAAAGTTGATCTGGATGGCCCTTTCCAAATGCAAATTTCTGCACTGGACTACAACAGCTATGTCGGTGTTATCGGTATTGGCCGTATCACCCGCGGCAGCCTCTCACCCAACCAGCAAGTGGTTGTGGTTGACCATGAAGGCAACCAGCGCAAAGCCAAAGTACTGCAAGTGATGGGCTATCACGGCCTGCAACGTATCGAAACCGACAAAGCTTACGCGGGCGATATCGTCTGTATTACCGGTGTGGATAAACTCGGTATTTCCGACACCCTCTGCAGCCCCGATCACATTGAGCCGCTGCCTGCACTCTCTATCGACGAGCCAACCGTGAGCATGACCTTCCAGGTCAACGACTCTCCTTTCGCCGGTAAAGAAGGCAAGTACGTTACCAGTCGCAACATTAAAGACCGCTTGGAACAAGAGCTGATTGCTAACGTAGCACTGCGTGTACAACAAGGCGATTCGCCGGACAAATTTATCGTGTCTGGCCGTGGTGAATTGCACCTGTCGGTACTGATTGAAAACATGCGTCGCGAAGGCTACGAGCTGGGTGTATCGCGCCCCGAAGTGGTTCAAAAAATCGTGGACGGTGTAGTGCACGAGCCCTTTGAGCAAGTGGTGATCGACGTTGAAGAAGAGCATCAGGGTAAAGTGATGGAAGAACTCGGCCTGCGCAAAGGCGAGTTGACCAACATGGAGCCGGATGGCAAAGGCCGTATCAAGTTGGAATTCCTGTGCCCATCGCGCGGTTTGATTGGTTTCCGTGGCCAGTTCCTGACCATGACCTCGGGTTCCGGCATCATGACCAGTATTTTTGACCACTACGGTCCGGTAAAAGAAGGCGAAGTGGCCAAGCGCCAGAACGGTGTATTGGTATCCATGGTGAAGGGCAAAACCCTCGCCTATGGTTTGCACCCGCTGCAAGACCGCGGTCGTTTGTTCCTCGGCGCCGGTGTGGAAGTTTACGAAGGCCAGATCGTGGGGATTCACTCACGCTCTAACGACCTGGTAGTAAATCCAACCAAGGCCAAACAATTAACCAACGTTCGTGCTTCTGGTACTGACGATGCGCTGACCCTGTCACCGCCCATCCGTCACACCCTGGAGCAGGCGCTGGAATTTATTGAAGACGACGAACTGGTAGAAGTAACACCGCAATCTATTCGTCTGCGCAAAAAACTGCTCACCGAAAACGAGCGTAAACGCGCTAACAAATAATTTGTACGCTTAGCGGTGCAAAACAAAATCCCCGAAGTGAAAACAACGGGGATTTTTGTTTTTAAACCGCGAAATTTGCATTGAACTCACAAGGTGTTTCGCTAGCGCGTTGCCCGACTGTCGGAGCCATGGATGGCGACGACAAGCCTACAGGGATGTATTTACGGCGTGTCGGGCAACGCGCTAGCGAAGCGCCTGCGCACGCAATCTGCTGAACCAAAGAACTATGGATATTTATTTTATTATTTCACTGCTCGCGCTAGGCGCATTCACTGGTTTTTTTGCTGGGCTTTTTGGCATTGGCGGCGGTGGCATCATGGTGCCGATGCTCACGCTGTTATTTGTGCAGCAGCAATTTCCCTCTGAATATATTCTGCATATGGCGCTCGCCACTTCTATGGCAGCGATTGTTCCCACCGCGATTGCCAGTTTATTAACCCACCACAAACATCAGGCGGTTATCTGGCCGGTGGTGATAAAAATTACCCCGGGAATTTTGCTGGGAACCTTTGCGGGCACCTTTTTGGCGAGTTATTTATCGGCCGCGCCGCTGGCGATTTTTTTCTCCTGTTTTATGGCCTTTGTCGCGCTGCAAATGGTGCTGAACCGCAAACCCAAACCCTCGCGACAATTACCTGCTTTCACGGGGCTGAGTGCAACCGGTACCGGCATAGGCGCCATTTCTGCGTTAGTGGCGATTGGCGGCGGCACACTGACTGTGCCATTTCTGGTCTGGTGCAATGTGAGTTTGCCGGTGGCGATTGGCACTTCGGCCGCCGTGGGTTTGCCTATCGCACTTTCGGGTGCGGCGGGTTATGTGGTGAATGGATTGAGTGTGGAAAATCTACCGGCCTATACCCTGGGTTATGTATTTTGGCCGGCAGTGGTTGCTATGGCGGCGATGAGTTTTATCACCGCGCCCTTGGGTGCAAAACTCGCGCATCGCCTGCCTATCGCCTTATTAAAAAAATTATTTGCGGTATTGCTGGTAGGTTTATCGGTACAAATGCTGGTAACGGTTTTTGCTTAAGGCGACATGGCTGTCGCCTTGTTGTGAATTGCGTTTTACGCGTTAAACAAACCTTTAGCTGTGTTGTTTTAACAGCGCCGCCAGCGCGCGAATATGATCAGGGCGATCATTCAGCGCGGCAATATACGCATATTTTTCGCCACCAGCTTCCAAAAAGGCGTGGCGATTTTCCACTGCCAATTCTTCCAGGGTTTCCAAACAGTCAGCGCTAAACGCGGGCGATAAAATCGCAATATCTTTAATGCCGTCTTTAGGCAGTTGCTCCAGTATTTCATCGGTATAGGGCTTTAACCACTCCTCGCGGCCAAAGCGCGATTGAAAACTGGTGAGGCAAATATTTTTATCCAGCCCCAACTTTTCCTGCACCAAGCGCGTGGTTTTTTGGCACAAACAAAAGTAGGGATCACCCGAGGTCAAATAGCGCTTGGGCATACCGTGGTAAGAAAAAATAATTTTTTGCGGCAAACCATTTTTTTCGATGTGCTCACGCACCGAATTGGCGAGCGCTTCAACGTACAGCGGCTGGTCGCAATAATTATTAATAAAATGTAATTCCGGCACCCAGCGCCAGTTTTTTAATTCTGTCGCCACCGCATCAAAGGTAGAACCGGTGGTTGGGCCTGCGTACTGTGGGTAGAGTGGCAGTACAATAATTTTGCGCACCGCTTCCTTTTGTAATTCGCGCAAGGCGCTTGCAATCGATGGGTTACCGTAGCGCATGCCCAGTTTTACGCTGTAACCATCGCCCAGTTCGTTTTGTATGGCCGCTTGCTGCTGTTTACTAATGGCCAGCAGCGGCGAGCCTTCGCTCGTCCACACGCTTTTATAAAGTGCAGCCGATTTTCTGGGGCGCACGCGCAAAATAATACCGTGCAAAATCAACAGCCAAATCACTCGCGGAATTTCAATGACGCGCGGGTCTGCCAAAAATTCCGCCAGGTAACGGCGCAGTGCCGGTGTGGTTGGCGCATCGGGGGTGCCGAGGTTGGCCAACAGAATGCCCACCTTGGGTTGGGGTTTGTTGGCGGCGTGAAAAACTGGGTCTATGTCGTAATTCAGTGCCCGATACTGGCTCATTGTGATTCTCCAAAAAGCGCATGGCGCGCGGGTGACCCTAGCGAACAGGGCGCAACATAGCGGCTGGCATTGCCAAGGGCAAGTGCTGATCGCCCTCCGCAGCCTTTGCGTAATAATAGGGTGGATTGCAATTACAACATGGCCTTGCACTTGCCTGGGGTGATTATAGTTGCCGCGTTGTTAAATGCGATCCATGTTATCAGACGAGGTTTAACTGCTATGCCATTTCCCATGCCCATCCAAACCGCCCAGCTCTTTTATGATGGCCGCTGTCCGTTATGCGCAAGGGAAATGGCTCTTTTACGCAACTACAACCGCGCTGGATTAACACTGGTGGACATTCACAGTCTGCCGCAACTGGATGACGCTGAGCGCGAAAAGCTGTTGCGCGATTTGCATTTGCTAAAACCCGATGGCAGCTGGCTTTTGGGTGTAGATGCGAATGTAGCGGCCTGGTCATTTACGCCATTTGGATTTTTGTTCAAACCACTGCGCTGGCGTATTTGGTCATCGCTGGTGGATGCAATTTATCGCCGCTGGGCAGATAAGCGTTACTGTAAAAATTATGCTTGCGCCGTGGCGCAAATCCCTGAAACAACTGCTCAAAAAGTGAGGTAAACATGGCCACCGGACGCGCATTAATTTTCAGTTACAGCGATTGTGCACATTACCATGCGGGCATTACCCAAGAGCCGGTAGGTTCAACGGAAGCAGCACAGCTGTTGCGCAACCCCGAAGGCAAGGTGGCTAAATTTCCCAGTTTGTTTCGCGCGCAACAAGCCCTAAAAGATTTGGGTTACACCCGCGGTTGGTTGGTGATGCAATCACCCTATGATGAAATGATTGGCAGTGAGCCTGCACAAAAAACCGAGCTTGCCTTGCCATTTGATACTGATGATTAACCTAACTTCGATTTTGGAAATCCACTCATCAAGGGTTTAAAAAATCTCCACTGCTAATGAGTTCCAGCTGCTCGCAATTGCGCTGGTAGGCGTAGATCCAGGCGTTAATCTTTATTCCCTTGTCAGTGATCAGCGGAATGGATATTCGCTGATATTCTTGCGCGGGTAGCGCGGGAAAAGTGCACTCTTCATAGATGTCCAAGGCCTCCAATTGTGCGGCGCAAGCCAGCCGATAGACTTCACCGGTTACCATTCTACCTGCGTTAGTTAACACCAGCGCGGGGTAATAGCTGACGCGATATAAATTGCCCTCGACCTTTGCGGTATCGATAAATTGAGCGCCGGCCAGATAGGTCTGGTGCGCGCCAGTAGCGCAAGCGCGGCGCAAAGTGCCGTAGACAAAAAGATAGAGATCGTCGTTCATGTTGGCTGCTAGTCCACCAATAAAAACTCCCGCCGCAGCGGGAGTTAATCATCACGTAAATAATTCTGCGTTGAAACTATTTGGGTGAAATCTGCAGAATTTTGCCTTTGCTTTCATCGGTGACCAAATACACCAAACCGTCCGGCCCTTGAATAACCGAGCGATAGCGTTGGCCTAATTCTTTTTTCAAGAGTCGCTCTTCGCCAGTCACTTTGTCGCCGTCCAGTGTTAAGCGTACCAATGTCTGTTCACGCAGGCTGGCGAGTAAAATATTATTTTTCCACTGCGGGAATTTATCGCCGGTGTAAAAAATAAAACCGGCTGTTGCAATGGAGGGCACCCATTTGTACAGCGGTTGCTCCATGCCTTCTTTGTGTGTGCCTTCGCCAATTTTTCCGCCGCCGTAATTTTCACCGTAGGTAATCACTGGCCAGCCGTAGTTTTTGCCCGCTTCATCAATGTTCAGTTCGTCGCCACCCTGGGGGCCATGTTCGCCAGTCCAAAGTTTTTTGGTTAGAGGGTTGATAGCGGCGCCCTGCACATTGCGATGACCAAAGGACCAAATTTCTGGCAGTGCTCCGGCAGTTTTTACATAGGGGTTGTCGCTTGGCACTGTGCCGTCGGCATTAATGCGCACAACTTTGCCCTGATGGTTATCCAGCGTTTGCGCTTTGTCTTTTTCGCTGTAGCGATCACCAAGGGTAATAAACAGGGTGCCATCTGGCGCCCACACCAAGCGCGAACCAAAGTGGGCGCTGGAATCTATTTTTGGTTGTTGGCTGAACACGCGCGTGACATTTTCCAGCTTGGTATCGGTGAGCGTGGCGTAGCTCACCGCTGTGCTATTGCCACCTTCACCGGGTTCGGAGTAGCTGAAATAAACACGTTTGCTGGTGGCAAAGTCCGGCGCGAGTACTACATCCAATAATCCGCCTTGACCTTGGGCGACTATCGCCGGCAGCCCGGCCAGTGGTGCACCCACTTTGCCGTCCGGGCTCACAATACGCATGCGGCCGGGGCGCTCGGTAACTAGCATGCGGCCATCGGGCAGGAACGCCATGCTCCATACATTTTGCAAACCTTCTGCAATGGTTTTTACCTGCAGCGAACCGGTTTGGGTTTTGATCTCTAGGGTCTCGGCGTTGACCAGTGGGCTCGCCGCCAGGCATACCCATAAACCCAATCTGCGCAGTTGTGGAAATATCGACATGCTTCTCTCCTCTAATTAGTTTGCATCAGGTTAACAAGCGCGTATTGGCGCGGCAAATAAAGCTTTGTTAAGTGCGTTAACCGGTTCAGCGCACAGAGAAAAGATTCGGGTTTAACAGGGGGATGTGCTACCTTTAGGGGAATTCAACACCGCTGTGAATGCCCCCAATACTGTTTCAAACAAGGCCAGTTTATGCAGATTTTTTATCCCGAGATCAAACCCTACCAACGTCACCAAATTGCCGTAGAAGCTCCCCACGAACTGTATGTTGATGAATCGGGCAACCCCGATGGAATACCGGTCTTGTTTGTACATGGCGGCCCGGGTGCTGGCTGCGGTAAATACGACCGCCGCTTTTTTGATCCGGAAGTGTATCGCATTGTATTGTTTGATCAGCGCGGTGCCGGCCGCTCGCGCCCCCACGCCGAGCTGGAAAATAACACCACCCAAAAGTTGGTAGAGGATATCGAAGTTATCCGCCAAACCCTGGGTATCGACAAGTGGGTATTGTTTGGCGGTTCCTGGGGTTCAACCCTGAGTTTGGTCTATGCCCAAACCTACCCTGAGCGCGTATTGGGTTTGATTTTGCGCGGCATCTTTTTATGTCGTCGCGAAGATTTATTATGGTTTTATCAGGAGGGTGCCAGCCGTTTATTTCCCGATTTCTGGGAAGATTTTGTCGCACAAATTCCTGAAGCGGAACGCAGCGATATGATGGGCGCCTACTATCGCCAGTTGATTGGAGAAAACCAAATCCAGCAAATGTCGGCCGCCAAAACCTGGGCGGGCTGGGAGGGGCGCACTGCTACCCTAAAACCTTGTCAGGATGTGGTGGACTCCTTCACTGAGCCGCACCGCGCACTCTCCTTGGCGCGCATTGAGGCGCACTATTTTGTTAATAATGCCTTTTTGGAGCACAACCAAATTCTGCGCGATGCCCACAAGCTGGCCGGCATTCCCGGCACCATTGTGCATGGGCGTTACGATGTGATCTGCCCGCTGGACAACGCCTATGCGCTGCATAAAGCCTGGCCAGGGTCAGAGCTGCACATTATCCGCGAAGCTGGCCACGCCTCGCGTGAACCGGGTATTGTTGACGCACTCATTCGTGCAACGGATGACCTGGCTAAAAAGCTGCTCAATACCAGTGATCGTCTCGCGTGATAATAATGTTATAGCGCACCCCTAACGGAGCCCTGTGGCTCCGTTATTGTTAGTGGCGATGGTGTTTATCCCTTGCTGCAATCAGCAACCAGAGAATTGAATAAAATTTATGTTGGGTTTGTTACAGCGCGTGAGCGAAGCATCGGTAACAGTGGATAACAATGTCGTCGGCGAAATCGGGCAGGGAATTTTGCTGCTGCTCGGTATTCAAAAAAATGATGGCACTGCCACCGCAGACAAGTTGATCGATAAAATCCTCGCCTATCGAATGTTTGCCGATGACAACAATAAAATGAATTGCAGTGTGCAACAAATTGGCGGCGGTATTTTAGTGGTCTCGCAATTTACCCTGGCGGCCGATACCAACAAAGGTTTGCGCCCGAGTTTTTCCTCGGCGGCACCACCCGCTCAGGCGCAACAACTCTATGATTATTTTGTTGAACAATTACGTGTGCGACATCAACCGGTAGCCGCCGGCATTTTTGCTGCTGATATGAAAGTGGCTCTGGTGAACGACGGCCCTGTGACTTTTATGCTCAGCGCAGAATAAATTTTTTTCGCACTATTCAGTTTCATCCCTTTCTATTTTTTTACTGCGGAGTTTTGTATGAACTTTCCTAACGATGACGATGGCGGCCTGCTGCAAATGTTGCACGAACACGGCATAGATTTGAGCCAGCCGATGGATTTGGAGTTTGGTGTGCACTGCCCCGACGAAGCTGCCGCACTGACAATTGAACAGGCATTAAAAGCCGCCGGTTATACCGCTCATGCACTTTATGATGAAGGTGATTTGGAAGAAGGCGAGGCGATGACACCAGAGAACGAAGATTCCTGGCCCTACTGGGCAGTGGTGGCTTTTATCAAGATGGTGCCGGAATATACTGAGATTCAACGTATCCAGGCGCATTTGCAGGCATTGGCTGGCCCCTTGGGTGGAACATCCGATGGCTGGGGCGCGGTGATTGAATAATCTGTTTGCGTGTTAATTCTGGCTGCTACTAATCAGCCAGGTATTGATCAGTGTTTCTACCCGCTCCAAATCGTATTGCCGCAGCGCTGTTGATAATTGTTGATGGCGCTGTGCGCCAATATTTTCAGCGCTGAATTCCGCCATAATTTGTTTGCATTTAGCCATATCGCCACTGGCGGCAGCTTTATTTAATTCCGTCAGTAAATTGCTGTGTGCCGCCAAATCCGGCTGTTGTAACAGACTCAGCGCCGGGTGATTTTCACCTGCCAATTTTACCTCTGCGTCATCGGTAAAACGCGCTGCGGTAAATTGACGCAAGGCTTTTACTATATCGTCAAAAGCATAGGGTTTACCGATAAATTCCTGAAACCCCTGCGCCAGATAATAACTGCGCTCATGTTCAAGACTGGAGGCGGAGACTGCCACAATCGGCGTCTGTTGGTAGTTATCGCCTGCGCGCAGCTGGCGGAACATTTCCAGGCCATTCATACCCGGCATGCGGATGTCGGTAAAAATAATATCGAACTGGTGCGCCTTGCACATGGCCAAACCTTCGCGCCCATCGTGCGCCGCATAGGTGTCGCAGCCAAGTTGTTGCAGCAAGTCCATTAAAATTTCACAGCTGGCAAAATCATCTTCCACTACCAGTGCTTTAATGTGGCAGTTTTCCTCCATGCGTGTTGCCTTGGGCTGCTGCCGGGTATCAAGCACAATATTTTCACTCACCAACGGCAGGCGCAAATGCGCGAGTGTGCCTTGCCCAAGCACACTGGAAAGGTGCAGGCTGCCGCCCATGCCTTCGGCCAAATGGCGCGACAGGGTTAAACCCAGCCCCGTGCCGCCAACATCTTCACCGGCTTGGCCTTGTTTAAAGGCGGCAAATAAATCAGCCAATTCCTGTTCGGAAATGCCCGGGCCGGTATCGCCAATTACAAATTCCACTTCACCTTGTAAATTGGCAACGTACAAACTCACGCTGCCTTGCGGGGTAAATTTAATGGCGTTGCCCAACAGGTTTAATAAAATCTGCCCAATTTTTTGTCGGTCTCCTTTAACAATATAAGGGCTGGGCAAATCCACTTGCGTAATCAACTGCAGCCCTTTGCTGTCGGCGCGCTCCGCCATAATGGTTTGGATATCGGCGACTTCCTGGTGCAAATCAAAATATTCCTTACGTAAATTGAGCACACCGGATTCGATTTTGGATAAATCCAGGACATCATTAATCAGGCCTAACAACCGTTGGCTGGATACCAGAATTAATTGCAGGCGCTCGCGCTGGGTGCCAGTAATACTTTGGTCGCGCATTAATAATTGCGTATAACCCAACACGGCATTTAATGGCGTGCGAATTTCATGGCTCATATTGGCAAGGAAACGACTCTTTGCACGTGTTGCTTCTTCGGCCGCTTCTTTGGCGAGGGATAATTGGCGCTCGGCGTCTTTCTGTGCGGAAATGTCGCGGCCTATACCCAATATGCCTGCGACTTCACCTTTGTCGTTGTGCAATGCAACTTTAATGGTGTCGAGTAAATAGCGGTGTTCGTTGTTGATAACAATCAGTTGTTCATAGCGGTGGGATGAGTCGCTTTGTAATGTGGCTTGATCATTTTTTTGAAACAGCGCGGCTAGCTCGGGGTTCACCAGTTGCTCTTCACTTTTGCCAACAATTTCCGCTTCAGTCAGTTCCAATATTTTGGCAAAGGCTTTATTACAGCTGATGTAAACGCCCTGCAAATTTTTAAACCACACCGGATCGGGAATATTATCCAGCAGGCTGCGCAGGTGTTGCTCGCGAGCGCGCAGGGCTTGTTGCGACTCCTGCAATTGCTCCTGTGTTTGCTGCCGCTGTACCACTTCATTGAGCAGCCAGTCATTGGCTTTGCGCAGTGCCTGGGTGTGCGAAAGAATTTCCTCTTCCAGTTTGCGCTGGTTTTCCCTGAGCAATTCATCGTGTTGTTGACGGGTGCGAATATACGCAGACAGCAAACCTATCAGGGTTAAACCTATCGCCAGGGCAGAAAGTTGTAACAAGCTGGGAATGTACCAGGGGCGTGAATCAACAGGGTGATTCAGGGTCATTGATTTAACCGCGTCGGCCAGACGCTGCGCCTCTGAATGTTGGATATACCCCAGCGCCGAGACTAAAAAAAATACCAGCCCAACGCCGACACACAATAATAAAAATGCCTGGGCATGCAGGTTATGGCGCACGCGCGGAATTAATAGCCAGGCCAGTAATGCCGTGAATGTGAGCATGCCTATGCTGTCGCCCATCCACCAAAACGCCCAGGCTTTGGCTTGTTCGCCATCCGGCACTAATTCCAGATAAGCAAAGGTGGCTATGCCCAGTGATGGCGCGATCAAGGCACCGCCAAATACGCTGCCAATAAAACCCAGGGTGCGCGGTAAATTCACCAGCAGGTTTCTATTCAAAATGCCTTGATTGAGGCGGGCGATCACAATGGTTTGTGCCAACATTGCGGCGCTCACCACAATACCAGCTGACCAGCTGGTGATGCCCAAACCAAATGCAGGATAAAGATGGGTTACCAGATTAGCGGCAAGTGCCCCGGCAAATAAACCCGGCGCAACACGCAGCCCAAAGACCAGCACACCAAAGAGTGCAAAACCCGCGGCGGGCCAGATCAGTGAAACTTGTGCGGTGAGTGAACTCCAGGCGCTGCCAAACTGCGCCAGCAAAAAATAACCCAGCGCAAATAGCAGGTTGAGTGCGGGCAGTTTAAGTAACAGGTATATTTTTTTTCGAGTGTTAAAACTCACCGGTGCGATTCCTGAAAGATTAATTATGCTGCCCGGTGTTCAGTTGCAGTAATTTTTCCAGCGACTGGTGAGTTAACGCCTGTGGCCGGTGGTGGTGATAGCCCTGCCCCCAGCGCACACCCAGCGCATACAATTTGTTGGCGACCTCAGGGGTTTCCACAAATTCGGCAATCACTTCTTTATCGAGTGACACGGCCATTTCCACAATGGATTTCACCATCGCATAGTGGGAGGCATCGGTATCCATATCGCGCACAAAAATACCGTCGATTTTTATTTTGTCGAATGACAGTTGATGCAGGTAAGCGTAAGAGGCAAACCCGCTGCCAAAATCATCCAGCGCAAAGTGGCAACCAAAATTGCGCAGCAATTGCATGAAATGCCGCGCGGCATCCACATTCACAATGGCTTGGGTTTCGGTCAGCTCAAAACAAAATTTTTGGGGCGGTAAATTATATTGCGCAAAACTGTTGGTGATGGTGGTGGCGAAATGGGTTTCGCGAATAGAGAAGGCCGAAATATTAATAGACACCATATCCATTTTTTCCAGCAAATCGCGGTGCTGATCAAAAAAGGCGAGGGTGGCATTTAGAATCCATTTATCCAGTTCTGGAATTAAGTGCAGCCGCTCTGCCGGGCCAATAAATTCGCCGGGCGATACCATGCGCTGATGTTCTGCATCCCACAAACGCATCAACACTTCGAGCCGGTAACAGGGGGCTGCCGCTTCCTGGGCTACCGGAAAATATTCAATCATTTGAAAGTAGGCGCGGAAGGCCTGGCTGTGGATGGCATCCACCAGGCGCGAGGCCCAGTTGATATTATCTTTGTGCAAGTTGCTGCGTTTGGCGGCATCGGCATAGGTGTAAATACCGCCGCGCGCTTCTTGTTTGGCGACAAAAATAACTTCGTCCGCCGCGAGTAATACCTGATCGTAACTCACCATGGTGCGCGCTAGCGGCACAGTGGCGATGGATGCAGCGAGGGTGAATTGGCGATCCTCCCATTGGAATTTGAAATCCCGCAGGTGCGTTAAAATAGTTTGCGCCAAGGCCTCGCCTTTATCGCCCTCTTCGCAATAAGTGACTACCGCAAACCTGTCGCCACCCAAGCGCGCAAAAAAATCATTGCGGCTCAACAAACCGCTGATGCTGTCGGCAAACTGGCGCAGCAGTTCGTCGCCGGCGATGCTGCCGCAACTTTCATTAACCACGCGAAACCGGTCGATGTCGATCATTAAAAACGAGGCGTTAACATCCTGTACTTGAATGCGCGCGAGTAATTCAGAGACAAAAGATTCAAGTGCGTTGCGGTTGTGCAGGCGGGTGACAAAATCGTGGGTGGCGAGGTAATTCAAGCGGTCTTGCATGTAGCGCCGCTCATTAATTTCTTCGCGCAATTGGCGGTTGGCGATGGTGAGTTCCGAGGTGCGTTCGCGCACTTTGGTTTCCAGTTCGCGGTTAAAGGATTTTAGTTCCGCCAGCATGGCCTGACGCTCTAGCTGGTGGCGCACGCGCGCGCGCACTTCGTCGGCATTAATTGGTTTGGTAATGTAATCAGCGCCGCCCACACGAAACCCCTGGCTAATATCGTCGGTACGGGCGGTGACAAAAATAATGGGAATTTCGGTAGTGCTCAATTCGCCCTTGAGGCGAGTGCAAACATCAAAGCCGTTGATGTCAGGCATCATCACATCGAGCAGGATTAAATCGGGCAGGCGGCGAGTGGCCAACTCCAGGGCGCGCTCCCCGGATGTTGCTACTATAAGCTGACAATCCAGATCCTCCAGAATGCCGCTCAGCACATCCAGATTTTCGGGAGTGTCATCAACCAACAGAATACGCGTCGCGCTCGACATAACAATGAAATCCTTCACTATCGCTATTGTTGATAATCGATAATAACAGAAGGATTCAGAATAGCTACGCGGGCTTTATGAAGTTTTGTTTAGAAAAAATGGTATAAAAAATATTGCGGATATAATGCAAGGGCTTGTTTTACCAAGCCCGGTTGTTAAAACCTATCGATTAAGCCTGTTTTACCAAAGCGCTGGCTAGTTTCAATATCATCCAGTGATTGTCCAGTGTGCGTGCGCTGCAATTATCGTCTGAACCAGAGCGCTACCAAGCCAATCGCAGCGAGTGCAATAGTTGCTGGCGATACATCGGTTGCCAACCAATCCAACAGCACTGCAGAACCTTGGGTGTCCTTATAGAGGAAATAACCCGCCGCACCAAAGGCCAGGAGCGCAATCAATTTGCGGCGGCCGCGCTGTTTATGCAGGCGGTTGTGGTGAATGTCGTGCTCCAGTGCATCCAGCTTTTGGCTGATGATTGGTAGCTGTTGCAAGCTGTTAAAAATGAGATCCGGCACCTGTGGGAATTTTTCCATCCATTCGGGGGCATAGCGTTTAAATTCGCCCCAGAGCGATTTGGGGTGGAAACGGTTTTTTAACCAGCGCTCCAAGAATGGATGGGCGGTCACCCACAAATCCAGATCCGGGTATAACTGGCGCCCCAGCCCTTCAATGTTGAGCAGGGTTTTTTGCAGCAGTACCAGTTGTGGCTGTACTTCCATATCAAAGCGGCGCGCCGTGCGGAACAAACTCAGCAGCACATTGGCAAAGGAAATTTCTTTGAGCGGTTTTTCAAAAATCGGCTCGCATACCGTGCGAATCGCCGCTTCCAACTCCTCTACTCGCACGCTGCTTGGCACCCAGCCGCTTTGCACATGTAGCTCTGCCACCAAACGGTAATCGCGGCGAAACATGGCGAGCAGGTTGCGCGCTAAATAGTATTGATCCTCGCGCGTGAGCGAGCCGACAATTGCCATGTCGACCGCAATGTATTGCGGCAATTGTGGATTGTTGCGGGACACAAAAATATTGCCGGGGTGCATATCGGCATGGAAGAAGTTGTGCTCAAACACTTGGGTGAAAAAAATCTCTACGCCGCGTTCGGCGAGTTTTTTCATGTCGGTGCCCTGTGCTGTGAGCGCGGCAACATCGGTAACGGGAATGCCGTAAATGCGCTCCATCACCAGCACATTGCTGCGGCTGTAGTCCCAATAAATTTCCGGCACATACAGCAGGGGCGAGGCGGAAAAATTGCGGCGCAGTTGTGAGGCATTGGCGCCTTCACGCTGTAAATCCAGTTCGTCAAAAATGGTGGTGCGGTAATCCTGCACAATTTCCACCGGATGCAGGCGCTTGCCATCCAGGGTATTTTTTTCTACCCAGCGCGCGACCAATAACAGCAGTTGAATATCCTGCTCAATCACCCGCTCAATGCCGGGGCGCACGACTTTAATTACCACCTCGCGGCCATTGTTGAGCACCGCGGTATGCACCTGTGCAATGGAAGCGGAAGCGAGCGGCGCGGCATCGTAACTGGCAAAAATGTCACTGATTTTTGCGCCCAGCGATGACTCCACTAGGCGCTGGAATTCCTCAGGCGCAAACGGCGCAACATTGTCTTGCAGGTGATTGAGTTCCAGCACTATATCGGCGGGAACCAGATCGGGGCGCGTTGATAACAGCTGGCCAAATTTAACAAAAATCGGCCCCAAATCTTCGCAGGCGCGGCGCAGGCATTCACCGCGCGTCATGGCTTCGCCCTTGGCGTTGCGCGGCGTGGGGAAGAGTTTAAACAACACCAGCAACAGCTGCGCGGCGAATGGCAAGTTGGCGGGCAGTAATTGATCGAGGCGATAGCGGGCAAATACGCGCAGGATTTTTAAGAGGCGAAAAAAAACAATCACGGATTCGATTTCTCTTTAATGGTTTTTCTGTAAATGATCGTTTTTGCGCAGCAAGATTTCTACGCGCGCCGCGGCGCGATCCACCGCCAAGCGCAGTTCATCCACCTGCTGATAAAAATTTTCAAGCTCGGCTTTGGCGGGCAAGGCCTGTAATTCTTCGGTGAGAAATTCGCGTGTCAGGCGCTGGCTGTTGCGGGCGCGATCTTTTACCCAGCCCAGTTGCGCGCGCAATAATTCTGCGCTTTGGTGACCAATCACATCGCCGGTGAATTGGCTGAGCATTTCTTCCCAGTCGATATCCAGATTTTTCAGCAAGCGCTGCAGCTCCGCGAGCAGTTGCAAATCCCCCATCACCGTGACGCCGCTGTGTTTTAAGTTGTGGGTTTCAGTCTGTGCCAGTTGCATAAGCGCGAGCAGTGAACCGTTGATGCGGGTATCCACAGCGCCATCCCAATGGCTCATCAGGCGCAATTCGTCATCCATCGGCATCACAAAAAAATTGAGCGCGGGGGCGGTGATGTGCAGCGCAATAATTTTGCCTTCCAGTCGGGCAAGGCCAAGGCGGGTGGCCGGGTCGTAGCGCAGCGCGGCGTTGAACATTTTTTCCGCGCTGGCGAGTGCGGCGAGGGTAATTGTATTGGCCATTAGGGTTTGATGCCCTTGTGCAGCGCCACTATGCCGCCGGTCATATTGTGGAATTCGGTGCGCACAAAACCGGCCTCATCCATCATGGTTTGCAGGGTTTGTTGATCCGGGTGCATGCGAATGGATTCGGCAAGGTAGCGATAGCTCTCGGCGTCGTTGGTCACCAGCTTGCCCATAAACGGCAGCACCTTGAACGAATAGGTGTCGTAAATTTTGCTGAGAATGTCGCTCTGCGGTTTGGAGAATTCCAGCACCAGCAAACGCCCGCCAGGTTTGAGCACGCGCAGCATGGAGCGCAGTGCGAGGTCTTTGTCGGTGACATTGCGCAGGCCAAAGGCGATGGTAATGCAGTCGAAGGTGTTGTCGGGGAAGGGCAGGTATTGGGCATCGCACTGGGCGAAGTTGATATTGCCGGCAATGCCGCGATCCGTCAGGCGGTCGCGCCCAACACCTAACATGGAGGCGTTGATATCGGCCAGCACTACCTGCCCTTGGTCGCCCACCAGCTTGGCGAATTGATAGCTCAAATCGCCGGTGCCGCCGGCAATGTCCAGCACCTTGTGGCCGGCGCGCACGCCGGAAGCTTCGATGGTAAAACGCTTCCACAGGCGATGGATGCCGCCTGACATCAAGTCATTCATCAGGTCGTATTTGGCGGCGACCGAGTGGAACACCTCGGCGACCCGCTCGGCCTTTTCCTCGACCGGAACTTGTTGAAAGCCAAAATGGGTGGTTTTTTTCTCGTTCATAGCAGGTTCCAAGGCTGGTGTCCCATAACCCATGGGGCGGGCATAGGCAGCAAAAGTGCTGGGTAGAAGGTAGCAAAGTGGCCAGCATTGTACTGGCATTGGGCGCGGTGGGCGAGGCCATATCGCGCGGCTAAAAAGTAATAGAGTTTCCGCGGCTGCCGGTTAAAATCGCCGGCATTTTGGTATTGATTATGCCCAGCAAGGAATTTCCCATGCGCCTGTTTTTGCTTACCGCCCTGTTTGTCGCCACTGCCGGCTGTTCCAGTCTGCTGCACGCCAGCGAGCTTAAACCCTTTACTACCGATGGCTGCTCGCTGTGGATTGACGGTACGCCCGAACAGCCCAATTTATGGCGGCACTGCTGCGTCGCTCACGACCTGGCTTATTGGCTGGGCGGCAGCAAGGCAGATCGGAAAAAAGCGGATGAGGATATTCTCGCCTGCGTGAAACAGGCCCAGGGGCCGGGCATGGCCAAGTACATTTACACCAATGTGCGCTGGGGCGGCAGCCCTTATTGGATGAACCATTACCGCTGGGGTTATGGTTGGGATTATCTGGATGGTGTCTGGCCGCGCGGTTACAAAGTGCCCACGGCGCAGGAGCAGGTGCTGATCGATCAAGCCATGCCGGCGGCGCTGGCACTTATCGCGGCCGATGCGCTCGAACACAGCACCGACAATCTGCCCAAACATAACACCGACAATGTGCCCAAACATAACACCGACAATCCGCCGCAGGATGCAAAGTCCAGCGACTAATCCGGCCGGGCTCGCGGGTGATTGTAATAAATGGGTGTTTGAATCGGTTTAAGTGTTTTACAATCGCCGCCGCAGTTGCGCCGGTTTAGCACTACACGCGGCACCGGGCAATGCGCGGCCAAATGGCTTCAACTCTCGTCCGGTTTTCTCGGTTAGCCCCTCAGGCGCGCCGGCCGGCTGAAGTGCCACGCAACCAGCCTGATGCCGTCGGTTATCCAGACGACATAACCCAAGCTCTTGTTAGCTAAAGCACCACCCAGAGGCGTCTCGCCAGCAAGTGAAATTCCAGCCTTATACCTTTTTATGGAGACTCCATGAAATTTCGCTTTCCCATCGTCATCATCGACGAAGACTTTCGCTCCGAGAACACCTCGGGTTCAGGCATTCGTGCACTCGCCAATGCGATTGAGCAAGAAAACTGGGAGGTGCTAGGCGTTACCAGCTACGGTGACCTGTCGCAATTTGCGCAGCAGCAATCGCGCGCCTCGGCCTTTATTTTGTCCATCGACGACGAAGAGTTTGGCTCAGGTTCGCTTGAAGAAACTGATCACGCCCTTAAAGCCCTGCGCGCCTTTGTGGAAGAAATTCGCTACAAAAATGCGGATATCCCCATTTACCTCTACGGTGAGACCCGCACCTCGCGCCATATTCCCAACGATATTTTGCGCGAGCTGCACGGCTTTATTCACATGTTTGAGGACACGCCCGAATTTGTGGCGCGCCATATTATTCGCGAAGCCCAATCCTATCTGGATGGTTTGGCACCGCCCTTCTTCCGCGCGCTGGTGCACTACGCGCAGGACGGCTCCTACTCCTGGCACTGCCCCGGTCACTCCGGCGGCGTGGCCTTTTTGAAATCGCCCATTGGCCAGATGTTCCACCAGTTTTTCGGCGAGCGCATGCTGCGTGCCGACGTGTGTAACGCGGTGGAAGAATTGGGTCAGCTGCTCGATCACACTGGCCCGGTCGCCGCTTCCGAGCGCAATGCTGCGCGTATTTTTAACGCCGACCACTGCTACTTTGTGACCAACGGCACCTCCACCTCCAACAAAATGGTCTGGCACTCCACGGTCGCGCCGGGCGATATTGTGGTGGTGGATCGCAACTGCCATAAATCCATTTTGCACTCGATCATTATGTGCGGCGCGATTCCGGTATTCCTTATGCCCACGCGCAACCACTTCGGCATTATCGGCCCGATTCCGCTGGAGGAATTTACCCCCGAGAGCATCGCCCGCAAAATCGAAGCCAACCCCTTTGCGCGCGAGGCGGCCAATAAAAAACCGCGCATTCTTACCATCACCCAGTCCACTTACGACGGCGTGCTCTACAACGTAGAGACCATCAAAGACATGCTGGATGGCAAGATTGATACCCTGCACTTTGACGAAGCCTGGCTGCCCCACGCCACCTTCCACAGCTTCTATAAAGACATGCACGCGATTGGCAAAGACCGCCCGCGCGCCAAAGAGTCGATGATTTTCTCTACTCAATCCACCCACAAGCTACTGGCCGGTTTGTCGCAAGCCTCGCAGGTATTGGTGCGTGAATCAGAAAAAGTGAAACTGGATCAGGACGCCTTTAATGAGGCCTACTTGATGCACACTTCTACCTCGCCGCAGTATTCCATCATCGCCTCCTGCGATGTGGCGGCGGCCATGATGGAAGCGCCAGGTGGTCAGGCCTTGGTAGAAGAGTCGATTCTGGAAGCGCTGGATTTCCGTCGCGCCATGAAAAAAGTGGACGCCGAATGGGGTCAGGATTGGTGGTTCCAGGTCTGGGGCCCCGATGAATTTGCCGAAGACGGCGTTGGCTCGCGCGAAGACTGGGTACTGCGCAGCGACGACAACTGGCACGGTTTCGGCAAACTCGCGCCCAACTTCAACATGCTCGACCCGATCAAAGCCACCATTGTTAACCCCGGTTTATCGGTGAATGGCCAATTCAGCGAAACCGGTATTCCGGCGTCTATCGTCACCAAATACCTTGCCGAAAACGGCGTTATTATCGAGAAGTGCGGCCTCTATTCCTTCTTCATTATGTTCACCATCGGCATCACCAAAGGCCGCTGGAATACCCTGGTAGCCGCGCTGCAACAATTCAAAGACGACTACGACAAAAACCAACCTATGTGGCGCATCATGCCCGAGTTTGCGCAAGCCAACCCGCGCTATGAGCGCATGGGCCTGCGCGATTTGTGCCAGCAGATTCACGACTTCTACAAAGCCTACGACGTTGCGCGCCTGACCACTGAGATGTATTTGTCCGATATGCAACCGGCGATGAAACCCTCCGATGCCTTCGCCAAAATGGCGCACCGCGAAATCGAGCGTGTGCCTATCAACGAATTGGAAGGCCGCATCACGTCAATTTTGTTAACACCTTACCCGCCAGGCATTCCGCTGTTGATTCCGGGCGAGCGCTTCAATAAAACCATCGTGGATTATTTGAAGTTCGCGCGCGATTTCAACGAGAAATTCCCCGGCTTTGAAACCGACGTTCACGGCTTGGTGAAACGCGAAGTGGATGGCAAAAAAGATTACTTTGTGGATTGTGTGAAGCAATAAATCTGTAAGTTCTATTCTTACTCTATGGCGAATGTGTGATAACGCATTCGCCATTTTTTTAAATCTCGTGCGCCATTCCTTAAACTGATAGATTGTTACTTTTGTAATTAACGCCGACTAACTAGCATTCAAAATAATGACCGGCCAACCTCTCGCTAACCCACAACAGCGCACAGTGATCCTGCAACAATACCCCGTTTGGATGCCTTGCCGCAGCATCCCCCAGCCTTTAGCTAACAAGGAGAGTAAACATGACTGAAAAAAACGTGAGCGACCAACATCAAACCACCTTCGATGGAATCCGTCATCTAGATGCTGATGGCAATGAATACTGGTCGGCACGGGAGCTTGCACCATTGCTGGAGTACTTGCAGTGGCGCAACTTCGCGCAGGTTGTGGACAAAGCGCGAGTCGCTTGTCAGCAGGCTGGCAAATCGGTAACAGACCATTTTGCTGATATCAGCAAAATGGTCGAAATTGGCTCCGGCGCAAGACGTGAGGTCGAGGACGTGCGCCTGTCCCGCTATGCCTGTTACCTGATCGTGCAGAATGGCGATCCGTCCAAGCCGGTTATCGCCCAAGGGCAAACCTATTTCGCCCTGCAAACTCGTCGGCAGGAATTGGCGGATGATAAAAAATTCGCACAACTTTCCGAAGATGAAAAACGCCTCGCCATCCGCCATGAACTCGCCGCGCACAACAAACATCTGGCAGCGGCTGCAAAAGATGCGGGGGTGAACTCCCCCTTGGATTACGCCATTTTTCAAGATCATGGTTACAAAGGGTTGTACGGCGGCCTTGGTGCCAAGGATATCCACGCGCAAAAAGGCCTGAAAAAAAGCCAGAAGATTCTAGACCACATGGGCAGTACGGAACTCGCTGCCAATCTGTTCCGCGCCACGCAAACTGAAGAAAAACTTCGGCGTGATAAGGTAAGCAACAAAACACTGGCCAACAAAACCCATTTCGAAGTCGGGCACAAAGTTCGCCAGACTATTGATGAACTGGGCGGAACCATGCCGGAAAAACTTCCTGTGCCGGATCACAGCATTCAGCAAATTGAGTCAGCGAAAAATAAAGAATTGAAGAAACCAAAAGAATGATTGTTTTTAAGTTACCAATTGTCTCGGCAGTGCTGAGACAAAGAAAAGTACCAACAGCGATACTAATTATCTATGCGGAGCTGTAAACCGTGACCCGACCAGCTATGTAAAGCTGGCTTCCATTCATCAAACTAAACAGGGAAATATTATGCGCGTTCATTGGTCTTTATGGTTTGTTGTCGTGTTGATGAACCTTATGCTCGCCGGCTGTGATAAGCCTGCGCCCGAGCGTGAAGCTACGCCCAAGGCAGGGACAGCTGCGAGTGAAAAAGCGGCGCCCGCATGGGACAACCATATTGCCGATTACCCCAAGCGCTGGGTGGCGACTGAAGCTCCGCTCTATATTCGTTTTACTCATCCCGTGGTGGATGAGGCGCAAGTGAACAGCGCTTTTTCTGATAAATTGCTGACGCTGGATATAAAAACGCCGGTAAATTTGGTGTTTATTTCCACCAGTGAATTGCGCATCCAACCGGTTGAGCGTTTGCCCAGCGATAGCAAAATCCGTTTTCGCTTACATCCTGACGAGCTGCAGGCAATTGATAAATCGCTGGGCGATTTTGAATTTGAAGTGCAGACCATTAAACAGGATTTTGATTTGCGTGTGGACGGTCTTGCCGTAATGGCGGATGACGAAAATCTCATGCAATTAACCGGGGTATTAACCACGGCTGATACCGCTGAATTAAACAGCGTGAAAAAAATCCTGCAAATTGCGGCGGATGATCGCCCTGTGGATTTAGTCTGGACGCAGGACACTGATCGCAAAACCCATCGTTTTTTAGTCACCCGGATTGAGC
Source organism: Cellvibrio fontiphilus (assembly GCF_042646205.1). NCBI lineage: Bacteria > Pseudomonadati > Pseudomonadota > Gammaproteobacteria > Cellvibrionales > Cellvibrionaceae > Cellvibrio > Cellvibrio fontiphilus. The sequence goes on along the minus strand of NZ_JBHRTF010000002.1, from coordinate 258,336 downwards.
GCGGCGACCGCCAGGGCAAACTCACCCTGAGCTGGGATGGCGAGGCCTTGGGTTCCAGTGATAAAGGTGCGCGCGAGTTGGAAATTCCTGCGCGTAAAAGTTTTCAGGTGACCGGCGTTCAGATTATTCGCACACCCAATACCGCGATTGAAATTCAATTCTCCGATCTGCTCGACAGCAACCAAAATCTCAGCGGTTTGGTCACTCTGGAAGGCAAACCAGTGAGTGTAGTTATTGACGGCAGTTTGCTGCGTTACACTCCCGATAAATTGGAGAGCGGCGAACTCAATCTAAAAATCAGCGGCAGTATTAATAATCAAACACAGCAAAGTTTAGGTAGCGACTACGAACAAAAAATTGTTTTGGATTTGGTAAAACCACTGGTGCGGTTTGTGGGCAGCAGCAGTATTTTGCCGCCTGCCAGTCAAATTTCCGTACCTTTTGAAGCGGCTGGTGTAGATTCGGTACAAGTAACCGCCTTTAAAGTGTTTGCTAATAACATCGGCCAATACTTGCAGGATTATTCGCTTACCGCGGCCGCCGCAGCAACCGATACCGGTCGCTATTTGTGGCGCAAAACCTATCAGCTGCCCGATATTCCACGCACCGGCGCCCAGCGGTTTCAGTTGGAATTATCCGAGCTGATGGCGCAGCACCCGGACGGTTTAATTCGTTTGGAATTGCGCATTGATCGCAGCAATTCCATTTACACCTGCGCGCAAACCCGCCCCACAGAGCCGGTGACAAAAATGCCGGAGGATGCCGATGGCGAAAGTTACTACGAGCGCGCCGAGGAACCGGCCTGGTATCAACAATATTATCAATCCCAGGGTTATTACAATTACAGCGAACGCAATAATCCTTGCGACGACACCTATTACTACTACGGTGACAACATAGCGTCAGCGCGCAATTTTATTGTGTCCAATATTGGTATGCTCGCCAAACGCGGCAGCGCCAATCAGTTGCATGTCATCACTACTGAATTAAATTCCGCCAAGCCGCTCGCGGGTGCGGAAATAATTGCGTACAACTACCAGCGTCAGCCGATTGCGCAGGGCACCAGTGACCAATACGGTATGTTGCAACTAAACACCGATGGCGTTGCGTTTTATTTGGAAGCGAAACACCAAACGCAGCGCGGTTATTTGCGTTTGCGCAGCAGTGAAGCCCTGCCGACCAATCAATTTGATGTGAGCGGTGAACACATCAAAGCGGGACTTAAAGGTTTTGTGTATGGCGAGCGCGATGTGTGGCGCCCCGGCGATGATATTTTCCTCAGTTTTATTCTGGAAGACAAAACCCAAAAATTACCGGCCAATCACCCGGTCACCCTGGATTTATTTGATCCCAGCGGCAAAAAAGTGCTGAGCCAAACCAATGTGCAGCCGGTCAATAATTTTTATACCTTCGCGTTAAAAACCGAGGAGACTGCACCCACCGGTAACTACCGCGCCGTAGTGCATGTGGGCAATCGCTATTTCGATAAAATTATCAAAGTAGAAATGGTGGTGCCCAATCGTTTGAAAGTGGATTTAACGCCCAGCGAAACACCGCTGCGCTTGCGCAGCATGCCGGCACAGGTAGCACTTTTTGCGCAGTGGTTGCAGGGCGCTACGGCTAAAAATTTAAAAGCAGATTCAGAATTAAAACTCAGCAGCCGCGAAACCCGCTTTGAGGGGTTTGAACAATTTACCTTTGACGATCCGGCGCGCAGTTTTGCCGGCAGCGCACAAAAAGTATTTGATGGAAAACTGGACGAAACCGGCAATGCCAGCTTTCCGCTCAATGTGAGTTTGTCTTCACCACCACCCGGTAAACTCACCGCTACCTTTGTCACCCGCGTGTTTGAAGAGAGCGGTAATTTCAGCACTATTTTGCGCCCTTATGAATTGCTGCCTTTTGAAAGTTGGGTGGGCATTAATATTCCTAAAGGCGATGGTTATATGGATGCTATTGGTCGCGATGTGGATCACCCGGTGTTAATCCAAACCTTGAATGATGAGGGTAAGGCCGCTGCTGCGCGCAAGGTAGATTTGGAAGTGTATGAAATTGGCTGGCGCTGGTGGTGGGATGAAAATAGCGAAAACCTCGCGGAATATTTTTCTAATAGCAGTCATCGCCCGGTGCACAGTGAAACGCTGCTGAGTGATGAAAATGGCCGCATCAATTGGAAACTGGAAAAAAATAAATATGAATGGGGTCGCCACCTGATTCGTGTCTGTGACAGCAGTGCTGCGCAGGCTCACTGTGCGGGCAAGGTTGTTTATTTGGGGTGGAGTTATGATTCCGCCGCGAGTGCAGATTCTGCCACGCAGCTCATGCTCTCGGCCGATAAAGAAAAATATCAGCCGGGTGATATTGCCAAGGTGCGTTTGCCAAAAGCGCGTGAAGGCCGCGTACTGCTCAGTATTGAAAATGGTACGCGGGTGTTGGAGTCGCGCTGGCTGGATTTGCAAGCCGGGCAAAACGAAATAGAAATTCCCATCAGCGCTGCTATGGCGCCCAATGTCTATGCGCAGGTGGCACTGCTGTTGCCACATCAGGAGCGTGTTGCTGAAGCGCCCATGCGTTTGTACGGCATAGTGCCGTTATTAGTGGAAGACCCGGCAACCCGTTTGCAACCGCAGCTGGATGTGCCCGAAAAAGTTCGGCCGGAAACTGAATTTACGCTAAAAGTGAGTGAAAAAAATCAGCGCGCCATGACCTATACTCTGGCGATGGTGGATGAAGGTTTGCTTGGGCTTACCAACTTCCGCGCGCCGGATGCGCACGATTATTTTTATCAGCGCGAAGCACTCGGGGTGCGCACCTGGGATTTATTCGATCAGGTTGTTGGTGCTTATGGTGCATCCCTTGAGCGAGTCTTGGCGATTGGTGGCTCGGATGCAGCGCTCGAAGCCGAACGTAAACGCCGCGAGCGCCGCTTCCCGCCGGTGGTGAAATTCCTCGGTGCCTTTGCATTAAACGCCGGTGAAAGCCGCGAGCATAAAATTACCTTGCCGCCTTATATGGGTGCGGTGCGAGTGATGCTGGTTGCAGGTGCCACTGCAGCCAATAATAGCGACAGCCTTGTCACAACCGCTTATGGCAGTGTGGAAAAAACCGTAACTGTCACCCAGCCGGTCACACTTTTTGCCACTTTGCCGCGGCTGCTCGGCCCGGGTGAGTTGGTGAATTTACCGGTAAATGTATTTGTCAGTGAAAAGGCGATTAACGAGGTAAATATCTCGGTTGAAACCAATGAAATATTTACCGTGGAAAAATCCACCGCAACCCTGAATTTTAATGAGCCGGGTGATGCGATTGCCAATTTGCAACTCAGGGTTAACGATCGCCTTGGCAAGGGGTGGGTGAAAGTTACCGCGCGTGCTGGCAATGAAACGGCGAGCCAGGAAATTTATATTGATTCGCGCGCAGCCAACCCGCCCTCCAGTATTTGGCAGAGCAAATTATTGCAGCCGGGCGAGTCCTGGCAATCCACCTTGCAAGCCCACGGCATGATTGGAACTAACACAGCGCATTTGGAAGTGAGCAGCTTGCCACCGCTGAATCTGGAACAGCGCCTGGATTATTTAATCAGCTATCCACACGGCTGTTTGGAGCAGGTGACTTCATCGGTATTCCCGCAATTGCGTTTGGCGCAGTTAGTGAATTTGAGCGATGCGCAAAAAGCGACTGTCGATAACAATATCAACGCCGGTATTAAACGTTTGCAATACTTTCAACATGCCAGCGGCGGTTTTAGTTATTGGTCGGGTGATGGTTACGTTAACGACTGGGCGTCCAGTTACGCCGGGCATTTTTTAGTGGAGGCCAAACGCGCGGGTTACTCCGTGCCGCAAACGCTGCTCAGCAATTGGATTAATTACCAGCGCAGTGCAGCGCGCAATCCCCAGCGCAGCAATGATTACGACGATATGGTGCTCGCCTATCGTCTATACACCCTGGCACTCGCCGATGCCGCAGAAGTGCCGGCGATGAATCGCCTGCGTGAAATGCAAAAAAATAATTCGCAGCTCACACAGGGTTACAGCTTGCCGGCGCGTTGGTTATTGGCCATGGCATACCAGCACCTGGGTTTAAAAGATGCTGCGCAGGATGTGATGGGCGAAATTGTAACCGCCGTGCCTGAGTATAAAGACTGGGGCTACACCTACGGTTCGGCGATGCGCGACCGCGGGTTATTGCTCGCGGCATTGGTGAGCCTGAAAGCGGATCAGGAAATTACCTGGCAAGTCGCGGAGCAGATGGCTACCGAATTATCCAGTGACAACTGGTATTCAACCCAGAGTATCGCCTGGGCGCTTTTAGCTATGAGTGAATTTGCCAGCGCCAATCACAGCAGCAACGGCGTTAAATTTTCTTATCAACAAGCTGACGAAACAGACTGGATCACACAGGGCAGTAACAGCGCTGTATTTCGCCGCGAGTTGGATTCGCCACAGGTTTCCGTGCGCAATGATAACGACAAACCAATTCGTGTGTTGGTGAGCAATCGCGGTACACCGGCCAATTTGCGCGAGGCGGCAAGCAGCAATGGCCTCACCTTGGCGGTGAATTTTTTAACGCTCGACAATACTCCGCTGGATGTTGCACAGCTGCCACAGGGCACGGATTTTGTTGCGGAAATTACGGTGACAGGTGAGTTCGATAAACTGCTCAGCAACCAAATTGAAAATATTGCGCTCACTGCTGTGGTGCCCAGCGGCTGGCAAATCCGCAACGAGCGCCTTGAGGGTACGCAACTGCCAAAAGGCATAGATTATCTGGACATCCGCGATGACCGCGTACTGGGGTATTTCAGTTTGTGGCGCGACTACTACTGGAATTATCGCTACCAGGAGCGCAATCAAACCAGCGTCACCCTGCGCGTTATTTTAAATGCGAGTTATGCCGGTAAATTTTATTTGCCGGGCTGGAGCGCAAGCGCCATGTACAACGAAAAAATCCAGGCCAAGGGCAAAGGTTATTGGGTGGAGGTGGTGGCCAAATAAAGCCTTGAAACTCGCACCGGCAACCCCAACATTGGCCTCCATTCTGCACTTCGTTTTTTGATGGTAAGGCCTATGAGCGAGTTATTTATTCTGCAAAACCAGCACAAGCTTTTTCTGGGTAAACAAAATAACTGGTTGGATGGTCGCGATTTGAACGCCCTGTTCAAATCGCCCCATAAAGATGAGGCCATCAACCAGATGGTAGAGGCCAGTTCCAAGGATTACACCCAGCGCATCAAACTGGTGGCCTGTGCCGTCAATGAAAAAGGCCTGCCGCTGATTGACCCGGAGATACTGCCCGAGCCGCTGCCCAAGTTGGGTAAAGATCTGTTGGCCACGCTTGAGGCGGAAGCGGCGCAGGCGCATGCTGACTCACCCGCAGGCGAGGCCGCGCAGGCGCCGCAGTAACTGGCACGCTGCCCGTCTGTTCTACACTGATTAGGTTAGCCGCTGCGGCGGCTTTTTTTATTGCTGCACCATTGCGCTTGTCGCCCAAGGATTCCAAATTGTCCCAGGTTCCCGGATTATCCACCGAACTGCTCCGCGCCTTTGCCGAGCCAGCCGCTAACGCCAGCCTGCGCGGAATTTTGCGCGGCCTGGAAAAAGAGAGCCTGCGGGTAACGCCGCAAGGCACTTTGGCGCAGAGCGATCACCCGCGCGCGTTGGGCTCGGCACTGACTCACCCGCACATCACCACCGATTACAGCGAAGCGCTGCTGGAATTTATCACCGAGCCGTTTGCAGATGTGGAACCCCTGTTGGCGCAGCTGGATGACATTCATCGTTTTACCTACCAGCATTTGGCGGCAAATCAGGAGCGACTCTGGCCGGCCAGCATGCCGTGCACCCTGGGTGGCGATGCGCAAATCCCCGTGGCCCGTTACGGCAGTTCCAACTCCGGCACCATGAAAACCGTGTATCGCGTGGGGTTGGGGCATCGCTATGGCCGCTCCATGCAAACTATCGCCGGTATCCATTACAACTTCAGCCTGCCCGATGGGTTTTGGTTGGCACTGCAGCAGCAAAGTGGCGATCAGCAGCCGCTGCAGGATTTTAAAACCCAGCGCTATTTTGGTTTGATTCGCAATTTCCGCCGCAATTTCTGGCTGCTGATTTATCTGTTTGGTGCATCGCCGGCGGTCAGCTCCTGTTTTGTGAAAAATCGCAACCACAAACTCCAGCCTTTCCCCGCGGCCGAACACACCATGTATTTACCCTATGCCACTTCATTGCGCATGGGCGATTTGGGTTACCAGAGCGATGCGCAAAAAAGCCTGGTGGTGAATTACAACAACCTGAGCGATTACCTTGCCACCCTCTGCGGCGGCATAACCCAAAGTTACCCCGCCTATGAGCAGATCGGGGTGAAGGATGCCCAGGGCAATTATCAACAGCTCAACACCAGCCTGCTGCAAATCGAAAACGAGTTTTACTCCAGTATTCGCCCCAAGCGCACCACCGGGCGCGGCGAAACCGCACTGCAAGCCCTGCGTTTGCGCGGTGTGGAGTATGTGGAAGTGCGCTGCGTGGATTTAAACCCCTATGAGCCGCTGGGTATTACCCAAACGCAAATGCAGGTGATGGATGCATTCCTGCTGTACTGCCTGCTCAGCGACAGCCCGCCGACGGATGAGCGCGAGTTTTATCAGGGGCAGGAGAACCAGAAGCGTATCGTTAATACCGGCCGCGACCCGGCGCTGCATTTGCTGCGCGGTGAAGGTGAGGTTGCGATGCGCGAGTGGGCCGGGGAAATTTTGCAGGGCAGTATGGCGGCGGCGCGGTTACTGGATCAGGCCAAGGGCGGCAGTGCGCATCTGCAGGCGGTGGAGCAGCAGCAGGCAAAAATCCATAACCCTGAGTTGACGCCCTCGGCGCAGGTGCTGCGCGATATGACCGCCGCAGGCCAGAGTTTTTACGCTCACACCCTCGCGCTTGCGGAACAACAGCGCGCCTACTTTGCCCAGCGCCCCCTGAGTGCTCAACAGCAAGCGGAATTTGCGCAGATGAGCCAAACCTCATTGCAAGCGCAAGCAGCGCTGGAGGCAGATCAGTCACTCGGGTTTGCTGAGTATTTGGAAAACTATTACGCCCAGTATCGCGGCTGCCGCTGCGCAGGCTGAGTGACATAGCCTCCGCTTATGAAAGCGCGGCGGCGATCTTGGTGGCGAGTGTTGGGTTTATTTCTGCACAACGAAATTATTGAAATACAGGTCTGACGCCGGGCCTTTAATCGCAATTACCTCGGGTAACTGGCTGGCAGTGCTTGCTTCTGGCGCTGCTGGGGTAGCTGCTGGCGCCGCAGCTGTTGATGGTGGTGTGGATGTTGTTGCTGTGGATGCTGTAGATGTCGGCGCCGATGCTGGTTGTGGTGATGCACCTGTACCCGCAACAGCCGTTTCGGTAATCGGCAAACCTTGAACCTGCAACAGTGCTTTGTTTATTTCCGCTAGTGCATAGCGGCGCAGATATTCCTTACCCTCGGCGCTGCTCACTATCGCATCACTCTGGGCGCTCAAAATACTGACCAGGCGATCGCGAATCAGCGGCAAGTGATGAGTCACCAGATTGGCATCGGTGGCATTTTCACTGCGCACCGAGAGTTCAGCTTTTATGTAGCGCGCCTTGCCGGGGCCGCCGTAATTCACCACCAGTGGCGGGCTAATGGGAATGTAATTAATACCCTCTGGAGCGCCTTTGGCGGCACCACCGCCTGCTGCCAGAGCGGGCTGTGCCACAGCCATGACTAATGCCAGCCCCAAGCCCTTGCCAAATTGTAAAAGCAGGCTGTATTTACCGCATTTCATACTCTCTCCCCTGTGAACTTCAGCTGGCTTTGTCGCTCAAACTCTGGCGCCAAGCGGTGCAATGGTTTATGCACCACAGCATAGACTATTCACTAGTCCAACTGCATCAAGCCGGTGTGCAATAATCCGCGTCCCTGGCTAAAAGGCTGGCCCAGTGCGCGCATAATTGCTTACCATAGGTCAATTATTCCAATAGCAAATCCACTACTGCCTTCTTCACTTTTCACCTTAAGGAATATTCATGTCATTCAGTGTGCGTCAAATAAACCTGCTCATTTTTATTGCCTGCACCGCCATGATGTTAGCGGCGGCCTATATGGAACATGTGATGAAGATGGTGCCCTGTTCGCTGTGTATTACCCAGCGCGGTTTTGTAGTACTGACCGGCCTGCTGGCGTTGATCGCGGCAATTCATAATCCCGCGAATGGTGGGCGTCGCGCCTATGCCCTTGCCGGTGTTGTCAGTGCGCTGTTGGGGGCCTGTTTTGCCGGTCGTCAACTCTGGTTGCAGAGCTTGCCGGCGGATCAGGTGCCAGCCTGTGGCCCGGGTTTGGCTTATATGTTTGAGGTTTTCCCCTTTATGGATGCACTCAAACTATTGCTGCAGGGGGATGGTAACTGCGCGCACGTGGATAAAATCCTGGGCCTGAGCCTGGCAGCCTGGACCTTGATGGCGTTTATCGCACTGGCTGGCGTTAATCTGTATCAAGCATTGCGCCGGGTGCGCACCCAGTGGGCGTAAAGCCCGCTGACCGGTCTTGCCCTGATGCGCCAGATGGCCTATTGTGGCCGACAGAATCGCGGCCTTGGCGAAAAGGCCATACCTTCTTCGAAAATGGACAGGAATGACTGATGTTAGAAAATTGCAAAACTGCTAAAGAGCGCTGGGGTGGTGTCAGCGAAATCATTGATCGCTGGTTGGAAGAGCGTCAGCAAATGCTGGTTCAGTACTGTGCCCTGAGTGGTCTGGATCAGGATTTAAGCGACCTGCAGCGCGGCGAAAAACTTCGCAGTTTTTGCCAAATTCTGGTGGATTATGTTTCAGCCGGCCACTTTGAAGTTTATGACCAACTGATTAAAGAAGGCCGTGAGTTTGACGATGCCGATGCCCTGCAAGAAGCTGGCAAGCTTTATGATGTTGTGGATAAAACCACCGAAGAATTGTTGGACTTCAATGATAAATATTTGGAGACCGATGACTTGGCAACACTCACCGAAGATTTGTCGCAATTGGGTGAAGTGTTGGAAGTGCGCTTCAGTGCAGAGGATCGTTTAATTTCGGTATTGCATACATCGCATAAAGATCTGGTGAATTAATCACCTGTGTGTTTTCACCACCCATAAAAAAACCGCCAGTTGGCGGTTTTTTTATGATCGGGATTCACTCCCGCAATATTATTCAGCTGCTGCTTCTGGCGCTTTGATATCCAGCAGTTCAACTTCAAATACCAGCACTGATGATGGTGGGATTGGGCCTTGGCCGCCAGCACCGTAAGCCAGCTCAGACGGGATTGCGATCTCCCACTTGGAGCCTTTTGGCATTAACTGCAGTGCTTCGGTCCAGCCAGGAATTACGCCGTCCAGAGGGAAGGTCGCTGGTTGGCCATTTTTTACCGAGCTATCAAACTCGGTGCCATCGATCAGCTTGCCGGTGTAGTGAACAGTCACTACGTCGGTAGCTTTTGGCTTGTCGCCTTTACCTTCGGTAATCACTTTGTATTGCAGGCCGCTTTCGGTGGTGGTTACACCTTCTTTCGCTTTGTTTTCATCGAGGAATTTTTTGCCATCAGCAATATTTTTTTCGCTCAGTTTCTTTTGCTCTTCTTCTTGTTTAGCCATGGCTTTTTGTTGAACTTCTTGCATGATCTTCTGCATATCTTCTTCGCTGATGCGAGAAGGTTTGCCATCGCGAACGTCTGCCAATGCTAATGCCAGTGAATCTGGCTCAATTGCCAAACCGCCGTTTTGCAGGTTTTTGGCCAGGTTCTGACCGATGATGTAGTTAGCTTTTTGTTCCAGGCTAGTCAGCTTGGCGCTGTCATCTACTACTTTGGTCTCTTCTTTATTGCAACCAATCAAGCCTGCGGTAGCAGCCATCAGGCCAACAACCAATAAACGTTTGTTAAACATAATGCACCTTATTTTGTAATCGTAGATTTGTATTTGTTGTCTGTATGAAGCGGGCTCTTGGTTTGCCTGCCTCGCCTCTTCCTAGCCGACAGCCTGCGCAGCCCCAGAACAGGGGGCAATGTTATACCAAGTCTGATCAAATGTGCGTGTTTTTAGCGTTGTTTGCGCGCTGCTACCATGCCAAACACTGCACTGTTACGCATTTGCACTGGGCCAACTTGCTGCTCGTCGCAACAGACAGCCTCTGACTCTGCGGCCAATGTAAAGTTCCGCCTGGCAGGCGAGTGATCTTTGCGGGCAGGAATACACTTTTCAATGAGGCAAAGCTACAATTCGCACACAGCATTCGCTATTGGCGATGCAATTCCAATTATCACTTCCAACGCTTTTTCACACAGGTATTGTTTTATGGCCGCCTCTTCAAAACCCAAAGTTTCCGTTGTTGAATTGGAACAACAAATCGCCAAAGTCAGTGCTGCTTTGGAAAAAGCCCGGGCACAAGAACTTGCAGTTGCGCAAAAGGCGGTTGGTTCAGCGCAAAAGGCAGTAGCCTCTGCCAAGAAAAAAGTGGCTGATATTACTGCCAAAGGTGTAACCACTGCCGCGGCAAAAGCGCGCCTGTCACAAGCCAAAAAAGATCAGACTGCTGCAGCCAGTGAGTTAACCAATGCCCAACAAGTATTGGCTGCATTAAACGCTGCGCAACAAGCCGCAAAAGAAGTTGCTAAAGAGTTGGCGGCGAGCAATAAGGGCAAAGGAAAAGTCAAAAAAGCCAAAAAATCACCTGCTAAATCTGCTGAAGCCGTAGAAAAACCAGTCAAGGTGAAAGCGGAGAAGCCCGCGGCTAAAGCAAAAAAAGTTGCAAAAGTAGAAAAAGCGGCAAAGGTAGAAAAAGAGAGCGCTGTTAAGGTTGATAAAGCAGCTAAAAAACCAAAAGCAGCCAAGCCCACAAAAGCTCCCGTTTCCGAAGTTGCTGCTGAAGCTAAAGTTGCAGCCAAAAAAACAGCCGCTGCACCAAAAAAATCAGCCGTTAAAAAGCCTGCACCTAAAAAAGCTGCGGCAAAATCTGCCAGCGAAGTTGTAGCGGCACCGGTAGCGACCCGTGAACCGGTTGTACAAGAAACACTGGCTGTGGAAGTGGCTGAAGTGATTGCTGATGTTGAAGCGCCAGTTGTCGCCGAGGCGGTATCTGTGGAAGCCTCGCCAGCTGCTGAAACTGCACCGGTGCTTACCGAATCCCTTCCTTTTGACGATGACCAAGGCTCATTGAGCTGATAGTCCGATTGTAAAAAAAGGGGGCGCTATTTATAGCGCCCCTTTTTTATTTTCAATGATTTGTTTGAATCTCATTGCATGAAAAACTATTCACTCACCAGGCCTAAATTGCGCACAATTTCAGCGGTAGGTTCGGTTTGATTCATGGTGTAAAAATGCAAACCGGGCGCACCGTTTTCCAGCAGTGTGTCGCACAGATCAGTGACCAGTTCCACACCAAAAGCGCGCAGGCTGGCTTCATCATCACCGAAGTTTTCCAGCGCTTTGCGCAACCAGCGCGGGATTTCAGCGCCGCAGGTGTCGGAAAAACGGGTTAAGTTTTTATAGTTGAGGATGGGCATAATGCCGGGGTAAATCGGCTGGGTGATACCTATTTTTTGGCACTCATCAACAAAATAAAAATAAGCGTCGGGGTTAAAAAAGTATTGGGTGATGGCACTGTCGGCTCCCGCATCAAATTTTCCTTTCAGGTAGCGAATGTCATCGCTATAACTTTTTGCTTGCGGATGAATCTCCGGGTAGGCGGCTACTTCCAAGTGAAATTGATTGCCAAAGTGTTCGCGAATAAAAGCGACCAGCTGATTGGCATACACCAATTGATAAGCACCACCAACGCCAGAGGGCATATCACCACGCAGCGCCACTATGCGATCAACGCCAGCCGCTTGGTATTCTTCAAGCAAACTTTTGATGGTGGTTTCATCGTCCCCACCAAACGACAGATGTGGCGCCACAGCAATACCGTCATTTTTAAATTGGGTAATTAGCCCCTTGGTATTGTCGCGCGTGGAGCCGCCAGCGCCATAGGTGACCGAAAAAAAGTCGGGCGCAAATTCATTTAATTGGTCGCGTACTTTAATCAGTTTTTCTTTTCCTTCCGGCGTTTTTGGCGGAAAGAATTCAAAACTTAAACGCGGTTGTGAGTCGTTCATGATATTTCCTGTTGTTACCCCCACCCAGCCTGCCCCTTGAAAAAGGGGAGGAGCCTTACTCCCTGTTTAATTCGGAGTTGCATTTATTCCCTCCCTTTTTTAAGGGGAGGGTTAGGGTGGGGTTTGGTGTTAATTAATACTTGTAAGATTCCGGCTTAAAGGGGCCGTCAATTTCTACGCCGATATATTCAGCCTGTTGTGCGGTGAGTTTGGTGATAACACCGCCGAAACCTTCCACCATGTCTTTAGCCACTTCTTCGTCGAGTTTTTTCGGCAGTACACGCACATACAAGTGTTCTGCTTTTTGCTCGGCGGGCAGGTTGGCAAATTTACGCTCATACAAATAAATTTGCGCGAGTACCTGGTTGGCGAAAGAGCCGTCCATAATGCGCGATGGGTGACCGGTTGCATTGCCCAGGTTCACCAAGCGGCCTTCCGACAAAATAATCAAATGATCGTTAGTGGCTTTATCGCGATACACCTTGTGTACCTGGGGTTTGATTTCTTCCCATTCCCAGTTTTTACGCATAAACGCCGTATCAATTTCGCTGTCGAAGTGGCCGATGTTACACACCACTGCATTGCGTTTCAGCGCGCGCAGCATGGCGGAATCGCACACGTTGACGTTACCGGTTGTTGTGACTACCAAGTCAGTAGTGCCCAGCACGGCGTGGTTAATATCTTCAAATTTGCCGGTGTTAATGCCGTCATTGTAGGGCGATACCACTTCAAAACCATCCATACAAGCTTGCATGGCGCAGATAGGATCGATTTCAGTGACTTTAACAATCATGCCTTCCTGACGCAGTGAAGCCGCTGAGCCTTTACCCACATCGCCGTAACCCACTACCAAGGCTTTTTTGCCCATCAGCAAGTGATCGGTGCCGCGTTTGATTGCATCGCTCAAGCTGTGGCGACAGCCGTATTTGTTGTCGTTTTTACTTTTGGTGACCGCATCGTTGACGTTGATCGCGGGCACTTTCAATTGGCCTTTTTTCAGCATGTCGAGCAAGCGATGCACACCAGTGGTGGTCTCTTCGGAAATACCGTGGATTTTGTCGAGCATCTGCGGATATTTCTCGTGCACGATTTGGGTTACATCGCCACCGTCATCCAAAATCATGTTGGCTTCCCAAGGCTTGCCATCTTTCAAAATGGTTTGCTCAATGCACCACCAGAATTCCTCTTCGGTTTCACCTTTCCACGCAAATACTGGAATGCCTGCGGCTGCAATCGCGGCGGCAGCGTGATCTTGTGTGGAGAAAATATTGCACGACGACCAGCGCACTTCTGCACCCAAATCCACCAGTGTTTCAATCAACACTGCGGTTTGAATGGTCATGTGAATGCAGCCAATAATTTTTGCATCGGCCAATGGTTTGCTCGCGGCATATTTGCGACGCAGCGCCATCAGCGCCGGCATTTCACCTTCGGCGATTTCAATTTCTTTGCGGCCCCAAGCGGCGAGGGACATGTCGGCAACTTTGTAATCAGTGAAGCTCATAATGGAATCCTGTTTTGAAAATGAATTTTTTACCCCCTCCCAGCCTCCCCCTTTGCAAGGGGGAGGAGCTTTACTCCCTATTTAATTCGGAGCTGCTTTATCCCCTCCTCTTTTTAAGGGGAGGGTTAGGGTGGGGTTAAATGTTTTAAAGCGCTTTCTTCAACGCCTCAGCTTTATCCGTTTTTTCCCAGGTGAAATCGGGAAGCTCGCGGCCGAAGTGACCATAGGCTGCAGTCTGGCGATAAATCGGGCGTTTCAAATCCAGCATTTGAATTAAACCGCGCGGGCGCAAATCAAAGTGTTCGCGAATCAAATCAATAATGGCGCTATCAGCGATTTTGCCGGTGCCAAAAGTGTTGATAGAAATAGAGGTAGGTTCTGCGACACCAATTGCATAACTCACTTGAATTTCACACTTGTCTGCCAAGCCCGCTGCCACAATATTTTTAGCAACATAGCGACCTGCGTAAGCCGCAGAGCGGTCGACTTTGGATGGATCTTTACCTGAGAAAGCGCCGCCACCGTGACGCGCCATGCCGCCGTAAGTGTCCACAATAATTTTGCGGCCAGTTAAACCACAGTCACCCACGGGGCCGCCAATAATAAATTGGCCGGTAGGGTTGATGTGATACTGGGTTCCACTGTGCAGCCACTCAGCAGGTAGTACGTTTTTAATAATTAATTCGCGCACCGCTTCGTGAATTTCTTTTTGTTGAACACTGGGGCTGTGCTGGGTGGAAAGTACAACCGCATCCACGGCAACGGGCTTGCCGTTTTCGTAGCGCAGTGTCACCTGGCTTTTGGCATCGGGGCGCAACCAAGGCAGTTCGCCGCTCTTGCGCAGTTGCGCTTGTTTTTCTACCAAACGGTGCGCGTAATAAATGGGGGCCGGCATTAATACGGGAGTTTCATTGGTCGCAAAACCAAACATCAAGCCCTGATCGCCTGCGCCCAAATCTTTATCGTCAGCTTCATCCACACCCATAGCGATATCTGCGGATTGTTTGCCGATTGCATTTAATACAGCGCAGCTCGCGCCATCAAAACCGACATCGCTGGAGTTGTAGCCAATATCCAAAATGACTTGGCGAATTAAATCTTCCAGATCTACATAAGTTGACGTGCGCACTTCACCGGCAACTATCGCCATGCCGGTTTTTACCAGCGTTTCTACCGCAACGCGGGCGTTGGGGTCATCTTTTAAAATTGCATCCAACACCGCATCGGAAATTTGATCGGCTAATTTATCGGGATGCCCTTCGGATACCGATTCGGAAGTAAAAACTGAATATTCAGACATGGTGTTTTCCTTTGTGAAAATGAAATTTTTACCCCCTCCCAGCCTCCCCCTTGTCAGGGGGAGGAGCGCGACTCCCAAATTAATTCGGAGTGCGATTTATTCCCTCCCTCTTTTTAAGGGGAGGGTCAGGTTGGGGTTAATGTTTTAAAAATTCGCCGGTTTAAAAAATTGGCGCAATTGAATCTGGAAGCCGTTGCGTAATGCAAAATAAACGCTTTGCCCTTCCTCTAAGTTTGCTGCCTGCGCCCAGCGGGAAAAATCTTCTGGCTCAAAGCCCTGCCATAAATCGCCGCAGGCTTCGCGCGCCCAAGCTTGTTCGTGACGGCACAGGTCGCAGATCAGTAATGCACCACCGGGTGCGAGTGCTGTGCTTAAATCCTGAAAAATATCGGCTGGCGAAGGCGTGTGGTGCAGCACCATGTTGACCAGTATGCAGTCGGCCAATACTTTGTGATTTTGCAAACTTTGGGTATCGCCATGAATAAATTCGATATTGCGCAGATTTTTTTCGCGAGCAAAGGCGCGTGCTTTGTCGAGCATATTGGCCGCGTTATCCAAGGCAACTACCTGATTAAATTGCTGCGCGAGAATCGCGAGAAATTCGCCTTCGCCCGGGCCGACTTCCAGCGCTAATTTTTTATCGCGCAGTGCTGTGTTGTTAAGCAGTTGTGTCATCTGCTCGGCGTACACAGGGTAGCTGGCAATTAAATCCTGTTGCGCGCGAAATTTATCGGCGTTTTCACTGAAAAAGGTTTGTGCGGCCTGGCTGCGCTCCAGCTGTAATTCACGAATTGGCTCACGCAAATGCTCGGCAATCGCTAATTTATCCACCGTTGCAAATAATTGTTGCTGCAAGGCGGCAAAGGGGTGGTCAGGCGATAAATAAGCGCGGCGATAAAAAATAGAATTGGCTTCGCGCCGCGAACTGAGCAGGCCGGCATTGGCGAGGACTTTTAAATGGTGGCTCATGCCCGACTGCTTGAGCGCAAAAATCCGGCAGAGTTCAAGTACACCAAAAGAGTCCTGGCGCAGCACCCGCAGAATTTCCAGGCGCAGAGGGTCGCCTGCTGCTTTGAGCAGGTTGGCGAGGGGGCTGAGCGGTGTTTCCAGCTCGACCATATCGGTGAGCAGAGGGAGGTCGTCAGCGGTGCCTTGCAGGGATTGGTTCATAGTCGGTTCTGTGGCGGGTGAATGCTGTGCAGTCTAGCAGCCTGAAAAACCTATATCAAAATATTTTGATATAGGTGTTGGCGCCTTTTGGTAGGATTTGTACTAAGCAGTGGTTTTTTAGATCTTTATTGACAGTTTTTATCGATTAAATACACCTATGCCTTCGGTTATTCCTTTACGGGCAGCGCTTGCTGGGCGAAAATGCTTGCCCATTTTGTCAGCGGGCTTTTGTTTTCCCCAAAAGGCTTGCTCCCAGCGACGGCGGCTGGAACCCAACGACACAAAAGCCCATCAGAGGCCAGTAAATAAGTGGCATTAGCCCATTAGTGCTTTGCAACCCCGGGGTGCTCTGATCCGCACAGGCGGCAGAGATGCATCCACCTACAACAGCAATCAACTTATACCTAAGGAGCCTTGAGTTTCATGCCAACTCGCCAACACCTTGCCAATGCCATCCGTGTCCTTTCGATGGATGCCGTTCAAAAAGCTAACTCAGGTCACCCTGGCGCCCCTATGGGCATGGCGGATATCGCCGAAGTTCTCTGGAATGACTTTTTAAAACACAACCCACAAAACCCCGAGTGGGCTGATCGCGACCGTTTTGTATTGTCCAACGGTCACGGCTCCATGTTGATTTACTCCCTGTTGCACCTGAGCGGTTATGCCGTTTCCATGGAAGACTTGCAGCAATTCCGCCAATTGCACTCCAACACCCCCGGTCACCCGGAGCGCGGTTATACCCCCGGTGTTGAAACCACGACTGGCCCCTTGGGTCAGGGTATTGCTAACGCCGTTGGTATGGCGCTGGCCGAGAAAGTGCTGGCCGCACAATTCAACCGCGATGGCCATGAGCTGGTTAACCACTTCACCTACTGCTTCCTGGGCGATGGCTGCATGATGGAAGGTGTTTCCCACGAGGCCTGCTCTTTGGCCGGTACTTTGGGCTTGGGCAAACTGATTGCCTTCTATGATGACAACGGTATCTCTATCGATGGTCACGTTGAAGGCTGGTTTACCGATGACACACCCAAGCGTTTTGAATCTTACGGCTGGCATGTAATCCCGGCGGTTGATGGCCACGATGCAGCAGCGATTAAAGCCGCCATCGAAGCGGCGCGCGCTGAAACCAGCAAGCCAACCCTCATCGTTACCAAAACCATCATCGGTTTCGGTTCTCCTAACAAACAAGCCTCACACGACTGCCACGGCTCACCCCTTGGTCTGGAAGAAGTGGCGCTGGTGCGTAAAACCCTTAACTGGGAATACGAGCCCTTTGTGGTTCCAGCCGATGTATACGAAGGTTGGGATGCTAAAGCCAAAGGTGCAGCGGCAGAAAAAGCCTGGAGCGAAAAACTGGCTGCTTATAAAGCGGCTTACCCAGAACTGGGTGCCGAGTTTGAACGCCGTGTGATCAAAGGCGACTTGCCAGCTGACTTTGCTGCCAAAGCTGAAGCCTTTATCGCTGAGACTCAAGCCAAAGGCGAGAAGATCGCCAGCCGTAAAGCCTCACAAAACACTATCGCGGCATTTGTTGAGTGGCTGCCCGAAATCCTCGGCGGTTCCGCTGACCTCGCCGGTTCCAACCTGACCTTGGTGAAAAAATCCAAGGGCGTAGAAGCAGGCGATGCGAGCGGTAACTATGTGTATTACGGCGTGCGCGAATTTGGTATGAGCGCGATCATGAACGGCGTGTCGGCCCACGGTGGTTTTATCCCCTACGGCGCGACCTTCCTGATGTTCCAACAATACGCGGCCAACGCGGTGCGTATGTCGGCGCTGATGAAACTGCGCAACGTGTTTGTGTACACCCACGACTCCATCGGTCAAGGTGAAGACGGCCCAACCCACCAGCCAATCGAAGTATTGGGCACTTTGCGTCTGACCCCTAATCTGGAAACCTGGCGCCCAGCTGACAGCACTGAATCTGTGGTTGCCTGGAAAGCCGCGGTTGAGCGTAAAGACGGCCCAGCCGCCTTGGTATTCAGCCGTCAAAACCTGGATTTCTTTGCGCGCACTCCCGAGCAAGTCGCCAACATCGCCAAAGGTGGTTATGTATTGGTTGATTCTGTGGGCGAGCCAGAAGCTATTTTGATCGCCACAGGTTCAGAAGTGGGCGTGACTGTAAAAGCAGCCGAAGCACTGAAAGCCAAAGGCCGCAACGTGCGTGTGGTTTCTATGCCTTCTACTTCTGTGTTTGATCAGCAGGACGTGGCCTACAAAGAATCGGTATTGCCGATCAGCGTTGGCGCACGTGTTGCGGTTGAAACTGCCCACGCCGACTACTGGTACAAATACGTCGGCTTCGACGGCCGCATCGTGGGTATGACCAGCTTCGGTGAATCAGCCCCCGGCAATAAACTGCTCGAACACTTCGGCTTCACGGTTGATAACATCGTGAGTACCGTAGAAGAACTGTTGGAAGACTAAAAGCACACAAACACCCGGCGCGAGTCGGGTGTTTTGTTTTGCCTTGCCCATTGGCAAAACAGGCGGTAAATCGGATTACAATGGCATTGGTTTTTATTCGGAGCCCTTTCTAAAAGGTGAAAAGCATGACTGTTAAATTGATGAAAGATCAGGATCTCGCTGGTAAACGTGTATTGATTCGCCAGGACTTGAACGTGCCGCTGGAAGATGGCCGTATCACCAGCGCGGTGCGTATCGACGCCTCTATCCCTACTATTAAGGCGGCATTGGCGGCGGGTGCAAAAGTGATGGTGATGTCGCACCTCGGGCGCCCTGATGAAGGCGTTTACGATGAGTCAGCGTCACTGGCGCCGGTAGCTAAATACCTGAGCGAGAAACTCGGTCGTGCTGTTCCGCTGGTCAAAGATTGGGTTGATGGATTCGAGATGGAAGGCGACCTGGTGTTGCTGGAGAACGTTCGCTTCAATGTGGGCGAAGGCAAAAATGCCGACGACCTGTCGCAAAAAATGGCAGCGCTGTGCGATGTGTTTGTGATGGATGCCTTTGGCACCGCGCACCGCGCCCAAGCCTCCACTCACGGCGTGGCCAAATTCGCCCCTATCGCCTGCGCTGGCCCATTGCTGGCAGCTGAGCTGGAAGCGTTGGCCAAAGTGTTGGATAACCCAGCGCGTCCATTGGTTGCGATTGTGGGTGGTTCAAAAGTGTCCACCAAACTGAGTGTGTTGGATGCAGTATCCAAAATTGCCGATGTGCTGGTCGTTGGCGGCGGCATTTCCAATACCTTCGTAGCCTCAGCCGGTAACGAAGTGGGCAACTCGCTGTACGAAAAAGACCTGATTCCTGAAGCCCAGCGCCTGCGCGCGCAAACTGAAGTGGTATTTGCCACTGACGTGCGTGTGACTAAAGAAGGCTTTAAAGAGTGGAACCACAACTCTGTGTGTGTGGCCAAGAAAGTTAACGAAATCCAGGCTGACGAAGAGATTGTGGATTACGGCCCTGAAACCGCCGCGCGTGTTGCCGAGATCATCAAAAACGCTAAAACTGTCCTGTGGAACGGCCCTTGTGGTGTGTTCGAATTTGACGCCTTTGCTAAAGGCACCGAAGTGGTTGCCCGTGCTATCGCCGAAAGCGACGCTTTCTCGGTTGCCGGCGGTGGCGATACCTTGGCCGCTATCGACAAGTGGCACCTGGCTGACAAGGTGTCTTACGTGTCTACCGGCGGTGGTGCTTTCCTTGAGTTCGTAGAAGGCAAGGTGTTGCCAGCGGTTGCGATTCTGGAAGAACGCGCCAAGGCGTGATTGTTTGAATCCAGCTCAAAACAGCAAAAAAAGCGACCTGCGGGTCGCTTTTTTTATGGGTTCGACTTTTCGATTCAGTCTCAAATGATGATTTTCATGCCTTGAAACCAGGTTCCACTTTTAGCACTGGGTGGTAATTACACACTATTGGTAACGCTACCCAGGTTATTAACTTATTGATAAACAAGTTAATTTTAAAAAATCTACACACTCCCTCCAGGCAAGTCAGTCCCATGGGCTGATCCCGCGTTGACTGAGACGACAGTAAAAAAATCGCTGATAGCATGAAAGTGTGAAAACAGTCTCAGTGGTGGTTTGATCGCAGTGCCGCTGTTGCTGTTAACAACACTCCCTGTAAATAACTAATAAGGCACTGGGGTAATTTATGAACAATGCATTATTGAATCGCAGCCGCTTGTCGCTAGGTGGGTTGGCGCTGGTGGCAACAGTGACCTGTGCTACCGGTTTTGCACCTTCGGTATTGGCACAGACAATGTCTTCCAGTAGTACTGCATCGGTTGCGAGTGTGACCGGTATAAACCAGACAGGAGCCACCTCGGCCCAGCTTTACGTCAATACCACTCACTGGGCCGATGCCCATTACATTATTAACGGCGGTGGTCAGCTGAATGTGGCCATGAGCGCGCAGGATGGCCGGAAAGTCGTCAACCTGTCCAACTTGCCGGCGGGTGCGACCATCCAATACCGGTTTACCTATTTCAATGGCAGTTTTGCCGTGGAATCGCCCTGGGCTACTTATACTCTGGGCAGTTTGTCTTCCAGTTCTGTGCCTTCAGTGGCCAGTTCATCGGCCCCCAGTTCTGTGGCGCCGTCCAGCTCGGTAGCGCCTTCAAGTTCGGTGGCTCCCTCTAGCTCAGTGGCGCCATCCAGTGCCAGTGTGGCTTCCAGCAGTTCCATCGCCAACAGCCTGTGCCAGATCCAACAAACTGGCCCCGGTAGCGCAACCGTTAACCTCACCAGCAGCAGCTGGGCGACACTGCACTACTCAGTAAACGGTGGTGGTCAGCTCAATGTGAGCATGAATCAATCTGGCGGCAACAACAGCTACGTGATCAATGGCCTGAGTGCAGGCAACCAGATTAGTTATCGCTGCACCTACTGGGATACAGCAGCAGGTTTTGCGCGTGAAACGGCGCTGGCCAGCTACACCTTTGCTGCGCCCAGTTCATCTTCCCAGCCCAGTAGCACGCCTCCCAGCTCCAGCAGCATAGCGCCCAGCTCAAGCAGTGTACCCAGTTCAAGTGTTGCTCCAAGTTCCAGCAGCACGCCCAGTTCCAGCCCGGTAGCCAGCAGCTCCAGCAGTGTGACCAGTAGTGTTGCGCTGGGTAATATCACGCCTTTATTTGATCAAAATACGGCGCTTGAACCGGTTATTCAGTATGACCGTGGCGATGCCCTTGTGACCCGCTTTAGTGACCGCGGTCGCGACCGTCACGCCAAGGAAAATCATTTCCAAGCCTACGATCACTACCTGACCTTCTACTGGGAACAGCGTACAGCGGCTGTTGAAATCATCGATTATGTTGCTAAAGGCGGCACCAAAATCGTGATGAAGGTGCGCGCTGAGGGCCTGTTGGACAATGCCCAGGCAGAAAACCGCTGGTGGTACGTTGGCCGTAATACCCTCGCCGAATATTGTGGCAACGGGGTGATGGACAGGGTCAACGTGCCCGGTGACAGCCGCTTCCACTATTACAAAGAGGACAGCTGGAACTGCCGTGAAGGTCGTGCCATCCAGATTGGCGACCAAATGGAGTTCGAGATCAGCCAATTCCTTGATAAAGGCGGAGTATTGCGCGGCCGCGACAACTACTATGGCACTACTTACCTCTATATCGTCGGCCAGGGCTTGGTGCCTTGGGATGTTACCGACCGCAATGCCTTTGTCGGTGGTCTGTTCAAGCAGCGCGATTCTATCCCGCTGCCAGTGAGTGCCCGTTTGGGCGGCGATACCACCCTGCACGTGCAGATGACGGCAGAGCCCGATGGTCACTTCCAACAAATGGCCACTAACCTGGGTTATGAAAATGGCCAGCCCTTTGTGCTGGGGCGCCGCGTGCATCACACCTCGTTTGTTGATGGTACACATGACGAAAACTTCGAAAACGGTGTATTTACCGAAATGGTTGGCAAAGCAGGCACCCGCTACATCAACGACCGCTGCGCCGATTGCCATGAGCGCAATGGTCGCGCTGAAGTAGCAGCCATCGGTCAGTCACTGGATTTGTGGGTGTTCAAAGTAGGTGATGCACAGGGTAATCCGCACCCCTTGATGGGTAGCGTGTTGCAGCCTGAGGCCAATAGCGGTGCCACCAGCGAAGGTGCTGCGGTGATCTCGTCTTGGACAGAAACTAACGGCCTGCGCAAGCCCAACTATCAGTTCAGCGGTGTGCAACCGGAAACCTTCTCTGCCCGTTTAGCGCCGCAGCTAGTGGGCATGGGTTTGCTGGAGGCGATTCCCGAGTCTGCCATTCTCGCCAATGAAGATCCTAACGACAGCAATAACGATGGTATCTCCGGCAAAGCCCAGCGAGTGATTGACCCTGTGACCAACGAAACCCGCTTGGGCCGCTTTGGTTATAAAGCCGCGACTGGCAGCCTCAAACATCAAATCGCTGCCGCGTTTAATACCGATATGGGGGTGATGACCAGTGTTATGCCTAACCCCGATTGTGGTTCCAGCCAGACTAACTGTGGCCCAAGCGGTTCTGAACTCGCCAACCAACACCTGGACAACCTGGTGAAATATGTCGCCCTGTTGGGGGTGCGCGGCCAGCGCGACTACAACAAGCCTGAAGTGATCCAAGGCAAGGCGCTGTTTGCATCAATCGGCTGTCAGGGTTGCCATACCCCCAGCTTTACCACCAGCCCTTACGCGCCGTTTGCCGAGTTACGCAATCAGGTGATCCAGCCTTACACCGACTTGTTGCTGCACGATTTGGGGCCAGAAATGGCAGATAGCCTGGGTGAAGGCGAAGCGACCGGCGCTGAATGGCGCACTGCACCGCTCTGGGGCTTGGGTGTATCGGCCTGTGTGACCGGCGGTGTAACCGGCTTGCGCGGCAATGCACCCGCCTTTGGTTTGGATGGTCAGGAAGTCTGTGTACCCAAAGAAAGCTACCTGCACGATGGCCGCGCCCGCACTATTGAAGAGGCCATTCAATGGCACGGTGGTGAAGGTGCCAACTCACGTGCCAGTTACAACGCGCTTTCAGCTACCCAAAAAGCCGCCGTACAGGCCTTTTTGAAATCCCTATAACTCTCGTGCTGCGGAGGAGTTTGACTCCTCATTTGCGGGGGCTTCGGCCCCCTTTTTTTATCCTGAAAATGATTAACCTGAGGTTCATCAGCCGGGTTTACGCTGTTGGCTAATAGGTCCGCTGGAGTGCAACAGGTACACTAGACTTAAGGTAGTAAACACGAGGTTGGTATGTATCCTTCACGGCTGGTAAGCATCTTGCGGTTGGTTTGTGGCCTTTTGCTAGGGTTTGCTGGCCCTTTGTTGGCGCAATCCGGCGCTCAGCAACAGCCATTTGGTAGCAGCCCGGTGATGGAGGTGCGCTATTACGACCGGGGCATAAAAGATGCCCGCCACGCCTACAAGTTCCAGTTGATCCATGAACTGCTGGAGATCACCCGCGCCGAATATGGCGACTACCGGATTATTCCCTTTGATGCTGAACCCAGCGCCAAACGCCAAGCCTTATTAATTTCCGAGGGAACCGTACTCAATTTAACCTGGGCCTCTCCCGGAACCGTTATTGCCAGCGCCGACGTTATCTCCATCCCGGTCGACATACTCAAAGGCCTGCTCGGCTACCGTATCTGCCTGATCAATCCCGACAACTTTCCCACCGAGGTCAAGCGCTTGGAAGAGCTGGTCATTGGCCAGGGGCTGAATTGGTCTGATGTGGATATCTACCGCGCAAATGCGGTAGAGGTTCGCCAAGGTCCCAGTTTTGAAGCACTTTTCGACATGCTCGCGGTTAAGCGCTACCAATGTTTGCCGCTGGGTGCCGATGAGGTGGCATTCACCTGGCGAGAGAAAAAGGCCAGCTACCCCTTTTTGGAAATGGAGCAGAAGCTTCTGATTTATTACGACTATCCAATCTACTTACAGATCAGTAAAAAAACGCCGGAGTTGGCACAGCGTCTGGAGCTGGGTTTGGCAAAACTCATGCAAAATGGCCGTTTTGATGCGCTGTTCGATCATTATCACGCGCAAGATCTGGAGTTATTGGCATTGCGCCAGCGCCGCCTGTTTTGCCTGATAAGTCCTTATCTCTCTGCTGCAGGGCAATGTAAAGACACGCCCTTACTGCTTCGTTAACTTACCCCACTTTTCTGCCCCGGTTTATTTGTGCTGCTTTTTTAGGCAATCGGATTCTTTTGCCTTGAACTTGTCTTGTCGCCTAAGTAATTACGGGCTGACTTATGGATGGCATCAAAATCAATGAAAAAAGTGTCCCGCTTTTATTTACTACCCATCTCACCTTTATTTTCAACACATCTCACTTCCTGATTTTTGGGTTCCACTTTTCCTTTTGGGAAGAAAATACACACCCATTTTTGCCTCGTTTTTTATAGTTAACTTATTGAAATTAATGATTTTTTAATAGTCTCACTGGGTGCAGCTGAAAGTGAAATGAGTCAGGTTTCATATTTTGCCAAGGTGGGACGACACCTATATCTGCAAGCCTGATTATGAATTCGCTAGAAAACGAGTTGTGACAGCACAAAAGAGCGTTGAGAGGCGCTGCTGATAGCACAACCAATCGATACCAATAAAATAGATGGAGTCCTCCATGAGCAAAACACAAACAATAAACCAATCGGCCAGCTTCAAGAAAAAGTTAGTGGCTACTGCGGTTGCTTCGGCGATGATGGGTGTTTCAGGAATCGCCTTTGCACAAGAAGGTGTTGTAGAAGAAGTTGTCGTAACTGGCATTAAGGCTAGTTTGCAACGTGCAATGGATATCAAGCGCGAGTCACAGGGTGTTGTAGATTCGATCAATGCCGAAGACATCGGTAAGTTCCCTGATACCAACCTTGCCGAGTCATTGCAGCGTGTAACTGGCGTATCCATTGACCGTAGTAACGGTGAAGGTTCAAAGATTACTGTGCGTGGTCTTGGTCCGGATTTCAACCTGGTTACTTTGAATGGTCGCCAGATGCCTACATCAGGCCTTCAAGGTACAGCGGTTAACGCATCGCGCTCCTTTGATTTTGCCAACATAGCCTCTGAAGGAATTGCGGGTGTTGACGTATACAAAACCTCGCGCGCTACCATCGCAACTGGCGGTATGGGTGCAACTGTCAATGTAAAAACTACTCGCCCACTCGATGCACCAGGTTTGAAATTCACTGCGGGTGTTAAAGGCGTTTATGACCAGTCCAGCACAGACTCAGATCTGACACCTGAAATTTCAGGTCTTTACAGCCAAACATTTGCAGATGACACCATTGGTGTAGCTGTCTCTGTAAGTAACCAAGTGCGTGAAGGTGGATATCGTCAGGTTTCTGTTCCAGACGGTTGGCACACCCAAGGCACAGCGCAACGTGACGGTTGGTTCGGTGGCTTTGACACCGCAGGCTCTACCACTGTTCAAGATGGCGACCAATTCCTGCGCCCACAAAATATCGAATACAACTTCACCGAATTCCGTCGTGAGCGCAACAACGCTCAGGTAGTTTTCCAATATCAGCCAATCGATACACTCAAGGCGACATTGGATTACACCTACTCTGATATGGATATTGCCTCTCAAACAAACACCACTAACGTTTGGTTCTGGGAAGGCGAAAGAGTGAATGGCACTACGTCAAAATGGGCGTTGGGTGGCAAAAATAATGCAACTGGCAAAAACGTTTACTACCCAATTGTGTTTACCCATGCGGGCGGCGATGACACCGTATTTGGTGTAGGTAACTTCGCACAAATTAATGAAAATAATTCGGTTGGTTTGAATGTTGAGTGGGAAGCAACTGACAACCTGACCCTGACCCTGGACTTCCATGATTCTGATGCAGAATCGAAAGCGGATAGCCCCTACGGTAACAACAACGTAATCCAAGCTGCAGATTACACCCAGCGTATGGGTGCAACCGTTGACTTCAGTCAGGATTTCGCAGCATTAGGTGTGCTTTCACGTGCAAACCCAGGCACCTATCTGGATGGCTCCAGCTTCACTGCTGCTAGTCTGCAGCCTACCGGTAGTTCTCTGCGCAACAGTATTTTCGAGAACGATATTCAGCAAACACAGTTGTCTGGTAACTACAAATTTGATGATGGCTTGATCAAGAGCATCGACTTTGGTGTTGGTAAAACCGACAACAATATTCACCGTGGTTTGATGGTTGCTCAGCGCGACAACTGGGCTCAGGCGAATGGTAATCCCGCTGATCATCGCGATGAGATTTTTACCGCTCGTAGCATCACCGGTGATTTTGATGCTGCCCCCGGCTCAGGTGTTGATGCGTTTGGAAATACCTTTGCCCAATTTGATCGCGGTTTCATCTTCTCTTTCCAAGATGCAGCTGACGATGTTGTAGCAGTACAAGCACCAATCAATTCAAACAACCCGGTGAATCCTGCCGTTTGGCCTTGTGAAGATCGTTTCTGTGTAACCAATAACTGGACTACCGATCAGGCTACAGAAGAAACTTATACCAGTGTTTTTGCACAAGTTAATTATGAGTACGATTTAGGCTTTGCTGTTGCTGACGGTAGCGTGGGCGTTCGTTACGAAGAGACCGATGTTGTCTCCAGTGCAAAAGTGCCTGCCTACACTGGCATTGCTTGGACCGGTGCTAACGAATTTGCGACAGTATCAACTCCCGGTGTATTTGAGTTCACAAACTACGAAGCTAGCTACGATCATGTATTGCCAAACTTTGATATCAGTTTGAAGTTTGAAAATGATGTGATTGTTAGAGGTTCGATCAGTGAGACAATCGCACGTGCCAACTACAATGATATTTCTGGCGGCGTAGCTTTGGGCACTATTCGTAACACTGAAGGTGATGCGAGCCGTGGTGATCCAACTTTGTTGCCTCATGAATCAACAAACTACGACCTTTCGGTTGAGTGGTACTACGGTGACGCAAGTTATGTTTCATTGAGTGCTTTCCAGAAAGATGTTGATAATTTTGTTGGTATAACCACTACCACTGAGACATTGTTTGATCTGCGTAATCCATCCGCAGGTCCTCGTGCTCAGGCAGCAAGAGATGCAGGCATTACTGACAACGAGCAAATTCGTCAGTACATTTTGGCTAACTATCCAGAGACAACCGATGGCGTGAGCCGTATTAACTCAGTGTCTGCTGATCCATTGATCCAGTTCAACGTTACCAAGCCTGTTAACGAGAGAAGTGCTGAAATCAAAGGTTTGGAATTCGCTGTTCAACACACGCTTGAAAGTGGTTTCGGTGGTCAGTTCAACTACACCATCGTAGACAGCGATGCTGAATACGACGTAACTGAATTTGACTCACAATTCGCCTTAACTGGCCTTAGCGATACTATGAACGTAGTTGCTTTTTATGAAACAGACTCGTTCCAGATTCGTTTGGCATACAACTGGCGTGATTCGTTCCTGATCAACACTAACCGTCAACACTTGAACCCAGAGTTCAATGAAGAATACAGTCAGGTTGATCTGAACATCAGCTATAACATTAATGAGCAATTCTCTATTTTTGCTGAAGGTCTTAACATCACCGATGAAACCCAACGCACTTATTCCCGTTACAAAGGTGCACTGCAAAGTGCAACCGAATTGGGAGCGCGTTACAACATTGGTGCACGTTACACTTTCTAATAAAAGTACGTGGAATCCCTGCACAACAAGAGTGGCCTCGCCACTCTTGCTTTGGCTTGATGGATTTAGTGAATCTCAATATGTTGTTTAAGGAAAAGCCGCTGATATCAGCGGCTTTTCTTATTCTAAGGATTTCAAGTCAGATCTACAGGATGTGACCAACGCAAGCAGATATAGAAGATAAGATTCTTTACTAGTGAGGTTTATGTGCAACCTACAATAACGGTATCTGGACAACACCAGGAAAATAATGAATCGGCTTTGATAAAAAAAGTCATTATTCTCGGTGGCGGTACTGCTGGTTGGCTAACCGCCGCGCGTTTGGCCTATGATCATTGTGCAAACCAAGCCGGTGGATTAGAGGTGATTCTTATTGAATCCCCGGAGGTTAAAACAATTGGCGTGGGCGAGGGCAGCTGGCCTACGTTGCGCATTACGCTGCGTGAGTTGGGTATATCTGAAACTGAATTCATAAACCAATGCGATGTGTCATTTAAACAAGGGTCAAAGTTTGTTGGTTGGTGTAACGGCGAGGAAGATGATTTTTACTACCATCCTTTTACGCCACCGGAATCACTAAGCCATGGTTTTGCAAATGATGAAATAGATATAGCGCGGGCATGGCTTAATTATGCGGGCGATAAGCCTTTTGCTTTTGCAGTCAGCGCCCAACCCGATTTTTGTGAACAGGGGCTGGCTCCCAAACAAATACAAACTCCGGATTTTGCCGCCTTTGCGAATTATGGCTACCATCTCAATGCAGATAAATTTGCGTTATTCCTACAGAAATACTGCACGCAAACACTGGGTGTGAAGTTTATTCAAGATCACGTTGAACATGTAAACGCCGATGAAGATGAATATATTGAATCAATTGTTTGTAAAAATAGTGGGATCATAAAAGGTGATTTATTTGTCGACTGCAGTGGCGCTACAGGTGTATTAATAAATAAACATTTTAAAGCGCCTTTTGTCGATAAGTCGTCTATTTTATTTAATGATACTGCGCTTGCGGTACAGTTGCCTTATGAAGATCCACAACAAAATATAGCATCAGTTACGCTCAGTACTGCCCAGCGTTATGGCTGGATTTGGGATATAGGCTTGCCCACACGGCGCGGGGTTGGGCATGTATATGCAAGTGGATATACGAACGATGATGAAATATGGGCGACACTAAAACAATATGCCGGAAAAACTTGTTCTGAAAAAACATTGAGCCAGTTGTCACCCAGAAAAATAAAGTTTACACCAGGCTATCGCAGTACCCCTTGGGTTAAGAATTGTGTCGCTGTTGGTATGTCGGCGGGTTTTGTTGAACCGCTTGAGGCCTCTGCGATTGTAATGATTGAGATATGCTCTAAGGTTATTAGTAATGAGTTGCCGGTAGATAGAGCTGCGATGCAAATAGTATCCCAGCGTTTTAATAAGCGGTTTGTTGAGCGGTGGGATAGTGTAATTAACTTTTTAAAACTGCATTACATACTCAGCAAACGTACAGACTCCAATTATTGGACTGATCATAAAAATAACGAAACCATACCGGTACAACTCAAAGAGCTTATGATTTTGTGGAAGCAAAAAGTTCCCAGTACCGCTGATTTTCATCAGGTCCTGGAGTTGTTTGGGCCGCCTAGTTATCAATACATATTGTATGGCATGGGTTTTTTGCCTGAACAGCGTGCGACTGTATGCCGCTGGGACAATGAAGCTACATCGCTAAAAATATTTCAGCGTGTCAACGAGGTTTATCGAAATGGCTTGCGTGGGTTAACAGCGAATCGTTCGCTGATAAATGAGATGCAAAAACGCTATCAGGGCGTCAGCTCTTAGGCACTCCTAAATACACACTAACTCTACTGCTTGGGGATTAAGCCAAGCTATAAAAATGACGAGGATTTATGAGCAATATAGTGCTGCTTAACAACATTGAGCATAAAAATCTAAAAGTTGTTCCTGTGCGTGGTAAGGAATACGGCGATGATGATATGTGCGTTCCAACCTGCCCTAAAGAGTTTCGTTCTCTGCAAGCGCAGTACCCGATAGTATTCGGTAAAAATGAAAAAACGGGAGACTACACGCCTCTTGCGTTGCTTGGTTTACAAGAGGGGGAAAATCTATTCATCGAAAATGGTGAGTGGAAAGCGCGTTATATTCCTTTGTGTGCTGAATGTAAGCCTTTCTACATAGGCAAACAAAGTCAACGTGATTTGACGGCTTCGCAAAACTGGGTGATACATGTGGACCTTGATAGCCCAAAAGTAAGTACCAGCGAAGGTATAAGCCTCTTTAAAGAACACGGCGGTAATAGCGAATTTTTAATGCGCATCAGTAAAGTATTAGGTTTGGTTCAAGAGGGAGTTGCTGAAGTAAAACCCTTTATTGATTTGCTAGTTGAATTTGACCTGCTTGAACCTTTTTCCGCTGAAATGACATTAAAAAATAACCAGCAACACTCGCTAGTTGGCTTTTACACCATCAATGAGGAAAAGCTTGCGTCGCTATCGGTTAATGCACTGAAGAAGCTGCATGACAGTGGTTTTTTATTTGATATTTATATGCAGCTTGCATCCCTCTCACAAATTGCTGCGCTTATCGAGCGAAAAAATAACCTTATTTAGAATTATTAAATGAATAGTGAAACAGTGCCTCGCCAAACCTGCGCCAGCATTCAAGTAATTGATTGCGGTAGTCGATTTGTATTAGATGAAAAGGTATTGTTATCCAATGAACCAATTTTATTACGCAATTTGGTTTCTACCTGGCCGGTTGTTGAGAAAGCGCGAATTTCTAGCGCTGCGGCAGTAGCATATTTATTACAATTTTATTCAGGTATTGATGTCGTTGAGGTGCAGGGTGACGCATCGATAAAAGGCCGTATTGCATACACCGAAGATTTTAAACAATTAAATTGTGTGGCCAGCAAAAAAGCTCTGCATGAGGTTTTTGCGGATATCGATACCGCGGCGCAACAAATTGAACCGCCCCTTTGCTATATGGGAACCACCGCGATAAATACGTTGTTGCCAGGTTTCTCTGATACTAATAAGTTGAATCTTGATTCAAGAAATGCCTCTGCATTTATGTGGATTGGCAATCGCAGTTGTGTGCCAGCACATTTCGACCTCCCGGATAATATCGCCTGCAATATTGTTGGTCGTCGCCGTTTTACCTTGT
The DNA here is from genome assembly GCF_042646205.1 of Cellvibrio fontiphilus. Taxonomy (NCBI): domain Bacteria; kingdom Pseudomonadati; phylum Pseudomonadota; class Gammaproteobacteria; order Cellvibrionales; family Cellvibrionaceae; genus Cellvibrio; species Cellvibrio fontiphilus. The sequence continues at coordinate 227,478 of NZ_JBHRTF010000002.1, read as the reverse complement.
TTCCACCGGATCAGTTGCCCAACTTATACATAGGGCCACTTGATTTTACTCCAGCCGGACAAGCAATTAGTTTGGTTGATGTACGCTGTCCCGATTTGGAAAAATTTCCTAAGTATAGCTTGGCACTACAAGCGGCGAAGGTGGTGGAGTTGGAGCCTGGTGATGCGCTCTTTCTGCCGAGTATGTGGTGGCATAACGTTGAGGGGCTGGAGGATTTAAACATTCTGGTGAATTACTGGTGGCGTCAGTCGCCAGCTTTTATGGGCAGCCCTGCCGATGTTTTAGAGATGGCATTGCTTTCGATGAGGGATCTGCCGGAATCGCAAAAACACGCCTGGAAAGGGCTGCTTGATTATTATGTATTTAATAATAGCCCCGATAAGGTGGAGCATATTCCGGAGCATGTTCGTGGTAGTGTCGGTGAACTGAATGAAACCCTTGCACGAAAAATAAAAGCCAAGGTTTTGGCGCGTTTCAATCGTTAATTTCCCAAGTTTAGAGTGGTTGTAGCCAGATGATTTCTGATTCCGTAAAAAAAGTAGTGATTGCTGGTGGTGGTACAGCAGGGTGGATGACTGCTGCAGCGCTATCTCGTCTGATTGGTAAAAACCTTGAAATAATACTAATTGAATCAGATGAGATACCTACGGTTGGCGTGGGTGAAGCAACTATTCCTCCTATCATTAATTTTCATCGCCTGCTGAAGATTAATGAGCAGGAATTTATGAAGGCGACAAACGCAACGTTTAAACTGGGTATTAGTTTCGAAAACTGGCGTCAGCCCGGCATGGAATATTTCCATTCCTTTGGTATAACTGGTCAGGATTGTTGGGCAGCTACATTCCATAACTTTTGGCTGAAAGGTCTGGAAGCGGGCTTTAATGACGAATTTGAAACCTATTGTCTGGAAATCCAAGCGGCACGCAAAAATAAATTTGCCCATAATCCAGGCCATCAGCCTAATTATGCTTATCATTTTGATGCCGGTTTATATGCAGGCTTTTTGCGGAAAATAGCCGAAGAGCATGGTGTGGTTCGCCTTGAAGGAAAAATTCAACAGGTGCGTCTCAATTCCGAAACGGGCTTTATAGAATCACTTCTGCTTGCAAATGGCAATCATGTTAACGGCGACTTATTTATCGATTGTACTGGTATGCAAGCACTGTTGATCGAGCAAGCACTCAACGCAGGTTATGAGGACTGGTCGCACTGGTTACCTTGTGATCGAGCAATTCCGTTGCAAACCACTTCTGTTTCTGATGTGACGCCTTACACCCGTTCAACCGCGCATGAGGCTGGCTGGCAGTGGCGCATCCCGCTGCAGCATCGTGTTGGCAATGGCTTGGTGTATTGCAGTAAATATTTGTCCGACGAAAATGCAGAAGCGCTTCTGCGCAGTAAAGTCACTGGTGAACCTATTACTGAGGCAAGAGTAATTCGCTTCAGAACTGGTCGCAGAAGAAAACAATGGCTAAAAAACTGCGTGGCTGTTGGCTTATCAAGCGGTTTTCTGGAGCCTTTGGAATCTACCAGTATTCATTTAATACAGCGGTCGGTGATTCGCTTATTACAGTTGTTTCCGCTTCGGGGTATTAAAGAACCGGATGTAGCTGAATACAATCGTCAGGCGAATTCTGAAATAGAATATATTCGCGACTTTATTATCCTTCACTATAAAGTCACAGAGCGCACCGATAGTCCCTTTTGGCGCTACTGTAAAAATATGGAAGTGCCTGAATCCCTTGCGCGAAAAATTGAATTGTTTCGCCAATGCGGCCGGATTTTCCGCGAGGATGTAGATTTATTTCATGAGAATTCATGGGTGCAAGTGATGATGGGGCAAGGAGTGGTTCCGCAGCAGTATCATCCAATTGTAAACATGATGCCTCGCGATGAATTGGAGCTTTTTTTAACCGGGATAAAAAAGTCTATTCACAACACAGTGAAGGAATTGCCATCACATCAGCAATATCTTAATTTTTATTGCAAAGCTGTACAGAAATAAAGTTAAACATCGGGTGAGTAGTTTAAGAAAAAATCAAAAACGAATTTAATGTTAAACGGCCTGTACGAGGATTGGCGTCTACACTTTTGCCGGGGTTTATTCTGGCGGAGTGTAGCAACCAACTTCTGTAAACTACCAATCTATTAAAACGAATATCTACTTCGCCAATCTTATCGTATCTCCTGTCACTTTCTTGCTGGTATCGCGCCTCTGGTTCGCCGTTACTGGCTATGTCTTCCGCACATACCTGGTCATATATAGCGCTTTTGGCTGGGCTAATGGTTTCAAACTGCGTCAAGTTATGCCGATAAAACGACGTTCCTCCATGTTCTGCATCGCATAAGTAAAGTAAAACGGCAAATTGAAAGGGGTAGGAAGAGTCTCTGTGGGGCGCGCGCTGAATAAGATTTAAATCATTTTCTGGCAGTGTGACCAGCGAAAAGGAACAATTCGAACACTCGAGATGTTGGCGGGGTGGAAGTTCATAGTGGTTTGCAATTATTGGCACTAACCGGTGTAAAAGTGCCTTGGTGTATTCTGCCGGCGCGGGTGATTTTATACCGGGATATTGTGTACTGTAGGGTGTAAAAGTTTGACTCGCTGCCAAATCGACCAGCGCATCCGGGTTTGTAAGAAAATTATCAATGATTAAAACTTTTTCTTCTTCTATCCCGACAATAGATGTATGGACGGAAAGCTCTTCGTTTATTGAATAGGGATTATTTGTGGTCATAATGCAGACGCTGATTTAAAAATAATTGCTCATTGTTGCATTAACGCTTTCCGTAAATCTACACCTCGATTTGCAAAGAAAAATCTCCTCCCCGGAGGCAAATCCAAGGGGGAGGAGATTGGTGAAAAACTGGTTTTTATTTACAGGTGTATTTCAGACGTGGATATGTGTAGTTATCCAGGGGGGTAACTGTGTAACCACATTGGGGCTGAGGGCCGCAGAAGCTTGGATTGAATGGTGTTGAGCCTGGGCTTGTGTAGATAATTTGGGAAGCACCGCTATTACAAACATTTGCAGACGAACTGGAGGAGCTAATGCTTGATGAACTTACTGGTATCGCGGAAGAGCTCGAGCTGGTTTGGTTTGAAACTATTACATCGTTACAAAAAAGCGGGTAGTAGGATCCTTCTTTAGCGCCGGTTTTTTGATAGCCTGACATTATAGATGGAGTGCCACAGGTGTAATTTGATTGCCAGGTGTATTTGCTGTCTGTACGCGATGCGATCACTGTGGCAGCGGAATTTTTGCATACAAACGACACGGTGCTAATTCCATTGACAGTGGATCCATATACAGATGTCCAGGTACACGCCGCCGTCTGCGCACTCACATTCACCGAAACACTCGCCAATACTGCAAGGCCCAAGCCCGCGCATAATTTTAAAAACTTCATAAAAACTCCTAATTGATCGAATTTATAGTCCTGTGAAATCCATAACTCCTGTAATGGTTTCACTCGATGGCTGTTGACATCGCTACTGCTAGCCGCAGTGAATAAAGCGTCCCGCCTTATTTTTGATTTAATCGCCCCTTTGCTGCTTGTTGAGCGAGGTGCAAGGGTCAATTAAATTCAAAACCGCTGGGTTCTTCGCTGATATACAGTCGTGTTGTGCCGGTGTGGGGATCTACAGCGACCATAATTGTTGCGCTTTGGTTGTTGCTTACCATTACCCGATTTATTTTTTCGATTAATTGGTCTGATTGTTCAAGGTTGTTGATGCTGACGCTGAGTTCGCATTGGCGGGTTTTGCATTGGCTGTTGGTTAAGGCAAAGCCGGCGAGTTCAGGGGTGTCGCTAAACAGGTTGCGGTATTGGTTTTCTTGCGCATCGGCCCACTGCGGGTCGCGTTGTTCCTTGGCAAAACGCTGGGCCAAAGTGTCGTTGAGGTTGAACTCTGGGTCGGCCTCCTGCGACTTTTGCAGCCAGGTCGTAAAGTCATTGGCTTTGCGCAATTGTTTTTCCATTTCCAGTTCACGCAATTGCTGTTGGAGTTGTTGCTGTGCCTCGCTCTGGTTTGCGGCGATTGCCTGAGGTTTTGCTGAGGTCTGGGTGGATGTCTGCGTTAGCAGTTGTTGGTGCTTTGCTTGTAAGTCGGCGAGTTCTTTTTGCAGTTGGGCATTAATGCGCTCGGCCGCGTAAGCCACTTGGCTGCAATTGTCTGCGGAATTGGCTGCGGAATTGTCGAGGGCAGCCGCTTTGGTGTCTGTAGCGACAGTGCGCTCTAAGGGCGTGAATAAATGTTGTGCATAAGCGCCGCCAAGTGCGGCAACAACGGCGGTTAGCAGCAGGCTTTTTAACTGGGCCATCAGACGGATTTCCTTAAAAGTTTCCCTATTGATGTGTTAATCAACTATTTCGTTTACCCACTAATGCGTTCACCAACAATCTGGCTTCTTCACTGGCGAAAATGGTTGCTGGCAAGCGGCGGGACTTTAACAAAAGAAAATGCGGGGCTTTGTCCCACTTTGGCGGCGATCTGAATATGGGATCTGAACCGGGAATATTTTGCGAGTCACTTCACGCTTTGGTTGGTGTCGCAGGAGTGCAAGTTGCACCTTGTTGCAGAAAGTGAGACGGTTTTTTGCGCTGGATTTAGTACGTAAACCCCTTTTTTTACGAACGAGTTTCCCTCTTTTAGTCGTCCACAGATGCTACCCGCCCCATGTTGAGCTGACCGCGAAAGTGGGACGACCAGTGTTTTTTTATCTGCCAATCTAACCCTGCGACATAAACGATGTGCCCGTGGTTGAGCCTCGTTTGTGTTTCTGCTGATGTGATTTTCATTAGCTGTTGAACCCCGGGGTGATGTCAGGTCCCCTTGGGTGTTAACAAAAGTGAGAGGCTTGTCCTCCTACTATTGTTAGCTCTCCTTGCTTTAGCCCCCGCGTTCTCCAGTCTTGCAGAAAGCGGGGGCTTTTTTGTCTGGGCAAGGTGTTTTCCGGTGTTTTATTGGCCGGGTGATGCATACAAGCAGTTGAATAATAAAACTTAATAAAAAGCACGAGGTAATTATGAAATTCCAACAACGAGGATTTGGCCAGCCCCTGGCGCAGTTGTCCCTAAGTTTAACCTTGGCTGCCTTGATCGGCTGTGGTGGTTCGGGTGGCGGTAGTAAGCCTGCCAGTTCATCCAGCGCGCCCTCCAGTCAGGCCCCATCGAGTCAGGCTGCTTCAAGCCAGGCAGTTGAAACGTCAAGTAGTGCAGCCAGTGTTGTCGCAAGTTCAAGCAGCACGGCCAGCTCAGTGGCAGCCAACGGCTGGGAGTTGGTGTGGAGCGACGAGTTTGATGGCACGGCGATAGATACCACCAAGTGGTCGTTCGAGCGCAACTGTATGGGCGGCGGCAATAATGAATTGCAGTGTTATACCAACCGCAGTGAGAACGCCTTTGTCGCCGACGGCAAATTGCACATAGTGGCGCGCAAAGAGACTTTCTCCGGACAGGCCAAGGGCGATGATGACCCGAGCTACAACGTCAATGACACCTCAGTAACCCGTGATTACACCTCGGCGCGCCTGCGCTCTAAAAATAAAGGCGATTGGAAATACGGGCGTATGGAAATCCGTGCCAAATTGCCTACCGGCCAAGGCTTGTGGCCCGCCATCTGGATGCTTCCCACCGAGTGGAAATACGGTGGCTGGCCGCTGAGTGGTGAGATCGACATTATGGAAGCGGTCAACCTGAATACTACCAATGGTGGCAATGCGGTGCATGGAACCCTGCATTACGGCGATGTCTGGCCTAACAATAAATACACCGGCACCAGCACTACCCCTACCGCGAATGTATGGGAAGAGTTCCACACCTATGCCGTTGAATGGGAAGAGGGTGAAATTCGCTGGTATGTGAATGACAAGCATTTTGCGACCCAAAATCAGGCTGGCTGGTACACCTCGGCATCCACCGATGACAAGGCTCCCTTTGATGAAGCCTTCCACTTGATTATGAACGTTGCGGTAGGTGGCAACTGGCCGGGCGGCCCTAACAATGCCACAACTTTCCCGCAAGAAATGCAGGTTGAGTCGGTCAAGGTATATCGCTGCGCCAGCAACCCGACAACGGGCAAAGGCTGCGCGACTAACGTCGACCCGGCGATAGTGCCGCTCACCGGTCATCCACAAGTTTCCGGAGATTTTGCCGAGCCACCTTTGTTCAATATGTACACCGATGCCCTGGCGACCGGGTTGAAATTTGATTCCTACAATCCGCAAAGCCAAATCAGCTATTCACAGGTTGATGAAGACGGCCGCGGCAAAGTGATCAACGTTATCAAGACCGGCTCAACCGGAAATGTGTATTTCAACATCCCGGCGGGTTCAGCCAACCTGAGCAGTTGGGCGACGGCGGGTGATTTGGTGTTCGACCTGAAAGTGAACTCCCTGGCTGCTGGCGCCAAGTTGTTAATCAAAATGGATAGCGGCTGGCCCAGTGTGAGTGACGTGGAAGCAACCCTGCCGGCGACAGGCACCTGGGGGCAATACCGGATTTCGGTAGCCAACCTGATTGCACGCGGCAACTCCATTCAGCCTGGAGCCGCTAACCTGGCGAGTATTTCCAATATCTTTGTTATCGAACCTACCGCCGCTATGAATGTGTCCTTCGACAATGTGCGCCTGGAGGTGCCGCAGTAAATACAAGGTAATTACATGCACCTGAGTAATTAAACGTTTCGCAGCAACGAGAAGTGTTGCGGGTTAAACAGGGTTTGGGAGCTTCCGGCACTGTTTAATCCGCAACGCAACAATACAAACGTCCAAATGGAAGTGGCACAAGTGAAATCGTTAAAACACACCAGGTAAATCTCATGAATCTTAAAAAACTTTTTGCCACTCTCGCGTTAAGTACTTTTGCACTTAATGCTTCTGCTTGGGTAGTCACCTTCTCTGGCATTATCGATTACGGTTTCGATAATACCGGCGTATTTGGTGTGGCTAACCAAAATCTCGCGGGTCTTGGTTTTACCCAATCGATTACTGCCAACACTGACCCGGCCCTGTGGACCATAAACTCCGGCAATTCTTTTTTTACAGAGATGTCGGGATTCGGCCCAGCATTTACTAACACTGTCACAGTGAATGGTTACAGCGTCACCTTTGATGTCGATGCAACCTCCTATGGCCGCCAAACATTGTTTGACCAGCTCTCCACGCTGGGTGGCGGTCAGGATTTGTTATGGACTGAGCAGCGCGGCTCAGTAGCAAATGGTGATTTGATTTGGGGGCAGCAATATGCGTTTAGCAACACGTCTGCATTTGTGCCCAGTCTGGATTTCAATCAAACCATTGAGCACGATGGGATGGGCCTGAATAGCTATGCGCACTTCACCATTACCGGCGGGCGCAACGCGCATTTTTATTCTTACAACAATGCGTTTGTCATCAATAAATTGCCGGATGTAAACCCGCCTCAAGAAGTCTCTGAACCGGCGACCATGGGTTTACTCTTTGGCGCACTCGGGTTATTGGGTTTGATTCGCCTGCGCAAGATGCGCGCCTAGCGTTTGGTTGTTGCAGTTAGCCCAAAAAAAATGCCAGTGCAAAACTGGCATTTTTTTTAGTGTTTTTTTAAACGTTTTTGGATTCTTTATGAAGGTGTTGTTTGCGGTACTCCGTGGGCGACATGCCCACTAAACGGTTAAAAAACCGGTGAAATGCAGACTTACTATTAAAGCCCGCATGCAGTAACACATCCATGACCGTCATCTCGGCGTGTTGGCTATCGCCCAACAAACGTTTTGCTTCTTCCACTCTGTAGCTATTCATAAATTCAAAAAAGTTAGTCCCGTAGTGTTTGTTAATCACTGCAGAAACTTCTTTAACGGGTAAATGAATGCGCTTGGAAAACTCTTCGATATTCAGGTTTTGTTTCAGGAATAATTTCTGGGTTTCCATGCCCTGCTGAACTTTTTGGATTGCAGTGTCAGTGAGTTTTTCATCCACTTTGACGTCTTTGCCCAAATCCGGTTTGGTGGTGAGCAGCTTGTGGGTGTGCACCACACTATTGATAAACAGCGCATTGATCAGGATAAAAACAATATAGTTTTCGGTGATGCCAATCACATCGGAAATGCGCGGCGATTCAATCGTATTGGCTACCACGTGTACCAGAATGGAAAAGCTCCAGGTAATCAAAAAACCCAAACTCAGGGTTTTTAACCAACTGGGTTCGGTAGAGGAAAAAGTGGAGTACTGATCTTGCAGGTTGATCAGATACAAACGCACTTTATTAAATGCCATAACACCGTAAAAGAACGGCATGACTTTTATAAAGTGCCAGACCGCATTGGCGAGCTGTTGTTGATCCAGCGTTTTAAAACTCAAATCCGAGCCATTGATGCCAAAAACCAGCAGCCAGCCCAGGGCAATCACAATAGGAATTGCGTGTAACAAATGGCGTCGTTCGAGTTTAAAAGAGTCCTGGGTGAGCGCCACTACGTAGAGCAGCAGCATAGGGCCTTTAAGCAGTTGCGCACTCACTAAAAAATATGGCAACAGGGTTTCGTCGAACAACCGGAACAAACTCACATTGTCATTCCACAGCACCAAAATACAGGCGGAGCTGATGGCAATAGAGACGAGGAAAATACTGAGCAAGCGGTTGGCGAGTTGATTTTTGACCGGAAGAATTGCCTGAAAAATAACAAGCAGGAAACATTCCGCGACGGTCATAAACAGCACCACGTCGTGGATATTAAATATGTAATTCTGCATAGAGTCCTAGCCCGGGGTTGTCTTTGTAATTGTCGTTGTTATAAGTGTTTTAATGGTTGATTGGGTTTATATCCCATCGGGAGCTGAATTATAGTTGATGTTTAGCGCCAATGTTGTGGCCATTTTGTAAGGCCCACTTTATGCCGGGATGTCCCAGTTTATGAATTGCTCTCTATGAATAGCGCCACATCGTTTTCACTGACAGATGCCCAGGCACTGATGGCACAACTGCCTGCGCTGGGGTTTGAACCATCGCAGGATATGGTCTGGGCCAAGACGGTGCCGGCACAGCAGTATCTGGACTATTACCGGATCAATTTTGCCGCCGTCGATAGCGCATTGGTTCATGGCTTTGGTGCCATCAGCGCGGCTGGTTTTACCATCGCCACCCACTATTGGCTGCCCCCCAAACCGCGCGGCACACTGGTTGTGGTGCATGGGTATTACGATCACCTGGGGATTTTTGACCATGTGATTGCCTTTGGTTTACAGCAGGGCTTGGCGGTGCTGGCGTTTGATTTACCCGGCCACGGTTTAAGCAGTGGCGAACGCGCCGCTATAGATTCCTTTGATCAGTATGCCGATGTGCTGGAGCAGTTGTTACAGCAGGCGCAGCGGTTATTGCCATCGCCCTATTATGCGGTGGGGCAAAGTACCGGCGGCGCAGTATTGCTCAACCACCTGTGGCGCTATCCGCCCCGCTTTGCGCGCACTGCGCTTTGTGCGCCGCTGATTTTGCCGCGTGGCTGGTGGTCTGGCCGGGTGTTGTATTGGCTCTTGCACCCCTGGGTAAAACAGCTGCCACGCGGTCATTCACGCAGCTCGCGGGATGAGCAATTTATCCGCTTTATCGATGAGCATGACTGTTTGCAATCCAAAAAACTGTCGGTGCGCTGGGTGGGGGCGATGAAAAACTGGCATCGCCAATTCCTGCAGTTTTCGGCGCGCGAGGATGAGCTGCTGCTGGTACAGGGCACGGCCGATATGACGGTGGCCTGGCGCTACAATACGCGGCTGATCCTACGTAAATTACCGCGCGCGCAGCTGGTGTATGTTCCCGCCGCCGGGCATCAATTGGTCAATGAAATTCCCGCCGCTCGCGCACAAGTGTTTGATGCGATACAACGCCACTTTTTTAACGTCTAGCCTGTTGCCGCCAAGCGCTTTCAGGCAAACTCCCCCGCACTTTTACCCCTGCACATTAACCCGGCCAGAACAGGCCACAGGCGAGACTTGATTATGACAACTCCCGATCAACAGGACATGACACTCCACCAGCCAGGGCGCAGCCTCAAAGATTATTTGTTTGTGCTGCTCAAGGGCTTGTGTATGGGCGCGGCTGATGTAGTGCCCGGCGTATCCGGGGGCACTATTGCTTTTATTACCGGTATTTACGATGAATGGCTCAGTTCGCTCAAGCGCTGTACCCCGGCGGTGTTGCTGCGCTTGAAGCGCGAAGGGATAGTAAAAACCTGGCAGTACATCAACGGTAATTTTCTGGTCGCCCTGTTTGGCGGCATTCTGATTAGCCTCAAAACATTTGCGGCGGTGGTGTTAGTGGCCATGGACACTTACCCGATTCTGGTTTGGGCATTTTTCTCCGGGCTTGTCGCCGCGTCCATTTACCACTTGGTACGCGAACAGCGCGGTTGGGGGGTGAGCGAAGCGGTTGGCCTGTTGGCGGGTATAGGTTTTATTCTGGCGGTAGCGCACATGGCACCAGCCCAACTCCCCGACCATGGTTGGATTCTCTTTCTGGGCGGTTTTGTGGCGATTTGCGCCATGATTCTTCCCGGTATTTCCGGCAGTTTCATTTTGCTGCTGGTGGGGCTCTACCCGGTTTTTTTACGCGCAATCCACAACCTGGAAATAGATAAATTACTGTGGTTTGGTGCCGGCTGCATTTGTGGACTGGTGGCTTTCTCGCGCTTCCTGCTGTGGTTACTGCGGTCCTATCACAATCAAACCCTATCTGTATTGATCGGTTTTTTGATCGGCTCACTCTATGTCACCTGGCCTTGGAAAAACGCACTGTTGACCACTACCGATAGCCATGGGCGTGTTGTGGTGCTGCAGCAGGAAAACTTGAATCCGCTGAATTATCTGGCGGCTACCGGTCATGAACCCACGATTCTCCTGGCGGTAGTCTGGGCCGGTTTGGGCGTTGCTCTGGTGCTCGGGGTTGAACTGATCGCCATGTGGATCAAGCGGCGCCACGGCTAGTTGCCCGCGATTAAAGCCGCGCTAACAACGCTCACCAATAACTCTCAACAATAAAAAACGCCGCGTTCATTGCTGAGCGCGGCGTTTTTTATTGTTGAGAGTTATTGTTGAGAGTTATTGGTGCAGATTATTGATCGATTAAAACAACACTCTGCAACGAATCGTCCCTTCAATATTCTTCAACTGCTCCAGCGCGACTTCATCGTAAGGTGAGTGGATATCCACCACCACATAACCCACTTTGTCGTTGGTTTGCAGGTATTGCGAGGCGATGTTGATCTGGTTGTCGGAGAAGATCTTGTTGATCTTGGACAGTACGCCCGGCACGTTGGCGTGAACGTGCAGCAAGCGGTGTGCGTCTGGGTGACCGGGCAGGGCAACTTCGGGGAAGTTGACCGAGCTGGTGGTGGTGCCGTTGTCCGAGTACTTGATGAGTTTTTCCGCCACTTCAATACCAATGTTGGCTTGCGCTTCCATGGTGGAACCGCCGATGTGCGGGGTGAGGATCACATTGTCCAGGCCGCGCAGCGGGCTAATAAATTCATCGCCATTGGCTTTAGGTTCTTCCGGGAATACATCGATAGCAGCGCCTGACAGGTGGCCGGATTTAATCGCCTCTGCCAGCGCATCAATATCGACCACCGTGCCGCGTGAGGCATTGATCAGAATCGCGCCTTGTTTCATCAGGCCGAGTTCGCGCGCGCCAATCATCATTTGGGTGGATTGGGTTTCGGGGACGTGCAGGCTGATAATATCGGAAGTGGCAAGCAGGTCGTCCAGGCTGCGGATCTGGGTAGCGTTGCCCAGCGGCAATTTAGTGATCACATCATAAAACTGCACATTCATACCAAGCGATTCAGCCAGCACGCTGGTTTGGCTACCAATCGAACCGTAGCCGATCAAACCCAGGGTTTTGCCGCGAATCTCGTAAGAGCCAACGGCCGATTTGTCCCAGCCGCCGCGATGGCATACCGCGTTTTTCTGCGGGATATTGCGCAGCAGCAAAATCGCCTCGGCAATCACCAATTCAGCGACCGAGCGGGTGTTGGAGTAGGGCGCGTTAAATACCGCCACGCCGTGTTCTTGCGCCGCTTTTAAATCCACCTGATTGGTGCCGATACAGAAACAACCGGCGGCGATCAGTTTGGGCGCGTTTTCAAACACGCGACGGGTCAGCTGGGTGCGCGAGCGCAGGCCAACAAAATGCGCGTCCTGGATTTTTGCAATCAGCTCATCTTCGCCGAGTGCAGTTTTCAGGTATTCGATGTTGGTGTAACCCTGCTCGTTCAGGGTGTCCACCGCTGATTGGTGAACGCCTTCCAGCAGCAGAAATTTGATTTTGCTCTTGTCTAACGAGGTCTTGCTCATGGGAACAACTCCAAAAGTGGGAAAGTCGCTCAGCGCGTCGCTGCGAGTCGTGGTTAGCAAACAGGGACGGAAAGGGCCGGCATTTAATAAGCTTATTGGCTAAAAAAGGCGCATCGGCAGGCTGAAAAAGGCGCGCATCATACCACTGCGCAGGCCAAAACCGAAGGCGCCTGTAACCCCTTGGGGAGATTTTACAGCGCCTTGGGGGAGATTGTACGCGGGGCTTATTGGTTCAAATTAATTCAAACCGCAGCGTTTTAGCGGTGGTTCGGATTGTTCCTGATACTGCGCAATAATCTGCTCCAGCGAGTCATGCAGGCGACTGAACAGCTCGACCAGTATGGGGTCGAAATGGCTCCCGGCTCCCTGAACTATATGATTCAGGGCTTCTTTGTGTGTCCATGCCGTTTTATAGGGGCGTTTGGCGCGCAGTGCATCGTAGACATCGCAGAGTGCCACTATGCGTGCCGACAGTGGAATCGCCTCGCCGCTGAGACCCTGGGGGTAGCCTGAACCATCCCAATATTCGTGATGATTGAGGGCTATCTCTGCCGCCATGTTAATCATCGCACTGTTGTTTTCATTGCGCAGAATGTCAAAACCAATGCGCGCATGGGTTTTCATTAGCTCGCGCTCTTCTGGCGTGAGTTTGCCGTTTTTGTTGAGCACTACATCGGGAATGCCGATTTTACCCACGTCGTGCATGGGGGCAGCGAGCCTTATGTCTTCCACCCAGGTTTCAGGCTGGCCCAGTTCGCGTGCGATCAGGGCGGCCATCTCGCCAATCCGGATAATATGGTTGCCGGTTTCAGTATCTTTGAACGCTGCCGCACGCGCCATGGTATGGATCAGGCTGGTGAAGCTGGCCTGCAGCTCTCGCGTGCGCTCAAGCACTTTTTGATCGAGTGTGTCGCGCTCTTCCTGTAGTTTTTGGAAGGTCAGCCCCAGCTGTAAATTGTTGCGAATGCGCAGCACCAGCTCTGACAAATCGAGCGGTTTACAAAGATAGTCGTTAGCGCCCAGATGCAGGCCGCGCTGGCGGTCAACCTGACTGCCCAGCGCGGTGAGAATAATCACCGGTTGCCCGCTATTGGGGGCCAGGCGCGCCAATAGCTCAAAGCCGTCCATACGCGGCATATCCAAATCGAGTAACAGCAAATCCCAATGGTTGTTCTGCAACCAATCCAATCCCGCTACCGGGTCGCTAAAACTATGGATATAACGTAAGCCAAAGGCCTTCAGGCTGGACTCCAGCAAGCGGATGTTAGTGCCTATGTCGTCGATGATGACAATCGTGGCGGCACGCAGTTCTTGGCTAAGCATGATGGTCTAACTCCCCCAGAGGTGATGATTGGGTGGTACTTGGTGTTAGATCCTTTAAGCCTGATTGATTGTTGCGCGGGCGGGTGATTGAGTTTGTTGCTGTGTTCACAGCGAGTGCAGGTGGCGCAAAAGGGAGTTCCAGCCAAAAACGGCTGCCTTGTCCGGGGGTACTGCTAAAACCAAGCTGCGCACCCAATAATTCAGCCAGTTCGCGGCACAGGCTAAGGCCTATACCGGTGCCGGTTACGGAAGAGTTCTCCTGGCCCAGGCGCTCAAAGGGGGTAAATAGCAGGGGCTGTTTATCCACTGGAATCCCAATGCCAGTGTCGCTCACCGTGATACGCGCGCCATCAGGCAGCGCATCGGTGTAAAGACTGATGCTGCCGCCTGCGCGGTTGTATTTGATGGCGTTGGACAGCAGGTTGAGCAGTATCTGGCGTAAACGACGTTTATCGGTATAGGCGAACAGTGGCTGACCGGGCATATCAAGTTTGAGGCTCAGGCCTGCATTGCGCACTTCGGGGTTCAGCATGGACGCGCAATCTTGCAATAGTTGATGGATATCTATGGGTTCCAATTCGAGTGGGGCAGCGTCTGCTTGCAGACTGGACAGGTCGAGTATGTCGTCCACCAGTTGGGATAAATGGTTGCTGGCGGCGAGTATTTCCCCTATCTCGTCCACTTCTCCCGGATGACTGGCTGGCTTTTGCAGGCGCAAGAGCTGTGCGAACCCCTTGATGGCATTGAGCGGCGTGCGCAATTCATGGCTCATGCTGGAAATAAAGCGCGACTTGGCGTGGCTTGCGGCGCGCGCATCCACTAGCGCGCAGCGCAGATCCTGTTCGGCCTGTGTTAACTGCGCGCCAATAGCATGAGTATGTTTGGCCATCTCGCGCAGTTCATGGATATCGCTTTCCACCCGGTTGCTGTCCAGTGCGCCCTTGCCTATCTGCGCCATCATCCGGGATATGCCCTCTATCGGCTGGATCAGCGCCATGCTGAGCTGGCGTGCGCGCTGCCACATAAAGCTAAAAAACACGGCATAAAAGAGAATCAGCCCGGCGATCAACAGCATACCTATCTGTGCATAACGCTGTGCCAGACTATTGGTCTGGCTAAACACATCCGCTTCGGCGGCGATGGTGAGTAAGTGCCAGTCGGTCGCCGGAATACTGGCCCAAGCCACCAGGTGCGGATTGCCGTTGAGGGTGATGCGCTCTACGCCGCTGCTGCTCGCTACAATGCGGGGGCTCAGGGCGCGGGTGTCGGCGCGCTCGCGCAGGTCAAAGTCCTTGGGTTTGAATTGCTCGCTCCGCACTGCTTCGGCGTAGCTGTGTTGGGTCAGTTCATCCACCCCAAAGCGCTGCTCGCCTGCCTCGGGCATCGCCATAATATTCAGCTCCTTGCTCACCAGCATGGCAAAGCCGTTCCAGGGAACCTTGGCGGTGCGAATCTGCTCCAATATGCCTTCCACGGTGATGTCGATACCCACCACACCTTCCAAAAACTCGCCGCGATACACCGGCGCTATGGCCGACATCATCCAGCCTTGCCCGGCAGGGTCCAGATATACATCGGTCCAGACCACTTGCCGCTGCGGGTTGTGTTTGGCATCGGCGAGGTAATAAAAGTTGTACTCGGGGATCGCCATACTGTGCGGGTATTGTTCAGGCGTTAGAAACCAGGGGTAAATGTGGTTCAGGCTATCCCAGCTGTTGAAGTAGAGCGCCGCCACCAAACTATTGTGTTCTTTGAACTCTTTGATAATCGGGTCGATGGTGGCGAGGCGGGCGACCTTCTGCAAATCCTGCTGTGCCGCTGGAGTCACATTGGAATAGAAAACCGCTGCACCACCTTCATCGCGCGGGCTGTAGCGCACGCCCTCGGCAGTCAGGGCGAGGTTTGTAGGTACCGATTCGACTGGTTTGAGCAGTGCTTGCAGGGTGAGATTGCGGTATAGCTCGGCCAAGCTATCGATATGGCTTAACTGCTCATCAATTACCCGTGCTTCTACTTGCGCCGAGGATTGCAGTGCCGAGAGTGCATTGCCGCGCAAATGCTCTATCTGCGCGCTGCGGATGGAATGGTTAGTAAAGAAATAAACAATAATCAGCAGGGTTTCCACCAGCAGCAGGGGGATCAGGGCGCTTTGGGAGAAGGCTCGCCAGATCCATTTGCGCAGCCCAATGGGGTTCGATTGGGGCATGGTAATGTGCCAAAATGATGATTTATGCGCCAAGAATAGCACGGCTTTTTGGGTTTGGTTATTAATTTAATAACAGTGAGTTAATAAGTTGTGGCTATAAGGGTGGTCTGCTCATACAAGGCAGATGAGGTCAGGCAAGGCAAATGAGTTCAGTTAAACAGATGCCAGAGTGGGAATAGCGCCAGCGGATATCGAGATCCAGCAATTTCATGCCGTAAATCCGCTCCGGGTCTGGCTGCTGGTACTGGGGGCGCGGGTCCTGTTGCAGGATTTGGGTGAGTAGCTGCGCCAGGTCGATAGCGGTTTTTTGTTGGTAATCGGCGCAAAAGGCCGCGAGTTCGGCGGGAATTTCCACCGGGATATGGGCGGGCGGCTGGGTGGCAAAGCTGTTGCGCGCATCCGCGACGGCATCCACATAGGGTACATAAGGTTTGATATCCAGCACCGGTGTGCCATCGAGTAAATCTATGCCGCTGATGGCAACTAACAGCTTACCGTCGCGCTGGCGCAGGCCATCAAAGCGTACCACCGAGAGGCCAATTGGCGCCGGGCGGGTGGGGGAGCGGGTGGCAAATACGCCCAGGGTTTGGTTGCCGCCCAAGCGCGGCGGTTTGACTTTGGGTTTCCACTGCTCGCGCTTGTTGGCGTGAAACACAAACTGTACCCACAGGTGGCTGGTGCCTTCCAGCCCGTCAAACGCGGCGGGGTCGTCATAGGGCGGCAGCATTTCTATTTCAGCGGTAGCTAGCGGCGCCAAACCCGGTTGGCGCGGTATGCCAAATTTCTCCTTGAAACAGGAGTGCACCAAGCCAATGGCGGGAAAAGAAAAGTCCATAGCGCACCCATACCCAAATTGATTAAAGCGCCAAGGCTAGGCAAAAGCGGGCGGGGGCTCAACTTTTATTTACAGCGCGGGAGGCTTCTTTTTTTGCATAAGGCTGCTAGTATCCTCATTTGTAAACGGTTACATTTGAAAAAAGATAAGAGTTTTGCCAGTTTATGGCCCCATTTGAGGAGATTCCCATGTTTATGCAACCCCGCCTGCCCTTGGCGTCTTTACTGCTATGTGCCAGTTTTTTAGTCGGCTGCGACCGCCAGCCGGCCGATACCTCCAGTGCAGCGGCATCAGTGCCTGCTGTCGCGCAGGTGCAGGCCTCCAGCGCCAACGCGCAAGTGCAACCACTGTCGCTAATCGACAAACACGCCACTCGCCAAACCCTGGCGCTCTACAACAACCTGGCGGCGTTGCGCGGTAAACACATGCTGTTTGGCCACGAGGACAGCCTCGCCTACGGCGTGCATTGGGAAGGCGACCTGGATCGCTCCGATGTGCGCGATGTGACCGGTTCCAACCCGGCGCTCTACGGCTGGGAGTTGGGCGGTTTGGAGCTGGGGCAGGAAAAGAACCTGGATGGCGTTAACTTCAAACAAATGCAGGAGTGGATCAAGGCGGGCTACAGTCGCGGCGCGGTGATCACCATCAGCTGGCATATGTATAGCCCGGTATCCGGCGGCAACTCCTGGGACAAAACCCCCACAGTGCATGAGCTGATTCCCGGCGGTGCCAAACATGAGCAGCTCAAAACCTACCTGGATACCTTTGTGGAATTTAATGCGGCCTTGGTCGCGACCGATGCGCAGGGCAATAGCCATCCCATCCCGGTTATTTTCCGCCCCTGGCATGAGCACAATGGCGACTGGTTCTGGTGGGGCAAAGGCAACGCCAGCGAGGCGGATTACATCGCCTTGTGGCGCTTCACTGTGGAATACCTGCGCGACAAAAAAGGCCTGCGCAACCTGATTTACGCTTACTCTCCCGACCGCAGCCGCCTCGATATGGGCAAGTTTGAGGAGGGCTATTTCTACGGCTACCCCGGCGATGACTATGTGGATGTGATAGGTCTGGATAACTATTGGGATGTTGGCCACGCGGCCAATACCGCAAGCGCAGATGAGCAAAAAGCCAATTTCACCGCCGCGCTGAAACAGATCGCCAGCATTGCCCGTGCGCGCAACAAAATCGCTGCGCTGACCGAAACCGGCAATAACAAACTCACGCTACCCAATTTCTGGACCGAGCGGATTCTAGCGCCAACCCTTGCCGACCCTCTGGCGAGCGAGATCACCTACGTTATGGTCTGGCGCAACGCTAACCTGGCGCGGGAAAAAGCGGAGCAGTTTTTTGCTCCCTACCCCGGGCAGGCAACCGCGGAAGATTTCAACGCCTTTTTCGCACATCCCTTTGTGGTGTTTGAAAGCGAGCTGCCCGCGCTCTATCAGTAAGCCTGGTTAAACTCCTCTGCCCGGTAGGATCAGGGCAGGGGAGTATTGGTGTTTTTATCGATTGTTATCAGTTATTAGCTTTAAGATGTCTTTCGCTGTCAATTTATCAATGTCGGTAAAATTGACACTTTTATGTGATGTGCGTCACGCTAAGTGGCGTTTATTATTGATTTGAAAGAATAAAGTCAAACAGGCACAAAGCCTGCATCTTGTCCGCAAACATTAGAAGCCGATCTTACTACTACAGGTTTTTTTATGACTTTTGCTCGCACTCTCTCCTTGACTACTGCCTGCCGCCAGATGGTTGCCGCTGCCGTATTATTGGGCTTTTCCTCATTGGCTGGCGCTGGCCCGCTCAATGATTACAACCTGATATTGTTGGGTGATTTAAAGGTTTCTGGCGGCAGTGGCCACATAGAAGGCAAGGCGTTTATTGGTGGCAATGTGGTAAATGCCTCGGTATTTGCCCAAAAAGAACCGCTCAACTCCACTGCGGATACCGTCAAAGTAGTCGGCAACTTTGCCAGCAACAGCGCCACCCACATTGACCGCGGCTACCTGGCCTACGAGGGCAACTTTACCGGCCCTACCAACATATGTAATGGCGCAGGTTTGGTGCCCAACGGCTGCCTGAAAAAAGTCACCGATGGATCACTGACGGCCGAGAAGGCAAGCCTGTTTGCGCAGTTGCAAGCCGAGTCAGATTTTTACCGGGATTTGGCCAGCTCGGACAACACCTCGCTGGTGGGCGATATGAACAACAAGGCGTTCACCTACACCGGCGCCGCAACGGATCTGGTGGTATTCAATATCACCGTAGAGCAGTTGACTGGCCCACAGTGGAGTTTGAACCTGGATTTTGCCACCGCACTCAATGTGGTGATCAACGTATCCGGCACCACGTTTAACGCCGGCACCACCAAAAATGGCACCAACAGTTTCCGCAACAACATGAACCATGTGCTTTGGAATTTCTACGAGGCCACCAACCTGAACTTTGGCGATTCCTGGTACGGCTCAGTGCTGGCCTTAAATGCCACCATCAAAACCAATTCCAATCTGGATGGTGCGATTGCCGCTAAATCCTATGAGGGCAATGGTGAAATCCACACCGGTAGCTGGAGTTACACGCCGCCTGTAACCAAGGTCAATGAGCCGTCGATTTTCTTGCTGTTATTGACCGGTTTGGGGTTAATCGGGCTGGGCCGTTTGCGCCGCGCCTGAGCTGATTCAGAGCAGCAATGAAAAAAACCGGGCGTGCCCGGTTTTTTTTCGCCTGCAGATCCAGCCGGTTTTAAATCGCAAAGTGAGCAATTTGGGTTTGCAGGTTCCTGGCGGTACTTTCCAGGCGCTGGGCGATAAGCACGGATTGTTGGGCATCCTGATTGACGCTGTCGATCAGGCTCACCACTTGGATGATGTTTTTATTGATCTCCTCAGCGGTGTAGCTCTGCTCCTCGGCCGCGGTAGCGATTTGCATGTTCATGCCCAGGATGCGATTGACCGACTGGCTGATCTCGTTGATGGAGTTGCCGGCTTGCCCGGCCATATCCATGGTCGCGCCGGTTTTGGTCAGGCTGGACTGCATGGCACTCATCGCGTTGCTGGCGCCCTGTTGCACGGCGTGGATGATCTGTTGGATCTCGGCGGTGGAGTCCTGGGTGCGTTTGGCCAGTGAGCGCACTTCATCGGCCACTACCGCAAAACCGCGCCCCTGTTCGCCGGCGCGCGCCGCCTCAATCGCCGCATTCAGCGCGAGCAGGTTGGTCTGCTCGGCAACGTTTTTAATCACATCCAACACCCCCGCCAATGCGGTTGGTATCGCCTTCCAGTTGGCTCATCACCTGACCAACGTGGTTCACTTCGCGGCTGAGCTGATCAATTGCGCCCAGGGTGCTTTCCATAATTTTCAGCC
The DNA here is from genome assembly GCF_042646205.1 of Cellvibrio fontiphilus. NCBI lineage: Bacteria > Pseudomonadati > Pseudomonadota > Gammaproteobacteria > Cellvibrionales > Cellvibrionaceae > Cellvibrio > Cellvibrio fontiphilus. The sequence continues at coordinate 207,431 of NZ_JBHRTF010000002.1, read as the reverse complement.
CCTTGTTGGCATTGTTGTCCGCATTCTGGGCGGCATCGGCGGCTCCGCCCGCGTTGCTGGCGACCTCTTGCACTGTGGCGGTCATTTCGGTGATGGCGGCGGAAACCTGATCGGTAGCGTGATGGGTTTGATCGGTGTAGCGCGCCAGGGTTGATGCCGTGGTGGTGATCTGGCTTGAGGCTTCGCTCAGGCTCTGCATTGAACCCTGCACCGCCGCGACTACCTTAACAATGCTCTCCTGCACCTGCTGGATGCTCGCGCCCAGTTTGCCCAGTTCGCTGCTATCACTGAAATGCAGCGGCTCGCGGAAATTGCCCTCGGCCAATTTGCTCAGGTGTTGATTAAGCAGGTTGAACGGTGCCAGCAGGTTTTTGCGCAAAATAATCAGTACCAAAAACACCACCAGAATGCCGCCACACAGGATCAAGGCACCGGCCCAGAAGGATACCTTGGCGCTCGCCTCCAGGTTGGCTTTGGTTTCGGCCACTACCTTGGCGCTAATCAGCGCTGCGGATTCCTCCAGCAATTTGCTGGGCTCGCGGTCGATACCGGCAACCGCCGCATCGCCGGCTGCAGAGTCGAAACCGGCGGCTTTAAACGCGGCCAGCCCCGTTTGGTAACGGCCAAAGGCGGTTTCATGGGCGCGCAAAAAGGCGTCTACCTGACGTTTGCTCTCGCCATCCAGCTCGCCGCCCAGTGTTTTGCCTTCGGTTTGTATGTCGCGCTGCAATTGCTCAAATTGCCCCCAGTACTGCTGCAGCTTGTCCGGGTTTTTGCCGCGCAAAAGCACGTTTTTCCACTCCTGCACCTGGGTTTTGAAATGGTAATTCATGCTGCTAATGGCGCGTTCATGGGCGACCGAATTGGCAATCAGCTGGTTGTAATTGGTGATGGTGCTGCTGAGCAGGGTGATGGCGATACCGCTGATGATCATAAACAAAACGACACCGGCACTGACGGCCACGAGCAATCGCCCCTGAATACTGGAGAGGGAGAACATGGTTGTATCCTTCGGAGAAAGTAGAGCTTTGAGTATAGGAGAGAAAAAGCGCCAGTGATGGCTGGCGCCTTAATCGGGTAATGCGAGGGGATTTATTTGGGGTAAATGGTTTTAACGCCGTCTTTGGTGCCCAGCAGTAACACCTCGGCGCCCTTGGCTGCAAACAAACCGTTAGTCACTACACCGGTAATTTGGTTGATGGCGGTTTCCAGTGCAACCGGGTCGATGATTTGCAGGTTGTGCACATCTAAAATGACATTGCCGTTGTCGGTCACTACGCCTTCGCGGTACACCGGTGCGCCGCCCAGCTTCACCAGTTCGCGTGCCACGTAGGAGCGCGCCATGGGAATAACTTCTACCGGCAGCGGGAACTTGCCCAGCACATCTACCCATTTGCTCTCATCGGCGATACAGACAAATTCCCTTGAAACGGCGCGCACAATTTTCTCGCGGGTTAATGCGGCGCCACCGCCTTTGATCAGGTGCAAGTAGGCGTTGCTTTCATCGGCGCCATCCACATACACCACCAGCTCGCTCACCGCATTGCAGTCCAGCACCTCAATACCGAGTTTTTTCAGGCGCGCGGCTGAGGCATCGGAGCTGGCTACTGCGCCAGCAAAGTGATCGCGGATCTCACCCAGGTAATCGATAAAAAAATTGGCGGTGGAGCCGGTGCCCACACCGATAATGGAATCGCTGAATAATTTGGGTTTGATGTATTCAATCGCGGCGCGCGCCACGGCTTGTTTGAGTTGGTCTTGGGTCATGGTTTTCTCGGCTGAATGGTATAACCCCTCCCCAGTCCTCCCCTTGAAAAGGGGAGGGGGCTTTTGCTCCTTCCCTTCGATAGGGCGGTTTTTTTGCTCCTCCCCCTTTTCAAGGGGGAGGCTGGGAGGGGGTTTGAAATGCGCACGCATTATACGGATTTTCGCCGTGCCAGCGGCGGCTAAATTGTTTACACTGCGGCGACATTTTTCTCCCTCCAAGCAAGAACTGACATGCCTGAAACCTACATAAAACGCATACTCAACGCCCGTATTTACGACCTCGCGGTGGAAACACCACTCGATGAAGCGCGCCTGCTTTCCGCGCGCACTGGCAACAAAGTGCTGCTCAAGCGCGAAGATTTGCAGCCAGTGTTTTCGTTCAAATTGCGCGGTGCCTACAACAAGCTGCAAATGCTCTCTGAAGCCGAACGCGCGCGTGGTGTGATTGCGGCGTCGGCCGGCAACCATGCCCAGGGTTTGGCGCTGGGTTCCCAGCATTTGGGTATTAAGGCGACTATCGTGATGCCGCGCACGACCCCGGCGATCAAAGTAGATGCGGTAAAAGCACGCGGTGCCAAGGTGGTGTTGCACGGCGATAGTTATGACGAAGCCTCGGCGCACGCCAAAAAACTGGTGGAAGAAAAAGGCATGACCTATATCCACCCCTTTGATGACCCGGATGTAATTGCCGGCCAGGGCACCATCGGCATGGAAATCCTGCGCCAGTACCCCGGCAAGATCGACGCGATTTTTATCGCCGTAGGTGGCGGTGGTTTGGCAGCCGGTATCGGCGCCTATGTGAAATACCTGCGCCCCGAGACCAAAATCATCGCCGTGGAATCGGAAGAATCAGCCTGTTTGCTTGCGGCGATGGAAAAGAAAAAACGGGTGGTTTTGCCGCAGGTGGGCATCTTTGCTGACGGTATCGCCGTAGCGCAAATCGGCGAGGAAACCTTCCGCGTGTTGCGCAAGGTAGTCGATGAGTGCATGACCGTGAGTAATGACGAAATCTGCGCGGGCATCAAAGATATTTTTGAAGACACCCGCTCCATCGCCGAACCTGCCGGTGCGGTGAGTGTGGCCGGTTTGAAAAAATACGTGGCCGAGCGCGGCATCACCGGGCAAACCTTTGTGGCTATCGACTGCGGCGCCAACATCAATTTTGATCGCCTGCGTTACATCAGCGAGCGCACTGAAATTGGCGAACAGCGCGAGGCGATTCTGGCGGTGACTATTCCCGAGCGCCCCGGTGCCTACAAAGAATTTTGTAAGGCGCTGGGCAAACGCAATATCACTGAATTTAACTATCGCTACGCCGATGCCAAAGATGCACGCATTTTTGTGGGTGTGCAGGTGGCGGCGGGCGGCACGGATCGCGCTGATCTGGTGGCGGAATTAAAAGCCCAGGGCTACGACCTGGTGGATATGACCGAAAACGAGCTGGCGAAATTACACATTCGCCACCTGGTAGGCGGCCACGCCCCGCATATCACCGACGAAGTGCTCTATCGCTTTGAATTCCCCGAGCGCCCCGGCGCGCTCATGACCTTCCTCACCAAGGTCGCCGGTCGCTGGAACATTTCCCTGTTCCACTATCGCAACCACGGCTCAGCTTCAGCACGGGTATTGGTGGGCATGCAGGTGCCTAAAAAGGATTATGCCGAGCTGAAAACCTTTTTAAGCGAGCTGAATTATCCCTTCTGGGATGAAACCAAAAACGAAGCCTATAAGTTCTTTTTGGGTTAATTCTTTGATAGCTATGAATTCACAGGGGGCGCTTCGGCGCCCTTTGTTGTTTTTAGCAGGGTTGTTTTTAGCATGGTTGTTTTTAGCATGGTTATTTGGGGGGGCGTGGTTTTAAAGGTTAATTTATGTTCAGCAGCTGGCGGCGGGGCGATTTTGGTGTAATCTTGGACAACGTTGTCAGAAGTGGTTGTCTGGCTCCCTATTCAATCAATAAAACCTCGGGGGTTGTAATGAGAGTATCTGGTCGTGGGTTGTATCGGGGCGCGCTGGCGGCCCTGGTTATGGCGTTGGTGCCGGGAGCCTATGCGGGCAATTTGAGCCAGCAGCAGTTAACCGCCTTTGGTGCTGAGGCAAAATTGGAGTTTGCAGTGGTTTCCAATTTTGCAGCCAAACCTCAAGCCAGGCTTAGTCTGAGCAATTCATCGTCGGTTGCGCTGCCTGCCGGTGCGGGCGACTGGAGCATCTACCTGCATTCCGTGCGCAAGTTGGATGAAGTGGAAGTCAGCGGCTTGAAACTGCGTCACCTGCAGGGCGATTTGCATGAAATCGCCCCTACGGCAGCCTTTAAAGGGCTGGCGGTGGGCGCCACTATTGAGATCCCCTATTCGGCAAGCGCGCACTTGGTGAGTTACAGCGACTTTATGCCGCGCGCGTTTATAGCCCAGCCTGGGTTGAATGCGGTGGTGTTTGCCAATACCGACAGCGAAAACCTGCAGAACTTTATCGCCCCCATAACAACCCCTGAGCAACAGCTGCGCAACAATACTGATCGCTATGAAATTGCCACGGCTGCCAGCCGCTACGAGCAGAACCTTGCCGTCAATTCGATTAAGGTGGAGTCCGGCAACAAAATTATCCCCACGCCCAAACAGGTGAAATATCGCAGCGGCACTGTTGCTGTGGATGGTAGCTGGCAGGTTAGTTTTGCCGGGCGTTTGGCGGGCGAGTCGAACTACTTACTGGAGCAGCTCAAGGCATACGGCCTGACGCTTAAAGCCAGTGCCGATCACATCGCCCTTACTGGCAAGTTGATTGAATTGCGTGTCGATGCCAGCAAAGCTGAGCCAGAGGGCTACTTGCTGAATATCGCAGCTGACAAGATTACGGTTACCGGTGGTGACAACGCCGGCGCCTTTTACGGTATCCAAAGTTTATTGAGCCTTTTACCGGCACCGGGTGCAAGCAAGCTTGAAGTTCCTCTGCTGAGCGTAACCGACGCCCCGCGTTTTGACTGGCGCGGTATGCATTACGACATGGCGCGTAACTTCCACAGCAAAGAGGTCACCCTGCGGCTTATTGAGCAGATGGCGCGCTACAAACTCAACAAGTTGCATTTGCACCTGACAGAAGATGAAGGCTGGCGCTTGCAAATACCCGGCCTGCCGGAGCTGACCGACATAGGTGGCAAACGCTGCTTTGACCTGAGCGAGCAGTCCTGCCTGCTTACCCAGTTGGGCACCGGTCCCCACGCCTCTGGCTCGGGTAATGGTTATTACACCACTGAGGATTTCATCGAGATCATTAAATTCGCCCATGCGCGCCACATAGAGGTTATCCCGGAAATCGACATGCCCGGCCACGCCCGCGCTGCCGTCAAGGCGATGGAAGCGCGCTACAACCGTCTGCTCAAAGCGGGCGATAAAGCCGCCGCCGAGCGCTATTTATTGTCCGACCCGCAGGATAAATCCCAATACATTACCGTGCAGAATTACACCGATAACTCCATCAACGTGTGCATGCCCTCCACCTATGTGTTTGTGGACAAGGTGATTTATGAGCTGCAGCAGATGTACCGCAAAGCCGGCACCAAACTGCAGACCTTCCATATGGGGGGCGATGAAGTGGGCGCAGGTTCCTGGACGGCATCGCCCGCCTGTGAAGCGCTGTTTGCCAAAGGCGAACAGGGTGTCGCCGGTGTGGCTGACCTCAAGCCCTACTTTGTCAGCAAACTTGCCGCGATTACCCATACTCGCGGCTTGGCGCTGGCCGGCTGGGAAGATGGTTTGATGTACGACCCCAACAACACCTTCAATCGCGAGCAATTTGCCAACAAAACCGTGCTGGCCAATGCCTGGGATAACATCTGGGAATGGGGCGTGGCCGACCGCGCCTATCGCTTGGCCAATGCCGGTTACGAGGTGATTTTGTCGCCCGGCACCCATCTGTATTTCGATCACCCGCATGAAGCCCACCCGGAGGAACGCGGCTACTACTGGGCGACGCGCTACAGCAGCACCGAAAAAGTCTTTGGTTTTATGCCCGACAACCTCTACGCCAATGCCGACAAAACCCGTATGGGTGAGCCGATAGGAAATCTGGAGGCGCTGGTAGGGCGCGCTCTGCCGGGGCTGGAAAAACCGGAAAACCTGCGCGGCATTCAGGGGCAGCTCTGGAGCGAAACAGTGCGCACCGGCGCGCAGTTTGAGCAAATGATTTACCCGCGCTTAATAAGCCTGGCCGAGCGCGCCTGGCACAAGGCCGAGTGGGAGGGCGATAAACCCGATAACCGCGCCCGCCAACAGGATTGGGCGAATTTTGCAGTGCAGTTAAGCCAGAAGGAGTTGCCCAAGTTGGCTGCTTTAGGGGGGGATTTTTACCTGCCGCCCCCTGGCGCCAAAATCGAAAATGGCAAGCTCTTGGTCAACACCTCGCTCCCCGGTCTGGCAACCGAGTTCAGTGTGGATGGAGGCAAGTCCTGGAAACTCGTCGATGGTGCTGAAATCCTGGAGTCAGGCACTGCCAAGGTGCGTTCACGGCTTGGCAATGTCACCAGTCGCCATGTCGAAGTTGGTCAATAACTGACGAGAAAGTGCACCGGTTACCGGTGCCATCTCCTGCTTTCGTCTGGGCTGTTGCGGCCAGTTCGCCGACGTTATGTGGTTTTTTGTGACAGCTTTGACAAAAATATGTCATTTATTGCGAATTTAAAGGTTATAGCGATTTGATTATTCCAAATAATTGCCTATTATTTGATCGCGCCACAGTCTTTTGACTGCTGTGTGGTTGGCATAAAAACTGCTCTTTTTAATACCTGTTAAATTCAAAGCAATAATATGCAAGGCTGCCACCATGAAAGTTGATGTTCTCTCCGTCGTAACCGTGATTTTTTGCGTAGGAGTGTGCATTACCCTGTTGGATTTTGGCGCTTTGGTCTCTTTTGCTGAAGCGGCTGTCGAATCTGTGTCTGAGTAATTGCTCAAGCCCGCGAGGGCGAGAAGGAATTGTCCCCCCAACTCCCGCTTCGGCGGGAGTTGTGTTTTAAGGCTGGGTAAAGCCTGCTACTGCCTGCTTAGGGTTTGGTGGTCAACATGCCGGTATCGGTCGCAATCGCAAACAGCGGTATGTCCCAGCTGTCGGTCGGCAGGTATTCGGTTTGCTGGCAGCTGTGTGCCAAACCAATCAAATAGGGTTTCCCTGCGGGCTTCTTTTTCTTGAAGGCAAAGGTTGAATCGTAAAAGCCGCCGCCCATGCCCAGGCGCGCACCCTGTGCGTCAAATCCCACCAGCGGCATCAACACAACATCCAGCAAATTGGCCGGCAGGCGATGCTCATGGCGATGGTCTGGCTCGGGTATGCCGTAACGGTTGGGGGTGAGTTGGCTGTTGGCGGTAAATTCCACAAACCACAAATCCCTGCTTTTACCGGGGCGCAGAACTGGCAGGTAAGTATGCTTCTCCATTTTCCAGAGTTGCTGAGCTACCGGGCGCGGATCTATCTCCCCGTCGCTCGCGATATACAGCGCTATATGCTGGGCACGCATGAATTGTGGCACTTTCATTAGCTGGCGCAGCAGTTGTAGTGAAGCCTGCTGCTGCTGGGCTGGCGTCAAGCTGCGGCGCGCGGCGCGCAATTGGCTGCGCAGTTGCTGTTTCAAGCTGGATGCGTCAGAGGGGGGCAAGCTAGTGGAATCGGCCATAAATCAAACAGCCTTGGCAAAAATCTAAGGGATTTAACGCGGAGAGAAATAAGAGACCCCGAAATGCCGCTACCAAGCTGGCCTTGAACCCAAAGGTTCAAGGTGGCGATACCTGTGGTTCTTTAGGCTTTCCGTCAGGCGGACATGCACACCGAACACTAACGAGATACTGCCGGGCTAACATTTATCGGCTCAAGGACATTGTTGGATTGCAAACATTCCAGGGCGTGGCGCCAGTATAACCCAGACTTATGTGCCTTCCGCAAATGAATTTATGCTTGGGTAGTGGCAGCGTTTAGGAAATATTCGTCTTAAACGCTGCTGGTAAAATGACAGAAAATAAGCTTGCGCTCAGAATTGCAGCAAAGCGTTTTTTTAATCGGCAGTGTTGTGTAAAGCGCGATCCAATTTGTCGTTTAAACGCAGTAAATCGCTGTGGCTCGCCGCACCGCCAGCGGAATAGTTCGCTGTTTTGGCCTGCAGCAATTCGTGGCTCAGGTTGAGTGCTGCCATCACCGCGATGCGCTCCAAACCAATCACGGCACCGGTGCCGCGAATCGCTTTCATGCGCTCGTCCAACAATTGGGCGGATTCCACCAACGCCTGGCGCTCTTCGCGCGGGCAGGCGACTTGGTACTCTTTATCGAGAATTTTGACAAAAACGGTTTCGTTGCTCATTGGTGGCCCTGCTTATTCGGCGTCCAGATTACGGAGATGGGTGATCATGGCTTCCACACGGCTGCGGGCCAGTTCATTCTTTTCGATCAGGCGCACACGTTCGCGCTGCCATTCGCTTTCGCGCGCTTTCAGCTCGGCGTTTTCCTGTTGCAGGCGACTGCACTGCAAAATCAGCTTATCCAGCTTGGTTTCGAGGGCGAGTAAAAGATCGTCAGACATGATAATAATTAACCAATAAATAGCGCGGGTCGCCCACTATATTGTGCGCCCTGCATGGGGTCAATCGCACAGCCCAAGTTAAGGTAAATTCGAGAAGTTGGATGTTATTAAATGATTAACCGATAAGTTTTACTTGAGCTGAATCAATAGCAGGATTTGCACTATAAAAAGTTTGCTCAGGCGCCAGAGTCAATCGTGGTAGCATTCAACCACTGATTAAACGAGGCCGATATGAGCGAACACACATCCTCCGGGCAACTGCTTAGCCCCCTGAATTTTGACGACCTTGCCAATTTGCTGGCACCCCTTGGAACCCTGAATAGTCCCTCTGAGTTGCACGGTTTGCTGTGCGGCAAACTGGCCGGAGGCGCGAGCCTTAGCGAGGTTCATTGGCTGTTGGACGCAGTGGAATTTTTGGATTTTATTGCCGCGCCGGACGAATCGGTGCGTATTGCCTTGAGCAAACTCTATCAAGTCACACTGGAGCAATTGCAGGGTGCCTTTGGGTTGAAATTAATGTTGCCCGACGACGACTCGCTACTGAGCGAGCGAGCGCGTGCCTTGAGTGAATGGTGCCACGGTTTCCTCAGCGGTTTTGGCAGCGTGGATCATCAGGGCAAACGCCAGATCAGCGAAGAGGCCGCAGAAATGTTGCAGGACATTGCCAACATTGTGCAAATCCAGGTGGATGATGAAGAGGATGAGCCCAGTGCCGAAGCCGACTACATGGAAGTGACCGAATATGTGCGCGTGGCGGTAAGCAATCTCTACGATGAGTTTGCGCCTGAACAAATTGCGGCGCCCGGTAGCGCGCCCGCGTCAGACACTCTGCATTAATTCACAGCCGCTCTGCTTAACGAAACGCTTGCGAGAATTTCTATGAGAATTAGCAAAACCGAATTCGCCCGCCGTCGCAAACAATTAATGGCCATGATGGAACCCAATTCCATCGCCATAGTGCCCGCTGCACCCGAGCGCACCCGCAGTCGCGATACGGAATATCACTACCGTCAGGACAGTGACTTTTTATACCTGTCAGGTTTTGAAGAGCCGAGTGCGGTGCTGGTATTAATTCCCGGCCGCGATCACGGCGAATTTGTGTTGTTTGTGCGCGAGCGCAATCGCGAGCGTGAAATTTGGGACGGCTATCGCGCCGGCCCCGAAGGTGCCTGCAGCGAATTTGATGCCGACGATGCCTTTCCCATTGACGATATCGACGATATTTTGCCTGGCCTGCTGGAAGGCAAGCAGCGCGTGTATTACGCCATGGGGAAAGATGCCGATTTTGATAAACACGTCATGGACTGGGTTAACACCATTCGCGCCAAAGTGCGCTCGGGCGCTACACCGCCCGGTGAATTTTTGGATTTAAGCCACTTCCTCAATGAACTGCGTTTATTTAAAAGCGCTGCCGAATTACGTGTGATGAAAGAAGCCGGCGATATTTCTGCACGCGCCCATGTGCGCGCCATGAAAGCGAGTAAAGCGGGGGTGATGGAATATCAACTCGAAGCCGAAATTTTGCATGAGTTCCAGATGAGCGGTGCGCGTTTTCCTGCGTACAACACCATTGTTGGCGGTGGGAAAAATGGCTGCATTTTGCATTACATTGAAAATTCCGCGCCGCTTAAAAATGGCGACCTGGTATTAATTGATGCCGGTTGCGAATTGGATTATTACGCTGCCGATATCACTCGCACTTTTCCAGTCAATGGAAAATTTTCGCCCGAACAAAAAGCGCTGTACGAAATTTGTTTGCAAGCCCAGTTGGACGCCATCGCCCAATGTAAACCGGGCAACCACTGGAATGATCCGCACGAAGCAACGGTGCGTGTTATCACCCAGGGTTTGGTGCAGCTCGGTTTGTTGGAAGGCGATGTCAACGAATTGATAAAAAGCGAAGCCTACAAAGAATTTTATATGCACCGCGCCGGCCACTGGCTGGGTATGGATGTGCACGACGTGGGCGATTACAAAGTGGGTGGTGAATGGCGCGTGCTGGAACCGGGCATGGTGCTCACCGTAGAGCCGGGTATTTATGTGGCGCCCGATAACGAGCGGGTTGCCAAAAAATGGCGCGGCATTGGCATTCGCATTGAAGATGATGTGGCCATCACCAAAGACGGTCACGAAGTGCTTACCGCCGGCGTACCAAAAACTGTGGCGGATATTGAAGCGCTCATGGCGAATTAATTTTTTGCTTTTTTCAAGGTGATGTTTTCTGCCTATGTTGCAAACCATTGAATGTGATATCGCCATTATCGGCGGCGGCATGGTGGGTACTAGCCTTGCCAGTTTGTTGGCGGCGAGCCAGCCGCAGTTGCGCATCGCTCTGATTGAAGCCCAGCCCTTTGCGCAGGCCGACGAGCTGCATTTTCAACCGAGTTTTGATGCGCGTTCTACCGCGCTCTCTTACGGCAGTGCCAAGGTGCTGCGCGAGTTGGGTTTGTGGCAAACCTTGCAGCAACACATCACGCCTATCACGCAGGTGCATGTATCTGATCGCGGTCATTTTCTCGGTGGTGTTATAGATGCTGCTGAAAATAATTTGGATGCCGTTGGTTATGTGGTGGAAAACGCCTGGCTTGGTAAAGTGTTGCTGGCGCAGGTGCAGGCGCAAAAAAATATTCAATGTTTTGCTGCTTCAGTTGTTACCGGTTTAACGCCCCAGCAAGATGGTGCACTGCTCAGCGTAATCGCCAATAAACAAGATTTTTATCTAAAAACCGCGCTGGCCGTCGTGGCTGATGGCGGCGATTCACCGCTGCGCAGCGCGCTGGGCATAGGCACACAAACGCGCGCCTATGGCCAGACTGCGATTATCACCAATGTCGAATTTTCCGAACCCCATCAAGGTATCGCCTACGAGCGGTTTACCGATCAAGGCCCGCTGGCACTGCTGCCGCTGGGTGAATCAGTGCATGCGCAGCAGTCGGCATTGGTATGGACATTACCCTCATCACAGGCCGATGACATACTCGCCTTGAGCGATGCCGATTTTCTTGCGCAACTACAGCAGCGTTTCGGTTTCCGTGTTGGGCATTTCAAGCGAGTTGCAGCGCGTTACGCCTATTCTTTGCAGTTGGTTCTCGCCGAGGAACAAATTCGTTCACATTTAGTGCTGCTGGGCAATGCCGCGCATTTTTTACATCCGGTGGCCGGTCAGGGTTTTAACCTCGCATTGCGCGATTGTGTGTGTTTGGTAGAAACCCTGCGCGAGGCAATCGCACAACAAAAAAATCCCGGCGATTTGGCGGTGTTGCAAAACTATTTGCACAGGCAAACGCTCGATCAGCAAATCACCGTGGAATTTAGCGATAAATTAGTGCGCCTGTTTTCCAGCGACTATTTGCCTTTTATCGCCCTGCGTCATTTGGGTTTATTGAGCCTGGAGTCCATCCCCTTCATTAAACAGCAATTTGTGGCGCAAACCATGGGCACCGCTGGCCGTCAATTTCGCTGGAAATTGGATGAAGCAAATACTGCGACAGCAAGTCATCAGGCAACTATGAATGGCGGTGAATCGGCGGCGGTTAAAACGCACACCGATAACACCGATTTTGATTTGGTTATCGTCGGTGCGGGATTGGTGGGTGCATCACTGGCTTGTGCCGTTGCGCAAACAGAGGCTGCGCAGGCGCTGCGTATTGCGGTGATTGAAAGTGGTAATCAACTAGACGAATTTTCCGGCGAGCATTTTGATCCGCGTGTCGTTGCGCTCACCCATGCATCGCAACAATTATTAACGGATATAGGCTGTTGGCAGGGCATTGTGGCGCAGCGTTTGTGTGCCTATCGCGAAATGAAAGTGTGGGATGGTGAAGGCACAGCGGCTATTGAATTTGATTGCGCGGATGTACAGCAATCGCACCTTGGCCACATTGTTGAAAACTCGGTAATCGTCAAACAATTGCGCGCGCGTATGGCGCAGCTGCCCAACATCCAACTGATCCAACCGGCTGCTGTTGCCCGGATTATTCCTGCACAGCCCCAGTATCCACGCACCAGAGTGCAATTGACCAGCGGTGCGGAAATTAGCGCGAGCTTATTAATCGCGGCAGACGGAGCCAAGTCGCAAGTGCGTGAATTGGCGGGTTTTGCAACGCGTGAATGGGACTACGGCCAACAGGCTATTATCACCACGGTGCGCACAGAAAAATCCCATGAGTTTACCGCCTGGCAGCGGTTTATGCACACCGGCCCCCTGGCATTTTTGCCGCTCCAACAGCATGGTGATAGCCACCAATGTTCCATTGTTTGGTCGGCTGAAGACGACCTGGCGCAAGCGCTAATGGCATTGGATGATGAGGCGTTTTGCACGCGGTTGACCGCTGCTTTTGAGGCGCGCCTTGGCAAGGTGATTAGCTGTGACAAACGCTACGCCATTCCGCTGCGCCAGCGCCATGCCACTTCCTACATACAGCCAGGTATCGCCTTGGTAGGCGATGCGGCTCACAACATTCACCCACTTGCCGGTCAGGGCGTTAACCTGGGCTTACTGGACGTTATCGCTTTGAGCCAGGAGTTGGAGCGTGCGTTGGCGCGCGACCTGCCGCTGGGCGATTACTCCATTCTGCGCCGCTACCAGCGCCAGCGGCTTGCCGCCAACCTTGGCATGATGTCGGCAATGGAGGCGTTTAAGCATTTATTTGGCAGTCGTTCGCTGGCCGTGAACTGGTTGCGCAACACCGGCATGCGCCAGCTAAACTCGGTACAGGCTATTAAAAAAGTAATTATCAACACGGCGTTGGGCGTGTAGCGGCGCCGTGCGGATATTGGGTGGATACTGGTTATGAGCTTGGATTGGAACACCATATTTAGTGTGCAACCATTTGAGTGGGCCTCTATTGGCACCGCTATTTTGTGCGGCACCATCATCGGTATAGAGCGGCAGCTGCGCGGTAAGCCGGTGGGTATTCGCACCTCGTCGTTAATTACTTTGGGTACCTATTTGTTTATCGCCGCCTCGCTGTTTGCCGCCTCGCATTTTTCCGGACCGGAAAAAGTGGTTACCGATCCATCGCGCATCATTGGGCAAGTTATTACCGGGATCGGTTTTTTGGGTGCCGGTGTCATGCTGGCGCGGGATGGTTTTGTATTGGGCGTCACCTCCGCCGCAACAATCTGGGCGCTGGCATCTATCGGGGTTGTAATTGCGATAGGTTTTAATCTGGTGGCGATTAAATTATCGCTGGTTGTGATTGCGGTATTGGTGGGCGTGGATTTACTGGAGGATTACTCCCAGTCATTTACGCGTGGCGTACACAAAAAATATCAAACCTGGCGCGGCAAAGATAAACACAGTTCGGATTGAGCGGTGTAAAAAAGTAACACTAGAGTGAATTTGTTTATGTCAAAAATACTAATTGTCGCAAAGCTATTAAATGTAATTCTGCTGCTGATATTAATCGCTGCAGTTTGCGGTTTTATTTCATTCGCCAATGTTTATGGATTATTTTTAGCGGTGGTTACTGCCCTGATTGCCTGGGGGGTATATCAGCACAAACGCTGGGGTTATTTTGCGGCAGCGGCTTGGGCACTGGCGTGTTACCAATTATCCAAGCAGGGTTATGAGTTTCAAGCGATAAAACGTCAGGTCATGATCCTGGGGTTCGTTTTGATTCCGGTTGCACTGTTTTTGCACGAAACCCTGGGTAAAGCAGCAAGTAAATCTGCACAAAATAATGGCAAAAATGACGAGATAAACCGCAATATGCCCGAATAAATGGGTGCTCGTTACACACCATTACAAAAAGTGGCGATAATCGCTAATTTCGCCGATAAGCGCTTGACTCCCAATATCCAAGTGCTTTAATTTTGGTTTGCTACAGATTGAGATCCGCACCAAGACTAGGCTTTTGTAAGACAACACTTGCTCAAGACACTTGGACGTACCACGACCTGAGCAATAGCTTTATTTCAAGCTATTTCACTCTGGCTTTTAGTAAAGTCGGTTTTTTTGTTCGGTCAGCTGCGCTGACGTTTTAGATGCAAGATGAGGAAACTATGTCAGATCTAGTCTCTGGTGTTGTTAAGTGGTTCAACGATGACAAAGGTTACGGTTTTATTGAGCGTGAAGGTGGTGCAGATGTGTTTGTACACTTCCGTGCAATCAACGGTTCAGGCCGTAAGACTTTGAAAGAAGGTCAAAAAGTGACTTTTGAAGTGACCCAAGGTCAAAAAGGTCCACAAGCTGAAAACGTAACTCCTCTTTAAGATGAGTTGGTTTTTCAAAAAGGGTGATTGAGTGATCAATCACCCTTTGTTTTTTTAGCGAGATTGTTTTTGGCGAGATTGTTTTTTTGACGGTCGTTAGTTTTAGCCCAGTGGCTTGGCTACAGTTTATTGCGCCAAAGTTCCTTCCTCTTTTCGCAGACATACAGACTAGCTGTTATGTGCGCCGGCTTTTTTCATGTTCGATTTACAATCCATTCTCTGGCTGACCTTAATTATTCTGACTGTTTATTACTGGCGTGGTGCTTTGCTGGTAAAAGAGCGCGCCTTTGCCGCGGCACAAAAACGCTGCGAAGAAATGCAGGTGCAATTGTTGGATGAAACAATCTACTTGCGTCGCATTTGGTTTAAGCGCAATGCACAAGGCGTATTGTCGCTGTGGCGCGCATTTTATTTTGAATTCACCGTCACTGGTGGAGATCGTTATTTTGGGCGGGTGGTGATGCTCGGCAAGCATATAACTCAGGTCGAGCTGGACCCACACCGCCTGCACTAATTGATGTGTAAAAAATATTTTATTGTTAATTCGGATCAAGGTCATGAGTGAAAAATATATCAACCAGAAAACCGGTGGCTGGAAAACCAAAACTTCTGCGGTTGTTTATGAAAACCCTTGGATCAGCGTCACCCATAATGAAGTGATAACTCCCAAAGGCACCGATGGTATTTACGGTGTGGTGCATTTTAAAAATACGGCAATTGGTGTTGTGCCTATTGATGATCAGGGCAATACCTGGCTGGTCAAACAAAGTCGCTACAGCCTTGATCAATACACCTGGGAGATTCCCGAGGGCGGGTGCCCGCAGGGTGAAAGCCCACTGGAAGCAGCAAAGCGCGAATTGGAAGAAGAAGTGGGTATGCAAGCGCGCACTTGGCAGCAGCTAATGACCATGCATTTATCCAATTCAGTGACAGATGAATTTTGTGTGGTGTTTGTCGCGCGTGAATTATTTGCAGGAACCCAGCAGCTGGAAGCAACAGAAGATATTGAGGTGAAAAAGTTGCCGTTACAGGAGGCGATTAACATGGTATTGCGCGGTGAAATTACCGATGCCATTTCGGTGGCCGCATTGCTGCGTTTGGCGGTTCAATAGTTTTGCGGCAATAAATACATTTTTTAACAACTCGCCAGGATTGCTCAATTTAAAGTAAAACTCCGGTATTAGGTTATTAGGTTCGCCAAAAAATGAGTAGATTAAGGAAATCCCCATGAACACTATACGCACAATAACGACAGTATTCTGTTTGGTCGCATCCTCTTGGGTAACTGCAAATACCTGCGAAAATAATTTTCGCGCAGAGGGCGACCCGCGCAACGGCGCGGAATTTTCTACCAACATTAATATCGCTAACTTGAATGCATCCAGCGCATTGGGGCAGTTGCGCGCTATTGCACTTGCCGATGGTTTTAACGTGTTAGGTGAGGAACTTGACGCGGCGCAGGGAACGCTGACGATTGAGCAAAAAAATGGCCGTCATCCTTTCCTGATTTATTTGACTGCGGCAAACAAAGGCACCTCGGCAGACGTAAGTATTAACACTCGCTTGAACCGGCGCACAGTGGCTAAACCTGAGGATATTCGCAAGGGTATGTGCGGCATGATTGCGCGTATCAAAACCGGTGTGGAAGGCGAAAAAATTGCCGCCGCTGCGCGTGCGGCGATTGTCCCTGAGCCGCTGGTAGAAATTCAGCCCCGTTGGTTGGCGAAAGATATTTATCGCATGGCTAAACGCAAAACGGCCGAAATGATTACCGCGCACTACAAAGGCAAACGCTATCTGCTGGATGGCACTGTCGGCACACCGCTGGAAAATGATGGCACTATCGAGTTGTGGTACAAGGTGACTATTGATCGCAACAGTATCTTTGAAACACTGGACACCAAAGAGTCTATGTTCTGGCCGCCGATTGTGTGTCGCATGGCGCCTGAAGATCGCGCCCGGGCAGCAAAATTACAAGAGGGTGAGTTTGCAAAATTAACCGGTACAGTTGATCACTATTGGCAGGGCAGCCCGAGTAAACTGGTATTAAAAGATTGTCGTTTTCACTGATCTATCGAGTGTTTGAATGAGGCCGCTGATGCGGCCTTTTTCGTTTTTGAAGTAGATCAATAATAAGATGAGTGCGAGAAAAATATTAAGCCCCGGATGTTAGTCAAACCGATTGGGTTTGATCACGCTGCGCAACCAATCCCGCCAACCGTTGTTACCCAACATTAATTTATCTAGCTGATCCTGATTATAAAAATAATGTTCGGGATCTTTAAATAACAATTCGCGCTTTAACATGCGACGATTGGGGTTAATGGTTTTAATGACCCGCGCCGGATTGCCGGCGGCGATACAATTAGCGGGAATATCTTTAGTGACCACGGCGCCAGTGCCAACCACTGAGTTTTCGCCAATGCGCACACCTTTAGTGACAATAACGCTTTCGCCCAGCCAGACATTATTTTCAATCACTACCGGTTTGGTGCAGCGAAACGGGCGAATGCGGTTATAAATACCGTGCCAATCGCTATCGCTAATGGTGACTTTTGCAGCGAGCATACAGTTGTCGCCAATGTGGATGGATTGCGCGGCGGAAATACGCACACCGGGAGAAATCAAACAATAATCACCAATGCGAATTTCCGCATTGGCCTGTTTGCTTGGCCAGGTGGTAAAACGAATGCAGTTGTCGCTTGCGCAAATAATTTGTGCAAATTTTCCCAAGTGAATATTGCGACCAAAAATAACCAGGCTGCGCGGATGAGCGACTTCGGGAATGCTGCCTAAACTATCAAATTGCGGTGCAATAAAACGGCGCACGTACCAATGATTGATGCGTTTATAAATGGTTTTGATCCAATAGGGTGTTGTGCTGCGGCGCATAAATTTTATCGCAGTAAAGTCGGTTGCCAAGGTTGTAAAATCGGCAATAGTTTATGAATTAGCTCTGTTAGAATGCCGGCCTTGATTATGGGTGAGAAACATTATGCTGCCAATGCAAAGTTTGGGTGTTGATATAGAAACCGTGAAAGGTTTTTTGGATGCGCAAGAAGGCGCTGCGTTATTTGACGCTGCGCTCACCAGCGCAGCACTTGGCCCCTGTTTGGAGATTGGCAGTTATTGCGGAAAATCCACCGTGTATTTAGGGCGTGCCTGCGAGCAAAAAAATACGCTGTTGTTTGCGGTAGATCACCATCGCGGTTCGGAAGAGCATCAATTGGGCGAGGAATATCACGACCCGCAACTGTTTGATGCGCAGCAGGGGCGCATGGATAGTTTTCGCGAATTTCGCACCACCCTTGCACGCGCACAACTGGAAAATACGGTGGTGCCGATTGTGGCGCCCTCGGCATTAGCCGCGCGCTATTGGAATACGCCGCTGGGAATGGTGTTTATTGATGGCGGCCACAGTATGGAGGCCGCGCTCACCGATTATCGCTGCTGGGCACCCCATGTGGTGCGCGGCGGCCTGCTCGCGATTCACGATGTTTTCCCCAACCCTGCTGATGGTGGCCGCCCGCCATTTGAGATTTGGCAACTTGCGCAGGCGTCAGGTTTGTTTGAGGCTATGCCTTTAGTCAAAACGCTGGGTATTTTGAGGCGTTTGTAATGCTGTGTTGCGTTTGTTAGTTGCAGCAATTATTTCCGCTTTATTTAATTACCCAAATAAACGCAATGCCGCCGCGCAGGCTGTGGTTTTCCACTACCAGCGGGCTGTCAGTAATATCGCTATGCTCAATATTGTCGTAGCGAACAAACAAGGCGAGGCGAGTATTAATACCTTGCAGCGACAATTGACGGCTAAAAGAAAAATTATTATTCCAGCCGCTGTAACCTGCGCGCGCATTAAACTCCGCGCGATCTGCCGTGACATATTCAGCGGCTACGCGGTAGTAGTAATCGTGGTAATCGTTGCTGGCAAAAGTAATGCCGGCGCGATAATTAAATGTCCAGTGTGAAAATTTGGTGCGATACACCAGCTGTGGTTGTACCAGTGTTCCCAAGTAGCCCGATTCATCGGCACCAATCGCAAAAACGGCGCGCCAGGGCAATTGCAAATGCCAGCCTCGACTAAAATCTTCGCCAGTTAAATTGAAATTAAATGAAGGTCCCAGCTCCAGGGTGGAACCCAATTCCGGCATGCCTTGGCGCAGGGTGTTTTTTTCGGTTTCCGGTGTAATAGATGCACTGGCGCTGAGCGTAAATTCATATTGATCGGTGCGCAAAAAATTGCCGCGCACACCTTCGCGATCCGAGCGAATGTATTTTCCGCGATAGATAAAGTAGGGGATGGGGCTAATAAAACTGCGGTATTCGTCCGAGCCGCGATAATCCGGCCCGCCTACGGCGCCCAGCCCCAGGCCTAACTCCCAATTTTTAGCTGTGGTCGCTGCAGGATTTTCGGTCGCTGCCATAGCGCTAATGACAATGCTGAACCACAGCCCTGAAACCGCCGCCAGATAGGGTAAAAACGTCAAAAAAGTTGAGCGATAAAGCGCACGCATAGATAACCTGAAACTATTGATGGGCGAAGAAACTGATAAAGGAAGAAGCGAAATCGATTCTTGTGCCGCTCCTGGGGATGGGCGACTTGGGTGGATTTTACTGGTATTCTGCGGCGCATATCTATTAGTTACACGACCAACACGGTGATAGCGCCATGTTGGTTCCTACCTCAAAGAGTCGCTTGTGAATTCAACTGCATTTTCCAATTTACCGCTCAGTGCGGACATGCTGGCCAACCTGGAATCCCTGGGTTACCACGAAATGACACCCATTCAGGCACAAAGCCTGCCGCTGGTATTGGCGGGGCGCGATGTCATTGCCAAAGCCAAAACCGGCAGCGGTAAAACGGCCGCTTTTGGTATCGCCCTGTTAGAAAAATTAAACGTGCGTTTTTTTGGCGTGCAGGCCTTGGTGCTTTGTCCTACACGCGAATTAGCGGATCAGGTGGCTAAAGAAATTCGTCGCCTCGCGCGCCTCACGCACAATGTAAAAGTGTTAACACTGTGCGGCGGTGTATCCATTGGCCCGCAAATCGGTTCACTGGAGCGCGGTGCGCATATTGTGGTGGGCACACCGGGGCGTATTGTCGATCATATTCGCAAAGGCACTTTGAAGCTGGATACCATTAACCAACTGGTGTTGGATGAAGCTGACCGCATGTTGGAAATGGGGTTTGCCGAGGATATAGACACTGTACTGGATGCCTGCAATACCGAGCGCCAGACCTTATTGTTTTCCGCAACTTACCCCGACAATATTCAAAAAATCAGCGCGCGCTGCCAGCGTGATCCGCAGATGATTGCGGTGGAATCCATCCACAGCGAAACCCACATAGAACAGCATTTTTATGAATTGCGCAGCGATGAAGAAATCTACCCCGCTGTGCTTGCGCTGCTTGCACATTTTCAACCCGCAAGTTCGATTGCGTTTTGCAACACCAAATTAAGCTGCGATGAATTACTGGAATATTTGCGCAAGCAAGGTGTAAATGCCTTGGCATTACACGGTGATTTGGAACAAAAAGAGCGCGATCAAGTGTTGGTGCGTTTTGCCAACAAAAGTTGTTCAGTATTAATTGCTACCGACGTAGCGGCGCGCGGCATTGATGTCAAAGGTTTGGATGCAGTGATCAATGTCGATTTAGCGCGCGACAGTGAAGTGCATGTGCATCGCATTGGTCGCACCGGGCGCGCGGGTGAATCAGGCTTGGCGTTAAATTTAGTGGTGCAAAAAGAAGTGCACAAAATTAATCGCCTTGAAGATTACATGAAGCAGTCAATCACACTGGAGTCATTGCCAGTCGCGGATAAAAAATCCATGCCGGAAGTGACTATGGTGACGCTGAATATTGATGGCGGTAAAAAAGATAAATTGCGCCCCGGTGATATTATCGGCGCCTTAACCAAGGATGCCGGTTTACCTTTTGAAAAAATTGGCAAGATTGATGTGTTTGATTTTGCGACCTATGTGGCGGTGGATAAATCTATCGCCCGCGTTGCCCTGGAACAGTTGAGCCAAGGGAAACTAAAAGGGCGCAAGTTCAGGGCGCGCAAACTGTAACTGGCGTTTAGTTATTGGTATAACTTTTTATCGAAGTGACAAGAGGTGAAGTTCAAGTTGCTGTTTGAGACTGTCGGAGGCATGGATGCCGACGACAAGCCTCCAGGGATGGATTTACGGCGTGTCTCAAACAGCAACTTGAAATTCAACTCGCTCTAGCAGCTCAAGTTAATCTAAAAATAATCAATAAATAAAAAGGAGACTTCATGGCCATAGCCGCTGTTGTGATTGCCATTCTGATTCTGGTGATATTAATCACCGGCGTAAAACTGAACCCCTTTCTGGCGTTTTTGGTTTCATCCATTGCCGCCGCCGTTATGCTGGGTATTCCGCTGGAAAAAATCCCCGGTGTTATTGAAACCGGTATTGGCAGTATTCTTGGCTCGCTGGCTGTCATTTTGTGTGTGGGTGCCATGTTTGGAAAGCTGGTGGCAGAATCCGGTGCGGCGCAGCAAATCAGCAGCAGCTTAATGCGCTGGTGCGGTAAAAAATATATTACCTGGGCGCTCATGCTGACCGGTTTTATTGTGGGCTTGCCACTGTTTTATAACGTGGGTTTTGTGTTGCTGGTGCCCTTGGTTTTTTCGGTGATGTACCAAACCAAATTGCCCGCGGTTTATTTGGGTATTCCGCTGCTCGCCGCGCTGTCAGTAACCCACGGTTTCTTGCCGCCGCATCCCTCGCCAGTTGCACTCATTCCGCAATTTGGTGCTGATATGGGCACAACATTATTTTATGGAATTATTGTTGCCATCCCCACCATGATTATCGCTGGCCCGATTTTCAGCGCGCGATTAAAAAATATTCGCAGTACACCGCTTGCTACATTCGAGCCTACCGATTTACCTTCCGATCAACTACCCGGTATTGCCAACAGTTTTTTTACATCACTCTTACCGGTAGTGATGATCGCCTTGTCCAGCCTTGCTATTTATTTATTGCCGGGTGCCATAGCGCAAACGCCCTGGGTACAGTTGCTTAGCAATTCGATGATTGTGCTATTGATTGCGCTTGCACTTGCCACTTATACGCTGGGTATAAAACGCGGCATGAGTATGGCGCGAGTGATGGCCATTTATGGCGATGCGATAAAAGATATTGCGGTGATTTTATTAATTGTTGCGGGCGCAGGTGCGCTTAAACAAGTGATGGTGGAGAGTGGTGTGAGTGAGCAGCTGGCTTATTCGCTAAAGACCGTTGCACTCAACCCACTGGTTTTGGCTTGGTTGATCGCCACTATTATCCGCATCGCCTTGGGTTCCGCCACAGTCGCCGGTTTAACTGCGGCGGGTATAGTTGCGCCAATTATTCCACTCACTGGCGCCGACCCCAACTTGATGGTGCTGGCAATTGGCGCAGGCAGCTTGATGTGCTCCCACGTGAATGATTCGGGTTTTTGGATGTACAAGGAATATTTTAATTTAAGCATCAAGGACACGTTTAAATCCTGGACGCTGATGGAAACTATTGTGGGTGTGGTGGGGCTGATGGGTGTGTTGGTGTTAGATATTTTTGTTTGATTATTTAATTTAATGCCTGACTTTTTAATCAGGCGCTCGGGCAGACAATTGCCCGAGCGCTAAAAAAACGGTTTTAATGCAATACATTTCCGCCTAACAACTGACGAATTTCATCGGCAGCAAAATGATAATGCTGGTTGCAGAATTGGCAGTCGATATCAATACTGCCGCGCTCTACCAGCAGCTCTTCTACCTCCTCTTTTCCAATAGATAATAATGCACTGGCGCTGCGCTCGCGTGAGCAGCTGCACGCAAAGTGCAGGGCTTTGGGTTCAAACAAACGCAGGGGGTGTTCGTTAAACAAACGGTAGAGCACGGTGCTGTGTTCAAGCTCCAATAGTTCTTCTTGTTTAATGGTGTCGGCCAGAGCGATAACGGTTTCCCATTTGTCGCGGTTGTCATCAGCATTGGTAATTAATTGCTGCGGCAGGGCCTGCACTAAAAAGCCACTCACAGTATTTTCATTTGCCGCAAACCAAATGCGGGTCGCGAGCTGTTCCGATTGCTGGAAATAATGTTCCAGGCAACCGGCCAGGTTGTCGGCATCCATCGGCACTATGCCTTGGTGACGTTCGAGTTTGCCGCCAAAATTTTCGGTGCGCTGGGGTTCAATGGTAATCACCAAAACACCGTTGCCGAGTAATTGTTGCAGGTTGCCCGTTTGCGCCAAGTCATCGCTTAGTTCAGCCTCGGGATGCAAACGCACAATGCCACGTAAGCTGTTGTGATGGTTACACTCCGCCATAATCGTGGAAATGGCACCGTCACCGCGCGCTTGTAAAATAATTTTGCCATCAAATTTTAAGGTGCTGGATAACAAACCCACTGCCGCGAGAAATTCACCCAGCAGGCGATGGATGGCGGGCGCCTGTGGATTGTGGCTGAGCACTTCGCGATAGCTATCGCCCAGGGTAATAATTTCACCGCGAATATCGCAGTCATCAAATAAAAAGCGGTGCAGTAAGTCGTTACTTGGCATGGTGGAATCTCTTTAAAAAATTACGCAGATCTCAGCAGGGTGGCAGACAGTTGGGCAAGACTGTCGGAGACATGGATGTCGACGACAAGCCTCCATGGATGGATTTACGGCGTGTCTTGACCGGCTGTCTGCCATCCTGCGGAACAGTGCAAAAAATGAAATCTAATCACTATCGCCCAGCAAATTAATTCGCTGGAAGCGATGAATATGGCGGCGTTCTTTTTTGTTGGGACGATGGTCGCTCACAATAAAACTGCCCAAGCCCGCTTTGCGTTCAGCGGCGCGTTTTTCGCGCAGGGCTTTACTCTGCTCGGTTTCTTCATAAAGTAGCGCCGCTTCCGGTGCGCCACGCCGTTGGGCTGAGAGCGCTTTAATGATCACCGTTTTTTCATCCCAATCCTGGCGGATAGTTAATTCCAATCCGACCAGTGCTTCTTTGCTGGGTTTAACGCGCTGACCATCGCAATGGATTTTCCCGCCATCAATCGCCTGCTTGGCGAGCATCCGCGTTTTAAAAAAGCGTGCGGCCCAGAGCCATTTATCGATGCGGATTTTGTCATCATCCTCATCGTCGTGAAGTTGTTTTTGTTTACTCATACAGCAACTGGGTCCGGCATGATTTCATCGAAATGGTGAATGGCAGGGTACTGCTCCATGCGCCGTTCCATTTGGCTATCGGGTTGATGAATGCCAATTAAATATTTAATGCCAAAGGTTTTGGCGGAATCGAGAATGCGCACAGTGTCGTCGATAAACAGGGTGCGTTCGGGATCAAAATGCTCAAACGCTTGCAGCTGCTGCCAAAATTTTTGCGACTCTTTGGGTTCGTTAAATTGATGCGAGGAAATAATCACATCCAGTAGCGAATCAATTTGCGTCACTTCCATTTTGAGTGACAGGCTTTGCGGGTGAGCATTGGTGACCAGCAGGACTTTTTTGCCCAGTGCGCGCAAGCGCGTAAGAAATTCACCTACGTGCGGGCGAATCTGGATTTTGTGTTTCACTTCTTCTTTCAAGCTGGGGATATCTACATCCAACGCCTTGGACCAAAATTCCAGGCAGTACCACTGCAGTGTGCCTTCATATTGTTGGATGTGGTTTTTTAATTTGGCATTGGCTTCGGCCAGATCCACCTTGTGAATTTCGGCGTAGCGCTGGGGCAGGTGATCCAGCCAAAAAAAATTGTCGAAGTGAAGGTCTAACAAGGTACCATCCATATCCAACATGACGGTATCTATTAAATCCCAGTTGATCATAATATTGTCTCTAGCCACTTTTATTCAGACTGCCCTTATCGCCTATGCCCAATAAACCCAGTATTTTCAAGCGCGCCACCGTAGCGCGCAGCCGGTTGTTCCGCGCCGATGAAATCCACTTGCGCTTTAGCAATGGCGAGGAGCGCACCTATGAAAAACTCTGCACCGGCGGCCCGGGCGCGGTGCTTATTGTACCCCTGCTGGATGAAAATACGGTGCTTTTGGTGCGTGAATATGCGGTCGGGATTGAGGATTACCACCTCGCTTTACCCAAAGGCGCCATCGATCAGGGCGAAAGCCTGCTGGAGGCTGCCAACCGCGAATTGAAGGAAGAGGTGGGTTACGGCGCGCGCAAATTGCAGTTCCTGAAAAAAATTAACCTCTCGCCAGCCTATATGGAACACGGCATTAATATTGTGCTCGCCTGGGACTTATACGCGCAGCGCCTTGAAGGCGATGAACCTGAGCCGATTGAAGTGGTGCCTTTCCCGCTCGCGGATTTGCTGCAGTTGATTATGCGCCCCGATGTGTGTGAGGGCCGCAGTATTGCCGCACTTTTTATGGCGCGCGAGTGGCTTGCCGGGCGCCTGCAAGTAGACTCACCGCTGGTGACACCGGAGGCTCCTGGCCATGGACAATAACCCTATTAGCCTACAGCTGATTGAGCAACTGGTTGACCTTGCGCGCCGCGCTGGCGAGGCGATTATGGTCGTTTACAACCAGCAGGAAGGTTTTGCCGTTACCCACAAGTCCGATGAATCGCCACTGACTGCGGCCGATACCGCCGCGCACACAGTGATTGCAGCGGGGCTGCCCCAACTGTTGGATTTGCCGATTATCTCCGAGGAGGCCGAGCTGCCGGATTTTACCGACCGCCAGCACTGGCACAGCTACTGGCTGGTTGATCCGCTGGATGGCACCAAGGAATTTATTGCCCGCAATGGCCAGTTCACGGTGAATATTGCGCTGATCCATAACGGCCGCGCCATGCTTGGCATAGTGCACCAACCCACCACCGATACCGGCTATATCGGTGTACTTAGCGCCCAGCAGCCCGCTTGGGTTGGCGCCTGGAAATACCAGGGCGATCAGGCGCCCCACCCGATTCGGGTGCGCAGCTTGCAGGAGCGCGCCGCGCAACAACAACCCCTGACACTCTTGCTCAGCCATCGCCACGGCACCCAGGCCACGGTGGATTTGTTGGATGCCATCAAACAGCGTTGGCCGGGGCCAATTGAAACCAGCAACGCGGGCAGTTCACTGAAGTTTTGTGTGATCGCAGAAGGCCTGGCTGATTTTTACCCGCGCCTCGCGCCCACCTCCGAGTGGGATACCGCAGCGGCACAAGCGGTGCTGGAAGCGGCGGGTGGTGCCGTGGTGGAGGCAACTGTGGGGTTGCCCCCGCTCCAGTACAACAGCCGCGAAGATATCCTCAACCCACATTTTTATGCGCTGGGTGATTGCCGTTTTGATTGGGCCGGGTTGCTGCAAAAGGTGTAAGCAAGCAGCCTATTACCCCCCAGTGGCGCCGGGGCTTTGGCAGCTATCCACGCGGATAGGTGTATCTTTTATAACCAATCTGCCCTGCAGCCGATAAGAAAATATTCTAAGTCGCGCACTGTTGCCGCCATGCATCTGCGCTAGTCTTCCCCTTAGGGCTTGGCCTTTAACGGGCGCTTGGGCGCGTACTGCGCTTGTGGCGCGTTTAATTGCTCAGAATGAGTGTTTCTTAGGGAGTGTTAACAATGAGACGGCAAAGTAAAAACCTGAAAGCGGATTTTAATGTCAATCGCACAGATTTAATGCGCGATAAATTGATCCGTGAAATTTCCGACTATGAGCGCCAGCTTGCCGAGTTAAAACTCAATGGCAACAAAGTGGATTTCACCATGATCCAGACCTACAAGGATTTGATCAGCGCGCGGCAGGATATGCTGCGGCGCTTGCCCGTCCACTATTGATTCCCCCATTCACACTTTTCTATTTCTTTCGTCTACTTCGCTTCATGTCAGGCGGAGCGCGGCTGCGGATTGCCCAAGGTGTAGCGCGGGTCCATAAACTCTGGCGACAGGGTTTGGCCCGGCGCTAGCGATTGGCCCTGTAAGCAGGCAGCGCTTACCAGTTTGTTGTTGAGGGCAGAGGTTTTGCGGCCATTGACTGCATGCAGCGGTTTAATGTGGATGCCACCGTTTGGGCGCTGGCTTTTGCGATCCAGCCAGCCCTGCGCATCGCTAAATGGCATGGGGCGATGGATAAAATAACCCTGCACCTGGTCGCAATTCAGTTCGCGCAAACAGCCGATTTGCTCAAAGGTTTCAGCACCTTCCGCCACCACCGTCAAACCCAGCGCATGGGCGATGGAGACAATGCCTTGGGTGATATCCCAATCCACCCGATTGCCGGGCAGGTCGGCCACAAAGGAGCGATCGATTTTGATGATATCCAGCGGCAGGCGTTTGATGTAAGTGAGCGAGGCATAGCCGGTGCCAAAATCATCCACCGCCATACGTGCACCCAAATCGCGGCAGCGCAGCATAATCCGTTTGGCGCGCTCCAAATCCTCCAGCATGGCGGTTTCGGTAATCTCGATAATGAGCGCTTTGCCAAACCCCGGGTGGCGTTCGCAGAGGTTTTGCAGCTCCAGTAAAAATGAGGGGTGCAAAAAGTGGCGCGGTGAAATATTGATGTGAATGTCGGGTGCAAAATCGCCCCGGTTCCAGAGTTTCATCTGGCGCGCCGCCTCGCGCAGTACCCAGTTGCCTACACGGTATTCCAGGTCGCCACGGGCCGCTTCAAAGGCCTGGATCAGCGGGCCAGCGCTAATGACTTCACCATCGGGCTTGCACCAGCGCAGCAGTGCTTCAAAACCCACCAGCGATAAATCCTGCAGGTGGCAAATAGGCTGATACCAGAGCTGCAATTCGCTGCGCTCCAGCGCGCCTTCCACATCGACGATGGAAATCAGTTGCTCCTGCGGTAGTGTCGCTTTAACCGAGGCGCGCTGATAGCGGTCGCCGCCCTGGCTTTTGGCCAGATACATGGCGGCGTCGGCTTTGCGCATCAAGCTGATTTCGTCCTCCCCATCCTGTGGTGCCAGCACCACACCGATACTGCCACTCAGTCGCCCGCGTTTGCGCCCGCTGCCATAGGGCACCCGCAAGGCCTGCAAAAAGCGCTTGGCCAGCAACTCGATATGGGCCTGGTCGCACTCGGCAATAATCAGGAATTCATCGCCGCCTAAACGCCCTAATTGGTCGCCTTTGCGCATCACATCCCCCAGGCGCTGGGCGACATCGCGCAAGAGCAGGTCGCCAGTTTCATGACCCCAGTGGTCATTGGCGGCCTTGAGGCCATCGACATCGATAAAAAACAACGCAAAACCGCGCTGGTAGCGACGCAGGTTTTCCAGGCTGTGATCCAGGCAGTCCAGAATGCCGCGGCGATTGAGCAGTTTGGTGAGTGGGTCGATAGTCACCAGCGAGCGCAACTGGGCTTCCAGCTGTTCGCGGTGGCAGGCTACGGCAATTTGGCTGGCAATCCGCTCGGCCAATGCCAGCAGTTGGGGCGATACCTCGGCGCATTTATCGGTGTGTTTAAACCAGGAGGAGGCGATAACCCCCAGCACTTTGTCGGAGGAGATAAGCGGAATCACCAGGTTGGATTGCAAACCGGCGTTGACCAACTGCGGAATAGCATCGCTCGCGGTGGCGTAATCGCGGGTGAATATACTGCGTTTATTGGCCAGCGCCTGGCCTGAAATACCCTGGCTTGCACTGAAGCGGAAGCCTTTGAAGGCACTCAATAAATGCTGGTGTTCACCTTCAAATAATTTGTATTCAAAGGTCTGGCTTTCTTCATCCAGCAAAATCAGGGCGGTGCCATCGGCATCCAGCAGTGTGCGCACGGCGGCAGCGGCTTTTTTAAAAAATAATTGGAAATCCGGTTCAAGGGTTAGCGCATCCATGGTGGCCAGCAACGAGGGCACAGCGGTGTCTAACAGTAAGGAGTGGTTCATGGAGGCACGCTCATAAATACATCAAAAAGCGCCAAGTCGCTTGGCAGTCCCATTTAGTCATGAGAATGATCTGTCTGAGCAATTAGCTTGCCAGCTGCGATGTTTCGATCATATTTATGCTATTTGATTGGTTTTTACAGGCGGTGCCCCGGTTTTGGCCGGCGTCTTCCCCGGGATGACTGGGTTTTATAAAAAAACTGGTATGCAAGATGAGCCCGGCTCCCTATTTGGGAGCGGGGTTTATGGCGTCTGGCGCAGCATTGGTGCAATATTTTGTGCCACAAACCAAAAATATGCGCCAAAAAGAGGGCTTAAGTTGCCAAGCGCAGCTGGCCGACAAAATTACAGGGGCGATGGCGGGCATCCAGCTGGTCTTTAATGATCTTCTCCCAAGCGGTGGTGCAAGCGCCGGTAGAGCCGGGCAGGCAGAAAATCAGGGTGCGATTGGCAAGGCCGGCGGTAGCGCGGGATTGAATGGTAGAGGTGCCAATCTCTTCAAAAGACACCTGACGAAACAATTCACCAAAGCCGACTACGGTTTTATCAAATAACGGAGTGACTGCCTCCACTGTAGAGTCGCGCCCCGCAAAACCGGTGCCGCCGGTAATCAACACTACCTGCGCTTGCGGTTCGACAATCCAGTTGGAGAGCGCGGCGCGGATTTGGTAGATATCGTCAATCACCAGTTTGCGGTCGTGCAGTCTGTGGCCTGCGGCGAGTAGCAAATCCTGCAGTTTTTGCCCTGAAGTATCGGTCTCCAAATTGCGGGTGTCAGATACAGTCAGGATGCAGATATTGAGCGGTTCAAATTCTTTTTGTGCGGACATATTTTTTCCTCGTTAGTTAACCCCCTCCCCCTTGTTAAGGGGAAGGAGCTACCCCCTCCCAACCTCCCCCTTCAAAAAGGGGAGGAGCAGTTACTCCCTCCCCTGACAAGGGGAGGGTTGGGGTGGGGTTATAGGATTTGTGAGGGGTTATGGGGACTAGCCCCCCGTCATATTCATAAACCGCACAATTTGCGGTTCGTCGTTGCTAAGGTCAAAGGTGTGTTTTTCGGGTTTGTGTTGCATGGCGTTGATAATCGTCTGGCGCAGCTCCGTTTCCGAGTAGTGCGCGCTGCGCAGTTGCGCGCGCAAATCCACGCTGTTTTCCTGCCCCAGGCACAACAATAAACGGCCCGTAGCGGTGACGCGCACGCGGTTGCAACTGCCGCAAAAATTGCTGGAGTGGGGCGAGATAAATCCTATCCGGCTCGTGTAACCGGCGGCTTGCCAATAGCGCGCGGGGCCCGCGTGATGGCTGTTATGCGTGTCGCTTGCCAGCGGGCTGAGCTGAAACGGCGACAGCTGGTTGCGCAGCTCTTCACTGCTAATAAATTCCGCCGCGCGCCCGTGATCGTTAATGCGCCCGAGCGGCATCTCCTCGATAAAACTGATATCTAGCCCCTCATCCAAGGCAAAACGTACCAGTGCCGGCACTTCATCCGCGTTGTAATGTTTGAGCGCTACGCAGTTGAGTTTGATGCGTTTAAAACCTGCCGCCTGCGCCGCTTTAATCCCGGCCAGCACCTGATTGAGATCGCCAAACCGGGTGAGCTGGCGAAACCGCGCCGGGCTAAGGCTATCCAGGCTGATATTAATACGCGCCACGCCCGCATCTTTAATCGCTTGGGCATATTGGGGTAGGTGGGTGCCGTTGGTGGTCAGGCAGAGCTCGCGCAAACCGGGTAGTTGCCCCAGGTTTTCCAACAGGCGAATACTGCCCTGGCGCACCAGGGGTTCGCCGCCGGTAATACGCAGTTTGCTTACGCCCAGGGCGACAAACGCGGCGCCCAGTTGGGTGAACTCTTCAATGCTCAGCACTTCGCGGCGCGGCAGGAACTGCATTTCCTCCGCCATACAATAAACGCAGCGCAGGTCGCAGCGGTCAGTCACTGACAAACGGACGTAGTTAATAGTACGGCCAAAGCTATCAATGAGCGGCCCGGAGCCGTGCGATGAGATAGTCGAATCAACAAGAGCCATATATAGAAGGTGTTCCCTGAATTGCGAGGCAAAAGCCTGAGGGCATAGCGACTCTAGCTAGCTGGAGTCAGTCGTTCAACACATCTGCCATTCAAAGCCTGTTCCAAAATGGTGATTTTGCACAGTGTAAACCGCGGTAGCCAGCTTGCAGGCATTTTTTCCACGCAAAATTGATCTCGATCATAGTGCGCCATTCCCTCCAAAATCGGTAGAAAAATAAAAATGTCTGATATTGGTGCGGGGTGCACCATCACTTTGTTTTTTATTGGTGCGTTTTTGCAAAATCAAAATTTTTCATTTTGCATTTATCTGGTGCGCATCTGCACCATTAAAAATCACAAAACCTGTTTGATGCCAGTCGATAAAACCGCTGGGTTCTTGATTGATTTTTCGAGTGCATCGCTAAACATATGAATTAAAAAGAAAAATAAATTATTTTTTTAAAAATCAGGTTGTGGCATTGGCTTTGCAATTCCCTGTTTGTAAACAACAGGCAGGTGATGTCATGAACAATTTCTTTAAAGCGAGTGTGCAAGTTCTTCCTTCCGCGCTGGTAAAAACACCCGGCGCAAAAAAAACAGGCAGACATACACCCGGCGACAAAACCACAGGCAAGGTTTGGTTAGTTGGCGCCGGCCCCGGCGATGCCGAACTCTTAACGCTGAAAGCCCTGCGCGCGATCAACAACGCCGACATTATTTTTTATGATTACTTGGTCAGCGAAGATATTCGCGCACTTTTTCCCTCCCACATTCCTGCGCACTATGTTGGCAAAGCAAAAAACCAGCACAGCATAAAGCAGGAAGATTTAAATCAATTATTAGTCACTCAAGCGCAGGCGGGTTTAAACGTATGCCGCATTAAAGGTGGTGACCCTTTTGTGTTTGGTCGCGGCGGTGAAGAGCTGCTGGAGCTGCGTAGCGCCGGTATTGATGCCGAAGTGATTCCCGGAATTACCTCGGCATCGGGGTGCAGCACTTATGCGGATATTCCGCTCACCCATCGCGGTTTGTCACAGGGTTGCACCTTTGTTACCGGCCACGCCGAAAAAAGTTTGGATGTGAATTGGGCTGCGCTCGCACAACTCAATCACACCCTGGTGTTTTACATGGGGCTGACCCGCGCCGATGAGATTGCCGCGCAGTTATTAGCGGGTGGTTTGGCTGCCGATACACCGGTGGCAATTATCGAAAACGGCTGCCGCAAAGACCAGCGCGACATTATTTCTGATTTGCACGATTTTCCTGCGGCAGTGGTGCGTGAGCAGGTGCAATCGCCCGCGCTGATTATTGTGGGTGAAGTGGTGCGCATGAAAGCGCAATTGCAAGCGCAAATCTGGCAGCACAGCAGCGCAGAAAGTTTGCTGTTGGCCTGACACCAGGCAAAAAGTTTACAACCGGTTAGTAACACATTAAGTCAAAAGACATTGATAAGCGCGTAATAACGTGAGGCATATATGAAGAAGCGTATTGTTGTAGTGGGTAACGGCATGGTAGGGCACAAGTTTATCGATAATTTGGTAAACCACGCCGCTGCAGAGCAATATCAGGTAGTGACTTTTTCCGAGGAGCCGCGCCTTGCTTACGACCGCGTGCAGCTCTCCAAATATTTTTCCGGCTCGACCGCCGACGATTTGATGTTAACCAGTGAAGATTATTACCACGAAAAATCAGTCGAATTTATTTTGAAAGATAAAGTGGTTGATCTGGATATTGAAAACAAAGAAGTGATTACCGCCTCGGGCCGTCGCGAAGCTTACGATCAATTAATCCTGGCGACTGGCTCCTTCCCGTTTGTGCCACCCATCCCCGGCAATAACGGTGAACACTGTTTGGTGTATCGCACCATTGAAGATCTGGAAGCCATCACCCGCTCGGCGAGCGTGAGTAAAGTCGGTGTTGTCGTGGGGGGCGGCCTGCTCGGTTTGGAAGCGGCAGCGGCATTAAAAGCAGCGGGCCTTGAAACCCACGTGGTGGAATTTGCACCGCGTTTAATGGCAGTGCAATTGGATGAAGGTGGCGGAAAATTATTGCGCCGCAAAATTGAAGCCATAGGCGTAAAAGTTCACACCCAAAAAGCCACTACCGAAATTGTGGCGGGCAGCGAAGCGCGCTACCGAATGAATTTTGCCGATGGCAGCCATTTGGAAACCGATATGATTTTGTTCTCTGCCGGTATTCGCCCGCAGGATGAACTCGCGCGCAAATGTGGTTTGGGAGTGGGTGAGCGCGGCGGCATTGTGGTGGACAACAACTGCCAAACCACCGTGAAAGATATTTACGCCATTGGTGAATGTGCGCTGTGGAACAATCGCATTTTTGGTTTGGTGGCGCCCGGTTACCAAATGGCAAAAGTGGCTTTGTCGCACATCACCGGTGGCAGCGAACAATTTATGGGTGCGGATATGAGCACCAAATTAAAATTGCTCGGCGTAGATGTCGCCTCCATTGGCGATGCCCACGGCAACACCCCC
This sequence comes from Cellvibrio fontiphilus, assembly GCF_042646205.1. Classification (NCBI taxonomy): domain Bacteria; kingdom Pseudomonadati; phylum Pseudomonadota; class Gammaproteobacteria; order Cellvibrionales; family Cellvibrionaceae; genus Cellvibrio; species Cellvibrio fontiphilus. The sequence continues at coordinate 174,547 of NZ_JBHRTF010000002.1, read as the reverse complement.
GGTTCACTCAGCTACACCTACAGCAACGATGTGGATGAAGTCTACAAACGTTTAATTGTATCGGCCGACAATAAAAAATTGTTGGGTGCAGTATTGGTGGGCGATGTAGAAGCCTACGGCACATTGCAACAAATGTGCGTGAATGGAATGGATTTGCCGGAAGACCCCAACTGTTTGATTTTGCCCAATGTTGATGGCGCCGGCATGGCAATAGGTGTGGATGCACTGCCAGAAACAGCAATGATCTGTTCCTGTTTTGATGTGAGTAAAGGTGCAATTTGTTGCGCTGTGCAAGACGGTGCACGCACCATGGGTGACATTAAAGCTATCACCAAAGCTTCCACCGGTTGTGGTGGTTGTAGCGCGCTCACCAAACAAGTAATGGATGCTGAACTCACCAAATTGGGGGTGGAAGTCAGCAACCATATTTGCGAACACTTCCCGCATTCGCGTCAGGAATTGGCAGACATAGTGCGCATCAAACAAATTAAATCTTTTGATCATTTGCTCGATGAACACGGCCATGGTTTGGGGTGTGAAATTTGTAAGCCGGCAGTGGCTTCAATTCTTGCCGCATTCTGGAATGAATATGTGTTGGATGAAAAACACATCGGCCTGCAAGATACCAACGATATTTTCCTCGGCAATATGCAAAAAGACGGCACCTATTCGATTGTACCGCGTGTCGCCGGTGGTGAAATTACTCCGGAAAAATTAATTGTGCTTGGCCAAGTCGCGAAAGAGTACAAGCTCTACACCAAAATTACTGGCGGCCAGCGTATCGATTTATTTGGTGCGCAATTGCATCAGCTGCCAGCGATTTGGAAAGTGTTAGTGGACGCTGGGTTTGAAACCGGCCATGCCTACGGCAAATCCCTGCGCACAGTGAAATCCTGTGTGGGCAGCACCTGGTGTCGCTACGGCGTGTTGGATTCGGTGGGCATGGCGATTGAATTGGAAAATCGCTACAAGGGTGTACGTGCGCCGCACAAAATAAAATTTGGTGTGTCGGGGTGTACGCGCGAATGTGCCGAGGCGCAATCCAAAGATTTTGGTGTTATCGCGACAGAAACCGGCTGGAGTTTGTACGTCTGTGGTAACGGCGGTATGCGTCCGCGTCACGCGGATTTATTTGCCACCGGGTTGGATGATGTGACGCTAATTCAATACATCGACCGCATCATGATGTTCTACATCCGCACGGCAGATCGCCTGCAACGCACTTCGGTGTGGATGGAAAATATGGAAGGCGGTTTGGCTTACCTGAAAAAAGTGGTGATTGATGATGCGCTCGGTTTGTGCGGCGAATTGGAAGCGCAAATGGCTTACAACATCAGCCAGTACCAGTGTGAATGGAAAACCACGGTGGAAAACGAAACACTGCAAAAACGTTTCAAACATTTTATTAATTCCAATGCGACTGACAGCAACCTCGCTTATGTAGTGGAGCGCGATCAAATTCGCCCCGCCACCGCTGAAGAGCGCGGCAGCAGCAGTATTCAATTTGTGGAATTGGTGGATTAATTCATAACCCCACCCTAACCCTCCCCTTGAAAATGGGAGGGAGTAATAACCCCGCCTCTTCCCCCTTCAAAAAGGGAGGGGGCAAATTCCTCCCCCGGCCAAGGGGGATGTTAGGAGGGGTTGCGAGCAAAAAATTTATTTTTAGCGAGAAATATCATGAGCGAAAAACCCTGGATTAGTGTGTGCGAGTTAGATGATTTATTGCCCGACACCGGCGTCTGTGCCTTGGTCAATCAACAGCAAGTGGCGATTTTTCGCTCGCGCCGGTTAAACGAAATTTTTGCGATCAGTAACTATGATCCGGTGGGTGAAGCCAATGTGTTGTCGCGCGGCATTATTGGTTCTATTGGCGATGAAGTCGTCGTTGCATCGCCCCTCTACAAAGAGCACTACAACTTGCGCACCGGGGAATGTTTGGAAAAACCGGAATATCAAGTAACGGTATTTCCCGTGCGGGTAGATGACGGCTTGGTACAGGTGCAGGCCTGATTCCTGCCCGGATTCACGACTGCACAAGGCAGGCGATAATTTGTCTGCCGGGTGCTGTCGGCAAGATGTTGTTTATTGTTAGTGAAGTGTTATGAGTTCTCTCCCCTCTTCTTCGACTGCTTCATGAGTCGCTTCCACGGGCAAATCATGTGATTTGCCCTTTTTTGTTGCCGGGTGTTTAGCGGGCGCAAACATAGCTATTGCCGGGGCCAATCGAGTAAAATTTGCCGGGATTTACCCCGCCGTTTTTTTGATGAGACCCATTCCATGAGACAAGCCCTGGTATTTAGTGCCCTCGCCAGCCTGAGTTTTAGTGCCTACGCCGATATATTTGCGGTATTCCGCGAGGAGGACGGCAGCACCCGCTGGCAATACGTGGCCAATACCAGTGCCAGTGTGTTGATTCTGACCCTGCTGGTGGTGCTGTTTTTCCTTATCCGCGCCCACTTGCGTGCGGTGCGCTCCAACCGCGCCTTAACGGAGATTAAAGCCACACTGGAAGAGCGCGTGGCAGATCGCACGGCTGAACTGCAAGAGCGCGAGGCCTATATCGCCAGCATAGTGAATTCCATGCCGGTAATGCTGATTGGTTTGAACCAGCAATTGGAAATCACCCAGTGGAACAAAAAAGCGGAAGAAGTTACCGGTCGCCCACTGCGCGATGTGATCGGCACCAACCTCTGGAAAGTCTACTCGGCGATTACCCTGACCGAAGCGCAGGTTAAAGCGGTATTGGAGTCGGGCGAGACAATGAATATCAAACATGCGCAGCCGGGCCAATACAGTTTTGATATCACCCTCTACCCGCTGGATAAACAGGACGACACCGGCATAGTGATTTTGATTTCCGACGTGACCAAACAAGTCAACGCGGAAAATAAATTGGCCGAGCGCGACAAGGTTTCCGCCATGGGCGAATTGGCCTCGGCGATGGTGTACGACATCAGCCTGCCGATTAACAGTATTTTTGCGCGTGTATCCAGTGCGCGGCAGGAGTTGGAAGCGGCAGACTTGGGCGAGGTAAAAGAATTTTTATTAAATGAAGTGGAAGCCGTGCGTCAAAGTGCGCAGCAAGCCACAGCGATTGCGCAAAATTTATTAGAGTTGGCCAGTAGTCATCACAACGACAAACAAACTGCCGCCATAGCGCCGATCATGGATCACAGCATTGAATTGGCGAGCCACCTGTTTACCGACCCGCAAGGCCTGGCTTTCCGCCAAATAAATATTCGCCGCAATTACGCCGCCAATTTGCCCGAGATTCCCTGCTTCCCTGCAGAATTGGCACAGGTATTTGTGCGCCTTATGCGCAATGCGTTTTACGCCCTGAATGCAAAACACTGGGACGATAACAACAAACCCTGGATCAATATTGAAATCAGCGAATTTTACGATTCACTCTGGATCAAACTCGCCCACAACGGCAAATGTTTAACCGAGGAAGAACAGCTGGATATTTTCCAGCCCTACTTTGCAATGAACAGCCACCCGGAAACCTGCCCGGTGGAACAGCGTTTGTCCTATTCCTATTTTATTATTTCCCATCACCACCGCGGCCAAATGGTCGTCACCTCCGACGAACAAAACGGCACTTGTTTTAATATCCAGTTGGCATTGGTGTAAACAATCAGCGCGCTGTTTGATGTTTAAAAAGGCTCCGATTGGAGCCTTTTTTGTTTCTGCTGACCCGTCCTGAATAAATTATCCCTTCCCGAATAAAGTTGATTCTATTCGAGCTTTATCTGCTTGACCTTATCCTGATGGCAAGGTTCAGACTAATTCTGGCCTGTTTCTAACGGGCTTGAATATTCATTTCCAAATGCTGAGGAGTTTGGTATGCAACAGCATCAATCCCTAAACGCCGAAATAGATAGATTTTTGCAAGGAGCACTGGAGGGTTCGGATGCACATTTTGAACGTTATGTTAGTGAGTCTGTAAGTTGTTGGGGTTTCCCGGAGTTCAATCCTGCCAGCCGCCACGAATTTAAAGGATTTTTTAATTTGCTCACCGATGTATTTGCCAGCGCCAGTTTTACCGTCGATCAACTATTAACTAGCGGAAATGAAGCCTTGGCCAGCTTTTCTATTAGCGGCATTCATCATGAAGAGTTTCTCGGGTTAAAAGCAACAGGCTGCCTATTGTCCATGCGCGGGCGATTATTAATGCGGATCAAGGAAGGGCGCATCAATCAATCTTGGATGTATGACAAAAGTGTGCAACTGATCACTCCGGCTGGTTTGCGATTTGTTTTGCAAGCGGTAGCCGATGTGCCCGCGCCGTTGCATACAGTGCATGGAGTGTTGTGTCACCCATCAATCCGGTGACAAAAACCAGCTAGCGTGCAGAATATTTTGTGAAACAATAGCTGTCATATTAAAAAACGATGGCTGGATTCATGACAGAACAACGCTTAATGAAGGATGGTCTTGGCCCTGCGGCTATTGCGCGCATAGGTAAAAGTCTGGCGCAGGTGGTGCCGCAGTTTAATGCGCGGCAGTTTCAGCGGGATGCAGAGCAGGGGCTTGAGCCTCTGGAATTAAAAGCGCGGGTGCATCACCTGATTGAGGTATTGCATCGCCACTATGATTTGCCGTTTAAAAAACTCAGCCGCTATTTGCAGGATTTGCCCGAGGTGTGGGACAGGGGCAGTGCGGCGGACAACAAAGCGGCTTTTGCCGCTTGGCCGCTCATTGATTATGTTGCCGTGCACGGGCTGCAGCACCCCAGGGAGGCGCTGCAAACCCTGGAAAAACTCACGCCTTTATTCAGCGCGGAATTTGCTATTCGCCCCTTCATTCAAGCGCACACAGAGTTAACCTACGCCCAATTATTGGACTGGTGTGAACACCCCTCTGAACATGTAAGGCGTTTGGCTTCCGAAGGTTCGCGCCCGCGTTTGCCCTGGGGCATGCGCCTGCCGCAATTTATTCAAAACCCTGAACCCTTAAAAAATATTTTGCAGCAATTAAAAGCGGACGACAGTTTGTATGTGCGCCGCTCGGTGGCCAACAATTTAAATGACATCAGTAAAGATAATCCGGAGTGGATGCTGCAGCTGTGCAAAAGCTGGGTGGCAGATAAACATGTGCATACGGATTGGATTGTAAAACATGCGCTGCGCAGTTTAATTAAAGCGGGAGATGCGCGCGCGTTTCCGCTCTTGGGTTACAGCGCGACCAACCACGCTATTAAATGTACTTTGGAATTGGATAAAAAATCCCTTAGGCTGGGCGAATCACTGGCGTTTAGCTGTACGCTCAGTGGTGGCAGTAGCGAACAAGCGTTGGTGGTGGACTACCTGATTTATTTTATGAAAGCCAATGGCCGCCTCGCGCCCAAAGTATTCAAGTTAAAAAATATTTGCTGGGGTGACAGCGCCACACTGGTTATTAATAAAAGCCACGGATTTAAACCCATTACTACACGGCGTTATTACAGCGGTGAACATCAGTTAGCGATTCAGGTAAATGGTAAAGAAGTTGCGCGCCAATCGTTTTATTTATCGCTCTAATCCAACGCTGACAATATGGTGTGTAGTTGCGGCGCTAGTCCAAGGTTTAGAGTGCTGCCAGAGCGCTATTTAATTTTGCCTCCAGCTCTGCTTTTAAACGTAAATAGTGCCCCAGTTGTAAGCCGGTTTGCTGGGCGAGAGTATCCTGGCATAGCGATAAATCCAGGTCGGTAATGTAGGCAGGGTAGCGCTCCCCTTGCTGGCGTCGCTGCATAATGTAATTAGCCACTGCGCCAAATAAATTATCGCCATAGCTGAAGCTTGAAAATTCTTGCTCATCGCAAAAGAAGGTGTAAGTTAATTGCTGGTCACTATCAACTTCAGCAATCACTTTGATATTAATAAAATTCAGTTTGGCCCAATCTTTTTGCAGTTGACGCGGTTCAGCAATGGCCTGTTGTAATTTGGTATTGCCGATAATTTCATAAATCAGAATATTTTTAGTGTCGTGATCCTGTGGCTGGTTCTGATTGCCCAGCAGTTGACGCCGCAGGGCGGTGCTAATAAAACCAACCAGTGGGCGCAGCAGTGTCTGTTGGTTGTGAAACGGCGCGCTGCTCACAAATACCGAGCCGCGCTCGTCAATCACGGTGATCCGGGCTGTGTCTGCACCCAATTGGTAAAACAAATAAACACCGGGTTTTGTTGCAGTTTCGCAAATTAAACGCAAGGCTTTATCGCGCAGCGCATAGCGATCCATCACAATCGGGCTGTAGTCACTCTGTGCCTGGCCCAAACGCTCCAGCAATTTTTCATAGCTGTTAAAACGTTGGATTTGCGGCAGCTGCTGAACGAACTGGAATAATAAATATTCATCGCCCACCTCCAGCAAATAGCGGCTGGCGCGCGGCCGGGTGCCGGAATAAAAACAGCTGATTAAATCCCGCCACAGCTCGGTCAGGCGTTGGCTAATGTTATTGCCTTGGCTACTGCTAAAACAGCGAATGCTTAATTCGGGCAAGCTAAAGGGTTTTCCCGGTGAAAATAATCGGAAGTAGTACAGCAGGCAATTCACCAGCGCATCCGTTGCGTAGTGACGGCATACCAACTCACCCCATGAGTTCATGTGAATGACATCGGCATTAATCATCAGGTTTTCACGCAAGCCACTGTAGCCCAGCGCATCACGTTGATTGGTCAGCATTTGCATGCCTTTTTTATGTAGCTCCGCTTGGGGTTCAACACCGGTATTAATAATCAGCAAGATTTTTTCAATGCTGGCAGGGCGGGTGAACTGCTCATGTTCAATGTGAATGGGCAGTGGCAGCCAGTGTTGTAAGGCCTGGATAAGTTGCTGCTTCTGGCTGTGGGAAAAGCCCATTTCGCTGCCCAGAATATCAATTTTGGTGTGCGACTCCAGAATTTGGTTGGCGTGACACCAAAGCAATAATTCCACCAGGCTGCGCGAGCGTTTTATCGGCGTGATATCAATGTAGCGCTGCACCACTTCTTGTTGGCTGCCGCGGATTAATTGCCAATTTTTTTCCACCGTGGATTTTTCATCTGCAGATTTTTCCTCGCGCATAAAACACAGTGCGTCTTCGCTAATGTCGCGTGAAATACCGGGGTTAATCAGTTCCACCTTGCCCGCTTTGCGCTCAAAAGCGGCGTGGAGTTTGCGCCCCAAAATCATTAATTCATCATTGCGAATCGCAATTTCATCGCGATGCTGGTTGCTCAATTCATTCAGCAGGCGATAGCTGTGGTTTAATTCGTTGACCAGCAGTGCGCGCTCCTGCATCACCTGGGGAGCTTTCCAGTAAGCGCGATCATCCAACAGGTGTATTTGCGCTTTGCTCCACGACCAGTCGGCAACCAGTTTTTCCAATAACACGCGCTGCCAGGATTTTTTCCGGTTATTGCTGGTGCGCGACAGGGCTTTATTTACTTTGAAATAAAAACAGCGGCGAATCAGCTCCAGTCGCTGCAGTTGCTGGTGTTGTTGTAAATACTGTGCAATGCGCTGGTAGACCATGACATAGGGATCAAGGTAATCCGCATCGGGTTCAGCGGCGTAAATCGCGCGTTTTAATTCCAGTGCCAAAGGTTCAGCGGCGGGTATGGCAATGTCTTGATCGGCAGTGTGGCTGGCGTAAACCTCAAGCAGCATGAGTTTGAGTACAGATTTATAGGGTGATTCAATCGCTTTGTATAATTGCCACACACCAGCGCCAATAAATTCATTGGGCGGTATGTCCGGCAGGCCGCCAAAATCGATCACATCCTGAGCTTTGAGAAAGCGGCGGCCCAATAATTTTTCGCGGAATTCACTGTAGTCGCGCTCACGCGAGGCGGGGATAAACCACCAGAGTGGAACCTTCCCTGCCAACCATAAACCGGTGCGATAAAATTCATCCAGTAATAAATAATGTTGCGCCGAGCCGCTGGCTTCGCTGCTTAATCCCTGGTGGCGCTGCTGTGAAAATTCCTCAGCATTCATTAAAAAGAAATGCACTTCCAAATGAATTTGCTGCGCAGCCCAATTGCTGATCAATGTGCATTTGCGCTCCAGCTCCGGCAGGCTGGGAAAATCGCCAGCCAAACTGTGGCAGATCCAGACATCCAAATCGCTGGAATCGCTTTGTGCAATAGTGCCGACACTGCCCATAATAAATAGCGCATCTATCTGGCAATTTTTTTCGGTGAGATCGCGCTGGTAGTTGAAACTGCGTGCAATAATTTTGGCGTAACGCAGTTGTTCCGCCGCGGGCGAAAATTGGTAAACCCCCGCTGGAGTATTGTGCGATACATAACCCGGCAGCATGGGGTGATTAACGTGAAATAACAGCGGTAATAATTGCAGGAATTGTTGCTGCCGCTCCGAGAGCGCGGCGCAGGTGCGTGTATAGCGCTGCTGATTTAAATTCAGAAATCGCTGTTTGAGTTGCGTGAGTTGTTTGCGGTCTACACCTTCGTCTATATCGTGAATATTAATCGGGCGTGAAAACATAAGCGTCAGCGTGAGAGCGGGTCATTGGTAACTGTGTGGGCGCGCAGGATATCCGCCAGGGTAGTGTAAAGTAATTCCGGGTTCACCGGTTTGGACAAATATCCATCCATCCCCGCGGACAAACAGCGCTCGCGGTCACCGCGCATGGCTTGCGCCGTTACCGCAATAATGGGGATGTGCGCGTTAGCGGTTATGGCGCCCGCGCGGATGTTACGCGTAGCTTCTATGCCATCCATCTCCGGCATTTCCAGATCCATTAATATCGCCGCATAAGGCTGTTTGGCGCTGGCCAATAATTCCAGTGCCTCAATACCATTGGCGGCTATATCGCAGCTGATGTGTTTCTTTTTCAGAATGCCTCGCAGCACCTGTTGATTCACCAGATTGTCTTCTGCAATCAGCACATGAATATGCTCCAGCAGGGCATTTAATTCCTGGTCACTGTTAATTGGCGGAGTAATTTCCTGCAGCGATTGCTCCTGCAAAATGGTTTGGCCAATAGCATCAAACAGGCGCGACTCACTGACTGGCTTGCTTAAAAACTCATCCACCAATACAGCATTGGGATCGCTGCTGGACATTTCATCGCGATGGTAAGCAGAAATTAAAAATACCCAGGGTTTGTGTCGCAGTACTAGCTCATTTTTTATTTTGCCGGTGAGTTGCAAACCGTTCATACCCGGCATGCGATAGTCGAGCAATACAAAATGGTAGGGCTGGCCGTACTGGTCCGCCTGACGAATGCGCTCCAGGGCATTGAGTGCGCTGTCTTCTTCATCCACCTGTAAATGAATGCTGCGCGCGGTACTGGCGATAATAGTGCGCGCAATGGTGTTGTCATCCACAATCAGCGCGCGCAGGTTGTGCAGTTGACGCGGTGTATGCAACAGCGCTTTTTCACCCAAGTGGCTGTGTTCGAGCATCACACTAAAACTGACCTTGCAGCCTTTGTTGGGGTTGGACTCTATGGCAAACCGGCCCTGCATCAAATGCACCAGGTGGCTGCAGATACTCAAGCCGTAAATATTTTTATCGCTCAGCACATGGTTTTTGTTAAACACCAGCTGGGATTTAATCTCGGCCAATTGTTTGTGGTTAATGCCTACGCCCTTATCCTCCACGGTAAATTCAAGCATTACCTGACGATGGGTTTGGCGTGTTTTGGTAACCCGGACAATCACTTGATCAGTGTGTGAATACTGAAATGCATTATTAATTAAATGCCCAAGAATTTGACTCAAGCGCGAAGCATCGCCGCGCAAAAAACGCGGCACGTCGGCTTTGATGTCATACACAATATTAACGTTTCGGTGCAGCGCGCTGACTTCAAACAGGCGCGATAATTTTTCAAATAATTGTTCGATATCAAAATGTGCGTATTCCAGAATGACCCGGCCCGCTTCGATTTTGGAAAAGTCGAGCAGCTGATTAATGATTTGCAAAAGCGAATCAGCAGCTGAATTCATACTGGTGAGGTAGCTTTGTTGCTGTTCATCCAACGGCGTGTCTTGCAGTAAATAACCTGTGCCCAGAATGGCGTTCATCGGCGTGCGAATTTCATGGCTGACGCGCGCGAGAAATTCGCTTTTGGTTTTATTGGCAAGATCGGCCTGGGCTTTGGCGCTGAGTAAATCTTCGCGGGTTTTTATAAAATCGCTAATATCGGTATTGATACCCACACAGCGGGTAGCGCGGCCCTGTGCGTCAGGCTCAAAGAATTTGCATTTGGCGTGCACCCAAATAATTTCACCACTGCGGTGCAACATGCGGCACTGCAAGTGCACTGACTCGCGGTGATTATCCAGCGCCGTCTGGTATTCGGTAAGCAGGTTGGGCAGGTCATCGGGGTGAACAAAATAATCGCGCAGGGTATCCAGATTGCCGGGCAGGTCGCCGTAGTCATAACCCAGCATACGCAGGTAGCTGCGATTGAAATAAATCTTGCCGCTCGGAATATGCCAATCCCAAAGGCCATCGTTGGTGGCCTCCATCGCATATTGGTAGCGGGTATCGCTATCGACCATCGCCTGTTGTTGCAGTTTTAGCGCGGCGAGTTCGTCCTCCAGCAGCCGGATTCGGGCCGCCAGTGCTTCTTCAGCGCTTCCTGAATGAGGGGAATGTTCACTCATGTCCCTTACCTGTACCTCTCGGTGGCCCGGCAACAACAGTAACTGCCAGATATTCAGCCTAGTTCAACTTTGAATGAATACCAGCCTTGGCGGTTGAGTGTGTCGTTTTTGGCGACAGGTGGCGACGACATAAGCTCAGGGATAGCGCGATCTGAAGTCAGCAATAAATGCCTGATAAAAACCAGCGGTAATAAAAAAGCCGCCCCGGAAAGGAGCGGCTTTGAGGGACAACAATGGGCCGACGGTTAACGACCGGCAAGGCTCGCTTTAGCGCGCTCAACCGCCGCTTTTACCTGCGCCGGCGCAGTGCCGCCGATGTGGTTGCGTGCGGCGACTGAGCCTTCCAGCGTTAGCACATCAAATACATTGGCTTCGATCACGCTGGAGAACTGTTGCAGTTCGTCCAAGGTCATTTCGGACAAGTCTTTGTTGGTCTGCACACCGTAGGCCACTGACTTACCGACGATTTCATGGGCATCGCGGAAAGGCACGCCTTTGCGTACCAGATAATCCGCGAGGTCGGTCGCGGTGGAGAAGCCGCGTTTGGCGGCTTCGTACATTTCCGCTTTGCGCGGCTGGATTGCAGGCACCATGTCGGCGAAGGCGCGCAGGCAGTCTTTGACGGTATCAATCGCGTCGAATACCGGCTCTTTGTCTTCCTGGTTGTCCTTGTTGTAGGCCAAGGGCTGGGATTTCATCAGCGTCAACAGCGCAATCAAATGACCGTTCACGCGCCCGGTTTTACCGCGCACCAGTTCAGGCACGTCGGGGTTTTTCTTCTGCGGCATGATGGAGGAGCCGGTGCAGAAGCGGTCGGGCAGGTCGATGAATTTGAATTGCGATGAAGTCCAGAGCACCAGCTCCTCGCTCATGCGCGACATGTGCGTGAGCAGGATGCTGGCAAAGGCGCAGAATTCGATGGCAAAGTCGCGGTCGCTCACCGAGTCCAGTGAGTTCTCGGTGGGTGCTTCAAAGCCGAGCAGTTGCGCGGTGTAGGCGCGGTCAATCGGGTAGGTAGTACCGGCGAGAGCAGCAGCGCCGAGTGGCAAATAATTCATGCGCTTGCGGCAATCCAGCAAGCGGCCGTAGTCGCGCTGCAGCATTTCAAACCAGGCGAGTATGTGATGGCCAAAGGTCACCGGTTGCGCAGTTTGCAAATGGGTAAAACCGGGCATGATGGTATCGGTATTGGCCTCGGCCAATTGCAGCATGCCCTGTTGCAGGCGGGTGAGTTCTTTGGCGATAGCATCGATTTCGTCGCGCATATACAGGCGTATGTCGGTCGCGACTTGATCGTTGCGCGAGCGGCCGGTATGAAGCTTTTTACCGGTGATGCCAATGCGTTGGGTGAGCAGCGCTTCGATGTTCATGTGTACATCTTCCAGGCTTACCGACCAGGTGAATTTACCGGCGACGATTTCCGCGCGAATCTCTTCCAGCCCCGCGATGATTTGATCGCGCTCGGCCTCGGTCAATACACCCACCTTGGCGAGCATGGTGGCGTGGGCGATAGAGCCGTTGATGTCGTGGTGATAGAGGCGGTAATCAAAACCGATGGACGCGGTAAAACGCTCGACAAAGGCATCTGTCGCTTCGCTGAAGCGGCCGCCCCAGGGTTTGATGGGCTGATCGTTTTGGCTCATGAGGAAGTGTCCACAAACTAGAAATAATGAAAGAGATGACCGGCGCGCATAGGCTAAGATTCAGCTCTGAGCCGTGTTTAACCTATGGGTTATAACAGGGCTGGCTATGACAAGGCGGGCCGCCGCAGGCCGGGCATTATAGCCCAATGACTGCGAAATAATCGCGCCGCCGCCGGGGCTTTTATCCCGCAGCAATTCAGGAATCATTGATGAATAATCAGGACAAATCACCGGTCGCGGTTGCGAGTGAACCGACGCAGCCTTTCCTTACCGATTTATGCGGCAGCCAGTCAGTCTTTTTATTGGTACTGGTGGCAGAGCTGCTGGCGCTGTTGCTGACCATCAGTGCCTCATCGGGCTTGCAACATTTTGATTGGGACAAGCTCGCGCTTATCTCGGTGCAGATTCAGTGGGTGGTGTTGTGCAGCGCTATTGCACTGTGCCGTTTGCGGTTTTGGCTGGCGCGCCAAAGCCATGTGCGCGCCGGTTGTGTGAGCTACGCACTGGTGCTGGCCATTACCCTGGCGTTATCGGTCATCGGCCAGTTTGTTGTGTACGGCATGAGTAGCTTTGCGGTGTTTGGCGATTTTCAGTATGAATTTAATGCTTGGCAGCTGCTGAACAATATGGTGATTGCGGCAATCATGGCCGGTATTTTGTTGCGCTATTTATATTTGCAGCAGCAATTGCGCAACCAGCAGCAAGCGGAAATGCAGGCGCGTATCCAGGCCTTGCAATCGCGCATTCGCCCGCATTTTTTATTTAACAGCATGAATTCCATCGCCAGTTTAATCGCGACTGACCCGGACACCGCCGAGCGCGTGGTGGAGGATCTGTCGGAGCTGTTTCGCGCGAGCCTTGCTGAGCCGAGTTTGATTCCACTGGAGCGCGAATTGAGTTTATGTAAACACTATTTGGATATTGAGCAATTGCGTTTGGGCAAACGTTTGCAGGTGGATTGGCAAATAGGCGACTGCAACTCGCAATTAAAAATTCCCAGTTTGATGCTGCAGCCCCTGGTGGAGAATGCGATTTTTCACGGCGTAGAACCACTGCCGCGCGGTGGGCGCATCACGATTCGCGTATCGCAAAATGACAAGCAGTTGAGCATTGTCATCAGCAATCCCTATTTACTGGTGAAAAAAAATCATCACAACGGCGAAGCGGCGCAGCGTCACAATCGCATGGCGCTGGATAATATTCGCCGCCGCCTCACCGCGCATTTTGGCGCGGCAGCGCGGCTCTCCAGCAGTGCGGAAAATGGCGTTTTTACTACCTATATTTTTTGTCCACTCACCGCCTGAGGCGAGTGCAGTTTGTTGCAGGCTTTTATGTGGAAACACGGCTTATGGATATTTTAATTGTTGACGATGAAACCCTGGCGCGGCAGCGCTTGCTGCGCATGGTGGAAAAAATTGACGGCTTTCGCGTGGTGGCTGAGGCTGATAATGCCGAGGCGGCGCTGGCGGCTATCACCGAGCAAGACCCGGATATTGTGCTGCTGGATATTCGCATGCCCGGGTGCGATGGTTTGACCCTGGCCAAAGACATTAGCCAGTTGGAAGACCCACCGGCTGTGATTTTCTGCACTGCGTTTGATCAATACGCGCTGGATGCTTTTGGCACTAACGCGGTGGGCTATTTACTCAAACCGGTGAAAGCCGAGCAGCTGTTGCAGGTGTTGGAGAAGGCGCAAAAGCTGAACAAAATCCAGCGCCTTGCCGCGCAGCAACCCAATAGCCAACAAGCGGCGGCACGCGAGCACCAGCGCAGCCATATTTCGGCGAAAACCCGGCGCGGCGTGGAATTAATCGCGCTGGATGACATACGTTATTTTCAGGCCGATCAAAAATACGTGACGGTTTTTCATCGCGGTGGTGAACATTTATTGGATGAAACCCTGAAAGAATTGGAAGAGGAATTTGGCGGGCGTTTTGTGCGCATCCATCGCAATTCGCTGGTGTCTATCAAGCATATTGAAGCGCTGGAGCGCAATAACCAGGGCCAGTATCAGGTGCGCCTCGCCGATACCGAATCGCGCCCTATTATCAGCCGGCGCCATGTGAGTGATTTAAAAGAGCTGCTAAAAATAATCTGATGCCGCGCATTTGCGCATCGCAAAAAAATCGCCCGCGACTGTTAGGTTTAATCCGTAACAGTCCGGGCGATTTTTTTATTGCGGCTTGCGGGTGTTAGCGCAGTAAAAATTATTGGCAGTTAACCCTCGGGGTTTCCACACTGCCGCCGTTGGTATTGCCCTGGAAGCCTATTTCCACGCTTTGCCCCGCCGCGATAGTGCCGTTCCAGCTCACGCTGGTTGCGGTGTAGGGGTTGCTGCCGCTCAGGTTGGTATTCCAGGAGCTGGTGATGCGATTACTGCCGGTATATTGCCAGCTGGCGCTCCAGCCGGACTTGGTGCCAGAGCTGTTATTGGTGATGCGGATGGCGCCGGTAAAACCTGAACCCCAGGAGTTGGTCACCAGGTAGCTGCAGCTCAGGCCGCCCAGATTTGGCTGGCTGCTGGCAGCGCTGCTGGATGCCGGTGTGCTGCTTGCGGCCCTTGAGCTGGGTGCCGCGCTGCTGGCCGGCGAGCTACTAGCAGGCGAGCTACTGGCAATCGAACTTGAGGTGTTGCCACCTTCAATACCCCAAGGCGCAGGCAAGGCTGCACAGCTGGTGCGACCCACACAGCTCTGCCCATTTTCCCAACCCCAACCGCTCGGTGTATTGCTGCAAATCGGGTAGCGATTGCCGTACCAGTTACAGGTTCCACCGGTCGCCGAGGAAACACTGCTGGCAGCAACAGAGGAAGGGCTGGAAGATGCCGGAGCTACAGATGAAGTGGCCGATGATGACGGCGCTGATGATGAGCGGGGGGCCGCACTGGAGTTGGCACTGCTACTGGCCCCGCTGAAATGTGTCGCCAAGCGGGAGGTCGCCTTAATGCCATTGGTGCTATTGATCAGGTAATTGCCCCAGGGGCTAAGCGCCGCAGGGTTCCAGTTCAGCACTATATCCAGCGAGGTGCAGCAGCTGCCATTGCCGCTCCAGCTCCAGCCCAGGTAGCCGATCCCCATATCCTGCGCGTACTGCAGAATCGCTTCTTCCGCCACATTGCTGCCGTTATGGTCAGCGCCAAACTCGCCAACGACCAGCGCCAGCCCACGGTTCTGGAAGCTGCTCATGTAGCTTTGGACAATCGCGGCGCTGTTATATACCTCGTACATATGTACGGAGAAGACCACATTTCTGCGCGGGTCGGCGGCCAGAATCGCCGGTGCATTGTCGCGCATGGCGTTGGACCAATCCTGCCCCCAGTTGGCGGCGTCCACCATCAACATATGGGTCAGACCGCCTTCGCGCAGCGCACGAATGGCGGTGATATGGTCATTGGTATAGGTAGTGGCGGAGGTGCTGTTGCCAAAGGGTTCGTTGGCGATATTTACCACCACATAATCCTCCTGCCCGGTAATGGCCGCTTTGATGTCGGCGCTCAGCCAATATTCGGTAGCGCGGCTGATGTGGGTGGCGCCGCCACTTTCACCAAAGCCGGTGGAATCGTGCACTTCCAGTACACACACCAGTTTGTTGGCCTTGCATTGGTTGATGACGTTGGTGACATCCGCCCCGTTATTGCGCGACCACTGGGTGCCGTTGCTCAGCACCACCCTGACCGAGTTGGCGCCCGTCGCAGCTATATCCTGCAGGGATTGATTGAGCCGGTTGGTGTACCAGGCGTGGGGGTGATTAACACCGCGAAACACAAACGCATTGCCGTTAGGGTCAAGCACCTGGCTGCCATTCACCGCCCAGCCAGCAAAGGCCGGTGCGATCAGGGATGTGGCCAGCAGCAGTGACGCGCCCAGGGCCAGGGAGGTTTTTCTGATAAAAGAGCGTGGGGCTAATGTCAGGTTTTTCATAAGTATTCCTTTGGGCGCTAGGGGCAATTAGTCGCAGGCGCGCTTGCGGGCAAGCAGCCATCGAGCAAAAGCCATAACGCATTCACGTGGTTAGTTGTTGGTTATTGGGTGACACACGAAGCAGGTAAAACTACAGCAGTGAACAGCTACAAACCTGACGTTGGCCCTGTGGGTTTAAAGGCGATGCAAACCGGATTTTATTCTGTGGGCTGATAAGATTACGTCATGATTGTAATCGGTTACATAATAAGCCTATCTGATTTCCCTGAACAAGCCCTGTGCGAGCTTCAAGCGTCTAGTGGTGCACAGAATTGGGAAATGATGGGCTAGTCGGCGCCATGAATACGCGCGCGGCGGATGAGTGCTTTGGTAAGGGGGATAGCGATACTGGTATCGACCTCATCGGTCATCGTGAGGGTTATCCAGTAACTGAGGCGCTGGCTATTTAGCAAGAAATACACTTGTCTCTGTGTTTGGGTGGCCGTTTGGTACTCGTAAATTCTAAAGTGAACGGGATCATTTGAATGGGTAACAAAATGCCCGGTTTGGATTAGGTTGAAGGATTGATCGCTACTTTGTTTGCGGATTTCTGTTTCAAGGCGTCGCCACAAAACGCTATTTTTCTCCCAGCTTTTTATTTTGACCGCCGCAATAAAATAGCCCGGTTTGCCGGCCACTTCGCCAATAACCATAGGCTGCTTCAATGGGTTTGCTTCATCACCCAGTTCCAGCTTGAGTGAGTCAGGCAACACTATCTCTAAACCGGGCGCGAGTAGCACCCCGGGCGTACCAGCGGTTTCTGCATAAACCGCTGGCAAAGCCTGGCATAGGGCGGCGAGCATAAAGCCCAATTTGAAAATAGTTTTGATCGCCATTGGGTTGCGATTATCCCGGTGCTGTAGGGTAAAAATTATTGTTTTGAATGTCAGCGACAGCGATTGGTTGGTTTATTCACTGTCGTGACTTTTAAAATGCTAGCGCGGTGTTAACGCCATGTTAACAGATCAATCAGGCGCCAATCGAATAAATAAAGTGTAGTAATTGTTAGTGTGAAAAGATAAAAAATGAAAATAAAAAAAAGGAGGTCCAATGACCTCCCGGCTCCAACGTTAAGCCTCAATAGTATTTCTTGGGTAAAACAGCTATGTGTTTCAGAGTCTGAAACGATGAGTCTCGTTTGCAATCCATTGCAGAACGTTTTTAGAGAGAGTAACGAACTCCCACAAAAAATTGTCTTCCGGTGTGGTTGATTTCGCGGGTTAAATCCATGGTGCCATCACCGGTGCCGTAGATACGCTCTTCTTCGTCGGTTAAGTTGATAACTTCAAAAGTAACCGTCAAGTTATCACTGAAATGATAGAAGGATGAGAAATCAACATGGGTAGGGCCATATTTCATTTCCGCAACATGGCCGTTGCCACCAGGAATACTCAGTAAATAATCATCGCGGTTATTAGCGGATAAGCGCAGGCCGTATTGATCTTCCTCGTAGTACACCGTCATGTTGTAAGAGTTTTCAGAAAGGCCAGTCATGTCGCCTGCCGAAACGTGCGTGAAGTTGGTGACTACTCCCATGTTAGACATAAAGCCTGGCAAGAAACTCAAGGCTTGCTGATAAATCAGTTCATAGCCTTTTACATCAAAACCTTCGTTGTCGTTCACGGGAATGTAATGGGTGTAAGGCACTACACGAGGGTCGGCATTGTAGGCCGGGTCATATTGCGGATCTGACAAAATCGCGTCATGGAATTCAGCGTCAACCATTTTTTCTATGATGTCTGTTGTCAGTGAAGTAGTGACATTTTTATAGAAATAATTGACCGCGAGTAATGACTCCTCCGCAAAATACCACTCGCCACTCAGATCTATATCATTGGATTCGTAGGGTTTTAAACCGGGGTTGCCCAGGTTGCTGACCGTGCGCGTGGTATAGCCAAAATTAGGTGCCGCAATATTTAATGAGCCGAGGCTTGGGCGAGTCATGCTTTTGCCATACGACAAACGGGTGACTACGTCTTCAGTAACATCAAGAGCCAGATTCATGGATGGCAGGAAATTTTGATAATCGCGATCTACTTCTACTGCGCTGCCTTTAATCCAGGCTTGAGACGTAACATCGGTATTTACTGCACGCAAACCAAAGTTGGTTTTCAGCAGCATGCTACCCAATTCCACGTTGTTATTGAATTCAATAAACGCGGCAAGAGTCTCTTCACCCACGATCCAGGCCGCACCCAGGTTATCGGTATATTCTTTGCGAATAATATTGTCGCGGTAAATTGCATCAAAATCAGCAACCGGGAATGGCACCAGATCGCCATCAAGGCCTTTACCAAAATCGGATACCGGGAAATCTTTAAGGTAGCCCACCGCCGAAAAAGCAGCAGGGTAATTGCCTGAACCTTCACGCGACTCTACTTTGCGATCGTTATAGGCAATACCTGTTTTAATAGAGTAATCATCCTGATTAAACGTTAAATCAACTTTAGATGTTAAGTTATCTTTTTTTACATAATTGGAGCGATTGCTGGCGGTAGTTACCTGATAATTTTCCGGATCGTAATAGTCGTAACCTTCGCCCCAGGAAACTTTGGGAATATGTGGGTTATCGGTAAAGTCAAACGAGTACTGGTGTGAATCAGAAATATAATAAAAGCGAACTTCTTCGCGGTCTGCTTCGTTGGTTGCTTTACCGATCATTGCATTTAATGTGAATGATTCGCTCAGCTCGAATTCACCGGATAAAACATACTGGTCGAATTTTGAATCAGACGTTTGATCGCGGCTTTCAATCCAGGATTCAACATCATCATAGGTGCCAGCCAGAATGCGCTTGCCATCCGGGTGTACCGTGATTTCAAGTGGTGTAATCGCATTGTGAGTTAAAAACCATTCCATGGAGTTGTAGTTAACCCGGTCGTTTGACAATTCCGAGTGCAATATATCCAGTGTGATTTCAGCTTTGTCGCTCGGGCGATATTGCAGCGAGGTAGTTACACCCAAACGCGATTGATCGTTACCAAAATAATCGGCGCGGGGCAAACGTGGTGCCCACAGGCAATTGATGGGGGCAACAGCGCTGCCATTCAGGGCGCAATTATCTTCAGCAATATCGCCATTAACTACTGGGTTGGCAGTGGTGGGGTAAATATTGTTAGTGGCTACGGGCGTAGTCCAGCGTACTGTACCAAAACCTTCCTGACGAACGGTGCGATCTGAATAGGCAACCGAAAACAATGCACCCAGTGTGTCATCCAAAAATGTATCGCTGACCATCAATGCAAGGCGCGGATCACTTTCTTTACTCAAATCGTTATAGCCATTTTGTAACGAGGCTGCCGCTTTAAAGCCATCGAAATCAAAAGGTTTGGCAGAATACAAATCGACGGTGCCGGCTATACCTCCCTCTTCCATTGAGGCGGTAGAGGTTTTTTGTATATCGACACGATTAAACAATTCAGAGGCAAATACGTGGAAGTCAAACGCGCGGCTGGCATTGATAGTGACGCCGCCGGAATCCAATCCATCGCTACCTGCCGGAACTTCCATTCCGTTCAATGTGGTGCGAGTGAAGGATGGGCTAAAACCACGCAGGGTAATATTTCGACCTTCACCGCCCTCGCGCGAAATGGCGACACCAGGCACACGTTGAATGGATTCTGCAATATTCAAATCGGGGAATTTACCGATGTCCTCGGCCATGATGGATTCTTTGGCGTTAATAGAATTGCGTTTCTCATCCAAACTTTTTAACAGAGAACCGCGATAGCCAGTCACTACCAGTTCTTCAATATCTTTTGCTTGTGATTCTTGCGCTAAGGTTTGTGCGGTAGCAAGCGATGATATGGCGAGTACAACAGCGGTCGATAATTTATTTTTGTGCAGCATGGAATGCTTCCCCTCTAAATCGTTATCAGTTCGTATAAAGAGTTGGCCATTGTTATTTACTGATAGGTGCAGCCCTGAACCTTCAAGCAGGTTTATCGCGGCATCTGCTACCGAGTAAGTTCCCACCAATTCACGCGTTGTCACTGAAACGACCTTATCGTAGGGAACAATAATGGTCATGTTGGATTGTTGCGCAAACTCAGTGAGAGCAATGTCAGCTCTATTTTTGGAAATGTTGAAAGCAATCTCTTGTGCAAGTTCGTTGCCTTGGGCGTGCGCGTGATAAGCATGCGCAACTAACGAGGTGAGAACTGCAAAATAAAGCTTGTTCAATTCAACTTCTCCAGCGCGGTTTTGTGCCGCGTTAATAAGACGATTTAGGTGTTTTTTTCCTCCATATTAAGTTGTTAATTTTTTAACAACTTAATAAAAATTATTGCTGCACAGATTATTGTTGCATAGAAAGTTCAATGACTCCGTCGGCCGATCGTGTGCTGGTGATATTGAAATTCTCTTTAAGCGAGAGCAGTAAACCTTCTACATCTCCTGCTTTATAGAGGCCAGCAATGCGCACTTGATTAATGCGTGCATCAACCACTTTAAAATTATCGGGGGTGTAGCGGCTCAATTCATTTAATGCATCTTGGAGTGTTTCACCGCGAAATACCAAGTTGCCATCGCGCCAGGACAAACGATCATGAATCGCGGTAGCGCCAATAGCCTCCACCGCCGCCGCGTGTGTATTGCGCACACTTAATTTTTCACCGCGGCCCAACTCCTGAATGCTATCGGTGCCGGGGCCGGTAATCGCTTGGGTTATTTGGGCAATGGGTTTTACCTTGACGCGCCCCTCAGTCACTATCACATCGAAGTTCTGTTCATCTTTGAGATAAACATTAAACGCTGTGCCCACTGCCTCGACTATTTTGTCGCCGACCTGTACGCGCAGTGGGCGCTGTTTGTCATGTGCAACTTCAACCAGTAGCTCGCCTTTTTTTAATAACAACAGGCGCTGGTCGGTGCTGTAAGTGACTGAAACCTGCGTGTTGGTGTTGAGTAACAAACGGGTGCCATCGGGCAGGTTCACCGTGGAGTGAGCGCCAATGCCTGTTTCATAGAGTGTGTTTGATGGCTGGCTAGTTTGTTGCGAAAGCACGGGCGCCTGTTCAGTGCCGGGCTGGGTAAGCGGTGTTTGGGGCATAAATAATTGCAGGCCCACTACCGCCAGCAATGCCGAGGCGGCGAGTGCCCAAACCGGGCGCGCAAGGCTGCGCTTGGTGGATGCCGCTACTGATGGCGAATCAAACAGCTCGGAGAGTATCGAGAGTTTATCCATGCGATCCCAGAGTTGGGCCATTTCCAGCAGGCACTCTTTGTGTTTGGCGCTAGCCGATATCCACCGGCGCAGGGCTTCAGTTTCCTCTGCAGATAAGCCGCGATCCATGCGCGCTATCCAGAGACTGGCGTCATCGTATATCTGGTTTTCGGTCTGGAATTGATAAATTTTACTCATCACTTTATCTCCCGGCTCTTGCCGGAGTCATTGCCCTTGTTGGTGCAGGCTGGCGCTTGTTGCATATATTGGCGACAGCGGTTCAGGCCCATGGCGATATGCTTTTCAACGGTGTTTTCGCTAATGTTCAACTTATCGGCAATCTCTTTTTGTGAATAGCCGTAAACTTTCTTAAGCACAAATGCCTTGCGGCATTGCAGCGGCAGGTGGCGCACTGCCTCGCAAAAATGCTCAAACTCCCGGCTTGCAGCCACTTGGTCGTACACCTGATCCGCTTCCTCCACCAACCCATCCAGATTGAGTGTTTCATCTTCCATGCTCATGGTTGAGCGGGTTTCGGCGCGCTTGAGGTGATCCAGCGCCAAATTGCGCGCGGTGCGATACAAAAATGATCGCGGGTGCGTGACCTGCTCGGTTTTCACCGCACAGATGCGCACATAAGTCTCCTGCACTATGTCCTCGATTTCTTTCGGGGGCACCAGGCGGGAAACAGCCCTCATCAACCCCTTGCGGATTGACAGGTAGATGCTCTCCAGATTTTCTTGGTTGGTCATAGTTATTCTTGCGCCTATTATTTTGTCCAATCCCCCCGGCGGCTGGGTCGAGGGGTTTGTACTGTGACGATTGGCAATTAAAAATCCGCCAGTCGAAGCATCAGCATAGCATTGGGAGTGCAAATCCCCTGGCGGATTATTGCTTGTCAGGGCGCTCACCAGCTGCGCGGGCAACTGGTGAGCGGGTGTGAAAGGGCGGGCGAGGCCGGGAGGGAGTTAGGCGAGTGCCTAGCGCTGGATCGGGTGGTTGAACTGCTTGTCCAGAAACTCCACAACCACGGCGGCGGCGGGTTTGATCCAGGGCTCGTAAAGCCAGAAAGTATGGGGGGTATCCGGCAGGGTGACGACTTTGGCGGGGATGCCGTAAACCTGCATTTTACCGATCATCTCATCGCGCCCCACGTGAAAGCGCTCTTGGGTACTGTTCAGGAATAAAATGGGTGGGCTGCTCTCGCCAACGTAATAGGTGGGGGATGCGTCATGCCACAAGTCGCGTTGTTCGGCATAGCTACCGCCAAACCAGGAGCCTGCTGCGGAAGCGCCTTTGCCGGGGCGATCTTCGTGTTTGCGCGCTTCGGCGGAGGTGAAATCCGACAGCCCATCAATATTCAATATGACTTGGGCATCGCTGGATATGTTGCTGTGTGTGGCCTGCGGGTCAAAACGCCGCAGGCCATTGGTCATGCCCGTCAAGCTGGCAATTTGCCCGCCCGCGGAAGCGCCACCCACGGCGATGTGTGCCGGGTCTGCCCCGTACTGCCCGGCGTTGGTGCGCAGCCAGCGAATCGCCGCTTTTACGTCATACACGGCTGCCGGGTATTGGGCCTCCGGCGCTAAGCGGTAGCTGATCGTGGCGGCAACATAACCCGCCTTGGCCAATTCAATTGCCATGGGTGTCAAGTGAGTGCGGTAGCCGGAGCGCCAGCCACCACAGTGCACCAGAATCACTCCGGGAGCGGGCGTCGCCGTTGGGTTTTGGGCGAGGGCTTTGGGCAGGTACAAATCCAACTGCAACTCGCGTTGGCCGTAGCGCACGTAGGTGATGTTCTTGTGTTCAATCACCGCATCAGGCACCGCTGTGCTGGCAATCCCCTGAATAGAGGGAAAACTTTTTACATCCTGTGCGTAACGGTTTTCCACCGTGTAGGTGTTTTCATAGGGTTGTGGAGGCAGCGATGAGCAGGCGCCAAGCACCATACAAGCGCCCAGGGCGATGGTTTTTATCATGAGTATTTTCATAATTACTCCCGGTGTTGGATTCGGCGTTAGCGCGCGGGCTGCCAATCAATAAATATTTTTTCCAGCGAATAGCCGGCGGCCTGTGCATCGGTCAATTGCGGGCGCTGCTCATTGATTGTGGCGCCGGGGCCTGAACTTTGGTATTCAAAAAAGCGCGATTCTTCCGGGGTAAATATCCGGCTCTTGGTGCCGTCGGGTGCTGTGCCCGCCATGCTCGACCAACCTTGCGGGTGAATATGTTTATCCATAAAGGTGCGAATAAAAACCGCTTTGCCAATTGCATTCGGGTCGGCATAGCGACCATCGGGAAATGTTGTGGTGGGGTGCCAGGGGCGCCCCAGGGTGATGCTGTGTTCCGGCACACCGGCTTCGTAAGTCAGTTTGCAATCCAAAAATGTTAGTCCGAATTCGCGTTGGATATTGGTGGATGGTGCGGTGATAAAACTTTGGATTTCTCCCGCATTAAAACTGCTGTTGCGCGGGCGACTGATAATGGTGGATTGATCAAACACTGCATTGCCTTGACCAAAAATAAAATCCACATTGCCGCTAATAGCGCTTTGATAAAAATAGGCGCGTTTGCCATGCACAAATAAGGTGTCCTGATAGCCATTCAAAGTGACTTTGCTAAGGCTGACTCTGTCGCTGCCGGTATCCAATAACAGAGCCACAGCTTGGCTATCGCCCGCTTTGGTTGGGTCGTCATCGCCTTTGGCATCGTTGGTCAAATAATCAAAGGTATTTTCAATTGTCAGCTCGGCAAGGTGTACATCGGTGGAGTTAATCGACATTGTTGCCGAGCCGGGTGTGCCCCAACCATCGGCTCTATAACCGCGCGAATTACCGGCGTAGGCATCGAAATAAATAATGGTTTTGGCTGCGCCCTCACCGCGAATTTCAAGGTTGGGCCGAGTGATGGTTACTTTTTCTTTGTATTGACCCGCCTTGATCAAGACGCGGTAGCGCACTGCTGTATTCTCCGGTGCATCAGCAAGTGCTGCTTGAATGCTGCTGTAAGCGCCCGGTGTATTTGCATCCACTATGGCATCGTATTGGCGAAGCGTGGCCGCGGCGGGTTTATCTTTGCCAGGGGTATCTTGTTTTAGCTCACAGGCGCTTAGCAGTAAGGCGAGTGTTGCACTAACTATTGTTATTAATCGCATCCAGGGCGCTCCATTATGAAAAGGTTTGCTGCCTAGACGATTGTTGGCAAAAAATCCGCCATGCACATGGGTAAAAAAATCCCGAACTGAATCCATCAGTTCGAGATAAGCAGAATAAAAAACGTGAATTTTTATTTAAAAGGAATAAGCGGCGCCGAGCATAAATACCAGCGGGTCAATCGCCACGTCCACGCTCGCGGCGTGGTTGCCATCCACGTAAATACGCGCGGTGGTTTCTATGTCGATTTTCCACACGGCTGCATTTAAATACCAATGGTCATTCAGTTGCAGGTCAGCGCCTAATTGCAGTGCGAGGCCGGTGGAATCCTTGAGCGATATATCGGTAGCGCCATTCAATGCGCCATCCAGAGTGGCGCTGCTGCTGGTATCAAAAAAGGTGGTGTAGTTGAGGCCAATGCCCGCATAGGGTTGGAATTTGCCTTGGCTCAGCGGGTAATACTGCAGGGATACCGTAGGAGGTAAGTGTTTGGTGCTGCCTATATCCACGCCTTTCAGGGCGCCGCTGCCCACTATGTCGTGCTCAAAGGGCAGTGCGGCCAATACTTCAACACCGATATGGGGTGTGGCAAACCAGGTGCCGGAAAAGCCAAGGCCGGTGGCATTTTCCACATCCACCCCGCCGCCTAATACGGTGCCGCTGCTGGCATCGGGTTCGACTTGTGCAACACCTACACGTACTAAAAAATCACCGGCTTCATGGGCTTGTGTAAAGGGCGCAACGCAGCCGCTACCGATCACCAATGCCATAATTAATTGACGCATTTTCGCTTCCTCTGTTGTTCACTCTTCGTTAATCACAGCGGCAGTGTTACGAAAATTCACAGAGCGAAAATTGATATATATCAAGCAAATTTGGCGAATGAAAAAATAAAAAAGTAACTGGAAATTATTTGATGTGACGCAAAGTTCCGTCGCGGTTCAGCGGTTAAGGCGGAGTGTTTTCGACAAACGAAAAACCTTCAGGGTAGTGATGGTAGCCATCAAAATCGCCTTTGCTGAGCGGTACACCAGCATTGCGGGCGATGGCGTAAGCCATGCTCAGGTGAAAGAAAAAATTGGGTAGTGAATAGAGCTGTGCATATTCCAGTGCCGGCAAATGCAATTGGGTAAAACCGGCCTTATCGCTAATGATGGTGGTGGCGTGAATAAAATCGCTCGCCGGAATTGCCTGTAAATACTCGATGGTCTGGCTGATTTGTAATTGCAAGCCGGCGTAAGTTTCGTCGCTATTATCAAAACTGATTCTGGGGCGCGAGCTAAGCGGGCAGCAACAGCGCAGCGAGAAGTTAGCGGCAGTGCGCACTTGCGCCAGCAGCGGCAACATGCCCGGGTATAGGCTCTGTTGCAGCAGGCTGTTATCGCCACCGGTATGGCTATCCATTTTTGCCAGCATGGTTTTTAACTGCTGCAAATAGCGGCAAAAAATAATCGCGGGATTAATACTGTGGTTGTTCATGCTCGGCGTCTGTTAACGGTTAAATAGACGGCGCCAACCGGTTTTGGGCGCGCTGGTTGCTGCAGTTGTGGGTGCAGCGGTTGGCGATTCTTTACTGTGTTCAGCAAGCTCACCTGACTCATCGGCCTGCTGGAAATAAATTAACAAACGCCCCACCATTTCGCGATCATAATCAAACGGCGAAAACTCTGTCAGGCTGTGTTGTGCCAAAAAGTCGCGCAATTTTTTTTCAGTGGGCAAATACTTCATGCTCCAGTCCTGAAATAAGCGGCGCTTGGTAAAACCTTTTAATAAAATTTTGGGGTTTTTATGGCGCGGGTCCAGGCAAATCCGCTGATAGGTTTCCACCACCGCATCGCGCTGGCCTTCCAAACATTGAAAGAAATAACCGTTGCCGTAATAGAGCACACCACCCACTTGCGCGCGGGTATTATTGCGGCGCGACTCGGTGAGAATTCGCCCCACCTCCAGTTCAACACCCTGGTTTGCCGCATCAAATGTTGCTTCACTGGCATAGACCAGCCTAACTAAATCATCCACAAATATTTCCTCCAGCGCCTATTGAACACCCGGTTTTGGGTGCAGGCTCTTCAACAACTGATTCGGACAACAGCCCGCGTTAATGGTGCCCATAAAAAACCATTAACGCGGCAAAAGGTTTATTTCTTTTTAAATAACAAGGTCACGCGGTTGGATTCGCCAATCATGCGATTTTGGTTTTTCTGCGCTTCAGTGCCGCTCAAGCTCGGCAACAAACGCCACACATTGTCATCCGCTTGCGGTTGGTCTTTGGGGTTTTTGTTGATGTCACTGCTGCCCACAAATTCAAAACCGGCGTCAGTCATGGCCTTGATAATGGCTGACTCTTTCAAATAACCGCGGCTGCCATCGGCCCAGGCATCGGGTTTGTCTTCGCTCATGGCATGTTGCACCACACCTACCACACCACCCGGTTTTAATACGCGATGGGTTTCCGCCAGCGCTTGTTTCAGGTAATTGCCTTTGGCGTCAAAACGCGCGAGGTTGTGCAGGGCGCGGATAAACAACACTGCATCGGCCTTGCCGGTCAATTCGGCGGGTAAATTGGCAAAAGTGTAGGCTTCGGCCTTGGCGGGGCCCCAACTTTTAGCATCGCCGCTCCACTGCGCAGGCCAGCCTTTGCGTTTTTCAATAAATTCTGGAGTCGCAAAACCGCCAAATTCCGGCCACATGGCAAGGCTGTAATCCACCCCGATCAAGCGACCGTTTTCGCCCAGATAGGGCATTAAAATTTTGGAATACCAACCATCCCCCGGCAGCGCTTCCACCACCGTATCACCCGGTTTAATGCCAAAAAACGCCAGGGTTTCCACCGGGTTGCGCGCAGCATAACGGGCCTGGTGCTCAGCGGGCAGGCTTTGGGTAATGGTTTGCAGCTGTTGTTTATGTTGATCGTTCAAGCCGCTCAGGGCGCTGTCGGTAGCGCAGCCGTGAAGCAGTATGGCCGCCGCCAGTAAGGCAATTTTTTTCATGGATGAACTCCTTGCAATTTTTGCATTAATAAATGGATTCGTAATCCGCATCAAAACGGATGTCCATTATTCGCCGATTTTTACAGAGAGATAATTATTTTTTGTAAAGCAGGAGGGATTTTTTTGCAGGGAAAGCCAAGCTTGCCAGGCAGCAAGCTTGGTTGTCTGGACGGGAATCAATACACCAAGGTCTGCATTGCATGTGCAGGGATGGCGACATTGGTTTCCATATCGCCAATATAGAAGCGATAGTTAATCGCGCTGTCGCTGTTATTCATTACCACGGTAGCGAGAGAATTGTCGCTGTTGATAAATGAAGTGACTTGCAACAGGCTGCGGCTGGCAACAGCGCTGACGCGTTTGGCGTTGGGGCGAATAAATTTGGAGAAGTGTCCCAGATAATAATAAGTGGGTGTGTAAATTAGTTCGCCATTGGTGTCGGCATGAATAGGTGCAAAGCAAAAATTGCCTACGTGGTTGGGGCCGCCGGTGTGATCCAGCAAAATATTCCAGTCAGTCCAGGCCACGGCGCCGGCATTAAAATCGTTGATGATGGAATCGCCGTAGCGTTCAGCATTCGGCCAGTAGTGATAGCGCTCGGCATTGAATTTTTCTACTGTCGCTTCGGTGAGCAATAAATTCACATTGGGGTAAGCCTTGGCAACTTCGGCAACGTTGCTGTACATGGGTTTGCCGCCGGTCCAGGTTTCATACCAGTGGAAACCAATTCCCCACACATATTGCGCTGCTTCCGGGTCGCCCATAATGGTGTTGGCGCGATGCACAATTAAATCGCGGTTGTGATCCCACACAATAATTTTTTTATCGCCCATGCCGGCTTTTTTTAATGTTGGCCCCAAATGATTTTTTAAAAAGTCGCGCTCTTCCGCGGCGGTGAAAATCATGGATTCCCAAGTCTGTTTGGCCATGGGTTCGTTTTGCACCGTCAGCCCCCAAATGGGAATGCCTGCTTTTTCATAGGCCTGAATAAATTTCACATAATAATTGGCCCAGGCTTCGTTATATTCGGGCAACAATTTGCCGCCCTGTAACATGTTGTTGGTGTCTTTCATAAACGCCGGTGCACTCCAGGGGCTGGCGTAGGTAGTAATTTCACCGCCTGCAGCTTTGATCGCCTGTTTGATCATTGGAATGCGATATTTTTTATCGGGCGCTATATCAAAGGTTTTTAATTCCTTATCGCCTTCTTTGATGTAAGTGTGACTGCCGCTGGCAAAGTCGGAGCTGTGAATGGTGGTGCGCAACAGGCTGTAGCCGATACCGTCTTTTTGATCGTAATAAGCTTTTAAAAATTCCGCTTTTTTCTTGCTGCTGAGTTTGGCGTAAGTTTCGGCGCTGGCATCGGTAATGGCGCCGCCAATACCCAACAAGGTTTGGTATTGTTTTTGTGGGTTCACAAATATTGCAATGTCAGTTTCCGGCGCTTGCTGTGCGGGTTTAAGGCTCAGGTTTTCACCCGCGGTCAAACGCAGTGTGGTGTCTTTGGCGGTGGTGTAAATGCTCAGGGTTTTGCCTTGGCTGTCGGCGGCCAGGCTGGTATTGCTGGCTCCCGCTACCGTCAGGGCAAGCAGTAAATGCTGTAGTGTTTTTTTCATCATAAATTTCTCTCGGTTAACAATCGCAAAAAAACAAAAACAAAAACAAAAACAAAAACAAAAACGAAAACGAAAACAATAAAAAAGCCTCCTGCCGATGGATAACCAGCGGCAGGAGGCAACAGGGCTAACTCAGAAATAAAGTTTTTTGCCAAACATCCGTGATCAACATTTACTGCGCCTTGATGTTGATCCAATTGAGGTTCCACTCGCGCCCAATCGAGTTGAGTTTGAGGGTGTAATTGCCCGGTTGCAGCGCAATGGCACCGCTGCTTTGGGTGATATAGGTCTGCCAGCCGCCGGTAGCCTCCAGGATTTGGGTATCCACCACCGCACCATCAATCAGCGCTTCAAAACCGCTGCTGCCGGTTTGTGATGCGAGGCGATACTCGATGAGGTAATTGCCAGCGGTTGCCACTTTGATTTTGTATTCCACAAAATCGCCCGGTTCAAAATGCCCCACGTTTTGGCCACCGCCAGTGTCACCCGCATTTTCGGTTTGGGTGCCGCTGTGGGCAGTGTAATTTTCTGCCTCGATTTTGGCGGGCACCGCCACGTAAAGCACAGGTGTATTTACCGGGTTGCTGGCATAACTTTCGGCGATGTTATTGCGCGCCGTGACCGAGTAGTAATAGGTCAGATCCGGGTTGAGGTTGGTGTCGGTGTAGTTGGTGGCCGTCAGGTTTTCGGCGATCAAGCTACCTTTGTTGCCCGCTGAGGTAGAGCGATACAGGTTGTAGCTGATGCCCGTGCCCGGTGTTGCCGCCCAGGTGATGTTGGCGCTAGTGCCATCCAGTGTGAGGCTCACACCGGTAGGGCGATCCGGGTAGTCGAAGACATCGTTGTGTTCATCGGTCACTAACCAGTGGGCCAGTCCTTCATGGACGTCGTAACCCACAGTGCCGTAACTGGTGAACAGGGCTTCAATCTCTGCGATAGGCGCGCTGGTAAAGTCCACCTTGCCGGCGTTATCCACCACATCTTTTCCGGCTACCGGCTGGTCTTCGATCAGGTAAATCTCGGCCCAGGTATTGGTGCTGCCATTGCCCTTAAACACGCCGCTAAAGCTGTAGGTTTGGCCGCCTTTTAAGGTGATTTGCTGGTAGAGCGCGCCATTGATTTCACCGTTTACTCCCTCAGGGCGGGTGATATGCAGGAAGGCGCCATCACTACCGGTGGGGGCTTTGCTGGCATCGCTGGCGTTGTAGTTGAAGTGGAGCGAACCGCTAATGGCGAGTTCAGACCAGCCGCCTGCGGCGCCAAAGTTGCCGTTGGCCAACAGCTCCTCGTTGGTGGCGGTGTTTTTCAGGCTGATGCTGTCAAAGGTCACGTCCGGGCTGGCGCCGCCGTTGGCACCGGTTTTAACCACCAGATAATAGGTTTTATCCTCGGTGCCGCCGGTGGTGATGGTGGTGGCTTTTTTAGCGCAGGCCTCGGCAAAGCTGGAGTCCCAGTTATTGCAGTCCCAGGTACTGGCTTTGGTGATCATGCCCACGCCTGTGTCCAGGTTGGTATTCACCTCGTTGGTCACCATGCCCCAGAGCCCATTGCCCTGACCGCCGGCAACCGTCACCAACTTGTAGGCCCAACTGGTGGAAGCCCAGCCGTAGTTGGCATAGGTGTCGTAAGTTGCGCGGCCAATTTTGCCGCCCAATTCCAAACCGGCGCCCTGCCAGGGTTGGAATTCGCCCATCAGCATGGGGGTTTGCAGTTCGGTCAGCTTGGTGTTCCAGAAGCACACACCGCCGGTGCCTTCCTGCCCGCATCTCAACCAGTCGCGATGGATGTCAAAGTGGCTGTCGCCCGGTCTATCGCCAAACAAACCGGGGTAGGGGTGCAGTTCAAAGGCGACGTTGGTCATGCGCGCGTCCGCCGGGTCACCGTAGGCATCGATACTGCCGTAATGGCTGGGCAGCATAATGATGTGTTTGTCGTCGATGGCGCGAATGGTGTCGTACAGCTCGGTAATACGCTCGGCCATGTCCTCGGCGGTTGAACCCCAAGGCTCGTTCAGCGGGTCATAGGCGGCCACTGCCGGTTCATCTTTGTAGCGGGTGGCTATCTGCTCCCACAGCCACTTGGTGCGATCCTGGTATTCGCTGTTCGTCCAGTACTGATTCTGGCCGGAGCAGCCGGTGTGATCGTTTGGTGTCTGGCCGCCCAGGGCGCCGTGTAAATCCAGAATCACATAAATACCGCGTTTTTTGGCCTCGGCGATACTCCAATCCAAATAGTGCCAGGCATCGGCGCGCAGGGTTCTGGGGTTCTTTTCATCCTCAATCACGCTCCACAAAATCGGCAGGCGCACCACATTAAAACCAAAGGCCTGCAACTGATCCCAATCGCGCTCCTTGATCCAGTTGTCGCGGAAAAGTTTGATCAAGCGCTCTTTTTCCGCGTAACCAAAACGCTCGGTCAGCTCGGCTTCCAGCGTACATTGGTCATGCACACCATTGCCGCCCTGGCCCATCATCCAAAATTCCTGCACCAGCCAGTTACCCAGGTTGGTGCCCTTGAGGCAAACCTGATTGCCGCTGGCTTTGACCCACTTGGTGCCATCGGTTTTCAGCATGGTCAGGCCTTCGCCGGCCGATTCGTCACAGGCTGCAACCGGTGCGGCTGACGAAGACGAAGAGGAGGATGACGAGGCCACTGATGATGTGGAGCTTGATAAATTGGTTGAAGCGCGAACCCCGTGATCACTGCCGCCGCCACAGGAGATCAGCCCGAACATGCAGGCCCCCAGCAGGGAGGTTGTGAATAGGGGGTGAGGAGTTTTGTGTTTAGTCATATCGGATTCTCTTATGTTTTTTAGGCTTATTGTTGGAGCTGCGCGACAGTGAACTTCTGCGCAGCTATTGCCGCCTGAATCCTGACCCAATCAACCGGTGCTTGCGCCCGACTAAATTTATTCGAACGCAAAGAGATAAAACTGGCACCGAAGGGCTGTTTTTATGGATGAATAAGTGCTGTGGTTTTCGAGTAAGTTTTGAAGGTTTTTAGTCGAACTTTCGCAAAAATTAGCCTGAGCGTTGAAAAATACCTACTTGACCAGCTTTTGGGGGGCGAAGACCTCCGCTAGGCTGTGCCCCCTGTGATATGACTTATATGGAAGCACCATGATCAGTAAAAACTATCTGCTTATTTTGAGTTTGCTGTTGTCAGCCTGCGGGGGCGGTGGAGGGGGAGGTTCCAATAAATCCAGCGCTGCCAGTGTACTGGTGTCGATATCGGCAACGACCGGCGGCAGTGTTTCTCCATCGGCATCGAGTATTCCGCTGGGGACATCAGCCAGTTTTACTGTGGTAGCGGGCGAGGGTTATAGCCTCGGGACTATTCAAGGCTGTAATGGCAGCCTGCAAGGCAATAGCTATGTGACGGGCAACCTGTCTGCAAGCTGCACCGTAAACGTAGTATTTGTGCGCAACGCCTACCAGGTATCGGCAGTTGCAAATGACGGCGGCAGTATTGCGGTCAATCAGGCAACTATCCTGCACGGCGATACCTGGAGCCTGCTGTTGCAACCTGACACCGGATACCAAGTGGAATCGGTTAGCGGTTGCGGTGTGGGTAATCTGAACGGCAATGACTATACCTCGGCGCCGGTAACGGGCAGCTGCCAGCTATCGGTTCAGTTCGCTAAAAAGAAAGTGACAATATCTGGCTTGGTTGCTACAGGGGCCGCGCTGGCAAACGCCAGGGTGGAGGCCAAATGTCAGGGTGGCTCAGGTTTTAGCAGCACTGTGACCACCAACGCACAGGGCGAATTTTCAGGGCAGGTTGTAGCGCTGGATTTACCCTGTGCTTTGCACGCACACACGGAAAACCCTGCGATAAGTCTACAGGGGGTTGCGGTACAAGCAGGGCGAGTAAATATTACCCCCTTCACCGATATGACCCTGACGCTAGCTTCCGGCCTGCCGTCGCCTGCATGGTACGAACAAGGTTCAGTAACCGATATTTTGCCTTTGTTGGCTGACGCACAAGCCCGGCTGCTCGCCTTGTTTAAATCCAATGGTTACGCGTTACCGCAAGGTGAGTTCAAGCCATTTGATGGCGAATTGGTAATTGGCGATGCGTGGGACATGGTTTTGGATCAGTTAGCGACAGGTATTCGGCAGACAGCTGCACTGGACTATATGAGCTTGATGCATGAATTGATAGCAGGACAAACCCATAAGTTCCCCTTGCCGAAAGGTGATCAGGAGCAAACTGCCGAGGCCTGTTTTAATCCGCTGCTGTATCAGTTGCGCACTCAGGTTCATACCAAACGCCATGTATTTAGCCTTGCTACCTCGGGTTTGGAAAATCACAACCTTTTCGAGCATCGCTTGGAGAATACCCGCTCCATGCCAGAGGGAGCGGGCAATCTTTTGGTTCAAGAGCATCAAATCAAAAGTTGTTTCAGTACTGCCAGCGATCTGTCAAACAAAACCTGCTGGGGTACATTTGGGTATCAACTTAAATCAGTAAACCCGAGCGTCAAAACGGTTGCTGAACTGGCTGCAGGCTATGAGCAAAATCCCGAACATAACACGCCTGATCAAACTCTCCGCAACGTTGTTTTTGAAGAAACCTACAGCCCGCAGAGCAACGAAATTCGCTATCGCTTTCCTGCTGGCATTAAATTCAGCGAGACCTTTGAGCAAAAAAGTAACTTCAGTTTTTATACCATTTTTGATGAGAACGACCTTCTGGTACAACAATCGGAAAGCACAATCACGCGCACTCGCCAATTCAAGGGCATAACAAGCATTACGCGAGGTGGCAAAGTCTATGAAGTGTGTGAATTTACCGTGGAAGAAATTAAATCTGTGAAGGAAGGGTCAACAGATACCGCAAACCCCGCCGGGGATTCCAGTCGGAGTTACTCACAATATTTTTTAGTGGGCGATGGTGTTGAGGTAACCGATCCAGCAATAACGTCGATTATGATTGATGGTATAGAGGTATACACCAATCCGTTCCAGCGGTAGCGCTGATTTTGCACTGCGCATTTAAAAACGCCGGAAAATTTTGCCGGCGTTTTCACATTCAGGGCGATGAAAGGTGAACGCTCTATAGATTCTGGTAAGGCTTATTCCCCCGGCAAAAATACTCCTAACAGCGCAAGCGTTAAAAGCGCCGCACCCAAAAAAATCCAAATGCAATTTGCCCAGGTAATTGAGCGGTTGGATTTCCCTTGTGGATCATTACAACTCACATTAATTGCCCGCTGGGCTTTGAAAAGCGCAAAGCCATACAAAAATGTTAGTGGTATAGGCATAAATGCCAATAAGTCCCCCACAGCGCCCGCTGCAGGAATACGGTCAATAATATTGGAGGCCAACAGCGCCGCCACCCCTAATGTCGCCCATAAGCCCGGGTTCCAGGCAAAGTCCTTTTCTTCCGCCTTGAGGCGTATATCAATTACAGAAAATAGTGTGTGGGTGAAAAATACTGAAAAAATCGCTCGCATAACCGGCATAGGATCGCGGTCGTCGTAAGCAACCTTGTACAGCGCCCAATTCTTGTAATGCCAATAAACGCCATACATGCCAAGGGTAAAAAAGAATAAGGTAAAAAATTTCACCGGCGATACCACATAAAAAGCCGGCTTCACCGAAGCTACATCAGTATCAACAAGGTTTGCTTCTGGTGCGGCGTAGATATTTTCTTGCATAAGTACATCCTGTGTGTTGGTTGGATTATTTATGAGGACTGCTTTGTCGAATGGGGATGGCTTTCCCGCGGTCTGCTTTTCAGTTCTAGGGCTGAATATCCTTCCAAGCCCAAACAAGACCTTGAGCATAGGCTGAGGCCTTTGCGCCCGCATGAGCCATATTCTCCACTCTGTAGTTCATTAGCTGCAGGTTTGAATCCTTTCTGTTTTTAACTTTGTCTTGGAATCCAGAAACGGATGTTACAAAGGCTGGTGCTTCATTTGCACCATGAGAGATAAAAAGCCGACCGCTGAACTTGCTGTTTGCCTTAAAGAATTTATCGTCCAGTTGGCTGATGTATTCATCGTCCCAAGACACTGCCGGGCTAACGGCAATACACCGTTTAAATAGATCTGGCTCACTGTACATGGCGTAGAGTGCGAATAGCCCACCAAACGACCAACCTGCAATAGCGCGCTGAGTTGAATCAACGCGATACTCACTTTCCACTTTGTGGATAATCGTTTCTTTAATAAACGTCAAAAATGCTTCACCACCGCCCGAATCACGAACAAAATTTTCGTCCTTCGTTGGTGTTAAATCCTTGGTGCGTAGCACCGTATAGTTGGGCTTCACGCCGGCATAGGTAATACCAACCATCACCAGCTCTGGTATAGCTTTGTCGAAGGCCAGATCCTGGTAAATGGAATTCAACAATGGCGCGTCCCACTGAGCATCCGTGTAATAGAGTATGGGGTAGCGTTTGTTGGGTGAGTTTTTATAGCTAGCGGGCAGTGATATCACTAACTCATAAGCAATTCCCTGTGGTGATTTTATTGTTACTTTGTGAGTAAGGGGCAGCTCAAAACTTGTTGTGGAATTTAACTCGGCGGCCGAAGCACTTGCCGCTAGGATTGCGCAGAGAAAAAATAAAAATATGATCCTTAAATTAAGCATTATGTAATCCTTGAATTTTTTCCTGATGAGGAGCGAACCGCCTAGGGTAGGCGGTTTGGGGTGTGGGCAATATACAGTTTATTACTTTGTCCGCAATCCTGATGTTTTTGGTGTTGCAAGGCTGGCGGGGAATTGGTGGGGGTGGGGTGTCGGAAGTCGCTTCGCTCTTCCAACCTACGGTTCTGTGTTGGGCCAGTGTTGGGGGTAGAGGCCGTTTTGGTGGTAGCGGTGAAATGAGGAGTATGGCCAGTCTTTGACTTGGGTGACCAGGCCGTGTTTTAGCGGGTTGATGTGCACGTAATCAATGTGGTGCCGATAATCGGTTTCAGATTTGATAGTGTGTTCCCAAAAGCGTCGCTGCCAAATGCCGCGTTCGCCTTGTCGTTGGCGGGCGATTGATAGGAGTTCTCCGGCAGGGATGTTGCGGTTAAATTCCTTTTTTATTTCCCGCCAGCGACCAGAATAATCGCTATCGCCCTCGGGCAGTGTCCAGACCGCATGCATGTGATCTGGCAAAACCACCCAGGCATCAATAATAAATGGTCGCTGTCTTTTTACCTTGGCGACTGCGTTACGCAATTGCGCAACGTAATCCACCAATAATGTTTGCCTGCGATCCAGCAAATTCACGGTGAAAAAAATAAGTCCCACCCGTCACATAATTGCGCCGATAAACCGACATAAAAACCTCCCTGTAAAAAGTCGCAAATCATAATGCGTAGGTTGGAAGAGCGAAGCGACTTCCGACACAAACTCACGATCAAGGCAAATTCCGACACAAACTCACCATTAAATCGACTTTCGACACAAACCCAAGATCAAGGCAATTTCCGACACCAAACATAATTAAATTTATTTTCCAAGTTTTTAATTTGTTGTTGGTTGTGGTAGTGATTTTTCGGGCGTGGCGATTTGTCGGAAGTCGCTGCGCTCTTCCAACCTACAAACAAAAAAGCCGATGCATTGCTGCATCGGCGAAAGACTGTTGTTAATTAATTGCGTTAACAACAGGGCTAGAGAGAGAAAGTTTTTGCTAAAAAATTACAGCGGGTTTAATTGGAACCAGTTGATATTCCAGCCGCCTTTTCTGACAAAAATCGATAAATCCTGTTGCCCCGCGTTGAGGTAAACAGTGGTGGAAAGGGTTTGCCAGTTTTGCCAGCCGCCGGTGTTGGGCACGGTGATGGTGCCTAGATCCGCGCCGTTTCTGCTGAGCACTAAAATGCCGCCGCTGTAGGGTGATGCCACGCGCACTTGCAATGTGTAATTGCCGGTGGCGGGTACGTTGATGGGGTAGCTCATCCAGTCGTTGTCGTCGGTGCTGCCGGCATTAAAACCGCCGCCGGTATCACTGGTGGTTTCCATGCGGATGCCGTTGTGGTCTTTGAACATTTCCGCTTCTATGCGTTTGCCCACTTCCGGTTTCCAGTTCATCCAGGTGGCGATGCTTTCGTTGCGCACCAGTGGTTGTGTGCTGAATTGTTTAAACCAGTTTTCAATTTGTGTAGCGCTGGCGTTGCTCACGTTTAATCCGCCCATGCCGCCGCCATTGCTGCTGTTGGTGACCATGCCCCAGTTCCAGCCGCTGGTATCGCCGTTGGAGCCGGTAGCTGAGGTGGTTTTCCAGGCCCAGTTAGTCGCCGCCCAGCCGTAGCTGTTGTAGATGTCGTAGGCTTTGCGGGTCATTTGGCCACCGTAGCTGCCGAGCAGTGTCCAGGGTTGGAATTCGCCCACTAAGAAGGGGGTTTGCAGGCCGTAGATTTTGTTGCGCCAATCGCAGCTTTCACCGGTGCCGTTGGCATTGCAGTGCAGCCAGTTGGCGTACATGTTGGCTTGGCCGGCGCCGTAGCTGGCGGTGTCGTTCCAGCCCCAGAGGCCGGGGTAGAAGTGCATCCAGGTGGAGACGTTGGTCAGGCCGCGGCTATTGGGGTTGCCGTAGGCGTCTATGCCGGAATTGTGGCCGGGCAGCAGGATGATGGTGTCCGGGTCTTTGGCGCGCACCACGTTGAACAATTCATAGGAGCGATTGGCGAGGGTGGTGGCGTCTGTGCCCCAGGGTTCGTTGAGCAGGTCATAGGCGACCACGGCGCTACGGCCACGGTATTTCTGCGCGATCATATCCCACAGCCATTTGGTGCGGTCCCAGTAGCTCGCGTTGGTCCAGAGTTGTGCCGGGCCGACACAGCCGTCGTGCTGTTCGCCATTCGCTGCTTGCCCACCGACTGTGCCGTGCAAATCGAGGATGGTATACATGCCGCGTTTTTCGGCTTCGTTGATCGCCCAATCCAAGTATTGCCAAGCGTCGCTGCGCAGGTTGTAGGGGTTGTATTCGTCCTCGATCAAACTGTAGAGGAAGGGGATGCGCACCACGTTCATGCCCATGGCTTTCATCATGTCAAAGTCGCGCGCGGTGATGTAATTGCTGCGGAAGACTTTCATCAAGCGCTCTTTCTCGGCATTGCCAAAACGCTGCGCCATGACCGATTCCAGGGTGCATTGGTCATTCACCGCGCCGCCGCTGTGGGAGATGATACCGCCCATCATCCAGAATTCCTGAATCAGCCAGTTGCCCAGGTTGGTGCCGCGCAGATCCACGCGCTGGTTAGTGGCGGCGTTCACCCAGAGGTGGCCGTTTTGTTTAACGCGCGGCAGCGGTGTCCAGCTTTGGGTTTGCACCGGTACAACCCGGAACCAGTTGAGGTTAAAGCCGCCCGCATTCACCTTGATGCCAAAGCGGTGCACGCCGGCGGTTAAATTGATGCGCTGGCTGACCGTCTGCCAGGTTTGCCAGCCGCCGGTAGCCGGCAGGTTGATGCTGCCATAGGCTGGCGAGCCGCCCGCTTCTTCAAAGGTGATGTTGCCGCCACCGCTGGGGCTGGCAATGCGATATTCGATGTCATAAGCGCCGGCAGTGGCGATATTGACCGGGCTGTTGCTGTAGGAAAGCCAGTCGTTGGCATCGATCCAGCCGACATTCTGGCCGCCGCCGGTATCGCTGGTGTTTTCCAGTTGGATGCCATTCATATGACTGTAGGCTTCGGCCTGTATGGTCGCCGGCGGGTTAACTTGGGCATGGCTGGTGAAGCTGAAGAGCAGGGCGGAGAGGCCCAGCACCAACACTGGGCAGCGGCGCGCAAAGGCGCCGGTGGTTAATGGTTTCATGGTGTCTACCTGTATGGCGATTATTGTTGTAAAAATTATTGTTATTCGGATTGCCGTTTGTGCGGCGATGGATACAGCGTCTGTCGTGCCAGACCCGTACATCCTGGGGGCGGGGATAAATACTGTCGTTCGAGGGGCGGGAATGATGCAAAAAAATGTAAAGCGAACCCGTTCGAACAAAGAATCATTGCTCGAACGCGGCGCCTGAATTTGCCTTGGTTCGCGCGTGACACATCACCAACAGCCGGTGCCGGCAGCGGGCGCGCCACTTCAGCGCAAGGGCAGATTCAGGCTGGCCCAGCGCTGGCGGTTTCTATACTATCCCCTCCACAACCAAGGCGCCTTCAACCGCGAGACCAACCACCCTCTCTCGGCACAACCCATCAACCACCGGCGGCGTCACAATAAAAACACCTGGGGAGCTCTATGGATTTTGTAGTCTTCAATTTTCACGACGTTATTTTGCTCATGACCGCCATGCTCTGCGGTTTTTTTGCACTGCTGTTGATCGCCACCAACCCACCCAACAATATCAGCAATTATTTTCTCGCCGCGTTTTTGATTGCCCATGCTTTTATCCCGCTGCACGAATTAATCTTGTGGGGCGCCGATTTCAAACTGCAGGTGCGCGCCCATGCACCGGGCATTTATTTTGTGGGCGGCTTTGCCTACTACCTGGATGCGGTGCTGCTGTATTTTTATGTGAAGTCGCTGGTGTTTCGCGATTTCCACCTGCGCCCCAAGGACTACCTGCACCTGCTACCACTGGGGCTGTTTGCCCTGTTTATGCTGCTGGCCTTCTACCGATTCCCGGCGGCTACGCGCCTGGAGTGGATCAACAGCGAAGCTTTTGTGTACAGCCTGGGTTATATCGGCATGGATTTCTTTTGCAAATTCCTACGTGTCGCCTACTGCGTGGCAGGCTTTTTGCTCATCTACAAATACAAGGACATTCTGAAAAACACCCATTCCAATATTGAGAAGGTGGATATTCTCTGGCTCAAAATTCTGGTGATGGGCTTTTTGGTGGTCACCGCGATGGAGGCTTTTTTGGCGCTCTCCAAAGCGATTGGTTTTGCGACCGGTTTCGATTTTCTGGCCCCGCACCCCAGTGGCAATATCATTGAATACATTGGTTTGAGTGGTTACTACGCACTGTTTGTTTTGGTGTGCACCCTGGTGTTTACCAGCATGCGCTACTTCAGCAATTTTGAAGCCGTGCGCCAAAAAGACAGCAGCAATGGCGCGCGCGAATCGGCTAAGAAAAATGCGCAGGAAAAACTGCTCAACCCGGAATATGCAGAAAAAATCGACAGCACCATGCGCAGCCAAAAAACCTATCTCAACCCCGAGCTGACACTGGATATGTTGGCAGAGAGTTTGGCGATACCGGCAAAAGATTTATCCATGATTATCAATCGCCATTTCAATTTGAATTTTTACGAGTTCATCAACGGCTACCGGATCGAGGAGGTGCAAAAGCGTTTAATCGATCCCGCCAATAAGGACAAAACCATCACGGATATTTATCTGGAAGTGGGGTTTAACAGTAAATCGGTATTTAATACCTTCTTTAAAAAACTGGTAGGGAAAACACCGTCTGAGTATCGCCAAAACCCGCAGGCGGCGGGTACTAAATAATTTCACTACTGGAGCGAGTAAGAACATGATCAACAGCCGCAACGCACACAAAAACAATCGCGTAACTCCCTGCACCAAAACTCCACTTGCGCTTGCCTGCGCACTTTTGCCGCTGATGGCAGCGCCGGTATGGGCCGCCACCGAATCAGCCGCGCTGGAGGAAGTGATTGTCACCGCCGCCAAACGCGAACAAAGTTTGCAGGATTACGCCGGTGCATTGAGTGTGGTGAATAATTTTGAAGGCGTAAAATCAATCAGTGATATAGCGGCACAAGTGCCGGGTTTAAATATTGTGGATGCCGGCCCGCGCAACCCCACCGGGTTAATTATTCGCGGCCTGCGCATGGATGAAATTGGCTCTGGTGATTTGGGGGGTGACGGTTCACTGGTTGCCAGTTACGTAGATAACCTGCCGCTGCAAGGCTATTTTGTCCCACCCTCTTTTAGCTTGAAAGATTTGCAACAAATCGAAGTGGTGCGCGGCCCGCAGGGCACCCTCTATGGCAATGCCTCGGTGGGCGGTTTAATTCGTTACGTCACCAACAAACCGAATCTGGAAAAATATTCGGTGCGCACCTCGGCGGAAATTTCCCAAACCAAACACAGTGACGATTTGAGTTACGACACCGATTTGGTCGTGAATACACCGCTCATTGATAACACCCTGGGCTTGCGCTTGCTGCTGGGTAAAACCGACAACGCCGGTTTTATTGATAACCCCTATTTATTAAGCGGTGAGCAAGAGGACATCAACGACGATCAAAACAAACAAGCGCGCATCAGTTTGCTCTGGCAAGCCACGGATAATTTTGCGCTTAACAGCAGCTATCACTATCAAAAAATAAATGTCGGTGATCGCCAAGCTGCGAATGAAAGTTTTACGGAAGATGACTACACCGCATCCAGCCGCTATTTGCAACCTATGGAAGGCGAGCTGCAGCTGGCGAGTATCGACGCCACTTATGAGATGGGTTTTGCCGCCCTGACCGCGAGCGTGAATCACTACGACTATGCGCATAACGAGCGTGCAGATCAGACGGATTTGTATATTGGTCTTGATCCGAATGTTGAGTATTACAACTTGTACGAAGATCTCTCTGCCTACAACGCCAGCACCGTGGATGTAGTGAAAGACAGCGCCGAATTGCGTTTGGTATCAGACAGCAACCAGCCGCTGCGTTGGTTGGTGGGCGGTTTTTATAGCCGCGATGACCTGGATGTTTATATTGGTGATTACACGCCCGGGTTTGGCGAATTTTTGGGCGCTGAATTGCCCGGCGATTTGGAATACCTGGCTACCCAAACCGAAACGCTGGATGAATATTCCGCCTACGGTGAAATCGCTTACGACCTAACTCCGCAATGGGAAGTCAGCGCCGGTACACGCTATTTTAATTACGACGATAAATTGGAAGTGTGCACCACCTTTTTCCCCTCGGATGGCACACCCAGTTGTGAACGCGGCGACGATAATACCAATGACACTCTGGGCAAAATCGGCACGCGCTATAAATTCACTGAGCTGGTAAATGTGTATGCACAATTGGCCGAGGGTTATCGCCGCGGTGGCGCTAACCTCACACCGCCCGATGTAACCACCAATCGTTTTTA
This sequence comes from Cellvibrio fontiphilus, assembly GCF_042646205.1. Classification (NCBI taxonomy): domain Bacteria; kingdom Pseudomonadati; phylum Pseudomonadota; class Gammaproteobacteria; order Cellvibrionales; family Cellvibrionaceae; genus Cellvibrio; species Cellvibrio fontiphilus. Next base: position 132,406 of record NZ_JBHRTF010000002.1, on the reverse strand, counting down.
TGCGCCGGATAAAGCCACCAGCGCCGAACTGGGTTTGCGCAGCGAGTGGTTCAAAAAACAACTGCAATTTAATGCGGCGCTCTTCTCTACCGCTTGGGAAGATATTCAGGTGAGCACCACCGCAGAGGATGATGGCCGCTCAATTCTCGCCAACGCCGGTGATGCGCGCTCCCAGGGTGTTGAATTGGAAGTTTATGCACAATTACCGGCCGGTTTCAGCCTGCGCAGCAATTACACTTTTATCGATGCCGAGTTGACCGAAACCGTGGCCGATATTGCCGTGTTTGACGGCGACCGTTTACCCGGCTCACCGCGTCAGCATATGAGTGTGGTGCTGGAATATGTGAAGGCAATGGGCAATGCAGAATGGGATGGCAGCCTGAGTTTTCAACACATGGGTGACGTGACCACGGCGGTAAATGAAAACTTTGCCAATTACCAACAGCTGGATAGTTACAACACCGCCAGTGCGCGCCTTGGTGTAACGCTGCGTAATTGGCGTGTGGGTGCCTTTGTGAATAATATCGCCAATACCCGTGGTATTACCGGCGGCCGCGCCGATGATTTTTTTGGTGAGCAGGGCCAATTTGAATACGTGATTCGCCCGCGCACTGTGGGTATGTCGGTGAGCTATCAATATTAATCCCCGTTAATTTCGATTTGTTTTTTCTGTCGCTTTCCGGGATGAAGGCGGCTACACCATCAAAAGGTCGTTATTCAAAGGCTGTTGTTTTTTGATGTGTTGTTCACCTAGGGATTCCACACACTTAATGATAGGAATGCAACAAGATGGCAGCAGACAAGAAAAAAGCAGAGAAAAAGAGCGAAAAAAAATCCGTTAAAGCGGTGGCCGAAACTACAAAAAAAACGGTGAAAAAACCAATCAAGAAGCAGCCCGGTGATTGTAGTTTGGAGATTAATGTTCCTCGCGGTGGGCAGGTTATCCAGTATTTCAACTTAACGCCTGCACTGCCCACCAGAGCGTCAGCCGGAGATTGGATTTTTTCCGAGCGCGGCAGTGCGGTTGATATATCGAGTTTGACGGTGCGTTTTGAACTTAATCCATCCGCGATTGAGCGTCATTTTGAACGCGCTATTTTAGTGGTCAGCATGCAGCAAAACCCCGCCACCAATGGCACCTGGCGTTTTGCCTTGGGTGGTGTTGCAACACCCAATGGAGATACAGATCCGGATAACGATGTATCAGTGGAAATTATTGATAACGGGTTTACTCTGCTGGTGTACGTGCATGTACTGGAGAATTCAGAAGAAATTGTTCCTTTCCAATTCGTTGCATCGTTTACGGATGATGTAACTGGCTCAGTGTCAATTTATGAGTCTAAAGATCCGATTATTTATCCAAAAAGACCTTAACGGGATAAGTTGATGTTGGAGCATCTATCGCGTGCTCCAGCATCGCTCATCAGCGTGTTGAAATTTTCGGTCGTGCATAAGCCGTCAAACCATGGAAATTTAAACCAGACCGCGTGCATTCCGGTTTTTAGCGATAGCGAAATATTGAAGGTAGCTGCAGATTTATTGCCTGCTAATGTATGAACCAGCGCAGCCGTGTAAGGCGTTTGAATATTCTCTGGGTCAGTGGTTTCTAAGTCCTTGAGCGACCTGAGTGCTGCATCGAACTCTCCTAAATGGGCATAGGCTTGAGCTAGCATAATAAAATCATGACTATTTTTTGTGCTGGCGTTTATTTTGTTCGTGATGATGTTGTATGTCTCTTGTGCCTTGAGATGCTCTTTAGCAAGATCATAAGCATCCGCTTTATTTAAGGTGTGGCTGAGATTGCCTGGGTCGGCTTTCTCAAGAGACGAAAATACATCTATAGCTTTTTCATAATTTCCATTCAGTGTATAGCAGAGGCCTAAATTACCCATATTGTAGATATCGGTAGGGTTTTTCTTTGCAATAACTTCAAATGAATTGATCGCTGCGTTTATATCGCCTTCCAATAATGCAATTAAACCTTTAAGGCTGTGGGTCTTATGATTTTCAGGGGATATGGCAAGCGATTCATTGATAAATTGTTTTGCTAGTTGCAGATCTCCTGCGTAGCGATAAGCATTGGATAGTGCGGTAATGTTCGATGCACTTTTCTTTGCACTAACGGCTTTGGTGTAATATTCAATGGCCAGCGCGTATTCATTTCTTGCAATCATTGAATATCCATATAACTCGTTAATGGACGACTGGTTAATGGCCAATTTTTTAAGTTGCAATAACGCATTTTCTGCCGCAGTAAAATCTTCCTTCTCTATGCTTAAATAAAATGTGTTATAGAAATAGGCTATTTTTTCTTGCCTAGTGTTGCCTTCTACAAGATTATTTTGGATTCGCTCTAAAATTGAGTTAAGTCGGGTTTCATGGTGTAAATCCAATCCGATTTCGGTGTACAACGTTTGGGCCATGGACATCAGCTTGGTGTTTCTGTTTAGCTGGTCCAGTTGGTCAAGTAAATCAATACTGGCGCCTGACTGAATATAGCGTGTATTGATCGTTAATAATTGGGTGTATTCACTTTCGCTGATATCGACAAACGAATTATAAAGTTCACTTTTATAAATGTTCCCTAGCGTCGACTGTATTGTTCCTGCTAATACCAACAGGTTTTCTGTTAATACATCGATCGTTTTTGTGTCTGCGACGATCAGTCTATCTTTATTTGAATGCTTGTCCGTCCGTAATCTTGATATGGTGGCGCTACAGAATTCAACTTTGCAGCGAACCTCGGTTGTTATCAGCTCGTCGGCGCCGGTTGCCTTCAATACCGTCTCATTATTTCCATTAGTCGCAGTGATTTCATCTTCCGGGATTAAATGGTATCCGTTCAACTGAATCAAACTTTGCTGGATTGCATCGTACACTGCGCCTTTTACTAACTCTTGCTGAGACTCCTGCATTCCTTCAGCCGTTAACTTGGGTGGTATGACCGCCACATATTTCGGCGGCTTGGGTTGCAGTTGCCACACAGCCACCCCCGTAACAATTAACAGGCTAATCGCCAGAGAGCCAAACGTAATTGCATTCGCTGCGATATGACTTTTAAGTTTTTGCCATGCAGATATTTTGGTGGCAATCGGCATCGCAACAAAGCGCGTTTCAAAGGTGGGGTGGTCTTGCGTGCCTGCGCTGCGTGTAATGTGGTTGTTGTTAGTGTTGCTGTGCGGCATTGCCAGTGCTTGGGTATCATCGCTGGCACTATTGTCCTGCAGGTTCATCGCGCTGAGTTTTTTAAACTGGGCGGCTACCCAGTGGGTATTGTCCGGGCGTTTGTTCGGATCTTTGGATAATAACTGCCCCAGTAAATCCACAAACTCAGCGGGTAGCGTAGGGTTGTGTTGCTGCGGTGGTGTGGGCGCGTGGGAAATAATGCGCTGCATAATTTGCAGCTTGTTGCTGGTGTCGCCAAAGGGGTGGGCGCCGCACAATAATTGATAAGCCAAAATGCCGAGCGAAAATAAATCGCTTTTAAAACCGATGCTTTCACCCATCGCCTGCTCGGGCGACATGGAGCAGTAGCTACCGGCGACGTGGTCGGTGAGGGTCGCATTAAAATCTTGCGATTTGGCGATACCCAAGTCGGTAATTTTGGCCTGACCGCGTTTGTTGATCAGAATATTTTCGGCTTTTAAATCGCGGTGAATAATGCCGGCATCGTGGGCTATGGCCAAACCTTCGGCAATTTGTGCAAGCCACTGCAAACGCTGCGACATAGGGGCTAGGTGTTCGCGCAAATAGGTTTGCAGGTTTTGGCCGTCTACCAATTCCATGACCAGCGCGAGTTGTTCGGGCGCTTCGATGAAATCGTAAATCTGCACAATATTCGGGTGATTTAATTTGGCGAGCAGCAGCGCCTCGCGTTTAAAGCGCTCTATATAGTGGCCCTCAAACTCTGCGTGGCTGTTTATAAAGAGTTCAGTGCGCAGGCACTTAACCGCCACGTCCCGCTCCAGGCGAGTGTCGCGCGCGCGGTACACCAGCCCCATACCGCCGCGGCCAATCGACTCTAGCAATTGGTAGTGCCCAATCATTTGTTGGGTTTTTGTGTGTGTCTGGCTATCTGTCACTTGTTATTGCCACGGTTAGCCAGAGGTTGATGGTGAGGCGAGGGTGAGCTGTTCGCCTTTGTAGATTTTAAATTTCTCGCAACCAAAGCGAATTTTCCCACCGCGCCGTTCAAGCAGGCAGTGCTGCCCCAAGGCATCGGGTAGCAGGTCGGCGAGTTGTTTGCGCGCGCGGAAAATCTGGATATTCATGTGAGTGCTATCCAAACCCAATTCGCCCGCCAGATCTTCTGCATACACCCAGCCCTGGCTTTTGGCATCCAGCCCGCGTGCGGCATCTTCCGCGCGGTGACGGGCGAGCTGCAACAATAAGTAGTGATGGGTGCGCACGGCTAAATCCAGCACCTGCTGCTGGCGTAATTCCAACTGGGTAGTTTCTTCGTCCAGGCTTAAATTAAACACAAATTCAAAATCGTTAATGTGCCGTGCGCTTTTCACTTCGGTGGGGCCATAAATTTGCGCGCGCACAAATTGCCAGGCGCCGGCAGCGTACTGCACCAGGTCGCCATCGTTCAAAATCTGTGCATCGCCGTGTTCGGCAATGGCTTCGCGATACCACTGCTGGGCCTGCTCATCAAAATAAACTGCTAGCTCAGGGGCATCGCCCTCGGGCAAGAGGTGGTAGCGGCTGAGGTAGACGGGCGTTTGCATCTGGGGGCTGCGATCCACCGGCCAGAGCATGTCGTTGGGTGCGTGTAAATCCATCACCCTAAAGCCGTGGTCGTTTTGTGCGGCCAGCACAATTTCATCATTCATTGCCAGCTCGCGGGTTTCGCCCTGTGCCATGGCGATGCCATTGATCCAGGTGCCGTTTAAACCCAAATTTTTAATGCGCCAGCGTTCGCCATTCCACTCAATGGCGGCGTGTAACTTGGAGACATAGGGTTTATCGATATGGGTGTCCACACTGTTGGCCAGCCTGCCAAAGGTGTGATGGGGGGCGAGAGGAAAATAGGCCTCTGCAGCGACATCCAACAAATAAGCCATAGGTGTTCCGGGTGTTGTATTTCAGGTGCGTGTAATTGCGTGTAATGGTCAAACCGGTTTAAGGCTCATAGATTGCCACAAGATGTCGATGTTTTCCCAGTTATCGCCCCTGTGAGTTTTGAGAATATCGCTATGATCGCTCTGTTCCAGTCTATGAGCAGCTATAAAAGCCGCGCGCGACCCGCGCGAAAATTTAATCAGTCATCGGTGCCGCGCTGGGTGCCGGTGAATAAAAGTTTTATTGCACTGACCAAATTAATCCTGCGCTCTGCCGCAGCCCGCTTGGGTTTGGCCCAGGCGGCAGTGACGCTGCGCTGTCTGAATCATCAGGGTTATCGGCATTTATTGCTGGTCGATGATGTGCGCGATTTGTTTATTGCCGCCGCCGGCGGTGCGGAAGAATTTATTATTTCCACCCAGGAAGCCAATAGCACGCCTTTTAATGGCTTTGAGGCCGAGGCGGCGCTGAGTTTGCCGGTGGATTATGCCGCGGTGGGCAATGCGCCCCACCGCTTGGGGTATTTGGTAGTGCAAATGGCGCCCGGTGTGCAAGCCGGCAGCGACTTGCGCCATGAACTGCAAATGGTAATCGACGAGATAGTGCGGGTGATCAGCCGCTATCAGTCGCGCTATCGCTCTATTCACTGGTATGGCGACCAATGTTTTTGGGTCGGCAATAGCCACGCTTTGCGCCAATTAGATCAGCGGATAGATCAATTGGCCAAAAGGAATTGCCCGGTGCTGATTCGCGCCGACAAGGGCACCGGCAAAATTATTGCCGCGCGCCGCTTGCACGATATTCGCTGCAGCGAAACCGCGCCCTTTATTGAATCGGATTGCCGCGAATGGGAGCCGGGATCGGCAGCGGCGATTTTACAATCGCTGCGCAGCTGTGCCAGCGGCGGCAGCTTATTTTTGCGCAACCTGGATGCGCTGGCCCCGCGCGACTTGCTGGCATTGCGTCACTTTTGCCTGGAGTGGATGGCGGCCACGCGCAGCGGTGAGTCGCTCAGTTTGGTGTTCAGCCTGAGCAGGATTGATATAGATCCAGTTGCCGTAGGCATGGGCTGGATGATTCATTTTGTCGAACCGCTGGCGCTGCCGTCGCTTGCTGAGCGCGCTGAGGACTTGCGCGATCTGGTGCAATTTTTTATCGCCGAATTTGCTTTGGCGGGTGAGTTGCACCTGCAGGATGACGCCTTGCAGCTGCTTGCCAAACATTCGTTCTCCAACCATGTGGACGGCCTCAAAAGCCTCATTAAGGAATTGGCCTTGCGCGCCCAGGGCAATGAAATTACGGTGGCGCAACTGCAGCCAGTGTTGGCCGCGCACAGCCAAACCTGCGCTGTCGAATAAGTCCCTCTTGAATAACCCTTGTGTAAATTGCCTGTGCTGGTCGATGGCTCGGGCAGGCAGGGTTTTATTGCTATTTTCCCCATTCCGCACTTGCCCCAAGGGTTGCCCTACGCCCTGTCGCGTTTTGTTGTGAGCCTGAGGGGGCAGGGTTATACTGCCCCGTCATTTTGTGAACTATTCCTGTTTGGCTCCTGCCTGCTGGTGTGTTTTTATCCGATCTGTGGTGGTTATGAAAAAAGCCCTGGTATTCCCTGCGTTGATTCTGTTTTTTGCGGCCGGTCTTGTCGCCTGTGGGCAAAAAGGCCCGCTCTATTTACCGCAACAACAGAGCAAACCCCAGCCGCCGGTTGAATCGGCGCCGGCGGATACGCCAGAACCGGCAGCCAGTGCTACCACTACAGATCCATCCTAATCCGACTTCCCGTATTTCAGATCGAGATTTTTTATGCAGCATTTTACTGAGCGCCACGGCGAACTCTACGTTGAAGATACTCCCTTAAGCGCGGTCGCCGAGCGTTTTGGTACGCCTTGTTATGTATATAGTCGCGCCGCTTTTACCCAGCAATATTTGTCTTACGCCCAGGCCTTGGGCTCACACCCCGGCATGATTTGTTACGCGATCAAAGCCAACTCCAACCTCGCGATTTTAAATATGCTCGCCAAACTCGGCGCCGGTTTTGACATAGTCTCCGGTGGTGAATTGGAGCGCGTGCTGCGCGCCGGCGGCCAGCCTTCGCGCATTGTCTTTTCCGGTGTGGGCAAAAGCGTGGAAGAAATGGCGCGCGCGCTGGATGTGGGCATTTTCTGTTTTAACGTGGAATCCGAAGCGGAGCTGGAATTGCTCGCGCAGGTCGCGGCCGAAAAAGGCAAAGTCGCCAATATTTCCCTGCGTGTAAACCCGGACGTGGATGCCAACACTCACCCCTACATTTCCACCGGTTTAAAAGAAAATAAATTTGGTATCGCCATTGAGCGCGCGCCCGCGGTTTATGCGCGCGCGGCGCAATTGCCGAGCCTTGCGATCAAAGGTTTGGATTGCCACATAGGTTCGCAACTCACCCAGCTCACGCCGTTTTTGGATGCGCTCGACCGCCTGCTCATTCTGGTGGACGATCTGGCCGCGCAGGGCATTCATATTTCCCATTTGGATTTGGGTGGTGGTTTGGGCGTGACCTATCGCAACGAAACACCGCCGCCAGTCGCTGACTACATGGCGGCCATCAAAGCCAAATTGGGCGAGCGCAAATTATCGCTGATGTTTGAACCCGGCCGTTCCATCTCTGCTAATTCCGGTGTGCTGCTCACCAGGGTGATGTTTTTAAAACCCACCGAGCACAAAAATTTTGCGGTGATCGATGCCGCCATGAACGACAATATTCGCCCGTCCTTGTATCAAGCATGGCAAGACATACGTCCGGTAAAACCTCACGCCGGTGAGGTCAAAAAATGGGATCTGGTTGGCCCCATTTGTGAAACCGGCGATTTCCTCGGTAAAGATCGCGAGCTGGCGATTGAAGCGGGTGATTTATTGGCGGTTATGTCGGCGGGCGCCTATGGTTTTAGCATGAGCTCCAACTACAACACCCGCGGCCGCGCTGCCGAAGTGGTGGTGGATGGCGATCAAATGCACCTGGCGCGCGCGCGCGAAACCTTTGACGATATGATTCGCGGCGAACAGTTATTGCCTGAATAAACGGGCAGAATAATTTGCCGGAATAAGCGGGAAAAATTATGCGTTTACGTTTTAGCAAAATGCACGGCTTGGGCAACGACTTCGTGGTCATCGACGGCGTTGGCCAAAGTGTGCGATTAACACCGGAAAAAATTCGCTACATTGCTGACCGCAATTTTGGTGTCGGCTGTGATCAAATTTTGTTGGTGGAAACACCGGACAATCCCGATGTGGATTTTCGCTATCGCATTTTTAATTGCGACGGCAGCGAAGTGGAAAATTGTGGCAATGGCGCGCGCTGTTTTGCGGTATTTGTGCGCGAGCGCAAACTCACCGGCAAAAATGTGATTAAAGTAGAAACGGCGGGCGGCTTGATTGAATTGCGTGTGCAACAAGACGAGCAAGTCAGTGTGGATATGGGCGCGCCGCGTTTGCAGCCCGCGCAAATTCCCTTTGTGGCCGATGCGCAAGCGGTGACCTATCCGCTGGAAGTTGCCGGTAAAACCTATGAGATTTCTGCCGTGTCCATGGGCAACCCCCACAGCGTATTGCTGGTGGATGATGTCAAAACTGCGCCGGTTACCGAGCTAGGCCCGCTCATTGAAAATCACGTGCGTTTTCCAGCGCGCGTAAATGCCGGTTTTATGCAGGTGGTATCGCGCAGCGAAATTAATTTGCGCGTATTTGAACGCGGTGTGGGCGAAACCCTCGCCTGCGGTACCGGCGCCTGCGGTGCAGTGGTGGCAGGGCGCTTGCGCGGTTTGTTGGATCAGAAAGTCAAAGTAAATTTACCCGGTGGCAGTTTGCACATCGAATGGCCGGGCGAAGGCCAACCGGTAATAATGACCGGGCCTGCCGTTACGGTTTTTCACGGACAAATAAAAATCTAATAATTGGACCAGAAGGTATGACAGAACACGCGCCGACCCTTGCCGATCCACTGGAGCCGGAACAAATTGAAGCCTGGTTGCGCGAGCATCCGGATTTTTTTGAAAGCCACCCGGAGTTGCTGGCCGAGCTGAGCTTGCCCCACGAATCCGGTTCGGCGATTTCCCTGGTGGAGCGGCAGGTTGCGATATTGCGCGAGCGCAACATCGACATGCGCAATCGCCTGAGCAAATTGCTCGATAACGCGCGCGACAACGACAAATTATTTGAGAAAACCAAACGCCTGGTGCTCAACCTGCTGGAAGGGCAGGACATGGGTGATATTATCGATGCGTTGCACTACAGCTTCGATAAGGATTTTTCCATCCATTTCACCAGCGTGATTTTATTTGGCAACACCGAAAAAATTCCCAGCAGCCAAGCGCGAGTAGTAAGTATTGCCGATGCCCGCGAACATGTAGGTGCACTGCTTAAAAATAGCCGCGCGGTGTGTGGCACTCTGGGCGCAAAAGAGCAGGAATTTTTATTTGGCCATCACGCCAGCGAAATAGGTTCTGTTGCCGTGGTGCCACTGATGCACGGCAGTGCTTTTGGCCTGCTCGCCATCGGCAACCGCGACCCACAGTATTATCGCTCCAGTATGGGCACTTTATTTTTGGGTTACATCGCCGAAGTATTGAATCGATTGTTGCCAAAATATTTGCCACGCTGAGAATATTCTCAGCTGGCCTGCGGAATCGAATAAAACCAATCAACAGCAGGCAAGATTCATGACCGATACACTGCCACCTGACGTTCCGCATGCTCCCACCAATGATTCGCCCGCGCTACCTTTTACGCCTGAGCTAAATGCTTTTCTGAATTACATGCGCAGCGAAAAACAATTTTCGCCACTCACCCAACAAAATTACCTGCGCGACCTGAAAAAATTCCAGCGCTATTGCGCTGAAAAAAATATCAGTGAATTACCGCTGTTAACCATGGGGCAGGTGCGCAATGCCGTGGCCTATTTGCACCGCGAGGGCTTGGGTGGGAAAAGCTTGCAGCGCTGGCTCTCTTCACTGCGCAGTTTTTTCCAATTTTGTATTCGTCGTGGCTGGATGACAAATAATGTTGCCGAAGGCATTGCCGCGCCCAAATCTCCCAAGCTCTTACCCAAAACCTTGGACGTGGATCAAACCGCGCAATTTGTGGCGGTGGAGGGCGATGATTTTATTAACAAACGCGACCGCGCTTTACTGGAATTAATTTATTCCTCCGGCCTGCGCCTTGCAGAAGTCACCAGTTTAAATGTGAAGGATATAGACTGGGGCGATGCCATGCTCACCGTGGTCGGCAAGGGGCGAAAAACGCGCATCCTGCCAGTAGGTTCAATGGCCATGACTGCCCTCAAAGATTGGTTGGTCGCGCGCAAACAATACACCCAGGACAGCGAACCCGCGTTATTCACCACCCAGCGCGGCGGTCGCATTAGTCATCGCGCCGTACAAATGCGCATGCAGCAATTAAGTGCCAGCCAAGGTATGGACAACCCCGTTCACCCACACATGCTGCGCCACTCGTTTGCCAGTCACATTCTTGAATCCAGCGGGGATCTACGCCTGGTGCAAGAATTACTCGGCCATGAAAATATCTCCACGACACAAATTTATACCCACTTGGATTTCCAACACCTCGCCAAGGTGTATGACCAGGCGCATCCGCGTGCGGGGCGTAAAACCGATTCGGTTGACGAAGAGGCTTAAGCTTTACAGCAAACTCTGCACCCGCAATTGCGGGAAACGTTGCTGTACTGCGCTCACGCTTTCTTGCAGCAGTTGGTCTGCTGTTATCGGGCCCAAATATTCACACAAGCCAACGTAGGCGAGGTTGATTACCTGCTGCATTAGCGCAAGGTTCAGGGTGATGTCAGTCAGTGGTGCGATTTGATTAAGCCAAGTTTGCAAAGCGCGGCGGTTGTTGGGTGCTGTCGGTAATTTTTCGATATGTTCCAATACATACAAACGCACAGGTATAGCCCTATCACTTTTGGCGCTGTTAATCAGCTGCTCAACCAACGCCATAAACATTTGCTGTTCGGGTGAGTGATGTGCGGCAGCCTGAGATGTGTGGTTTGTTTTGGCCGGGCTTTTTTCCTGACGTTGGTCTTGCAGTGAGGAAAAGGTGGTGACTAATGCTTGCAGCATGCGCGAGCGCATATGGGCGAGCTCAATATCACTGCAGAGTTCACGCAGAAAATGTTGCAGCGCAAAATTAGGTTTGTGCGCGTATTTTTCATCCCAGAGAATGAGTGCCTGTGCGAGTGTTTGCCCATGAATAAAAGGCATGAGCGCCGTTTCCACAGCTTTACGTTTTTGTGCTGGTGTCACATGAGCCTCGGTTTTTAAAACGATAGAGCGAGTAGTGTGAATATGCTCAGCGCTGGGCGTTTAACGCCTCTTGATTAATTGCGCGCGTGTCCTGGAATTCCGGGTAACCAATTTCAGCGTGTTCGGTGAAATCCAGGCCGCGCTGTTCGTGCAAACTGCTGGCGCGCATACCGATCAGCAGATTAATTAAAAAATAAGTACAAAATGCGATACCAAATCCCCACACTAAGGCGGCGCCAATGCCAATCAGTTGTACGCTGATGCGCCCCAGATCAAACATATCGCCCGCAAAAAATAATCCGGCGGCGAGTGTGCCCCAAGCGCCGCAAAAGCCATGCACACTGATTGCGTCCACAACATCGTCGATTTTAAAACTGGTTAATAATTTGGGGCCCAGGAAACTAATTAATCCGGCAATTAAACCGGTGAACATTGCAAAAATTGGTTCCATGCTTGCACAACCAGCGGTGATGCCCACCAAACCGCCAAGGCTGCCGTTGACTGTGCCGGTTAATAAAATAGATTGCCTGCACAATTTGCTTATGAGCATATAACCCAGTGCACCACTGCACGCAGCCAGATGAGTATTTAAGGCGATTTTGCCGAGGCTGGTATTGGCTGCCAGTGTTGAACCTGCATTAAAACCAAACCAGCCAAACCATAAAATAAATCCACCCAGTGCGACCATCGTGAGGTTGTGACCGGGGATAGTGCGCGCTTCACCTGTAGGGCTAAAACGTCCAAGGCGCGGCCCTAAAATAATCACAGCGGCGAGCGCAATCCAGCCGCCCATGGAGTGCACAACCGTGGAGCCGGCAAAGTCGATAAAGCCCATGGCTTTGAGCCAGCCTTCGCCAGCGTAATTGCTGCCCCATGCCCAGCTACCAAATACCGGATAAATAAAACCCGCAATCACACAGGCGCCAATTAAATAGGCATGAAAATGCACGCGTTCCGCCATGGCACCGCTGGCGATGGTGGTGGTAGTGGCGGCAAACATCATTTGAAAAAATAAAAACGTCCAATCCCAATCACTTAATTCACCCGGTAAAAAATGACTGGTGCCAAACCAGCCGGAGGTGTTGGTTCCAAACATCAAACCGTAACCCAGCGCCCAAAAAATTAAACTGCACACGCACACGTCCATGTAGTTTTTCATAATCACATTGACGGCATTTTTTGCGCGCGACATGCCACTTTCCACCAGTGCAAAACCGGCCTGCATAAAAAAGACCAGCACACCGGCTAATACTATCCAGCTGCTATTGAGTGAGTGACTTAATTCGGTGATGGAAATGTCGCTGGCAACACTGCCAGCGCTAAAAAAAGAAAAAAATAACGCGAGTGCAAGATAAACGAATCGCATAAGCACCACCTTTGTTATGAGTGAAGGTGGTTTTGCAACTCATGTGCCAGCGCCCCGATATATTGCTAAGGCGCGACTTTATTGAAGCCCGCCCTGTGGGTTGAAAATGCCTTGCACTTTAATTGTGCTTTTTAATTGAGTTGGTGCAGGCTGCTGCACTGAAATGATCTGCTGCCTTGGCGTTATGGTTGGTCGCAAGTTTTCCCCATTAAATGGCGATTGCGCTCCAGCAGCTCGGTGAGGTTGTCGGTGCGCAAGGCGCCATCAACATAGATGGTTTCACGAGTGTTTTCCTGGCTGCGCAGAATGCCAATTTGGGTAAACATCAGCGCGTCTTTTACCGGCAGGGTTTGGAAATTGTGTTTGCCCATATGTTTGCCGTTCACCCAGACTTCCACCGCGCCTTTTGTTGCATCGGTTGACCAGTGGATCTGCAATGCAATGCGATGCCATTGGCCGGGCGCGGCGCCATTGGGTAATTTCCACAACACATTTTTTGCAGCGGTTTCCTGAAAACTTAATTCGCTACCGTGAATGTTGAAGCGAAACATTTGTTGCCAGGTTTTATCGGATTCCCAATAACCCAGCTCATGTTTGTGTTCGCTTAGTTGTTGCGGCAAATAAAAACTGAACGCAAAAAACGTATCGCTAGCTTCATGAGTGCTGCCCTCGCCATCTTCACCTGCCGTGTAACGGTGATGAAATTCACTGCGGTTTAAATCCTTATTGCCACGCCATAAAAATGATTCATCGCCGCTAAGGGTAATTTTGCCGGCGTAGCTGCCATCAAATACACAATCCTTCACCAACGAGTGCCCCGCGGGGTGAATCGGCGTGCTCCATTGGCTCATATCGCCCGTTTCAAAATCGCCCTGCCAGAGGATTTTTGCTTGCGCGGGAATGTTGGTAGCAAATGCCAAGATCAATGCTGCTGTGGATGCGGATAAACGATTTTTCATGGTTATAGTCCTTAATAAAAAAAGCCGGTACAGGGTACCGGCTCAAGCGCTTGCATGGGAGAGGAAAATAGTTAAACCGGTGGAGTGCCGATGGTGCCGCCGACTATGGGTTGGAAGGCGGTGAGGCGGTCCATCATGCTGGCGTTGCCCAAGCCGTGACCGCGGAATAGGGTGCTGAATTGGTTTTGCTCGCCGTGTAACGCCATGTAGTTGAGTACCACGGTTTCTACTAGCAAGTTGACGTTGTTGGCGGCGGGGCTGCCGGCGGTTTCTACGTCTCCGCTGGGGCGCATGTAGCCCAGTTGTTGGTGGCGCGCTTGTTCGTCGGCATTGGCGCCCAGCAGTTGCGGGCGGCCGCCGGGGTTGTAGACGAGGAAGAAGGAGCAGGCGGTCTGTTGGTCGTCGCCGGTCCAGACGCCTTTGCCGCGCCCGGCCATGGAGTCGTCAATCATACCGTTGCTGAACACCGAGCCGTCGCTAAACACATAAATCATCAGCGGCATATTTTTGCGTGCGGCGTATTCAAGGCAGGCACCTATGCAGCGGCCGGCGCGTTCGTCGCGCACTTCGCCGGTGGAGCGGTCGCCGGTGTGATAGTCGTAGCCGCCCATGGTGATGGTGCCGGCGCCCGCGTAGCCGTTTACGACCAGTTTCATCACCGAGGCGGTTTTGCGCAGTTCGCCATCGCGATCAAATTCATCAAAGGAAAAAATGCCGTTGGCGCCGACGATATCCGCATCGGCAATCGGGTCTATATCGGCGGGGTTGCCAAAGCGCGCCGCCAAATCTGCACTCTTTACGTAGCCGCAGCGCAGCAATTCTTTGAGCTGGGCGTCTTTGCTGGTGCCAAGGCTGGCCATGGCGTTGAGCTTGGCATCGCTAATGCGATAGATGGATTCCATGGTTTTGACTATGTCCTCCTGGCTCATCAAATCCACCAGGTCGCCCACATCCACCAAACCGGTCACGTCATTGGGGTTATCCACCTTGGTGGGGCGCACTTCCAAATTGATGAGTGAGGCGGGCGCCATGGAGTTGCCGCCCGAGTCGCTGTTGCGCGAGCCAATCAAATCCACCAGCGAGCCGGCCGCACCGGCTTTGTAGATGCCATACATAGGGTTGTGCGGGTTGTTGCCGGTGTCGTTTTCCGAGCGGGCGGCGATAACCGCGCCGTTGATATTGGTGGCAGTGCCGGCCTGCACCTTGGACATGATGCCGGCCAGCAACTGCGAATCGGTGTGGAACAACAGCCCGAGGCGGTCGTCGATCAGGGTGCCGGCGGTAGAGCTAGTGGGCGCCATATCTGCCGGTAAGCCTTGCTTGCTGTAACCCGCTGCACTGAGGAAATCCTGCTGGCCGCCGCGCTGACCAACCAGCACATTGGAGCCGGCAAAGTTGGCACCGCCGGCCAGATCGAAACAGATAAACGGAATCTTGCCCGCGCCTTGGGCGGCTATGCCACAGGCGTCGCGCGCGGCGGCGATATCGGGCGAGAGGCTAACATCGGCGGCGTAGGCCGGGTTGGTCAGAATGCCCAGCAGTGAACCGCCAATGAGTGTGCCCGAACCCAGTTTAAAACCCTGGGCGATGAGTTCGCGGCGGGTGACTGGCCGGCGATGGTTGTTAAGCCGCAGCGGCGCGTCCGGGTGTAGCGGGAGTTTGGATTTAGCCATGGTCGATTCGCTCCGGTAATTATTGCAACAGCATCACGGCGCTGCCAAAGGCGGCGGCGCAGGTGGCTTTGACGGTGGTCAGGGTGCGGTCGGCGGCGCAGTTGCTGCCACAGCTGGTCATGTTGTCGATCAATTGGTTCAGCTCCAAACGCAGTTCGGCGGGGTCGGCCTGACCATCCAGCGCGCTGTGCGGGTTGGCGCCATCGGCCAGCTCATTGGCCAGCAGGCGGCTGAGCAGCGGCTCAATAATCAAGTCGCGTTTTGCATCGCTGTTAAAGGCGACGTTAGCGGCAGCGCTGAAATCAAACCCGGGGAAGAGTGCGGCGCGCGCGCTATTGGCCGCGCTGGAGTTGCCCACTAGCGCGTTGCAGTAGGCCACGGTCAACTGGGTGATACCCATTTGCTGCGCGGCGAGGAAACCGTCCAGATTGGTCAGGGTGGGCAGCTGTTGTTTCACTTTTTCATAGGTATCGGCCGCCACGCTGTTGGTGGTGGGAATACCGGTCAGGGCGGATAAGCTGGCATTGATCTCGGCAAAGTCGCGCAGGCCAAGGGTTGGTTGGTCGGGAATATCTGCTGGCGGCGCTGGCGGCGGTACGGCCACTACCGGGCGGCTGTAAGTGTTGTCGCCAATCTGGTCGAAGGTGAGGAAAAACACATCCTCCTCGGGGCCGTTTTTGGCTTCTATTACTGTACCCAGTGGCGACAGGTTTTGGCGGCCATCCACCAGTTCACCGGCGGCCAATTGGGTATTCACATTGGCAAATACCTGACCGACAGGCGCCTCGGTGCCGTTAACCCCAATGCGAATACCTTTGAGCGGCACGGCGCTGGTGAGTGCGCCATCGCCCAGTACGGTGAAGAAAGGCGCGGCAAATTGGTAGCCAAAATCGTCGATTTGCTGCACTTCAAACACAATAAAACACTGGCCGCTGGTGCCGGTTTCGCCGGTGGCAAAACAGGCGGGTTGGTCGATTAGTTCCGATACGTTAAACAGCAACAGGTAGCGCGCGCCCACACCCACTTCAAAGTTGGTTTGGATATCGCCCTCGCTCATGGCGCGTTTGTGAATGGCGAGGAAGCGCAAGCTGCCCGCCCAGGGGCGATTGCCCGATACTTCGTTGCCAACTACCAGCGCGTGGCCGTTGTCCCAGTCTTTGAGGAAGGCGCCGGCGGTGGCGTCGGTATCGCCGGTAAATTCACCGTTTACATACAAGCGGCGGCCGCGAATCGGGTCATAGCTCAGCACCACATGCTGCAGCGAGGCTTGGGCGCGCTCGTCGTTGTCGTTGGTGGCCAGTACCGGTTCGCCATTGGCGTCGCTTTCGCCGGTGCGATTCATGCCGATGTAGTTGTAATCGTACTGGCCGAGGGTGAAGTTGCGCTCGCTGGTACTGCCGGAGTAGCTGACGATGCGCGCCGGGTTATTGTTGTTGGCGCCCTGGTCGAGGCTGTCGGGAATAATCCAGGTTTCTATGGTGTATTCGCCGGAACCGAGCAGCAGGTCATAGAGTTTGCGGCTGCCGCTGACCGTCGCTTGGGCGCGGCCGGTATCGGCAAACTTGATGCCCCAGGCGCTGCTCCAGCTGACATTGCCAATCAAGCTGAGGTCGGCCACCGGGTCTATGCCCGAGGTGTCGAAGGCCACTGTGCCCTTGCCGGTTTTGAATTCGTATTTGGCGATGATCTCGCTATCAATGCGCCCGCCGCTGCTGAGCACAAACGCATCGCCCAAGCCAACCGCCTTGCTCACCACCAAATCGGGGTCAACTTCGATAGCGGGAATGCTATTAGCCAGTGTTTGGATGGCGGCCTGCATTTGGTTGGCGCTGGCGGCGCAGTCGTTGTCCCAACAGTTGTGGGAATCGGCGCGCAAGCGTTGTACCAGGCGCGATTGTGCCGGGTTATCCAGGCGCATCCGGCTTTTGGCCGCTTCATAGGCAATGACGACATCGTCGCTGCCCAAGTAGGGTTGTTGGCGGGTGGTGGCGGCTTCGGAATGGCAGGCGGCGCAGTATTCCGTGAGCAGCGGGTAGACGCTGGCGGCAAAGCCGCTGCTATCAACCGGGAAGCTTTTGGTGTTGTCGATGGCGCGGTCGGCGGGCGCTTTGAGTACCACATCGTTGGCGGTAGTCTCGCGCGGGCCGGCCCATTTGTTGATCCAGCCGGTCATGATGTCAGCGCAGGCGCCGGCATCGGCCAGCCAGCAGTTGTGGCCGCCGCCGACTTTGGTCACCAAACGCGAGGCGGCCGGGTCGCTCAGGGTGACCAATGCCTCATCAATCACCGCGGCATAGGCGAGATTGATGTCGTCGCCGCGGGCAAAGGTAGGCGCCTGGGTTTGGTGGCAGCTGCCGCAGCGATCCTCGCGCGCCATGTTGATCCACAGCTCGTTCTGGAATTTGATGATGTCTGCCGTCGCCGCCGGTTTTTCACCGCGATAGCCAAAACTGCCGCTGCTGGATGGCGGGGGCGGGTTGTTGGGTTTGACGTCGCTGCCACTACCCGAACCACCGCAACCGGTGAGCAGGCCGGCGACCAGAGCCAGTGCGAGCCATCCGGATTTGTGCCACTGCAGGAGTGACAATGCTGTTGTTGTGCGCATTTTCATCACCTTATTCACCCTTGCAGTAATCGGCGGTGTCGATAAACACCTGGCTGAGTTTGTAGCCGGAGGCCGCAAAGTTGGCGGTTATTTCATCCAGCTTGCTGCGGTCGGTGCTATCGGCGGGTTTGCGCAAACACACATTCTGGAACACCTTTTCCACCTGACAGCTGGCAAAGGCCTGGCTGTGGGCTAGCTCCATGTTCATGCTGCGCGCGCCGGCACCACTGCCGGGCAGGCTGTTATCCCAGCCCAAATGCTGGTTCATGCCCTGGCGCCAGTAGTTCTGCCAGTTGTCATTGGTGGTCACATAACCGTATTTGAAGGTATTGGCGTTAATGCGGTATTTCTTTTCCACCCGGCTTTGGGTGTCCGGGTCGAGGGTGCCCTCGCTGTTGTAATGGATGCTGCCGTTGATGCCCTCCGGGTCGGCGTCCACATCAAATTCGTAATCGTAGTAGGCGTAGGCTTTGGCGAGCGGGTCCATGCCGTTGTGACAGCCAATACAGTTGTTGAGGAACACGCGGCTATCGCCACCGGGGCTGCGGCTCACATCCTGACGGATAAAGTCGGGCGTCAGGCTGGTGTCGTGAACCTGTTCCAAATCGCGGCACAGGTGGTTGATCAGGGTAAAGCGGAACATGGCGCGATTGGTGCCGGCAATAAAAAATGCCTTGGCCGCCGCGCGGCTGGTAATCACCCCGGAGGTAGCCTCGGCGGGCAGGCCGGTCACGCTGGACTGGGTGCGTCTGACTAGCGTGTCTTTCAAGCTGACGCCCTGATTTTCAATCGCTTCGTAGTGGCTGTTGTTGCTATTGGAATAGCCGGGCAGGCCGCTGGCGTTACTGGTGTAGATGACGTCATCGTAGAGCACTGTGCGGAAATCGGCGTCATCGCGCACCAAGCCAATCACCGTGGCGGTGTAATCATTGAGCGGCGCAAATACGGTGCGGTCGCGATTGGTCCAAGGCGTGACCATATTTTTCAGGGTGACGCGGTAAAACGCCTCGTTACTCATGGCGATGCGCACGGCATCGGCCACTTGACCGGCATCTATGGCGGTGCGCATCTGCACCAATACCGCTTCGCTGGGCGGCACACCGGCAATGCGGTTATGGATTTGCAGCGCTTGCTCGCGCGAACCGGCGTGGCTGGCGCCGGCAAATAACAGCAGAGCTATGGCACCCAGACGCGGTAGCTGGTGCATTGCTCTGGTGAAGGGAGAGTGGGTGATGTTCACAGGTGCTCCGGAGCGGCTTGGTTGCTCGTCATCAATCATTAAACAAAGTGAAAACATTCGCGCTATGCAGTGACTGTGCCGCTCGCAGGCGGTTTACCAGCGTGCGCCCGGGCAGTGTGCAGGAATTAGAAACAGTTCTCCTAAATTGCCGGTTGTCGCCGATTGTAACCATCTGATTGTCTGACGCCGGCCGGTGGAAGAGCCTGCGTTTGCTTTGTAATCGCAGGCGCATAAGGGTTTGGTGATTATTGGTGGCCCGATGCGCTGACAAAAATTGTCAGATTAATTCCCGTCATGACAGCCTCTGTCAGCGCGCAAATTTGCCATTTAGTCAAAATTTTGATGCTGGCATCTGCTATTCGCGACCTGCGTCACAATCCACATTCATCCGGCGATTGAATTCTGCAAAACACTGGCCCGAGCTGCCGCTATGCTTGATTGGCGCGGGTTTTGAATAGATCAGACCTCTCGGGTTTTAGTCGTTAGTGGTTAACGGTATAGCGTCATGGCTATCAGGATGGGCGCTGGTCAGGGATGTGGACTCTTTAGCAATCTCTTATTTTGGTTATCAGGCTCTGGTTATGAATCCCTCGTCACCTTTTGTTTCGCTCTTCGCCGGCGCTATAGCGGCACTGCTTCTGGTTGGCTGCGGCGGTGGCAGCTCCGGCGGCGGTTCCAATGGCGGGCAGGCGCCAGACCCGGTGGTGGTGGATATTCCCGTGGCCTATATCCAGCGCCCCCTGCCGGTAGATGACGCGGGCGAGCCGGTTTACCCCGATGTCTTTAACCCCGCCAGTTTCAACGCCGGTGGCGAGCTGTTCCTCAAGGCGC
Organism: Cellvibrio fontiphilus; assembly: GCF_042646205.1. Lineage (NCBI taxonomy): Bacteria > Pseudomonadati > Pseudomonadota > Gammaproteobacteria > Cellvibrionales > Cellvibrionaceae > Cellvibrio > Cellvibrio fontiphilus. Next base: position 112,381 of record NZ_JBHRTF010000002.1, on the reverse strand, counting down.
GTGCCACGGCGCAGGCGGAAGTGGTCAATATCACCCGCGCCGAGTTTGAAAATAACCCGGAAAAATACCCGGATTACACCCCCGAAACCCCCAACTATGATGTGAAAGATCTAGCGGTAGACCCGGCCGGTACCCGTCTGCTGTTTGCCATGCGCGCGCCGCTCAACCCGGATTTGGATGAAGATGATGAGGATCAACCCACCTGGAATATCTGGGAGTATCACCTCGCCACCAAGCAGCTGCGCCGTATTATCAGCTCCGATTTCGAGGCCGAAAAAGGCCATGATGTCAGCCCTCGCTACCTGCCCGATGGCCGCATAGTGTTCAGCTCCGACCGCCAAAAACGCAGCAAGGAAATCCTGTTGGACGAGGGCAAACCCCAGTTTGGCGCAGTGACCCAACAGGACGATGAGATCACCAGTTTTCTGCTGCACAGCGTGAAAGACGACGGCACCGATATCCAGCAGCTCAGTTACAACCTGAGCCACGACCTGCAGCCGCAGGTCATGCCCGATGGCCGCTTGGTATTTCTGCGCTGGGCGGGAACGGGCAACAATGAGCGACTGAGCTTTTACCGCGCCAACCCCGATGGCACCGATGTACAGCGCTACTTTGGCGATGTGAGCCTCAACCCCGAACTGCCCGAGGGCATGACCGAAATCCCACGCCTGCTGCGCCCGCAGATACTGCCCGATGGCCGTATCGCCGCCATTTATTTCCAGAATGAAACCCAATTGGGTGGCGACATGATTGTGGTGGATGGCGCGCAAGCACTGGAGGGCGCGCTGCAGTCCCTGTCGGTTAAACCGGTGAATATCGCAACGGATTTGATCTCGCTGCACGGCCGCTTTGCTTCCCTCTCTCCCTTGTACGACGGCACTAATCGCCTGCTGGTGAGCTGGAGCCAGTGCCGTTTGCTGGAGACTGCCACCGAGCGTTTGCAGCCTTGTTTACCGACCCTGTTAGTGGACGGGGTTCCCGCCACTGGCTATGAAGAAGCGCCGCCGTTTTACGGTTTGTGGATTTACGATTTAACCAATCAAACCCAGCTGCCTGTGGTGCTGGCGGAAAACGGCAAGCTGTTCAGTGAAGCCCTGGCGCTGGAGCAAAATGCCTATAACCCAAGCTTTATCCAGCCCACCACCAACCCGGATTTGGCCGCGCGCAACCTCGGCCTTTTGCATATCCGCAGTGTCTATGATCTGGATGGTGCCTTTAATGCCATGAACTCAGGCGCTGCCGATTTGCAGGCGATGATCGCCCGCCCCGCCGAGCAGCGTCCCGCGCGGTTTATCCGCTTGGTAAAAGCCGTATCCCGCATCGATGACGATACCCTGGACGATCAGGACGACAACATCTACGGCAACCTGATGAATGCCAATAACGGGATTCAGGAAATTCTTGGCTACGCGCCGGTGGAGGCCGATGGCTCGGTGATGGTGACTGTGCCGGCGGATGTCGCCTTCTCACTGGAAATCCTCGACCGCAATGGCCGCCAAATCAGCGCCAATCACACCACCTATTTGCAGCTGCGCCCAGGCGAGCAAATGACCTGTAATGGCTGCCATGCCGCCAACAATCAAACAGCCGTGCATGGGCGCAACGACTTGCCCGCCTCGCCGGCGTCGATCAACCCCGGCGCGTTGAGTGCAATTAACTTCCCCAATACCCAGCGCTACGAGCGTTTGGGGGTGCCAATTGTCCCCGCTATGGGCGAAACCATGGCGGAGTTTGCGGCGCGCTCTACCTTTTGTGAGGAGACTGCCAACGGGCAGGTTTGTTTGCCCATGGCTGGCCCAGCTCAGGATCAAAACCTGCGCAACCCCAGTGTGGATTTACTGTTTCGCGATCTTTGGACTGCGCCCGGGTTGAACCCTGCGGCCAGTATCGCCTATCGCTACAACGATCTGGTTCCCGGTGCTACACCCGATCAAATCGCCGTGCCAACCCCGGCGGCCTGTCGCGAGGAAAACAGCTGGAATGCTAATTGTCGGGTGGTTATTAATTACGAATATCACCTGCAATCGCTTTGGGAGCGTGAACGCGAACCCATGACGGTGACTGATCCGGAGCTTGCCATCGCCACCACGTCAAATAGCTGTGTGGGTTGCCACTCGCCGGCCGATGCCGAGGGCAATTTGCAGGTGCCCAAGGCGCAGCTGAATTTGCTGCGCACCAAGGAAAATGCCAATAGCCAAATGCGCGCCTACCTGCAATTGTTAAACGGCAACCAGCGGCAGATCCAATATATTTACGAGGACAATCTGGCCGTGTTACTGCCAGTGTGTGAGTTTGAAGATAACTACGACTTTATTCCCCAGTGTGAAGTCTTGTTGGATGAAGAGGGCATTCCAACCTGCGAAGGCTTGGCAGATTGCCCCTTTGAAATTGCCAATGAAGAAACTGGTGAGTTGCAGTTGGATGCGCTGGGCAACCCGGTGCCGCGCATGCAGGCTACAGGGTTCCTGCCACCGCCTATGAGCCGTGGTGGCGCCAATGCCAGCGGGCGCTTTTTTAATAAATTTGAAAACAATGGCAGCCATGTGGGATTCTTGAACGCCGCTGAATTAAAACTCCTATCGGAGTGGTTGGATACCGGCGGGCGCTACTACACCAATCCATTTGAGTTGGCTGTACCCAATTAAAAACCCGGCTAAAAAACACAATTAAAAAACTCAACCAAAAGCAGAGCCATGACCACAAATTTCATCGCCATTATCACCACAACACCGGGAAGCAAGGCATGATTGCCCGTTTCGACAAGCTCCTGAAAGCGCGCCTGTTACTGCTCGGCCTGCTGCTCTGCGCGGCGCTGCCGGCACAGGCGCAGTGGTACGCCAATTGGTTTGCGCCGGAAGCGCCGCTGCAAGTCAGCATTAACGATGCGTTTATTAATGTGTATTCCGGCCCCGGCAGTGGCTACCCGATTTTCCATGTGGTTGAGCGCGAAGAGGTGATCACCCTGTTATACAGCCGCACCGATTGGATCAAAATTGAAACCAAACGCGGTATTAAAGGCTGGATCAAACGCGACGACATGAAACTCACCCTGTCGCCCGATGGCAGCCAACCGGACTTCCCCGATGCAGAACAGGCAGATTATTTGGTGGATCGCTTTGAGTTGGGCGCGGCCTATGGTGATTTTGCCGGCGCCGATAGCCTGACGATGAATCTGGGTTATCGCTTTACCAAAAATTTATCCGCCGAGCTGCGCTACGCTGAAAATACCGGCCAATTTTCCGACAGCCAAATTCTCGCGGCAGCGGTGTTATTCCAACCTTTTCCCGAATGGCGCGCCTCGCCGTTTTTTAGTGTGGGCAGCGGTACTATTAAAACCTTCCCCAGCGCCACCCTGGTGGAAACCGAAGACCGTAAAGACAACTTAATGCAAGCCAGTTTAGGCGCTTATGTACATCTCACCGGGCGCTTATTTTTGCGCGCGGAATACACCAATCATTACGTGCTCACCAGTCGTAATACCAACGAAGAGGTTAATGAATGGAAACTCGGTTTCAACGTCTTTTTCTAGGCGTTTTGCTGCTGGGCGCTGCCAGTCTTATCAATCCTGCATTTGCCCAAGAAGAGGTGAGTGATGACGATGAGTTGGAGCAAGTTATCACTCCCGATATTAAACGCCGCCAAATCAAAGAAGATGATTTGGATACGGAGAATTTTGAAGTGGGGGTGTACTACGGATTTTTATCGGTAGAAGATTTTGGCACCAATGGTGTGGCTGGTTTTACCCTGGCCTACCACATCACCGAAAGTTTTTTTGTTGAGGGCGCTTACGGCAGCAGCAAAACACAAAAAACCAGTTACGAATTATTGAGCGGTGGTGTGGAGTTATTAACGCCAGAGCAGCGCGACCTTACCTATTACAACCTGGCGCTGGGCTACAATTTTTTGCACGGCCAAATCTTTATGGGTGAAAAGTGGACTTTCAATAATCACTTTTATTTGATGTTAGGTGCCGGCAATACCGAATTTGCCGCCAAGGATTATTTCACCACGAGCCTGGGTGCAGGTTTGCGTTTTTACACCACTGACTGGCTGGCGTTGGATTTAAGTATGCGCGGCCATAGTTTTGAGCACGAATTATTTGGCGAAGCCAAACGCATTACCAATTTGGAATCGCGTTTGGGTCTGTCGGTATTTTTCTAATCCAGAATTTTTTGAATTGATGTGGAGTTGATTATGTTGTTGCACAAATCGTTACGCAAAAAACTGGCAACTATGACCGCCGGACTTGCACTGGGGTTGTGTTCGCTGCTGGCGATTGCAGAGCCAGCACCGGATTTCACCTTGCCCAGCAACAGCGGTGACAATGTGCGCTTGGCGGAGCAGCGCGGGCAGGTGGTAATGCTGAATTTCTGGGCCTCCTGGTGCGGGCCTTGCCGGCAGGAAATGCCGCTGCTTGATGACATGTCCAAGCGCTACAGCGATGCCGGTTTTGTGCTCTACGGCGTGAACGTGGAGGAGGACAATACCGATGCGCTGAAACTCATCAAACAACTCGGCGTCAGCTTCCCCATTTTGTGGGATGCCGAAAGCAAAGCCAGCAGTCTCTACAACGTGGATGCCATGCCCACCACGGTATTGATTGATAAAAAAGGCCAGATTCGCTACGTCAATCGCGGTTACAAAGCCGGCGATGAAAATAAATACCGCGATCAAATCCGTGAGCTGATTAAAGAATGATAAAGCGCCTCTCCCTGCTGCTTGCGCTGCTGTTGTGCAGCACAGCCTGTAGCCCCATCAAGCCCTGGGTGAAACCCTACGAGCGCCAAAAAATCGCAGATGAAATCATGAGTTTTGATCGCGACCCGGTGGCGGGCAGTTATTTGCATCACGTATACGACGCGCGTGAAGCCGCGCGCGGCGGCGATGGTGCATCGGGAGGTGGCTGTGGTTGTAATTAAACGATTATTGGTTGTTTTGCTCGGCGTTTTTGCGGTCATCACCCAAGCGGCAGTATTACCGGACGAACGTATTGATATTCTCTACCACGGTTACGATGGCGGCGGCGCGCAAATTGATGGCCCGTCCGTGCTGGTGCGCAAAAGTATTGGCAGCTCTGTGTCAGTGGCCGCCAATTATTATGTGGATATGGTGAGCAGCGCGTCGATTGATGTCGAGGCCACCGCCAGCCCCTACAGCGAAGAGCGCAAAGAGAATGGCTTGAGCGCGCAGTACATGATTGATCGCTCAACCATTTCAGTGGGTTATGTCAGCAGTAAAGAAAATGACTACGACGCAACTACCTACAGTTTGGGCATTGATCAAAGTTTTTTTGGCGATTTGACCACGCTCGGTTTTGGTGTGAGTTTTGGTGAGGATGTTGTCGGTCAAAATACAGATCCGAATTACCAGCGCGATTTGCAGCGGCGCAAATACAGCATCAACGCCTCGCAAATTATCACCAAAAATTTGTTGGCCTCGCTGAGTTTTGATACGGCCACCGATCAGTGTTTGAATTTGGCGGATACTGAAAGCTGTTTAAACAATCCCTATCGCTCAGTGCGTTACCTGACGGGCACCGGTGGTTACGCCTACCAAAGTGAACTTTACCCTCACACGCGCAACAGTGATGCGGTGGGTTTGCGCTTGATGTATTTTTTGCCCTACCGCGCCTCATTGCGCGCCGAGTTGCGCCAGTTTTCCGATAGCTGGGGCATTGAAGCGGAAAACGCCGAGCTGCGTTATTTGCATCCCTACGGCGAACGTTTTTTGTTTGAAGTGAAATACCGCATTTACGAACAAACCGGCGCTGATTTTTATGCGGATTTATTTCCCTTCCGCGATGCACAAAATTACATGGCGCGGGATAAAGAGCTGAGTCCTTTTTCATCCACCGTGTTGGGTTTGGGGGCGACCTACAAAGTGCCGCCCGGTTTTATTCCCTGGTTTGAAAAAAGCACGGTCAATCTTTATTGGGATCACTTCAATATCGACTACGACGATTTCCGCGATGCGCGGGTATCGCCCACTGAATTCGCCGCCGGCAGTGAACCCCTGTACAGTTTGGATGCCGACGTGATTCGTTTTTATTTGTCCTTCTGGTTTTAAGTCTATTTTTAACGCCCTGCTCCTTTCCTGATCCAGCGCAAGCTATCGCCCGTAAGGGTGATATTTTGCGCCTCGCTCTCTATAATCCCGAGTCTTTTGATGGCCGGCTCTGCGCGCTTGTCATCGCCTTTTATATTCAAAAAAGTGAGAGAACTGTGTCCCCTGAGCCGATATTAATCGTCGATTATGATGCGACCTGCGCTGCAGGCAGTGGTATGGATGAGCTGCGTGCGGCGCTGGTAAACCAGCGTTCCGGTTTGCGCCCCAATGATTTTCCCGGTTGTGATTTACCCACCTGGATTGGTCGCGTGACGGCGATTGATGATTATGTGTTTGCGCCCGACATGGCCGCGTGGCAGAGCCGCAATAACGCACTGATCGCCTTGGGTTTACAGCAAGGTACTCTGCAACAATCACTGACCGAACTGGTGGAGCGTTTTGGTTCAGCGCGCATCGGGGTGGTGATGGGTTCCAGCACCTCCAGTATCGACCGCTCGGAAGAGGCCTATCGCCAGCTGGATGCGCAAGGTCAGTTGCCGCCGCAATTCCTGCAAGAGCAGGTATTAAACCCCCATGCGCCGGGTTTGTTTGTCGCCGAATTGCTGGGGCTGGATGGCCCGAATATGACGGTGAATACCGCCTGTTCCTCCTCCGCCAAAGTGTTTGCCACCGCTGCCCGCTGGCTGCGCGCTGGTATTGTGGATGCGGTGTTAGTCGGCGGTGCCGATACTCTCTGCCAAAGCGTGCTTTACGGTTTCCACTCGCTGCAGCTGGTATCTGAATCACCCTGTCGCCCCTTTGATGGCGCGCGCGATGGCATCAACCTGGGCGAGGCCGCTGGTTTTGCGATCTTGGTGCGCGGCAGCGATGCTGAAGCGATTGAGCACACTGGCATTCAAGTGAGTGGCTACGGCGAAAGTTCCGATGCGCACCATATGTCCCACCCGCACCCTGAAGGTGAAGGCGCGCGTTTGGCGATTGAGCAGGCGCTGGCGCAAGCGGGTTTAACCCCGGCGCAGATCGACTATATCAACCTGCACGGCACCGCCAGCCGCGCCAATGACCATATTGAAGGCAATCTGGTCGGCGCCATGTTTCCATCATCCACACTGGCCAGCTCCACCAAAGGTTGGACGGGGCATACCCTGGGTGCGGCCGGAATCCTCGAATCCATTTTTGCGCTGGAGGCGCTGCGTTCCGGTCTGGTGCCGGGCACTCTGAACTTGGCGCAGGTCGATCCTGAGATCGCCATCCGTATGAGCGCTGCCAACCAAACCGCAGAGCTAACCCATGTCATGAGCAACTCCTTCGGCTTTGGCGGCAACAATGCCTGCCTGATTTTTAGCCGTGTGGAGGTGGCAGCATGAGCAAGACAAGCCTGACGGTCGATTTGGTGGGTGCAGATCTTGTGGGGATAGGCGTTTGGGGGCCAGCCTTCAATAACTGGGCGGAACTGCAAGCGCTGTTGGCCAATTCTGCGATTGGTGAAGAGCTGCAGTGGACGACGCAAACACCAAAGCCGGAAATTATCCCCGCCAACGAACGCCGCCGCGCGCCGCTGCCGGTACGCGCCGCCGTGGAAGTGAGTTGGCAGGCGCTGCAGCAAGCGGGCTTGGCATCCAGCGATGTGGCCTGTGTATTCGGCTCGGGCTTGGGGGATACCGAGATCACCGACTATATGTGCCGGGTATTAACCACCGCCGAAAAGCAGCTATCGCCCACCAAATTCCACAACTCGGTACACAACGCCGCAGCGGGTTACTGGACTATTAGTACCGGCTGTATGAAATCCGCCAACTCTATCGCCGCCTACCAAAATACTGCCGGTTTGGCGCTGCTGGAGGCGATGATCCAGTGCCAGCAGCATAACGAGCCGGTACTAGTGACCCTGTTTGATACCGCCGCGCACGATGCCTATCGCCAGATTTTTGCCTGCGAATACAGCTTTGCGGTAGCGCTGCTGATTGTCCCTGCGGGTACGGCCGCGGCTCCCCTGGCGCGCTTGGCCATAAGTGCTGAAAACAGCGCGGCGGTCGCTGCGCCGGAGCTGCCTTGCGCCGAGTTAGCCGCGCTCTATCGCGACAATCCCTCCGCCAAGGTGCTGGGTCTGCTGCAACAATTGGCGCAGAAGCAAGCCGGTCAGTGTGCATTTGCCCTCAGCCCGGCGCGTGCGCTTAACCTTGAGGTGAGTTTTTAGGTGATGACTGAAAAGCTGTCTTATTGGGATGTGATTATTGCGGGCGGTGGTTTGGCCGGTCTGGGTTTGGCCAAACAGCTCAAACAGGCGAATCCCGAGCTGTCGATTGTGGTGGTGGAAAAGCAGGGCTTTCCGCGCCCGCGCGCCATCGCCAAAGTGGGCGAATCTACGGTGGAAATCGGCTCCCACTATCTGTCGCACCACTTGGGGTTGATGCAGCACCTCAAAGAAAACCACCTTAAAAAATTCGGTATTCGCATTTTTTTTGGTGCGCCAGCGGAAGACTTCTCCCAACAGGACGAGCTGGGCGCCAGCCAAACCTTTGGCATTCCCACCTATCAAATCGACCGGGGCGATATCGAAAATCACCTCGCCGATGAGGTGCGCGCACTGGGCGTCAGTCTGATCGACAAGGCCGATATCCTGCAGCTGGACACCCAAGCTGAAACTGGCTCGACGCAGGACAAACAATTGCTGATTCGCACCACCGCGGGCGAGCAAACCTTGCTTGGTCACTGGCTGGTGGATACCGCCGGGCGCGCCAGTTTGTTGAAGAATCACCTAAATCTTGCCGCCAAAAACGAGCATAAATCCAACGCCATCTGGTTTCGGGTGGATCGCACAATCACCTTGGATGACTGGTGCGACGGCCCCGAATGGCGCGCCCGCTGTATGCCCGAAGGGCGCCGCTGGCTGAGCACCAATCACTTGGTGGGGCCGGGTTACTGGGTGTGGATTATCCCGCTCGCCTCGGGTGTGACCAGCATCGGCATAGTGATGGACGACATTGCCTTTGATGCAGCGGCGATTAGCGACCAAACCTCGGCCATGACATGGTTGACGCAACATCAACCGCGCTGCGCCGCAGCGATTGGCGACGCGAACTTCCTCGATTTTGTGCTGCTGCGCGATTACTCCTACGACTGCAAACAACTGTTTAGCGACCAGCGCTGGGCGGTGGCGGGTGAGGCGGGTTTATTTGCCGACCCTTTTTATTCGCCGGGCAGCGACTTTATCGCCTTCGCCAACGGTTTTATTAGCTCGCTCATCACCGCCGAGCGGCGCGGGCAGGACATCCGCGTGCAAACCGTGGTTTACGAGCGCTTGCTGCGCTCCATCTACCAGAACACTTTATCGCTCTACACCGGCCAATACGGCGGTTTTGGCGACCGGGTGATGATGGGCTTAAAACTCCTGTGGGATTACAGCTACTACTGGGGCGTGCTCTCACTGCTGTATTTCCGCGATGCGCTCTGCGACTTTGAACGCATCCGCCCACTGGCGGGTGAATTGCACAAAGCCCAGCAGCTGAACCAATCCATCCAAGCCTTGTTTCGTGCGCGCGCCGAACGCCGTTTGCAGTTGCCCAATCGCGGCGTGTTTATGGATCAATACCAAATCCCCTGCCTGCAATTCTTCAACAAGGTATTGATGGAAGAACCCAAACTGCCACTGGCCGATGAGCTGGCGCGCAATATGGCCTTGGTCGAACAAGTCGCCGAGGCGGTGCGGGATATGTTGGGAGAAAATCCAGAGCTGGAGGTCAGCGCTGCCGAAAGTGAGTTGTTGGGTGACTATCGGTTAAAAATTCTAGGCTGACGGTTAAAAATTCTGGGCTGAGGCTAGTGGCCGCGCAGCTGCCGGTAAAACGCCAGCAGTTTAGCGCGCGGCAATTTGCCGTTATCTTCGCGCGGCAGGGCATCCACCAGTAACAGCGGGCGCGGCATAAATACCGGGTCCAAATGCGCGGCAAAACGTGCGCTCACATCCTGTTTGCTGGCGGTTGTTGCGACCACCAAGGCGACCGGGCGGGTGACTGCCTGAGTGACAGGCTCCGGCATAAACACCACACCATCCACTACGCCTGGCGTGGCTAACAGAAGCTTATTCATTTCTTGTAGCGAGCCGCGTTTGCCGGCGATTTCAATCATATCGTCACTGCGCCCGAGCAGGCGAAAGCGGCGGCCGTCATGGGTTTCGATGCGATCCTGCACCGGTTGTTGCTGCGGCAGGTGATCACCGCGAATCACACTTAACTCCTCCGCAAATTCCAAGCCTTCAAACAGCTGCCACACATCCTCTTGCGCGGTGCGGCGGCGCGCCATGGAGCCGACTTCGCTGCAGCCGTAAACCTCAATCAATTCGCCGCCAAAAAATGTTTCAGTCGCTTGCGCCAGTTCAGTGGATAAGGGCGCAGTGGCGCAGAGCAAGTGCGCTGCTTGCGGCATGGTCACGCCGCTGGATACCAAGGCGCGCAAGTGCACCGGCGTGCTGATGAGCAAGCGCGGTGCAGGTAGTTGTTGCAGGGCATTGGCTACATCCTGCGGGAACAGCGGGCGCGCATCGCTAATGCATAGGCGCGCAAACAGTGGCAGTAGCAGCGAGGTTTCTAGCCCCCACATATGTTGGGCGGGCACTGTGGCGAGCGCGAAGCGCAGCTGGTCGCGGTAGTTATCGTCCAGCATGGCCTGCGCGTTCATCCGGCTGCTGGTGACAAAAGTGTGCCAGGGCTTGAGGTTGGCTTTGGGCTGACCAGTTGAGCCAGAGGTAAAGGCGATGGCGGCGAGCTGGTCGGCGGGAATAGTGGGAATCGCGGTGGCCGCGACGGCGCGCAAATCCTGTTGGTTCAGATTGAGCTGGGTACAGCCATCAAACAGGGTTTCCAGTCCATCGTGCAACACATAGCTGCGCGGATACTGATCCAGCAGCTGTTGCTGCGTGGCGAGCGCGCGGTTTTGCGGCAGCAGGTTGGTTTGCCCTCGCAGCAGTGCCGCACAAAACCCCAGGGTAAACAGATAGCGGTTATCGCAGAGGTTGATAACCGCTTCTGCTTCGGGCAAACGCGCGGCCAAGTGCATAACCTGCCCAAGAAACTCGTCTACCCTCACCGTGCCTGTAAGCTCGCCAAGGGCGGACAAGGGCTGGTTGATCCGGGCAAAACAGTCATCCAATTGCCGCTCAAGTAGCGGCAATTGATCGGTGGTTGGATTTTTTATCGAGGCTTCACAAGCCATAGCAAGGCAGCTAGTGCTTACTTACTTTTATTAGCCTGGACAAAGTCGGTAAGGGTGGCGAGGCTGGTAAATGCCTTGCGGGTGTTTTCGTCGTCGGCCTGCATTTGCACGCCGTATTTTTGCGAGATGGCGAGGGCGATTTCCAAGGCATCGATAGAATCCAAACCAAGGCCGTCGCCGAACAGGGATTCATCCGGGGCAATCTCATCAGCCGCTATATCTTCCAGATTCAGTGCTTCTACCAGTAATTCGGCCATTTCCAATTGGGCAGCGGTTTGCGCAGACATAGATACCTCGGCGTTATTGTCGTAAATTGGGTTTGCTCAAAAAGCCGCGCAGTTTAGCGGTTTTAAGCCTCAAAATCACCCGCGATCAGCCCTGGGCCTTGACCTGTGGCGGAACCTTTGCCTTAACTTGAGGGCGGTTTTTGGGTAAACTGCCCGGCTTTTCAGGATTTGTACGCCCGAGGATTAAGACGCCACCATGCCTATGCTTAGCCAGCAGTATCTGACCGCTACCGCGGTGCCAGACGCCCTTCAGCTACTCGCCGAACCGGGGGTGCTGGCCTTGGTTAATTTTGACCATAGCTGCGCACCTGGAGTCCAGCCGGGCATTATTCCGCTGGGTATGCCTTCGCTGTGCGATAAGCCTTGGGAAGTAATTCGCTATGGCAACTCAGTCGCCGAGCGCGGCGAGGATGAGCACTGCCAGTGGAGTTTGATTGAGGATGTGCTCTGCGTCGCTACCTGGATTGCCCCGCAAGATTGCAGCGATATCGAAGCCGCGACCGAGGTGGCTTACGGCCGCTTGTTCCGCGTGATCCAGTCCAAAGGTTTTCCCTACCCCTTCCGCATCTGGAACTTTATGCCGGACATCAATCGCGGCGATGGCGACCGCGAGGAGTACAAAAAATTCTGCGTCGGCCGCGAGCGCGCCTTTGATGACTACCATGTGGCGCCGCAATCCTACCCCGCTGCCTCAGCTCTGGGGCATCACACTCAGGGCGCGGTGATTTACCTGCTCGCCGGGCGCAACTCCGGCGTGCACCATGAAAATCCACGCCAGCAGCCGGCCTATCAATACCCCCGCGAATACGGCCCCAGCAGCCCCAGTTTTGCCCGTGCGACCAGCTTGGCGCTGTGCAGCAAGCCGCAGGTGTTTATCTCGGGCACGGCCAGCATCATCGGCCACAACACCCAAGCGGTGGGCGATTTGCAGCAGCAGCTGGCCATTACCCTCGATAACATCCAGCACCTGCTCAGCCATGTCGGTCAGGCCGAGGCGAACTTGAGTGGGGTCAGGGTGTACCTGCGCCACCCAGAGGATGTGGCTGCCGCCCAAGCCTTTTTGGCGCCGCGCCTGCCGCTGGAGCGCATCAATTTTATCCACGCCGATATCTGCCGCAGTCAGCTGCTGGTGGAGATTGAAGCGCTGGCCTCGCTCGCCCCATGATCGCCTCGCTCTGCGGCTACGGGCGCTGGTGCTGGCGCTTGGCCGCCACCGGCTTCTGTTTTGCGCTCTTTGCCTTGGGGGCGCTGTCCCTCGGGTTGTTGCTCGCGCCGCTAATTTACCTCCTGCCTTGGCCGCTGGTGCGCCGCCGCCAACTGGCGCGCCGGTCGATTCAGCGCTGGGTGCGCTTTTACCTTTGGGTGATGCGCAAGTTGGGGCTACTCACCATAAGCTTTGCGGGCGAGCAGGCACTGCAGCAGCCCGGGGTGCTGGTGGTGGCTAATCACCCCACGCTATTGGATGCTCTGTTGCTCATGGCGGTGATGCCTAACGCCACCTTTATTGTTAAAGCGGCGATGGCGCGCAACCCTTTTACCCGCTGGATTGTCGCTCTGGCCGGTTATATCCCCAATGATGAGGTGGGGGTGGAGCTGGTGGAAAAAGCCGCCGCGGCGCTGCGTGCGGGCGAAACCCTGATGATTTTCCCGGAAGGCACCCGCACCCCGGGCGACCTGCTCAGCCTCAAGCGCGGCGCGGCCAATATTGCGCTGGCGGCGGGCTGCCCGCTGCTGCCGGTGGTGATTAGTTGCCAGCCGCTCACCCTGCGCAAAGGCGAACCCTGGTATAGGATTCCCACACAGCGCCCGCATTTTCGTGTGCAGGTACTGCCACTGATGGCGCTGGAGCCCTTGATCGACCGCTCGCTGCCGCCCGGTTTGCAGGCGCGTGCGCTGACTGCCGCACTGACCAGCGCGCTTTCGCATCAGTTACAAACGCAGCTGCAATCGCCGCAGCAAGCGCAACTGCAGGCGCGCTCTTAAGCTTGTATAATCCCGCGCCTACTCATCTGGATTGGCAAAAAGACTCCCGCTATGACTCACACTCGCGACAGCCTCTTAACCCGTATCACCGACATACTGCACGAGCAATTTGATGTGGAGCCAAGCTCCATCACCCTGGAGTCGCGTCTGCGCGAAGATTTGGATATCGACAGTATTGATGCGGTGAATTTGATGATTGAATTGAAATCCATCACCGCGAAAAAAATCACCCTGGAAAATTTTCACCAGGTGAAAACCATTGGCGATTTAATTGACGCGGTGCTCGCGTTTTTAGCCCAAGATCAGGCCGCCAACTAATGCAGCGCCGCCGCGAACCCAAGGCACTGCTGAGTGTGGATACCGCCATCACTGTGCCGTTTTTTGATGTGGATTCCATGAACATTGTGTGGCACGGCCACTACTGCAAATATCTGGAAGTGGCGCGCTGCAATTTGCTGGACAAACTCGGCTACAACTACAGCGATATGAAACAGTCGGGTTTTATGTTCCCGATTGTGGATATGCAAATCAAATACATCCAACCCTTGGTATTTGAACAGCAGGTGATAGTGACGGCGAGTTTGGTTGAGTGGGAATATCGCCTCAAAATTCACTACAGCATTCGCGATGCGAGCACCAGGCTCATACTCACCAAGGCGCACACAGTGCAAGCGGCGGTGGATGCACAACAAAAAACCTTACTGATTGGTTGCCCCGCACCACTGGCAGAAAAAGTAAAAGCATTGCTCGCTTAAGTCTCGCTTGATCCGCGGTAAACATTGATGAAAAAAATAATAGTTTGTTTGTTGTATTTGACACTAGTTTCAGCTTGGCCACTACAAGCGGCTGACACAGTGATGTTGCAAGAATATCTGCCGCAAAGTTGTTACCAGCTAGGCCGCTACCAACAGCAAAAATCTGTGCGCGGGCTGGTAAAACCGATAGAAACCCAAGGTTATTTTGCTTTCGCTTGTGACAAAGGGTTGCTTTGGCACACAAGCGCCCCGCTCACAGAAACCTTGATCTATCGCTTGCAGGGCACCACCCAGTTGGTGCGCGGCGACGGCAGCCAACAAAAGCTTTCCGGTGTGGTGCAGCGGCAGCTTGGGCAAATGCTCAATAACTTGCTTGGCGGCAATAAGGCTTATTTGGAGAAGGCGTTTGTAATTGCCAGAAGCGAACAGGGCATTCAATTAGTGCCGCGCAAAAAGCGAATGGAGAAATTTTTACAGCGTATTGATATTGCCCGCGAGCAAGATGCCGTTAGTATTCGCCTGCAGCATCCCGGCGACGAATACACCGCTATCCGGGTTCATGCTATCCAATCATTTGAACTGCTCAATACCAGCGAATGTAGCCAGCAGTTGGCTGTCGAGCGGTCAGCTGATCTCTGCCAACAATTATTTAATCCCTGATTTTCAAACGAGCCAGTTATGACACAGCAAGTCTATCGCCGTTGGTGCAGGCTGGCACTGATAATACTTACCCTTATTGCCGCCTATTGTGCATTCACTATTAGCCGTAGTGGTTTGCAAATAGATACCAACCTGCGCAGCTTATCGCCATCTTTTACACTCGATCCAGCGGTTAATCAGGCATTAAATAAAATGTCTGCCAATGCGGCCCAGCAATTTATTCTGGTGCTTGTGCATGAGGATGAAGACCGGCTAGTGGAAGCCAGCGAGAGCATGCGCGAGTTAATTGAGGCTCCGTCTTCGCCGATTGCTTATGTTGATCAAACGGCGCTGCTGGACACTTATGTCGCACAGCTTAAACAGCATTCATTCCATATCCTTGGCAATAATGCCCAGGCCCGCCTAACCGAAGGTGATGCGGAAAAAATCCTCGCGCTTGGTGAGGCGAATCTTTACGGCAGTGGCGGCACCTTGCGCCTGGTGCCAATTGCGCAAGACCCCCTTGGCTTTGTTAACGAATACGCTATTGGTTTATTGGATCGATTAGCCTTAAACAGTGGCGATGAAATCCAAACAATAAAACAGGGTGACAAGGAATTTTTTATTGCACCGCAGATGTTGCAAATTCGCAGTGATGCACTGGAGATGGATCAGCAGGATCAGGCACTTGCCAGCATCCAAACAATTACTGCCGAACTGCGCGCGGAATTTCCTGAGCTGAAAATTATTTCATCGGGTATTTTATTTTTTGCGGCTGATGCCGCCCAGTCCGCGCGGGCAGATATAGAAACTATCAGCACGGGATCAATGATTGGTGTGCTGTTATTGATTTTGTGGATTTTTCGCAGCCCGCGAGCCTTTTTATTGCCTGCTTTGTCGATTGGGATGGGGCTGGCGTTTGCGTTTTGCCTCTGCCATTTTTGGTTTGGCTCCATTCATATTTTAACTCTGGTGTTTGGTGCGAGTCTGATTGGTGTGGTGGTGGATTATGCGTTGCATTTTTATTACTTTCAGGCCCACCATAATTACAACCATGATCAATTGCCCTTGTATCGTGCGCTATTTCTAAGCCTGCTGACCAGTGTAATAGGGTTTAGCGCTTTGGCCTGGTCTGGCTTGGCTGCTTTACAGCAGGTGGCAACCTTTGCCGCATTAGGGTTGGTTTATGCCTGGCTGATGGTTATCGCCTTTGGCCAGTTGTTGGCTAAAAAAGTGCGTGTTTATGATTCTGTTTTGCAGAATAGTTTGCACAACTTATTGCGCTTGGCCGCTAAAGTCCCAGTGCAGGCCATAGTTGCTATTGGTTTTTTATTGTTGGGTGTCGGTTTTTATTTGACCGGTTTTTCACTGCCGGTTAGCGATAGCCCGCGCAGTTTTTTTGCGGCTAATCCACAGTTGGTGGAGCAGGAAAAACAAGTGAGCGACTGGGTTGCCGGTTATGAGCCAGCCAGTTTTATTGTGGTACAAGGTGAAACTGCGCAGCAGGTTTATGATCGCATTGCCGCGGTAAATGCGCGTGTTGATAAAGACGGAGATTCGCTGTTAGCAGGGCGCAGCCTTTTAGGTGTGCAACAATTTTTTCCATCGCCGCAGCAACAACAAAAAAATTATCAGGCAAACCAAGTGCTTTATGGCGGCGCACAAGTTGTGCAACAATTTATTAGCCAGCAGCAACTCACTGAAATTTCTGCCGATAATTTGGCGCATGCCTATGCACAACAGAAAGATGACTGGTTGAATCCGGCCGATTTTTTTGCACAAGCCAATCTGGGGCTGCCACCTTTGTGGCTGGAGAGCGAAAACCTGGTTACCGCTTTTTTGTTGATCCCCAAAGGTGTGGATACCCTCCAGCTTAATCATCGACTGGAAGATCTTGAAGGCGCTTTTTTCTTCAGTGCTATGCAGGACTCGGAAACTTCCATGAAGTTACTGCGCCAATCGGCAATGGAGCTGTTGGTATTAGCGTTGCTGTTGATGGCACTCTTGTTATTGACCCGTTACCACTGGAAAAAAATGCTGCAGTTGATGGCGATTCCTGTGTTTGCGGTAAGCATGAGTTTCTTGTTGTTGGCGCTGTTTAATCTGCCGCTGAGTTTGTTTCATGTGATGGCTTTATTTTTAGTGGTAGGGCTGGGCATGGACTATGTGATTTTTATTGCCGAGATGCGTGACAATCCAGTAGAGACATTATCGGCTGTAGCCATTTCTTCGATGACAAATTTACTTTCTTTTGGTTTGTTGGGATTGAGTGTATTGCCTGCGGTCAGTGCTTTTGGTATTGCCCTTTTTATCGGGTGCAGTTTGAATTTGTTAGGTGCGTTAATGCTGGCGAGTCGCAATCCTTTTTTTCACAGCCAACCAGTTAAGTCGTAAAGCCACTGCAGATACGTTGGTTTGGATTTTTCTTTCGGGGGTTGCAACCTATGACAAAAAAAATGATGGATAAACAGCGTGTTTTAGTTACCGGAGCCAGCCGTGGTATTGGTAAAGCCTGTGCGCTGAAACTGGCTGCTGACGGCTTTGATGTGTGTGTGCATTACCGCTCGGGAAAAACTGAAGCTGAAGCTGTTGTTGCCCAAATAATGGCAAGTGGCGGCAGCGCCAGCCTGATTCAATTTGATGTGTGCGAGCGCGAAAAAGTCAGTGAAGTTTTATTGGCGGATATTGAAGCCAATGGCGCTTTTTACGGTGTTGTTTGCAATGCGGGCATAGCAGCCGACAACGCTTTCCCCGCATTAACCGGTGAGCAATGGGATTCGGTTATCCACACCAATCTCGATGCGTTTTATAACGTGCTTTACCCGCTGGTGATGCCCATGATTCGCCTGCGTAAAGGCGGGCGGATTGTCACCTTGTCGTCGGTGTCGGGTGTGATCGGCAATCGCGGCCAAACCAATTACAGTGCCGCCAAAGCGGGAATTATCGGCGCCACTAAAGCCTTGGCGATTGAATTGGCCAAGCGCAATATCACCGTGAATTGTGTTGCGCCGGGAGTGATCGAAACGGATATGATCGAGGGTATTTACCAGGATGAAGCGATGAAATTAATTCCCATGCAGCGCTTCGGCAAGGTGGAAGATGTTGCCGCCACCGTGAGTTTTTTGGTTTCTGATGCAGCGGGCTATATCACTCGCCAAGTGATCAGCGTAAACGGCGGTATGTGCTAGTTACACCTCGGGCAAGATTTCTGGAGTCGGCATGGATAAACATTTTATAACCGCAAACGAACTCCTGTTGGATTCGTTCAAGCTGGCCGAGCAGATTTACCAGCGCGGATTTCGTCCGCATTTTATTGTCGGTGTATGGCGCGGCGGTTCACCGGTGGGAATTGCGGTGCAGGAGTATCTGGAATTTGTTGGTGTGCCCACAGATCACATTGCAATCCGCACTTCCTCTTATTACGGCATCGATAAACAAAGCAAAGATATTCGCGTGCACGGACTGGATTACATAGTCAAAAATGTCGATGCCGACCAAGAGCTGTTGATTGTGGACGATGTGTTTGATTCAGGTCGTTCGATTAAAGCGATTATCGATGAAATCAAGCGCAAATCGCGTCGCAATACACCACAGGTGATAAAAGTGGCCTGCCCCTGGTATAAACCCTCGCGTAATGTCACCGATATAACGCCAGATTTTTATATCCATGCGACTGACCGCTGGCTGGTTTTTCCCCACGAATTGCGCGGTTTGACACCGCAGGAAATTTTGCAGGGCAAAGGCAGTGAAATTGCCGATACCATTGCGCGCGCCAGCGATGTTGCAGGCTTTACCGAATAATGAACAGGTTCAGTTATCCTGCGCCACTATGCAGTTGCGCCCGTTTTGCTTAGCCAAATAAAGGCGGCGATCGACAGTATTGATAAAATCCAACAACTGATCGTTTGCGCCGGGAGTAATACTGCCTACCCCCAAACTGATGCTGAGCAACTGACTGATCGGTGATTTGGCGTGAGCGATCTGCAGTTTAAAAACGGCTTTGCGGCAGCGTTCGGCAACGGCCGCTGCTGCATCGGCATCGCTCTCTGGCAGTACCAGCATAAATTCTTCGCCGCCAAATCGTGCGACGAAATCCTTGGCGCGTGAGCCGCATTCCACCAGTGTATGGCTAACCCGTTTTAAACATTCATCGCCCTGCAAATGGCCGTAGTAGTCGTTGTATTGTTTGAAATAATCAATATCTAACATAATCAGCGACAGTGGTTGGCGACTGCGTTTTGCATTCAGCCACTCGAATTCCATCACCGAATCAAACATGCGGCGGTTGGCCACACCGGTCAAGCCATCTTTAAATGACAGTTGCTCCAGTTCTTTTTGCAAATCAATCAATTTCTGTTCGGTATGTTTGCGCTCGCTGATATCAAACATAAAACCAATTAAGGCTTCTACATCACCCTGTGCGTTGCGCACCACATGTACTACATCGCGTATCCACACAAAGCGGCCGTCTTTGGTCAGGGCGCGATAATCAGCTTCATGGTCAACACCCGCTTGGGATTGGCTGACGCAAAAATTGACTACTCTCTCCCGATCCTCCTCATGCATGCGCGCTGCCCAGTCCTCTACTGTGACCCAGGAGTCAGGCGCCCAGCCCAACAATTCCTCTATCTGCGGGCCGATATAAGCAAAGGTCAGTGTCTGCCAATCGATTTTCCAGGGAATCGCTTTAGTGGACTCCAACAGGGTTTTATAGACACTAGGATCATCTTCCAAGCGACTCATAACGCAACTCCAAGTTTCTGATCACGCAAATATACGCCTGATACCCCGGCGAGGGCTAATACAAATGGCGCATTAATCATTATTATCATCTGGATCGATGGGGGATTTTTTCAGCCCGGATACCAAATGCTGTCCACTGATTGAGCGAAAAATAATCACAAGTGTTTGAAAGATAAATATTTTTGGCGTCGACTATTGACTCGCTTCGCCCGAGCGGTTTTAATGTGCGCCTCTTGCAGCACAGCGCAAGCGACACGCCCAGATAGCTCAGTCGGTAGAGCAGTGGATTGAAAATCCTCGTGTCCCTGGTTCGATTCCGGGTCTGGGCACCATATATAGAGCCCGAAGTTCGCAAGAGCTTCGGGTTTTTTATTTTGGCTTGGTGTTGTTGCGCATTACTACCGGGTTAATACCATGACCAATAACGACATACTGCGTCGCCTGCGTTTTATTTTTGATTTCAGCGATTCCCAAATGATGGCGCTGTTCACCTCTGGCGGATTTAATGCATCGCGTGAGTTGGTGAGCGACTGGTTGAAGACAGATGACAAACCGGATTTTAAGGCGCTGCGTGACGTGCATCTGGCCATTTTCCTGAATGGTTTGATCAACAAAAAACGCGGTAAACGCGAGGGTGAGCAGCCAGAGCCGGAAAAAAAGCTCAATAACAATATTATTTTCCGCAAACTCAAAATTGCCATGGATTATAAAGACGAGCAAATTCTGGAGACCATGGAACTCGCCGGATTCCCGTTGAGTAAACACGAGTTAAGTGCTTTTTTCCGTAAGCCCGGTCACCAGAATTATCGCGAGTGTCAGTCGCAAGTACTGCGCAACTTTTTGAAAGGGCTGCAAATAAAATTGCGCGGCAACCTTGTGGATGCTGAGGATACAAACCTTTAGCTCTACTCAGCTGCTGTGCCAGGACACCGCCAGATGGCGATACTAACAAGAGGATGTTATGCACGACGATATTACTCCTGCCCCGATTCCTGTCCATGCTTCATCGACCCGATCCAACGCTGAAATAGCCCAGCCCGTAAGGATGCGTATGCCGAGCCTGGATTTGCTGCGCGGTATCGCAGTGCTGGGTATTTTGCTCGTTAATATCTATTCTTTTGCGCTGCCTGAAATGGTGCGTGTTGAGCCTCTGTTCCTGCCGGATTACAACGCCAGGGAGCAGTTGCTTTGGTATCTCATTTATTTTTTCGCAGACGGTAAATTCATCGCGCTATTGAGCCTCGCTTTCGGCGCCAGCCTCTGGTTTTTTGCGCATGATAAAGCCTCGCTCAGCCTCTCAAGGCTGAATCAGTTGCAGCGCCGCCGCAGTCTGTCACTCTTGGGGCTGGGCGCTGCCCACGCTTACCTGTTGTGGGATGGTGATGTATTGGTCACCTATGCGTTGTTTAGCTTTCTCGTTTGGCGCTGGCGCGTGTGGAGCGATAACCGGTTAATCGCTGTCGCGCTGTGCTTGTTTGCGCTACAGACCCTGCTCTATGGTTCGTTGCTTTTGATGCCGGCAGATGCTTGGCAGAGCATTAGTGATATGTTTAATGAGCAAGCGTTGCAGCAAGAGCTGGCACATTATCAGCAGGGCTGGTGGCAACAGACGCCGCAACGTATCTCCAAAGCATTTGAAATGCAGCTTGCCACAGTATTTGGCGGTTGGTTTCCCGCGTCGATGATGTTGATCGGCGTTGTGCTTGCACGTCGCGGCGTTTTTTCCGGCAGTACATTGGTATCTCCTACAAATTTATGGGGGATTAGTCTCGGCGCTGCGTCGCTCATGTTACTGGTGGTATTGCTTAACCGTAGTCAAGGCTTTGTGTCCCAGTTTGCGCTGACCTTGGGGATACAATTGCAAATGTGTGCAAGTGGGTTGATGGCGATTGTGTATGCTTTGTGGATTTGCCGCTGGGCCCAGTGCGGAAATCTCTCTCACATCGGTGCATGGTTGCGTGCAGCATTAGTTGCGGTGGGGCGCATGGCGCTGACCATTTACCTGATGCAAACATTGATATTTACCGGGCTGTTTTATGGTTATGGGCTTGGCTGGTTTGGGCAGTGGCCGCTTTCACAGTTGTTATTGCTCATTCTGGCGGTTTGGTTATGCCAAATGATTTTTGCATTTTTTTGGCTGCGCTATTGTCATGCTGGCCCTGTAGAAACTATTTGGCGCAGGATGATTTACAGGTGAGTCGAGTCTTTTCGGTGTAAGCATTTATTATTGTGGGGATAATACGAGCTCAGTAGGAGCATGGATTTCATCGCACTTTTTGTTCTAAGTCGTCACGTTTTTGATGAAAATCCTGTCCTATGCCACTGCTAGGTGACAATTACACTGTAGAAACTACCGAAGAGAAATGGTGAGTTTCTATGCGCACGTTTATTCGTCATCCCACATCAATTCCGATTCAGGTTTGTGCAACCGGCGACGAAAATGCGCAGGTGCGGGTGCGCAATTTGAGTGCTGGTGGCCTGTGTTTTATTACTGACAGGCCCGTTAAGGTGGGTACCAGAGTGGAGTTTGATATCCCCATTACCAAGCCGGATTACCACGGCGCAGGGGTGATTGTGTGGCGGCGCGAACAGGCGCCAAATTCTTATGAGGTGGGAATTCGTTTTACCAGTGACGATGAGTTTTTTCGTGCGCGTATGGTGGAGCAGGTGTGCCAGATTGAGGATTATCGCCAGCGTTTGGCGTTAAAGGGGCGCAACCTCAGCAGTGAGGAGGCGGCGATGGAGTGGATTGCGCGTTATTCTGCGCAGTTTGATCAGCCAGACCTTCACTGATTTGATGGCTAGTATCAACCCATAAAAAAACCGGCCTTTTGGCCGGTTTTTTTTATGGGTTTGCATCACCTGATTAGTCGTGTTTGTGATGGAAAGGCGCAAACCAGCAGATGAGGAAGGACGGAATGGTCGCGGCCATCACAAAGATAAAATAGCCCACGTAACCCATCGCCTGTTGCAGTACACCGCTGACCATGCCGGTCAACATCATGCATAAACCCATCAGCGCAGTGCCAAAAGCGTAGTGTGTAGTGGCGTATTTCCCGGGTGCTAATTGTTGCATCAGGTAAATCATGAAACCTACAGAGCCAATACCGAAGAAGAATTGCTCGATAATCACCCCAAGGCTAATTAACAGGTGACTTTCGGGTTGATAAAACGCCATCAGCAAGAAGGTTATGTTGGGGATATTGACGCAACAGCAGAGTGGGAAAAGGGCTTTTTGCAGGCCTTTTTTGGCCACATAAGCGCCGCCAATCAGCGAGCCGATCAGTAGCGCAACCAGGCCAAAGGTGCCGTAAATAATGCCGAACTCCTGGTTCGTCAGCGCGAGGCCACCGTTTTCTGCAGAGTCCTTCATAAACAGCATGCTGGGTGCATTGAGAAAACCGAAGCTGATGCGGAACAACAGGGCAAAACCAATCATCAACCAAATGCCTTGTTTTTGGAAAAAGGTAACAAAGGCATCGACCAGGGTTTTGATGGCTTCGGCGGGAGTTTTGGGGGTGTTTTCGGCGCGCGCGCCATCGGGCATGACGCGCCAGTGCCAGGCGGCCATCAACAGCATTAATACGCCCAATAATCCAAACACAATTTGCCAGGACTTAATCCACTCGGGGCCGGATACATGGGGGTCAAGGCCGAAGTAATGTTCGTGCAAAACCCCGCTCAAAACCACCATAACACTCATCATGGCCAGTTTGCCCAGGTTCCAGCTCAGACTTTGCCAACCGCAATAAAGCGCCTGTGATTTGGCGTCCAGCGCGGTGACATAAACGCCATCGGTGGTGATGTCTTGGGATGAGCCAATAAAGGATAGGACCCAAAAAAATAGCAGCATCAAGGTGATGTAATTAGGCAGGTTCATCACCAGCGCAACGCCAATAAAACCTGCACCGAGCAATATTTGGCACAGCAATACAAAAAACTTTTTGGTTTTATACATTTCCAAAAAGGCGGCAAAAAAAGGCTTGATGGTATAAGCCAGGCCCAGGGCGCTGGCATAGGCAGCAGCGCTGGCGTTATCCATGCCAAGGTTGCTGAACATGACGACGGCGGCGGCGGTGAGCATGTTGTAGGTGAGTGCCATCGTAAAATAGCCAGAGGGCACCCAAAGTAAAGGGTGTTTGGTCGCAGGGGCAGAACTCATAGGAAATATCCTGATATGGTTACTGTTATTTTTTGGTGGCAACAACCCGCTTTTTTACTGAAAGCTTATGGGTGTTACTCACTGCCTCTGGTTTTTTGTTGGTGGCTTAATCCCTGCCGGTTGTAGCTGTGTCTAACGCTTTTGGAACAGAGGCCACTCCGGGTGGCCTCTGTGATCTCTCTCACCTGATCAAGCGGTTGATGCTACTTGGGTGTTAATTCTTTTTTAAAAATTTTTTATGCCGACCTGTTGCGAATTCATTGTTACGATCTGATAAACGCACAGGTCGGTGGAGCTTATTTGCCGGCTTTGTAAGTTTCAGCGGCTTTTAAAATTTCTGCGCGTGCTTCTTCCACATCGCCCCAGCCAGCTACTTTTACCCACTTACCTTTTTCCAAATCTTTGTAGTGTTCAAAGAAGTGTTCGATTTGTTTGAGGGTAACTTCAGGCAGGTCTTGCAGGGTTTTTACATTGCTGTAAATGGTGGTGAGTTTATCGTGCGGAACGGCAACGATTTTTGCATCTTCACCGGCTTCATCGGTCATTTTCAGCACGCCCAGCGGACGGCAGCGGATGACTGATCCGGCTTGCACTGGCTGAGGGAATACGACCAACACGTCTGCGGCATCGCCATCGCCACACAGGGTGTGAGGAATATAGCCGTAGTTACAGGGGTAGTACATGGCGGTGCTCACCAAGCGGTCAACAAAAAGTGCATTGCTGTCCTTGTCGATTTCGTACTTGATGCCGGAATTCATCGGGATTTCGATAACAACATTAAAGTCGTCGGGCAGGCTTTTGCCCGCAGGGACAAGTTCAAAACTCATAGTGATTTCCTGAGGTCTGGTGAATTAAAGCGTGAATGGATGAACTGGGTTTGAATAGCGCAGCGGGTGCGCAAATAGGCAGCGGATTCTACCACAACAAAAACAGCAGGATAGCCGCTGCAACTATGCCGGCCGCTGCTAATGCCAGCCAGGCTTGTTGGCGGCCCCGGCTGGGGCCGGGTTCAACGCGATTGCCGGGAGATGTGGGGCGGGTTTTCCAGCGCTTGGGTTCGCTGCTGGGGATTTTGCGTTCGACCGGTTTGAGTTCATCGATAGGTTTGCGCAACCGCTGTTTGGTTTCATCCAGACTGGGTGCCACTATGCGAAAGCTGTAAACATCCAAACGCAGGCGGTCGCCATTGTTGGCGGTGGCGTTATCTATGCGCAGTTCATTGAGAAAGGTGCCATTGGCCGAACCCAGATCCTTGATGCGCAGATGATTGCCTTCAATGCTGATTTCGGTATGGCGGCGCGAGAGATGGGTGCCGGGAATGACAATGTCACATTGGTTGCTGCGTCCTATCACCATACTGCGTTCAGGCGGCAGGATAAATTGTTTGCCCGGCAGCCAGCTGCTATCTGAAATCAGGCGCCAGGGTAGGGCATAGGCGTCCTTCGGGCGGTCGGCGAGGCTGCGGGGGTCAAGCACAATGATTTCGCTCCGGCCCAGTTTAATAATATCGCCGGGTAAAATTTCGCGTTGGGTGATACGTTGTCCGTTAACAAAGCAGCCGCTCGGGCTGTTGTTGTCCTTGAGAAAATATTTATTGTTTTCTTGCAGTATTTTGGCGTGGTGATCGGCTACCCCGGGGTCGCTAATGACCAGATGGTTGTCGGTCGCGCTGCCGATAAAAAAGACTTTCTCCACAACCCAGAGCGGCGGCTGGCGATTATCCTTGAAATGGAGTTTAAGCATCGAAGGTTCCGTTTGTCGCCTTAGTCATCTTTTTTGATGGCAAAGTGTCAGACTTTTGTAGTTTTTGACGCCTAATTGCTGAACTGTGTGACGTCTCCACCCGAATTCTATTAACTCCAATCCCAAAGGGCAAACATATGACTGATATCACTTTACCCCCGGTGCCAAGCCTGCCGGATGCAAGCAACCGGGTGGTTATCCATTACTGCAACCTGTGTCGCTGGATGTTGCGCTCCGCCTGGCTTGCCCAGGAGCTATTGACCACCTTTGATGGCGAGCTGGACGAGGTGACTTTGCATCCGGGCACCGGCGGCGTTTTTCATGTCTGGCTCAACGGTGAGCTTATCTGGGACAGGGTGCGCGATGGCGGGTTCCCTGAGGCCAAGGAACTAAAGCAACGGGTGCGCGATCTACTCTGTCCTGATCGCTCGCTCGGCCACTCGGATGGACACCAGCGCAATGAGCCGCAAGCAGCGGGCTGACTTTTGTAACTTTTGCCTTTTTGCGCTTATCGCTTGATGGCCTTTTTACTGTTTTAGCCCGGGGCGGCTGGCATAATGGCGCCGCTCGCGGCCGGCGCCCGGTCGCACCCTCTGAAGGACTCAACTCCACCGGATTATTTCATGCACACATTGAAACGTTTTTATTGGTCGCTGAATCGCGCTTATCGCGCTCTGGTTATCAATCGTCCCTATCATGTATTTACCGGTTTGGTGGTGCTCACCATTCTGGCTGCCTTTGGCATGACCAACTTCAAACTCGATGCCTCGGCCGATTCGCTCACCCTGGAAAACGATACCTCGATTGATTACTTGCGGGAAATTTCCAAGCGCTATCAAAGCGGTGATTTTCTTGTACTGACCTACACGCCCAAGGCGGATATTTTTTCTGACGAATCGATCAACACGCTAAAACAATTGCGCGATGAGTTGGCGAATGTTGATGGTGTTGCCAGCGTATATTCAATGATTGATGTACCGCTGTTATACAGCCCTATGCGCTCCCTGGCGGAACAAAAGGAATCTACCCTCACACTGCTTACACCCGGCGTGGATCGCGCGCAGGTGAAGCAGGAATTTCTTACCAGCCCAATCTACCGCGACATGTTGCTCAGCCCGGATGGCACAACATCGGCGATTCTGCTCAACCTCAAAGTTAACAACCAATATATTGAAATGGCGCGTCACCGCGATGCGCTGCGCCTTAAAGCGAAAAATGGCGAATTGAATGAAGCGGAAATGCGCGAGTTGGAACGTGTAACCGCTGAGTTTCTCGACTACCGCACAGCGACCGCCGCACAGGATGCAACACGTGTGGAAATTGTGCGTGGCATAGTGGAGAAGTATCGCGACCGCGCGCAGATTTTCCTCGGCGGTGTCACCATGATTACCTCCGACATGATTGCCTATATCAAAAGCGATTTGGTGGTGTTTGGTTCGGCGCTGTTGTTATTCATGGTGTTTATGTTGGCATTTTTATTTCGCCAATGGCGTTTTGTCATACTGCCGCTCACTGCCTGTTTAATGTCAGTGACTTTGATGCTCGGTTGGTTGAGTTGGATTGATTGGCGGCTCACGGTAATTTCATCCAACTTCGTCGCCTTGTTATTGATCATGGTATTTGCCTTTACCATTTACATGGTGGTGCGCTACCGCGAATTACACGCGATTGATCCGGATATGGATCAAGCTGATCTGGTATTGCAAACCGTGCGTGACATGGCGGTTCCCTGTCTTTACTCCGCACTCACTACCATAGTGGCATTTATGTCGCTGGTGATGAGTGGCATTCGGCCGGTTATCGATTTTGGTTGGATGATGACTATCGGTTTGGTGGTTGGTTTTATTCTGGTATTTGTGGTCTTGCCTGCCGGGTTAATGATTTTGCCTAAAGGCGAGCCTAAGGATCGCGGCGATAACTCCGCTGCGCTGACGGTGAAGTTTTCACGTTTAGCGGAATTCCACGGCGGTAAAATATTATTGGTGACATTGCTGGCGGTGCTGATCAGCGTCTGGGGTATTACCAAACTGGAAGTCGAAAATCGCTTTGTCGATTATTTTAAAAGCGACAGTGAAATTCATCAGGGGCTCAGTGTGATAGATCGCCAGTTAGGCGGTACAGTCACTCTGGATATTATTCTGGATGCAGAAAAAAATACTGTCGAAGTACTTGAGGCTGATGCTGTCAGTGATTCTGGAGAGGATGATCCCTTTGCCGAGGCTGCAAGCGATAGCCCGGGCGCTGAAGCATTCGATGAAGAAGATCCCTTTGCTGAAATGGGTGACGAAGACGCCTTCGCCGACTCTGAGAGCAGCAGTAAAACTCAGCCCAGTTATTGGTTCAGCGTGAATGGTTTGGATCAAATTAAAAAATTACACAATTATTTGGAATCCCTGCCGGAAGTGGGCAAGGTGCAATCACTTGCAACTGTGTATCAGTTGGCGCATGACATCAATAAAGGAAAACTCAACGACTTTGAGTTGAATGTGCTGCGCAATATGCTCTCGGACGATATTAAAAACTTCCTGATCAAACCCTACCTTGTTGATGATGTGCAGCAAACCCGTATTACTTTGCGCGTGATTGAAACCACACCTGATTTAAAGCGCGCCGAGCTGGTTGAGCGCATTCGCCAGTATGCAATCACCGAAGGTGGTTTTAAGCCAGAGCAGGTAAACTTTACCGGTATGTTGGTGCTTTATAACAACATGCTGCAAAGTTTATTCGCCTCACAAATTGCCACCATTGGCGTAGTGTTTGTAGCGATTATGTTAATGATGATGCTGTTGTTCCGCTCGGTAAAAATCGCCTTTATCGCCATACTGCCCAATATGATTGCAGCAGGTACAGTGCTGGGCGCTATGGGATTAGCGGGAATTCCGCTGGATATGATGACTACCACCATTGCCGCGATTGTGGTTGGTGTTGGTGTCGATCAGGCCATCCAGTATTTCTATCGCTTCCGCACCGAGTTTGCGCACGATGGTAATTATGTGGAAGCCATGCATCGCTCCCATGCATCGATTGGCCGCGCTATGTATTACACCTCGGTCACAATCATTGTGGGCTTTTCAATTTTGATGTTGTCGGAATTTATTCCATCTATCTATTTTGGTGTGTTAACGGCGTTTGCTATGTTGATGGCGGTGATTGGCTCGCTCACACTTCTGCCTAAATTAATTTTGTTAATAAAACCATTTGGGCCGGGAAAATAGCGCTTGGGTTTAATTTCTGACGTTGTTTTGATTTTTACAGGGGCGCGATTTATCGCGCCCTTTTTATTTTTTGCGACTATATTGTTGCGCGTTAAACTACCAATGCATCAGCGCTTTAATTTGCGGCGTTAGATCTTTTGCCATGGCTGCATGTTGTAATTTGGTTGGGTGTGCATCCTGCGCATCGCCGGGGTAGTGGTTGGATACCAGCTGATGGACGCGATTGTTGTTCACCCGTGAAATAGTTTCGCGCAAATAGTCGATGAGGGCCGCTTTTTTCTCACCGTTTAAAATGGCGCCCTCGGTTAAGGCTATTTGGGCTTGGGGGTGGTTGCGCAACAGTTTGTTAATGAGTTGCACATAAGCGCTGACATAAGTTTCACGTGCGGGAATGCCGGGGCTGAAATCATTGGTGCCTATGGCAATCAAAATAACATCCGGTTGATAGTTTTGGTGATTCCACTGCATTTTTGGGTCGCTATCACCCAGAGTAAATTCATAAAAATCAGTCAGATTTTTATCATCGGTTTTTCCATTCCAGCTGCGCACCAAACCGCGTCCGCCCCAGCAAACCAAATTGACTTGAGCGTTTAAACTCCTGGCGATGAGCATGCCGTAGGACTCGCGTGCATTCCACCAGCGTGTATTTTTCTCCTCGCCAGCAACTCTATCGATGGCTTCACCACAAGTCACCGAGTCGCCCAACAGCATTATTTTTCGCGCGGGCAATTCCGGTGCGGGTAAAAATTTTTCACCGGTTAATTCCAGTTTTCCCAGTTTTACGCTGCCATGCCAATTCTCCGAGCGGTGAATAATGTCAACCCTATGCCTTTTCACCTCGGGAAAATTAAACAGTTCAATGGTTTGCCATTGCTGACTGATTTTTTGCGTACTTTGAAGTTGGCCGTCTACCAGCACATCAATCCAGGAGTTGCCATTTGAACTTTGCAGATCGGCTTTCAGTGAACTGCCAATCACCTGAGCACTAAAACTGACGCCGGGAAAACCAAATACATAACTCTGGTCTGCAGCGCTGTAGTTGCGCCCCATAATAGCCAACGGGGCCTGGGCCGCTGTTATGTTAATTAGCTGATGGGTGGGTGCGTTTGTTTTCATACTGGTGCAGCCGTGCAAGGTGAGGGCGATAAAAAAATAAAATAACAGGCGCAAATTGTTCATGGTGTGTTTGTCTCTGTTGTTTGTAATGGAGTGACCGTCAGGTTTTTATTGAGTGTATCGGTCTGGGTTGTTGAAGCCGCGCTTGCAGAGCGCAAGCGCGAAAGGATTATTGCAACAGTGTTTTAATGTCGGGCAGCATGACATTAAGCCAGGCTTGATAACCCTTGGGTGTGGGGTGGAGGAAGTCGGCCATTATGTCGGGCGAAATACTGCCATCTTTTTGCAGCAGTGCTGTGCCATAGTCCTTAAAGAAAATAAGCTGGTTATCACCTAGTTTGGCGATGATGTTATTGACCTGTTTTACCATGGCGCGTTTCGGTGAGTTGGCTTTTTCCTCAAAGGGTAAAACAGCATTTAATAAAATTTTGCTCTGCGGCCAGGCCAGTTGTAATTGTTGGACAACCGCCGTTACACCGGCGGCAACCTGCTCGGGTGTTTCGTTGTAGAGGCCGAAATTATTTACACCAATCAACAGCACAATTAATTTAGGTTGCAGTTGGCCGATACTGCCGTGTTGCAGGCGCCATAACAGGTTGCCGGTGCCGTCCCCGCCAATACCAAAGTTGGCGGCCTTGAGGGGTTTAATATGTTGCTCCCACAATTGCCAATCCCAGCCAGCGGTGATCGAATCGCCAATAAAAAGAACCTCTACCTTGTCATGGGCGGCGACCAATACGTCCTCCGCATGCAGGCGATCCCAATCGGCTATAGACATCCAGGAGTGATCTACGGCGCGTTTGGCCGGCATTAGCCCGCCCGAAACATTGGTGGCATGACTAAACTGGCTTGTGGCAGCAGCCAGCGTGAAACTGGCGATGGAAAGAAAGCGGGTGAGACCTGAACGCATAAAAAATTCCTGCAGTTGGGTTAAAAAACGCATGACCATCTCCTGTTGGCGATGTCAGGCAGTTAATTGCGCAGGCTGTGTGTTTTTTTAAAATCGTTTTTTTGTTTTTGTTTTTGTTTTTGTTTTTGTTTTTGTTTTTGTTTTTTTGGTTCTTTTATTGCTTCAAGCTTAGTCGTTCATTTTGCACATTTAAACTTTGTACCCCGGCGATATTTAAAATCAGATCCAGTAATTCGTCCCAGGGTTCGGCATTGCGCATGCCTTTTACGGCCTTGTCTATACCGTTGGCTTTGCGCAATAGCTGTTGTAGTTGCGCCGGTTTTAAACGGCGCAGTGCCGCTTGAATCAGCGGCTGGCGTTTATCCCATACTCCGGCTTGTTTGGCGGCCCATTCAAAATGTTTGCCCTGGGCAACGGCTTGGGAGATTTGCACCAGCGCGCGAATTTCGCGTGTGACGGCCCAGAGTACATTGATGGGTTCAGTGCCTTCGGTTTTTAGCCCTTGCAGGGTGCGCACTGCAGCGCGCGCATCGCCATGCAGGGCTTTATCGGTCAAACCAAACACATCATAGCGCGCACTGTCAGCAACCACTGACGCCATCAGTTCATAGCTGATGCGATTATCGGTCGCGAGCAATTTTAATTTTTCAATTTCCTGCGCGGCGGCGAGTAGGTTGCCCTCGATACGTGAAGCGAGCAAATCTATGGCATCGCTATCGGCTTGCAGGCCGGATTGCTGCAGGCGCACCCCGATCCAGCGCGGCAATTGTGCAGGCAAGACTGGCCAGACTTGAATGTGCTGGCCTGTATCTTCAATCGCTTTGAACCATTTACTTTTTTGGGTGGCACCATCCAGTTTTTCGGTGACGATTAGTAGCAAATTATCCGGTGCCGGTGATTGCGCATATTCCTGCAGAATTTTCCCACCCTTGTCGCCCGGTTTGCCGCTGGGCATGCGCACTTCAATGATTTTTTTTTCAGCAAAGAGCGATAGGCTGTTGGCAGCGGCTAAGAGTTGCCCCCAGTCAAAATGGGTATCTATGTGGTAGAGCTCGCGCTCACTAAAACCATTTTTGCGCGCGGCGGCGCGTATCTGGTCGCAGCATTCCTGAATCAATAAAGGTTCATCGCCAGAGACCAAATAAATAGCGCCCAGCTGTTTATTCAGGGCGGCGGATAATTGTTCCGGGCGCAGCTTGGGCATGACTATTTCGTTGCCGCAGGTTTGACGGGTTTGGTAGAGAGGGTTTTGGTGCGGCGCAAAATAGTTTGCGCCAATTCGCGACGCATTTCCCGCAGTACCAGTTCCTCTTCCCGCGCTGCACTGTTGGCGTTATTCACGTTGTAATCGTAGCTGCGTGAAACCCGTGCGCGGGTATTGAGCGGAGTAATCACTCCCGCCTGATTGCTCACCGCATAATCCACAGTCAGGATAATTTCATAGGCGCTGGTCAGTGCATTGCTGCCCACACCCGCGGTGCGTTTATCCATTATTTCTGCCTGCAGCGACAAGGTTAATGAATCGGCAGTAGGGCTGTTTATTTCGGTGATATTAAATGGCTGTAGCGATTGACGCAGCGCATCGGTAAGCGGGGTGTGGTTGTCCTCGCTGGTGATAATCAGATTGAGCGGTGTGGTCATTGCCAGTTTGTCGCCATCGGCCGTTGAACCGCGCAAATGCCAGCCGCAAGCAGAGAGGGTGAGAATTAATAGACTGGCGATAATTTTTTGCATAAAAAATCCGTAGGGCGGGTTCGCGTGGCAACCCGCCGTTGATAATCAATTGGCAACAATGTTTACAAGTTTGTTGGGCACAACAATCACCTTGCGCACGCTGATGTCTTCCAAAAACTTCTGCACATTTTCTTGCGCCAGCGCCAGTGCTTCCAGTTGCTCTTTGGGGGCATCTACCGGCGCATCCAACTTGCCGCGCAGCTTGCCGTTCACCTGCACAACGACTTCGATGGTGGAGCGGGTGAGAGCGCTCTCGTCCAATGTTGGCCATTTTTCATTGAGCGCAATAGTGGTATGGCCGAGCGCTTGCCAGAGTGAATGGCTAATGTGCGGCACAATCGGGGCGAGCAACAAAATCGCCGCTTCCAGCGCTTCGCGTTCAACGGCTAATCCGAGTGGATTGGCGCGGTCGGCGAGTTTGCTGGTCTCGTTCAGCAATTCCATGGTGGCGGCAATCGCCGTGTTAAAGGTTTGGCGGCGGCCATAGTCGTCACTGACTTTTTGGATGGTCTCATGGGTTTTGCGGCGCAAGTCTTTTTGCGCTTGCGGCAGTGCGTTGACATCAAGCTTGCCCGGTGTGCCCGCGTTGATATGGCCTTCCACTGCTTTCCACAAACGGCGCAAGAAACGGTTGGCGCCTTCAACGCCGGAGTCGCTCCACTCCATGCTCTGCTCTGGTGGTGCAGCAAACATGGAGAACAAACGAACGGTATCGGCGCCGTATTGGTTGATCAGCTCTTCCGGGTCAACGGTGTTGCCTTTGGATTTGCTCATCTTGGTGCCGTCTTTGAGTACCATGCCTTGGCAGAGCAAACGCTCGAAGGGCTCGTCGCAGCTCACCAGACCTTCGTCGCGCATCAACTTGTGGAAGAAGCGCGAGTAGAGCAGGTGGAGGATGGCGTGTTCGATGCCGCCAACGTATTGGTCCACTGGAAGCCAATAATCGGCCGCGGCTTTGTCGAGCATGCCGCCTTCAAAGTTGGGGCAGGTGTAGCGCGCGTAGTACCAGCTGGATTCCATAAAGGTATCGAAGGTATCGGTTTCGCGTTCAACCGCTTGGCCATCCAACTCGGCTTTGCGCCATTCCGGGTCGGCTTTGATGGGCGAGTGCACACCGTTCATCACCACATCTTCCGGCAGCAATACTGGGAGCTTGTGCGCCGGAACCGGAATTTCACCGCCGTCGGGCAAGTTGAACATAGGGATAGGTGCGCCCCAGTAACGCTGACGGGAAACACCCCAGTCGCGCAGGCGATAGTTGATTTTCACCTGACCTTTACCAGCCATTTCCAGGGTGCTGGCGATGGCGTCAAAGGCAGCGTTGAAGTCCAGGCCGTCGTATTCGCCGGAATTGACCAGCACACCTTTTTCGGTGAAGGCGGCTTTGTCCAAGTCAATGGCTTCGCCATTCTGCGGAGCAATAACTTGAGAGATTGGCAGGTTGTATTTCTTGGCAAATTCGTAATCGCGCTGATCGTGCGCTGGTACAGCCATCACTGCGCCTGAGCCGTAGTCCATAAGCACATAGTTGGCGACCCATACAGATACTGGCTCGCCGGTAATCGGGTGCAGGGCTTTGATGCCGGTATCCATGCCGCGTTTTTCCATGGTCGCCATATCGGCTTCCGCTACCGATTGCACTTTGCACTCAGCGATAAATTGCGCCAGTGCCGGATTGCTTTCTGACAGTAGTTTGGAAATAGGGTGTTCAGCCGCAAGGCTCACGTAGGTCACGCCCATGATGGTATCGGGGCGGGTGGTGTAGATATCAAAACCGGTAAACTCGCCCACCGGCGATGCCAAATCAAAATGCATCTCCAAGCCGCGGCTTTTACCGATCCAGTTGCGCTGCATGGTTTTGACCTGCTCTGGCCAGTTGGGCAGCTTGTCCAGATCATTCAACAGTTCTTCGGCATAGGCGGTGATTTTGATAAACCACTGCGGAATCTCTTTGCGCTCAACCAATGCGCCTGAACGCCAGCCGCGCCCATCAATCACCTGCTCGTTGGCCAGTACAGTGTGATCTACCGGGTCCCAGTTCACTGTCGCCATGCGTTTGTACACCAGCCCTTTTTCGTACAAGCGGGTAAAGAACCACTGCTCCCATTTGTAGTACTCAGGTTTACAGGTGGTCAGCTCGCGCGACCAATCAAAACCGAAACCCAGCTGTTTGAGCTGGTTGCGCATGTGATCAGTGTTGGAATAAGTCCAGGCAGCCGGTGCAGTTTGGCGCTGCAGCGCGGCGTTTTCTGCCGGCAGGCCAAAGGCGTCCCAGCCCATAGGATGCAGCACGTTTTTGCCCTGCATACGCTGGTAGCGGGCGATCACATCGGTAATGGTGTAGTTGCGCACGTGCCCCATGTGTAGCTTGCCGCTGGGGTAGGGGAACATCGCCAGACAATAGAATTTTTCTTTGCTGGGGTCTTCAACCACTTTGAAGCTGTTATTGGCTTCCCAGTACTGCTGGGCTTGGGCTTCTACATCGGCGGGGGAGTATTGTTCTTGCATGGGGCGCTCGTGCATTGGAATCTAGGGCCTATACTGAAGGTGAAGTTTTATACAATAGATAGACTATGAGAAAGGCGGAGATTATAGAGGCTGTACTGCCTGTGTGGGTATAAATATCTAATCCGTATACGGGAGCTATTTACCATGAAGCCGACTGACAATTCGAGCCCCAAAAAGGCTGGCAATCCCTATCACGTCAACCAGCTTGATCTGCCCTTTAGCCCGGAAGAGACAGGGGCTCTGGGGGCGTTAAAACAAGAGGTGGATGAGCTGGTCAAGCTGGAGCTAACGGCAGAGCAAATGCTGGGTGAAGAGGTGGATCTGGCTAAGGCCTACATCCGCGAGGATGCGCATAGTGTCTGGTCGGATTTAAAATTGGGGCTGTATGAGTGGGAGTTAATTGCCGGCGATTGGCTGTTGCGCGCCGCCGACCCAACCCGGGTGGATTGGCAGTTGCATCACTGGTGGGGTGACGACGAAACCCATTTGCACTGAAGCTGGTTGCAGCTGCTATGATTTCATCGCCCGGCCAATACCGGGCGATCTTCTTAAAAGGCCTGGTAGTTTAAAAAAGGCATACCGCTCAAACGACTTATGTCGGCATTGGTCAAACCGGTCAGTCATTATTAACCGGCGTTTCTGACGAGATCTCCCTATGTCTGTTATTCATCGCATTTTCCTGCCTGTGTTTTGCTTTTTTTGTATTGGAGTAACCCCTCACGTGTTTGCCGATCAGCCTTCCGCTTCGCGCCCTGTTGGTGCTTTTTACCTTTGGGATGAAAAACCTTTGGTCAGCCCTGACCGTGAGCACGTCAAAGACCAGCGAGTCTATGCGGTGGATAACGCCTCAATGACGCCCTATTGGCCAGAGGCGGCCAAGGCCAATGGCGCGGCGGTGGTGATTTTTCCCGGTGGTGGTTATGTGCGTCTGGCGATCAATCACGAGGGGCACGACATTGCCAAATGGTTTGCTGCGCGGGGCGTGGCGGCGTTTGTGGTCAAGTATCGAATGCAGGAGCACGGCTTTCCGGCGCCCTTGTTGGACGGCCTGCGCGCGGTGCGGCAAGTGCGTAAACATGCCGGGGCATGGGGCATAGAGCCGGGCAAAATAGGTGTAATCGGTTTTTCAGCCGGTGGCCATTTGGCGGCCAGTGTCGCCACGCGCCATGATTTTGGGTTTGAGAATGACCCGCTCGCGGCGATCAGCGCCCGCCCGGATTTTGCCATCCTCGGTTATCCCGTTATCACCCTCGAAGGTGCTGATGCCCATGCAGGTTCACGCAAGGCGCTGTTAGGAGATAACCCCGATTCTAGGTTGCTCAGTGAAAACTCCCTGCAGACACAAGTGAAAGCGGATATTCCGCCCGTGTTTATGTTGCATGGTGTGGGCGATCAGGCGGTGCCGGTGGGCAACAGCCTGATGTTTTTTAATGAAGTGCAGAAGTTCAATAAACAATCCGAGCTGCATATCTACAACTCAGGTATTCATGGTGTGGGCATGATCCAAGGGCAGGGCACGGTATCCAACTGGCCGCTGGCATTGGAATCCTGGCTGGCGGCGCTGGGCCTGTTATCCCCTGCGCCTGCCAGCAAGCATTGACGTTTTTATGCCAGTCGGCGAGCTAGAAGTCGCCGACCCAAACCTGATTGTCCTGATTGCGGCGGAAGCTGGAGATCCGCCCACACTGCGCAAAATGGTTGCTGCTCGCATAGGGCGCGCCGGGCTGGCTGATGTTGCCCTCCCAGCCCGCACCGTTGCTGATGAAAGATTTAAATTCAAACCAGCCGTTGCGGGTGCGCGAGCAGTCCATTTCCACATCCAGCATCCAGTAATGACTGCCCCACAAGTTCAGTGGGCTTAAGCCATAGCCATCGCTGCTGACATAACGTGCAGCCCCCCAGGCGGCGGGCCAGATATTGGTGGTCCAATCCAGTGGCGAGCCTTGGGCGCTGCTACTCTGGGTGGCCTCGGCGCCATACCAATCCAGAAAATCATCGCCTTGTTTCCAGGGCGCGCTAGTGGCGTTGCGTAGATTTAGATGGCGGATGGGAATGGCGCAGTGCTGATTTTCCGCGGTACAGTTAATTCCCTGCTGGGCTGCATACGCATGGTCTATACCGCCGCGGATGAACAAGTTCTGATTAGTTTGTGTGATGCCCTCGATAAAAATCACTGTGCGCTTCCAGTCGGCCCTACTGCAGGCTGGGGTTGTTTCTATTGAATAGCGCAGGTTTCGGTCATCGAAGCGAATGCGATGGTTGCCGCCGCAGGGCAATTTAATATTATTCCCGTAAGGCTCTGCTTGGCCGTCGCCCTCGTTATCGCCGTAGTTTTGATACCAGTCACCCAGAAGGTCAAATTTGAACTGCATGCTGGTGCCTGCGGCTTGCGTTATCTGGATTTCCCAGGTGTTGTCGGCCACCAGCGTCATGGGGGTGGCGGCCCAGTTATTGGCATCACCGCGAAACGTCAGTTGCTCAAAGTTGGCGTTGAACCCGGTGATGTTGCTCGATAGCAAAAGGTTGGGTGAGCCACTGCCGGTATTGAGGAGTTTGCTCTTGTTGGCCTTATCAGCAAGTGCCTGTGCTACCTGTGCGGGGGCTGCCTGTGGTTGTTGCTGGAGGTAGAGCGCTACAACGCCGGCAACATGGGGCGCTGCCATGGATGTACCGCTCTGTGAATTGATGGCAGTCGTGCTGGTGTGCCAACTGGAGCTTATGTACTGACCCGGTGCGAACAAATCAATGCAGCTGCCCCAGTTGGAAAAGTCTGCCCGGCTGTCAGTGAGTGTGCTGGCGCCTACAGTGAGTGCACTCTTGGCGCTTGCAGGTGAGGTGTTGCAGGCATCCTCGTTGCTATTGCCTGCTGCTACTACCACGCTGATCCCGGCCGAAACTGCGTTGTCCACCGCCAGGTTGATGCTGTTAAAGCGGCTGCCGCCCAAGCTCATGTTTACTACTGCAGGACGTTGGTGATTAGCGATAACCCATTCCAATCCCGCAAGGATTTGGCTCCATGAGGTGGTATTGCTACAGTCAAAAACCCTTACAGACCATAGTGTTACTTCCTTGGCAACACCGAACATATTGCCGCCGATGGTGCCCGCCACATGGGTGCCGTGGCCGGTGCAGTCATCCAGTGCGGAAGGGTTGTTTGCAAAGCTCACCCCTCCGGCTACCCGCCCGGTAAATTCCTGATGGTCAGCCCGTATGCCCGAGTCGATGACATATACGTTTACGCCCGCACCTGTGCGGTTGTAAGTGTAACTATTGCTTAACGGCAGGTGTTCCTGATCGATTCTATCCAAACCCCAGACCACCGGGCTTTGGGTTCGCACATTGGTATTAATCTGGTCGGCATATACCCAGCGGTCAGCTTCAATAAAAGCTACTTGAGGGTTGCGTGATAGTGCGTCGAGGCTATTTGAGTTAATGGCCAATCTGGCGCCACTGCTCTTGCCGATATTGATTTTGAAGCCCTGCAGGGCGCGCTTGAACTGATGCTCCACAACAAAGCCTTTGTCACCCAATTCCTGTTTTAGCGCATTCAGTGTGGCTTTGTTTTGGGCATTGGCTTGGGGTTTTAGTACAACCACATACTGATCGGGAATGCGTAGTGGATGATCCAATCCGTAAATAGGTGCAGGCTTATCAGCAGCTACCGCTAGGCTCGCGAAGGCGCAGATCAATGTGCAAATAAATCCCGCCAGTTGCGGCTTAAAAATGGCTGAATACATGAAAGGTGCTCCCCTGTGTCCTTGTGTTAGTGCGTTGCAGGCCATGCACCATTGCCGTTGTTATGCCGGCAGTTCGTGTGGCAGCTTTGGTGATTTGAGGGCACTGTTGATGGGGATATGGGCAGTTTATTCTGCCTCTGTGTTACGAATCGTATCGCTTTGCGTATTTGAAACGGAGGTTGCCTGAAAATCAAGTGAATTTTTGAGGAAATAATGAGCTAAATTGCCGCAATAAGGCATGTTGAATATTTTTTGAGTAGAAAAGTAGCGTTTGGGAGTGCGGGCTTACTTGGCTGCTCACGCAGAGTACTGGCACGAGTCGCTTCAGTAGTTGCTTCAATTGATCATAAGGCATACAATCGCCGCCCCTGAAATCAGGTATACGACGCTAGTCCCAAACGCCAAGGCATTTCGCCCGGCTACTTCGTGTCGTCCAAGCCCAGTAATGGGTGATTAGTTTGGAGCAATAAATGAGCGCATACGCAATTTTTGAAAGCGGTGGCAAACAGCATCGCGTAGTTGTGGGTGAAACCCTCAAACTCGAAAAAATCGATTTCGCCACCGGTGGCGTTGTTCAATTCGACAAAGTTTACCTGGTTGCCAACGGTGCAGACGTCAAGATTGGCGCTCCTGTTGTTGAAGGCGCAACAATCACTGCAGAAGTGGTTGCCCATGGTCGTGCTGACAAAGTGAAAATCATCAAATTCCGTCGTCGTAAGCACCACATGAAGCGTCAAGGTCATCGTCAGTGGTTCACTGAAGTGAAAATCACTGCAATCAACGGTTAATTGAGGAGGCTAGAAAATGGCTCACAAGAAAGGGGTTGGTAGTTCCCGTAACGGTCGCGATTCAGAAGCGAAACGCCTTGGTGTTAAAGCCTACGGCGGCGAATTGATTTCTGGCGGCAGCATCATCGTTCGTCAACGTGGTACCAAGTTCCACGCTGGTCCAAACGTAGGTCTGGGTAAAGACCACACACTGTTCGCGAAAGTGGACGGTACTGTTAAGTTCGAAATCAAAGGCGCTTTTGGTCGTCAGTACGTCAGCATCATTCCTGCTGTTTAATACTGCGCTGAAACCAGCCAAGCTTGCTGCTTGCAGTGGGCGATAAAGAACAATAAAAAAGCCCTGCCGTTTCCGTCAGGGCTTTTTTATATTCAGGACGAATGGTATGTCGCGAGTGCATGGATGCACAGGAGCGACGATATATTTAAGTTTGAATTATTTTTTGTTTTGTTATTTTTATTCCTCTGGAGTGTGTTGTGAAATTTGTTGATGAAGCCCCTATACATGTTGAAGCCGGTAACGGTGGCAACGGATTCATGAGCTTCCGGAGGGAAAAGTTTATTTCCAAAGGTGGCCCGGACGGCGGTGACGGTGGCGACGGCGGCAGTGTGTATCTGGTGGCCGACGAAAACCTGAATACCCTGATCGATTACCGTTTCGTGCCCAAGTATCGCGCTGAAAACGGCGAGAAAGGCGGCAGTAAAGATTGTACCGGCGCCAAAGGTGCCGATTTATTTCTGCCTGTACCCGTTGGCACCACAGTGATTGATACTGATACCGATGAAGTCTTTGGCGATCTGACTGAGCACGGCCAAAAATTAAAAGTCGCGCAAGGCGGTTTCCACGGTTTGGGTAATACCCGTTTTAAAACCAGTACCAACCGCACCCCGCGCAAAACCTCACTGGGTACACCGGGCGAGATGCGCAACCTGAAACTCGAATTAAAAGTGTTGGCCGACGTTGGCATGCTCGGTTTGCCCAATGCCGGTAAATCCAGCTTCATTCGCGCGGTGAGTTCGGCCAAACCCAAAGTGGCGGATTATCCCTTTACCACCCTGGTGCCCAATCTCGGTGTGGTCAAAGTGCAGCAGCACCGCAGTTTTGTGATCGCGGATATTCCCGGTGTTATCGAAGGCGCTGCTGAAGGCGCGGGTCTTGGTGTGCGTTTCCTCAAGCATTTGACCCGCTGCCGTATTCTGATGCACATGGTGGATATGGCGCCGGTAGATGAATCCAATCCGGCGGATAACGTGCGTATCATCGCCAATGAATTGGAAAAATTCAGCCCGACGCTCGCCAAGCGCGACCGCTGGTTGCTGCTCAATAAAATTGATTTGTTGCCGCCCGATGAAGTTGAAGCGCGCTGTCAGGCAGTGGTGGATGAGCTGGGTTGGACTGGCCCGGTGTTTCGTATTTCTGCGTTGAATCGCGAAGGCACTATGCCGCTTGCCGGCAAGGCGATGGAATTGCTGGAGCAGATTTGGGAGGAGGAAAAAACCAACCCTGAAGTGCGTGAGCGCGAGTTGGAAATGCAAAACCAAATGGCACAGGAAGCGCGTGATCGTATTGAAGAATTGCGTGAGCGTCAGCGCGAGGCGCGCCGTGCGCGCGGTGAAGAGGATGATGATAATTTCAACGAAGACGATTATGACGTTGAAGTTATTTACGTGAATCACTAAACCCGCGACATGAGTGCGGTGCAAATATAGTGTAATCTCACGCCCGGACATTGCGCCGGGCGTTTTGCATTAAGCGCCGCAGGATTCGCCAATCACTACAAACTCCCTATTTATTTTGATAAGCGCATTTACGTCATGAGTAAAAGAGACATTGTTCCGCAGGCAAAACGTTGGGTGGTAAAAATTGGCAGTGCGCTGCTCACCAATGATGGCAAGGGGCTGGATGCAGAAGCCATTGCCGGCTGGGTAAAACAAATGGCCGAGCTGCGCCTGCGCGGTATTGAACTGGTACTGGTGTCCTCCGGTGCGGTCGCCGCCGGTATGCGCCGCCTGGGTTGGGCGGCGCGCCCGACAGAAATTCATCAGTTGCAGGCAGCTGCAGCCGTCGGGCAA
This sequence comes from Cellvibrio fontiphilus, assembly GCF_042646205.1. NCBI lineage: Bacteria > Pseudomonadati > Pseudomonadota > Gammaproteobacteria > Cellvibrionales > Cellvibrionaceae > Cellvibrio > Cellvibrio fontiphilus. The sequence continues at coordinate 70,714 of NZ_JBHRTF010000002.1, read as the reverse complement.
ATGGGTTTGGTACAAACCTATGAAGTGGAATTCCAGCGCTATGGTTTACTCACGGCGCAAGTGCTTCTGGATCACGATGATTTATCTTCACGCCAGCGCTACTTAAATGCGCGCTCCACCTTAAAAACCCTGGTGGGTTTAAACGTGGTGCCGGTCATTAATGAAAACGACACAGTCGTCACCGATGAGATTCGTTTTGGCGATAACGATACTTTGGGGGCGCTGGTTGCCAATTTGATTGAAGCCGATTTACTGGTGATTCTCACCGATCAAAAAGGTATGTACGACAGCGACCCGCGCAGCAACCCCGATGCACAATTGCTGAGTGAAATCGCTGCCGATGATAGCCGCTTGGAGCAAATGGCCGGTGGCAGCGGCGGTGCGTTGGGGCGCGGCGGCATGATTACCAAAGTGCGCGCGGCACGAGTGGCGGCGCGCTCCGGTGCAGACACAGTGATTGTCGGTGGCAGAATTGAAAATGCATTATTGCGTATCGCCGCAGGTGAAAACCTGGGCACGTTTTTATGGGCCGAGCAACAGCCACAAGCCGCGCGCAAGCGCTGGATCTCCGGCCAGTTGCAAACCCGCGGCACCATTGTGTTGGATGACGGCGCCGTGCGCGTGGTGCGCGAGCAGGGTAAAAGTATTTTGCCGGTGGGAGTCAAAGACGTGCGCGGTGATTTCACCCGCGGTGACATGGTGATTTGCGAAGATTTGAACGGCAAAGAAATCGCACGCGGTTTAATTAATTACCACGCCGACGAAGCGCGCAAAATTATCGGCAAGCCCAGCAGTCAAATCGCCGAAATTCTCGGCTACCGCGACGATAACGAATTAATCCATCGCGATAACTTGGTGTTGAGTTAACCCATGAGTACCTCTGCTTTTTCGATTGTTTTTTATCAAAAAACTTCGATACCAGAGGAGCGCAGAAAAATGTTAAGGGAGGCATTGCATGAACAAGGCAGTAACACTGACGGTAGTATTTGGTTTGGGCGGGTTGTGCGGCTATCAATTGGGGGGCGATGCTCCACTTAAGCTCGAGTGGGGCACTGCCCAAGTGGAACTGGATTCTACTGTTGAGGCTGCGGTGCCGTCGGTTCAGCAGGTTGACAACAATAATGCGCGGTCTCGTCCTGTAGTGTCACCCCCCTCTACGGACGAAGTTGTCCGTCGTCTAAGTGTGCAGACACCTAAAAGCCAGTTTGAGGGGTATCGTGCGCTTCAACAGCTGGAGCTTTTATCTTCTTCAGCAATTCAAGATATCCTGTTATCGCTGGATGAGTCCCAAGCGCAGCTTAAGGGGCAGATTGCCTGGTTCTTTGCGGGAAAGTTTCCTGAACAATCTTTTATGTTGATGGAGTCGTCCATCGGCGAAGATCTTGCAACAACTTTGTTTGCTAATTTGGCTCTTAATCAACCTCAAATGATGTATGAATGGTTGCAGCAGCACGAAAGTGATTTTGTATTTATGTTTCCTGCTCCAGAACAGCAGCTTGAGAGAAAAATGGTGCTGTTACAGGCATTGTCAGTTTTCCCTGATTGGCAGTGGATGGCTTATGAGGAGGGGATACGGCTAGTGAGGGAAAGTGTTCGTCCGCAAGATAAATGGAGCAGGATGGGATTGGCCCAGACTGTGGCGACAGCTAATCCGGTGGCGGCAATTGATTATGCGCTAACGCAACATCAAGGACTGGTTGATGTGACGTTGCTCAATAGCGCCTTGGCTATATATGCCAAAACTGATCCGATGGAGGCAAAAAAATTGTTCCTTGAAAATCAGGGTTACGCTGATGAATGGGCGGTGAATGCTTTGTTAGATAATTTATTTAGCCGCGCCTATTTTACTGACGCCTATCAGCTCATTGATAGCCTAAATGATAAAAAGATGGCGGAGTCAGTCGCGGTAAACGGGGCCAGTAAAATTCACATTTATGGTAGTGAAAAGGTGACTGAATTTGTTGCGTCAATTAAAGATCCGTCGTTAAAGTTCAAGGCGGTTAGCGCGGCCACTCAGTCAATGGCTATTGCTGGCTACCCGGTAGAAAAGTTACTTGAGATTATGGATGGCAACCTGCGCGATGTTTCTGTTGCAGAAAAGGCATTTTCTTATGCATGGACCTTAAAGACCGGTTACAAAGATAATCCCCAGTCGCTGGCTGCATACATGAGTCGAATGAAATTTAATAACAAAGAGCTTGCAGAAGAGGTGGAAAAAGTTCTTGGGTATATCAAGGATTCCTAATGTCTATGGTTAATGCTGTAAAGCCTGTCGCTATTGAAAGCGGCAGGCTTTTTTTATTTCCATTAGTTGTAATTATTGTTTGGGTTGTGATGCCCTGTTGCGCAATACAACAAAGGCAAGGGCACCGAGCAATAGCAGCATACCCGCTGGTTCTGACACAGTCGCTGCGCTTACATTGATGCTTGTGCTGTTAATAGTGTCGATAAATAAATCCTGGCCGTAAGCATCGCCTATTGCATTAGTGGTTAGCGAAAAATTTCCACTGCCGCTTGCGACTGCGTTGAGAAACAAACTAAACAGCGTAAATTCTCCCGCTTGCAGCAATTCCAAATCGGCTATTTCATCAAAAGAGACTTCCAGCATAGTTAACCAGCCAAGGTTGCTGCTGTTGTCTTGCAAGCTGCCAAAGCCGAACAGATCCAATTGGTTGCCTTGTACTGTATCGCCCCAAATGATGTTGCTGATGCTGAATAGATCGCTATCGTAATGAACATTGACATCGTAACTGCCGAGTGCGCTCGCTCCTTCCAAGCCGCTGATGCGCACTTGCAGTTCGATATTGTCACCAATATTGGCGGTAGTTTTATCGGCAATCAGGTCGATACTGATGGCATTGGCATTGGCATTGAGCGATAGGCTTAACCCAAGCGCTAATAAACTGGCGAAGAATTTTTTCATTGCAAACTCCTTAAAGTTAATTAGTGGCGCAACCGGTGCGGGTGCATTGCACGCTGAGTGCACGTGCATCGTTAACATTAATGACGCCATCGCCATTCACATCGCGTTGGTCGAATGCGCTGGCTGTTGTTCCGCGTGCGTTGGTAACCATTTGCACATCGTTTTTATCCACATCGCCGTCGCCATCCAGGTCGAGAATTAATTTGAGTGAAATCACAAGCGGGTCGTGGTCGGATGAGCGATAAGCATCGGGCGCATAAAAACTGTTTATTTGCGCGGCGGATTTAAATTCGGTGTTGTAATCGAGGCTGACAGGTTCGTCGGCGTTGATATGCCAATCAGCAGCAAACAGCACTTGCGGTGTCAGTGAGTTGCTCGCCAAGCCGTGATCCAAATAACCCGCTTGGCCATCAAATACATAGGAGTAAGCACTGCTGCCGCCAAAGCGATTAATTAAATCGGTGTAACCGGCGTTAATGATTGTGGTGATGGGGTTTTCTTTCGCGTAAGCATTCAAGTCGCCGATGATTAAATAATCGCGGTCATTTACACCGGTTGGGTTGGTGCCCAGCCAATTCACCAATGCGCTTGCGGCTTGGGTGCGGGTGATATTGCAATTGCCTTGGCCATCGCCAATATCGGTATCGCCCAAATCATTGCAATCCGAACCTTTGGATTTCAGGTGATTGACAACCACCGTGGCGATGGCGCGGTTGCTATTTGTGCGGAAACTTTGTGCCAGCGCGGGGCGGTTTTTGGTGTCGATAAACTGTGCATCAACACTGGAATCCAAAATTGCTGTTGTACCGATTGCTGTGGCTTTGTCGCTGCGATAAATAATGCCCACCGCAATTTCATCGTTGCCGATTTTATTCACACCCGGATTAATGTATTTCCATGCGCTGGTGCCGGTTGCTGTATTTAAGGCATACGTTAATTCAGCGATGGCACTGGTGCTACCGTAGCCATCATTTTCGATTTCAATCAGGCCGATAACATCGGCATTCAAGCCAACCAAGGCGCTGACAATTTTGGCTTTTTGCCGCGCAAATTCTGCAGCAGTATTTGCGCCGCGTGAGGTTGGGAATCCGCCGCCGCTGCCGTTGCCATTAAAAAAATTCAGCACATTAAAGCTGGCGATTTTTAGATTCGCTGCCGCATCGGTAATCGGTGCCAGTGGGCGCGCATTGCTGTGCACAAAATTCGGCGTAGCAGTAGGAAGAATGCGATACACACCAAAATCGTAAGTGATAATACCTTGCAGATTCGCAACGGTATCACCACTGCGCAGAGTGTTATCTGCAGATAAACCCGGCGCGGGGAAAATAACCGGGTCAGGATTTTGCACATTACTCGCGTCATCCATCATCAACTTGTTTAAATTATTTTGCGCTTGCAGTGCATTGGCGGCGGCACCGGGTTCAACCACATTGGTCGGTTGTTGCAAGCGGCCATTGGCGAGCAGCACTTGCCCAAAGCGACCTAGTTGATAGGTTTCATTCACGGTGAGTGTTTGTGCAATCGCAACCGACATGCCTTCAATATTTTCAAACGCATTGAGTGAAGTCACCGGCAGAGAAATGTTGGCCGGGGTTGGTAATGCTTGGCCGCTGGCACACACAGTGACGCTGACATTATTGAGCTGGGTTAGCTGAAAGGTTTCTGCAACCGTACCGGTGACACGCACGCGGTCGCCCACAGCAACGGCGCTGGTGCTGGCGATATAAATACCTTCGGATGTGCTGGCGTTGCCATCGCTATCGGCATCCTCTTCCTGAATAAAAAATCCGCCGAGTTGATTCGCATGTTGAAAATCCGCAACCACTATGGCTTCAACACTGACGCTGTTGCCGACCATTGAACTGGCAGTGCCTGCGCCTTGAATGCTGGTGATGTGCGTTGCGGTTGCGCCGCATTGGTTGTTTGTTCCGCCATCGCTGCCACCGTTATTACCGCCGCCATTGCTGCTGCCCTGATAGCTGCCAAGGTGGTCAAAGGTATCTTGCGCGTAGCCCTCCCAGTCGCTTGCGGGGTCAAAAATATCGAAGGGGTTGATATCGCCCTGGGTGATGGCGGTTTTGCGGCGCAGGGTATTGTCAGCGGTGCTGGTAAAACCCGTGCCCCATTCGCTACCGGGGTCAACACCAATTTGCCCGATGCTATCCAAAATAGTGTTGCCGTTTTTCAGCACAATCGCATCGTCGCCGTTAAACCAGCCGGAGCCATTGGTTTGGTTGGCAACCGCCAGGATGCTGGCGTTGGCACCGCTGTTGGCGAGCACAAATATGCCTTGTGCGGGAATGGTGCCGGTGAGGTTGATGGTCAGTGCGGCGCTGTTGCTGCCGTTGAAATACATCTCTACTTTATGGCCGGCCAGATCAACGCTATTGGCGCTGCTGTTGTAAATTTCCAGCGCTTTATTGCTGCTACTGCCCTCTAGGTATTCCGAAAAATACAGCGTGGCGCTGGCGGGTAAACTCGCTGCTGCAATCAAGCAGGCCAGCGATTGTTGCATAACTCGCAATCGACTCATGGTGTGCGCTCCCTTGGCAAATGCCCTGTGCGGGCGAACTGGTGACAGGGCGCAGCTTAGGTGGGCTTTGTTACGGAGCTGTGGCGGGATTTGGACGATTTGGTGATGTTTTTGTGACTGGAGGGCGGTGCGTCAATTTATTTGTTATCGCCTGCTTCCGGCTGCTCAAGGGCTTCCGTCCTATCCAGCGAGCCAATATCCAAAAACGGCGAGGCATCAATGGCTTCGGCGTCCATCATTTCGGCGACTCGCTGGAGCGAGGCAATAATCATGTGTTGCTCCCAGCTCTGGAGCTGATCGAACTTGCGCACAAAGCTGTCTTGCAGCGGGGTGGGGGCTGTGTCCAACAGGGCGCTGCCGCTGTCGGTGAGCTGTGGGTGGATTTTGCGTTTGTCGGTTTGCGAGCGCACTCGCACAATCAGGCCGCGGCTCTCCAGGCGATCCATGATGCTGGTGACTGTGGCCTGGCTCAGGCTCATGGCGTCCGCCAGTTCTTTCACTGTGCCGCCTGGCTGGCTGCGAATCAGTTGCAGCAGGCGCAGTTGTGGGCCGGTGACGCTGGCGGTTTTAACCAGTTGTTTGGAGTGAAGGTCGATGGCGCGAATCACACGGCGCAGCGAGGTGAGTACCTGATCTATCTGGTTCATGGGTGTTGTCATCGTTAACTGCGGATAGGAAAGCGGCAGCATGCCCGTGGTGGCGCATCTTGTCACCTGTGGTGGCGGTTTGCAGCGCCGTCACAAAATTATCACTAGACCTGGAGGGATAATTTTTGTACCATAAAAATATACTTTGTACTCTAAGTATATTTTAGTATAAAAAATAGAGTGTTTTATCGGGAAATGCATCCATAACGGCATTATTCGTTATTTTTCTCGATTAAATCCTTTCTTAAAGCCTTTTATTCTATTTGTTACGGAATTATCCAGAATAAATCGGCTCTCAATTGATTAGTGTTGTAATAGTATTGCCGCTATCAAAGACGCACTATGGAGGTTTTATGAACGCCAGAAACGATCTTTTGTGGGACAAACTGGAACTGCGCCACCCCTTGCCAACCGATGGTTACGCCCTTAACCAACTGGTAGCCGCCAGCCCGCCGCTGGATACCAACTCGGTTTATTGCAACCTGCTGCAATGCCAGCATTTTGCTGACACCTCGGTAGCCGCGCTGTTAAATGGCAAATTGGTCGGTTTTATTTCGGCCTACTGCCCCCCCAGCGACAGCGAAACCCTGTTTGTCTGGCAGGTAGTGGTGAGCGAGCAGTTGCGCGGTTCAGGTCTGGCCAAACGCATGTTGAATTGGCTGATTGAGCAACCCGCCACCGAGCACGCACAGCGCCTCACCACCAGTATTACCCCCGACAACCGCGCTTCCTGGGCGCTGTTTGAAAGCTTCGCCCGCGACTGCGGCGCCATCCCCGTAAAAAGTATGTTGTTCGAATCCCAGCGCCATTTTGCAGGCGCACACGCGGACGAATACCTGCTGCAAATTGCTCCCCTACCTAATCGCCCCGGCAAACCCATGGCGCTGCATTTGGATGACCTGCGCGGCAGTTTACGCAGCTCCAATCGGCGCTGGTTAGGTTGATGCTGCGTTAGCCGCTGCGCCTATGCCCTAAACAGGGCTGGGCGTATTTAGCCTGAACCCCCTTATCCGATTAGCGATGTTTATGCATCGCCTGGGCAACTTTTGCCTTGGATTTTGTGTTTCATGTTTTCTTTCTATTTTTATTTTGATTTTTTTGCTTTCAATTTTTTATCTGCAGCACAAGGGTGCAGATTCATTAAGAGGATGACAATGATGAATATTTTTCAACAAATGGAATCGGAAGTTCGCTCTTATTCACGCGCTTTTCCGGTGATCTTTAAACAGGCGCGCGGCAGTTATTTATTTGATGAACAGGGCAAAGCCTATTTGGATTTTTTATCTGGCGCTGGCTCTTTGAATTATGGCCACAATAATCCGCTGATTAAAAAAGCCTTGCTGGATTACATAGAGCAAGATGGTATCGCCCATGGTTTGGATATGCACACTCAGGCCAAAGCTACTTTTCTGGAAAATCTGCGCGATATTATTTTAACGCCGCGCGGTTTGGAGTATCGCGTGCAGTTCACCGGGCCAACCGGTGCCAATGCGGTAGAAGCTGCGTTAAAAATTGCGCGCAAAGTCAAAGGTCGCAGCGGTGTGATTGCGTTTACCAACGGCTTCCACGGCGTATCACTCGGTGCGGTTGCGGCAACTGGCAATCAACATCATCGCGGTGGCGCGGGTGTACCACTGAATAATATTGAGCGCATGCCCTTTTGCGGTTATCACGGTCGCGATACTGACACTTTAAAAATGATGGACAAATTACTGTCTGATCCCTCCAGTGGTGTGGATATTCCTGCAGCGGTGATTGTGGAAGTGGTGCAGGGCGAGGGCGGGTTAAATGTTGCCGCCGATACTTGGTTGCAAGGTCTGCAAAAATTGTGTCGCAAACACGACATGCTGTTGATTGTGGATGACATTCAAGCGGGCTGCGGCCGCACCGGTAGCTTTTTCAGTTTTGAAAGCAGCGGTATCAAACCGGATATTGTCACCCTCTCCAAATCTCTCAGTGGTTTTGGTTTGCCGCTGTCGATTGTGTTGTTAAACCCGGCACTGGATCAATGGTTGCCCGGTGAACACAACGGTACGTTTCGCGGCAATAACCATGCATTTATTACTGCCACCGCAGCACTCCAAACCTACTGGCGCGACGATTATTTTGTGCGTGAAATTGCGCAGAAGTCCGTGATTGTGCAGCAGGAATTAAAAGCCATGCTTGATGCCTATCAGCCACTGGCGCTGCGTTTAAAAGGGCGCGGTTTAATGCAGGGCATTGAATGTGCGAGCGGCGAGATTGCCGATGCAATTTGCGCCCATGCTTTTGAGCGTAGTGTAGTAATTGAAACCGCGGGTAATCAAGGGCAAGTGGTTAAGGTGTTTTGCCCACTCACCATCAGTGAAGAAGATTTACGCAAAGGGCTGAAACTCTTGGCACTCAGTTTTGCCGCCACCATGCGCGACTACACGGCCCGCAAAACGGCGTAACACTTCTTTTTAAATCTTAAATTGGAAGCCTGAATCCTGAAATGAGCTAAGAGGTATTTATGATTGTTAGAAAATTATCCGAGGCGAGCCTGCAAGGCAGAACCATTAAAGCAGAGGGTTGGGAAAGTAATCGCCTGCTGTTAAAAAGCGATGGCGCCGGGTTTTCATTCCACATTACTCGTATTTTTAAAGATGCGGTGTTACCTATGCATTACCAAAACCATATCGAATCTGTGTATTGCATTCGCGGCTTTGGTGAAATTAAAGATGTTGCCACTGGTGCAATTCATACTATAGAGCCGGGCACTATTTATATTTTGGACAAACACGACAAGCATATTTTACGTGCGTTTGAAGAAATGGAATTGGCCTGTGTCTTTAACCCGCCACTCATGGGGCGCGAGGTACACAACGCCGAAGGCGCCTACGCGCTCGCCGCGGAAGTGATTGTATGAAGCAAGACTCCGCATTTAAGCGCGCGTTTATTCTGCTGCTCATTGTGCTCCTGCCGCTATTATTTGCGGCAGGTATTCAGGCGCAAAGTTTACCAGAAGAACAAGTCCGTGCTGCGGCAGAGCAGGCGCAACAGACTGTAGAGCAGCTGGATGCGCCGCTCTACAGTGCCTTTACCGAGCGTTATATTTTGGATGAATTAAAAGCGCTGCGAACAGACATGGCTGCGCAGCGGGTGGAATTTATCCAGCAAATTACTGATCGCCAAATTGAAGCAGTGGATCGCAGCGTGAGTTACGCCACCAATACTGTCTCCAATTTTTTTTACATCATCGCCGCCGTGAGTTCAGTGCTGGTGATTATTGGTTGGACATCCATCCGCGAGATGAAAGAAAAAATGGGCAGCCTTGCCGATAAAGAGCTGCGCAAATTAATTGGCGCCTATGAAGACCGCCTGCGCGAAATTGAGCAACAGTTGCGCGAGAAATCCACTTATATAGATGAAAACCGCGAAGCCATTGAACGCACCAAAGAAATTCATGCGCTCTGGCTGCGCGCTGCACAGGAGTCGGCGCCTGCGAATAAAATCGCACTCTACGATCAAATCCTTGCGCTCAACCCCAAAGATTGTGAAGCGCTCACCTACAAGGCCGATGCCGCGCTGGAATCCAACGAGCCCCAGTGGGCGATTAATTTATGCCAGCGCGCACTGCAGTTGGATGCCTCCAATGCCCATGCGTTTTATCAATTGGCGTGCGCCCATGCAGCGCTAGGCCATTACGACGATGCCATCAATTTTTTGACTAAAGCACTGATCAATGGCGATGCACGCCTCGATGATTTTGCCAAAGATCCCGCACTGCAACCTCTACATCACCTGCCAGCCTTTGCCGAATTATTAGTGGATGTGCGGCGCGGCAGCAGTGATTTGGTGTAACACAAATTCACTATTTACACCGGGCTGACGTTTTACATGTTGATTAGTTTTGTTATTTGTCTCGCTCTTTTTTTGCTAGTCGGTCTTGCATCGGCGCGGTTGCGCAAACACAGCGCGCAGGATTATTACCTCGCCAGTCACAGTGTGCCGCCGTGGCTGGTAGGTTTATCGGCAGTGGCCACAAATAACAGCGGCTACATGTTTATTGGTGTGATTGGTTATACCTATGCGGCGGGCTTGTCGGCCAGTTTATTAATGATCGGTTGGATTCTGGGGGATTTCCTTGCATCGCTCTGGGTGCATCAGCGTTTGCGCGCGCAAGCGCTACAGCAGGGTGAGACTAGTTACATCGGCGCATTGGCCGCTTGGGCCGGTTTTTCAGGTCGCCGTTTTAGGGTTGTTGCTGCGCTGATTGCGCTGATGTTTTTATTATCTTATGCCGCCGCGCAATTAGTGGCGGGCAGTAAAGCCTTACAGGTTTTATTGGGCTGGCCGGTGTGGATGGGCGCCGCTATAGGCGCCGTATTGGTTATGCTCTATTGCATTGCCGGTGGTATACGCGCCTCTATTTGGACTGATGCGGCGCAATCATTGGTGATGATGCTCGCCATGGGTTTAATGTTATTTATCGCTGTGCAAGCCATGGGTGGAGTATCCGCCAGTGTTGCTGCCATGAATGAGATTCCCGGTTTTTTGTCCTTCTCGCCCGCATCGGTAGTCCTACCGGGCGTGGCCGGTGTAGGTATATTTTTTATTGGCTGGCTGCTCGCTGGTTTTTCTGTCATCGCCCAGCCACATATTATGGTGCGTTTTATGGCGCTCGATAGCGGCCGTGGTTTGGTGCGCACCCGCCTGTGGTACTACGGTTGGTTTCTGGTGTTTTATTGCATGGCCACTGCGGTGGGCATGCTCGCGCGTATTTATTTGCCTGAATCCGCAAGTTTTGATGCGGAGTTAGCGCTGCCACAAATGGCGGTGGAATTATTACCGCCGTTATTGGTTGGTGTTGTACTCGCGGGTATTTTTGCCGCCACTATTTCTACAGCGGACTCACTGTTGCTGAGTTGCTCGTCTTTTATCTCGCAGGATCTGGCGCCGCGTTGGTTTTCATCACAGCGCAGTAACAATATCCTCGGCATAAAAATCGCCACATTACTCTCCACCTGTGCCGCGCTTGCCTGGGCACTTCTGAATCAGCAGTCGGTGTTTGCGTTAGTGGTTTTATCCTGGGCCATGTTGGGGGCGGCATTTGTGCCACTGATTCTGTTGCTTTGCCTTGGTAAACACTTCACCCAAACACTGGCTTTGTGGCTAATGGCACTGGCTTGCTGTGCGGTGCTTATCCTGCACCGCTATGGTTTTGGTGGTGATCTGTATTTAGGTTTGCCCGCCTTAATCATCGCATTACTGGCCTATGGCGTCTCCGCCAGGTTTTTCCCTGCTAGCAAGGTGCAATAACTCCTTTCACTGCGTGCCCCTGCGACAATTTGTCACTGTTGCGCCGCGTTTAAATTGCCTAAGGTGCCAACCCTGTAACTAGCGTTTTTGTGAAGGGTGGTGTGGTGAGCAAGTGTTGTTCTTGGGCGGTAGTGATTGCGGTGGGCATGGCCTTGGCGAGTGTGGCGCAGGCCCATGAGCGAGTGCTTAAAAAAGCCAAACAAGCTAAGGCTGCCGAAGTGGAAGAGGTGCGGGTGTGGGGTGATGCGCGCGATGCCAGTCACGCCGGTTATACCAACCCCACCAGTGTGCTGACTCAGGAAGATATGGTCAGCATCAACGCGACGACCACCGAAGATCTGGTCAAATACGAGCCGAGTCTGGTGATTCGCAAACGCTACATTGGCGATTCCAATGGCACCCTCGGTTTGCGCGGTTCCAATATGTTTGCCACACCGCGCTCGATGGTGTTTGCCGACGGCGTGCCCCTGCATTATTTTCTGCAAACCCGCTGGAGCGGCGCGCCGCGTTGGACCATGGTGAGTGCCAGTGAAATTGCGCAGGTAGAAATTCTGTATGGCCCTTTCTCCGCCGAATACAGCGGCAACGCCATGGGCGGTGTGATTCTGATTGAAACCGCGATTCCGCAAGAGCGACAAGTGCATGTGGATCTGGATTATTTCTCGCAAGATTTTTCTGCCTACGGTTTTAGTGATCGCCTTGAGGGTTACAAAACTTTTGTCTCCTACGGCGAAACCTTTCGCAGTGAAAACCTGGGCGATTTCAGCTTGTATTTTTCTTACAACCGTTTGGAAAATGAAAGCCAACCGCAATCCTATTATTTTGATAGCAAGCGCACGCTCAATAACGCCACGCCTGTGACAGGTATGGTCAGCGATACCGATGTATTGGGTAAACCGGCCTACTATTTTGGCGATACCGGTGTAGAGCAGGCGGTGACCGATAATTTCAAAATGAAATTGGGGCACGATTTTGGTAACTGGTCGAGTTTATTAAATATCGCCTACGAAGATCGCAACACCCTGCGCGATACCCCCAATACTTATCTAACCAATTCCGCTGGCAATAAAGTCTGGTCGGGCAATTTTATTCAGGATGGTATTGCGATTAGTGTGCCTGCAGCGCGCTTGGGTGCTAGCGAATTGGATCGCCGGAGTTTGTCCACTGGTTTGCGCATCAAAGGCGAGTTAAACGAACAGCTGCGCTTTGAAGGCAATCTGAGTGACTTCCGGATTTTGGAGGATAACTCGCGCGCATCCAGTCATTCATTGCAAGATCCTCTGTTTAACGGTCGAGGCCAAACTACTGATTATCAGGACACAGGTTGGCAAACGGCGGAAGGTAAATTTGTTTTTACCGGTATAGAGGCAGTGGAACTTATTTCCGGCATTCGCTACGAAACCTACGAACTCAATTTGGATGTATTTAATTCCGCCAATTGGCAGCAGGCCGACAACGCGGGTTTCGCGAGTCGTTCCGGTGGTGAAACCAATATCGCGGCCGCCTTTGTGCAAATGAATTGGGGTGTGAACGAGCGCTGGGATTTGGCATTGGGCGGCCGTTATGAACAGTGGCAAAGTAAAAATGGTTATTACAGTAAAGATATAGCCGCCACACCGGCGTTTGATTTAGTTGAAGTTGCCGATGCAGATAGCAACCAATTCTCGCCCAAATTTTCACTGGGTTATGTTCCCGCTGAAGACTGGTTGGTGCGTTACTCATTAGCAAAAGCCTACCGTTTTCCGATTGTGGAAGAATTATTTACCCAGAGCTTAAATTATTCTTCCGCTGTGCAAGCGCAGCCGGATTTAAAACCGGAAAATGGTTTGCATCACAACCTGATGTTGGAAAAACAATTTGATGCCGGTTATGCGCGCATCAATATTTTCACTGAAACGATTAAGGATGCCATCGAATCACAAACCACTTTTTTACCGAGCGGTTCCCCGGTTCCTTCAGTCACTACCTTTGCCGCCATTGATGAAGTGGAAACGGACGGAATCGAATTCATTTTAAATCGCTACGGCCTGTGGGTGCCGGAATTGGATCTGCGTTTTAATCTCGCCTACACCAAATCCATCATCGCGGATAACTCAACGGCGGAAGCCAATAATCCTGCGGGCACTAATAGTATTGAAGGTAATGACTACCCACGCATGCCGCGTTGGCGTGGCAATATCATGGCGACTTATCACGCAACCGATCGTTGGGATTTGAGTGCAAATCTGCAATATGCCGATAAAAGTTTTGGTCGCCTCGACAACACTGACACGGCGGAGCAAGTCATGGGTGCGCAGGATGGTTACACCCGCCTCGGTGTAAAAACCACCTTTGATGTCACGCCCGCATTAGAAATAAATGTTGGTGTAGACAACCTGACCAATGAGCTGAGTTATGTCGCTCACCCCTGGCCGGGCAGAAGTTATTACCTGGGGCTTTCTTACGCACTCTAATTCACCATATCTAATCCATCATAAAAATTGCGTTGCAATGAGATCAACATGACTGACATGAAACCGGCGCAAAAAGCGCTATATCGCACCATTTGGCGCTGGCATTTTTATGCCGGCGTTTTTGTTATTCCTTTTGTGATTTTATTGTCCATCACTGGTGCGATTTATTTATTCAAACCCTATTACGAACATTGGCAAGAGCGCCATTATCGCGGCCTGCCCCTGGCGGGTGAAATGCTGGCGCCCAATGCCCAGATTAATGCCGCGCTTGCCGCGGTGCCGGAGGGAAAATTCTTAAGTTATCGCCTGCCACAAGCGGCTGATGAAGCCGTGTTAATTACAGTGCAGGCCGATACCAGCTGGCTGGTTTATCTAAACCCCTACACCGGCGCGGTATTAGCAGCAGAGCGCAGTGATGATCAGTTGATGAATATTGTTAAAACTATTCACGGTGAATTATTGCTAGGCAATTTCGGTTCTGTGTTGGTTGAGCTTGCGGCCTGTTGGGCGATTGTATTAATCGTCACCGGTTTGTACTTGTGGTGGCCGCGCCATGGGCGCGGATTAGCCGGTGTGATTTATCCACGGTTGCGCGAGGGCAGCCGAACTTTCTGGCGCGATATTCACGCCGTCACGGGTATTTGGATTTCTGCGCTCGCCTTATTTTTGTTAATTACCGGTTTGCCCTGGGCATTGGTGTGGGGCGCTGCGTTAAAAGAAGTGCGCGCGCTGGATTTCTCCCGCTTCAACCCAGCACAAGAGCAACAAGATTGGAACCAGGGCCGCGCGCAAGAGCATCAACACTGGCGCGCGCAAGCAACAGAAGTTTTTAATTTAACACCGGCCGTTCTTGACGCGGCGCAACAATTACAACTTGCACCGCCAGTGGAATTGAGTGTGGCGAGCACCGCGCAGGCTGAACATCACGGTCATAGTGCTCAGCATCGCATGCATCACACTGATCATGAGGTGATGGCGCAAACCTGGAAAGCCTCGTCGCAAACACCGAATCGCCCGCTGCGCGCCGATGTGTGGATTAACACCGCCGGCGCTATTGAAAAGCGCAGCGATTTTGCGCAAAAAAAATTATTGGATCGCGCCATCGGTATAGGCGTGGCGGCGCACGAAGGCCAGTTGTTTGGCTGGTTTAATCTGCTCTTGGGGCTGCTCACCTGTGCGGGTTTAATACTGCTTAGCCTCAGCGGTTTTATCCTCTGGCGCAAACGTAAACCTGCGGCGGTTTTGGGGGCGCCGCCAGCTATGCCTGCACACATTGGTTTTGCAGTGGTGGCTATCACCCTTGGTTTGGCAATCTTCTTGCCGCTCTTGGCGGTGTCGCTTGGTGTGCTGCTGCTGTTGGAGTTTGTGCTGTTGCGGCGGATTGGCTGGCTGAGCCGCTGGTTGGGTTTGAGGGCATAGTTTATTATCGGGAGGTGTCTTTACGAGAACCTCCTATGAACTCCGCTGCTGAAATGATTATCTCCTTTGGTGATATTGCCCACGCCATCCAACTTGCCTTGGCGCCAGTGTTTTTGCTTACCGGTATTGCCGGTTTATTAAATGTGATGGCGAGCAGGCTGGCGCGCATTATTGATCGCGGCCGCAGCCTTACCGAAGAAGAGTTACCTGCGCATTTTCAGAATTCAGATTTATTGCACAAAGAATTAAGCCGGCTGGAACGCCGTCGCCATTACGCCAGTTCGGCGATTACCGCTTGCACTTGTTCTGCGTTATTAGTGTGTATGGTTGTGGCGTTTATTTTTTTACAAGTGCTGCTGCAAGTGCAATTCAAGTGGGTGATCAGTGCGCTCTTTACCGCTTCTACACTAACGCTGATTGTGGGCCTTGCGTATTTTTTACGTGAAGTGCATTTGGCAACGCGCACTGTGCGCATTCAGGTTATTACGCGCTGAAACCTCGGCAAATTGTCTGGTCAGCGCGCAATATGTTCCACTATCGAAAACGGCAATCAGTAGTAACGTAATTGTGTTGCTTTACCCCAAAACACCTTATAGGAAAAAATGGTGTAAATAATAATGGTGGGCAGCACCAATACTGAACCGTACAAAATAAACATCAGCGATTCAGGTGCGCTTGCCGCTTGCCAAATATCCAGTTGGCCGGGCACCACGTAGGGGAAAAAGCTGTAGGCCAAACCGATAAAACTGAGCAGGAAAATAAATACTGCCGAGGCAAAGGGAATCCAGCAGCCGAAATCATTGGCAAACGGGAAGAGGCGCAGGTAGCGATCCACAATAAACAGCAGCAAAAAACAAAAGAGTGGAATCATCAACAAAATAATAAACAGCGAGCTGCCAAACCATTTATTAAAAATGGTATCGCTCACCAAGGGGTTAACAATAGAAACGGCGATAATGCCCAGTGTCATTAACCAGGCGCAGCGGCGCGCCCACCAAGCGGCGCGTTTTTGTAATTCCCCTTCAGTTTTCATCACCAGCCAAGCGGCGCCAATAAAACTGTAGCCCGCAGTTACACACACCGCGCTGAGCGCAGCAAAGAAAATGGCGGCCAGGCTTTGTTCAAAACCCATCACATAACTGCCCAGCATATAACCTTGCGACAAGGTGGCCATGAGCGAGCCGGTTTTAAATATTTTGTCCCACAAGTCTTTGTGATCTGCCGGCGCTTTGGCGCGAAAGTCAAACGCAACACCGCGCAAAATTAAACCGGTGAGCATAACGGTAATCGGCAAATACAAATGGAACAGAATTAAACTGTGGGCACTGGGAAAGGCAATTAATAATAAACCTATGCCCAGTACCAGCCAGGTTTCATTGGCGTCCCAAAAGGGGCCTATGCTGGCGATCATAGTATCGCGCTGCTGTTCATTGTCGTTGGGCAATAAAATACCTACACCTAAATCGTAGCCATCGAGTATGGCGTAGAGAAATAACGCCAGTGCCATCAGGCTGATAAAAACAATGGGCAACCAATAGGCCGCGCCACTTAATTGACTGAGATCGGTCATGTCTGTCCCCTTAAGATACTTGCTGTGCGTTAAATAATGTTTCCTGCAGGCTTTTGATCTCTTCCGGGCGATCCACCAGTACGGCTTTTCTTGCCATCAGGAATAGCGTGCGCACATACGCAAATAACAGCACAACATAAAGCGTTACATAAATCGCCAGTGAAATGCCCACATTGGCGGCGGGTGTGGTGGTCACTGCATCGGCGGTGGTTAATACGCCGGTGACTAACCAGGGCTGGCGGCCAATTTCAGTTACGTACCAACCTGCAAGTGTGGCAAGCCAACCGGAGAAGGTCATGCCCACAAATATTTTTAATAACAGTGGCGATATTTCTTTGTTGCGCCAGTGCTGAAACACCGCCCACCAGGATACCAACAGCATCAGTACTCCTATGCCCACCATGATGCGGAAGCCGTAAAACAGCGGGGCAACCGGTGGATGAACGCCTGCAAATTCATTAATACCTTTTAATTCGCCATTGGCATCGTGGGTGAGAATCAAACTCGCCAGTTTTGGTATTTCAATTGCGAATTTATTGGTTTGTGTCTCTTTATCGGGAATGGCAAACAATACCAGCGGCGCACCTTTTTCGGTGTGCCATACGGCTTCAATGGCGGCGACTTTGGCAGGTTGGTGCTCCAGCGAATTCAAACCATGTATATCGCCCAGAAAAATTTGGAGCGGAATTAAAATGGCTGCCGCTATGCTTGCGGTTTTAAGCGCGAGGCGCGGTGCTGGTTTGTGATCGCCTTTTAAAATGCGATAGGCAGAGAGGCCAGCAATTAAAAACGCCGCCGTTAAACCTGAGGCAACCAGCATATGCGCTAAACGATAAGGCATGGATGGATTAAAAATAATCGCCAGCCAATCGGTGGGATAGGCCACACCATCGCGCAGTTCAAAACCGGTGGGGGTTTGCATCCATGAGTTGAGTGCGATGATCCAAAACGCCGACATAGTGGTGCCAAACGCGACTAAAAAAGTCGCCAGTGTATGTATGCGATTGGATACGCGATCAATACCAAACAACATAATGCCGAGGAAAGTTGCCTCTAAAAAAAATGCAGTCAGCACTTCATAACCCAGCAGCGGCCCGGCGATATTACCCACGGTTTCCATATAGCCCGGCCAGTTGGTGCCAAATTGAAAACTCATGGTGATACCACTGACCACGCCGAGTGCAAAGGTGAGCGCAAATACTTTTACCCAAAAGCGATAGGCGCGCATCCACACTTCATCGCCACTGCGGTTGTAGCGAATTTTGAAGTACAACAAAAACCAACAGAGTGCGATGGTGATGGTGGGAAATAAAATATGAAACGAAATATTCGCGGCAAATTGAATGCGTGAAAGGATCAGTGTGTCGAGCATGACATATACCTCGGTCAATTATTTCGTGGATTCTTTTTTGCCACCCAATAAACGATCCTTCATGTCGAGTACTTTGCCGATACTGCTACCTAGCTTGAGTAATTTGCCCAGGTTGGCTGAATCCAGCCGTTGGATTTCCTGTGTCCAGAGCGTAATCATTTCAATCAGCTCGTGCATTTCGCGCATCCGTTGCTGCGCGTATTCCTCCTCGGCGTTGGCGGGCTGCTCAATTAATAAATTGCGCAGGGTGGAAAGAGTCGGGTCTATTTCCCGTTTGCGGCGCTGTTCAATCAGGGTTTTGGCTATGTCCCACACATCGCCCGGCGCGGAATAAAATTCTTTGCGCTCACCGGGGCGATGCTGCAGCTTCACCAACTCCCAGGACATTAATTCTTTTAAACCCATGCTCACATTGGAGCGCGAAATGCCCAGTGCCTCGGTCATATCGTCGGCGCACAGCGGCTCTTTGCTCAGCACTAACAGGGCATACATTTGCCCCACGGTACGGTTGATCCCCCAGCGGCTCCCCATTTCACCAAAATGGAGGATGCAGGATTGGATCATTGGGGTGAGGGTAATCGGCATTTGTGGAATTCCTGTAATTTCAGTAATTACTGAAATTACAGGAATTCGTTGATCTAGGTCAAGTAAAATCTCGCCTCTGGCTATTGCTGAAGTAAGTGGAGTTGACAGCGTGGTTGTGCGCGGCTGGGCAGCAAAAGGGTAATATAGCCACCTTGTTCCTGTAGGCGCTTTGCCTATAGAAACTGACTATTGGAGTAGAGTGGTGATGAGTGAAGCCCCAAATGCCGAGTTAGCCAGCTTTTTTACCGACTGCCAGCAGGCATTTACTGCCGGCAAGTTACAGCGTTTGGTGCTGTCCAAATACAAAGGTGCCGAGGCGGATTTAAATCGTATTACTATTCGCCCGGTGCAGATAAAAGAGCAGCAGCTGCTGTCGTTTTTATACGACTATCGCACCAACCATGTGACTAAAAATTTCGCGCTCAGCGAGGCGGTCACGCAATTGCAGCAGTGGCTAGGTGCAGATTTCCACAACGCCCATCTAATTACTCATGAGTGGGAAATCCAAATAAGTTTCAGCAAAAAAGGTAAGGTGCTGATTAATAAAAATCGCAATAAAAATACTGCCGCAGCGGGCGCTCAAGCAGGCGCTGCGGTTGAGGTTGCACACAATCGCGCGAAACTGCGCTATGTGGAACAGGATCGACCTTACTTGCGCGAGTTGGGAATTACTGATGCGAATGGTCAAATCATTCCGGCTATGTCGCGCAAGTGGAAACAAATCAATAAATTTATTGAAGTGCTTTCTACGGCAATCCAGCAAACGGGGTTGGATAAACGCCGCGAATTACACATCGCTGATTTCGGTTCAGGCAAAGCTTATTTAACTTTTGCGGTACACGATTATTTAACGGCAAATCTCGGTGTGAAAACCCAGGTTACAGGGGTGGAGTTGCGGCAGGGCTTGGTGGATTTATGCAATCAAACCGCCCACAAATTGGCGCTGGCGGGAATCAAATTCGAACAGGGTGATGTGCAGCATTTTGCCGCACAAAATATCAATATTATGATTGCGCTACATGCCTGCGACACAGCAACTGACTACGCATTGAATATGGGCATTCGCACCGGCGCCGAGATTATTATGTGTTCGCCCTGTTGCCACAAACAAATCCGCCCGCAATTAAAAAGCCCGGCGTTGCTCGCGCCGCTGTTACAGCATGGCATTCATTTGGGGCAAGAGGCAGAAATGCTCACCGATGGTTTGCGTGCGCTTTTGCTGGAAGCGCATGGTTATGACACCAAGGTGTTTGAATTTATTTCACTCGAACACACCAGCAAAAATAAAATGATCCTCGCCCAAAAACGCAAAACGCCGCGCGACAATAGTGAGATTTTGCAACAGATCGCTGACATCAAAGCCTTTTATGGTATTCAGGAGCAGTGTTTGGAAACGCTGCTGTGTAATTGATGGCGTTTCGGTTTAGCGCTTGTACTGCGTAGGGCAGTAACCGCGGTTAATATCAGGCGAGCGTAATTGCAGGTGTTTGGTTTTTCGCCCGCTCACTCGTTCACGCCACAGGCGAAACGATGAAGGTTTTAGCTCGCGCCGCATCAATGCGCGCACATCCGGCTCGCCTAAACCGTAGAGGGTTTTTATGGCTTCAAAAGGTGTGCGATCTTCCCAGGCCATTTCAATAATGCGCGAGATGTCGGCTTGGGTGAATAATTGTTTGTCGTGCATAACCTGGCTCCAAGTGAGCCTAATGTTACGTGCTGGCCTGCAGGCAGATCACTGCGCCATAAAAAAGCCGCGGTCATCGGTGATGACTGCGGCTTTGTGTTTTTAGCGTTGCGTTTATTTCAAATCCATACAGCTCGCGTAATAACTCACGCTGGCGGGCCAGTCGGAGAAAATTCCAATCACGCCGACATCTTTCGCCAATACATGCAGTGCATCCATCATATCGCCGTCATTATTAATGGCCGGGTTGATGGTTTGGTAATACCAGCCACCGCCATTTTTTAATGGGCCTGAGCGCTCAAATGACCAGGTGATAATTTTTAATCCGGCTTTTTTAGCATTGCGTGCATATTCTGATGGAATGATTTTATTGTTGTTGTCGAGCGCGAGCAAAACCCAAATGGGTGGTGCGACAATCTTGAAACCTTCATCGGCATAGAGTTGTAAATCTGCTGCGGTGGGCAGGTCGGCGATAGTATTGGCATCGTCCAGATACACCGCTTGTTTGCCAAACGCTGGTTCGTGGTTAATCCAGTAGCGAATGTCCTGAATATCAAATGATTGTGGCCAGACATCGCGTGCTTTTACGCCGGCGGCTTTGTATTCATCAATCATTTGTTGCGCGTACATGGCTTGGGTGTAGGTGCCTTCAAAGGGCATAGCTACGCTGGCCGATTTTAATTCGGGTGTCATTTTTACCCCGAGTTTTTTAAACAGTTGAATGCTCTCTGCGTGGGTAAGCAAGGTGCCTTTGTCGGCGTATAAATCGGTGCGCCAGCTGGCGGTGCCTTTCAGGTATTCATCCACTGTTGTTGCTTTTGGATTAAACGCATCCATTTTTCCGCGCAGGGTTTTAAATTCAGCGAGGGTGATATCGCTGGTGCAACAGTTAGCGCTGGCCGCTTTGCCGCTCACAGGATCAAAGGGCGAAAAATTCTGGCTGCATTTACTGGCGAGCGGTGTGGCGAGAATATTGGTCGTGGTGTGCAGGTCACATTGTGAATGGCGGCATACCAGCTGTTTGTCTTTGGTAAAGGTGACATCGCATTCCAAAATGCCGGCGCCCATTTTTGCTGCCGCTTCGTAAGATTCTTTGGTGTGCTCGGGAAATTGTAAGGGCGCGCCGCGATGGCCAATCGAGAAATTGGTTTTTTTAACTGGCTGGTTAATACAGCTTTGCAATTTCTTCTTGAGCGCGCTTGGGTCCATATCCTCTACTAAAAATTGTGGGCGCGGGCCAAGTTGGATGCCGGCGTTGCTGTGTTTTTGGTTGTCGTAGTGGTTGTTCTGGTGATTGTGGTGATTGTCTTTATCGCTATGGGCAGCGGCGAAGCCGGCCATCAGCAGTAGCGCTAATGCAGTAATGGTAAATACTTGAATTCGGCCTGGCATGGGAACCTCCTTGGGGCTGGGTTGGATGTTGCAGGCTCAACCCTAGCGGCCAATTATGAAGTTAATTTGCCGGTTTGATGACAGCTTGGCGATGCTGAATGGATTTGTGCAGCAGGTCGCAACGCGTGAAATAGCGTGAAATACCAAAAAAGATAATTTGCGATAGTCTTAAGCTTTTCCGCAATTGTTTAAGGATGCTATTTGATGGTTACTGATCTGCCCCAGCGTATTGCTGAACTGCTCGCCAGCACCAGTGCGGGTGAAGCCAAACCCAAAGTTGACGAGTTGGTACAGCGGTTGTGTGATATCACCGGGCTGGAATTGCATCCGGCACTGTTTCTGGATAAGCATGCCACTATCACCGCGCAGGGCAAGGCGGTATCGCCCACTACGGCGGCGCAGTGCGCGGAAGATGTGCAGCGCACACGCATTTTTATGCAGGGTGTTTACGCGGCAATCCAGCAAAAGTTGCAGCACCTTCATCAGCGCAACCATCAACAAGGTCATCAACAAGGCCATCAACAATCCATCGATATTCTATACGCGGGCACTGGCCCATTTGGTTTATTGCTAATTCCGCTGTTGCCGTTATTCGATGCGGCGCCGCTGCGTGTGACGCTGTTGGATATTCATGCCGAGTCGCTGGAAAAAGTGCAGCGCCTGATTCGTTTTTTGGGCGTGGAGCGTTTTATTGTGCGGCTGGAGCAGGCCGATGCCTGTGTGTGGCAAAGCCCGGAGCAATTCGATCTGATCATTTCCGAGACTATGCGGCAGGGGCTGATACAGGAGCCGCAGGTCAGTATTTTTAGTCATCTACAACAATTTTTAAAAACCGATGGTTGGTTGATCCCGGAAATGATTCGCCTGGATTTATGGTTGAGTGCCGGCGCTTCCCTTGCGGGGCGTGAATGCAAAAATCCTGATTTGCATTTGGGGCCGGTATTTAAGTTGGATAAAACGAGCGCGCTGCAATTGGGTAAGGGCGACACTGGCTGCGCGCAGGGAAGCCTATGGGTGCCGGACTATGCCGACGTATTGCAGGATTTAAAATTAACCACTTTTATCCAAGTATTTGCTGGTTATCAGCTACACGAAAATCAATCGCAGCTGACCCTACCACTTTATGAGCGCAACGCCCGAGTTTTGCCCAATTCAATGCTGCATTTTCGTTACGAGTTGGGTGTTTATCCCCAATGTGTTTTTCGCTATGAAAAATTGCCCGAACTCGCCGATGGTGTATTGCCCGATAGTTTGGAAAAAAATAGTCAGGGTATTTATCACCTCAAGCGACTGTGGCACAAAATTCAGTTGCGCAAACAAGCGAGCCAGTCTGCGGCGGCGCGACAACAATTAACCGCCATTCCGGAGAATGAATGGCTATTGGATAAGATTTTACTGGATCAGTTGGGTGTGGGGCTTGAGCCTGCTATGCAGCAACTCTATTCCGCGCGCGCGCTTGTGGATGTTGAGTATTGGCTCGCGAGTGCCAATGCCGGCACCTTTGCACCGCAACAGGTCGAACAGACCAATAATGCGATACGCCACTTTATTGACAATAAACAGCAGGCGCTGAATTGCCGGGCGGATTTGCCGCTGGATGAGGTGCAGCTTGCACACTGGCATGAGCAGGGTTATTTGATTGTGCCGGGCGTGTTGTCAGCCAGTGAAACTGCAGCAGCACGCGCTGCTATTTGGGAGTTTTTAGGTATGCGGGAGGAGGATCCTGCCAGTTGGTATCAATCGTCGGCGCAGATGAAAAAAATTATGGTGCAGTTATTTGCCCATCCCGCCTTTGAAGTGGCGCGTAGTTCGAGTTATATCCTCCGCATTTTTCAGCAGCTGTGGCAGCGCGAGGATCTGGTCATGACCACAGATCGCGTGGGCTTTAACCCGCCGGAAACTGACCGGTGGCAGTTCCCCGGGCCGGGAATGCATTGGGATGTGGAATTAACGCCGCCGATTCCGTTTGGCACCCAGGCGTTGATTTATTTAACCGATGTGGAGGAACACCAGGGAGCATTTTGCTGTGTGCCAGGGTTTCATAAAAAAATCGACCAGTGGCTGGCCGCGCAACCGCAGGGTGTGGATTTACAACAGCAGGATTGGGCGCAGTGGCCGGTAAAACCCATCGCCGCCAAGGCGGGTGATTTGATTATTTGGCATCACGCATTGCCGCACGGCAGCAGCCCTAACCGCGCCAGGTTTCCGCGCATGGTGCAATACCTGAATATGTACGCCTAGGATTTTGGTTGGTGCTCGCCCCGCCGCTGAGGGGCGAGCACTGCGGGAGCATTATTCGTTGAAGCTGTAGGGATCGAACCAGAGCGATGCATCATCCAGTGGCGTTTTTTTCGATAGCCCCGGATTGTCCAATTTAATCAGTGTGCGATTTTTCAAATTGGCTTTGGTCATCACATCTTTTACGGTTGGGTCATTAAAAAAATATTCATTAAAACTGCCATCTTCAATCGCAAGGCGCAAACCGCGCTCTATATCTTGCGCGAGTTTGGTGTTGTCTTTATTGACGAAAAAGTAAAAAGGATTGGTGTAGGCAAGCAGCAGGTTCTTCTCCACTTCCAGTTCCAGGCTCGGGTAGCGCTGCATTTCCGACCAGGGTTCGTGGGCGCCGCGCGGAAAGGCATCAAAGCGTTCGCCATCCAACATGTAAAACAACCCTTCGTATTTTAAAACTTTCACTACATTCAAACCGTTGGCGGTAAGTACGTTAGTGTCTGCCCAGAAATGCCCCTGGCCGAGTGAAACACGGCGTAAATCCTCAAGGGTTTTAATGCCATCAAACTTGTGTTGATTGCCTTTTTTTATCATCAATACCCGGTAGCCCAGCAAGCCGCGATAAATAGGAATGTAAACCGGCTGGAGTTTTTCCTCCAGCTCGTTGGTAGTTGCATACCAGACCACGTCCAGCTGTTTGTCCATCAACATACTGACCATGCGCTCTTCGCTGGTATTGGGTACTGTCTCTGCCAGCGTGTAGTTTTCTGGGAGTTTGCTCAGGGCTAATTGCAGCAGCCCTCTGGCATAAATCTCGATGCTGTTATTGCCCTGCACAATCCGCAGGGTTTCTGCGTGGGTTGTCAGGGGGTAGCTGATAAGTGCGAAAAGCAGGCTGCCGATTGCCAAAAGTTGGTGACGCAAGTGAAGGCACACATTTTTTATATACATATCGTCATTTCCACTGGTCTGTATTGTTATTGCTTTATCCAGTCACAAGGCTGGAGCTATAGTTATATAGTAAAAATGACAATAAGGCAAAAAAACAAAAAAGCCACCGCACCCGTTGAGGTTCCATAGGAAAGGTGCAGTGGTGAAAGCGATTCGTTTCTGTGGTCGCTTGTGGCTGACAAGCGGGCATTAACGAATGGTTGGAAGCGGGTGCGCAATGCCGGGAGCAACAACTGCTGCTGGGGACTAGTGGTTACACCCAGCAAAAGCACACCTTTACACGAACAAACCACTGAGTGGTGATTCAGTTGTTTGTGGGGTGTTGATGGCTGTGTGGGCGGCCATCAACTGCGCGGACGTTTGTGGGCGCGTCCGCGCTTACAACAAACCGCTGCTGCCTAGTTGTCCTTGTCCGTGGCGGCGGTGGTTTTGCTGTTCAGGGTGGCAGGCTTTTCGTAGGTGAAAGGCTGCAACAATTCATCGGGTTTGCCCTTACAGGCTTTGGCTAACAATTCGCGGCGCTGCGCCAACAGCAGGCCAATCGCTTCGCTGTGCTGTTCATCAATACCGGGGATATTGTCTTCAATCAGCTGGGTAATGTTGGCAGCAAGCTCCAGGTACTTATCGTGCTCTTCCGCGATTTTTCTGTCTTCAAACATACTGCCATCCCGATCACATAACCAAACGGCGACTACTGCCATGGGGTAAATCCTCAACAAAGTTGTTACTGTTTTTATATACAGTATATGGAGGTTGAACTTATGTCAACCTCCAAAAACCGGGGCTTGGTTGGTCTGTCTAGGGGTGGCTATCGCATCCGTTACTAAATGCTGCTCGCGGTTGGCGTGCTGCGTAAGCGCGCTTTCAATTGTTTGAGTTCCCGCGTGAATTTGAGGAAGTGAAATAAAAACCGCGGGTGTATTTGCAGTGCAAGCCTGAGCGCAGGAATGTCGAGCTGCCATTGTTGTTGGCGAGCTGTCACCTCTGGCAAAACAGTGCGCAACTCATCTGTTTGCAGTGAACGCGCTTCTCTTGTCAGTTGTAACAGCGTCCTGATTTGTAGTGCTTTCAGGTGTCGTTGCTGGTTTGGCCTGGAGACAAAATGTCCGCAACTTTCAATGCTGTGCAGCCACCATAAATAGCCGCAGGTCTGGAACTTCCTGCCGGTTGCCCCTGTTGCGCGCAGGCGGTAGTGATAGACATTGGCGGTAATGAGCACCAGTTTTTTTGCGTTAGCAAACACTTCGGCACAATACAGGGTGTCTTCTGCCATGGTTACATTAGGCGGGTTGAGGATATGTGCAAAGCTGGCACGGCAAAACAGCTTGCCCCAGGTGTGACCACGTATCTCCTGATGTTGCAGGAAGGCCGATAAAATCGCGTCGTCCCGGTAGATTTTCTCTTTTGTTACATTGTGGTTCGCTGGTCGTGATTTTTGTTCATCAAAAATAATGCAGTTACCTTTGACTACATCCGCGCCATGTTTGATGGCCGCCGCATACAGCTGCTCCAGCGCCATGGCGGGCAGTCGATCATCCGAATCGACAAAGGTAAAGTATCGTCCGGTTGCGGCTTGAATTCCCCGGTTGCGGGCATTCGATACGCCGCTATTTTTATCCTGACAAATCAGCCTTGCCCTGCCTGGGTAGTTGGCGATAAAACTTTCACAGATCGCCTTGCTCTTGTCGGTCGAGCAGTCGTCAATCAGTAGTATCTCGTAGGGTAGGCTAAAGCTTTGGCTTGCAAGCGAGGAGAGGCATTCAGGCAAATAATCCTGAACGTTAAATACGGGCACAATCACCGAGATTGCCGGTGTTTCATCGACCTTAATAAACATACAACTTCCTGATATTGAAACAATCTGATCCCAATCGCGGCAAGCCAGCGGCTGGGGAGCAGATTGTGCCATTGTGTCTGGGGATCAGAAAATTGTGCAGATGTTATTTTTTGTGAGATGAGCGCTAAGTAGCCTTTTGCTCTGGTTTGGCTGAGGTCAGCGGGCTGGCGCACATTGGTGGGTAGTGTCTGGTTGCCACTGGATGCTCGCCTCGCCCTGATGTTCCCAAAAGCTGGCATTGCTGCCTTCGTACTTGCTGCCGCTTGCGGCTGGTACTGCCGTTAACTCGCGGGTTTCACCCTGATGGCTAAGGTGCAGGCGGTTGTTGGCGGGGTCATTCAGGTCGTTGTGAAACAGCGCGGTAAACTCTGACTGGGCTGCATCTGTACATACGAAGCGAAAGGGGCCGCGCTGTGCGTTATCGGCTGCCGGTGCAGCGGCGCTTGGGCGGGGTTGAGTGTAATCCACACTGTCGTCGCAGGTGCCGTCATCTTCACAGTCGTTCATGCCATCTTGGTTGGCATCCCAGCTGGGGTGCATGGTTTTCTTTGCGGTGTAGTCGATGAGAGGAGCGTCTTGCGGGGTTGGTGTAGGTGCCGGCTCTTTGCTGCAGCCAGCCAGTAGTAAAGTAAGGCTGATGCAGGCAAGTGTGTTCATTGCGCCAATAGATACAGTGCCAATGGATATGCTGCGGATAGACATGGTATAGCTCCTTGTTTGGCGGGCGGGTGTTGTGCCTGAGTATAACAGCCGTGGATAATGCCGCCTTTTCGCCTGCACAGGATTCACCCGTGTCCGACTCTGCGTCATCGCCAGCTCCACACCAGCCGCCCAGCCCGCCTAAAACCAAGCCCGGCAGCCTGTTGCGCTCCAGTTTGCTCACCGGCTCCATGACCATGGTATCGCGGGTGCTGGGTTTGATTCGCGACATAGTACTGGCGGCGGTATTGGGTGCCGGTGGCGCCATGGATGCCTTTGCTATCGCCCAGAAAATCCCCAATTTTTTCCGCCGTTTATTTGCCGAGGGTGCCTTCTCGCAAGCCTTTATTCCGGTGTTATCGGAGTACCGCGAGAAGGGCACCCACGCCGCGGTTAAAGAGTTGGTGGATAAGGTCGCCGGTTGCTTGGGTTCCATCCTGCTGTTGTTTACCCTGATCGGTGTGGCCGGTGCGGTGGGTTTTGCCTATGTGTTTGGCTACGGTTATGCGGATGAGCCGGAGAAGTTCTCGCTGCTGGTCGAGCTGGTGCGCATCACCTTTCCCTATTTGATGTTGATATCGCTCACCGGTTTTGCCGGCGCGATTTTAAATAGCTATGACCGCTTTGCGATTCCGGCCGTCACGCCGATTTTCCTGAATATTTTTATGATCGCCGCCGCGCTGCTGGTGGCGGATTTCTTCCCCAATCCAGCCTATGCCTTGGCTTGGAGCATTGTAGCGGCGGGGGTGTTTTCGCTGCTGTTCCAGCTGCCATTTTTAAAACAAATCCACCTTATGCCATCGCCCAAGCTGGATTGGTCGCACCCCGGCGTAAAACGCATTTTGGTGCTCATGACCCCGGCGCTGTTTGGCGTGTCGGTAAGCCAATTGAACCTGCTGTTGGACTCGGTTATCGCCACCATGCTGGGCGATGGCGCCGTGAGCTGGCTGTTCTATTCCGACCGTTTGGTGGAGCTGCCGCTCGGCGTGTTTGGGGTTGCGATTGCGACGGTGATTATGCCGGGCTTGTCGCGCCTGAGTGCGGCGCAGTCGGGCGAAAAATTCAGCCAGATGCTCGATTGGGCGATTCGTTTTGTGGTGCTTATCGCGCTGCCGGCGACCCTCGCGCTGATCATTTTGGCGGAGCCGATTTTGTACACCCTGTTCTATCACGGCGAAATGAAGCAGACGGATATTCTTATGTCGGCCTACAGCCTCAAAGCCTATGCGCTCGGGCTGTTTGCCTTCATGCTCATCAAGGTGCTAGTGCCGGGCTATTTTGCGCGACAGGATATGAAAACGCCGGTGCGTATCGGCATCATCGCCATAGGCGCGAATATTTTGATGAAGCCGCTGGTGGTCATCCCGCTGGTCATGCTCTGGGGTTTGGGGCATGTGGGGCTGGCGTTTACCACCGCGATGGCGGCCTATGTGAATGCCTGGTTGCTCTATCGCGGCCTACGGCGCGCAGGGGTTTACACGCCCAGCGATCAGTGGGTGAAACTCTGGTTGCGCTATGGGGCGGCCAATGGCGCCATGGTGGCAGTATTGCTCGCCTTTCTCTGGCATTGGAATCTCTGGGTGGATTGGCCTGCGCTGGAGCGGGTAATTCGCCTTGGCATTCTCTGCGCGGCAGGCTTTGCTGCCTACCTGCTCGCGCTCTTGGCGGTCGGCGTGCGCCTGCGGGATTTCAAAGCCCAGCCCTAGCCCTGGCTCTAACGCCGGGGCGGGGTAGGCTCAGGCGTCGCCGCTCCTGTATACTGCCGCCCTTCGTTTTTGGGCAAATTGGTTGAGGCAAAGCACAGCGTGAATCCTGCGGCACCAGCGTTTATTCGCGGCTTACATAACCTGCGCCCCTGGCATCGCGGCTGCGTGGCTACTATCGGTTCATTTGATGGTGTCCATCTTGGGCATCAGGCGATACTGCGCCAATTGATGGATGTCAGTCGCTACTACAACTTGCCCGCAGTGGTAATCGTGTTTGAGCCACAGCCGCATGAGTTTTTCTCTGGCGATAAAGCCCCTGCGCGTTTAATGCGATTGCGCGAAAAGGTGCAGGCATTGCTGGCCGCCGGAGTATCGCGGGTACTCTGTGTGCAATTTAATCAAGCCTTGCGCAACCTCACTGCTGAAGCTTTTGTAGAGCGGGTGTTATTAGATGGTCTTGCCATCAAACACTTGGTGGTGGGCGACGATTTTCGTTTTGGTTGTGATCGCCGCGGCGATTTTGCTTTGCTACAGCGCCTTGGGCGTGAACGCGGTTTTGGTGTGACCGATACCTGTACCCTGGAACTGGGCGGCGAGCGAGTCAGTAGTACACGCATCCGACAGCTGTTGGAGATGGGGGATTTCAACCAAGCCGAAAATCTGCTTGGTAGGCCTTACAGTATCAGCGGTCGCATTGCCTATGGCCAGCAATTGGGTAGCAAGTTAGGTGTGCCTACCGCTAATGTTCACCTGCGCCGTTATCGTTCGCCCTTGCACGGTGTTTTTACCGTCACGGTCAAATTTGCCGATGGCAGTTTGCATTCAGGGGTGGCGAATGTTGGCATTCGCCCCACGGTAAGTGGCGATAAAAAACCCTTACTGGAAGTGCATCTGTTTGATTTTTCGCGTCGCGTATACGGCGCAAAAATCGATGTGGTTTTTCACTCCAAGTTGCGCGACGAACAAAAATTTAATTCATTGGATGAACTGCAAACACAACTGCAGCGCGATATCGCGCAGGGAAGAGAATTTTTTCAGCACCTGAGTGCTCGCTAAAAAGCCTTGAGGTTGCAAAATATTTTCATTCTGGTGAAAAAGGAGTTGTGAGTATGGGCAGTGTTTGGCAGCAGATTTCCGCCACCTTTGTGGCAGAGTTTTCCGACCTCAAGGATGTTGGTGAAATTACCACGCTAATAATTCGCCTGTTAATGGCCGCCTTGTTGGGTGGGATTTTAGGTTTTGAACGAGAGCAGCGCGGCAAAGCGGCAGGCATTAAAACTCACATGCTGGTTGCTATTGGCGCTGCGCTGTTTGTGCTGATCCCCCAGCGGGCGGGGCTCTCGGATGCCGAGTTGAGCCGTGTTATGCAGGGAATTATTGCCGGCATTGGCTTTCTTGGTGCTGGCGCTATTTTAAAAGGTAACAACGAACAGGATCTCAAAGGTCTTACCACCGCCGCCGGTATTTGGTTAACTGCTGCTATTGGTGTTGCCGCCGGCTTGGGGCGCGAAGCTTCGGCAATTCTCTGCACCCTGCTGGCATTGGTTATTTTATTGATTACGCCCAAATTGGTAGGCCTGCTGGACGTTAAAGAAAAGCAGTAACTGGGCGAGAATTCATCACTATTTTTTTATTTTGTTAACAAAGTTGACCGTGAATCATGACTGATTACAAAGCCACACTGAATTTGCCCAACACCGGTTTTGCGATGAAAGCAAACCTCGCCCAGCGCGAGCCGGACATGCTCAAACAATGGCAAGCGAGCGATTTGTATCAACAAATTCGTGCAGCGCGTGCAGGGCGCGAGCAATTTATTTTGCACGACGGCCCACCCTACGCCAATGGCGATATTCATATCGGTCACGCGGTTAACAAAATTCTTAAAGACATTATCGTCAAAAGCAAAACCTTGAGCGGTTTTGATGCGCCCTATGTGCCTGGTTGGGATTGTCACGGTTTGCCCATTGAGCACAACGTGGAGAAAAAAATCGGCAAAGCGGGCGATAAAGTCGATGTAAAAACCTTCCGCAACAAATGCCGCGAATACGCCGCCAAACAAGTGGATGGCCAGAAAGCTGACTTTGTGCGCTTGGGGGTTTTAGGTGAGTGGGACAAACCCTATCTCACCATGGATTACAAATTTGAAGCGGACATTATTCGCGCGCTCGGCAAAATTGCGGAAAACGGCCATCTACACAAAGGGTTTAAACCTGTGTACTGGAGTGTAGTCGGCGGTTCTGCACTGGCTGAAGCGGAAGTGGAGTATCAGGATAAAACCTCTTTTTCTATCGACGTAAAGTTTGCGTTTGTCGATCAAGCGGCGATTGAAAAAACAATTTCCGAATTAAGCGGCAGCGGAAAAATTTCCTTAGTCATTTGGACTACCACGCCTTGGACCTTACCTGCTAACCAAGCGGTTTCTGCCAATGCAGAAGTGGATTACGCCTTGGTACAAGTTGGCGACGAACGTCTGCTGGTTGCTGAAACCTTAATTGGTAGCGTGCTCACACGTGCAAAAATCGAAAGTCATGAAATTGTTGGCCGCGTAAAAGGCGCGGCGCTGGAAAAATTGTTGCTACAACATCCTTTCTATGCGCGCCAGGTGCCGGTGATTCTCGGCGATCACGTCACGACCGATGCCGGTACCGGTTTTGTGCACACCGCACCGGATCACGGCGCAGACGACTTTAATGTCGGCCTGAAATACGGAATCGGCACACTCAATTACATTGACGATCACGGCACCTATCGCCCCAATGTAGAAATTTTTGCGGGCGATCATGTTTATAAAGTGGATGAAAAAGTCATTGCTTTGTTAATTGAAAAAAATGCACTGCTCGCCCAAGGCAAAATCACTCACAGCTTCCCGCACTGCTGGCGCACCAAAACGCCACTGATTTTCCGTGCTACACCGCAATGGTTTGTGAGCATGAGCAAAAATAATTTGCGCGATCAAGTGGCAAAAGCCGTTGATGGCGTGCAATGGGTGCCAGATTGGGGTAAGGCGCGGATTGATGCCATGCTGGCTACCTCGCCGGATTGGTGCATCTCGCGTCAGCGCACTTGGGGTGTGCCCATCGCGTTGTTTGTGAATAAAGAAACGCAAGAATTGCATCCGGAAACTGCACGTTTAATCGAAGCGGTTGCGCAAAAAGTAGAGCAGGGCGGAATGGATGCCTGGTTTGAATTGGATGCCGCCGAATTGCTTGGTGCCGATGCCGATAAATACCAAAAAGTGACTGATACTCTGGATGTTTGGTTCGATTCCGGCGTTACCCATTTTGCAGTGCTCGCCCAGCGCGCCGGTTTGCGTTTTCCTGCTGATTTATATCTGGAAGGTTCAGACCAGCATCGCGGTTGGTTCCAGTCATCACTGAAAACCTCTATGGCGATGCATGCCGTTCCGCCGTACAAAACGGTGTTGACTCACGGTTTTGTGGTGGATGCGCAAGGGCGCAAAATGTCCAAGTCGATTGGCAATGTGATTCCGCCGCAAAAAGTCGTGAATGATTTGGGCGCAGATGTATTGCGCCTCTGGGTTGCTGCGACCGACTTTAGCACCGAGATGAGTGTGTCAGATGAAATTCTAAAACGCACCGCTGATTCTTATCGCCGTATTCGCAATACCGCGCGTTTTATTTTGTCCAACTTGACCGGCTTTAATCCGGCGACAGATGCGGTTGCGCCAGAAAATATGTTGCAGTTAGACCGCTGGATTGTGGCGCGCACGGCGCAGTTGCAGCAAGAAATTATCGCTGCCTACGACAGCTACCAATTGCATTTGATCTACCAAAAGCTGCACAACTTCTGTGTGGTGGAATTAGGTGGTTTCTATCTCGATATTATTAAAGATCGCCAGTACACCGTAAAAGGCGATGCACTGGCGCGCCGCTCGGCACAGACGGCATTGCAACATGTAATTGAAGCTATGGTGCGCTGGATTGCGCCGATTTTAAGTTTCACTGCCGATGAAATTTGGAAAGAAATTGCCGGCGAGCGCGAAGCCAATGTGTTTGTTGCAGAGTGGTACGCATTGCCAGCCATGCCAGCGGATTCCTTTGCTGACAGCTATTGGGATTTGATCGCCCAAGTCAAAGATGCCGTAAATAAAGTGCTTGAAGCAAAGCGTACCGCGGGTGAGGTTGGCGGTTCATTGGGCGCGGAAGTGATTTTGTATTGCGACGAAAAATTGCAAAGCGAATTACAAAAACTCGCCAATGAATTGCGCTTTGTTCTGATTACGTCTACTGCTGAGATTCGCCCCTTGGCGCAGGCGCAGCAAGCCGAGGTAACGGATGTGGTCGGCCTTCAGGTGGCAGTGAAAAAATCCGAGCACGCTAAATGCGAGCGCTGCTGGCATCATCGCGCCGACGTAGGTGCTAACACTGCGCACCCGACTATTTGTTTGCGTTGTGTGGAAAACGTTGATGGTGCGGGTGAATCCCGTCACTTTGCTTAATGGACAATCAGTGGGTGCTGCCGTTGAAAATTTATCAGAAAGTCTGGTTTTGGTATGTTATTGCTCTTGTGATAGTGGCATTGGATCAGGCCAGCAAGCATGCAATCGAAGCCGCCTTTGAGTATGGCGAAACTTTGGTGTTCACGTCGTTTTTCAATTTCACTTTGGCATACAACACCGGCGCGGCATTTAGTTTTCTTGCTGATGCCGGTGGTTGGCAGCGCTGGTTTTTTGCGGTGATCGCGCTAGTGGCCAGCGTGTTATTAAGTGTATGGATTGCGCGCTGCGCTCAACAAAAACCACGCGAAGCTTTTGCGTTAGCATTTATTTTAGGCGGCGCTGTAGGCAATTTGTATGACCGGATTGTGCTGGGGCATGTGGTGGACTTTATTGTGGTGCACTATCAGGATAATTATTGGCCCGCATTCAATCTTGCTGATTCGGCGATTAGCTTGGGGGCTGCCGTGTTGATTATCGACATGTTGTTCAGTAAAGAAAATAGCAAAGAGAATTCGAAAAATGCGTGATTTGGCCATTGGACCAGGTACCAAAATTACTCTGCATTTTGCCTTGCAGTTGGAAAATGGTGAGTTGGTAGATTCCAATTTTGAACGTGATCCTGCCACTTTTACTGTGGGTGACGGCAATCTGTTGCCAGGTTTTGAAAAGGCCTTGTTCGGTATGTTGGAAGGTGAACATAAAACCTTGGTTATCAAACCCGAAAATGGTTTCGGCCAGCGTAATCCAAACAATATTCAGGAAATTGCGCGCAGCCAATTCAGCCCTGATCTTGAGTTGAGTGAAGGGTTGATGTTGTCATTTGCTGATGCACAAAAAACTGAATTGCCCGGCGTTGTAGTGCGTTTTGATGAGGATGTAGTAGTTGTAGATTTTAATCATCCTCTGGCTGGACGCGATATTTTGTTTGAGGTTGCCATACTAAAAATTGAACCGGTGCAGGTACATTAATCATGACCCAAATCAAGCTCGCCAATCCGCGTGGTTTTTGTGCTGGTGTTGATCGTGCGATCGATATAGTTAATCGTGCACTGGATGTTTTTGGTGCGCCTATTTATGTGCGCCATGAAGTCGTACATAACAAATTTGTGGTGGATTCCCTGCGCGAGCGCGGTGCTATTTTTGTCGATGAAGTAGAGCAAGTTCCCGATAACGTGATTCTTATTTTTAGTGCACACGGTGTATCACAGGCGGTGCGTAAAGAGGCGGAAGATCGCGGCTTGCAGGTATTTGATGCAACCTGTCCGCTAGTCACCAAAGTACATATTGAAGTTACCCGCTACAGTCGCGAAGGGCGCGAATGTATTTTGATTGGTCATCAGGGGCACCCGGAAGTTGAGGGAACCATGGGGCAGTACAGCGCAGAAAATGGCGGTGCTATTTATCTGGTGGAAGACGAGAGCGATGTGGATGCACTGGAGGTCAAGGATGCGGAAAACCTTGCTTACGTCACCCAAACAACTTTATCAATGGATGACACGGCCAAGGTTATCGATGCACTGCGTAATAAGTTTCCAAAGATACAGGGGCCGCGCCGCGACGACATCTGTTATGCCACTACCAATCGCCAGGACGCAGTGCGTCAGTTAGCTTTGGAGTGTGATTTGGTCCTGGTGGTTGGCTCGCCTAATTCCTCGAACTCTAATCGCTTGCGCGAGTTGGCTGAGCGCTGTGGCACAGAAGCCTATTTAATCGACGGGCCGCAAGATATTAATCCTGAGTGGATAAAAAACCGCGTCAGTATCGGCATCACCGCGGGTGCGTCTGCACCAGAAGTGTTGGTGAAACAAGTGATTGATAAGTTGACTGCTTGTGGTGCACAAGCGCCCATTGAAATGGATGGCACACCTGAAAATATTAGTTTTTCCCTTCCCAAGGCGCTGCGGCAATAGGGTCGCAGTACTGTTGGTCAATTGATTTCAGTGCATTCTGCTGTCGTGAGTGTTTTAATTCTGGTGCGCCCACCGCGAGAGATAACTAGTGCGTAGCCTGTACCTTCGGTATCTGGGCAGATTTTGATAGTTCCCACTTGAAAAGCGCCGCTACCATTTGGCCCTAATTTGCGTCCCTCGCCCGTACCTATAAAAGAAATATATTTCTCCACATGAGTATTCGCGCTGATTTTCACATTATTCAGCGCTTTCTTTTGCAGTTTGAGTGTTTCTTCCCCGTTCAATTCCCCATCGTGGTTTTTGTCAATAAAGAGTGTCCAGCCTTGCTCCCAATCTTCTTGATTGGCAAGCAGGACAGTGCGGTTATTGCTGGTTACCGCGAGCGAGCGGGATGATTCGATGGCGCGCAGCAGCTCATACATGGCCACCTTGGTGTTGATATCTCTGAGTAGGCTAAAAAAACTGGGCACAGCAAAGCCGATTATGATTGCAGAAATTACTAATACAACCATCAATTCAATCAGTGAAAAACCCTTGGGTTTCATAGGGGGGACCTCTCCTTGGCGTGTTGTTAAACCAGCATAAAAATTTACGCTGGCCGTTCATGCATCCTTGTTGACCGAACATCGCATGCTCAACCGATACGATCAGAGCTTGTGTTAAGTTGTGAGGAATATAAATGGGCAAAAAATACTTGTCGATGCAGTTGATCAATTATTGTTGGCAACTTTGCTTTCTGTCTCAAATCTACCGTGAATAGGCAAGACTAATGAGGAAATTAGCAGGCTTTACGCTCATTGAACTAATGGTAACCCTTGCCGTGGCAGCGATTGCTTTGGGGATTGCCATCCCCAGTTTTAATCAAACCATGCGCAACAACAGCTCGGCAACCCTGGGTAATGAGATGGCTGGAGCGCTCAACTATGCGCGTTCTGAGGCAATAAAACGGGGCAAGCGTGTTTCTATTTGTGCGTCCAGTGATGGCGCAAGCTGTTTGGCAGCGAACAACTGGAAAGAGGGGTGGTTGGTGTTTGTTGATGACGCTGCCGCTGATAACACTGCCGCCCCAACAATCGATACGGTGCTGCGTTACTGGAGCGATATTAATCCCCAAGCGGTAATTAGTGTTCGGACTCTCGCTCCAACACCTGCCGATGTGAGTTTTATCCGCTTTAACAGTTCAGGTGCCTTGGCCAGACTGGATAACTTTGGGCGCCAGGCATCTGCCCGCGTTACAGGTTGTAAGGGTGATGCCGCTGTTCGAATCAATGTCGGTTTGGCCGGTATGTTGAGTACTACCAAACAAGCTTGTCCTTAATCAGGAGCTGTCATGAGGCAAAAGAACATTAACGCGGAATCGCACGTTAACAAACAATCTGGCGCTACCTTGATTGAGGTCGCTGTTACTGTGCTGATTCTTGCAACTTCCTTGTTAGCTATGGCTACGCTGCAAACGCGCTCGCTGCAATTTAACCAGAGTGCTTTTATGCGCTCCCAAGCGAATATTCTTGCCTACGACATTATGGATCGTATGCGCATCAACCGCGGCCTTGATAACGAGAACCGCCTCGCGGCTTATACCGCCGATTACGACGATGAGCCTGCTGGCAATGCAGTGGCCACGGCTGACGTGACCGCTTGGCGTGAAGCTATCGAAAAACAGTTGCCTGAAGGTGAGGGAAAAATCGAGTGCGTGCAGGCAACGCGTATTTGCACTATTTCCATCAGATGGAAGGACTCATCACTGTTTGATGAAAATAATGATGACGAGGATCTTGCAGCAGAAGCTGTCAGTGAATTCGAATTTACCTCAGTGATATGAGAATAAACGTATGAAGAAACAACTAGGTCTGTCACTGATTGAATTGATGATTGCCATCACGCTGGGCTTGATTTTGATTACCGGTGTGTTGCAAGTATTTATTTCAAGCAAAACAGTTTATACCACTCAGCAGGCGCTCTCTCGCATTCAGGAAACCGGGCGTTTAGCGGTAGATTTTTTAGCGCGTGATATTCGTATGGCTGGTTATATGGGGTGTGCTTCGCGTTCATCGGAAATGAAAGTGAGCAACATGCTGAACAATAGCTCCAGTTATCAATATGATTTTACCACCTCAATCATGGGCTACACCGCAGCCAACTTGCCTGCTAACCACGGTTTAAGTCCTTTACCGAAAGCGGATACAGATTTTTTTGTTTTACGCGGTGCTTATGGCTCTGGCGTTGCGATCACTAAAAACAATATGTCCGGGACATTATTTGCTAACAATACAGGTGTAGAAGCGGATGCATGCTCCGACGGTGGTGATCGCGTAAGTGGTATTTGCGAGGGTGATATTTTGGTGGTTACGGATTGCACCAAGGCTCGTGTGTTTCAAGTGGTAAACCTGCAGACAGTCCAGGGGAGCACTGAAATGAATGTTGTACACAGCGGGAATAATAGCTATTCACCCGGTAATGCGAATGCCAGCTGGGGAGGTAATTCAGGCAGTGACGATGAAAAATTCAAACCCGGATCAGAAATTCTATCTGCTACAAGCATTACTTATTTTATTGCGACCGGTACATCCGGCCGCCCAAGTCTCTGGCAAAACACTAATGGTGTGAATTTGGAGTTGCTGGAGGGAGTTGAGGATATGAGTGTGCGTTATGGTGTCGACTCTAACGATGATTTTGTCCCCGACAATTATCGACTGGCCAGTGAAATCGTTAACGCTTCTGATTGGGAAAAGGTAGTTGCCCTGCGTGTTGAGTTGTTAGTTGCCAGTATTGACGACGGTGTTATTCCTGAAATGCAAAAATACAGCTTCGAAGGTGAGGATGATATCGAGCCTGATCCCGCTGATCGCCGTTTACGGCAGGTATTTAGCACAACCGTTGGTATTCGTACTCGTTCCTTTTAGTGATTGCCGGATATGTGGAATTTATTTATGAAACAGCAAATAAGATCTCTTCAGAAACAATCTGGTGCGGTGTTAGTCGTTGGCTTGGTATTGCTGCTTATTTTAACTGTTATCGGACTCGCCTCTATTCGCGGTAGTGATTTGCAAGAGCGTATGGCTGGCAATATGCGCGATAGAAATACTGCGTTTCAATCGGCCGAGGCGGCCCTGCGTGAGGCGGAAAAAGTAATGAATGGCGTGGTTACTCCAAGCTTTAGTGGTGCTGTTGTTGGTTATTGGCCTGACTTGAACAAACCCGATGCTGCACTATCTCGCCCCGCTGAGTGGACAAAAGATGAGTGGGAGGAAAACAGTGTGCAGCTCGACGATGACACAATTAAAGGTGTTGCAGATCAGCCCCGTTACACCGTTGAAAAAGTGATTATTACTCGTCTTGCTGCCAGCCAAGGGAGTGGTGTTGATCATGTAAGCGTTGAGCGAGTTCAGGATGCGGAATTTTATCGCATCACCAGTCGTGGTGTGGGGCTTACAGAGGATTCAGAAGTAATTCTGCAATCCACTTTTGCCCGATAATTTCCTAGGTTTTTGGAGACATTTATGTACACACATTTTCTTGCAAATAAAACAATTACCAAAATCTGGGTTGCTGCGGTCGCTGGCCTATTTTCATTATCTTTAACTCATGTAGCCTTTGCTGAACCACACCAAGAACCTCTGTTTCTGGTGGCGCCAGTTAAACCAATTACCATGTTAAATATGTCCAGGGATCATCAGTTATTCTTTAAGCTATATGATGACTTTTCTGACATTACCGATAGTCGTGCCACCCTAAACAATGCAGTAAACGCCAATTATGGTAAGGATCCTGACGGTATTCCCGATACAACCTATGTGCACGGGTTCAATTATTACGGTTATTTTGATAGCTACAAATGTTATACCTACGACACAACCACTAACCAATTTAATCCGGCCTCCTTCTCTGATACCAAATATTGCAATGCTGGCAATGTGACAAACCAATGGAGTGGTAATTTTCTGAATTGGGCCAGCATGACTCGTATGGATGCCGTGAGAAAAATGTTATACGGCGGCATGCGCTCTACGGATACCACAGCGGCAACTGTGCTTGAACGCGCATACTTGCCCACAGATGCTCACTCATTTGCCAAGTATTATGCTGGCAGTGATATTGCGCAGCTAACTCCTTTTTCCTCGAACATCAATGACGATTTGCTGACATCGGGAATTACTATCTGTAATACCTCGGAGCCTGGAACTGCAGGTTTTTCGCAAGCGGCAACAGCTGCTACCGGCGCTCGTCCGCTGATGCGAGTAGCTCGCGGGAACTACAGTTTGTGGGCAAGTAACGAACGTTGGCAGTGCCGTTGGGGCTCAACGGTTTCTGGTGGCAATGGCAGCAACGGAAATAGCGTTACCGCAAGTGGAATTCCGGCATATTCTGATAGCCCAGTCGATGCGCACAAGTTAGGTTCTGGTTCTGCAGCGGGTGAA
This sequence comes from Cellvibrio fontiphilus, assembly GCF_042646205.1. NCBI lineage: Bacteria > Pseudomonadati > Pseudomonadota > Gammaproteobacteria > Cellvibrionales > Cellvibrionaceae > Cellvibrio > Cellvibrio fontiphilus. The sequence goes on along the minus strand of NZ_JBHRTF010000002.1, from coordinate 30,644 downwards.
TTTGTCGCTCGTGTTGCAGTATGTGTGAGTGGTTTAACGGCAATTGATGAAGCCCGTGACAATGAAAAATGTCATCAATACAACAGTACAACAGCCCAGAAGCCTCGGGGTCTACTACAAGTTCATAGCGGAACCCAGCACTTCGGTTTAATGACCGGGTCATACGGTAAAAATAAATCTGGTGGTGTGCTACGGAAGGCAGTTGGGTCGATAACTAACGAAGTTGACAGTAATGGTATTTTCCAAGTGCCCTCCGGCGGCAACAGTATTATTAAGACCTTGGACTTATTGCGCATATATGGCTATCGCTATAGCGATGGCCTCTATCACAACAACAATCACCTGGTGAATACTCCCGGCGCGTCGCAAACAGATGGGTGCCAGTGGGGCACCAGTAGTTTTTCCAATGGGCACTGCGTTAACTGGGGCAACCCCCAGGCGGAGATTTATCTGGAGTCTCTTCGTTACCTCAGTGGCGCTAATAGCCCGCAGTTCGATGTAGATGACTCTGCTTATATCCCCGGGTTAAATCGTGTTACTAGTTGGGGGGACCCTGTGTCTGCATCTACGACTGGCAATTACTGCGCGCCTATCAATGTCGTTCAGTTTGATGCTTCCATGACTTCTTATGACGCCAATGATTTAACAAATGTACCCAGCACAATCGGTGACATAGATGCTGCGACCAATATTATCGGTGCTGCAGAAGGTATTCATGGAAATAGCTATTTCGTGGGGCAGAATGGCACTAACAACAATCAATTGTGTACAGCCAAGACAGTCGGATCCCTGTCCAATGTACTAGGCGCCTGTCCGGATGCGCCCCGACTGGAAGGCAGCTATAAAATTGCTGGTCTGGCATATAAAGCCCGTTCCGCTGGTATTGCTGCCAATCGCGAGAAAGTCAGTACCTATGGTGTATCTCTGGCTGCTTCTGTGCCTAACGTTGTTGTTGCGGTTCCCGGGTCTACTAGTGGTGCCAAGGTGACGATTTTGCCTGCCTGTCGGAACACCAGCCTTACCCCCAATGCTAACTGCGCTATCGTAGACTTTAAGGTGGTATCCCAAACTTTTGGTGAGAGTTCAAACTCAGGGCGCCTTTATGTTAACTGGGAGGATACAGAGCATGGTGGCGATTATGACCAGGACATGTGGGGCATCATCGATTACACGGTAACGGCTGACTCGGTAACAGTAACCACAGACTCAGTTGCTGCCTCTACCCCCTACGCCATGGGATTTGGCTATACCATCAGTGGAACAACTAATGACGGCTTCCATGTCCACTCAGGTATTGGTGGTTACACCGGTGGCGATTGCAATAACTGTCAGGTTGGTAATGCAGCTACATCCAAAGCCTTCACTGTAGGTTCATCCACTGGTTCCCTGCTCAAGCCGCCCTTGTTTTATGCTGCAAAATGGGGCGGTTACGAAAATGATGATTTAACCGCAGACGAGATCGCTGATCTCACAGAAGTAAAGTCCTACTTTAAGGCGATTGATCCGCGCAAATTAGAAACAGAATTGGATAACTTTTTCAGTGAGTTTGGTCAGACTGGCTCATCTGCGACGGTTGCATCCAACTCAACCCGTTTGGAAGATGAAACCAAAGTTTATCAGGCATTATTTAATAGTGATGGCTGGAGCGGAACCATGCGTGCTTATCCGCTGCAAGGCAACGGAACGGTGAGTGAGACCAATGTTAGTTGGACCACAGATACAACACTTACTGCTAGTACGGTTTCTTCTCGCAACGTTTATACCCTTGGTGACAGTGGCGTGGTGAATTTGTCATCGAGCGGTTGGAGTAACAGTGCTGCAGCTGCGCTTAAGTCGGCGCTGCAACTTGCCTCTGAAGCCAATAGTGATAATGCCCAAAAACGTTTCAATTGGTTGATGGGTACTGATCAGGCGGGGTTTCGTCCGCGCCAGAAAATACTGGGCGATATTATTAACTCTGATCCAGCCTATGCTGGTGCAGGCGGTCAACGTTATAACTTGTTACCACCTGCTAATGAAGCTACAGGTATAGATTATGGCGCCGCTGAGTACGAGGAATATGTAGAAGCCAAAGTGAGTCGCACCAAGGCTGTTTTTGTTGGCGCAAACGATGGAATGATGCATGCCTTTAATGCGGAGACCGGTGCTGAGCTGTTTGCTTATATTCCGCGCGGTGTATACGCCAAGTTGGCATCTCTTTCTGATGTTAATTACCAACACAAATACACTGTGGATGGCCCTCTTTATGTCGGGGATGCTTACATTGAGGTTAATGGAGTAAAACAGTGGCGCACCTTGGTAAGTGGGACTCTTGGAGCGGGTGGTCGCGGCGCCTATTTATTGGATGTTACTGATGTTCTAACAACCGGCGGTGCTCCCCGCGTAATATTTGATATTCACGCTGGGGATACTTCGCTTAGCTATCGCAATGATTTAGGGTATAGCAACAGCGCCATGCTAATTGTGCCAAGCCCCGGCGGACGCTGGAGTGCCATTCTGAGTAATGGCACTGAAAGTGTTAACGGTACTGCAAAACTGATAGCTATCGATGTGCAAACACCTACCAGCGTCAAATCTATTGCCACGTCCACGCAAACGGGCAACGGTCTCTCCGGGGCTGCTTTGTTACCGGATGCTGAAGGTGTATCTACTTACGCTTATGCTGGAGATATCAAGGGGAATATGTGGAGGTTTGATTTAACATCCACAAGCATCAGCAGCTGGGGCCTTTATGCTTACCCGGGAGGTGGCAATAACGCCAAACCATTGATAACGGTAGTGGATGCGAGTGGAAATTTGCAGCCTATCACCGGTACGCCGACATTAGGCAGAAATGCCCTTAAGCTGGCGGGCAACGGTGCCAATCAAAAGCCGTCGATTATGGTGTATTTTGGCACTGGTAAATATTCCGAGGTTGCGGACATTTCCAGTACCGCGGTCCAAAGCATATATGCCATCGCTGATGTCGATGACGATATTATTCTCAATGCGGCGCAGCGAAATAATCTGCTCAAACAAAAGGTTATTACCAGCGAGAACAGTACAACGCGAACGGTTTCTCCTGATGCAACACCGGTAGCAGCCCCTCAAGAACCGGTTGTTGATTGGGATGACTACAAGGGATGGTATCTTGATTTAAAATATGGCAACAACCTTAAAGGTGAGCGCGTCATTGTTAAGCCTTTATTGATGTTCGACCGTTTGATACTTAACACTTTTATTCCTTCTGCCAATCAGTGTGATTATGGTGGCAGTGGTTGGTTGATGGAACTCACCGGCGTTGGTGACAAATATGTAGGGCTTAAAATGCTGGTTGAAACCAATGGGCTAAGCCAGTTCCTGACTGATCCAGTACTCGGTGACTTGGTGCCGATCCTCGCAGGGGAGAGGGCTTACCTGCTTGGAAGTAGCTTGGGCGGTAAGATTACAGCAGAGGAAGTAAATACCGGGGCAGGCTCACGCGGCCGTATGTCCTGGCGTCAATTAAAATAAGGTGTTGTTTATGAATAAGGTTGCGCGCGGTTTTACTTTGATAGAGCTAATGATCGGGGTTGCAATTATCGGCATTCTTGCCGGTATTGCTTACCCTGCTTATTTGAAACAAGTGCAAAAGAGTAATCGCTCCGATGCAAAAGTCGCGTTAAATGAAGCCGCCCAGCGTTTGCAGCGGTGTTTTACGGCGCACGGTAAATATGACACAGCTGATGGCGTGTGTGCCGTGGTGGATAGCCTGCAGGACGCTGATGGTATTCTTTCCACCGAAGGTTTTTATCAGGTAAAAATCGCTGATGCTGCAGATTTGGATTCTGCTACATACAAGTTAACAGCGACTCCAGTGGCGGGAGGGCGGCAGGACAATGACGATGAGTGTGATAGCTTCACTCTGAACCAGTTGGGTGTGCGAGAAGCGTTCGACAGCAGTGACGCTGATAACACAGATAATTGCTGGTAATAGAGATAGGTGTTTTTTAAAGCGCTGTCCAGTAATGGATGGCGCTTTTTATTTGCAGGGCAGTGCGTTGCTACTCATCATCCAGCCCTAATTTTTGTAGTCGATATCGAAGTGACCGAAAGCTGATGCCCAAATGTTTTGCGGCAAGTGTTTTATTCCACTTGGCTTTCTCCAAGGCGTGACAGAGTATTTCTTTTTCTACGTCCTGCAAATATTCGTCCAGCGAGGGATATTCTGCGCAGCGTGCCGGGTAATCTACCCCCATGCGTTCGGTGGGTATCGAACGGCTTGAAGCAGCTGTTTTTTCAAAGGAAAAACCAGCTCCATCAGTTGCGTCACGAAGCTGTAAATCGTCCACATCAATTCTATTACCTTCACACAGCGTAAACGCACGCTCCAGAATATTTTCTAATTCGCGCACATTCCCGGGGAAGTGATAGTGGGTCAGGGCATCCTGTGCAGCAGGAGAAATATCCGGACAGGGCAGATGAATTTCGGCGGCGAGTTTACGCAACAAGTGTTGCGTCAGTAATGAAATATCCTCGCGGCGTTCACGCAGTGGTGCGACCGCTAGTTGGATCACATTCAGGCGATAAAATAAATCCTGACGAAAACGCCCTTCTTTTACTTCTATTTCAAGATTTTTATGGGTAGCGCAGAGAATCCGTACATCGGTAGTTACTTCTTCTGCCGCTCCCACTGGCCTGACTGACTTTTCCTGAATAGCGCGCAGGAGTTTTACCTGCATATCCAAGGGTAAATCAGCGACTTCATCAAAAAATAATGTGCCGCCCTCAGCAGCTTGAAATAAACCAATCTTGTCTTGATGTGCGCCGGTAAAGCTGCCTTTTTTGTGGCCAAAAAATTCACTCTCCATCAGTTCGCGCGGTATGGCTCCACAGTTGACGGCAATAAACGGGTTGTTCGCCCGTGGCCCCAAATCGTGAATTGAGTGGGCGACCAGTTCTTTACCCGACCCCGACTCACCGCTGATATAAACCGGCGCTTGTGAGCGAGCCAATTTTTCAATGCTGCGAATCAAATCCTGAATAGCTTTTGATTGGCCAATAATAGGTGTGAGTTTGGGGAGTGGCTGAGGCGCTAATTGACTGGCTTCAATCGCGGTATTGACTAGCTTGCGCAGCGTAGCCAGATTGACTGGCTTGGAAATAAAATCGAATGCCCCTGCCTTCATGGATTCAATCGCTGTATCTACGCTGCCATGGGCGGTAATGACTGCTACCGGTAGTTGCGGGTAGCGCTGCTGGATGAGTTCTACTATCTCCAAGCCTTTGCCATCAGGCAGGCGCATATCGGTGAGGCACAGATCATAGGAGTGTGTGGCGAGCATCTGCTTGGCGCTGGCGACTGTATCAGCGGTATGGGTACAAATTTGCATGCGGCCGAGAGTGATCTCCAGTAATTCGCGTATGTCGGGCTCATCATCGATAATCAGGGCGCGTTTTTCAGTCATGGATTTAACTCGCAAAGGCAAGGTTCTATAAATAATATGTTGGTTTAATCGACAAGATTGGCATCAAGAACTTTTTTCTGGATGCGCCAGCTGCAAATGGAAACAACTTTCATTTTGTGTAGTGCGTATGTACGAAATAATTGCCTGATTTGCTTCACACAGTTCTTTGCAAATATACAGGCCCAAACCAGAACCCATACTTTCGGTGGTGAAAAATGGCTCGAATAGATGTTTGGCATTTTCATCACTAATGCCTGGGCCATAATCAATCACGCGAATATAGGGTTGGTGCTGGGCCATGTCCACTCCGATCTCCAAGCGCAGATCAGGCCTGCCAGTTTTTTTAATACTGTAACGCAAGCCATTATCGCAAAGATTGCTTAATACCTGTGTTAACTGGCTAGTATCAAATTTAGCTTCAAGCGTTGTATTTTTGTGCGTATGAAGGCTGTCATCACCGCGACTATTGCTCAGGTTTTTTTCCAATAGTGCGATTTCCAATTCGGGCGTATTGCCCTTGGTTGCCTTGTAATCCTGAATAAACGCTGGAATCCATTCGCGTAGGTTTATGGGGAGTGTTTGCGTAGGGCGGCGACGCGATAACTGTAAGATGTTTTCGATGATTTGATTAACGCGGGTGCAGTGATTATTAATGATGTCCAGCAAGCGTGAATCACTCTGTGGCAACTGGGGGGATTCTGCGAGCAATTGACTGGCATGGCTAATGGCGCCCAGTGGGTTGCGAATTTCGTGGGCGATACTCGCGGTTAATCGCCCCAGAGACGCTAATTTTAATTGCTGGGCTTGTTGGTTGAGCGAGCGTACATCTTCCAGAAAAATTAATACTTCATTCGTTTTATCTGCTTCGAGATAAGCAAAGTTCACTTTAATCTCACTGCTGGTTTCGCCTTCAATTTTTAGAAATGGCGAGTGATCCTGACTATTTTTCTGCCAGGATTGGTGCTTCTTATAGAGTTCAGGAAATTGACTAAGCGGAATTTTCTCCAGTGTGTTGTCGCGAGCACCTAATAACTTGAGTGCAGCATGATTGTGCAATTCGATAATCAGTTGGTTATTGAGTACCAGAATACCGGTGCGCATGCGCTCAACAATCAGCTGCGCCAGTTTTTGTAAATGGGCGGCTTGTCTGGCCTGGCTCTCTGCTTCGGCATACGAAAGGCGAATTTTTTTGGTGAGATGTTGAAATAAAAGCGCAGTGAGAAAAGCGAGGGCGCTTAAGGTGCCTGAAGTAAATACGGCTTTGTTGTCTTGGGTGAGTATCACAAACCTGTAAGCACCCTCACCAATAACAATAATCGTGGTTATAGCAGCAAGGAAAAATGAAGTGCGCTCGCGCAGCATAATGCCGCCGGCGGCAATCGCGATCAGTAGTAAATATCCCAAGCCGCTGGGTGCGCCACCGCTGGCGTGCATCAATAAACTGATGGCGACAACATCAATCAGCAGTGAGCCAAAAAGTTTACTTTGTGATGGTGCGTATTTGACTCGCCACATCACTACCAGCGTCAGGAAATTAATCGCGGTATAGGCGATAGAGGTATAAAAAAAGACGTGAGGGTTGTCATTGCCCAGAATTTTTGGAGCAAATTCAATTTGGAACATGAGCAGAAGCACGCTGCCAAGCAGTGTGCGGTAATAGGTGTAGATGCGCAGCAGGTCATAGGGGTTATAGGCCTGCGGATTGGCGAGCGGCGCGTAGGGCATGATTGAGGCTACATCCTTCATCATCAGCCAATAAAATCCACTTGGCTTTGACAGTTTATTTCACGGACAATACATGCAGGTATTAGGAACCTGAATGACTGCCTAGTGTTGCGATTGGGCGCTGATTATTTCCGGATTCAGCGTAGTTGCATCAATTTTGCCATTTTTCACTCATTTCCGCTGCCGGCCTGACGTTTTTTCACACCTTTTTATCCCTGCAGCATTCACTCTATTTTTTGGTAATCACAAGATCTTATGTCGCACTTGTCGTTGATACTCGCCCAAATCAATACTCTGGTGGGAGATATTCCCGGGAACACAACCAAGGTGCTTGCCACCGCTCGCGATGCGCTTGCTCAGGGAATGGTGGATGCGGTGATTTTTCCCGAACTTACATTGACGGGTTACCCACCGGAAGATTTATTGTTGCGCCCAAGTTTGGAGTTGCGTATCGAGCGTGCGCTTGGCGAACTGATGGCTGCCAACTTGCCCTGTGCATTGATTGTGGGGTATCCGCGTTTTCGCGATGGTCAGTTATATAACATGGCTGGAGTGATCGCCAACGGGCAGGTGGTTGCCGAGTACGCCAAACAGCAATTGCCTAATTATCAGGTATTTGACGAGAAGCGCTATTTTGCCGCGGGCGATAAACCCTGTGTCTTCGATCTGAAGGGGGTTCCTACGGCGCTGGGTGTTTGTGAGGATATTTGGTTTGCTGAGCCGATGCAGCAGGCCAAGGCTGCAGGTGCCAGGTTGATGATTAGCCTCAATGCCTCGCCCTATCATCAGCGCAAACAGCTGGAGCGTGAAGCGATACTGGCCCAGCGCGCGCGCGAAGGTTCCATGCCGGTGGTTTACACCAATCTGGTGGGCGGCCAGGACGAATTGGTTTTTGATGGTGGCTCGGTTGTAGTTGATGCCAGTGGCATCACCCGATTCCGTGCTCCCGCCTTTGCAGAAGGCAATTATGCCGTCGCCCTGGATGTTCTATCGGATGCGGTACAGGTGCCAGGCCAATCATGCGCACCTATTCCCGACAATATTGCCGCTGTCTATGAGGCACTGGTGATGGGATTGCGCGATTACGTCAATAAAAACCGGTTTAAAGGCGTAGTGCTGGGGTTATCCGGCGGTATAGATTCGGCGCTCACCCTGGCAATGGCGGTGGATGCCTTGGGCTCTGACCGGGTGGAAGCGGTGATGATGCCGTTTCGTTACACCTCTGACCTAAGCAAAAACGATGCGGCTGATGAAGCTGCACGTTTGGGGGTTCGCTACAGCTCTATCAGTATTGAGCCTATGTACGAGGCGTTTATGGCCGCGCTCAGCGATGAATTTGCTGGCACCAAACGCGATACTACGGAAGAGAACCTGCAGGCCCGTTGTCGCGGTGTGCTGTTGATGGCTATCTCCAATAAAAAGGGCTATCTGGTGTTGACCACCGGCAATAAAAGCGAAATGGCGGTGGGTTACTCTACGCTCTACGGCGATATGGCCGGCGGTTTTGATGCGCTCAAAGACGTGCCTAAAACCCTGGTATTTGCCTTGTCGCGTTACCGCAATACCATCAGCCCGGTGATTCCTGAAACGGTCATTACCCGTCCGCCCTCAGCAGAACTGGCGCCTGACCAGAAGGATGAAGATAGCTTGCCGCCCTACGATATTCTTGACCGTATTCTGGAACTCTATGTCGAGCAGGATTACAGTGCCGAGGCCATTATCAGTCAGGGCTTTGCCCGCGAGCAGGTGGAGCGTGTCGTGCGTCTGGTGGATATCAACGAGTACAAGCGCCGTCAGGCACCCGTGGGAATTCGTATTAGCCAGCGCGGTTTCGGTCGCGACCGTCGCTACCCGATTACCTCAGGTTGGAAACTGGGCGATTAATTAATACGTGCGCTGTAAAAATCACAAAGGCCGCATTGCGGCCTTTGTTGTTACATCTCTGTTGATCGCTGTCAGGCCTTAGTTCACACGACTGACGGACATATCCGGTTTTTTGTATTGCGGGTCATAGAGTGCGCGGGTATCAAAACCGGTAATTTCATCTTTGCTGAACAGTCCTAGTGTTAAATAGGCAAGCCAGCGTGATCTGCCGTTGTTATACATATACTCTTTATTGAAGCTGCCGTTGCTGTTCAGCGCTGGATAATCGGCATAATTGAGTTTGAGAATTTCCAGCATTTCCTCTGCCTGTGCGTCCATCTTCATCAGGTAATAGCCCTGTACCATAACGGCCAGGGCGTCCGGGATTGCGGGGCTCTGCGGGAAGTTTTCCATGACATAACGGCCACGGGAAATGGCCGCCAGATACGCGCCGCGCTTGAAGTAATAGTTGGCTACGTGAATTTCATAGCGCGCCAAGTGGTTGCGCAGGTGTAACATGCGCTTCTTGGCGTCTGCCGCGTAGGTACTGTCGGGAAAACGATTGAGTAATTGGGTAAAATTGGCGAGTGATTCACGCGCTGCACCCGGGTCGCGTTTGGAGGTATCCACCGGCATTACCCGCTCAAACATGCCTTGGTCTTTGGTAAAGGAACTCATGCCCAGCATGTAGTAAGCATAATCGACGTTGCGGTGTTGTGGGTGAAGACGGATAAAACGGTTGGCAGTGGCAATCGCCGCATCTGGCTCGCCAGAACTGTACTGGGCATAGATAAGTTCCAGCTGCGCTTGCTCGGCATAGGTGCCGAAGGGGAAGTTTTCTTCCAGTGAGTTAAGGTTGCGAATCGCCGATTCCCACTGGCCACGTTCCAGTTGCTGCTCGGCGGCATTGTATAAATCTGCTTCGGTGGTGTATTCGGGCTCTTTAGAGGAGCAAGCAGTCAGCAAAATCAGGCTGCTGAGCATCAAACAGGGCAGGACGCGCATAGGGTTATAGACTCTTATCTCAATAAACAAAGGCCCCATTTGCGGGGCAGGGTATTTAAACACAGAGCTTGGCGGATACCAATCTGGCAGCGGTAAAAGCTCCCACTTTCCGGTTTTTGGCAAATCATCACAGCCAGAAACACATCACTAGAGGTTTTTTAATGAAAGATGTTTTTGACCTGAGCGCACAGGTGCCGATCCAAATGAGCGGCATGCGTTTTGACCAGATCGCCTCGGAGTTGTTCCCCGACTTCTCGCGCTCGCGTTTGCAAAGCTGGATTAAAGACGGCCAGCTCAAGGTGGATGGCCGCATCGCCAAACCTAAGGACAAATTGATCGGCGGTGAACAGCTTGAGCTAAAGGCTGAGTTGGAGGCGCAGGGCGACTGGGAGCCGGAAGAGATTACCCTGGACATAGTCCACGAAGACGATGACCTGATTGTTATTAATAAACAGGCGGGGCTGGTGGTTCACCCGGCGGCGGGCAACTATACCGGCACTCTGGTCAATGCCCTGCTCAACCATATTCCCGGCCTGATCAATTTGCCGCGCGCGGGTATTGTGCATCGTCTGGATAAGGAAACGACCGGGTTGATGGTGATTGCCAAAACCCTGGAAGCACACACCGATCTGGTCGAGCAGTTGGCGGATCGCACCGTGAGCCGAGAGTACGAAGCGGTTGCGGTCGGCGCTATGACCGGTGGCGGTACGGTGGATGCACCTATGGGACGCCATCCTATCCAGCGCAAACTCATGGCGGTGTTAAGCGCAGGTGGTAAACGCGCGGTGACTCACTACCGCGTGGCCAAACGCTATCCAAGTCATACCCATATCCGGGTAAAACTGGAGACGGGCCGCACCCATCAAATTCGCGTGCATATGGCGCACATCGGGCACCCGCTGGTAGGCGATCAAACTTACGGCAACCGTTTTAAGATCCCCAAAGGCGCCAACCAACATTTGGTTGATACCCTCAAAAGTTTCCCGCGCCAGGCCTTACATGCCTTCAAACTGGGGTTGGAGCATCCGGGCACAGGCGAATACACCGAGTGGACTGCGCCCTTGCCAGAGGATTTTAAAAACCTGCTTGAAGCGTTAAATACTGGCTACACCCTTGTCGATGACTGAGTGTTAAGGACAAACAGATTATATGTACCGGATAGATATCGTTTTGCTGTTAGCTGTATGTGTGTTGAGTGGTTGTGGCGGTGGTGGTTCTAGTGGGAATAAGCCCGTACCTGTAGCGTCTTCGTCTTCATTTAGTTCTCTTGCGCAGTCAAGTTCATCCTCCGCTGGGGGGCTGCCCGGTTCTTCAGCAGTAAGCCTGAGCTCTGCTGCGGTTTCATCTTCATCAAGCGTTCTGGCAAGTACGAGTAGCTTGGGGCGCTCGTCGCTCCCGGCTACACCGGCAAAGGTTGGTTTTACGGCTTGGGTTGGCGAATCGGATACCGTGGTTGATGTTGAGCTATTGGCAAACGGGATGGAGTTTGTTCGCACCACCGATGGGCAATGTGATTATTTGCGCTATCAGGATTGCGATGCAGTTGAAGCGGATGTTTTAACTGGAGGCAGTGTCACTGATGGCACCTTAGCACTTGGTGGGCATGCCTATTACGCTTTAAAAAATGGCGATGATATATCTGCCCTAACTATTGGTACTGACAAGTTTCTCGATCGCGATGGCGCTGAAGCTTTGGTATTTAATAATAAATTATGGCTAATTGGCGGCTCGCAAAGCGGTTATAAATCCGATATCTGGTCGTCAACTGACGGTGCCAACTGGAAAAAGGAGTTGGCGCAGGCCGCTTTTTCTGCGCGCAAGTATCACCGGATCGCCTTGTTTAATAATCAGTTATGGCTGATTGGTGGCTTGACTGACAATGGCCGCGCTAACGATATCTGGTCATCAACTGATGGCATTAATTGGGTTCTACGAAGCCAACATGCTGCATTTAGTGCGCGCTACGAACACACGGTTTTCGCTTTCTTGGGCAAGTTGTGGTTGGTTGGGGGTGAGGCGGGCGATACCTTGAGTGATATATGGTCGTCTTCCGACGGTATCACTTGGAACAAAGAAGTCGATGCTGCTCCTTTTGGCGCGCGTTCGGGAATGCAAATCACTTCATACAACAACCAACTCTTCCTGACTGGTGGATTTACCACATCGGCTAAAAATGATGTCTGGACATCTACGGATGGCGTTAACTGGTCGCTGGTTGTCGAACACGCTGCCTTTACTAGTCGCGACGGCCATGCAATACATCAATTTGGCGGCAAGCTATGGCTCACTGGTGGTTATGTTTCTGGTGTGGGGGCGTTAAAGGATATTTGGTTCTCTAGCGATGGACTCTCCTGGGAATTGGCATCATCGGTACTGCCTGAAACGCAGTTGGAGCATAAAATTCTGCCGCTAAAGGGTGAGCTATTTATGCTGGGTGGATTCTTGCGCGACAAGGTTTGGGCCACGTCAAATGGTGTGGATTGGGCTAACAGCACTCGCGCAAACATTCCGGATGCTTGCCGGTATTTTGAGCTTGCTGGCCAACTCTATGCCACTGATGGCGCGGATGTATTGTGGCAGGCAAATGATTTACTAGATTGGAGTCGTTTATCTATCAATTCGCCAGTGCCCGCGCAATCGCTATGTGACCTTGTGGTGCATAACGGCGCCTTATATGTAGTGGGTGGCTTTGCGGGCACGGGGCAATATCGGAACGATATTTGGTCATCACCAGACGGCAAAAACTGGACGCAAATAGCATCTTCTACCGCTTTTTCTCCCCGCACATCACAAGCGCTTGTCTCATTTAATGGCAAGCTATGGGCTGCGGGTGGAAACAACTTTAGTCAGTCATTTGATGAGATTTGGTCATCGGTTGATGGCACCGAATGGGTGAAGACTGGAAACTTTGATTTACCGACGGGTGGATTGATATACAAACAGCTTTTTGTTTTTAAGAACCGGCTGTGGTTTATTGTCAATTACGGGACTATTTGGGACGCTACGCGAACCTTAAAAGCCTACTCAACTGACGATGGCTTAGTTTGGCAAGCAGAAGCGTTAAACAATCTGACGATTAAGAATGACTTTTTGGTCGCAGTTAGCGATGAAACTTTAGTGTTGTTCAATTCCGACCGTGCGGATCGTAGCCAATGGTCTTCAGCTGACGGAAACAATTGGTCATTGGAGTCTAATCAGGTGCCATTTTTAGCGACGGATTCTTTCACTTGGAATAACAAGTTGATGGCAATGGGTAATCCTGTTTCTGCGGGTGGTGCAGCAATAGACTACTCCAAACAATTGTGGGCGCCAGACACGAGCCTCAACTGGCGCCGAGCCTACAGCGGACAATTTGTATTCAATTCGAATGAATGATTCAACCCAACAGCCAGCATCGTCATATCCCTGTTTGGTGTTGGGCTGGCCCGCCCCAAGCAATGTGCGCGCATTTATCACCACCCGTGCGGGTGGTGTAAGCCTGCCGCCCTTCGCTAGCAACAATTTCGGCCTGCATGTGGGCGACAACCCTGCGCATGTTGCCGCTAACCGCGCGCAGCTTGCAGCGCAGTTAGGATTGCAAAACACGCCGCAGTGGCTCGAACAGATCCACGGCATTAAAGTAGTCGATGCGCAAACCGATGGTTTGGTGCGTACCGCCGATGGCAGTTACAGTAATCAGCGCGGGCATGCCTGTGTGGTGATGACCGCGGATTGTTTGCCCATTTTACTGTGCGATAAACAGGGTACGCAGGTAGCGGCGCTGCATTGTGGTTGGCGCAGCCTGGCCGGTGGAATTTGCGCAGAGGCATTGGATAAATTCCCGGCGGCGCGCGGCGACCTGCTTGCCTACCTTGGCCCGGCTATTTCACAAGCGCATTTTGAAGTGGGCATAGATGTGCTTGAAGCATTTTTTGCAGCTGCGCGCAGTGCAGAACACGCGGATGAAATCGCGGCGGCTTTTGCTGTTGGTGCGCGCCCGCTACATTTTTATGCCGACATCTATGCGCTCGCTCGCGCTGAGCTGAATGCCTTGGGGGTGACTGCGATTTACGGCGGTGACTATTGCACCTTTGCAGATCAAGAGCGCTTTTATTCCTACCGCCGCGATAAAACCACCGGCAGAATGGCCAGTTTGATCTGGCTAGAATAAACAGCAGCCGGCTGAATCCATTCCGGTGTTAAATGTGTCAAAACAATTAACCGGAACGCGTTTAGCTCGGTGTTGGCTTGTGCCAGCTTGCGCCTCTTTTGGCCAGTGTGGTTCTCCTTTTTTAATAGTCACAGGTTTAAAATAGTCACAGGTTTAAAATAGTCACAGGAGTTTTGCCATGGATCTTGAACAAATTGAAAAACTGAACGATCTCAAACAAAAAGGTTTGATCAGCGAGGAGGAATACCAACAGGCGAAGGCGCGTATTCTCAACGGTCAAAAAGAGCTGGCCCAGCCGCATACGATTTTGCAGACCAATAACTACGATTACGCCATGGTTTTGCACCTGACCCAGTTTTGCTCCTGGCTGTTTCCGTTTTTAGGGCTGGTCGTTCCGCTGATTATGTGGCAGTCCAAAAAAGACGACCCTTATGTTGATGAGCAAGGTAAAGTGGTGATGAACTGGGTATTCAGTTCGCTGATCTACGCAATTATCTGCCTGATTTTGTTTGTTGTTTTGATCGGCATTCCGATGTTGGCTGCGCTGGCAATCTGTTCGGTGGTGTTTACCATTATGGGGGCCATGGATGCCAATAAAGGCGTCGTTAAAAACTACCCGCTGACCATCAAGTTTTTTGATGTAAAAGAAACCCCGCGCACTATCTCTCCGCAAGTGTAAGCGCTCCTCTGGCGCAAAAGCGTTTGATCTAGCGCAAAAAACATCACTTCTTGGTTATCAATATTCTCAAGCAGGTTGCCGCCTGCTTGAAATCACTTTGCTTGCCCCCACGTCTGCTCCAATCGAGTCAATTCTTGCGACCCGTTTTGTTCGCCCCGACTGATTTTTTTGCAGAGGTAAGTCATGCGTATCGACCGTTTAACCAATCAATTACAGCTGGCGCTGTCTGACGCCCAGTCCATCGCACTGGGGCAGGATCACAGCCAACTGGATACTAGTCATTTGCTTCTGGCGATGATTGATCAAAAAGGTGCTGCCAGTGTGCGCTCCCTGTTGAGCCAGGCCGGTTTTGATGTGTCCGGTTTGCGCACCGCGCTTAACGAATTAGTGGAAAACTTGCCGCGAATCAAAAATCCTACCGGTGAAGTCACCATGTCACCGGACTTGGTAAAAGTCCTCAATCTTGCTGATCGCCATGCACAAAAAGCGGGAGATAAATTTGTCTCCAGCGATTCAGTGTTGCTGGTGTTAATGAATGAAATGCAGGGTGCACTACCGGAACTGTTAAAAAAATTCGGCAATGCCCAGCGTTTGCAGCAGGCGATTCAAAAAGTGCGCGGCGGTGAAAAAGTCGAGGACGCCGACTCCGAAGGTAATCGTCAGGCACTGGAAAAATACACCGTGGATTTAACCGCGCGCGCGGAAGAGGGCAAACTCGATCCGGTGATTGGCCGCGATGATGAAATTCGCCGCACTATTCAAGTGTTGCAGCGTCGCACTAAAAATAATCCGGTGTTAATTGGCGAGCCGGGCGTAGGTAAAACTGCGATTGTGGAAGGCCTCGCCCAGCGCATAGTCAATGGTGAAGTGCCCGAAGGTTTAAAAGATAAACGCCTGCTCGCGCTGGATTTGGGTGCACTGCTCGCCGGTGCAAAATTCCGTGGCGATTTTGAAGAGCGTTTGAAATCCGTAATTAACGAATTGAGCAAACAAGAAGGGCGCGTCATTTTATTTATTGACGAAATTCACACCATGGTCGGCGCCGGTAAAGCAGAAGGTGCGATGGACGCAGGCAATATGCTCAAGCCGGCATTAGCGCGCGGTGAATTGCACTGCGTGGGCGCGACTACTTTGGATGAGTATCGCAAATATATTGAAAAAGACGCTGCACTTGAGCGCCGCTTCCAAAAAGTTTTGGTGGATGAACCCAATGAGTCAGACACCATTGCCATTTTGCGCGGCTTAAAAGAGCGCTATGAAATTCACCACGGTGTGGATATCACTGACTCGGCGATTATTGCAGCCGCTAAATTGTCCCAGCGCTACATTACTGATCGCCAATTACCTGATAAAGCCATCGACCTTATCGATGAGGCGGCCAGCCGCATCCGCATGGAAATAGATTCCAAGCCGGAAGAGATGGATCGTTTGGAGCGCCGTTTGATTCAATTAAAAATTGAACGCGAAGCTGTGAAAAAAGACGAAGACGAAGCGAGTAAAAAACGCCTCGCCAAAATTGATCAGGATATAGATCGCTACGAGCGCGAATACAATGATTTGGAAGAGATCTGGCGCGCCGAAAAAGCGGCGCTGCAAGGCTCCCATGAAATTAAAAGCCAATTAGAGCAGGCGCGTTTGGAGTTGGAAGAAAAACGTCGCAAAGGTGACTTGGCGCGCATGAGTGAATTGCAGTACGGCATTATTCCGCAGTTGGAAAAACAGCTAGACATGGCCAGTCAAGCGGAAATGATGGAAATGAAACTGCTGCGCAATAAAGTGACTGACGAAGAAATTGCTGAAGTGGTTTCCAAGTGGACCGGTATTCCTGTGTCCAAAATGTTGGAAGGTGAACGCGAAAAATTATTGCGTATGGAAGATGCGTTGCACAAACGCGTTATTGGTCAGCACGAAGCCGTGGTTGCTGTTGCCAATGCGGTGCGCCGTTCGCGTGCGGGCTTGAGTGATGCCAATCGCCCTAACGGTTCTTTTTTGTTTTTAGGGCCAACCGGTGTGGGTAAAACCGAATTGTGTAAATCCCTCGCCGAATTTTTATTTGATACCACCGACGCTATGGTGCGTATTGATATGTCAGAGTTTATGGAGAAACACTCAGTCGCGCGTTTAATTGGCGCACCACCGGGTTATGTGGGTTACGAAGAGGGCGGCTATTTAACCGAAGCCGTGCGCCGTAAACCCTATTCGGTATTGCTGCTTGATGAAGTGGAAAAAGCGCACCCCGATGTATTTAATATTTTGTTGCAGGTATTGGACGATGGCCGCCTGACCGACGGTCAAGGGCGCACAGTGGATTTTCGCAATACCGTGATTGTGATGACATCCAACCTGGGGTCGGATCGCATTCAGGAATTAGCAGAAGATCGCTCCTTTGATACCGTGAGTTTTGATAATGCAGTGAGCGAGGACATGAATAATTCGCTCAACAATGAAAATCGCTATAACGCCATGAAAGAGGCGGTGATGGATGTGGTCGGTCGCCATTTCCGCCCCGAATTTATTAACCGCATCGACGAGGTTGTCGTGTTCCACCCACTGGGTCGCGAGCAAATTCGTGGCATTGCAGATATCCAGCTCGAACTCTTGAGAAAACGTTTGGCTGAACGCGAATTGAGCTTGGAATTGGATGATGCGGTAATGAATAAACTGGCCAGTGTTGGTTTTGATCCTGTCTACGGCGCGCGCCCGTTAAAACGCGCCATCCAGCAGCTGATCGAAAACCCGCTGGCACAAGATATTCTGAGCGGTAAATTTATTCCCGGCGTGATTATTCACGGCAAGTTGTCTGGTGACAAAATTGTGTTTGATCCAAAGCGGTTAAATTAATTTTTAATCAATGCTATCCAAATAAAAACGGCCGCCAACTTTTGGCGGCCGTTTTTATTTTTGGGCACTAAAAAAACGCTATGCGCTTATTTAGCCGCTTTGCGACGGCTCCAGCCCAATGCCATCAACATCAAACCCAAGAGAGTCAGTGATGAAGGCTCGGAAACACCAACGGGGGTATCAGCAAAGGATTTGGCTTCAACGAAAATCCAGGAATCAAGAACACTGTCGCCGGCATCGGCAATCGCAAATTCCATGCTATGCAAACCAGCACTTAAACCTTTCAGAGTGATTTGCAAGCTCTTGGTAAAACCATCCATTTGGGTGCTGTAAGTAGCTGGTGTGTTGTTGACAAACAGGCTGCTATTTTGGGTGGTATTGATAGTGTTGATGGTGATTGGGTCGTTGGAGCCTGGAGTCAGGGCAACGTTTACACCATCTACGAAGAAACCAAATACGTCATTGAATTGAGTGCCTACGTACTCAAGGTATTCTTCAGAACCAAAAACAAAGTTGAAGAACAAATCGCCGCCAGTACCGCCGTTAAATTCAAAATCGAACTTCAGGCGAGTGGCATCATAAGTATTGAACCCGGCAATGGCGGTAAGTGGGGCGTAACCAGCTGTACCATTGGAGGTTCCTGCACTGCTGGTGTTATTTGTGCCCATTGCATTGGTAGCTTGACCAGTGGAGAGCACTATACCCTTATCAATAGACAGACCTGCGCTGTTGCCGTTAGTGAAGGTACCTGATGCGCCGTTAGCACCGGTGTAGTTAACGTTGCTAATGCTGATGCCTGAACCGAGGATGGTATTGGCAAGTGTAGAGCCGCTATTTTCCGGGGTAACAACCAAGGCGTTAGCAGCGCTGCTGAGTGCCAGAGTGGCGATGAATCCCGCCGCAACTAATGAAGTTTTCATGTGACCTTTTCCTTTAAGAAACAAAATTGAATGCTGGAGTTTTCCCTAGCGTTCTCCTCTAAGCAGATTTTGTGCCGCAGGTTAAAATTCATTTAAATTCATAGGGTTAATGATTTTGTAATATAGTGTAATTGTAAATTTGATCGACATATGTGTTGGCCCTTGCCAGGCGCAAGAGTCATACAACGGTAGCTACCAGCTGTAATTACCAACTGTAGGTATATTTAATAAAGTGGAGCTACGCAGATTGGTGAGTGCTAGGCGGGGATGTTGTCAAACGGGGAGCATTAAGCTCCCGGTTAGGTATTACTCACAGGCTTGATCAATAATGGTTTGCATAGTGTTGCGCTGAACTTCTTTCTCTTCTTCGGTGAGCAGGCGCTGAACACCATCTTCACCGGCGATTTTGATGCGCGCTGCAGTATTTAGCAGCTCCAGATTTTTTTGTGCAGTCAGGCAGCGCTCGGGATCTTTCAGTGAAGCGGCAACCTGATCGGGTGTTGCATTTGCGGATACTGTCGGTGATGTGGGGGCAGTGGTATTGGGTGTCGGATCGCTATGGCCTGTACGTGTTTTGATTTGACGGGCCTGGGAATCTTTGGGTGGACGTTCACCGTAGTGAACCACGCCTTTGTCGTCGGTCCAGGTAAATACATTATCTTTTGCAGCTATTGCGCTGCCGCTGGCTAATGCAGCAACCCAAAGGCTGATAATGCTAATTAAACGTTTGTGTTTCATGGGGATCGCCTTGTTCCGGTGGTTGCAGCAGTAATTGTCTCAAATATAGCGCTTAAGCTGGGCCAGCGAAACCGCACCGCTGAAAACTGTGAGCAAGCGCAAGCAGGTAAGTAGATTCATCTCGCCGTTAAAAAACGAACAAAAATTCATCTAATTTCTTGACATTGCAGCTTATCTTGGGACAATTGCCGCTTCCGCTAGATGGTTGCAGAAGCCCCTAAGCTTGGGCGTTAGGCTGCTCCCGCCAAGTCACCCTCTTGGCGACCCATCTAATGGTTAGGTTCCTACCAGAGCCTTGCCTGAGAAAGCCTTTGTTTACCTGCAGGGTTTTCGCTGGTCCGAGCTTGGCCTTGCCGGGTCTTGTTCGTGGATCATTCACTGCGCTGGTCTGCTGCTGTGCGCTAGCGCCTGTTTTGTGTGATGCCTCGCTGCTCCTTCTTGCCTGCATGCGGCTCGCACTCGCAAATGCGATTTATTGTCCTAAAAGGGGAATTATTGTGGAAATGCTTTCCGGCGGAGATATGCTCATCCGCGCCCTGAAAGACGAAGGCGTTGAATACGTGTTCGGCTACCCAGGTGGCGCTGCGCTGCATATTTACGATGCCATCTTTCGTCAAAAAGACGTTAAACACATTCTTGTTCGCCACGAACAAGCCGCTACTCACGCCGCCGATGGTTACGCCCGTGCGACCGGCAAAGTGGGTACAGTTCTGGTAACTTCCGGCCCAGGTGCGACCAATGCCATTACCGGTATTGCCACGGCCTATATGGATTCCATCCCGATGGTGGTGATCTCCGGTCAGGTGCAAAGCCACTTGATTGGTGAAGACGCCTTCCAGGAAACCGACATGGTGGGTATCTCTCGCCCGATCGTCAAACACAGTTTTATGATCAAACACGCCAGTGAGATTCCTGAAATTGTTAAAAAGGCTTATTACATCGCCTCAACCGGTCGCCCTGGCCCGGTGGTCATTGATGTGCCTAAAGACCTGACGCATCCGGCTTACACCTTTCCTTATGCTTATCCGGAAAAAGTAAAGCTGCGTTCTTACACGCCAGCGACTCGCGGTCACTCCGGTCAGATCAAAAAAGCAGTGCAGTTGCTGCTCGGCGCCAAGCGCCCGATGATTTATTCCGGCGGCGGCGTGATTCAAGGCAACGCATCACACCTGCTCAAAGAATTGGTGGATCTGCTCAACTACCCGGTAA
The DNA here is from genome assembly GCF_042646205.1 of Cellvibrio fontiphilus. Taxonomy (NCBI): domain Bacteria; kingdom Pseudomonadati; phylum Pseudomonadota; class Gammaproteobacteria; order Cellvibrionales; family Cellvibrionaceae; genus Cellvibrio; species Cellvibrio fontiphilus. The sequence goes on along the minus strand of NZ_JBHRTF010000002.1, from coordinate 10,088 downwards.
CCAATACCCTGATGGGTCTGGGCGCTTACCCTGGCACCGGCAAAAACTTCCTCGGTATGCTCGGCATGCACGGTACCTATGAAGCCAACACCGCTATGCATCACAGTGATGTGATTCTGGCTGTGGGCGCGCGTTTTGATGACCGTGTGACTAACACCGTGAGCAAGTTCTGCCCCAACGCCAAAATTATCCACATTGATATAGACCCAGCGTCCATTTCAAAAACCGTAACGGCGGATGTGCCCATCGTCGGTGCGGTGGATAACGTGCTCAGCGAAATGCTCAGCCTGATTAAAGAAAGCGATGAAAAACCGGACGCGCAAGCGATTGCCAGCTGGTGGGAGCAAATCAACGAATGGCGCGAGCGCCACGGTTTGTATACCAAAAATCGTTTTGATACCTCGGGCGATAAAATTAAACCGCAAGAGGTTATTCAAGCGATTTGGGAAGTCACCAAAGGCGATGCCTATGTCACCTCTGATGTTGGCCAGCACCAAATGTTTACCGCGCAATATTACCTGTTCGATAAACCGCGTCGTTGGATTAACTCTGGTGGCCTCGGCACCATGGGCTTTGGTTTGCCAGCGGCGATGGGTGTGCAAATGGCGGAGCGCGATGCGACCGTGGTTTGCGTTACCGGTGAAGGTTCTATTCAAATGTGTATTCAGGAGTTGTCCACCTGTACGCAATATCACTTGCCAGTCAAAGTGATTTGTTTGAACAACCAAGCCCTGGGTATGGTGCGCCAATGGCAAGACATGCAGTACTCCAGCCGCTACGCGGAAAGTCTGTATGAAGATTCATTGCCTGACTTCGTAAAATTAGCGGAAGCTTACGGTCATGTTGGTATTCGCGTGACCAAAAAAGAAGAGCTGAAAGCGAAATTGGCCGAGTGTTTTGCATTGAAAGATCGCGTGGTATTTATGGACATCATGGTTGATCAATCTGAACACGTTTACCCCATGCAAGTTGCGCCCAATGGTTCCATGCGCGATATGTTGTTAAGCAAAACGGAGCGCACCTGATATGAGACGCATCATTTCTGTATTAGTTGAAAACGCGCCCGGTGCACTGTCCCGTGTTGTTGGTTTGTTCTCCCAGCGCGGCTACAACATTGAAAGCCTGACCGTTGCGCCAACGGAAGATGAAACCCTGTCGCGCCTGACGCTGACGACGCTGGGTGATGATCACAAAATCGAACAAATCACCAAACACCTCAATAAATTAATTGATGTGGTAAAACTGGTTGATTTGACCGAGGGTTCGCACATCGAGCGCGAACTCATGCTGATCAAAGTCAAAGCTTCTGGCGCGCAAAGGGCGGAAGTTAAACGCTGCGTAGATATTTTCCGCGGTCAAATCGTGGATGTCACCAGCACTCTCTACACCATCCAAATCACCGGCGCGAGCGACAAACTCGACGCGTTTTTACAAGCAGTCGGCGATGCCGCGATTATCGAAGTGGTGCGCACTGGCGTGTGCGGCATTTCGCGCGGCGAGAAGGTGTTGAGTTTGTAAGTTGTGTTTGTTGGTATAAGAGGGGCCGATACTCGCAAGGGTATCGGCCTTTTTTATAAAGCTGTAGTCAATCTATAAGTGCTTTGCTGCTGCATCATTAACGGAATAGGTTTTCAGAGTAATGCGTGAGTTTATTTTACATTCCAATATGTTCGAGATAGCCGGTGTTGGTCTCGCTTTTTTTGGCGGAATTTATTTGTTGTTTGGTACATTGAACCTTATGCTCACCCAGCAACTGCTGCCGCGATTGCATATTGGTATCAAGCTTGACCCTCGTCCGTTGGGTGAGGGGCAGTTGCGGCGTGAGTTATTGTTGTCCGCAAGTTCGATTGGGATTTTTGGGGTGGGGATGATTTTCCCTTGGGGATTGCTGCAACTGGGTTGGGCGGAGTTGGCGGAGAATCCTTCCGGGTTACAAATCCTGCTGGAAATTTTTGTGTTGGTTATCTGGAATGAAATCCATTTTTATATCAACCATTGGTTGCTACATACGCGCTGGTTGCGCCGTTTTCACTTGCCGCATCATCGCTCGGTAGTGACGACTCCCTGGTCTACTTATGCGTTTCATCCAGTTGAAGCTTTGATGTTGGGCAACGTGATTCTGCTGCCCATGTTAGTGCATGATTTTAGTGTTTATGCACTTTTTTCTGTGCCTTTGTTTAGTTTGCTGTTCAATAGTATTGGTCATTCCAATTTTGATTTTAATCCGCGCTCGCCGCGCGTGATTTTTAACGGTGCGCGTCGCCACCATTTGCATCATGCCTGTTTTAATGGCAACTACGGTTTTATGTTTCCGTTTATGGATTGGATTTTTAAAACCGCTTTGCCTGCCGATGCTGCCGACAAACAAATTAACCGCTGGCGTGTGCGCTAAATAAGATGCGTAACTGGCGCGATTGGCAGAGCATTGCCTATTTACTGCTGTTGCCATTATTGGTTGTGTGGCAATGGCAGCAGGGATTCAGTTGGCCGCTGTATTTGCTAGAGTTATTTTTAACGCTGGGTGTGGGGGTGATTCACCATAATCATACCCATTTGCGAATCTGGACTTCGCGCCGGTTAAATCGCCTGACGGATTTATGGCTCACGCTCTTGCAGGGGCATCCCACCTTTGTGTTTTATCCCTCCCATATTGGCAATCACCATCGCTACCAACACGGCGAGCAGGATCTGGCTCGCACCTATCGTTTTAATACACCCGGTGCGCGCGGCGACACTAATCATTTGTTGGGTTATTTGTTGCATCCGCTGCAGGCAATTTCGGTGCTCTATCCAGAATTTTTCGCCTACTTAAAACGCCGCTATCAATTCCAACGCGCGTATTTTTATTATTGTGTGTTGCAGTATTTTCTTGTTGTTGGGTTGTGGATTGCGCTGGCGTGGATTGATTGGGAAAAGTGGCTCGTGTTGGTATTGATTCCACAGTTGCATGGGCTGCATTGGTTGTTGGCGACTAACTATTTGCAACACGCACATGCCGATGGCTCGGGCAAAAATTTACACTTTGCGCGTAATTTTTATGGTTTGCTTAACCCCTTGTTATTTAATATCGGGCTGCATACCGCGCACCACCAACACCCGCGTGCGCATTGGTCGCAGTTGCTGGAGTTGCACCAACATTATGATTATGCAACACAAGTTCATCCTGCGTTGCAGGAAGATAGTTTACTGCGTTATATGCTGCGCACTTATTTATTGGCGTTGCTGCACCCGCGCTGGCGCAGTCGTTCGCTTCACAACAAGGACTAACTTATGCCTACCCGTTTTAATCGTGTGTATATTCAATCAGCGGGCTATCACCTACCGGGTGAGCCAGTTGATAATCAGGCGATGGATGATTTTATTGCGCCACTCAATCGCATTTCACTGCGTATCAAAAATAAAATTTTGGCAGAGAACGGTATTCAAACCCGTCATTACGCCATTGATAAAAATGGCGAGACAGTGACGTCGCACACGCAGCTTGCGGCCAATGCGATTAACGATTGTCTCGCGCGCGCCAATACGAGCCTGAGTGATGTAAGTTTGCTCTCGGTCGGTTCATCGGGCAGTGATGCACTAATCCCCGGTTTTGCCACCATGGTACAAGGTGAACTAGGTGCGCCGCCAATGGAAACCTTATCGAGCCTTGGTGTCTGCGCTGCGGGTATTTCCGCATTAAATTACGCAGCGCAATCCGTGGAGCTGGGTGCGCATCAACAAGCCTTAGTGGCGACAGCGGAAATGCCCTCGCGCATTTTTAAAAAAAGCCGCTTTGCCCCGCGCGGTTACAGTAGTGATTTTGATGCGCACTTTTTGCGCTGGATGTTATCTGACGGCGCAGGTGCAGTGTTGCTTACCGATGCACCACAAGCAAAAAACGGCGTGCGCTTAAAAATAAACTGGATTCACCAAAAAAGCTTTGCGGGTGATTATCCGGTCTGCATGCAACTGGGTTTAACCGAAGATCGCAGAAAATCTTTCTTGGATTTTCCGTCATCCAGTGAAGCGGAAGCGGCGGGTGCGTTGTCGCTGCGGCAGGATATTCGCCTGCTGCCGCATTTGTTTGATGTGAGCATTCACGAATATGTAAAGCTCGTCCACGATGGTTGGGTTACATCGGATGAGATTGATCATTTTCTTTGTCACTATTCATCGGCGCGTTTTATTCCAGTAGTAGAAGAATTGCTGGCAAAGGCGGGCTTAACCATTCCGCGCGAGCGCTGGTACAGCAACTTAACCACGCGCGGCAATACCGGCTCCGCCTCGATTTTTATTATGCTGGCGGAATTTCTTGATACCCATCAGGTTAAACCGGGCGAAAAAATATTCTGTTTTATCCCCGAGTCGGGGCGTATGACGGCGGCTTACATGCTGATTGAAGTGGAAGCGGCCAATGCGCCTTTGGCTGCTAACCTTACTCCCGCAATTAGATCGACAGCGTCAGAAAAAACCGAGTTGCCTGCTATTGCAGCGCCTCATGATCCACAATCTGCGCCGCAACATTTGCAAAGTTTATTAACAACCCTTGCAGGTATCTGGCATGACTACCGCTCGCAAGTTTGGCGCAGTCCGGTGATTCACAAATTAGTGAGCCAACAATTTGCGCTGGAAGATTATCGCCAGTGGACTGCGCAATGGGTGCCGCAAGTGCGCGAGGGTAGTAAATGGATGCGCGAAGCCGTGGCATCGCTCACCGGTAGCTATGCTGACCTTGCTGCATTAATTGAAACTCATGCGGGCGAAGAGCAAAACGATTTCAAAATTTTGTACGAGGATTATTGTGCAGCAGGCGGCACTGAACCGCTGGATAATTTACGCCGCAATCCCGGTGGTGAAGCTTTGAATAGTTATTTGCATTCGCTTGCTGCGACAACCAATCCCATCGGATTATTGGGTGCGATCTATATCATTGAAGGCACTGGTCAGCGTATCGTGCCTGCGCTCCTACCCTTACTGCGCAAACAAGTGGATTTACCGGCAAGTGCATTTCGCTTTTTGGAATATCACGGAGCGAATGACGAACATCATCTCGCGCGTTGGTTGGCTGCCGTTGAACTGGTGATGGCGATTGATCCTAAGGCGGCAAGCGCGATTATCGCTACGGCCAAACGCACGGCACAACTGTATCTTATGCAGTTCGAACATATTCTGGAGTCATAACAGATGGATAACGTAGAAAAAACAGAACAGTTACCTGAGTTTTTGCAAACAGAATTTGATCCGCGCGATCCTAATCCGTGGCTTGCGCTGTATTTGGATCAAAGTACACCCCTGCCGGATCATGTTAAGCAGGCTTGGCTTACTGACTCGGCATCACCATCGCGCCAATTTTTATTGCCTTTTGTCAGACCTATCGCACGCACGCTGATTGTATTAATCCAGATTTTTAAAGTGGTGGTGCCGCGCAAGTGGGCGGCGTCCAAATTTTTGCACTGGATTCTCGCTGCTGGCTTGAAATATTGCGTGCGCCCCGAGGCTAACTGGTTGGTGTTGCGTCACTTTCATATGGGGGCGCAGATTCTGGAATTTATTGCGGCTAATTCACCGGTGAAAGTTGAAACATCACCTTTGAAACCAATAACTCTGGATGATTTGAAGGACGAATTATTTTTAAAACACGATTTAAATTTATTTAACTTCGTGATTCGCCTGAGCAAAGCCCTGCGCGACGCCGATAAAAAATTACAGCCTGTTGCACAACCCGATTTCAGTATGATCAAAGAACCGGAGGTGACACTGGAAGCCATGCCGCGCGGTAGGTTAAACGGCATCGATCTGCAAACTGCTATCGAAATGTTTACGCCGACTTATCAATTATTTTTAACCGATAATGATTTTTGGCGCGCCTCAAACTCGCTGCAGCTGGATGAAACGATTGGTTTGTATGTGGCGACGATTTTAAATTCCCCCCAGCATTTGGTATTGCTTAACAACAAACATCCGCTAGTGCCAATGAGTACTCTGCGCGCGGGTTATCGTTTGGTGCTGCATGGTTTATCAACGGAAATGTTACATGCGCTGCTGATGGAACTGAAAAAACAGCAAGGTTTTACTTCCGCTCAACAATAACATATGAAAAGTATCGCAATAGATTTCTCCCAGCCATCGCACATAGTTGCGCCCCAGTTAATAGGTGCGCACTTTTTTGTAAATGGTGTTGGCGGTGTAATTGTTGAGGTGGAGGCTTATGATCAATCCGAGCCTGCATCACATACTTTCTCTGGGCCGAGTGTGCGCAATATGGCTATGTTTGGTGCGCCGGGTTGCGCCTATGTTTATCGCTCTTATGGCATTCATTGGTGTTTGAATTTTGTGTGCGCGCCGGAAGGGCATGGTGCAGGTGTTTTAATTCGTGCGATACAGCCCACACAGGGTTTGGACGTTATGCGCGAGCGGCGCGGTGTTGATGCGGAAAAATTGTTATGTTCAGGGCCAGGACGAGTGGGGCAGGCATTGGAAATTGTTCATGCATTTAATGGGCGCTCGCTCACACAAAAACCTTTTCACTTATCGCCTGCAATGACACCCATTGATGTGGTGGCTGGCCCGCGCATCGGAATTTCCAAAGCGATGGATTTGCCTTGGCGTTTTGGCTTGGCTGGCTCGCCTTTTCTGAGCAAACCCTTTCGGTAAATATCTAACGATTCGGTTCGCGCAGTTGGCTCCAAAATGCATTTACAATCGGGCTTTTCAGGCGTTTTTCCATCACACAGATTCCTGTGTCATAAGGGCCTAAATCCGGTTGTGGATCAAAACGTTTTACTTTATCGGCCAGTGGGCTGTTATCCACCACTATTTGCGGTGCAACGCCCACACCGAATCCCAAACTCACCATACTCACAATCGCCTCGTTACCTTTTACCTCGGCATAAATATTCGGTTTGATGCCGAGTGAATCGAACCAAATATTTAAGCGCTCCCTTGCCAAGCCTTCTTCCGGAATGATCACCGGAATTTCATCCCAGCTTTTGCCCTGCCAATCTTCTGTGTTTGCGGTGATAAAAATCAGCGGCGAGCTGTTGATAGGTTTGAAGCTGATGCCTGATGGTAATTTGTCGGGTTTGGCGGCGATGGCGATATCTTCATCGCCTGCCAAAATTCGCTCGATGGATTGAGCTGGGTCGCCGGTGTGAAGTTTGATCGCAATACCTGGGTGTTTGACGCGGAACTCAGTGAGGATCTCATAGAGGAAGCTGTAACTAGCAGTGACTGAGCAGTAGATGCTGAGTTGCCCGCGCAGTTGGTCGGCCTGCGCCAGCAGCGATTCCTGATACGTCTCCCACTGCTGGATCACTTCTTTGGCAAACCCTAAAAATTGTTCGCCTTCGTGGGTGAGTATCACCGAGCGGTTGTCGCGCACAAACAGGCTCACACCCAAATCGTCTTCAAGTTGCTTGATATTGCGGCTAAGCGTGGAGGGAGAAACGTGGCTGCTATTGGCAGCGCGGCCAAAGTGCAGGCTGTTGGCGAGGTTGCAAAACAGGCGAAGTTTGGTGATATCCATAAAGTGGGTAATAACCGTGTTTCATAAAATGAAATATTGAATTGCGAATATATCATTTTACGCGATGCGGGTGTTTCTCTACACTGGCGGCCTTTTATCCAAATCGCCTTGTGATTTTCCACTCTCAGGCGGTAATCATCCCAACAGGAGTCTGTTATGCACGTTTATTACGATAAAGATGCTGATCTTTCTATCATCCAAGGCAAAAAAGTAGCCATCATTGGTTACGGTTCGCAAGGTCACGCTCACGCCTGCAACCTGAAAGATTCAGGTGTTGATGTGGTAGTTGGTCTGCGCACCGGTTCTGCTACTGTAAGAAAAGCAGAAGCTCATGGCTTGAAAGTGACTGACGTTGCTACTGCAGTTAAATCTGCAGATGTGGTGATGATCCTGACTCCGGACGAGTTCCAATCAAAGCTTTATAAAGAAGAGATCGAGCCAAACATCAAGCAAGGCGCTACTTTGGCGTTTGCTCACGGTTTTGCGATCCACTACAACCAAGTAGTGCCACGCAAAGATTTGGACGTGATCATGATCGCGCCAAAAGCACCAGGTCACACTGTGCGTTCTGAATTCGTACGTGGCGGCGGCGTACCAGATCTGATTGCTGTATTCCAGGATGCTTCTGGCAAGGCGAAAGATACTGCTCTGTCATACGCATCAGGCGTAGGTGGCGGCCGTACCGGTATCATCGAAACTACCTTCAAAGACGAAACTGAAACTGATTTGTTCGGTGAGCAAGCTGTATTGTGCGGCGGCGCTGTTGAGTTGGTAAAAATGGGCTTTGAAACTCTGGTTGAAGCAGGCTACGAGCCAGAAATGGCTTATTTCGAGTGTTTGCATGAGCTGAAGTTGATTGTTGATCTGATGTTCGAAGGCGGTATCGCCAACATGAACTACTCAATCTCTAACAACGCTGAATACGGCGAATACGTGACTGGTCCTAAAGTGATCAACGAAGAGTCGCGCAAAGCTATGCGTCAAGCGCTGAAAGATATCCAGACTGGCGAATACGCCAAGAAGTTTATTCTGGAAGGTCAAACCAACTATTCATCAATGACTGCTGCCCGTCGCAACAACGCCGCTCATGGCATTGAAGTGGTTGGTGCCAAGTTGCGTGCAATGATGCCTTGGATTCAAGCCAACAAAATCGTTGACCAGACCAAGAACTAACCCCGGTTTTGGCGACAACAAAAAGCGCGGCTCAGGCCGCGTTTTTTGTTGGTGACTGTGTAGAATGTCGCCCCCGGCTCCTAGCATTCGATGAGGTTGAGCATGACTAATAATGAGCAGAAACAATCCAAGTCCACCGAGGTGACGGATCATGAGGGGCCTTTGCCTTTTGGTGACTTGGTCGAAGAAGTTTCTGAGGGTGGTGAAAAGGTTCGCCATCGCGGTGTCTATTTGCTGCCAAACCTGTTTACTACCGGTGCGCTCTTTTGTGGCTTCTACGCCATTGTCTCGTCAATGAATGGCAATTTTTCCCATGCTGCCATCGCCATTTTTGTCGCCATGTTGCTGGATGGTATGGATGGGCGCGTTGCGCGCATGACCAACACCCAAAGTGCGTTCGGCGAACAATACGATAGTTTGGCGGATATGGTCTCTTTTGGGGTTGCGCCAGCATTGGTGGTGTTCAGCTGGGTGTTGCAGGATTTAGGGCGTTGGGGCTGGGCGGCGGCATTCATCTATGTGGCATGTGCGGCGCTGCGATTGGCGCGCTTTAATACGCAAATAGGTGTTGTCGACAAAAAGTATTTTATGGGGTTGGCGAGTCCTGCGGCGGCTTCGATTATCGCTGCTACAGTCTGGGTTTGGTTTGATAGTGCCCCTACAGGAGTTTGGGCTGCGGCTATAGCGGTTCTGACGGCATTTACCGGCTTACTGATGGTCTCCAACTTCCGCTACACCAGTTTCAAAGGGCTTAATTTCCGCGGTCGGGTTCCCTTCGCCTTTATGCTGTTGGTGGTGTTGGTTTTTGCCTCCTTGATTATTTATCAGCAGCAGGGTGTTTTGGCGATTGCGGTTATCTACGGGCTCTCTGGTCCGCTGGCTTGGCTGTATGGGTTTATTTTTGGCGGCAAAACAGATCAGGGGCAGGTGAATTAATCGCCGTTGTGTTTATCAAACAGGCGGAGTGATAGGTTTTTGTTATTGGCGCCAAAAAAAGCTTGCGTTGGTGCGGTGCGATTCGTATAGTGCGCGCCCTGTCGAGCAGCGACCCGGTAACAACATCAAGCTCGATAAGTTGTAAAAAATTAATGAAATTAATGGTCTACAAAGTTTAAAAGGTGCGTATAATGCGCCTCCCACGGTTAAGCCGAAGCGCTAACCGGTTTTTTAACAAGACAGATCAAGCAATGCGTGTGGGCACTTGCGGATGGTGATTGGCAACAAGCAAATTATCAGATGAAGTGAACACACAAACAGTAATGTATTTGTGTTTAATGATTCTGAGCAAAGTTTAGTTGTTCGAGTTGGTTCGCCGACAAGACGACACCTGATTTTAAACTGAAGAGTTTGATCATGGCTCAGATTGAACGCTGGCGGCAGGCCTAACACATGCAAGTCGAGCGCGAAAGTT
>NZ_JBHRTF010000001.1:0-433592 GCF_042646205.1 Cellvibrio fontiphilus | reverse complement strand
CTGCACCGGGCTACCTTGCTGAATACCTGTTGCTGCAGGTATGGGCTCCACCTTATCGCGTTAAGAATGATAAGAAAACTGGTGAAATCAATCATACAAGGCGCTGCAGCACCGTGCGCTTCGCGCGCTCGACAGTTTGTAATTATTAGTAGGAAGAATAAAAATGATGAAAGGAAAGTGTTTGTGTGAAGCTGTCGAGTACGAAATCACAGGTTCGCTCGGCCCAATATACAATTGCCATTGCTCAAAATGCAGGCGCTGGCATGGTTCAGCCTTTAGAACTCGCGCATCTATCAATAAAAACCAGTTCGAATGGCTAAACGGCTCTAAAAATCTGTCCTCGTATAAATCATCTGAAAATGTTACAAAGTTTTTTTGCAAAACTTGTGGCTCGCCATTAATCAGCACATATGAAAATAAGCCTGAAATTTTAGGTATTCCTCTGGGTGGCATAGAAGGAATTACCGAGGCAAATATTGAAGCTCATATTTTCGTAGGCTCAAAAGCAACATGGCACAAAATTACTGACCCTGTGCCACAATTTGAAAATTGGCCAGTGTCTGAAGATGCAGTTAGAAAAACAAATACTTAACAAGCGATCACAGTGAAAAAAATAGGATATTTCATTTTATGATTAGGATTTCAGATGGGCTGGTACACAATTTACCGATCGACTTGGTCGACGCCATAAGCCAAAACACTGAAGCGATTGCGCTTTGGGAAGGGCTCACGCCAATTGGTCGCAATGAATTTATTTGTTGGATAGAAGATGTCAAACAGGAGAAAACCCGCAAAAAAACGTATCGATAGAACTGTTGAGGAACTTCTTAACGATAAGAAACGCCCATGTTGCTGGGTTGGTTGCATTCATCGTACAGATAAAAACCTGGCAAATGGCAGCAAGATATCCTAGTCGATAAAAAGCGCAGACCCAGAACTTTGCAAGGGGGATGATCGACTTCAAATCCAGCCAGGCTTATCGTGACTTGCTGGCGAAATACGGCATCATTTACGCACGCTAATCTAAAATAAAAAAGAGCGCTGAGGCGCTCTTTTCTGAAATTATTTATTGTGCCGATGGCACTATTTGCACTCGCGGCGGGCTGCCCAGTTTTATATCACCACGCACGCGGTAACCCGGTACCGCTTCGCGCATTTTTTGGTAAATCCACCGCCCTTCTACATCGGTGCGGGCGATGATCATCGCCAAACTGTCTGTTGTTTTGAGTTTTTGCGCGATCTCGGTGATACGAGCCAATATTTGTGGATCATCTTTACCGAGCAAATTGGCATCCAGCAAAAACTCATTGGCGCCACCACGATAGGGTTGAACTGGCGGGGCTGATTTAATTTGCTCGGTAAGCGCAGAAGAAACCTCTTTGATCAACAGGTTATTCGGATCAACGATGCGAGCATTGTTTAGCATAGTTGTCGCTTGAGTATAATTGCCTCGTGCAGCAGCTTGCCGCGCAAGATCCACGTAGCGCATCACTATGCCCTGCAAGCCACCTTTGGCCCGCTGATTTTCAGGGTCGAGCTTTAATACTGCACGAAAAAAGTCATAGGCATTATCGTTGGCCGGTGTAAGCAGCTGGTCACGCGAGAGGGTGTACTCACCGTTCAGGAGCAACATACGAATAACCTGCTGTTCCTTGGTGATTACCGGTGCTGGAGCCACTGCGGGTGGAGGCGCAACCACAGCCGGCTTTTTCTGGTTTGCAAGAAAAGGTAGCTGGCAGGCACTTAGGCTGAATGCCATTGTCATATACAAAATATTGCGACCAACAAAACTAAACATAAAACATTTCTCTGAGCTGAAAGATGAGCTGTATGTTGCGATAGCTAAATCGCCCTTGGCTTACAATGTTTATCGGTTGCTTGCCGGGGCGCGTATGTTACTGTAAGTCACACTTAAGGACACCAAAGCCCGAGCGCCCCCAGCCATTTTATTTTTGACCAAGATAATTATCCCTATGCAGAAAACTCGCCACCTTGTAGCCAACACTATCCGCTCTACTGCTGTCATTTTCCTGCTGCTAATCCCCTTACTTGGATTAGGCACAAAAGCCTGGGCAGAAGATCCATTCGCCAAAAACAGCAGCCTCACCGACAACAACAGCCTGCTTAGCCCACAGGATGAATTTTTACCCGTTGGCGAAGCATTTAAACCAGCATTTGCAATTTCCGGCAAACAACTGACGCTCAGCTGGACGATTGCCGACAAATATTACTTGTATGAAGAACGCTTCAAGTTTAAGGCAGACCAAAACCTAACCTTGAGCGCGAGTTACACGCCCGGGTTAATGAAATATGACGAGTTATTTGAACGCGAAACCATGGTGCACTACCACCAGGTGGCAGCAAGTTTCGACCTCAGCCAAATCGACCACCCCTTCACACTAAAAGTCGAATACCAAGGCTGCGCCGATGCGGGGCTTTGTTATCCACCACAAAAGCTCACTTTGGCCGTAGACCCAGTCGCTATGACCGTCTCCGAACCACTCACCACATCATCAACCCAACAACCTTTGCCCTCAACTGCCGATTCATCACCGGAAACCACTTCACCCTGGTTGCTTCAAGCCATAGCGCTGGCACTTTTGGGCGGCATAATTTTGAACCTTATGCCCTGCGTCTTCCCGGTTCTGTCCATTAAAGTGATGAGCTTGGCCAATGCTGACCGCAACCGATTAGTGTTGCATGGCTGGATTTATACACTGGGAATAGTGGTCTGTTTTGTGGGCTTTGCCATTGCGCTGATTTTGGCACGCAAGGGCGGCGAGGCGGTCGGCTGGGGCTTTCAGCTGCAATCACCAAGCCTGATTGCCGCCCTCACCTACCTCTTTTTTGTGATGGGGCTGAGCATGTCAGGCCTTATCAATTTTGGCAGCAGCCTGATGGGGGCCGGCCAACAACTCACCCAGAAATCTGGCCTGAGCGGCTCCTTTTTTACCGGTGTACTGGCGGCAGTTGTCGCCAGCCCCTGCACTGCTCCATTTATGGGCGCAGCGTTGGGCTTTGCGCTCACCCAACCGCCCGTGATTTGTATCGCCATTTTTGCAGCACTGGGGTTCGGCATGGCTCTACCACTACTCTTACTGTGCTATTTACCGGCGCTCGCCAATCGCCTGCCCAAACCAGGGCTGTGGATGGATAACCTCAAGCAACTTTTGGCTTTTCCGCTCTATCTGAGTGCGATTTGGCTGCTCTGGGTTTATGGCCGCCAGACTGGCGTAAATGGCATGGCTAGTCTTTGTATTGGCGCCGTATTGATTGCCTTCGGTTGTTGGCTATTGGGGCGGGAAACACAAGGCTTTTGGTTATGGATACGCCGCCTTGTTATTGTTGCCAGCTGGGGCGCAGCACTTGCGCTTATGCTGCAAACACCAAATTCAAATCACCAGAACCAGGAACAAGGCCGCTGGCAGACTTACAGCCCCGAACTGCTCGCCGAACTGCGCAGCCAAGGTCGGCCAGTGTTTATAAACCTCACCGCCGACTGGTGTTTGACCTGCCTTGCCAATGAGCGCGTAGCCTTGGACACTGAAGCAGTAAGCGCGACTTTTGATGAACTGAATGTGGCCACACTCAAGGGCGATTGGACCAATACAGACCCAAAAATCACCGAATTACTGCAGGAATATGGCCGCAGCGGTGTTCCGCTGTACCTCTGGTTTCCCGCCAATCACACCGGAAAAGCTCAAGTATTGCCGCAATTATTGACAAAAGAATTGGTGATAGGACATATCAAAGGCGAAAATTAGCTACAAATAACGACATTTCAACGACGTTTGAATCTTTTAGCCCCGCCTTTACAAAACTTCTCACATCATGCCGCTATCGTGAGGGCATGATGCGGGGATAATCCTGCAAAAGAGTTATTTGAACGCCGTTTTTTAGCATCGCTGTAACTAACTTCTTCAATCATGCAGGCATTTTCTGCTATCTCAACAAAATTTCGCCGGCATCGTGGACAGATCAGGATTTTTGCGGCAAACTCTTTGCACTTTTATATCCCGACAGGCCAAAAAACGCCTACACAAGCGGTTTTTGCGCACAAAAACAGAATATCACTGCAGGATCACAGTCAATGGCAACCATTTTGGTATTACACGGCCCCAACCTGAACCTTTTGGGGCTGCGCGAACCAGGCATCTATGGCGCCACCACACTGGAAGACATCAACCGCAAGTTAACCCAAACTGCACTGAATGCTGGCCATCACCTGCAAACCCTGCAAAGTAATGCTGAATATGAGCTAATCGACCGTATTCATGATGCGCGCAAAGAAGGGGTAGATTTCATCATCATCAACCCCGCCGCCTTTACCCATACCAGTGTTGCCTTGCGCGACGCACTCTTGGGTGTGGGAATCCCCTTTATTGAGGTGCATCTTTCCAACGTGCACAAGCGTGAAGCCTTCCGCCAACACTCTTATTTCTCCGATGTCGCCCAGGGCGTCATCTGTGGATTTGGCGCCACCAGCTATGACCTGGCGCTACAAGCTGCTTTCAACCTGATTAAGTAACCTGTTTTCAGACCAATTATTCTTATCAACCTTCAACCAAGTTGCCAAAGAGGACACTATGGATATTCGCAAAATTAAAAAACTGATCGAGCTGCTGGAAGAATCCAACATCGGCGAGCTGGAAATCAAAGAGGGCGAAGAATCTGTGCGCATCGCACGCAACAGCGGCACCACCCAGTATTTCACTGCACCACAGGGCTTTGCTGCACCTGCCGCACCAGCACCAGCCGCTCCTGCTGCTGCACCGGTAGCTGCCGCACCCGCTGCTGCACCTGCCGCTGCAACCTTACCATCTGGCCACTTGGTGAAATCACCCATGGTTGGCACCTTCTACCGCTCTCCAAGCCCAGGCTCACCCGCGTTTATTGAAGTAGGTAAACACGTGAAAGCAGGCGATGTGATTTGCATCATCGAAGCCATGAAAATGATGAACCAAATCGAAGCTGACAAAACCGGTGTAATTGAAGCCATTTTGGTTGAAGACGGCAGCCCCGTTGAGTTCGACCAGCCTTTAGTGACTATCGCCTAACCCCAAGTTGCGGCCGTCGCCTGCGCGCGGGCGACCACATCACTAATCGCTGAGGAATTGGTTTATGTTCGATAAAATTTTGATCGCCAACCGTGGCGAAATCGCGTTGCGCGTACTGCGCGCCTGTAAGGAGCTGGGCATCAAGACTGTTGCCGTTCACTCCCAGGTTGACCGCGATTTAAAACACGTCCGCCTGGCGGATGAATCGGTGTGCATCGGGCCTAACCCGTCACCCAAAAGCTACCTGAATGTTCCGGCTATTATTTCCGCGATGGAAATTACTGACGCCGAAGCCGTCCACCCAGGCTATGGTTTTCTTGCGGAAAATGCCGATTTTGCCGAGCGCGTGCAAAAGAGCGGCTTTACCTTTATCGGCCCGGATCCTGCGGTTATTCGCATGATGGGCGACAAGGTAGAAGCGATCAAAGCCATGAAAAAGGCTGGCGTTCCCACGGTTCCCGGTTCTGACGGTCCACTGCCGGAAGACCCGGAAGAATGCATGAAAATTGCCAAGCGCATTGGCTACCCCATTATCATCAAGGCGGCTGCCGGTGGTGGCGGTCGCGGTATGCGCGTGGTGCACACCGAAGCTGCACTGATCAGCTCCATCCATGTCACCCAAGGCGAAGCAAAGGCTGCGTTTGGTGATGGCACTGTGTATATGGAGAAATTCCTGCAGAACCCACGTCACGTGGAAGTGCAGATCCTGTCTGACGGCCAAGGCCATGCAATCCACCTGGGTGATCGCGACTGCTCACTGCAGCGTCGCCACCAGAAAGTATTGGAAGAAGCGCCTGCTCCCGGTATCCCGCAAGAGGTGCGCGAAGAAACTTACGCCGCCTGTGTGAAAGCCTGTATTGACATTGGCTACAAAGGCGCCGGTACCTTTGAGTTCCTTTACGAAGACGGCCGCTTCTACTTTATTGAGATGAATACCCGTATTCAGGTGGAGCATCCGGTATCGGAAATGGTGACCGGCATCGATCTGATCAAAGAGCAAATCCGTGTATGTTCCGGCTTGCCACTGTCATTCAAGCAGTCTGACGTAGTGATTCGCGGCCACTCCTTTGAGTGCCGTATCAACGCCGAAGACCCAAAAACCTTTATGCCCTGCCCCGGCCTGGTTAAAGGCTTCCACGCTCCCGGCGGTTTGGGTGTGCGCGTGGATTCACACCTGTATAACGGCTACACAGTGCCGCCCAACTACGATTCAATGATCGCCAAAATCATCACCTTTGGTGATACCCGCGAGATCGCCCTGAACCGTATGCGCAATGCACTGGACGAAACCATTGTGGATGGCATTCGCACCAATATCCCGCTGCAACAGATGCTGGTTCGCGATACCGAATTCCGCAAAGGCGGTGTGAACATTCACTATCTGGAAAAGAAACTGGCGGAATAAAACACCATTGTTTTGACCTATGTTTCCCATATGTAGGGGCGCGATTTATCGCGCCCTTTTACATTTATCCTCACCAAGAGCAGAACTTTTATGCCCTGGCTGCAACTCAAAATTATCACCACCCGTCGCTATGCAGAGTCTCTGGAAGATTCACTGCTGGCTGCCGGCGCCGCTTCCGTGACCCTGCAGGACAACGCCGACCAACCCATCCTGGAACCAGGCTTGGGTGAAACACCACTCTGGGATAGCGTAAAAATCACCGGGTTGTTTGATGCAGAAATAGATACCACCAAGACAACCGCTATAGCCCAGCGCCGTTTTGGCAACCCACTGCCCGAACACTACTGGGAGCAGTTGGAGGATAAGGATTGGGAGCGGGAATGGATGGCCAATTATCACGCCATTCGCTGCGGCGAACGCCTGTGGATCTGCCCCAGCTGGCAGCAACCGCCGGAACCGGACAAGGTCAATTTGATGCTAGACCCAGGGCTTGCCTTTGGCACCGGCACTCATCCCACCACTTTTTTGTGCATGCAGTGGATCGACCAGCAGGATTTTACCGGCCTTGATGTGGTGGATTACGGCTGCGGCTCAGGCATCTTAGGCATAGCCACACTGCTGCTTGGCGCCAAGCGCGTCATCGGTGTAGATATAGACCCGCAAGCGCTGCTGGCAACCACCGAAAACGCCAAACGCAACAATCTGCCCGCCGATGCCATGCCAGTTTACTTGCCACCAGACTGCCCGGCAGTGCAAGTGGATATCATGCTCGCCAATATACTCGCCGGCCCTCTGGCCGAACTGGCGCCTGCACTCAATGCCATGACCAAAGTCGGTGGCAAACTCTGCCTCTCCGGCATCCTCGCGGTACAGGCAGAAACGGTAATGGCAGCTTATCGCCCCTGGTTTGATTTTGACCCGGTCGCCGAACAGGAAGAATGGGTGCGCCTGACCGCCACAAAAGTGAGATAGTTGGCATTGCGGTGCAACAAGCCCACGGGCTGCCAGCGCCGCAATTTACCCAGTGGCGCGCAAAAAGTTAAACTGCCATTTTCCATTGCTTGATTCGACAGGTTTAAGAGCCGACACCATGACTTCAGCCAGCAACCCAATGATCACCCGCTGCCCCAAATGTGGCACTGCATTTCGTGTGACCCAAAGCCAGCTGCAATCCGCTAAAGGTGCAGTGCGTTGCGGCTCTTGCCTGAATGTGTTCAAAGCGCAGGATTATTTGGTTGCCGTTAAACCAAAAGCAACGGAGCCTGCAACAATCAGCCAAGCGCCAAAATCAGCACCGAGCCAACCGGCTAGTGCGCTGGCTTCCATCCCAAAACCAGCAACCACTAACCACCGCATAGCCCAGCCAACATCAATCAATCCCACCACTTCAATTAAGCAACCCTTGCCTAACATTCCGGTTAAGCCGGTAGAGAACACCTCCGGCTCCAAGTTTGCTGTTCAGGAATTGCAGAAACCGAACCCGAGCGCGCTTGTCACTCCAAGCCCACAGGCAGCGCTTCAAGCAACAATTAATACACCCATCGATACAACAAAAAACGATAGAGCCAAACTCGCAAAACCTGTGATTGATGATGGCGACGATATTTTGATCAGCGATGACATGGAAGAGCGGGAGACAGAAAGCGGCAAATATGAGTTTGATGGTTTTATGGATGTTGATGTAAAACCAACGACCGACGTGTCCCTGTTTGAACGAAAAATTCGCTCGGAAAATGAGGATACCAACATCCAGGATACGGACGAGTCCTGGGCGGAAATGCTCATTGAAGAGGAAGAAGACAAGGAACCACAATTGGGGGTATTGCGCCCCAAGTCAGATGAAGAGCTGGCGGATGAAGCACTGGATATCAGTAGAACTCCTGCAGCTGAGCTAACACGGGAACCTACAATAAACGACCAAAAACCTGTAAGCCCGGGGTTGGTATTTAGCCTTATTGAAGAACCACAGCCGACACAAACCCAAGCTGACGAACTGGTCTTGAGTGAAGAGCTAGCGCAACTGCCTGACAATCAGGGCTTTAAACACAGCTCTGACACTGCAACAACAGCACAAACCGATACACCTGCAGAGCCGACTACAACAGAGAGCAGGACAATAGACTCCCCCAGTGATGGCAATAAACGCCAAATCAAGACCCAACCTAAAATTCGCGCTTATGACGGTTCACGCACTGCATTGCTGATGAACATCATGCCAGCACCAATTGAGTTTACCGCCAAACGCATGCACCGTTGGTATCAGCGAAAACTTTGGACAACACTCAGTCTGGTCGGGCTTATAGCTCTGGCAGTACAAATTGCCTGGTTTAAATTTGACGCACTCAGCCGGATTGAACCTTATCGCACAGCCTATTTGTTTGTATGCCCATACCTTGGCTGTGAACTGCCGCCCTTGGTAGACATACAGCAAATTTCCACGTCTAACCTGGTAGTACGTGAACATCCAGATACCGAAAACGCATTGGCCGTGGATGTAATGCTGGTCAATAGCGCCCCTTTTGAGCAGCCTTTTCCAGATCTGACGCTCGTTTTTACCGACATTGACAATAATCTGGTTGCCCAGCGCCGCTTTACGCCCAAAGATTACCTTGGCGGTGAACTGGCCGGTGCAGACCTTATGCCACGCAATCAAAAGATCTACATCACTCTGGATATAGTCGACCCCGGCGCAGAAGCAGTTAATTACCGTATTTATATCGCCGAATAAGCAGCGCATAAGCAGGACGATACTACCCCTACGCTTTTCAGTGCCTGTTTTCAGGAAGATCTATGCAAGCAGCAACACTGCCAAACCGCAAAATCGGTGCAACTCATAGGCATTACTGGATGCTAATCAGCTGCATCGGCATTCTGTTACTTGGCAACAGCACTACAGCCAATGAGGCATATCCAAACACCCGATCGACAACCTCACTAGTGGTCACCCATAAACTACCTGAGCTGGGCAGTAATGAGCGATCACTGCATGAAGTTGAGGTACTGCGTCTGGCGCTGGATAAAACAGTCGCGGAATTTGGCCCCTATGAGCTGCGCGGCATCCCCCCAATGAACCGCGCCCGCACACTCGTCAGCCTGAGCCATAACCTTTATCCGAATCTGGTTCTACAGATGAGTTATGAGGATGAGCTGACTGAGCAGCAAAATCTTGATTACATACCCTTTCCGTTGGATCTGGGAGCATTTAGTTATCGGATTTGTTTTGCACGAGAAGAACTTCAACAGCGCAAACACCCTATCAACCACAAAAAAGATTTAAAAAACTATTCTTTTGGCTCGGGTATTGGCTGGGCAGACACAAAAATATTACGTGCCAACGGCCTTACCGTGGTTGAATCCAGCAGTGTAGTTAGCTTATTTCGCATGACCAAAGCCGGTCGCGTGGATTTTTTTTGCCGCGCCCCCATGGAGATGGCATATGAACTGAAATTTGAAGGCAATCTCGGCCTTACCGCCGACCCGCAATTTGCCCTCTATTACCCGCTCCCCAAATTCTTTTTTACCCATAGAGACAATAAGGCATTACTCGCGCGCATCCACAAGGGACTTGAAATCGCCTATGCCGACGGCTCCTTTCAAACACTGTGGCGCAGCCGGCATGGCGAAGGCATCAACCAGGCTGGACTAAACCACCGCACGCTATTCCGCCTGAAGAATCCACTGATTAAACACTTGCCCCGCAATTACGAAAACTACCTCTACGACCCGTTAAAACCCTAAACCCAAGCTGACTGCCGCAAAGTACTATTTTTTGCAACCCAAAAAGGCTAAAAAAGCCTGTTTTTATCGCTCAAAAAAACAGCGCTTTTTGTCTTTTTTGCGTTCCCAACCCCACCCCAAACGGGTATGATGGCGCCCCTTTGGAACAGGCCAATCGCTTATTTTTTGTACTGTTTTTAGTCGAGCTATATCCGGGCTGTCCGGCATAAGCACAATCGCGATCACTCAATATCACGTGTTTAGCATCGGTCCTTACTCTATCGATAGTCAGGTCATTCTTGCGCCTATGGCAGGCGTAACTGACCGTCCCTTTCGTCAGTTGTGTCGATCACTGGGGGCGGGCTTGGTGGTGTCAGAAATGCTGACTGCTGACTCGAATTTATGGACTAGTCGCAAAAGCAGCTTGCGCATGGATCACACCGGCGAAGTCGAACCGATTGCGGTGCAAATTGCCGGTGGCGACCCGCAAATGATGGCCGAAGCCGCGCGTTTGAATGCGGCCAATGGCGCCCAGATTATCGACATCAACATGGGCTGCCCGGCGAAAAAGGTCTGCAAAAAAGCCGCAGGCTCAGCGCTGCTAAAAGATGAACAACTGGTGGCGGATATTCTGCAGGCCGTAGTCGATGCGGTAGATATCCCTGTCACGCTGAAGTTTCGCACCGGCTGGAGTGCCGAAGAACGCAATGCCCTGCGTATTGCCCGCCTCGCGGAAGATGCCGGCATTCAAGCACTGGCCCTACATGGCCGCACCCGCGCCGATGCTTTTTCTGGCCAAGCCGAATACGACACCATTGCCAGTGTGGTAAACGCCGTGAAGATTCCGGTATTTGCCAATGGCGATATAGATTCACCGCAAAAGGCCAAAGCCGTGTTGCAACACACCGGCGCCGCCGCGGTGATGATTGGACGCGCCGCGCAAGGGCGGCCGTGGATTTTCCGGGAGATTGCGCATTACCTGCACACCGGTGAGCAATTACCCCAACCGTCTTTGATCGAAGTCAGAGATATTTTATCGAGCCATCTGCGCGAGTTATACCGTTTTTATGGTGAGTTTATGGGCCCGCGTATCGCTCGCAAACACGCGAGTTGGTATTTGCAAACGGTTCCTGGCAGCGATGCATTTCGCAAAACCTTTAACGCTATAGATAACGCAGAAGAACAACAAACCAGCATTCAAAATTTCTTTGAAGAGCTGCTTATGAAAGAGGAAAAAGCCGCATGAATACCGCAACTTTCTTTGCTGATGCAACACCAGTACAAGCTGCACCTGCCCAACCAGTTCAAGCTCAATCGCTGCGCGGCTGCGTAGAGCAAGCTGTTGAAAATTATTTCAAGCATCTGGATGGCCAAGACGTTAGCAATGTGTACGAAATGGTGTTGGCAGAAGTGGAAGCGCCAATGTTGGAAATCGTATTGAAATATACTCGCCACAATCAAACCCGTGCAGCACAAGTGCTCGGCTTGAACCGTGGCACTCTGCGTAAAAAATTAAAACAATACGGCCTGCTGTAATTGTTGCAGTGCTCCAGGAAAGTTCAAAACCCTGGGCAGATCAAAAAGGGGTGGTAATTCGTTTCCACCCCTTTTGCTTTTAGGTCAGTTTGGTTTTTCAAAAATTTAATTTCTCCTTTTACCTTTATCGTTTTACAACTCTACCTTTACAGGAACAGTGTATGTCTACTTCCGATCTCGTTGCAGTCAAACGCGCGCTGATTAGCGTGTCTGATAAAACCGGCATTGTTGAATTCGCCCAAGCGCTGCACGCCCAAGGCGTGGAAATTTTATCCACCGGCGGCACCTTTAAATTGCTGACCGACAACAAGATCCCTGCGATTGAAGTCTCTGACTACACCGGTTTTCCCGAAATGATGGATGGCCGCGTTAAAACCCTGCACCCGAAAGTTCACGGTGGCATTTTGGGGCGTCGCGGTACCGATGAAGCGATCATGCGCGAACACGGTATTAACGCAATCGACATGGTAGTGGTCAACCTCTACCCCTTCGAAAAAACCGTCGCGAATAAAGATTGTTCGCTGGAAAATGCGGTAGAAAATATTGATATCGGTGGCCCGACTATGGTGCGCGCCGCTGCGAAAAACCACGCACACGTCAACATAGTGGTTAACGCGGCGGACTACGCAACAATTCTCGCTGAGATGCAAGCCAACAACGGCTGCACCTCACTAAAAACCCGTTTTGATTTGGCGATTAAGGCCTACGAACACACTGCCGCTTACGACGGTGCCATCGCCAATTATTTTGGCCGACTGGTTGATGGCGGCAGTGCCGATTTCCCGCGCACCTTTAATACCCAATTCATCAAAGCGCAAGAAATGCGCTACGGTGAAAACCCGCATCAAAAAGCTGCTTTCTACGTTGAAAAAAATGCGCAGGAAGCCAGTGTGGCCACCGCAAAACAATTGCAAGGTAAAGAGTTGTCATTTAACAACGTGGCGGATACCGATGCAGCACTGGAAACCGTTAAATCGTTTGATGAACCTGCCTGCGTAATTGTTAAACACGCCAACCCCTGTGGTGTCGGTGTTGCCGCCAATATTCTGGAAGCTTACGAGCTGGCTTACGCGACCGATACTGAATCCGCCTTTGGTGGCATTATTGCTTTTAACCGCGAGTTAGATGCAAAAACTGCCGAGGCGATTGTGTCCCGTCAATTTGTTGAAGTGATTATTGCGCCCAGCATTTCGGCAGAAGCGCTGGAAATTACCAAAGCAAAACAAAACGTGCGCGTATTGGCCTGTGGCGACTGGGGTAGCGAGCGCATCGGTGGCTTGGATTACAAACGCGTGAATGGCGGCCTGTTGGTACAAGATCGTGACATGGGTGTTATCGCCGCTGCCGATCTCAGAATCGTCACCAAACGCGCCCCAACCGAAGCAGAAATTCGCGATTTATTATTCGCGTGGAAAGTGGCCAAATTTGTTAAATCCAACGCGATTATTTATGCAAAAGACAACCGCACCATTGGTGTAGGTGCAGGCCAAATGAGCCGTGTTAACTCTGCCCGTATCGCTGCGATTAAAGCTGAGCACGCTGGCCTGCAAGTGGCTGGCTCGGTGATGGCATCCGATGCTTTCTTCCCCTTCCGCGATGGTATAGATAATGCCGCTAAAGTGGGTATCGCTGCCGTGATTCAACCCGGTGGTTCAATGCGCGATGAAGAAGTGATCGCTGCTGCCGATGAACACGGCATGGCAATGGTATTTACCGGTATGCGTCACTTCCGTCATTAACAGTTGTTTACACACCACACCCCCTCCTAACCTCCCCCTTATGAAGGGGGAGGAACTCTTCCCTCCCCTGACAAGGGGAAGGTTAGGGAGGGGTCTAAAATTTTTAGATACGAGCAAGTAAATATGAACGTATTAATTATTGGCAGCGGCGGCCGCGAACACGCGCTCGCCTGGAAAGCTGCACAAAGCGCGCAAGTCGAAACAGTATTTGTTGCTCCAGGCAATGCCGGCACAGCGCTGGAAGCAAAATTACAAAATGTCGCCATCGACGTTTTGAATTTTGAAGCACTCGCTAATTTTGCTGAACAAAACAATGTCGGCTTAACCATTGTTGGCCCCGAAGTGCCACTGGTTGCCGGTGTGGTGGATTATTTCCAAGCGCGCAATTTATTGTGTTTTGGCCCAAGCAAAGGCGCAGCACAATTAGAAGGTTCAAAAGCCTTCACCAAGGACTTTCTTGCCCGTCACAAAATTCCTACCGCCGATTACCAAAATTTTGTCGAAGTAGAACCTGCCCTCGCCTACCTGCGCGAAAAAGGCGCTCCGATTGTAATTAAAGCTGACGGCCTCGCGGCCGGTAAAGGTGTGATCGTTGCCGAAACTTTGCAACAAGCCGAAGATGCCGTGCGCGATATGCTCTCCGGCAATGCTTTTGGTGATGCCGGTTGCCGCGTGGTGATTGAAGAATTTTTAGCGGGTGAAGAAGCCAGCTTTATTGTGATGGTTGATGGCAAAAATGTATTGCCCATGGCCACCAGTCAGGATCACAAACGTGTTGGCGATGGCGATACCGGCCCCAACACCGGCGGCATGGGTGCTTATTCACCCGCCCCCGTTGTCACGCAAGCGGTGCATGACCGAGTGATGCAAGAAATCATTTATCCCACCGTGAATGGCATGGCTGCCGAAGGCAACACCTACGTTGGCTTTTTGTACGCAGGCTTGATGATTGACGCTTCTGGCGCGCCTAAAGTGATTGAGTACAACTGCCGTTTTGGTGACCCGGAAACCCAACCCATCATGCTGCGTTTGCAATCAGACTTGGTAGAGCTGTGTTTAGCAGCACTCAAGGGTGATTTGCATAACACCACGGCTAATTGGGATCCACGCGCATCGGTTGGTGTCGTGCTGGCCGCTGGCGGTTACCCGGATGCTTATGACAAAGGCGATATCATTTCCGGTTTACCAACTCAGGAAGTGGCAGGCGAAAAAGTATTCCACGCCGGCACCGCTGAAAAAGCTGGCAACACTGTGACTAACGGCGGTCGCGTACTCTGTGCAACGGCACTGGGCAATAGCGTGCAGGAAGCGCAGCAACGCGCTTATCAATTAGCGCAGCAGATTAGCTGGAAAGGCATGTTCTATCGTAAAGATATTGCCTACCGCGCCATCGCCCGCGAACAAACAGGTCAATAATGCCGCTGCATTTACCGAGTTTGCACTGATGTAAAAAATGGAGCCATGGGCTCCATTTTTTTCGTCTGCGTTTTTATCTGGATGACGTCATTAATAAACGCTATATTCGATTAATACTCTGATTAATTTACTCTGGATGATAGCCACCAATCATCAAAACGGCACGCTTATGATTGCAACCCTTATCAGCCATCCACTCTGCCACGAGCATAAGATGCCCGCTGGCCACCCCGAATGCCCACAGCGCTTGGATGCCATTAACAACCAATTAATGGCAAATGGTATTGATGGCCTGCTTTATTATCGCGAAGCCATTGCAGCAACCGACGAACAACTTTTGCGTGTGCACAGCGCACACTATTTACAAACTATCAGCGCTGCAATTCCCGCGCGGGATATGTATTTTTTTGCCGATGATGTGTATTTATCGCCAGCCACCCTAAACGCTGCGCGTCACGCCGCAGGTGCCGGGGTGATGGGTGTGGATATGATAATGCAAGGTAAAACCGATGCGGTTTTTTGCAACGTGCGCCCACCGGGTCATCACGCTGAACGCGCTCGCGCCATGGGTTTTTGCATTATCAATAATATTGCCGTCGCTGCGGCTCATGCACTGGAGCACTATGATTTAACGCGTGTGGCGATTATTGATTTTGATGTGCACCACGGCAACGGCACACAGGATATTTTTTTAAATGATTCGCGGGTTTTGTTTTGCTCCAGCTTTCAATACCCTTTTTACCCCAACACAGATATTGATAATGTGCCTGAGCATATTATCAATACCCCACTGCCGGCGACTTGCCGCAGCCAGGGTTTTCACGATGCACTAAGCAGCCAATGGTTACCTGCACTGAAACAATTCAAACCGCAGATGATTTTTATTTCAGCAGGTTTTGACGCCTATATTGATGATGATATGTCGTCCATCAGCTTGGTAGAGCAAGATTATGAATGGATTACCCGCGAGCTGCGCCAACTCATGGATAGCAGTAAAGCAGCGCCTGAATCGGAGCAGTGCCTGGGTATAGTCTCCAGTTTGGAAGGGGGTTACGATTTATTGGGATTAGGGCGCTGCGCTGTCGCCCACATCAAAGCATTGGCAAAAATTCAGGGATGACATTTGGAAAAATAAAATTTTCATGACAGTGCTAATAATAAAAAATAATTTTTAAATTTAAGCGACAATCACAAGTTTAATTCCATATCAATCAAACCCTCATCGCGATTGTATTTTACGCTAAAGCCCAGCTTGCGCGCCAAGTTGGCCATACCGGCATTTTCCAACATGGTGCAACCAATTAATTTCGGTGTGCCTTGGCTGCGCACATAATCAATCATTTTTTGCAGCAAGCGCGAGCCCAAGCCAATACCTTTTAAGTCGCTGCGCACCGCCATGGCAAATTCGGCAAAGCTGTTGTCCGGGTCGCGCTGGGCGCGTACCACAGCTAAAATTTGCTCAACACCTGTTGCATTTTTTGCCACCGCTACAAAGGCCATTTCGCGTTCGTAATCAATCTGGGTAAGGCGCGCCATTTGCTCGTGGGAAAACTGCGGCAATTCCGCAAAATAGCGCTTGTAGCGATCCTCTTTGCTTTGTGAATTATCAAAAGCTTGTAAGGTCAATTCATCTTCCGGGCGAATGGGGCGCACCAACACCTCACGTTCATCACGCAGCCTAATAAATTCTTCTAGCTCTTTGGGATAAGGACGAATCGCCAGTGGGTAGGGATTTTTTTCGGCGCTGACTACAAGCTGTGCTGCGCCCACATCAATAGACTCGCCGGCTACCAGCACTGGGTTAATTAATAAATGCCGCAGCGCCGGCGTATCAATCACAATCTGACTCACTTGCGTCAGCAATAAACACAGCGATGGCATGTGCAGCGCCGCATAACCTTGGCGCTCACGAATTTTGCCTTCTGCCAAAGCCTGAATCACCATGTAGCGCGCCAGCGCCATATTCAGCGGCGGCAAGGCAACTACGGCATTGCTGCGAATACTCCAGTGACTGGCAGCTTCACCCAATAAAATAACTGGACCAAATACCGGATCTAGCTGCACCTCAATTCGCAGAGGCATGGGCTGGGGCGGCGCTAATGCAGGTTCAGCTGTTGCTGCCACGCGTGTTGTATTTTTTTCTGCAGCCTTACTGGTACAAATAGCATAGTCAGCCAGTACTGCAGAAACTTCCGTAGCACTCAACTGCTCACGCCCTTCACTTAATACCTGTGCAATAATTTTTTGCGCGGCCATCGGTTGGTAGGGAACCCTATCGCTAATGGATTCCGGTGTTTCTGATAATAATTTTTGGTTGCGGCGATACTGCACCATATGCATAAACGCACCTACAGCACCTTCGGGTGTGCGGAAAGAAGCAATGCCCGCATCAGCAAAACGCAAACGCGCTGCCTGTGCAGCATCCTCACCCATCCAATTGCAAAATAAATTGGGTTTGCGGCCAGTGTAGTTTTGGTATGTGTTAATAATCGCATCAGCATAAGTTTCCCCTGCCGTTAACGCAGAGGGTGCTTGCATGATCAGCAGATTATCCACGCTGTTACTTTGTAAAATAATTTGCAGCACTTGCTGATAAGTTTGTGGCGATGCATCACCCAATAAATTAATTGGATTGGTTGCTCTGCCGCCGGAATGTATTAGCGGTTGTAATTGCCCAACCAGATTTTCATCCAAAGCAGCCAAGCGACCGCCGCGCGCTAATAAGGCATCTACCGCCATTGCACTGGGGCCATTGCCATTGGCAATAATAACGAGTTGCTCGCTGTAAATAGGCTTGCCATTGGCAAGGGTTTCCACAGCGGCTAACAGCTCGCGCAAGTCATCTACCCGCAGCATACCGGCGCGGCGAAAGGCTGCATCGTATACTGCATCGTTGCCAATTTTTTCTGGCGGCAAACGCGAGGTGAGCACACTGGTTTCGCGATAGCTGCCCGCTTTAATCACCAGAATCGGTTTATTAAAAGATGCCGCACGCGCCGCTGACATAAACGCGCGGCCGTCGTAAATAGCGTCGATATACAAGAGTATCGCGCTGGTTTTTGCATCGCGCCCTAAATAATCCAGCAGCTCATCAAAATCTATATCTACACCTTCGCCGAGCGAAATAAATTGCGAAAAACCAATGCGACGGCGGCGCGCCCAATCCAACAAGGTGACACACACCGCAGAAGACTGCGACACCACGGCAATTTTTCCTGCTGCCGCGTGCGTGTGTGCGTAACTCGCATTCAACCCCAAAGCCGGCACCAGAACACCCAGTGAATCTGGCCCTAAAATGCGCACGCCCCACTCCTTGGCAATGGCGAGCATTTGCTCCTGCAGGTTAGTGCCCTGCGCGGTAAATAAATTATCCAAACCTGCGGCAATCACAATCGCAGTGCGCGTGCCTTTGCGCCCCAATTGCAAAATAATGGCCGGTACTCGGGTGGCGCGGGTACAAATAATGGCGAGGTCGGGAACTATGGGTAATTCATCAATCGAGCGATAGGCCAATACCCCATTAACCGATTTGTAATGGGGCGTTACCGGCATAATGGGCCCGTCAAATTGCCCCTGCAATAAATTGCGCATCACCGCATTGCCCGGGCGATTGGGTTGGTTAGAGGCACCAATCACCGCAATCGAGCGCGGCTGCAATAATTGCTCTATAGCTTTTAAACTCATGCGGCACCTTTGTGCGCGTTATTGATCAGCGGCATCGTCATCATCAATTTTTTGCAAGCTCAATTCGCCAAAACTACCGGGAGCAGTGACGCTGGGTTTAATAACCGGTGCTTCCGCTTTGACCGGTGCACTACCTTCGCTGGCCAGTTTGATTCGCAGGCGTAAATTATTAGGGGAATCGGCATTGGCGATAGCATCATCAAAGCTGATTTTGCCGGCCATGTATAATTTAAAAATAGCGCCATCAAAGGTTTGCATGCCCAGATTTTCGGATTTTTCCATAATCTCTTTGATCTCGGTAAAACGATTTTTAAAAATTAATTCCTGAATCGTTTTAGTGCCCAACAACACCTCTACTGCCGCACAGCGTTTGCCATCCACGGTTGGCACCAAACGCTGGGAGACAAAAGCGCGAATATTTTGCGATAGCCCCATTAATAATTGCGGACGGCGCTCTTCAGGAAATAAATTGACAATTCGCTCCAGCGCTTGGTTGGCGTTGTTGGCATGCAGGGTCGAAATAGCCAGGTGTCCTGTCTCTGCGAACTCCAGCGCATGTTCCATGGTTTCACGGTCGCGAATTTCGCCAATCAAAATCACATCGGGCGCTTGGCGCAAGGTATTTTTTAACGCGGCTTTATAGCTGCGCGTATCCACACCCACTTCGCGCTGGTTAATCACACTGCGCTTATGTTTGTGAACAAATTCGACGGGGTCTTCGATGGTGATAATGTGACCGCCACTGGAAGAATTACGGTGGTCGATTAAAGCGGCAAGCGAGGTGGATTTTCCTGAACCGGTCCCACCCACAAACAAAACCAGACCACGCTTGGTCATAATGACCTCTTTTAATACTTCCGGCAGGCCTAGATCATCAAACTGGGGAATATCGGTTTTAATGTTGCGCGCCACAATCGCCACTTCATTGCGCTGTTTAAAAATATTAATGCGAAAACGCCCCACGCCATGAATAGAAATCGCCAGATTCATTTCCAGTTCCTGCGCAAAAATACTGCGCTGCTCATCATCCATAATCGCATTGGCGATGCGCTCTATTTCCCCTGGTTTAAATGGCTCGGAGGTCAGTGGCTTTAACACGCCCTGAAATTTTGCGCAGGGTGGCGCGCCGGTACTGAGGTATAAATCGGAGCCATCTTTTTTGGCAAGAATATTTAAATACTGGTCGATTGGTGTGGCCATATCCTATTTCTCTTGGGTGCACGCATGCGCTGCGATTCGCTTGATGCCTCGGGCTAGACAATAGCGAAAGTATAGGCAGGATTCATTAATTCACCGCGGCAACAAACGCAATTTCCACCAACATCGCCGGATCCAACAAACCCACCAAAATACAGGCGCGCGAGGGTGCGCAGCCTTGCGGCAACCAAGCTTCCCAGGCTTGATTCAAAGCGGCGACATGCTGTTTATCGGTGAGGTAAATAGTGGCGGATAACAAGCGCGACTTATCACTGCCGGTGGCGGCGAGGGTTTGCTCAGCCTGCAGCAAAATTTGCTCAATCTGCGTATGCATCGCACAGGCTGTGTCATTGGGAACCTCCACAAAATGGGCGATGCCATTAAAAACCGTCGCATCAGACCAGCGCGGTGTGGGGTTTAAACGGGTGATCGACATAGGAACTCCAATCTGGTGTATGCAAAAAAATGTTGGCGCCTATAATAGCCGGCTTTGGTAAACCTCTTTGATGAATCTCCGTCTTTAAGCGACCTCAGATATGGCCATTAACTCGATTGTTGCCCACCGTATTTATCGCCACAGCCCCGGCGACGCCTTTGCATTACAACTCGCCAGCGCGGCCTTTGCGATCAATGGAAAACTTGAAGAGCTGGCTTATGAGCTGAAAACCCAATTTATCCGCAAGGGCGGTAAAAGTTATGGCCGTTTTTCCGATGAACTGGGCGAGTTTCCCCTGCCCAGCTGGTTGCGTGATTGTCGTGCCGAGCGGTTGAGTTTTCTGAGCTTCAGTCACCAGGCTATGCGCCAATTCCAGCAGGCACTGGAAAACGCAGAGTCGTTGCTCGATGCCTACCTCATTTTTGTGGAAGAGAAGCTGGAAGTTGGTGACACCTTGAGTGTTTACATGGTGGAGCATCAAGGCGGTCTGTATTTAGACGGCGAGCTGGCGCTGGGTGAATCGCTATTTTTGGATACCAGCGGATTTACCCTCGCCGCCAAAATCCAGCTCAACGATTGGGAAAACCAAGACTCAACCACCTACCTAACCTTAATGCGCGCGCGCGGTGATAAAGACATAGCCGAGGCTTTTAGTCACTTTATCGCCTTTACCGACAAGCAAGATATCAAGCAGGAAACCGCAGTATTTCTGCAAGTGGTGGATGAATTCAGCACCACGCTGGATGAGACTGCCGCCAAACTCACCCGCAGCAAGGTGGTCGATTACTGTCTGGAGCAAAATAAAGCAGGCAAAACCGTCACCATCGCCGACTTATCGACAAGCCTCGCTGAAGAAGTCAAAAGCTACGAGCCGGAGCGGTTTGCACGCTACGTAGAAACCACAAAACCTGAGATCAAACCGGAGTTTATCCCTCATGCAGGGCAAATCCGTAGCTATGTGCGCATCAGCGGTCGCAATGACTCACTGAGCATGAGCTTTGCCTCGGACTGTTTAGGGCGGGAGATTGAATATGACCCGGAGCAGGATACACTCACCATTCGCAACCTGCCGCCAGCACTAAAAGCGCGGTTGATTAAGCATCTTAAGGAGTCGAAATAAAAAACCGACAGGGACATACGGCAAAAGGTGTAAGCACAGCAATTTAATGCGACCCAAAAAAATCAAATATGACAAATAATAAATAGGTATATGCTTTGGCAATCCACCTCTCAACACTAAAGCTGCAGTTGCTATAACAAATCAAACTAAGTTATCACTTGAATTGACAGACGACTGGTCATATATTTAAATCATGAGCAAACGCGAACTAAAAAAAGATCATCTCTTGGATGCAGGACTAAAAGTTATGGCTACTCGCGGCTATAACGGCACCAGCATTCAGGACATAGTCAACGCCGCCGACGTGCCTAAAGGCTCTTTCTACACTTACTTTAAGAGCAAGGAAGATTTTGCCATTGAAGCGCTGGAAAAGGTGACAGAAGAGCGGATGATTCATAACCGCCACCTACTAAATGATCGCAGCCTCTCACCACAGGAGCGCATTACTCGCTTTTTTGTGGACAACATTGGTGGTTGTGATGAAAACATTAATGGCGGCTGTTTTATCGGCAATATGTGTCAGGAGATGTCTGAATCCAGTGAGGCTATTCGCCTAAAAGTGCGACAAATGTTACGCAACAATACCCAGGCCATCGAAGATGTGCTCGAAGAAGCAAGACTGCACGAAGGACTGGAAACCCAATTACCATCCGCAATTATTGCTGAATTCCTCTTTAACGCATGGGAAGGAACAGTAATGCGTATGAAGGCTTCTAAATGTCGCGAACCTTTAAATGCTTTTCTAGCAGTGCTCCCTGAAATTTTTTCCAAAACACAGGCTAGACAAGAGTAGTTATCAAAAATTGCTTTAGCACAGCGCCTGTTGAGGCGCTTTTTCGTCACAAAAAACAAGACGACCAGTCACCTTAAATAGAGAGAAGACAGCAACTTAACATTCAAACGCGATTTCAACCAAATTAAAGACGACCAGTCATTTATATATGATAGGAAATTTGGAGTTTTTCATGAACAGCACATCCGCAAATCAACCCTCTTCGGGTCGATTAGCTCTACTTCAGGCGCTTGTGATCCAACTGATTGCATTGAGCTTGCTTGTTAGCATCGGTAGTTTCGCCAAGGCTGCAGAAGCTTATCCAGAGCAACAACCCCTTTGGCTTAAAGAGGCCAACAGAGTCGAGCAGGGTAAAGCGCCTCAACTCAATCTCAAAGATTCTCCAGAAAAACGCAAACGCAGCTGGGCCTTTGCCTTTGACAACGACTTCCTCGTACCAGGGCATAGAGATCAGGATTACACCTACGGGCTTAATTTCACCCAGACAGGATATAAGTTAGATAAGACCAAGGTTGGACTTGATAAGTTATTAATTGGTCTTGATGAATTATTGGGGAACACCAGAACGTCGATTCGTTCTCAAGAAGTATTTAGTCGAGAGATTGGGGCTTTTGGTTTCACACCTGAGAACATTAGTGTATCTGTCGCAAACACCGAAGATCGCCCCTATGCCAGCTTGGTTTATACATCCATTAACCGTGAACAAATAGATTTGGTTGATAATATCGCCTGGAAAAGTACTCTCACAGTAGGCGCACTGGGACTGGGTTTAGTGGGCGACTTACAAAATTGGGCACACCATTCGTTAAGCGGGAAAGATGCGCGAGGTTGGCACAATCAGATCAGTGAAGGAGGGGAAATAACAGGACGTTATGTATTAGCCCGCCAAGAATATTTAGATAATTTTTCCGATAATCTGGAAATTAAAAGCACTAGCCAAGTATCCATAGGCTATTTGACCGAAGCAAGTTGGGGGCTTAGTTTGCGCGCCGGCAGGATTCACAGCCCGTGGGCATCCTTCAATCCTGAACTGGCTAGCTATGGCGAAAGATCGTCTTATTCGAGCAACGCAAACGCCGTCAATGAACACTATTTCTGGGCCGGATTCGCCATCAAAGCAAGAGCTTATAACGCCTTCTTGCAAGGACAGTTTCGCGACAGCAGCGTAACTTATGAGCAAGCAGAATTAAGGCCCTGGCTTGTAGAGGCATGGGCAGGCTATACCTTTGCCTTTCAAAATGGCTATAGGGTCAGCTATTTAATTCGAGGGCACAGTTCTGAAATTAAGCAAGGAGCAGGCGACCGCAACTTGATTTGGGGTGGCTTAATTATTGCGCGCAGCATTTAATATACTGCGCGCTAATAATCACTTCAGTAATGCAGATTTAAAAGTTTCAACATCCGATCCAATTAATTTTTCTGTTGCAGCTTTTAAATCATCAAAAGAGACTTTTCTTTTTTCCATCAGTTGACGAGTCACATCATCCAAATCATATTTTTTGTTACTGCGCTTTTTTATTTCCTGATTCAAATCATCCAATAACACTACAGCTCGCGCGGTAATCGGACCTGTTGATTTTGTTTTTCGTAAATGAGTCACATCTGCCCCCCATTTCCCTAGGTTTTTTATTATTTTTGAGCGTCGAGCTTTTGTCATGCCATCAGCTCTATAAAGTAACTCGAATGAATAAAACTCAGCTAAACCCTCTGCAATCCAATCATCATTTGTTGTTTCAGTTTGCACGCCACTAATACGAGTTACCATATGTGTCAATTCATGTAGCAATGGACTAGTGCCATTTTCACTTACCAGAGGACGATCCGAATGTAAAAATAAGGAGTTGGACGCAGATAAACCACCACGCCACATTGGGTCACCGGCACCTACAACCAATAATTTTTCAGGCGTTTTGCCAAATGCTTTTGCAATTTCCGGCCAAACAAAATTAAAAAACACTAACGCATCCATACGCCTAAAATTTTCGCCTTTAGGTGCTGCAATTGCGATATCTGTTTTTGCTACATTTGCACGACGAGAGCCAAAGTCACCCGCAATCATCCAGCCAATCGGACGATCAAACAGGCGCTCAGGGTTATCAATAATAAACGTATTTGCTTTTTTACGTGGCCATCCAGTCTCAACACTATCCCAACTTGTAGGCAATACAAATTCCAATGTTGCTACTGCATGGGCTCCCGGAACTTCAGCAACAGTAACGGCTGGAATCAAATCGTCACCGCGAAATAGTGCCCAATCTTTAGTAACTCGTGCATCATATTTTCCCGGGCTTCGCTCGTTGGTCAGAGTTACAAAATATGTTAACCGCGCTTTACCTTTCGGTAATTCCCACGTAACCCTCTTATCCTTTTGAGTCAACTTTCCTGTGGCTCGAATATCCGAATATACAGAATGGCTATTAGCAAACTCTATTGTTTTTAACAGCTCACCTTTTTCAATACTAATCGCGACCGATGCTCCTTCACGCTCTGGCTCAAATGTTACATGGTAATGAAGCTTATAAGCGAGTTCCGGATTAAGCGTGCTTTCAGCACCAACAGATGGGTTAACAATCAGTAGTGAGAGCAGCACACTCCATGAAGAAGGCTTTAATAGATTTAATATCGATAACAACATTTATTTTATCCTCTAGTTTATGGCACTGCGCAATCACTGGAGAACGCATACTAGCCTCATCAAAAGCAACAATCAGAGAAAATTAGTCCTACTGACTATAGCGTCAATAATAGTGTTGCCAGCCTTAACCGCTGCTTACTGTAGTCAATTTCCTACAAAAATTCCCGAGATCTCTGACTATTTCAACAGCCTCATCAAAGTTATAGTGGCTTCACAAGGAAGAAAGAAGGGATTCGAAGTTAAAAATGGAATAGTTTGCAGGAGGCAGACGATACCAGTTGATGGAATCAGCTCACACGGATGATTAGGGACTAATGTCATCACAAGGAGTGAATGAGACTGAGCATTTGGGAGTGCTATGGATAAAGCTGATACCCACCAACTCATCCACCACTCTATATGGATGTAGGAGCAACAATCAGAAGGAAGGTGGAATTGAACTTTCAGCAGGATGCTGAGGTAAACTAAATGGAATGTTTACTGCGGTTCGATACTGGATACATCATGGGGATTTCCGCAAGGAAATCCCCTTTCTTTTTATCAACATGCAAGCCCTGCGAGATCTCAAGGATATAGCCGCATTATTTAAAATTAATTAATATTTGATTTTATATTGTAGGGATAGCAACTAAAAATTATCAGCAAGGAACTTGGCTGCAAGTTTTGCGGCGTCGGTATTACCAGCAGCAAGCTGACTCAACAAAGATTTAGCCTTGGCTTTATCACCCATAAGAAAATAAACCTTTCCTAAATCCAATTGTGCATCCGGTACTTTCGCAGCAGCAGGGAAATTGGCAATCAGATCAGTAAACCAGGATTTTGCCTGAGGATAGTCTTTCTTCAACATTGCGATTTTACCAAGCCAATAATGACTATTGCTCGCAAATTCTCCACCGGGAAAACGGTTCAAATGATCTTTGAAGGCACTCTCGGCTGCAGCAAAATCTTTTTGATTCAGCAAATCATAAGCAGCTTTATAAGTGTCTGCTTCATTGGCCGTATTTTGAGTTGCAGAAGCTTGCGTAGCGTCTGGTGATGAATTCGCTTGATTGGGTGGTGTAACAGCGGAAGAGGAGCCTCCCGACAGACGACGATCCAAATCAATGTAGTTATCGAGTTGCAATTGTTTGAGCTGTTTAAGCTCGTAGGCTTGCTCTTCTATCAATCCACGTAGAGTAGCAACCTCTTCTTGGAGTGAACGAATTTGAGAATATACGTCAGATTCTGCAGAGGCGGGTATTTTTGATTGAGACACCCCAGAGCCGAAGCCCTGAGGTGAAGACTCAACAACCCGTACTTGCGCCTTGAGGACTGGAGCTGAAGCAATTAGGGCAACAGCAAGCAGAGTTTTAAGCATACGGGTTCAGACTCTCTTAGTACTTAACTTCTACACGACGGTTTTGAGCCCAAGAAGCTTCATCGCTACCGGTAGCAGCTGGCTGCTCTTCACCGAAGCTAACAACTTCCAGAGAAGAACCATTTACGCCTTGAGTTACAAGGAAGTCACGTACAGCGTTAGCACGCTTTTCACCGAGAGCCATGTTGTACTCACGTGAACCACGCTCATCAGCGTGACCTTCCAAGCGTACAGCTACTGAAGCACCTTTCAGCTTGTCAGCATGAGCCAACAGAACAGCACGGCTTTCAGCAGTCAAAGCGTATTGATCAAAATCAAAATAAACAACGTTTGACAGAGTAGCTTCTGATACGCCTGAACCAACAGAAGAACCACCAGTGGTTGGAGCTTCAGTAGCGGCGTTGTCGCTGCTTGAACAGCCAACGAGGAAAGACATAACAACAGCCAGAGTAAGACCTTGCTTGATTGCCTTGGTGATCATGTGTGTGTAACTCCAATGAAGTTTTGATCTAGTTTGAACGGGGATTTAGTTAAAGAATGGCGACCATGCGGGTTCCCGCACATCACCCTGTTTTGGAGGCTGGAGGATTTTGACGCGCGCATCAAGAGACACGGCCGCCAATACTCCTTTACCACCAGAACGAGTCGCATACATTAGCATAGCGCCATTGGGCGCTATAGTAGGCGATTCATCCAGATTTGTCTCGGACAAAATGCGTAAATTTCCAGTTTTTATATCCTGTGCAGCGATATGGTGAGTCGTACCTGGCCGTTTATTCAACATAACCAAACTCTTGCCGTCAGGAGAGACTCTTGCACGAGCGTTGTAATCACCATCAAAAGTCACTCTCTCTTGCTGCATACTCGCCAAATGAACTTGATAAATTTGGGGCTTACCCCCTCTATCAGAAGTGAAAAAGAGCGATGCACCATCTGCAGACCAGCTCGGCTCATGATCAATTGCAAAATGGTTGGTGACTCTTGTTAATTGCCGTGTGAGTACGTTCATCACATAAATTTCTGGATTGCCATCTTTAGACAATGCCATCGCCAATTTTTGTCCGTCCGGAGACCAGGCGGGAGCACCATTCAACCCACGAAAGCTGGTCATCTGTTGGCGCCGGCCTGTTGCTATGTCCTGAATGTAGATAGCGGGTTTGTTATCTGCCTCAAAAGACACATAAGCAACACGCTGCCCATTTGGCGACCACACCGGAGAAAGCAAAGGAAAACGAGACTCAAGCAGTAAACGAGCTCGGAAACCATCAATATCTGAAAGCATTAAACGGTATTTTTGAGGCTGCTTGAAGGCTTCAACATAAATAAGCTTGGTTGAGAAAATACCACGTATACCAGTGATTGTTTCATAAACCTTATCGCTGATGTGATGAGCCATATCGCGTAATTGTGCAGATGTGCCATCAACAGTCAGTTTTGCAAAAACGCGTTTCTGCTGCACCACATCAAATAACTCATAACTTGCATAGTAGCGGCCAGCTTGTTGCGTGATTGATCCAATCAGAAGATATTCAGCGCCCAGTGCTTTCCAGTCACGATAATGCACCTCTGCCTCTGAACGAGGAAAAGACAACATCCGCTCTGGCGAAGTAGCCTCAAATTGACCTGAAAACTCAAGATCATTTCCTACGATTTTTGCCAAGTCTTCCGGCAGCTTTCCACCTTGCCATGCAAAGGGGACTACCGCAATTTTAGTGGGATTATCCACACCTTTAGTGACACGCAAATTTAATTGCGCATGGGCCAAGCCAGTCACAAATATTAAGCACAATAATAAATAACGTTTCACGACCTTAAGTCCTCTGGGCTAAATGTAAATCTGAATACACGAAAATACTTTTCAAAAATGTCAGGCGGAATTTGCATGGCCTCGGTGAAGCGATCCACTCGCCTGACTGCCTGCTCGGCAGACCGATCAAAAGCAGCATCACCACTACTTCTTACAACACGAAGGCCGGTTACAACCCCTGTTGGAAGCATATTCACTTCCAAAACAACCTCCAAGCCATTACGAGCCGAGGGAGGCCTACTCCAGTTTTGCTGCACACGCTCAATCAACATCTCTTCGTAACTTTTTGTATTTACATCATCATTGGTATCACTAATGTGTTTTGCTTCCTTCTGCAAAGCAGCTTGTATGCGACGCTGCTCCTCTTGAGCCTCTTGTTCACGCTTGGTTTTCTTTGCAGCTTCGGCTTTTTGCTTAGCCAGCTCATCAGCTTTACGCTTTTTTTCCGCAGCCTCTTTTTCTGCTTTTGCTTTGGCAATCTTCGCTTGCTCTTCCTTAATTTTTTGCTGTTTCACTTTTTCAGCTTCAGCGGCTTTAGCTTCTTGCTCTTTCTTCTGTTGAACCAAGACTTCAGCTTCTTTGCGCCGCTGCTCATCCTGCTTTTTATTATTTTTTAGATCTTCGTAAGCTTTGGAATCCAAAACCTGCTCTTTTGTTTGCTGTGGAGCAGCTTTGGCTTTTGGTTTTAAATCAACCAAAGTAGCTGTGACATAATGAGGTTTATAGGGTTCAGGTTCCTTTTTAAAAAAGCTCCAATCCCCCAAAAATAAAACCAATAGCAGAGTGTGCAAAGACACACTAAGAAAAACAGGAAGTGAAAATGATTTTTCCAATCGCATACAGAACCTAGCGCGGCGGCTCCGTAATCAACCCAACGGAAGGAGCGCCAGCTAATTTCAGCTCTCCCATTAAGGCCACAATTACGCCGTACTCCACTTTTTTATCCCCCTGCACAAAAACAAGGGTATTTGGTTTTTCAGCCAATACCTTGGTAACGATTGATTTAATTTCAGCCAAGGGGCGAGCTTGCTCAGGATCCCCCGCCAAATCGATGTAGTAACTGCCATCGGCTTTTACCGATACAGTAATAGGCTCGTCATCTTTTGACTCAACAGGCTCTGACGCCGCTTGGGGTAACTCAACCTTTATCCCCTGGGTCATCATAGGTGCAGCGATCATAAACACAATCAGCAATACCAGCATGACGTCGATCAACGGGACAACGTTAATCTCCGCTTTGAGTTTCTTTTTTACCGGTGGACCAAATCCAGACATGTTTTTAAACCTGTTAACAAATCAGAGTAGCAGCGTTATTTGCTGTGAACCTGGCGATGCAGGATGGCTGAAAACTCTTCAGCAAAAGTTTGATAGTTACTCATCAGGTTTTCTGCACGCGCAGAGAATTTGTTGTATGCCAGCACAGCAGGAATGGCGGCAAATAGGCCCATTGCCGTAGCGATCAAAGCCTCAGCAATACCTGGTGCGACAGTAGCAAGACTCGGCTGACCTGCGTTAGCTATGTTAAGGAAAGAAACCATAATGCCCCACACAGTACCAAATAAACCTATATAGGGAGTTACCGATGCAACACTGGCCAAAAATGGGAGATTTTCCTCAAGCTTTTCATGTTCGCGAGCCAGAGCAACACGCATAGCGCGCATGGAGCCTTCCATGATTGCATCTGAATCTGCACCTGCTTGCTGGCGCAGACGGTTAAACTCCTTAAAACCTGCGCGAAAAATGCTTTCTATACTCTCAACCGCCTCATTGCGGTTATTGCCTTGGCGATAAAGCTGGTTCAAATCAATTCCAGACCAGAACTGTTTCTCAAAGTAAACAAATGCAGCAGCGGCTTTGCGCTGGTAAACCTGACGCTGGAAAATCATTACCCATGAGATGACAGACGCCAAAAATAAAATCAGCATCACCATCTGCACAATAAAACTGGCCTCAAGCATGAGGTGGAGAATCGATAGACTTTGATTGGCTTCCGACATAGGTAGAGTTAACTCTCGCTGGTTGAACTAGGAAAAAGGGGCGCACATCATAGCCTAAAGTGCGCCGAAATACTCAGTGCTCTAGGAGTCTGTCACTCTGCTATATCCTGCATCCGCTTGGGAACGGGCATACCGAAATAGAGATAAGCATTAGTGGTGAGGATGCGTCCACGAGGAGTACGCGCCATAAAGCCCTGTTGAATCAGATAAGGTTCTATTACATCTTCGATAGTTCCCTTATCTTCACTGATTGCCGCGGCCAAACTCTCCACGCCGACTGGTCCGCCATCAAAATTATGCATCATCGCTGTAAGTAACCGGCGATCCATATGGTCAAAACCACGCTCATCAACATTGAGCATATTGAGCGCACTGTCTGCCATTTTTGCAGTGACCACACCATCCCCTTTTATCTCGGCAAAATCGCGAACCCGACGCAAGAGTCGATTGGCGATTCGCGGGGTGCCACGCGAACGCTTGGCCACTTCCGCTGCCCCCTCTATATCCATCGGAACACCTAGTAGCGCGGACGACCGCGCCACTATATGAGTG
This sequence comes from Cellvibrio fontiphilus, assembly GCF_042646205.1. Taxonomy (NCBI): domain Bacteria; kingdom Pseudomonadati; phylum Pseudomonadota; class Gammaproteobacteria; order Cellvibrionales; family Cellvibrionaceae; genus Cellvibrio; species Cellvibrio fontiphilus. Next base: position 403,144 of record NZ_JBHRTF010000001.1, on the reverse strand, counting down.
AGATCGACGACATTATAAAACTCCAATCGCTGAACAATACCAAAACGATCGCGCAGCGGAGAGGTTAACAAACCTGCCCGAGTAGTAGCGCCAACCAGTGTAAATTGTGGTAAATCCAGCTTAATGGAACGCGCTGCAGGCCCCTCTCCGATCATGATATCCAGCTGGAAATCCTCCATCGCCGGATAAAGGATCTCTTCAACCACCGGACTCAAACGATGAATTTCATCGATAAATAAAACATCGCCCGGCTCAAGGTTGGTGAGCAGTGCGGCCAAATCACCCGCTTTTTCCAGTACAGGTCCAGAGGTACTCTTTAGTGAGACATTCATTTCATTAGCAATGATATTGGCCAACGTGGTTTTACCTAAACCCGGCGGGCCAAACACCAAGGTATGATCCAAAGCTTCTCCACGTTTTTTAGCTGCTCCAATAAAAATCTCCATCTGCTCACGTACTGCCGGCTGCCCGACATAATCAGCGAGAGATTTGGGACGCACCGTGCGATCAAGGTGATCCTCACGCTCTTTGGCAGCAGGAGCAATCAGACGATCTGTTTCAATCATTGTTAACAAGCCTGATTAATAAATGATGACTGGTTTTCGATTCGAAGAATAATCGACTTATCCGGCGATGGCGCGCAACGCCATACGAATTAACTCTTCGCTTTTGGCATCCGGTTTTTGCTTGGCAGCCAAGGACACCATTTTGGCGGCATCTACCGGTTTATAGCCCAGCGCAATCAGTGCACTTTCTGCTTCGGCAAACACTTCGTTGTCAGTAGCGATAGTTTGGATCTCGCTGTGCGCCAGCAGATCATTTTGCGGCATATCCCAATTTTTCAGGCGATCCCGCAACTCAATCACTAAACGCTCTGCGGTTTTTTTGCCTATGCCCGGCACTTTGGTTAAGGCGGTGATATTGTCATCGCGCACGCAGCGGGCGATGTCATCCGCTTCCATGCCCGAGAGAATCGCAATCGCCAACTTGGGACCAACACCATTCACTTTAATCAAGGTGCGAAACAAGGAGCGGTCGCGCTGGTCGGCAAAGCCAAATAACTGGTGCAAATTTTCAGTAATAGATAAATGTGTATGCAACACCATTTCCTGACCTATGCCTGGCAGACGATAAAAAGTCGTCATGGGTGCCTGTACTTCATAGGCGACGCCTTGCACATCTAACAATAAATAGGGTGGTTGTTTTTCCAACAAGACACCGCGTAAACGTCCAATCATAGTCGTCTCTTTGGATAGGTTGTAGATGAAAAGGCTTAAACAATTCGGCCGCGACGGAAGCTGGAGGAGCCGGCCATGCGAATCAAATGATCACGACTATTAGCATGACAAAGCGCCACCGCCAAAGCATCGGCAGCATCCTCCTGCGGTGCAGCAGGCAAACGCAGTAAGGTTTTCACCATATGCTGCACTTGGAATTTATCGGCAGCACCATTGCCCACAACTGACTGCTTTACCTTGCGCGCTTCATATTCCGACACTGGCACATTTTGCGCTGTAGCCGCGACTATAGCCGCCCCCCGCGCCTGCCCCAACTTCAATGCTGAGGATGCATTTTTTGCCATAAACACCTGCTCGATTGCCATCTCTTGCGGGCAATATTGCTCGATGATTTGAGTCAAGGAATCAAAAATAACTTTAAGGCGAGCAGGCAAATCATCCGCATCTTTCATGCGAATCACGCCGCTGGTGACATACTCATGCTTACTGCCAATGGCATTAATAATGCCAAAACCAGTCTTGCGGGAGCCGGGGTCTATACCGAGAATAAGCGCCATAGGTTGTATCTATATACAGTGGTTATGGCGCAGTGTTGCATGACCGGCGGCGCGAGGCAAGCCTTAGCCGACTTGCTCCATAATCTCTTCACTGATGTCCGCATTGGTGTAGACGTTTTGTACATCGTCCAAATCTTCCAAAGCATCAATCAGCTCGAGGATTTTTTCGGCCGCGTCTTTATCGAGGCTCACGGTTAAGGATGGGATTAGGGCGATCTCTGCCGAGGCGGGATTGAAACCAGCGCTGGTGAGTAGATCTTTTACGCGGAAAAAATCTTCAAACGCAGTCATTACATCGGCGGAGCCATCGTCATTGATGAGCACATCATCAGCGCCCGCTTCGAGGGCGGCCTCCATCAGCGCATCTTCATTCACACCCGGTTCGAAACTGATTTGACCTTTGCGTGCAAATAAATAGGAAACGGAACCGCTGGTACCCAGGTTGCCGCCCTTTTTATCGAAGGCATGGCGCACATCGCCAGCGGTGCGGTTACGATTATCGGTCATACATTCCACGATAAACGCCACACCGTTAACACCGTAACCTTCGTAGGTTAGCTCTTCGTAAGCATCGGACTCGTTAGTGCCGGCACCACGGGCGATCGCACGCTCTACTACATCTTTTTTCAGGTTGTTGAGGTAGGCCTTATCAACCGCAGCGCGCAGGCGCGGGTTGTCAGCAGGGTTGGCTCCGCCTTTGGCGGCGACCGTTAATTCGCGAATAATTTTGGTGAAAATTTTGGTGCGCTTGGCGTCTTGTCGCGCCTTGCGGTGTTTCATGTTTGCCCATTTGGAATGTCCGGCCATTTAACAACTCCAACTGTTTTTTTAACTTCACAATATTTTGAAATAAAAAAGGTGGGCAAAAGCCCACCTTCTCAATGCTACAAAAGATTACATACCGTATTCCGGTGCATCTTCTGCAACAGCGGCTTTTTCTTTCTTGCGCAGACGGATATGCAAGTCGCGCAATTGCAATTCATCCACAGTACCCGGCGCATCGGTCATCACACAGGCCGCGCTTTGGGTTTTGGGGAAGGCGATAACGTCACGGATGGAGCTTGCGCCCACCATCAGCATAATCAAGCGATCCAAACCAAAGGCCAAACCACCGTGTGGTGGCGCGCCGTAGGCGAGTGCATCCAGCAGGAAGCCGAACTTCTCGCGCTGTTCTTCCGGTGAAATACCGAGGATTTTAAATACCGCTTGCTGCATAGCAGATGAGTGGATACGCACTGAACCACCACCCAACTCAGTACCGTTCAATACCAGGTCATACGCGCGAGACAGGGCCGCGCCGGGATTGGCAATCAATTCTTCCGGTGTGCAGCTTGGCGAGGTGAATGGGTGATGGATTGAGGTCCAGCCACCTTTGTCGTCCTCTTCAAACATCGGGAAATCCACAACCCAGAGCGGAGCCCATTGGGTAGTGTACAGCTCAAGGTCTGCACCCAATTTGCAGCGCAACGCTCCCAAAGCTTCGGTGACGATTTTGTGTTTGTCGGCGCCGAAGAAAATCAGGTCGCCGTTCTCAGCACCCACACGCTCCAAAATGGCGGCGCGCACTGGCACTGGCAGGTTTTTAACAATCGGTGATTGCAAACCTTCTTCCAGATCGGACTTGTCGTTGACTTTGATGTAGGCCAAACCTTTTGCGCCGTAGATACCAACGAACTTGGTGTAGTCGTCGATTTGTTTGCGGGTCAGCTTTTCATTTCCACCTGGGACTTTCAACGCGGTAACGCGGGATTTTGGATCGTTAGCCGGGCCAGCGAAGACTTTGAAATCCACTTCAGTAACCAGGTCTTTGATATCAACCAATTCAAGTGGGATACGCATGTCCGGTTTGTCTGAACCATATTTAGCAATCGCTTCCGAGAACGGCATGTGATTGATTTCAGCAAACTCAACACCGAGCAAATCCTTGAACAATTCGCGGAACATACCCTCGGTAATTTCCATGATTTGTTCTTGCGACATAAATGAAGTTTCTATGTCGATCTGGGTGAATTCTGGCTGACGATCAGCGCGCAGGTCTTCGTCGCGGAAGCATTTGGCGATTTGGTAATAGCGGTCGTAACCGGCCACCATTAACAGTTGTTTGAACAATTGCGGTGATTGTGGCAGTGCAAAAAATTTACCGTCGTGGGTACGTGATGGCACCAGATAATCGCGCGCACCTTCTGGCGTAGCACGGGTCAGGATGGGGGTTTCAACATCGAGGAAACCATTGCGATCCAGATAGTTGCGGATCACGCTGGTGACTTTGCTGCGGAAGCGCAGGTTTTTCTGCATTTCGGTGCGACGCAAATCCAGGAAGCGATACTTCAAGCGGGTTTCTTCGCCCACATTGGAGTAAGCATCCAAGGGGAAAGGCATGGTTTCCGCTTCGTTCAGAATGGTCAGCGCGGTACCGTAAACTTCGATCTCACCAGTCGCCATATTCGGGTTGACGGTTGATGGCGCACGCGCGCGCACTTTACCGGTCACTTGCAATACATATTCGCCGCGCACCTTGTCGGCCAACGCAAAATTCTCTTTGGCATCCGGATCAAACACCACTTGCACAATACCTTCGCGGTCGCGCAGGTCGATAAAGATCACACCACCGTGATCGCGACGACGATCCACCCATCCGCAGAGGGTGACTTCTTGATCGATAAACGAGGCATTTAAAGCGCCACAATATTGGCTGCGCATAGCGAGTTCCTGATTTGGTAGAAATTATTTATAAATGCGAAATTATGGGTAACTACGGGGGCTGGCGATTAGCCACCCCCCACGGTCTCAAGCACTGGCTGGCGTGCTGGATGAACCGGAACTACCGGCCTCGCCAGCAAGATTCTTTTTCTTGCCCGACTTGAAATCCGTTTCATACCAGCCACCACCGGACAACCGAAAACCGGCGGCTGAAATTTGTTTTTTAAGGCTGGGTTTGCCACAGGCAGGACAATCTACCAGCGGCGCATCACTTAACTTTTGCAACGCCTCTAACGCGTGACTACAGGATTCACATTGATATTCGTAAATAGGCATCTAAAGCACCTCAGTTCAACAGATTAACTACTACAGGATACTGAGACCCTAAAAGGGTCGCGATTGTAGCCTAAAAGCCATGGCGCGAGAACCACGCCGGCAGGATATGGTCATCGCTGCAAAAATTTAAAGCGATCCCGTTAAAAATCTGAGCGGCAACTCAGGGGATTTGCGAGTTGCGCATACGCGCTTGCACTCGCGAGGCATGGCGCACCACCCACGCGGGCATGGCCTTTTCGTACTGGCGCGGGTTGGGCAGCATAACTGCCATACGCGCCGCTGCTGTAGGACCTAGTTGCGCAGCTGAAACCCGATAGTAATGACGCGCAGCCGCCTCGGCCCCAAACACACCATTACCCCACTCCACTACATTCAAGTAAACCTCCAGAATGCGCTGTTTATCCCACAGAGCCTCTATCATCAATGCGATGATCGCCTCCTGGGCTTTGCGCCAGTAGGATCTTGAAGGTGAGAGAAACAGGTTTTTTGCCAGCTGCTGGGTAATGGAAGATCCACCGGCAACTGACTTGCCCCTGCGCTGGTTTTTCTGCAGGGCCTGTTCGATTCCACGCCAATCAAAGCCGTGATGCTGCATAAACCGATCATCCTCTGCAGCAACAACCGCGCGCTTCAAATGGGTAGATATTTGCGCGTAATCCACCCATTCATACTGCAATTCGATGTTGGGACTCTTCTCCCGCAACTCCGCCAAACGAATCGCCATAAAACTGGTTTCAGCAGGATTAACCCATTTCCAAACAAGCAGATGCGCTACCAACCACAGTTGATACACGAGAATCAGTAGCAGTAGCCATTTAAAGGAAAAGCGTACAACCCGCCAAAAGCGTTTCATGGTTAATCAGTAACCCTGCTCTTGCTGGGCAGCGCGCCGGTTCATTGCATCGGCAGCCGCGCGGGCTTTCTCCAGTGGCGAAGCGGTATCACCGGCTGCCGTTTCGTTTGCGCTGTGGGTGGCAGGTTGAGTGCTGGTGGGAGACAGGGTATTGCGCGTATCCACCGTGATTTGCTGCGCATTCTGCGCTTGGGGTTTATCGCTGAAATGCACACGCCCTTCAGCGTCAGTCCATTTATAAACTTTTACCTCGGGCGCTGGCTCCTCATTAGAGAGCTGGCTTGCTACTTTATGTGCTGCCTCGCGCGCATCAGAAGCAAGCTGATCCGCCGAAAACCCGGGTAAAAAATCACCTGAACTTTTACCCGCAAACTGATCGCGCATAGCCAGAAGTGGCATCTGCCCGGTTTTCAAATAAACAAGGTAGTTGCCTATACCAGCAACAAATACCAGCACCATTAATGATTTCATTATCAAACTTTTCATAAAGCTCCCTGTTTTTCCTTGTCTGGATTAAGTCTTGTTTGGATTAAACCTTGTTTCTATCAAGCCTTGGTGGATTTAAGCATTGGTGGTTTCGACGCCCAACAGGTTAGCCTCGTACACCAATGGAATAAACTGCAATCGCCCGCCACAAGCCGGATTCGCAGAGCGCCCGCTGTGTAAATCAAACTCAATTCCATGCAGCGGACAGCGAATATTATTACCACTTGCTGTGGCGTAGGTAAGCGAAGCGCCAGCGTGGGGGCAGGCATTTTTAATCAGCACTGGCCGGCCATTTTCCTGAAGCAACAGCAACGGCTGACCATCCAGCGTAAACGCCTTGCGGTAACCATCATAAAGTTGATGCAACTTTTCCAGCGCAACAAATGGCATAAACCTATTCCTCGCGAATTAACAATGCGGGCCCGTGGATTGATGCAGCCCTGCGCATTTTGGCGATTTATCTCCCAGCTCGCCAGAGGGCAAGTGTTTAGGTCCGCTCAATCACCCTAAAACAGCTGCAAATACTCGCCACAATTTTGCAGCAAAAGGCTAGAATGGCAGCCCATTCATGCTATTTGTGCCCGGCACACGCCTGCCCCATTTTGTGGCATTTCGCCTATGACCGACTCTCTCTACCTGGAACGTTTAAAGCAATTATCAACGCGCCTGGTTTCCCTGCAAAAACCCATACGTATTCTGGATGCTATTAAATGGCCTGTGGGGATTGAACAGCGCTTTCGCGCCGCACAGGGCAAAGAGCTACCTGCGCTTGATGCAGATTTTTATCAACGCCAAGCGCTGGCATTTGACCCTGACAATGTCAGCCAGTTATTAAAAGAATTGAAGAGCGATGTACGCCGGCAATTGGGGCATGATGATGCACTCGGGAAAATCCTGCAGGCCACCATCGACCAATATCAAATTGTGATTGAATTATTGCGCGCGCGTGGCACCCAGCAATTTGGTCAATACAGCAAACAACTTTACGGGTCAGCCAGCGACAATATTCGCGGCGACCGCAAGACCTTGCGTCAACTGGGCGAGCGTCTGTGCCATATTTTTTCTCTGCCCGCCGTGGAGCATTTAAACCGCCCCTATACCAATCATATTGCCGCCGAAGATGCGGTGAATATGCTGGATGCACGGATGCGCGATTATTTTGGTGCAGGCGAAGTGCGGGTACAGATTAGCGATGACATAGTTTCCGATGCCTCCGCTGGCGGCGACTGCATAAAAGTAAACCGCCGCTCTTCGTTTTCCGAGCTGGATATTCAAGTATTGGAAGTCCATGAAGGTTGGGTGCATATAGGCACTACGCTGAATGGTCGCGCACAACCCTGGGCCACCTGGTTAAGCGTTGGATCACCGCGCATTACCGCTATTCAGGAAGGCATGGCAGTACTGTTGGAAACCCTCACATTCAGTTCTTTTCCGCAGCGCGCACGGCGCATAAGCGACCGCGTAGTTGCCGTTGATCTGGCTGAACAAGGTGCTGATTTTTGCGAGGTCTACCGCTATTTTCTGGAGCGCGGTATTAGCGAGCACGACAGTTATCGCGTTACCCAACGTGTATTTCGCGGCGGCACCTTAACTGGCGGCTCGGTGTTTACCAAGGACATATCCTACGTAAAAGGTTTTGTGGAAAACGTTAATTTTATTCGCAGCGCCATTCAATCGGGAGTGCCGGAAATCATTCCTATGCTGTTTGTCGGCAAAGTGACATTGGATGATTTACCACTGCTGTATGAACGTTATTTAGACGGCGTTATTGTTGGCCCAAAACATTTGCCGCCCATGTTTAAAAACCTCAATGGCCTTTATGTCTGGTTTGGATTTTCCAGCAGTATGTCGGTAATGAATATCGCGCGCGTACAACAGCACTTCAATAAATTATTCCAGCAGCTGCCTATGGCAACACCTGAACATCAAAATACCGACGCAGAATTGGATTGAGTTAGATTAGTTGATCATGACCTACTACAAAGTTGTACTTTCCGGCGAAAATATTTTTTTTGAAAATGCGTCACGTATCGATAGCGACAGCGCTGATCCGGTAATTGGTTTTATCAGTTGCAAACCCATTAATGCAGACAACCCTTCGCTGGCATTAGCAATAGCCAAACGCGATTTGCTGGTTCATTGGAATCACAGTTTTAATGGCGACCGAAAAATGGGCATGCCCAAATTAACGCTGGAGTACATGGGCGAGCTGCGCGGTTGGTTTAAACCCAAAAGCAGTCAGGATTATTATTGGTTTACCAGTGAGACTCACAAACAAGAGCTGCTGGCGCAGCTCACTCACCCCTTGCGCCAACGCTTGTGGCGCAAGGAAACGCCTGTTGATTTAAACCCGGAAGTTTGAGCACTCAGGCGATAGCGGCAGGCGCTGGTTCAAGCATATTTAACAGCGCCGCACGCAATACCGGGGAAACAATTTCTTCACAGCGCGCCGACAGCGGCGAATTACCCACCCACTCAAAACGCCAGCGGAATAACTGGGTAGTGTCTGGCAATTCACGCACTTCAACTAATTCAAAACGTCGGGCATCCACACCAAAACGCTCGCGCAATTGAAAAGCAAAAGGCTCAGCATTTTTACCGACAAAACTGGATGCTTGCTGACTGGGCGCAGCGACTAAAAAATAATCGCGCCCTTGAAACTGGAGATGACAAACGCTGAGACTCACCGGTTGCCCAAGGCGATTGTTTAACACTAGATCAATAAAAAAAGAGTTGTTCACCATAAAAGATCCCGCTGCGTTTTTATGGTTTTCTGTCGCAATGGCCTTGACAGAAAACTGGTTGATTATTCGCCACCCGGTTCTATCAGCAGAGTCCCTCTCGCGGCGAGGCGGCAGTCTACGCACTATTTATGACAGTTCAAGCAAAAGTAGGCTGTCGCATCGCCCCGTTCACACTTGCAAAGATTTTGTTACTTTATTGCCGGATTGTGAGTAGCAAACCCAAGTAACCATGGTTACAACCTTGTGTAAGCACAGCCGCTGGGGGCACCGCCAAACACAATCTGATAAAGTTCACTACTAAGGCTGCGCCACGTCTGAATAGTTCCTTAACCGGATCGCTTTCAGCATATTTTTATTAATAATCGCCCGCCGGCCTTCCCGCCTGTCTTTTTCATATAGTCACATTAGGATTTAAAGGAATGATCACGTTGTTTGCTCCCACCTTACACAGAATTAATTGGTGCTCACGGGTTTTACTCTTGTGTGTGTTTGTTCAGGGCTGTAGTTATCTTTCACAGGGTGTTTTGGTAGATGGCGAGCGCCACGCCAGATTGAACGCTGACACAAACCAACCGGATAGTTTTGGGGATAGCGCCGGGCGTATTGTTTATCCCGAGCAAAATTGGAGCGCTGCACAGAGCCTGTGGTTTTACAATGTCACCCAGGGGTCTAACTTGATTCCCTACGATATTTTTCTGCATTTGGAAGTGGCAGACAGCGAAGAATTATTTCGCTCTGACCAGCATATGAACCGATTGCGTTACCTGACGCAAAGCCCCTCCATAGCCAACCCCGACGGACTGGCGGTGGGCTGGGTAAAAGATGAACATGGCGGTAAGGATTACGTAGGTTTTACCTGCGCCGCCTGTCACACCAGCCAGATTCATTTTCAGGGAACCGCTATCAGGATCGACGGAGGCGCGCCTCTGGCCGATATGGAAAAAATGCTGGGCAGTTTGTCAGCCGCACTCAACGCCAGCCTGGAGAATCCCGCAAAATTTGAACGCCTTGCCGCCAAGGTGTTAAAAGGAAAATATCCTGCTGAACAAGAAGCTTTTCGCGCTGAGTTAACAACCCTAGCCGCGCAAATCTCGACCTATAACAAGGTCAACGAACCGCGCCACGGTGAACAGCTGGTGGCTTATGGTTATGGGCGACTGGATGCTTTCGGGCGAATTTACAATCGCGTTCTGGCCCACCTCACCCCCAGGGAACCAAACTTTAACCCCGCCAGTGCACCCGTTAGCTACCCCTACTTGTGGGACACCCCACAACATGATTTTGTGCAATGGAATGGGGTTGGCGACAACGAATTAGCCGGGCCACTCGGGCGCAATACCGGCGAGGCACTCGGCGTGTTTGCGCAGTTTGATTTACAAAAACAACGCGGAGATATTGGTTATCGCTCATCGGTAGTGGTGCGCAACCTGACACGTATCGAGCGTCATCTGGAAAGCCTCTGGTCGCCCAGCTGGGAAGAGCTGGCAGCACAACAAGTCCTGCCCCCTATCAACCAATCACTGGCAGAACAGGGGCGCGAGGTTTTTATTAACTATCAATGCCACAGCTGTCATGAGGCGATTGACCGCACCGATCCCAAGCGCCGCATCATCGCCCAATTTGCAAGCCTGCAAACCATAGGCACAGACCCTTACATGGCAATGAATGCACTCAACTATTCAGGGAAAAGTGGCTACTTTGAAGGCACCAAAATCAAGCCACTCAATCCAGCGTCACCGCGCTACGCAGCCAACACACCGGTGCTGCCTGCACTGAGTAGCGCTGTTGAAGGCGTGTTAATAGAGCCGGATCACGACAAAACATTCATCCGCCGCTGGGCTGAAAAACTTTACGATTTGTTTGCCTCCATCGGTGACAATCCAATCAAACACACCCAGCGCCACCTGGATTTTGAAGTGGTAGATAAGGACAAGCCCGCCACACTTGCGGCTTATAAAGCGCGTCCGCTCAATGGCATCTGGGCAACTGCACCCTATTTACACAATGGATCGGTTCCCAGCCTGTACGAGCTATTTATGCCCAGCTGTAGCGATCAGGAGATTGCCTCAGGAAAAGTCTGCCGCCCCAACAAATTTACCCTTGGCAGCCGCGAATTGGATCCGATAAAAGTCGGTTTTGTTGGACGCGACCCGGCGCAGTACCCGGATCTGTTTGTGTTCGATACCAGCCTGCCCAGCAACTCTAATAAAGGGCACGAATACGCTGCCGGCGTAACACCGGTATTTGTGCTGGATGAACAGGGCCGACCACGCAAGGATTCGCAAGGTAAACCTGTAATGCGCCGGCTGGAGCCCATCAGCCATGCCCAGCGTTTGGCACTGGTGGAATACCTCAAAACCCTCTGATCAGCACCTGCCTCAACGCGGCCGCATCACATAGGGCCTTGGCTGAACCAAGGCCCTTTTTTATTGCACAATTGCTCACAACTAGCAGGGCTTAACTTCTTTAAATTAACGCCACCTAACACCACTGAACCAATTAGTGGTTTTGGCGGTCTTTATGCGACTTCCGCCGAAGTAGAGGCGCCGCCTAAATCCCGGCGATTTGATTGACACCAAGCGCCGCGACACACAGAATCACCGACCAGTTTTAACCCTCAGGAACACGCTGAATGAATATTGATCGTTTATTACCGCTACTACAGCGCACCACCCTGCTGCTATCGCTGGCAGCCGGTTCAATTTTGCTCACTGCCTGTGGCGGAGGAAGCGACAACAAATCATCAGCCAGCAGTAGCTCCGCCTTGAGCAGTTCCTCACTGCGCAGCAGTTTCAGTGCGGCCTCAGTTCCCGCCAATGGCTCAGGCGTTTGGCCAAGTGTAAAAGTGGAAGCGCAAAGCCCAAAAGTACTCAGTTTTGAGTGGAGCGCGGTTGAGGGCGCAACCCACTACAAGCTCTACAAACAAGACGGTGAAAACGGCGCGCAGCTGATTGCAGACAACCTGACCACCACCAGCGCAACCGACGAAATCGGCGTTCATGTTCACGATTGGATCAATACCCGCTATTGGGTTGATGCCTGTGTCGGCAGTGACTGTAGCCAGCGCTCCAATGCCACCTTCACCGCGACGGAGATGGTCAAAGCCATCGGCTACTTTAAAGCCTCTAACACTGGTTTTTTTGACTGGTTCGGTTGGAGCATCACCATTTCTGCCGATGGTCAAACCATGGCAGTGGGTGCACCGGCAGAAGACAGCAAAGTGACCGGTGTAAACGGCGACCAAACCAATAACGAAACCGTGAATGCCGGAGCAGTTTATGTGTTTGTAAAAGAAAACGGTTTATGGGTACAAGAGGCCTACCTGAAAGCCTCCAATACTGAACAACCCAATCTGAATAGCTCCCGCTTCCTGCCCAATGACCGCTTTGGCTACCGGGTCGCGCTGTCTGACGATGGTAATACCCTGGCAGTATCGGCCTTATTGGAAGACAGCCCATCCTGGGGCGTGAACTGTAATCAAAACAACTATGAGCAAGTAGCCAGCGCTGGAACCTCTTCAACGGGTGCCACTGGCGATCTTTTATCTGCCTTAAATTTGGATGTAGGTGTTGTTTATGTATTCACCCGCAGTGAAGGCAGCTGGACACAAGATGCGTATGTGAAGCCTATTTTCTCGACCCTTCATGCGTTTGCCCAATCGCCAGTTGCATTGCGCTTTGGCGAATCCCTGGCGCTTTCAGGTGATGGTAAAACCCTTGCTGTGGGCACCTCTGAAGACTTTATCGGTAGAAGTGGAGTGTTAAATTTCAATGCTTCCAGCAGCATGTCATCGCTTGAGTGCTGGGAGTTTTACCCCTCCAGCAGTTCATCGACCAGCAGCACCAGTAGCTCAAGCAGCAGTACCACCTCCAGCAGCTCATCGGCTGGCAGCAGCTACCGCGGTGGCTCAGCATCAGGCGCGGTATACACCTTCCGCTTGGGCGAAAATGGCTGGCAGGAAGAGTCACATGTCAAAGCCTCCAATGCCGAACAAAGCGACGCCTTTGGCGTGAGCATAGCGCTCTCTACTGATGGCAACACCATGGTAGTAGGTGCAACCGGTGAAGACAGCAACGCAACCGGTATTAACGGTGATCAAGCTAAAAACTCCTGTTACTTCTTCAACGAAGGCACCTACACCATAGATGCAGAATGTGAAAACGCCGGGCGCTACCAGGTGCGGGGCACAATCGATAATGGCGCCGCTTACGTCTTCAAGCGCTCAGGCCAAAATTGGGTTCAGGAAGCCTTCCTGAAACCTGCCAGCACCTACATGTACACCGGCTTTGGAACCAGCGTGGATGTGTCCGGCGATGGCAACACCCTGGTTGTAGGTGCCCCGGGAGATGCGGGTAAAGTGACCGGTATTAACGGTGACACAGCGCAGGACATAGAGTTTGCCAACACCGGCGCCGCTTATGTATTTACCAAGTCAGGTGAAACCTGGGCGCAAGAGGCACTTATCAAACCCAGCAGCCTGACCAAACACTCAGGCATAGCCTTGGTAGCGGTTACCAATGTCACTTATCGAATAGAGGTGACCGGTGGTGGTCAGTTTGGTAACAGCGTAAGTCTGTCTGAAAATGGCAACACCCTTGCTGTCGGCTCCTACCTTGAAGACAGCTCTGCCCTTGGAATCAACGGCGACGAAGGCGATACCAGTAAAGCTGATTCGGGCGCGGTGTTTGTATTTACGCGCAACAACAGCGTCTGGTCGCAGAAGAGTTATGTAAAAGCGCCCAACACCGATGCCAGCGACCGCTTTGGTTTGAACGTAACGCTTTCTGGTGATGGCAAAGATATGTTGGTGGGTGCACACCGTGAATCCGGTAAGGGTTATGCCTCTGTAGCGGCATCCAGCGGCGCCAGCACCAGCTCGGCGGCAAGCAGCGTCAATGGATTGGATCAGAGCGATAACAACCTTGAAGCCTCTGGTGCGGTTTACCTCTACTAACCAAATCGCCCGATAATGGTTTGCACTGACGGGATGCTTCGGCATCCCGTTTTTATTGGTGTGGGCTAAATTGGCGAGGACTGATCTGGTGCAGGTTGATCCGGTGCAAGTGAATCTAATGCCGATTAGTGATCAGCGAGCTGCCACCCTAACCTATAACCCGCCTCGCCCGGTTCTGCGGCATAACCCTCACAGACCCATAAATCGCCCACGGCGACTAACTCATCACCGCTGTAGACCAGCGGCAATTGTTCGCGCCACCAGGGTTCCAAACCATATTCCTGCAGGAGTTTTTTCAGGGTTTGCGAATGGGCGCGACCGGCGGGTTTGCAGCGCTCGCCGCCTAGGCGGGGGCGAATCTGCAAATTGCTTAGTCGGGGCGACAGCATGGGCTTATCTGCCGCAGGGCATAACTCCAGCTGCAAGGCGAGTGTCGGTAATCTCACCGGCAAGCGATACAGGCGCCCGCGAAATAAGCGCAGCGAGACATCACCCCAACTCACATTTGCCTCGCTGTCTGGCTTGGCATCCAATAACTGCTGGCGGATTTGCTGCCAATGATTCTGCTCCGGCGCACTTAGCCCCTGACTGCGCAGCCAGTAGCGCAGCAGGTTTTGCACACGTGCGGGCGATAAAGCCTTGAGCGCTTGCAGATCAATACTTTGCCCAACCCGCTCAGCACGCGGTGTGGCAGCGCGTAAATCCGCCTGCGCCAACTCCGTGAGTAAGTCCTCCTGTTCGGCGCAGAGTTCGGCAGTTTGCTGCCACTTGCGCATCAACGCCGGCCAGCGCTGCACGAGCAAAGGCAGCACCTGATTGCGTAGAAAATTGCGGTCGTAGGCATCATCCTGATTGCTCTCATCCTCCACCCAGCGCAGCTGCTGTGCCCGGGCATAGGCCTCCAGTTGCGCGCGCGAAAACCCCAGCAAAGGGCGCACCAGTAACCCATTGCCCAGCGGCCGTTGCGCCGCCATGGCCGCCAAGCCCCGTGGCCCGGTACCGCGCACGAGTCGCAGCAGCAGGGTTTCTGCCTGATCATTGGCGTGATGGGCGGTAAGCAGCAGATCGCCCGCGCCAAGGTAGCGCTCAAACACTTCATAACGCGCGGTGCGCGCCGCATCCTCCACTCCTTTACCCGTGTTGATAACTCGGACTTTTTCAGCGCTAAACGCAATGCCCAACTGAGCACAAAACGCAGCGCACTGCTGCTGCCATGCATCGGCATAGGGGGAAATTTGATGATTGATATGCAGGGCGCGCAGCCTGATCGGCAAGTGCAGCTGCGCCAGCGCATGGAGCAATACCGTGGAATCCAAACCGCCACTAAACCCCACCCAACAGCAGGCCTGCGCCGGCAGTTGGCTAAGATCCGGCAAGAGGCGTTGGAGCGCTGCCGGCGAAAATGCCGCAGGCGCCGCTGAAACAGGCAGAGGAAAACGGGAATGAGTCATGAATACACCTGATGTAGCGCGGCATTTTTGCCTGACACTAGAACGCAATAGTAAATTAGCGCGATATAAATTAGCTCGATAGCAAAGCAGCCCAGTATTAAAGTGGCACTGCACTAACCTAGCCCGGCATTAAAGCCCAGCGCTGAGTAAATAAAAACCCCGCCTTCCCCTGGGCGCGCAGCGCGGGCAAAATGCGCGGCCAGATAATCACCCAGCGGATGCCCCCATGAACCCACCAGCCTGCGGCCACTGGCCATCGCCCATCAGCGCCGAACTGCTCACCGCTCAAGGCATACGCCTGAGCGACCCGCAAGCGGTGGGCGACTGGCTGTATTGGCTGGAAACCCGCCCGCAGGAACAGGGGCGCTGCGTGTTGGTGTGTGAACAGGCAGGTGTGCGCCGCGATTTACTGCCCGCCCCCCACAGCATTCGCACCCGCATTCAGGAGTACGGCGGCACGCCCTATTTGGCGACACAGGATTTCATTTTTTATGTCTTGGATAGCGACCAGCGCATTTACGCCTATGACCTAAACCAGCACACCAGCCGCGCCCTCACCGCAGAAGGCGCTTACCGCTACGCCGATTTTTGTTTCGACGCCCAGCGCGCTCGCCTGCTCGCCGTGCGGGAAGATTGCACCCACAATGCCCAGCACCCGCGCAGTGAAATTATCGCGCTGGATCTAATCAGCGGTGCGCTCAGCGTCTTGGCGCAAGGCGCCGATTTTTATTCCAACCCGCGCCTATCCCCCAGCGGCAATCAGCTCAGTTACCTGCGTTGGAATCACCCACAAATGCCCTGGGATGGCACCGAATGTGTACTTGCCGAATTAACGCCGGCAGGCGCTGTGGCTCAAAGTGCCGTGATTGCCGGCAGCACCACCGAATCTATTTTTCAGCCGCAGTGGTCGCCCGCCGGTGAATTATTTTTTGTTTCGGATCGCAGCAACTGGTGGAATATTTACCGCTGGACGGGCAGCAGCGCTGAAGCAATCTGCGCCATGGACGCGGAATTCGCCACCCCCCAATGGGTGTTTGGCATGAGTAGCTACGGTTTTTTATCGGCGGATGAAATTTTTTGTTGTTACAGCCAAGAGGGTGTGTGGCAACTGGGGTTAATTCATATCGCACAACAAAAACTGCGGCCGATTAACTCACCGCTGCGCGATATTTCCAGTATTTTTTGCCAACACCAGCCGGAATCGCGCGCCCTGTTTCTGGGTGCAAGCGCGACCCAAGGCGCCCAACTCTGGGGCTATAGCGCAGGCAATTACGCACCGCTGCAGCATAATAAATTTGCGCTGGATGAGCGCTACTTGGCGCGCGCTGAAGCCATCAGCTTCCCCACCCGCGACGGCGAAATGGCGCACGGTTTTTACTACGCGCCCAGCCACGCCGAATATCGCACCGCCCCCGATAATCTGCCGCCACTGTTAGTCATGTGCCACGGCGGCCCCACGGGCGCCTGCGAAACCTCGCTCAATTTAAAAATCCAATTCTGGACCAGTCGCGGTTTTGCGGTGCTGGATGTGAACTATCGCGGCAGCACCGGTTACGGCAGACAGTATCGCGACCGATTAAAACACCATTGGGGCATCACCGATGTGATTGATGTGTGCAGCGGCGTGGATTATTTAATCGCACAACAAAAAATTAACCCGCAAAAAATTGCCATTCGCGGCTCCAGCGCCGGCGGCTATACCGTGCTCGCCGCGCTCACTTTTGGCGATAGTTTTAATGCGGGTGCAAGTTTATATGGCATTGGCGATTTGGAAGCCCTCGCCCGCGACACCCACAAATTTGAAGCGCACTATTTGGATTCGCTGGTGGGCGAGTACCCGGCGCAGCAACAAACCTATCGCGACCGCTCACCCATTCATCACATTGACCAATTAAATTGCCCGGTGCTTTTTTTGCAGGGGCTGCAGGATAAGGTTGTGCCACCCGCACAAGCCGAAGCCATGGTCAGCGCACTGCAGCAAAAAGGCATAATGACCGAATATCTGACCTTTGCTGAAGAGGGGCACGGCTTTCGGCAGGCGCAGAATATCCAGCGCGCCCTCAACGCCGAGCTGGCGTTTTATTTAACGGTTTTTAGCCGCAACTAATTTCTGGAGAAAGCAAATGGGACGTTGGCGACCACCCAGCGCAAAAGGTTCAACCTACATCACCGCCGCCGGTTTTAAACGCATGAAAGACGAAGTCACCCAGCTGTGGAAAATCGAGCGCCCGCAGGTGACCCAAGTGGTACATGAAGCGGCCAAAAACGGCGACCGCAGTGAAAACGGTGATTACATTTACGGCAAACGCCGCCTGCGCGAAATTGATTCGCGCGTGCGCTTTTTATCCAAACGCATGGAAGTGCTCACCGTGGTAGATCGCCTGCCGGACGACCGCAGCAAAGTTTTTTTTGGCGCTTGGGTAACCCTGGAAGATGAAGACGGCAACGAAAAAACCTATCAAATCGTCGGCCCCGACGAGTTTGATGTCGCCCGCCAAAAACTCAGCATGGATTCGCCGCTTGCCAAAGCCATGCTCGGCAAACGCCTGGATGATGAAATCGTGTTAAAAAAACCAGACGGGGAAGAATTGTTTTACATCACCGCCATTGAATACAAACCCTACGATCAGGAGTAGTTGCGCCGCAAACGCCGCGCAAAATGCAACAGCGACAGCACAAAATGCTATAGTGCCCCCATTTTTTAGCTGGCCACTCCGGCCATAGATTCTCGCTTTGACAGGTTTACACCCATGACTCAAACACCGCCCAACACTGCTGCTCGTAAAATTCTGGTAACCAGTGCCCTGCCTTATGCCAATAGCGACCTGCACCTTGGCCATATGCTGGAGCAGATTCAAACGGATATCTGGGTGCGCTTTCAAAACTTGCGCGGCAACGACTGTTTGTATTTCTGTGCAGATGACGCCCACGGTAC
Organism: Cellvibrio fontiphilus; assembly: GCF_042646205.1. Taxonomy (NCBI): domain Bacteria; kingdom Pseudomonadati; phylum Pseudomonadota; class Gammaproteobacteria; order Cellvibrionales; family Cellvibrionaceae; genus Cellvibrio; species Cellvibrio fontiphilus. Next base: position 384,890 of record NZ_JBHRTF010000001.1, on the reverse strand, counting down.
CGCCATCATGCTCAAGGCCGAGGAAAAGGGGATTAGCCCCGAGGAACATATCGCCAATATCAAGCGCGATCACGAAGCGGTGTCGGCCGGGTTCAATATCGACTTTGCCAATTTTTACAGCACCCACTCCGAGGAAAACCGCGAGCTGTCTTACCTGATTTATGAGCGCTTGTTGGCCAATGGTCATATCGCCAGCCGCAAAATTTCCCAGGCTTACGACCCCGAAAAAAATCTATTTTTAGCGGATCGCTACATCAAAGGCAGCTGCCCCAAATGCAAGGCGGAAGATCAGTATGGCGATAACTGTGAAAAATGCGGCGCAACCTATTCGCCAATGGATTTGCTGAACGCCAAATCGACCATTTCCGGCGCTACCCCCATCGCCAAAGATTCCGAGCATTTCTTTTTTACCCTGCCGGCGTTTAGCGATTTCCTCAAAGACTGGACGCGCGCCGGTCACCTGCAGGATGAAGTCGCCAACAAAATGGCCGAGTGGTTGGATGCCGGTTTGCAGGAGTGGGATATCTCCCGCGATGCACCCTATTTTGGCTTTGAAATTCCCGGTCAGCCCGGTAAGTTTTTCTATGTATGGCTGGATGCGCCCATTGGTTATATCGCCAGCTTGAAAAACTACGCGGACAAGCAGGGCATAGACTGGATGGATTACTGGAAAGCGGATTCCACCACCGAGGTGTATCACTTTATCGGCAAGGATATTGTGAACTTCCACGCCCTGTTCTGGCCGGCGATGTTGCACTCGGCCAAGTTGCGCACCCCCACCAAAATCTGTGTGCACGGTTTTGTGACGGTAAACGGCACCAAGATGAGCAAGTCGCGCGGCACCTTTATCAATGCCAAAACCTATCTGGAGTATTTGAATCCGGAATACCTGCGCTATTACTTTGCCGCCAAACTCACCAGCAATGTGGATGACATCGACCTGAACCTGGAGGATTTTATCCAGCGGGTAAATTCCGATTTGGTGGGCAAGGTAGTGAACATTGCCAGCCGCACGGCCAAGTTCATCAATAATGCCGGCGGAGCCTTGGCAAACGAGATCGCCGATGCCGAACTCTGGCAGAAGTTTGTGGATGCCGGTGAGACCATCGCCAACTACTACGAAAGCCGCGACTACAGCAAAGCCATGCGCGAAATTATGGCGCTGGCCGATGCCGCCAACGAATACATTGCCACTCAGGAGCCTTGGAAACTGGCCAAACAAGCCGGTGCCGAGGCGCAAACCCAAGCGGTTTGTACCCTGGGCATCAATATGTTCCGCGCCATTCTCACCTACTTGAAACCGGTATTGCCGGCGCTCACTGCCGATGCCGAAGCCTTTTTGGGCGAAACCCTAAATTGGCAAGCGCCGGTCAGCTTCCGTGCGGGCACGCCCATTAACGAGTTCAAACCCCTGCTCACCCGCGTAGAGAAAGACAAGGTAGACGCTATGTTAGAAGCCACCAAAGAGGCACTGGCCGCCGCTGCTCCCAAGGCGCAAGGGCCGCTGAGCGATGACCCGATTGCGGCGGAAATCGAATTTAATGATTTTGCCAAGGTGGATTTACGTATAGCTCTGATCGCCAACGCCGAGCATGTTGAAGGCTCTGACAAACTGCTGCGCCTGACGCTGGATTTGGGCGGAGAAACCCGCAACGTTTTCTCCGGCATCAAAAGCGCTTACGACCCCAAAGACCTGATTGGCAAGCTCACCGTGGTGGTTGCCAACCTTAAACCGCGCAAAATGAAGTTTGGCATGAGTGAAGGCATGGTGCTGGCGGCAGGCCCGGGCGATAAAGACATTTATCTGCTGGAGCCACACACAGGCGCCAAACCTGGGCAACGGGTGATGTGATTTTGTTTTAAAACATCGCCTTTCAACCCCACCCCAGCCCTCCCCTTCACAAGGGGAGGGAGCAAAAGCAGAACGCCTCACACTCTCTTAAAAATGGGAGTCAACTCCTCCCCCTTGAAAAGGGGGAGGCTGGGAGGGGGTTCTGGGGTTAAGGTCATAAGGATATAAATAAACAAGCTAAACCTTTAGCGCTTTATTTATTGAGAATGCCTCTCTACTTGCCGATAATACGCAGCCCCTGCGTCCACAGCCCAGATCACCGGAAAAACACCATGAGTTTCAGCGAATTAGCAATCATTCTGCTCAGTACCGTGTTGGTGAACAACTTTGTATTGGCACAATTCCTCGGCCTTTGCCCGTTTATGGGAGTCTCCAACAAACTGGAAAGTGCCATCGGTATGGCGGGCGCCACTACCTTTGTGATGACACTCGCCTCCATCTGTACCTATTTAGTGAATACCTGGCTGCTGGAACCCTTAGGGCTAGGTTATTTGCGCACCATCGCCTTCATTTTGGTGATTGCCGCCGTGGTGCAGTTCGTAAAAATGTTTATGGAAAAGACCAGCCCCCTGCTTTATCGCGTTTTGGGCGTATTTTTGCCGCTCATTACGGTGAACTGTGCGGTGCTGGGTGTCGCGTTACTCAATACCCAAAAAGCACACAGCTTTTTTGAATCCACTATCTACGGGTTTGGTGGTGCGGTAGGTTTTGCGATGGTGTTGATTTTGTTTTCTGCTATGCGCGAACGCTTGGCGGTAGCCGATGTACCTACACCATTCAAGGGTGCCGCAATAGGCATGGTTACTGCCGGTTTGATGGCGCTCGCCTTTATGGGCTTTGGTGGGCTGGTAAGCCTGCAATAACTGATGAGTCTGATATCCATGATCGAATTCATTTTACAAAACCCGATTATCAGCGCCCTGCTAGCTCTGGGTAGCCTGTCGGCACTCTTTGGTGCCATTTTGGGTTTTGCGGCGGTTAAATTCAAAGTGGAGGGCGACCCGATTGTTGAACAAATCGATGCGCTCCTGCCCCAAACCCAATGCGGCCAGTGTGGTCACCCTGGCTGTCGCCCCTATGCCCAAGCTATCGCTAATGGCGAGGCTATTAACAAATGTCCACCCGGCGGCCAAGCCACCATCAACGCCCTGGCGGACTTATTGGATGTGGAAGCGCCGAGTCTGGACGCTGAACATGGCGAACATTTGGATGTAAAACGTGTCGCGTTTATCCGCGAAGAAGAATGTATAGGTTGCACCAAGTGTATTCAGGCCTGCCCTATGGATGCGATTTTGGGTGCCGCCAAGCATATGCACACAGTCATTGCCGATGAATGTACCGGCTGCGATCTTTGTGTTGAGCCTTGCCCGGTGGATTGTATTGACATGATCCCGGTGCAAACCGATTTGACCACCTGGAAGTGGGATCTGCCGGCAACCAACCAGAAACCGGTATTCCATGTGATCGCCCAGGAAGTCGCGGTAATGCCCCTGGATGTGAATCTGATTGCCTCTGACCTTGGCCGCGGAAGTGTGTTTGATGGCGCCAAGCCCGACACCACCGCCAATACAGATGGCGAAAAAGCTGCCTGAGCGCCGCACTGACGACGAGAAATCTGCATAGATGACTAGCTTGATTAAAGTCTGGGAATTACCGGGCGGCATACACCCGCCCCAGCACAAAGCCCAATCGCTGCAACTGCCGCTGGGCGATATGCCGCTGCCACCTGTTTTGGTTATTCCGCTCAATCAGCACATGGGCACACCGGCACAACCGGTCGTTCAACCGGGCGAAAGGGTTCTGGCTGGTCAGCTCATTGGTGCTGCCGATGGCACTTTCAGCGTCAATACCCATGCCTCCACCTCAGGCACTGTTATCGCCATAGAGTCCAGACCCGTTCCTCACCCTTCGGGAATGGCAAGCTTATCGGTTGTTATTGAGCCCGATGGTAAAGATGAATGGGTGACTTTGACGCCCTGTGAAAACTACTTGCAACTGGATCGGCTGGTATTGCTGGATAAAATCCGCGCTGCCGGAATTGCCGGTTTAGGTGGCGCGGGTTTTCCTACCGCGGTTAAGCTCGCACCAAAATCCACACAGGTGATCGATACCCTGATCCTCAATGGCGCTGAGTGTGAACCCTATATCACCGCCGACGATATGCTGATGCAAACCCACGCCCAGGAGCTGGTTGCCGGCACCCTGCTGCTGAGCCATATATTGCATCACCCCAAACAGTTATTGATTGGCATTGAAGACAACAAACCCAAGGCGATTGCTGCGGTAAAAGCAGCGGTTGCGGGCGCCAAAGCACTGCAACCAGAGGCCGAACATATTCAGGTGGTGGTTATCCCCACCAAATACCCCTCAGGTGGCGCCAAGCAGCTGACCCAAATATTAACCGGACGGGAAATTCCCAGTGGCCATCACTCGGCCGATGTCGGGGTCATTTGCGTTAACGTTGCTACAGCCGTTGCCGCCTGGCGCGCTGTACGTTTTGGCGAGCCGCTGGTATCGCGTATTACTACCCTGGTGGGTGAAGCCTTAACTACCCAACGCAATGTCAATGTATTGCTCGGGACACCGATTGACTTTGTGTTGCAACAGCACGGATTTAATGTGCAGAACGCCACCCGCGTGGTGATGGGTGGCCCAATGATGGGCTTTACCCTACTGGATTTGACCGCGCCGGTGATTAAAACCACTAACTGTATTCTGGCGCCTAGCACCAAAGAACTACCCGACCCTCAACCGGCACAAGCTTGTATTCGCTGTGGCATGTGTGCCGAAGTTTGTCCGGCAAGCCTGTTGCCCCAACAGTTATTCTGGTATGCCCAGGCAGAAGACTTTGAGCGACTGGAATCGCACAATCTTTTTGATTGCATCGAGTGCGGCGCCTGCTCCTACGTATGCCCCAGTACCATTCCTCTGGTGCAGTACTACCGTGCCGCCAAAGGCAGTATTCGCTTGCACGAAATAGAAAAGGAAAAGTCTGACCGCTCACGTCAACGCTTTGAGTTCCGCCAGCAGCGCATCGCCAAAGAGGAAGCAGAAAAAGAAGCCAAACGTTTGGCACGCCAAAAAGCTGCAGAGGAAGCCAAGAAAAAACTGGCGGAAAAAGCAGCCGAAGCGGCCAATAACCCAGCGGCTGCAGGGGATGTCATCACCGCTGCGGTAGCAAAAGCCGGCGCCACACAACCTTCAGGTGAGGAACAAAAAGCCAAGCTGGAGCGCCTGCTGGCTGCGGCTAAAAATGGCCTTGAGTTTGCCCAAAAGCCCCTGGTGCCCAATGAAGCCAACAAACCCATCACTGAAGAGCAGTTGGTTAAGCAGCAGGCCCGTATCAAACAAGCTGAATTGAAAGTGGCGGAAGCCGAGAAAAAGCTCGCTGAATTCCTCGCCGGAGAGGCTGCCAGTGTGGCGCCTGCTGCTTCACCAGCAGTGGCGGTTGATGCCAATGACCCGGTGGCCGCCGCTATTGCGCGCGCGCAAGCCAAGTTGACCATGTCCCCAGAGGACAAGGCGCGCGCCAATCTGGAATCCTTGCGCTCACGCTTGGCCAAGGCCGAAGAGAAAGTCGCCACAGCCAAAACCGAGGGCAGCGCCAATCTGGATGCACTTGAACAAGGCGCGAGCAAACTGCGCGACAAAATTAGCGAGGCACTCGCCGAGCTGGCCGCGCTAGGTATAAGTGATGTGGCTACTCCCGCTGCCGCACCTGAACCAACTGCACCTGCACCAGCAGAAACTGCAACCGCCGAACAAAATGCGGCGCAGGCGGCGATAGAAAAAGCCAAAGCCAAAGCAGCCGCTATGGCAAACATGAGTGATGAAGAGAAGCGCGCCGAACAAATCCAATCGCTGCAGACCCGCTTGGCCAAGGCGCGCGAACGCTTGGCCAAGGCAGAAGCCGAGAATGATGCAAACATAGATGCCTTCCGCGCCGGTGTGACCAAGCTGGAAGAGAAGCTGCAAGAGCTGGCTTAAGCCAGCCTTCAGGCACGCACTTTAACGAGACAAACCAATGGCGCTTTTAAATATCACCTCTCCCCATACCCATGGGAACAATCGCACCGGGCGAGTCATGCGCCTGGTGGTCTATGCAACCTTTCCGGGTATCGCAGCACTTACCCATTTTTTTGGCGTAGGTGTGCTGATCAATCTGGTTTTGGCGAGCCTGAGCTGTATCGCGTTTGAGGCCTTGGTGATGAAACTGCGCCAGCGCCCGGTCATGTTTTACCTGCGCGACTGCAGTGCTCTGGTAACCGGTGTGTTGATTGGGGTATCGCTGCCACCCTACTGCCCCTGGTGGTTGGTGATCAGCGCCAGCTTTGTGGCGATTGTGCTGGCCAAACAACTTTATGGCGGCATGGGTTTCAACCCCTTTAACCCGGCGATGGTGGCCTATGTGCTGCTGCTGATTTCCTTTCCGGTACAGATGACCCAGTGGGCAACTCCCCTGCCCATGCTGGCCGATGGTCAAACCACACCTGGTTTGATCGCCGCATTGGACAAGGTATTTTTTGACACCGAGTTCCCCAACCTGGTCGATGGTTATACCTCGGCGACGGTGCTGGACATCATGAAACAAAATTCCGGCCTGACGCTGGATGCCCTCTACCAACAGCAGCCTGTATTCACCGAGGGACGTTGGGCCGGTGCTGGCTGGGAGTGGGTGAATATCGCCTTTTTGATTGGCGGCATTTACTTGCTTTACAAAAAAGTCTTCACCTGGCACGCACCGATTTCCATGCTGGTGGCGCTAGCGCTGATGGCGGCGTTGTTTTATGACGCAGGCAGCTCCAACTCAGGCGGTTCACCTGTTTTCCACCTGCTTTCCGGCGCCACTATGCTGGGAGCGTTTTTTATAGTTACCGATCCGGTCAGCTCAGCAGTCAGTACCCGCGGCCGGATTATTTATGGCGCCTTGATTGGTGTTTTGATTTATGTAATCCGCACCTGGGGCAGTAGCTATCCGGACGGTGTTGGTTTTGCAGTGTTACTGCTTAACTTCGCCGCCCCGTTTATCGATTACTACACCACACCGCGCACCTACGGCCACAAAAAACCGCGCCGTGCCACCGATACCAGCAAACAGGATGGAGGTCACTAATGCTTGGCCAATCCATAAGTAAAAACAGCTTATTGCTCGCCGCCTTTGCCTTGGCTACGGCGGGCACTCTGGCGCTCACCAATCTGGGCACCAAAGGGCGTATCGCCGAGGCTGAACGCGCCGCCCAACAGCGCGCTTTATTTGAAATAATTCCAGTAGAGAATCACGACAACGATTTGCTCCAGGACACCATCCCCGTTCCTGCAGAGGCCTGGGCACAATTGGGCAGCGATAGCACCAGCAAGATCTACCGTGCGCGGCAGCAAGGTGAGATCAAGGCGCTTATCATTCCCGCCACCGCCCATGACGGTTACTCGGGCGATATCAGCATGATTGTTGGTGTCAACGCCGACCAAACCATCGCCGGGGTACGTGTATTGCTGCACAAGGAAACCCCCGGCCTGGGCGATAAAATCGAACTGAAAAAACACCAGTGGATTTTGAGCTTCAACGGTAAAAGCCTGACCGTCCCGGTTGCCGAAGAATGGAAGGTGAAAAAAGACGGTGGCGAGTTTGATCAGTTTGCCGGCGCGACTATCACTCCCCGCGCCGTTGTTGGGCAAGTGAAACGGGTATTGGAGTTTGTCAGCGCCAATCACCAGACTTTGTTTGAACAGGATAAACAACCCCTCGCAGGTGGCATCCATGAGTAACAGTACAAACTACGCAGACATCACCCGCAAAGGGCTGTGGGACAACAATGCGGCCCTGGTGCAGTTATTGGGCTTGTGCCCCTTGTTAGCCGTCAGCTCAAGTGTGGTAAATGCCCTGGGGCTGGGGCTTGCCACCCTTCTGGTGCTCACCACCACTAACACGGTGGTATCGTTAATTCGCAACTATGTGGGTGATGCTGTACGGCTGCCCGCGTTTGTAATGATTATCGCCTCGGCAGTAACCTGCATTGAATTACTGATGAAAGCTTACACCTACGAGCTTTATCAAATTCTCGGGCTTTTCATCCCCCTCATAGTGACTAACTGCGCAGTGCTTGGCCGTGCCGATGCTTTTGCCAGCAAAAATAACCTGCTCCCCTCTGCGATTGACGGTTTTATGATGGGCATGGGCTTCCTGCTGGTGCTGGTATTAGTGGGTGCGGTACGTGAGCTTCTGGGCACCGGGCATTTGTTTGCCGACATGCAATTACTTTTTGGTGAAAGCGCCCGCAGCTGGCAGATTAATGTCTTCGGCGCTGATTTTCCCAACGTGATTTTTGCCCTGCTACCACCGGGGGCCTTTATCGTTGTGGGCTTTTTGATCGCCGCCAAGAATGCGATTGATGCGCAACTTAAAAAACGCGCTGACGCACGCAAATCGCAAACCGTGAAAGGCAGTAAACGTGTGCGCACTACTGGCAATGTAGCCTAAGCAGCCGCTTCAATTTCACTCACCACCAATCATCGACGAGGATTACGCCATGTTGGACCAAGAGCAAATGATGAAGTTAGTCGATCTTTACGTGATGCCCTGGAGCATCAAAATTCTGCTGGCGCTGGTGATTTTCCTGATTGGCCAGCTGATCGCCAAAATCGTGAGCAGTATGGTCGGCAAGCTGTTGAGCCACACCAAACTGGATACCATTCTGGTGGAGTTTATCCAGTCGCTGCTGCGCGCGCTGTTGATGGTGGTGGTGATTATCGCCGCGCTGGATCAACTGGGTGTGAACACCAATTCAGTGATTGCCATTTTGGGCGCCGCTGGTCTCGCGATTGGTTTGGCGCTGCAGGGTTCACTGCAAAATTTCGCCGCCGGTTTTATGTTGCTGATTTTCCGCCCTTTCAAAGCCGGCGATTTTGTTGAGGCAGCAGGGGTGGCAGGCATTATCGACAAGATCGGCATCTTCTCTACCCTGATGCACACTGGCGATAACAAGCAGGTCGTCATTCCCAATGGCACCATTTACAGCAGCAATATCATCAACTATTCCGCGCACTCAACCCGCCGCATCGATATGATTTTCAGCATTGGCTACAGCGACGACATTCGTCTGGCGCGCGATGTGATTGCCAAGGTGATTAGCGCCGATGAGCGTGTCCTAAAAGACCCGGAACCACTCATTGCCGTGGGTGAACTGGCAGCGCACAGCGTGAATTTTTTTGTGCGCCCCTGGGTAAAAACGGAAGATTTCTGGGATGTACGTTTTGATTTGACTGAAAAAATCAAACTGGCCTTTGATGAACATGGCATTACCATCCCTTTTCCACAAATGGATTTGCACATGCACAAATAGCGTTTTGCCGCTAATAACTGCACCCGGAACAAAACCGACACCCACAAAAAAGCCCCGCTAACGGGGCTTTTTTGTGGGCTTTTACAAAGAGCGCGCGGCTGTTATACACAGCGCACGACTCATTCAGCGGCGGTTACTCAGTGGCGGCTTCGGCATCCGCCTCGGTAGCTTCAGCTTCGGCATCTGCACCTTCATAGGCGTTAGCATCTGCATAGGCGTCCGTATCTGAATAGGCATCCGCTTCACCGGCCGCCGGTGCTTGTCCGGCCTGCGCCATGGCTGACATACCCGCTAAAGCAGTCATCCACTGCTCAGGTGGCACAGTGGTATTGCCTATGACCAGCTCACCCGCTTTGAAACTGGCTTTGAGCAGGTAATTACCATTGTCCTCCTGCAGATAAGTACCCACCATAGTGCTTGCCGGGGTCGCTTGCAGTAAGCCAGCCGGCGCCTTCACCGACAAATCGCTGTCCACTAATTGCAAATATTCCTCAAGCCCCTGCAGCTGGGTAAGGGTTTTGCCATCAGCAGGCGGTACATAACGGGTATTCCATACCGCTTCCGATTTACCCCCCATAAACTCAGCGCCCAGTGATAGCTGCGCCGACAAACCTTCTTGCAACAACAGTGGCAGCGCTTCGGTAAACACCTGCAAATACACCATCTGCAGTGCCTCAGGGTCGGTTACACCAGCGGCGCGGCTCATGGACTCATTAATGGCCTTAAGTGCAGCCTTGTCTACCTGATTGAAGCTGATGTGATAGTAGGCCTTTTCCACCACCACAGGCCCAACCAGTTTGACCATATCCAATTTAACCTGGGTGTCGATCTTGTTGTTGTTCAACGTCTGCAGCTGCGCCAGGCTCAAGCCCTCCAGTGAGAAAGCGACACCCTGCCCGTTAGCACCTTTCACTTCGGGCATGGTCAAGGTCATATTGGTGAGATTAACGCCAGGTTCCAGATTCTCTACCTGCACACTGCCGCTAATCTCAGCCACATCGATGTGGGAGCCATCGGCCAACTTGGCGTTGATCGCACCAATCTTGATTTGCGCCTCGCCACTCAATGAATCCAGGCGACCACTGAAATTGACTTGCGATGGCTGCATACTCAGACTGGTGCCATCTTCCTCTTTTGCCAGCGCGTCCAACCCCCAGGAGCCGTCATAGCTCGCATCAAAGTAAACACGGCTGTGAATATCCCCCAGCTTGTCACCCAGGGCAGCTTGTAAATCCTTATTCATTTGCTCATCGCGCAATTGCAACTGGAAACGGCTGGTCATGTCATACAACCCAAAACCGAGACCATCGCCAAACAACACCGGGCCATGTTGCGCACGGCTGGTCAGCCTAACCAGCTCCAGTGGCAACTCGCTCAGCGGCTTGATTACCAGCTCCACCTGACTGGTGAAAATACCGCGCTCATATTTCACCAAATCCAACTGCATACCCACGCTGGCAGGCTGCTGTTTGGTCAGTTCCAACTGCTCACGGAATTTTTGCTCACCAACATAACCCGTGTACCAAGCGGCGCCGGTGTAAGCGATAGCCACGCCCAAGGTGGCAAAGAGGGGCTTTTTCATAAGTCATCCTTATTTTGACATTTATCTAGCGGCCGAACCCGGCCCGGCATCCCGACACATAAGGTTGCAACAACCATGCGGCGCGGTTGGGCTTTATACCTTGTTTCCTGCCAGCAAGCGAACGCAAAAAGAAGATTCAAATGCCAGCACAACCTGCGGCTATTGGGCTATTTTTACCTTGACGCTTGGGGGGGCTACTTTTAACCTAGGCGACCTTTTTCCTTGAGCCGGTTGTTGTTATGACCTACTGCGTTGCAATCAAAGTGGATGCGGGTCTGATTTTTTGTTCAGATTCACGCACCAATGCCGGTGTTGATCAGGTCAGCACCTACAGCAAGATGTACCACTTTGGTATCACCGGCGACCGGCAACTGGTGATTAATTCCGCCGGCAACTTGGCGACCACCCAATCGGTGATTGCCAAAATCCGCAAGGATATTAAAGACGGCGCCGACGTCAGCCTGGCCACTGTAGAAAGCATCCATGATGCCGCTGATTATGTCGGTGAAATCAGCATCGCCATTCAGGAAAAACATGCCCAGCACAACACCAACGTCAGTTTTGAAGCGAGTTTTTTACTAGGTGGTCAAATCGGCACTGAGCCGCCAGCCGTTATGTTGATCTACCCACAGGGCAATCACATTACCTCGTCCGACCAAACGCCCTACTTACAGATTGGTGAGAGCAAATACGGCAAACCCATTCTGGATCGCATTTTAAAACCGGACACAGGTCTGGATACCGCCTCACTCTGTGCACTGGTGTCCATGGACTCAACCATGAAATCCAACCTCACCGTTGGCCCGCCCATCGAACTTATGACCTACGCCACCAACAGTGGTGTCACCCAGCACAGCATTTTTGAAGCCGACAACCAATACCTGCGGGAACTCACCAAATCCTGGGACAGGTTGATTGTTGAGGCGTTTTTGCAGCTGCCGCCGGTGGGATTTATCCCCAGCACCTAGAACCTCCTGCGGCTACAGCACCAGACCTGCACCTGCTCCGCGCTTATGGTGCGGATATTGCGTAGCCCCTTATCAGTCACTGATGACGCCCGCAGCTACCGCCCAGTACAAAGGTAATACTTGCGTGGCATGATCAGCCATGGCCCATTTCCATGAGCTGTGCACCCTTTCGTGCACCATCATGGTTCTTATTCAATGGCTCTTACGATTGATATGCAGGAAGGACGACTTTATGGCTATTCGCGTTGCCATTCACCATAAAACCCACTACCAGTTTGACCGCTTAACCACACTCTTCCCGCACGTGTTGCGCCTGCGCCCGGCACCCCATAGCCGCACCAAAATTCACAGCTACTCACTCAAAATCACCCCGGAAAAACATTTCCTCAACTGGCAGCAAGACCCTTTTGGCAATTTTCAGGCGCGTTTGGTGTTCCCCGAACAGACCAAGGAATTGGCGATAGAGGTGGAAGTCATCGCCGATATGACCTCCATCAACCCTTTTGATTTTTTTGTGGAGGACTACGCCCAGCACATCCCCTTCCACTACGACGAACAGTTGCAGCGCGAGCTGATTCCCTATTTGGAAGTGACCGAAGCCGGGCCGCTGTTGAATGTGCGGGTAGCGGCGATCAAGGCCGAAATCGCCCAGCGCAAAAAGCAACACAAGCCTTGGCATGTGAACGATTTTTTGGTGAGCGTAAACCAGCAATTACAGCAGGACATAGCCTACGGCGTGCGCCTGGAGCCGGGCATTCAAAGCTGCGAGGAAACCCTCACCCTCGCCAAAGGTTCCTGCCGCGACAGCGCCTGGCTGTTGGTACAAATTTTCCGTCACCTGGGTTATGCCGCGCGTTTTGCCTCGGGGTATTTGGTGCAACTCACCGCCGATATCAAAGCACTGGATGGCCCGAGCGGCCCCGAAAATGATTTCACCGACCTGCACGCCTGGACCGAAGTGTTTATCCCCGGCGCCGGCTGGATTGGCCTTGACCCCACCTCTGGCCTGCTCGCCACCGAAGGCCATATTCCGCTCGCCTGCACGCCCGACCCCATTTCCGCCGCACCCATCACCGGCGCCACCAGTAAATGTGAAGTGGAGTTTTCCTACAGCAATGAAGTGTTTCGCATACTGGAAGACCCGCGTGTCACCAAACCCTATACCGAGGAGCAGTGGGCGACCATTAACGCGCTGGGCGCCGCCGTGGATAAGGACCTGCAAGAACAGGATGTGCGCCTGACCACCGGCGGTGAACCGACGTTTGTATCCATCGACGATATGGAATCCGAGCAGTGGAATACCGGCGCCTTGGGTGCCGACAAACTGCGCCTCGCCAAAGATTTATTACTGCGCATGCGCAACACCTTTGCGCCCAATGGCCTGCTGCATTACGGCCAGGGCAAATGGTATCCCGGTGAAGAAGTGCCACGCTGGGCACTGGGCTGTTTTTGGCGCACCGATGGTGAAGCCCTGTGGAGCAACCCCGACCTGCTTGCGCGCGCCGATAAAAACTACGGCCTCACCCACCTGGATGCCAAAAAATTTGCGCAGGTTTTGTGTGAAAAAATTCGCGTGAATAGCGCGCATTTAATTCCCGCCTATGAAGACGTGCTCTACTACCTCTGGGCGGAACAACAATTGCCCAACAATATAGATCCGCTCAGCGCCGATCTAACGGATGACCTGGAACGCCGCCGCATCGCCAAATTGTTAACACGCGGGCTAAATACCGAGAGCGGTTATGTACTGCCCATCGAATGGAATTACACCCACCAGCGCTGGCTCACTGGCCGCTGGAAATTGCGTAACGAGCATTTATTTTTAGTGCCGGGCGATTCACCACTCGGGTTGCGCCTGCCATTAAATTCTTTGGAATTCCCGCAGCGGGACTACGAGCGCTACCAACCCGAGAGCGACCCACATGCGGCAGTAGCACCACTCGCCGCCAGCGGTGCGCAATTAGCGGCGCTGCAAGGTGCTGGCAGCACACTCAAGCAGGCTATTCACCAAAAAATTATTGAACAAAAAACCGCGCTGGGTATTCAACCCGCGAAGGATTTTTTAGAAGCCGGTTATGTGATTCGCACCGCCATGTGTTTTGAAGCGCGCGATGGCCGCCTGCATTTATTTTTGCCGCCGCTCACTTACCTTGAGCATTACGTTGCGTTAATTGAAGCGATTGAAGATACCGCCGCTACCCTGAATATGCCTGTAGTTTTGGAAGGTTATGAACCGCCCAAAGATTATCGCCTGAAAAAGTTTTTAATCACTCCCGACCCCGGCGTGATTGAAGTGAATATTCACCCGGTGGGGACCTGGGACGAATTAGTGCACAACACCGAAGCACTTTATGAAGATGCGCGCCAATGCCGTTTGGGCACGGAAAAATTTATGCTGGATGGCCGTCACTCAGGCACCGGCGGCGGCAACCACATTACCTTTGGCGGCTCCACGCCCGCTAACAGTCCGTTTTTGCGCCGACCGGATTTGCTGCGCAGTCTGGTGACTTTTTGGCAACATCACCCCGGCCTTTCCTATTTATTTTCCGGTTTATTTATCGGGCCGACCAGTCAATCGCCGCGCGTGGATGAAGGCCGCGCTGAAATGCTGTACGAATTGGAAATCGCCTTCCAACAAATGCCCGATGGTTTGGTGGAGCAGCCTTGGTTGGTGGATAGATTGCTGCGCAATTTATTAATTGATGTCACTGGCAATACCCACCGCGCCGAATTTTGTATCGACAAACTTTATGCACCGGGTTCAGCCAGCGGTCGCCAGGGCATTTTGGAATTTCGCGGTTTTGAAATGCCGCCCCACGCGCGCATGGCGCTGGTGCAAAATTTATTGCTGCGCTGTTTAATCAGCCGCTTCTGGAAAACGCCGTACAAAAAACCACTGGTGCGCTGGGGCACCGCGCTGCACGACAAATTTATGCTGCCCCATTATGTGTGGGAAGACCTGCGCGATGTAGTGAAAGATTTAAACGAACATGGCTACCCCTTCCAACTGGAATGGCTTGCACCTTTTGAAGAATTTCGCTTCCCGCATTATGGCCGCGTGCAGTTGGATGATATTCAAATTGAATTGCGCTGGGCGATTGAACCCTGGCATGTGCTGGGTGAAGAAATCAGCAGTTTTGGCACCTCGCGCTATGTGGATTCTTCACTGGAGCGACTGCAAGTCAAAGTCAGCGGCTTAACACCGGGGCGTTATATTCTCGCGTGTAATGGTCGCCGCGTGTGTTTGAACCCCACCGGTAAACACGGCGAATTTGTCGGCGGCGTGCGCTATCGCGCCTGGCAACCGCCCTCGGCCTTACACCCCACTATTGGCATTCACGCGCCCTTGGTATTTGATTTAATCGACAGCTGGAATGGCAAAAGTATCGGCGGCTGCAGCTATCACGTCAGTCACCCCGGCGGGCGCAGTTACGAGCGCTTTCCGGTCAATGCCAACGAAGCAGAATCGCGCCGGGGCAATCGCTTTTTTGATATCAACTACACCCCCGGTGCACTGCCAATTACCCCCGCCGGAAAAATATTGCGCGAGTTTTTTGCACACCAGCATCCACCGCGCCCCATGGCACCACCGCCAGAAGAGCCAGCGGATGAATACCCACACACCTTGGATTTACGCAAGTAATGCAGGCCCAATCTGTTTACAATCCCAATAAGGCGATAAAAAAATTCGCGATTGTGTGAAAACATTGTGTGTGACAACTATGGAAAACCCGAGCAATCAACATCCGCTGCCGCAGGATTTGCATTATCCATCCCCCAAGGCGGGGGTGGATGAAGCCTACGACAGCGAGGGCGGCATTCGCCCGCACTGGCGCTACCTGTTGCACAGTTTGCAAACACTGGGCGCAGAGGCGATTGAAGAGCGGCAAAAAAAAGCGCGCCGCATTTTGCGCGACGATGGCGCCACCTACAAAATTTACGACGAGCCCAATGCAAACCAGAATTGGCAACTCAACCCCATACCGCTGTTAATCCACAGCGATGAATGGAACCGCATTGAAACTGCGTTAGTAGAGCGCGCGGAATTATTTAATTTACTGCTGCAAGATATTTACGGCGAACGCAGCTTGGTGCGACGCGGTGTTATTCCACCGGAATTATTATTTTCCCATCGCGGATTTTTGCGCCCCTGTCATCAGGTCAAATTACCCGGCAACCAACAATTAATTTTGCACGGCGTCGATTTGGTGCGCGCACAGGACGGCCAAATGCGCGTAATGGCCGACCGCACCCAAGCGCCCTCCGGCGCCGGTTATGCGCTGGAAAACCGCACGGTAATGAACCGCGTTTTCCCCAGTTTATTTCGCGACAGCCAAGTGCATCGCCTGTCATTATTTTTTGCACGCCTGCGCCAACAGTTGCAGGATCTAAACCCCAACGGCGGCACCGCGCGCATTGTGGTGCTCACACCGGGTATTTATAACGAAGCCTATTTTGAACACGCCTACCTCGCCAACTATTTGGGTTTTCAATTAGTGCAAGGCGGCGATTTAAGTGTGCGCAACGGCTATGTGTGGATGAAAGCGCTGGACGGTTTAAAACGCGTGGATGTAATTTTGCGCCGCGTGGATGATGTCTATTGCGATCCGGTGGAATTAAAAGGCGATTCGCGCTTGGGTGTACCCGGCTTGTTGGAAGTAGCGCGCCTTGGCCATGTTGCTATCGCCAATCCACTTGGTTCCAGCGTGTTGGAAAACCCGGCGCTGCTGCGTTATTTGCCGGCGATTTCGCAAGCTTTGCTAGGGCGCGATTTGCAAATGCCCTCGGTAAAAACCTGGTGGTGTGGCAATAGCGATGACCTGGAATACGTGTGCAGCAATTTAAAACAGTTATTAATTAAACCCACCTATCGCCGCCCCGGTTTATACGAAGTTTACGGTGCAGAGCTGGACGATAAAAAATTACAGGCCTGGCAGAACCGCATTCGTAAAAACCCGCTGCAGTTTGCCGCGCAAGAATATATCGAAGGCGCACACACACCAACTTGGCACCAAGGGCAAATTCACGCGCGCCCTGCGGTGTTGCGCACCTTTGCCGTGGCCAGTGAAAATTCCTACACGGTAATGTCCGGTGGGCTAACGCGGGTGAATCTGGATGCGGATAAAAAAATTATTTCCAACCAACAGGGTTCTATTTCCAAAGACACCTGGGTGCTCGCCTCAGAACCGGAAAAACAAATCAGTCTGCGCCGCTCCGACATCACCGCCGCCAGCGAACACAGCAGTGCACTGCCCAGCCGCGTCGTAGAAAATTTATTTTGGATGGGGCGCTACGCCGAACGCGCGGAATCGGCACTGCGTTTATTGCGCACCGTTTTTATCCAATTAAATAAAACCGAAGCCCTGCCCGATTCAGTCACCCGCACCCTGCTCGCCGCGCTCACCCATGTCACTATGACTTACCCCGGTTTTACCGCATGGCATGAAGCCTTATTTAAACAGCCGGAGCCAGAACTTATCGCCATCATTGGCGACCCGCAGCGCTTGGGCAGTTTGGCCAATAATCTGGTGGCGATGATGCAAGCCGCTGAACAAGTTAAAGAACAACTCTCCAGCGATACGCAGCGAGTCATTAACGATATTGGCGATGAATTGGAGCAATTAAAACATGCACTGCAACCCGGTGCGCTCTCGGCACCGGAGGAAGCGCTCGCACCACTCATTACCACCCTGCTCGCCTTTGCCGGATTAATTCACGAAAGCATGACACGCGGCAATGGTTGGCACTTTATGGAAATGGGGCGGCGCTTGGAGCGCGCGCTGCAAATTATCGCCACGCTGCGCGCACTGCTGGTGAGTGAGTATGATGAAGCCGAACAGGAAACGCTGATTGAATCCAGTTTGTTGTGCAGCGAAGCGCTTATCCCCTATCGCCGCCGCTACCAAAATGGCATTCAACTACAACAAGCGCTGGAGATGCTGATGCTCAATCGCAACAATCCCCGCTCGTTACTTTATCAACTGGAAGAATTGGAACAACATTTTGCCGATTTACCGGACGACAGCGACCAGTTAAGCAGTGAGCGAAAATTATTATTGGAAGCCACCACCAGTTTAAAACTGAGCGATGTGAATTTGCTGGTGGCAAGCCAACATAATTTGCGCGGCGGTTTGGATAAATTACTGGCGCGCTTGCACCATTTAATGAGCCAGGTTGCCAAAGCCATCAGCCAACGCTATTTCGATCACACCGAAGGGCCGCAGCTGTTGGTAAAAAATACCGAATGGCAGGAGCAGTTGTAGGAATCCCATGAACTATCGCATTCGTCACAGCACCCGCTACCACTACGCACTGCCCGTGAGCCACTGCTACAACTTGGCTTACGTATTGCCGCGCAATACCGAGCGTCAACAAGTGCAGGGCGTGGACATTCACATATCGCCCGGCGCCACCACCCACACACGCCACAGCGATTATTTTGGCAATCAGTTTTTGCAATTCTCTATTGAAAAAGCGCACAGCGAATTGGAAGTGTGTATTACCAGCAACATCATCATGCAAGACATGAGCGGCAGTATTAATCTGGATTTTGGCAACCCCTGCAGCTACGTAAAATATTTGCTGCAACACAGTAAAGATTGGGAAACCCTGTGCGCGCGCGAATTTATGTTGGACTCACCCATGGTGCAACAACACGCCGACCTCGCCGATTATGCGGCAAGTTCGTTTAGCGACGAGCGCCCGTTTTTATCGGCCGTGTTGGATTTAACCAAGCGCATTTTTGCGGATTTTAGTTACGACCCGGAATTTTCCGACATAGCCACACCACTGGCCGATGTGTTCAAACACAAACGCGGCGTCTGTCAGGATTTCGCCCACCTCGCCATTGGCTGCCTGCGTTCACTCGGCTACCCCGCGCGTTACGTGAGCGGCTATTTGGAAACACAACCCGCCCCCGGCCAACAAAAACTCATCGGCGCCGACGCCACCCACGCCTGGTTCGCCGTTTATTCCCCCGGCGAAGGCTGGTACGAATTCGACCCCACCAACAACCAACTCACCACCCCCCAACACATCACCACCGCCTGGGGCCGCGACTATTCCGACGTAACCCCACTCAAAGGCGTCATCTTCGGCGGCGGCGTTTCACCACAGTTATTGGTGTCGGTGGATGTGCAGCGCATAGCCGATGTCTTTGACCCTGCAGCGGGGTGATGCCCTCCCCCCTGCTAGCCGCTAGAAATTCCCTTTGCACACCACAAAATGGTCACTATAATTACCAAAAATATACATTATGGTAACTATAGTGACCACAGAAATCAGCAATCAAAAACGTAGCGCAGTTGTCTTCCCCAAACAGCAAAAGGTCTTGGCAGAGCTGGGGGAGAACATCAAACTCGCCCGCCTGCGCCGCCACTACACCCAACAACTCATCGCCGAGCGCACAGGGCTGAGCCGCCTCACCATCCGCAAGATCGAAGCCGGGGATAGCACTGTATCCTTGGGTCACTACGTCTCTGTGCTGGGCGTATTGGGGTTGGTGGAAGATTTTGCCAAGGTCGCCCGCGACGATGAACTCGGCCGCAAACTGCAAGATATTGCCTTAATAGGAAAGCAAAAATGAAAACGGAAACTTTTGTATTTGCCGATTGGGACGATTTTTCCACGCCCGAACTGGTAGGAACCCTGCGTTCGACAGTGAATAAAAATAAAGAGCACTTCAGCTTTAGCTACGATGCTACTTGGCTGCAATCACCTAATGCGCAAAAAATTGATCCCGACCTGGAACTTTATTCGGGCGAGCAACACGCAAGCGATGCCAATAATTTCCGCGCTTTTTTAGACTCCTGCCCGGATCGCTGGGGGCGCGTATTAATGAAACGTCGCGAAGCCATCATTGCGCGCCAGGAAGAACGCCGCCCGCGAGTGTTAAATGAAATTGACTATCTGCTTGGCGTGCATGACTTTTATCGCCAAGGCGCACTGCGCTTTAAACGCGATTTACACGGCGCCTTTCTGGACGACGACCAACGTTTGGCCGCACCACCGCTCTCCTCACTTCGCGAACTTGAATACGCCGTCCAACAAATCGAACAGAGCGACAGCGACGATCCCGAATACCTGAAGTGGCTCTATATGCTGATGTCCCCCGGCTCATCACTGGGTGGTGCAAGACCAAAAGCGTCAGTCATAGATGAAGGCAATAATTTATGGATTGCAAAATTTCCCAGCCAAAACGATGACCATGATATAGCCGCCTGGGAGTACCTCACCTATCAGCTGGCCACCCATGCAGGCATTCACATGTCGCCCTGCCGCATAGAAAAATTTAACAGCCACCACCATACCTTTCTAACTAAACGCTTTGACCGCACCGCCACCAGCCGTTTGCACTTCACCTCTGCCATGACACAACTGGGTTACTACGATGGCGATTATGACGCGAGCTATTTAGAGCTGGCGCAATTCCTCACTGAACATGGCGCCAACACCAAACAAGATTTAGCGCAGCTATGGCGCCGCATTATTTTTAATATCGCCGTCTCCAACACCGACGACCATTTACGAAACCACGGGTTTATCTACAAAAAAAATGGCTGGATTCTATCGCCTGCCTACGACTTGAATCCCACAACACCTGCGAGCGGTCTGCATTTAAATATCACCGATACCGACAACCGTTTGGACTATGACTTGGCCATGGATGTAATTGATTTTTTTCAATTAAATAAAACCACAGCAACCACTATTAAAACCCAAGTGCTGGAAAGTGTTAGCCAATGGAAAACCATCGCCGAACAAATCGGTATTTCTCGCAGCGAGCAGCAATTAATGGCAAGTGCATTTAATGTGTGATTGACCTTTCATACGAAGCGGATTAGTGTTCAGTAAAAGCGCATTATCGCAAAGGGCACGATCATTTTTAGGGCGTGCTTTTGCTATTCCGCTTCGTTTTTTCTGGCAAAAGGGCAATGTAAAAGTTAGCGTTTATATCGACATTAGGTTTTATTAGGGGTGTATGTGAGCCAACCGACAGAAGAACAAATAATCGCCGCCCTTGAGAAATCGGGGTATCTTTTTGAACAAGATGTGGCAACGATCCTTGAGAATCTAGAATTTCATGTCGAAACAAACTATGCCTATACAGACTTGGATGAAGATAAATCAAGAGAAATAGACGTAAGAGCCATTAAACAGATTTATCGAGATGAAACTAAAAAGGTTCAAGTATTTATCGAACTGCTTGTTGAATGCAAAGACTTTGGCTCCCCATTGGTTTTTCTGGAGCGAGTCAAAAATGCTAGGGAAAAGAATAACCCACAACCACAAGAATATATATTTCCTAAAGCAAACTACAAAGAGCATATTGATGAAAAAAGCTATAGAGAAAAACATCCATTCCAACACTTTAATTTGAGCGAACATCATTATTATTTCAAGGAGGATAATAAGGCTACACAGTTTTCAAAAATATACAGGAAGAGCAGCGATTGGTTTGCCAATCATGAAGGCATTTATGACTCTCTAATTTTGCCGCAAGCTAAGCTCTTAGAGTACAGAAAAAAGGATGCGGTATCTTATTGTCGTGGTAATACATGGAAGGCAATTTGGCTGTTTTTCCCTATGGTTGTTTTAAGGGATCATTTATTTACATATGACCTATCGGGGCCAAAAAGGAAGCTAAAAGAAAAGTCCCGAGTAAGTTTCGTTCGGCAGCTAGATTCATCTAATTTAAAGGGGTCTTATCTAACTGATTTTGTGACTTACAACTATCTAACGGATTATGTATGCATTGATATTGCACGTTTTTCGAGCTCAATTTTAGAGCTATTAAACAATAATTTGGATGAGGTTGTTGGTGCTTAAATATAGATCTAAGAAACAGCCAAGGTCGCTTGAACCAATATTCGCTTCTGGCCATTATCCAAAGCATTGCTCTAAATCATCAAACATCAACAACTCTTTATTCGAGACTCCATGCAACTCATTGATATAGATAAGACGCGCTATCGCAAGCATTTAAAAATAGTTTTTATTGGCTGCGCCATTAGTTTAGCCGTGGGTAGTTTGGCTTTGTCGCAAACACTGATTGCTTTATTTCCCGATGAAAGTGGCAGTCATTTTCATTGGAACTTATTAGGTGTAGTCGTTAGTGCCGCTACTGTTGGCTGGCTACTCAATAAATATCGCCGGCACGACTTCATGCGTGAGGTTACTTACGTTTGGGAATTGAAGCAGCTGCTCAATAAAATCACCCGGAAAATGCCGAAGCTGGAAGCGGCAGCACGTGAGGGGAATAGAAATGCGATGTTGGCGATGCAATACAGTTATGCCGGTTCGCGTTTTGTGTGGCAGCTAGACGACAATACGCTCACGCTGGATGCATTGGCGATTAAGCAACATGAGCTTGATCACCTTGCAGAAAAATTCAACCTAACCTTATCAGTAACTGATTTTGACGAGCAAATGTTAGCGGCGTTTTAATTATACCTGCTGCAAACTTCCTTTTTTTGTTGGAAGAAAAATTTCGGCGGCTTGCTTCGCGAAGCCGCCCTACTTCAACTTAATGCGTAATTAATTATTCAAGGAAAACAATGAAACGTTTATTGCCCATTTTATTACTTAGCCTAACGCCATACCTCAGCCATGCGCAGGATGATTTACCTATGGTGGTGCAATTTAAGTTTGCTCCCTGGGGGACGATAATTGCGGATGAGGATGAGTTTGAATATGGCGAGTATGACAAATACGAAATGGATTTTGAGCGCAGTTTGGGCGTTAAGCTGATATTACCGCGCATACCGGTTTACCTTGCTGCAAACCACAATGTGACCCAGCTAGAGCAAGACATACCGGATGTAAAAGTGGAAACCTATTCGGTAGGGTTTGGTGGCATTAATTATGACCCCTACGCCTACGATTCCGGGTTGTATTTGCTTGGCAGTGTGGGGGCAGGCATTGGTAAATTTAAATTCAAAGACCCGAATTTAAATGATTGGGAAGCCATGTTTGAAGCCAACGGCGAAGTAGGTTTGCGTATTCAGGAAAATTTTCTGCTTGGTGTAGGTGTGGATTACCAGTTATTTGGTGAACCGGGAGATACCAAGGCGCATTATTGGAATTTATATGTGAGTACGGGAATTACGTTTTAATTCTGCAGAGGCAAAAAAAGGCGCAAAAATTGCGCCTTTTTCTTAATAGAATTTACTACACAATCGCATATTGAATATCAAACGTTGTTGCTTTGGCGATAGGCTGCAGGGTTTTGTCTTTTCTTTTTAACTCCACCAAGCCGTAGCGCTCTAATGTTTTTAAGGTGCGACTCAGGTTACTAGGCTGGCGCCCGCTGAGTAACGCAAGGTCATTTAGGGTTTCGGGGTTATGCTGCTCCATCAACTTTAACAACCGCACATTATTTTCACTTAACACTTGGCTTAAAGATTTTAACGAGCTAAACCAAATTTTCGGCTCATTGCGCGCTGGCACTATTTTACCGGCGGCAATATCCAAGGTTCTGCGCTGAAACTGATCGCGGGGCATGATTCCAATTTTCAATTTACTCATTTTTCATCACCCTCCATTCGTTTATTCACTTCATTAAAAAAATCACTCAGCAGTTGCTGCGCACTTGAAAACTCATAGAGCACACCTGTATCGGTTGCTGTTCTATGTTTGTGGTCATATGCCACAACCCTGCTCCTTACTTATCAGCAGATGATAACCAACAAGAATCACCTTGGCAAACCTATAACCTTATGCGGAAAACTAAAAACCCCCAGCTTGTGGCCGAGGGTTTAGGGAAGACCCGGAGGGATAACACCGGGTTTTATTTTTTGGGCTAGGTTTTATTTTGGATCTAACCCCATTGCTCTTAATACTTTTACGAAGTTGTCTTTGCGGCCAGACAAGCCGTCCACAGCGCCGCTGATGGGGCAGGTTTTGTCGGGGCAGCCGCGGTTGACTATGCCGGACACGTCATCAATAAATTTAGAGCCGACCATACCGCCATCCACATAGGCTTTTAATTGCTCGTAGTAATTCCAGGATGCGTAAGCGCCGCCAACATCGTTGTAGCCTTGCACTTCGTTCATCCAGAAGAACAGGCCGGCGATCCATTTAATTTCACCGTGTTGCTGGGTGCTGCACACCAGTTGCGGGTTGGAGCACAAATCCAAATCGGCGTAGAGCGGTTGGGCTGGCGGTGCGGCAACGGCAACACCATCAACGACTTTGCCAACATTTTCCGGATCAACATGACTGCGACCGAGGAAGTGGTTGAGCTTGCCGAAGTTCAAGCGACCGGTAGTTTGAATCACACCGCGCCCCCACCAGCCGCAACCTTCCACCGATTTTTGCGCGCTGCCGTCCCATACAAATTTACCGGCGGATTGCCCTTCATATACCTTACAGGTTGGGCGCAAGTAGGCTTGTTTAGCCAGGTCCACCGGGTCGGAGGTTTGCTGACACCACTCGCTGTAATCCCAGCGGCCTACCGAACCATTTTTTAACAAACCGGCTTTGGCGAGCACTGAATCCGGTGCGGTAAACAATGGGCCGGGCGCACCGTACCAACGCGCGTGAGTGTTGGCGGTAAGTTCCATTTTGGGGTTGCGTGGGCAAGAGTATGGGTTGTCGCGACCGGTGATAGGATCTTGCCCGTAGGAAGCGTAATCCTGTTGCAACTGACCACAGGAAGCCGACATGGGGTAGTTCACCGGATCACCGGTATTGATCGACCAGTTGTTTTCATCGCAAGCATCGTACTGAATAGTTTCTTTCATACTTTGTGCGAGGAATGCAGCAATCGCGACCTTGGCGTATTTGATGTTTTGCTCATCCGATGCGTTAGGGTCAATCAACCAATACTTCACATTTTCCACACCCACGTTGTGCATGGCGTTGAGTGCTTGCAGGAAATCGCCCCACTTATAAATGCTGGATGGCACCCAGGCATTAGACGGTGTTTGATACAAGAACACGTTGTTGTTCATGTGGCTTTCTACCGCGAGCAAATCATTATTTAATTGCGGAATGCTGGTTAATTGCGACAGGGATGCCGCTTGGCCAGCAAAATACAACGGCAGCGCACCGGCATTTTTGTAGGCGATAATTTTATTTTTGAGCCAGCTATTGTCGTCACCGTTATTGGCCATAGGCACAACACCCGTGCCGGCATTGCTGCCCCACAAAATTGCAAACACGTTGCTGTAGGCCGCGCGGCGTAATTGTGCGATACCCCAATCGTGATCGGGTGTTTGTTGCAACAAATTGCGCACGCTGGTGGCACCGCCGTACACCGAACCATTCAAGGCAATATTCAATACTTCACTGCGAATATTGTTGATGGATTTACCGATGGTTTTATCGCCCATGAAATAACTGCCTGCGCTACCTGCATCGCTCAACAGATCATAACTGCCGGTGCTTTCACCAACGCTGGGCATATGGCCGCCGGGAATTTGCCAGAGCATGGCCGGGGTAGAAAGCGAATCAGTTACCTGACGCACATAGTTCAAATAGTTTTCCCAGGCTTTGGCATCAAACGCGAAATTGCTGCGCGCAGCAGGCGAGAAACTGTCGTCAGCGGATTTATCAAAGGCGAGGAAATCCGGGCGATAGTTATTAGTCGTATAAGCACCAATGCTGTTGAGGAAATTGGCGGTGCTAAATGAAGCGGTATCCCACACATCTTGCAAGCCAGCAAAATTGCTGTGCACCCAATTTAGGTTACCGGGATTGGCAACACCGGCGACCCAACCAAAACTCGCATCGGGACTCAGGCGTTTCACCAGCAAATTGTGCGCTTGCACCCAGCCGGTAATGTTGTTTTGCAGTGCAGAATCCACTTCGGTTTTAAGCGCGTTCAAATTATAAATCGCCGCGAGTGATTGACTGCCAAGCAAATAATTGGCTTCGTTATCCAGCGCGGTTTTTACCGCTTGTTTAACATCAATCGCCACCCAGGCACCGCTGCTACCAAACGCAGTTTTAAAACTGCCGTTGAGGTTGGCTTGCCATTGCGCCAGCAACCCGCTGTTTAATACCAGCGTGCCGCTGCTCACACGCGCTGCATCTTTATTAGTCTGTAAGGTTGCGGCGACGCGAATCAAATTTTGGAAATGTTTTACTGCATTGGCGTTATCCAAAATATCGTCCGCACCGATTCCCGTTGCATCGGCCGTGGCCACACCAATCACCGGCAATACCGATGCATCGCTGGTTTGCTCAACCGCGCGTGCTTGCTGAATGGTTTGCAGCGTGGTGTTAGGTGTAATCACCTGCCCGCGATTACCGCGACCATCGCCTTCGGTCGCAAAAATAGAATCTATTTTTGCGCTGGCAAGCGCCGGGGTTTTGCTGCCGTTGTTATCGGTATAAGTACCCATCGCCAAAGTGCTTGGCCAACCTTTTACCCGCAGGCTCACCGGGTCAGCGCGATTAGGCACATTGCCCGTCACTTGTACACTCACACTGCTGCTGGCGACTGATTGCACGGAAGAGGAAGCAACAATCATCGCGCTGGATGAACTGCGGGAAGAACTGCTGGGCGATGTTAACGCTGAAGAACTTGGCGTACTGCTGGCCACTGAAATCGCACTGGATGAAACTGCGCTGCTGCTCACCGCTCCACTGCAGTTGCTCACAAACGTCCAGGAGCCATCGCTACCGGGAATGCTCTGCGTCCACCAGTTGGCGCGATAGGCCTTGCCCTGGTGCTGCATTTGATCGCCACCCGCCGCGTGGGATGGATTGCCCGCCCAATCTTTTTGCGTCCAATTCGGGTAGACATTAATGCCCGGGCAAGTGCCACTGACCGCACTGGAATTTACCGATGATGCTGCACTGGAAGGCGCGACGCTTGATGGTGCAACACTCGATAAAGAAACACTGGATAGCGAAACACTTGATAGAGAAACGCTGGATGGCGCTGCGCTTGAAGGTGCGCTGCTGGATGGCACCGAGCTGGCAATTATCACACTACTGGCAACAGAGCTTGACGTATTGGTCGCATCGCAGGCGCCTAAATCAGTCCAGGCATTGGCTGCCGCCCAACCCACACCCGGCTCGTAGGGGCCGCCCACACTACACCAGCCCGCCACATCGCAGCGGAAGGCTTTATTCACATTTTTTACCAAGGCACCCGCAGTGTAAGTGCCGGGCACATACTGGGTTAAGGGCGCACAGTTATAGGCCTGCGCATGGGCACTGGCCCACAGGCCTGCCGATGACAAAAGCATCAGCATGGATTTATTTTTCATTATTTTCCCCTTGATGGTTGATAGGTATTTTTTTCAGGCAAAAGGGTGCCAGCTCCCTTGAGGGAGATTTTTTACAACACACAGAAAAACGCACACAAACAAGAACCGCAGTGACACCAGCAGCACAACCTCTGGGCCTGCATTACGGAAGTGGGTTATAACAATACCGCAGCGGGCGTAATGAATAGTTTTTTAGGGCAACACAAAACCGTTTCGAGCGAGCAGCTCAAATTTATTATTCATCAGCGGACTATTCAGCGATTAACCCCTAATTCGTCAGATTTTTATTATTCCGTTGTGACTACAACTGTTACTGCAAATACAACTAAAAAACCTGCACTAACTATTTCCAACAAACGAGACAAACACCTGGGAACAGCACCCGAACGGGATGCCGGCAAGCCTAAACTTACGCCCAATGGACAACGTTGTCAACACATGTCAAAAAAAAGACCCCGCAGGGTCTTGTCCGATGGGCGGACTATACGCAATACAATAAATACTTTTCCCGCAAGCACGTCACTGCCAATCACTGAGCAGTGCTAGGCCGATTTTTGCTCCTGGCTTTGCGCAACAGCAACCGGTAAAAACCAGGTGTCGGCAATACTGAAATGCAAGTTACCTATGGCGAGTTGCAATTCATCGATGTAATCGTGCAAACCGGATTGTAAGAGCTTGTCAAAATCGGCCTCATCCAACTTGTGTTGAATAGTCACAATAGAGGCAAGCACTTTTTCGCTATTGGGGAGCGCCCACAAACACTGCTCCAATTGTTTTAAACAGTGGGCAACGGCGCGCGGAAAATCCTCGTTTTGCAATAAAAACTTCACCACCGCATTGGCGTTTACACGGTCGCGTACTTGTTGGCGATACATTTGGTAGGCGCTGAGTGAGCGCAATACACTCATCCATAAAATGTTGTCGTAGGGTTCCAACACTTCGGTGCCACCAATAGACAAGTGCGGCAATAAATTCACCAAACCGGCATCCACAATACGCGTGGTCATATCGGCGCGCTCCAGGTTGCGGCCAATGCGAATTAAATCATAAGCGTTGTTGTGACTCATACAACCGGCAAGCAAACCGGTGAATTGCTGCACACTGCTAATCACATGCAACAAAATAATATTGCGGTCGCGGCGCGAGGTCACCTTGTCGGCGCGCTCGCGAATATAGTGATACAAATCATTAATGAGTTCCCATGCTTCCATGGGCATAATTTCGCGGGTAATGCGCGCATTTTCCCGCGCAAAGCTGAGCGAGTTAATTAGTGCAGCAGGATTTTTTTTGTCCGCGAGCATAAATTGCACCACGGTTTTTTCATCGGCGAGCTGGGTATCGCCGCGTTCAAAATAACTACCGGTGCCGCTGATATCAATTAACGACCCCCAACCCACACGCACACCGGAGGGTAAATCCAACAGCAAATTGGAATTCACATTCACCAGGCGCGCCGTATTTTCGCTGCGCTCCATGTAGCGGCCCAACCAATAAATACGCTCTGCAACACGTGACAACATGGTTTAGTCCTCCACCACAATCCAGGTATCTTTACTGCCGCCACCTTGCGATGAATTCACCACATAGGAACCCTTGCGCATGGCCACCCGCGTTAAACCACCGGGTGTGACATGGTGCTCTCGCCCTTGCAAAACAAAGGGGCGCAAATCGATATGGCGCGGCTCGGCATTGCCGTTAGTGAGAATGGGGGCGGTGGACAATGAAATTAATGGCTGCGCCATATAATTGCGCGGGTTGGCTTTGATGCGCTCGGCAAATTCCGCGAGTTCTTTTTTACTCGCTTGCGGGCCGATAATCATGCCGTAGCCACCGGATTCGTTAGCGGGCTTCACCACTAATTTATCCAAATTGGCGAGCACATAATCGCACTGTTTTTTATCCACACATAGATAACTGGGCACGTTGGATAAAATGGGCTCTTCACCCAAATAATATTTAATCATCTCCGGCACAAAGGTGTAGATGACTTTGTCATCTGCCACGCCGGCACCTGGTGCATTGGCCAGTGCGACATTGCCTTTTAACCAGGCGCGCATTAAACCGCGCACGCCTAATACCGAATCGGGGTTGAACATCTCCGGGTCTAAAAATAAATCGTCAATGCGGCGATAAATCACATCCACCCGTTTTAAGCCGTCGATGCTGCGCATATACACACAGTCGTCACTGTCCACCACCAAATCGCTGCCCTCCACCAACTCCACACCCATTTGTTGCGCGAGATAGGAGTGCTCAAAATAGGCGGAGTTATAAATGCCCGGTGTCAGCACCACAATTTCCGGGCGCTCGGATTGCCGTGGTGATAGCGATGCGAGTGTGTCGAATAATTGATTGGGGTATTCGGTGACCGGCACAATATTGTGGTTTTCAAACAGTTCGGGAAAAACCCGTTTGGTCACCTTGCGATTCTCCAACATATAGGAAACGCCCGAGGGCACACGCAGGTTGTCCTCCAGCACTAAAAACTCACCTTTGTCATCGCGAATTAAATCGCTGCCGCAAATATGCGACCAGACACCATAGGCGGGTTTCATGCCGATACATTCTTTGCGGAAATTGACCGAATCTTCAAACAGGTAAGCAGGCACTACACGATCTTTAATAATTTTTTGATCGTTATAAATATCGTTGATAAAACAATTCAGTGCGGTTAAACGCTGGATTAATCCGCGCTCGGTTTTTTGCCATTCACGTTGCGGAATAATGCGCGGGATAATATCGAAGGGCCATTCGCGGTCGATGTTGCCGGCATCGCTGTAAACCGTGAACGAAATGCCCATGGTTTTAATGGCGAGTTCAGCGGAGAGTTTGCGCTCTTGCAACTCGGCGCCGCTAAGCGAGGCGAGATACTGCGCGAGGTGTCGGGTTTCCGGGCGAGCCTCACCGGGGGCGCGAATCAATTCGTCATAGAAATGGCCAGAGTGGTAATCCTGCCAATCTATTTTCATTTCACTCATAGTGACTTCCTTCAACATCGCGGCCTCGCTCTGCATGCGTTTTTGTTATTGCGCCCGCCGAAGCCTCCTCCCTGTGTCCATTTCTCCTTTCCCCGGAGAATTTCAGCAGGCTACATGCTGCTGTTGCAATAAAGCTGCCAACCCACAGGCCGCGCCACCAAAGTAACGGCTAAAGCGGTTTAATACGAAACCAACCCGCAATACTCTGGCGCCGCACCTTGGCGGGCAGCACTTCGTGAGGGAAATCCTCACTTAAAAACAACACCAGCCTGCCATATTCTGGTGCAACGCGAAACAATTCCAAATCGCCTGCCTCATCGTAGAGCACCAACTCACCACCATTATGCTTGTCCCAGTCCGGGTTTAAATACAACACGCTGGATAACTTGCGCCCCGGTTTGCCGCGAAAAGCATCGCGGTGTTTTTGATAAAAGGCGCCCGGTTCATACACGGCGTAGTGGCTTTCGTAATCAAACAGCCCCAAGTACAACCGCTGGTTCATGGCTTCACGCAGTTTATCCATAACAGATAAAAATTCCGTGACAGCGGGATCGCCCGGTTCCAACCACTGGATACTGTCGCCGCGAATCTGCTCATTGCGCTGGTAATCGCCCTGCCTACCCACGCCGGCCGGATTCAATGAAGCCTGTTGCTGTTGCAAATTCGCCAGCAAACCATCCAGCAGCGGTTGGGGCAGCGGTTTATCCAACACCAGGTAACCGGTATCCGCCAAGGCATCGGCGATCTGATCAAAGAGTTGTTCGCTGAAAAAGGTGGTATCAAAAAGGGAAGCAGGTTCAGTCATGGCTCTGGCAACTACAAAATGAGGTGATGCAACAATACGCTGGCGCGCGATTATTACGCGCGCAGGCATTATAGGCTTGATCCACATCAAGTCACTCCAAAGCGCAGGTTTTACCATGACCCATAAATTATTTGGAGAGCATTGCCATGTCACTTTTTACCCAGCCGCTGGATTGGGATCAGCAACTTTTGCAGCGTTATGATCTGGCCGGCCCGCGCTACACTTCCTACCCCACTGCGCCACAATTTACCGAAGCCTTTAGCGAAACCGCACTGCGCAATGCCATTACCCGCAGTAACCACGCCGGGCGCCCGCTGTCGCTGTATTTCCACATCCCCTTTTGCGAGAGCCTGTGTTACTACTGCGGCTGCAATAAAATTGTGACCAACAATAAAAGCCGCGCCCTACCTTACCTGCAGCGCATGATCCAGGAATTGGCGCTTTACGCGGATTTATTTGATACCCAAAAACTCGTCAAACAATTGCATTGGGGCGGCGGCACACCCACTTACATTAGCGATGAGGAAATGTCATTACTGATGAAAGCAACACGCCGCTTGTTCCGTTTGGCGGATGAAAACCAGGGCGAATTTTCCGTAGAGATTCACCCAGGTCGCGTGAGCGCAAGTACCATGAAACATTTGCGCAATTTGGGGTTTAATCGCGTGAGCATGGGCGTGCAGGATTTTGATGAGCGTGTGCAGCAGGCAGTGAATCGCTACAACACTTTAGCGCAGGTACGCGACTTGACCCGCGAGTTGCGCGCACAGGATTATCAATCCATTAGTATGGATTTAATTTACGGTTTGCCACTGCAAACACTCAATAGTTTGCGCGACACCTTAGAGAAAGTGATCGATTTAAATCCGGATCGTTTATCCATTTTTAATTACGCCCACATGCCGCATTTATTCAAGAGCCAGCAATTAATTAACGAGCAGGATTTACCCTCGCCGGCAGCAAAATTGGACATGCTACACTTTGCCATTCACACCCTGGAGCAAGCGGGCTACCGCTATATTGGCATGGATCATTTTGCCAAGCCGGAGGATGATTTGGCGCGCGCACAAGACGCCAAAAAATTGCAGCGCAACTTTCAGGGCTACTCTACCCACGGCGATTGCGATTTGCTGGCACTGGGCGTTTCCTCCATCAGTATGATCGACAACGTGTATGTGCAAAACGCCAAGGAACTCAACGCCTATCAACAAAAGATGGATATGGGATTATTGCCAATCCACAAAGGTTTTACCTTGAATGACGAAGACAAACTGCGCCGTTTCATAATCAACCGCCTGATTTGTCACTGCGAATTGGATTTCGCTGAAGTCACGCAATTATTTGACATAGAGCCGGAGAGTTATTTCGCTCGCGAACTCGCGCAACTCGCACCTATGGAGGAAGACGGCTTGCTTGGCATTGATAAAGAAGGAATTAAGGTGCACAACAAAGGCCGCCTGCTTATCCGCCGTGTGTGCATGGTGTTTGACGAATACTTACAAAAAGCCAGGCAGGATTCACAACAGATTCGTTACTCAAAAATTATTTAACACATTGAAAATTTTTTTGGCAGATTGCAATAAAAAAGCCCGGCAGGAAAACCTACCGGGCGCAAAAGGCAGACGAGTCTGCCACGACAAGCTGGACGAGCAAAAAAAACAAGCGGACAAACAACAAGCAATCGAACAACTAAAAAACATTACATAAAAAAATCAATAAACCGCTAACAAATAAAACTCATCACCCGCGCTGCAATTCCTGCTGCGCCAGTGCAATTGCCCCCACAATACCGGCTTGGCCGGCAAGCCCGGTGGGAACAATAAACTGATCCACCCGCGCGAGAATTGATTCAGGCGCATAGCCGTTAATCAATTGCAGAAATTTGTTGCGAATTAATGGGAAGAGCAATTTTTTATCCATCACGCCACCACCCAAAATAATTTTTTGCGGAGCAAAACACTGGGTTAAGTTCACGCACATAGTTGCCAGGTAATGCGCCTCGTAATCCCAAGCAGCGTGGTCATCGGGCAAGTCTTTGCCGTTAATACCCCAGCGTTTATTAATCGCCGTGCCGGAGGCCAAACCTTCCAGGCAGCCGGTGTGAAACGGACAGCAGCCTTGGTAATCGTCTTGCAGTGAAGCGCGCGGCATAAGCATGTGCCCCACTTCCGGATGAGTGACGCCCTGCAGCAACTTGCCATTCACCACTATGCCGGCACCTATGCCAGTCCCCACAGTGACGTAAATAAAATTGCTGCAGTCGCGCGCGGCACCGGCCACTAACTCGCCCCAAGCCGCGCCGTTCACATCGGTTTCAAAAGCGATGGGCACGCCGAACGCGGCGCGGAAATAGCCACAGACATCCGTATTCGACCAACCCGCCTTGGGCGTTTTGGTGATAAAGCCGTATTGGGGCGCACTGCGGTTTAACTCAACCGGCCCAAAACTCGCTATGCCGATGGCCGCCAGTGTTGCTTGGTGCGCCTGCAGGTTAGCGGTAAAAAAATCGCGCACGGCCGCCAGGGTCACTTCCGGCGTGAGGGTTGGGAAGGCGGCTTGCGCCAACACC
Source organism: Cellvibrio fontiphilus (assembly GCF_042646205.1). Taxonomy (NCBI): domain Bacteria; kingdom Pseudomonadati; phylum Pseudomonadota; class Gammaproteobacteria; order Cellvibrionales; family Cellvibrionaceae; genus Cellvibrio; species Cellvibrio fontiphilus. The sequence goes on along the minus strand of NZ_JBHRTF010000001.1, from coordinate 351,575 downwards.
TTGCCCTGAGCATCCGCCAACGCACAATTAAATTTGGTTCCACCGGCTTCAATAGCACCAATCAAACCTGCATCAACTGCTTGAACCTCTCGCGACATATCTGTTCCTGTGGATTCCCGTGTCATTCGACTTGCATTCTCAATGCAACTTATTAAAGCACTGTGATTTAATAAAAACAAGTTGCAGGCTCAGCTTTTTGCTGGGAAAAGTTAAAAAGCATCTGCAATAAAAAATGCCCGCCAGCGAGACGCCAAGCGGGCATTGAGGAAGACTCCAGGATTGGAATGAAAGCCGATTAATCGTGCAACGATAATATGCCGTCCGCGCCTACCAGAACTTTAATCGGGTCAATGATATTGCCGATAAACTGGCCATTGGCATCGTTGCCCATAAATGCCATCAAGTACCAATCGCCATCCGGCCCGTTAATCAACCGGCCGGAATAGAGGCCATCCTGTTTTGGCCCGGTGAGGAAGCCATTGCCCAGGGTGGTGTAATGCCCCAGCAGTGAGTCGGCGACAAAATACTTCACCCCGGTTTGCGGCTCGCAGCCAGGTTCAGCCTTGTGGCTGGCGGAGTGGAAACGGGTGGATACCGAGCAAAACAAGTAGTAGCGGCCGCCAATTTGTTCAATTTGCGGCACTTCCATTTCACCAAACCAACCGGGGGCGAGGAAGGCATCGCCCACTGTCCAGTCCAGCAAATTGGTGGATGAGGCATAACCTATGGCGCCGCGGCCATCCGGCTCGCCACGGTTGACACGACAGGTCACCAGCATGTGGTAAAGATCCTGTTGCGGGTCTTTAAATACCCAAGGGTCGCGCCAGGAGGCATCGTGCCAGTACTCCAATTTCAAACCGTCATACCAGCGCTCATCCAGCTCGACCACCGGGTTTTGTTCGTGTTTGGCCCAGTGAATCAAATCAGGGGATTTAGCCAGACACACCCGCTGCACCAGGCCTTTTTCCGCGCGTTTGGTGCCGGTGTAATACATTAACCATTCATTGCCCGACTTGATGACACAGCCGGTCCAGGTGGTGAAAGAATCTGGCGCCGTATCGTCGCCTTGGGTGGGTGCTATGGCATCGGGCAGGACTGTCCAATCGCGCAGGTTGGGCGAAACCGCATGGCCTACGGACACGTTCCAATGGCGCAAATCCGGATTTTGCAATGCCTTATCGGCCTGCAAATAAAACATATGGTAGTCGGTGCCATCGACTGCAAACCAGAAATCCCACACCCACTTATCTTTCAGCTGCAACACAGTCATTCCCCTTAAACGACAATAAAAATTCAGGTCACAGCCGGGAGCAGGGTGATTTACCGCTGCTCGCCACCGCCCTGGTTGGTTAACATCACCGTGGTGTCCGGTGAAAAATTGGCATAAAACGGCAGTATGGCGCCGCCAATCGCACGGGCGTCCACGCCGATAATCCCACAAAAAACATCGGGCAAATAAACCCCCGCCGGGGTCAGCTCGGCCATCATCACCCGCAGGCGCTCAACCAGTTTTAGCACTATGACGCGCGGCAGGTTGCCATCCAGCACTATGGCCTCAAAATCCAGTACACCGGTGGCTGAGAAAATCGCAAAGGTCAGCGCCTGGGCGCAGTCTTCAATCCACTCATCCACAGCGGCCTGGGCCGCCGGCAACACATTGGGCAGTTCGGAGATGTTGTTAATGGCAAAACCGCGCGCCTTCAGGTGCCGGCGCAATACATAAATGGACGCGCGATTCGCCAATACCTCAAATGGCCCCTTGGCTGGCGGGCAGGAATCCAGTGTGGAGGGTGATACCGGCATAGAGGCCAAGGCCCCGGAATTGCCATGTACACCGCTCTCCAAATTGCCTTGCAACACCACGCCGCCGCCGACGAAGGTGCCGATAAATACATACAAAAAGTTTTTAACCTGATTACCTAAACCGAACTGTAATTCGGCGATAGCGGCAGCCGAGCAATCATTTTCAATAAAAATCGGCAAGCTAATCCGGGTCGCCAATGCCTGATCAAACTTGAGTGAATTCCAGCGCGCCGCCAAGGCATCGCTCATATTCAGCTCCTGCTGCCAACCGCCCATAAACCAGGGCATCGCCAGCCCCACACCCACCAATCGCGCCTGTTCTGCGGGGCTTAGCAGCGCCTGCAACTGCATCACTGCCTCAGCCACTTTATCGAGCAGAAAATCCGGGTCTGGCAGGCTGAACTCGTGGGCAATCTTGCTAATAACATTGCCGCCAAAGTCCATCAGCAATATCTGGATATCGTTGCGGCCCGCATTCACACCAATGGAAAAAGCGCCCTTGGGGTCGATGCTGTACATGGTGGACGGCTGCCCCAAACCACGCTGCAACTTGCCGCGCTGGGCAACCAGGCCGGCAGCTTCAAGGTCGTCAATAATGCGAGTAACCGCTTGGGGAGTCAGGTTGGACAGCCGCGCCAGTTCAAATTTAGAAGCCATGCCCAAGCTGCGCAGGGCGCTAATCAGCACGCGCTCGTTGTAGCGGCGCAGCCCACTCGAATTACTACCCTTGCTCATAGCGACCCCTATTACCTTTAGAGAATATAAAAATTATTTCTTATGATGTAATCGAGTTGACTTAATTAAACCACTGTGAATAAATAAGTCAACCATTTTCCCAATCATACGCTTTTGGGTGCCTAACTCAAATGCTGTACTAGGATTAATCCAACAAGGCTTGTTGACAGGGACTATACCTACAAGAACAACGCCTGACAGGAATCGCGGCAAGCAAGACCCGCTCCTTCCCAGAGCCTAATAATTCACAATAAGTTATCTCTTTGCACAGGGCTTACCCATGACTTCTGCACACCAAGAGCACAATTTGGTTCTTATCCGCTGGCTCACCTTCCTGATGTTTACCATGTTCGCCATGACCACCGACGCCGTGGGAGTGATCATTCCAGAGATTATCAAGGAATTTGACCTCAACCTGACCCAGGCGAGCGCCTTCCATTACGCGCCCATGATTGCTATAGCGTTCAGCGGTATCGCGTTTGGTTTTCTGGCAGATCGCATCGGACGCAAATACACCATATTGATCGGGCTGGGGCTGTTTGCGGTTTCCTGTTTTTTATTTGCACTCGGCAGTTATTTTGAATTTTTTGTGGGTCTACTGCTGATATCCGGTTGTGCAATCGGCATTTTCAAAACTGGCGCGCTGGCGTTGATAGGCGATATATCCACATCCAGCCAAGAGCACACCCGCACCATGAATACGGTGGAAGGTTTTTTTGGTGTAGGTGCCATTATTGGCCCAGCAATTGTTGCCTACCTGTTAGCAGCCAAAGTGTCCTGGATTTATCTTTATGTTTTTGCCGGCTTTGTTTGTTTGGCACTTATCCTGATAGCGGCGCGCGTCAATTATCCCAAACATAAACCTGCCAGTGTGCAAGAAAAAATTGATGTGAAACGCACCCTCAAAATGATTGGCAACCCCTACGCGGCAGGCTTCTCCGGCGCCATTGCGCTCTATGTTGCGACTGAAGTGGCCATCTATGTATGGATGCCAACATTTTTAAAAGATTATTCCGGCAATGCGGTTTGGTTTGCGACCTACGCCCTCACGATATTTTTTGTATTGCGCGCCGGCGGCCGTTTTTTGGGCGCCTGGATTCTTACCAAATTCCGTTGGACATCGGTCATGGCGCTGTTTAGCAGCTGCATTTTCCTGTGCTTCTTGGGCAGTATGTTGGGTGGGGTAAATTACGCGGTCTATTTACTGCCCTTGTCGGGCTTATTTATGTCGATGATTTATCCAACACTAAACTCCAAAGGCATCAGCTGTTTTAATAAAAGTGAACACGGCACCGTCGCCGGCGTGATTTTATTTTTTACCGCTGTAGCCGCGGCGCTTGGCCCTTTGTTGATGGGTGCAGTGGGAGATTTATTTGGCCATGTGAAATACGGTTTTTACTTGGCAACCGGTTTTGCCGGGCTATTGTGTATTGCCATGATTTTCAACTGGATTAAAAACCCTGCCGATAAACACTTGGCACAATTGGAAAGCAGCCAATACGGTGGGCATTAATAATCACTCGTAGTATTTAGTCGCTCCGGCAATTTTTTTAAGGTGTAAATATCGTAGCGACTGGATTTTCCCTCCAACTGATAAGAAGGCGCCTGGTTATTTAACAACGGCGCCTTGCGCGGCCGCTTCACCACCACACGATAATTAGCATGGGCCAACGCCAGTGGCAGTAGCGCATCTGCATCCTCATCTTTTCCTACCAGCGAATGAAATGCTGCCATTTCTTTTTTTACATCCGCCGTTTTATTGCGTTCTGGGAACATAGGATCAAGATAAATAACATCGGGATAATTATCTGCAGTCAGGGATTGTAGATAGGCCAAACTATCTTGCTTCACCAATTGCATACGCGCCAGCACCGCGCCTAATTCTGCATCCTCCAAGGCAAAATCCCGGGCGCGCTCCAGTCCATTATTTAGCAGGCAGTGCACTATGGGTGAACGCTCAATCATCGTCACCGAACAACCCAGAGTTGCCAGCACAAAACTGTCTTTACCCAAGCCTGCCGTTGCATCTAATACCCTAGGGTAAACGCCCGCTTTTATACCCACCGCTTTGGCAATCATCTGCCCTTTGCCGCCACCAAATTTACGGCGATGATCAACCGCACCTTCGGTAAAATCCGCACGAATTGGCCCCGGCGCCTTGCGCCCGGTCTGTTGCAATTCAATGCCATGGGCTGCAATCACAACAACAAAATCCGCTTCATCAATCTCACTGACATCGCGCTCACGCAACAAGGGTAAGGAGAATTGCCCGGCAAATAATTCGGCCTGCGCCAAAATTTCAGGAGCATTACACAAGATCGCTATTTTGATAGACATAGGAGATGAAAACTTTTCAAGAAAATAATTGCGGCATTATCGGTACAGCGATCAACTGCCGCAATCATTTATTCAACCTTCTTATTTTTCTATATTAAAACGAACCCGATCCTTCACGTTGGGAGTTGCCACTGGAACTCCATCAACAACATTTGGTTTATAGCGCCATGCCTTCACTGCTTTAATTACACTGCGATTAAATACATTGGAGGGAACGGCCTCCATAATACGAATATTCTCCGTAGTGCCCAATGCAGTCACATCAAACATCACATCCACATACCCTTCAAGCCCACGCGTAACAGCGGCCTGGGGATATTGGGGAGCAATGCGAATAATAGGTACCATCTGCCCTGCAAATCCAAAACCTGGATCAACGGGTGGTTTTACCGCAACAGGCGGTTCACCAAAATTAAGCCCAGGGTTTATTTGCACTTCTACAGGCTCAGTAATATTAATAACAGGAGGTGGCACTTGCTCTACAGGGCGCACAGGCGGCTCATCGATGATTGTGGGAATATCACGAGGAATATCCAGTATCACTTCGGGTATCGGTGGTATGGGTTTGGGCAGCTGCAGCGGATACTCATTGTTAACCAAAGAATGCATCGCATACAAAAGACAAAAAGTAGCCAGCAGTGCCGCCGGAAAAATTTTTAGTATCCACATCAATAGTGAATTTGAAAAATCATGTGCATCAACAGAAACTGGAAAGCTATTCATAAATCTATCCTCAGGTTATTAAAGGCAAAGCAATGCCCTGCCAGCTATGGCATACAAAAAGTACAAATAGGGAGGCTTGAAAATTTATCGTCGTCGCGATGCTAAATCAGGATGATCCGCTGGCGAGTTTGAATTGTCCTGCACAAGAGTAAACCGAAATATTTCAGTTACACCGTGCACAACAATAGGTTGGCCATCAAACAACTGTGGCCTGTAATGGGATTTTTTTAATGCACTTAATACACTGCGATCAAAAATGGCTGAAGGTGAATGAGCAATAACACGCGGATTTACAATATAGCCATTTGAATCAATGGTAAATTCAACTTCTACCCAGCCTTCAATGCCTTTACTCAAGGCTTGTGCAGGATATTCAGGTGTCACCAGCTTTAACGGCAGATAACCCTCTATTTGTATCCGCGGAATCATCAAATCTTGAGCGCGACCAAATTCCACTTGAGTTAAGCCCTGCAATTCGAGTTTATCGGGACGTGGAGCCTCAACATGTAGATGCTCCAACTGCTCTATCGCAACCGGCGGCTCCACCAACACGGGTTTTAACGCTTGCATTAACTCCCAAGAAAACATTTCGCTGCGTATGCTGTTCTGCTGAACCGTGGAATGCTGCAACTCAGGAACCCGTATTCTCAATGACGCGCCTGTGAATCCTGTCATTTGTTCACGCAGTGGAGCCCACTGTACACAGGAGAAAAGGATCAACAATAAGCCGCCAACCAGAACCCAATATTGCGCCGACTCCGTTGCCAAAGGCTGATGTGGTCGCTGGTTATCAAGCACCGCTATAATGCGTTGATGTACCTCCGAATGACCGCGCATATACAGTGCGCTATCTTCCGTTTTAAGTTCGGTTGTTAATCGGGCAAAGGCGAGCAAATTCCTAGCGTAATTCAGATATTTATCGCGCAGCCTGTAAATATAATCATCAGCTGCAATTTCTGCCTGCAAGTACAATTGATGAGCAAGCCACCAAAGGGGCAATAAAAACCAGAAAATAGCACAGACAATTTTTACTATCATGCTAACCGGCCAATCGCAGCGCGCGATATGACCCAACTCATGCATAAGCACACTGATACGCTTATCCTCATCCCACAATAAAGCGGCACGAGGCAATAAGATAACGGGACGAAAAAATCCCCAAGTATGTGGCGATTTAATAGTGGGTGAGGTTAATAATCTAACCGGGCGGCGCACATCGATAAGTTCGCACAAAGCATTTTTTTGTGCGATTAGTTCCGGGGCGACAATTTCTTGAGCCGTTTTTTGTTGCAACCAAAGCCCAATAATACCCAACGCTAAATAAGCTAGCAGACTGGTAGCAGGCAACAAATATATCGCCGCCATCAATAACCATTGGTTAGTGGTTAACCCCCGCTCCAACCAAGCACCTAGCAGAGTTAAAAAATCCAACGGAAACCATTCGGAAAAAAATTCCAGTACGTTGAGTTGAATTGGTATTACTGGCGCAAAGGCTGCAATTACAGGCAGCATTAAAAGACCAACAAAACCGAGACTTAACACAAAATGTTGAAGTGCTGCGGACTTGTTGCGCACTAACAACCACAGCAACAATATCACGGCAATTAAAACCAAGGGTTTTATCACGCCTGTTATTAATAGCTCTGCGGTTGCCAAATTATCCATGGAACATCCCTTGTGAAAAAATACTTAGGGGGGCGTTGTCACCGAACTGATTGCGATGATTTTGCATCGCCTTCTTTTTTTGCTGCCTCATCTATAGCTTGCTGCAATTGTTTTATTTCATTTTCACTTAACGAGTCCTTGTTCATTCCCAACAACGCATTAACTGCTGCCGCCGTTGATCCGCCAAAAAAAGTTTTTAGCAGTTTTTGTAAGGCAGATACACGAGCCTCTTCTGGCGCGATACGGGGAAAATAAATATAACGTGGCCCCTCTTCGCGAAAATCGACAATTTGTTTTTCCACCAATTTGGCAAGAAGTGCCCTGACCGCAGAATAACTGGGGGCATCGGGAATTGCCGCTCGCACATCTTGGGCAGAAAGCTCCCCCGCCTCAAAAAGAGCATCCATTATTTGTCGCTCACGGCGACTAAGCTGCGACGCAGCCGCCTTATCTACATCATTCAACGTCATGAATTACCAACTTAATTGTTTTCATAAATGCTAATTTTTTAGCACCATGCTAATAAAATAGCACTCGCGGCCTGAGTGTCAAGAAAAATATGCTAAAAAAATAGCATGCCTATCCAATCGCCATCACAACCCTGTTTATACAGGTAACAAAAAAGCCGCTACGGTTGCCCGAGCGGCTTTAGATGGAGCAAATACAGGCAAATCGTTATTGCTCGTTAGGCACTAATTCCAGCTCTACGCGACGGTTTTGCTCACGACCAACAGGAGTGTCGTTGCTGGCAACCGGGTAACGTGAACCATAGCCATAAGACTGGATACGTGAGCTGGAAACTTTCTGGCTGCGCAGGTACATGGCTACGCTGTCAGCACGACGCTGGCTGAGTGGTTGATTGATACTGTCACTGCCAGTTGAGTCAGTGTGACCAGTCACACGAATAGAGGTTTGGTTGAACTCAGCCAGCACTTTAGCTACCGAATTCAGAACATCAAAAAAGTCGGAACGAATATCTGCACTGTTAGTTGCAAAAGTAATGTTACCCGGCATCACCAGATAGAGGTTATTACCTTCACGTCTTACTTGCACACCGGTACCTTGCAGTTCCTGGCGCAATTTGGCTTCCTGGCGATCCATGTAATTACCGACGCCACCGCCCACAACACCACCAATCGCAGCACCTTTAAGTGCGCGCTCGCGGCGATCTTTTGCGTTATCACCGGTCGCCGCCCCCAATACCGCCCCAGCCAATGCACCTATACCGGCACCTTTTGCTGTTTTGCTGGTTTTTTGCTCGCCAGTGTAAGGATCAGTAGTGGTACAACCAATCAATCCAACAGACAAAAATAAGGCTAATAAATATTTCATGATGAATCTCCATTAAAACCAAAGTGACCGAGAATAATAAAAGTAATTAAAATAGATACTGAACATACCGGACATACCGGACTCAATCCTTGCGGATGATTGGTTTGATTGTTAATAAAATCAACTGAACCAATACTGAATCGATGATTCTATCATTGATGACAAGGGATTATCTGATTAAAGTAAGAAACTGCTCGTTAACTAACATTTCTCTTCTATCCCCCGCTATCACAAACAAGGTACGCAAATATGCAGAGCAAACATGCACTTTCCACAGGAAAATATCTTTGGATATTTTGTACTTTGTTATGCAGCCTACTCGCTAGCGGGTGCAAAAATTATTCAGTCAGTGTGAATGACAACCTGGTGTATGTCCCGCCGTCAATTTTTAAAGATTACACGATTGCGGATCAACGACTATTCGATTGTGTAGAGCAAACTATTTACGATAAAAAGATCACTCGAGCAGAAGACTTAACTTCTCTCAATTGCAGCAATGCAGCCATTAAATCATTAAAAGGGTTGGAAAAATTCTTTGCACTTAAAGAGCTAAATCTGGCAGAAAATCAAATTGATGATATAGCAACGCTAGCGATGCTCGGTCGCTTGGAAAATTTGAAGCTCAATGGAAACCAAATAAAGGATGCAACTGCTTTACTGAATTTGCTGCATTTAAAGCAATTGGATTTACAAGAAAATGACCAGTTAAACTGCAAGAGTTTGCAACAAGTAGTTACTAATCTAACCAAAACCGCTGCACAAGTTTTAGCGCCCGAACAGTGCATAAATTAGAACAGGCAAAAGAAGGAAGGCGAACCCAACGTCATTCGAGCTTAGGTATCAATGGATTATTAAAGCGCGCATTGGCGCGCTTAATTACCACCGCGAACAAACATCAACCCTATAGTATTGCGCAATTGGTGAACCACACGCATGCGTACTGGTTCGGCATTAATAGCACCAACTGCTTTTTTAAACTTCACCATTACTTCAGTGCCAACTGGTGGGCAAATTTGATTTTCAATTTGCACCTGGGCCCCACCATCTGAAATATCTTTAGCAAAACCAACAATGGTACCAAAACTGGGATTGGACATTTCAACTCTGACTGATGTTGAGGTGCGTTCAAAAACGCGACGTTCGTTCACAATAGCATCTCCATTTCAATCTCCGCGTGCGAGCAATGATCAATACTTGTTGATTATAGTTTCTAATTATCAGAACACACAGCAGCAACAAAAAAGGGGCCGAAGCCCCCTCCTATTTCCAATTGCGACTACAACTAAAAGGTCAGACCCAAACGCTGACCTACCATCTCGTAAGACTCGACCACATTACCCAGGTTTTGACGGAAGCGGTCTTTATCCAACTTTTCACGGGTGTCCTTATCCCACAGACGACAGCCATCGGGCGAGAACTCATCACCAAGAATCACTTCACCTTTATGCAAACCAAACTCCACCTTGAAATCAACCAACAGCATATTGCCTTCAGCGAAAAGGGCTTTCAGTATGTCATTGATTTTAAAAGTAAGTTCTTTCATACGCGCCAATTGCTCGGGGGTAGCCCAACCAAAGGATTGCACATGAGATTCATTAACCATGGGGTCGCCCAAGGCATCATTTTTCAGGAACAGCTCAAAAGTAGGAGGATTTAATTCCAATCCCTCTTGAACGCCTAAACGACGCACCAGCGAACCAGCAGCCAGATTGCGCACTACACACTCTACCGGGATCATCTCCATGGTCTTAACCAGCACTTCAGTATCAGACAGGAGTTTTACAAAGTGAGTAGGAATACCGGCTGCTTGCAACTTACCCATAATGAAGGCATTGAACTTGTTATTCACCATGCCTTTGCGATCCAACTGCTCGATACGCTTGCCGTCAAAGGCAGAGGTATCATTGCGAAATAACATAATCAAATGATCTGGATCATCTGTTTTGAAGATGGATTTGGCTTTGCCAGCGTAGAGTTGTTCGCGCTTTTCCATTAATGGGCCTGCTATTTAAGGTAAAGGTAATAAATCGAATTTAACAAACAGATAACCAGTCAAACCCCTGGTTTTGACACGCAAAAGTCACTTGTTTGACCTCCGCCGTGACGGGTGCCAAAGCGGCTTGCGCCAGCTCCAGCGAATTATTTTGCTGACTGATGTGAGCAATCACCAAGTGTTGCAAACGCGCACAATCCAAACGCTGCAGGAAGCCAGCGGCCTGCTGGTTACTCAAGTGCCCCCACAAACCACCAACACGTTGTTTGAGTGAAGTAGGATAATCGCCCGAAGCCAGCATTGCCGGATCATGATTAGCCTCCAACAACATTGCATCCAGATTTTGGTAATGCGCCTCAACGTGAGCAGTTATGCTGCCCAAATCAGTAAGGACACCCAAACGTCTACCTGCATATTCAAACACAAACTGTGATGGCTCGCGTGCATCGTGAGGGACTGCTACGGGAGTAACCTGCAACTGATCGAGTTCAAATGGCTGGTAAGCCTCAATCAAACGTAGATCCGGCAGCTCACCCATGTTGCGACTATGATAGGTGCCAGGCGTCATATAAACCGGCAAATCATAGCGGCGCGCCATGGCTGCAACACCTTTTATGTGATCGGTATGCTCGTGGGTAACCAGTATAGCGGTCAGATCTTCTGCTCGCTTCCCCAAGCGCAACAAGCGCTCATTGGCCTGTTTGACGCTGAATCCGCAATCGATAAGCAGCGTGCCTGTGCCCCATTCAACCAGCGTCGAATTACCACGGCTGCCGCTGCCCAGCGACGCAAATCTAAAAGGCCCTGACATTTAGATCAGATTTTTACGCAACAAAGTCACCAAGTGGCGCGCCTCACCGGTAGGTAAGCGTTTACCGTAAGGATCGCGAACACGCACCACAAAATCGTTGTTATCGCCGGTAATAACGATCAAATAACCGGGCGCTTTGGGCAATACTTTTTCTTTCTTGCGCTCTGAGCGCGGAGCAGCTTCAAACTCGTCACCCGTCAACATGTTGGCTTTTATCTGAGCCAGGCTGTAAGGCGTTGTAGGTGGCTTGGGGTTCAAACCAATTCTGAAAAGGCGCTTAAAAAATCCGGGCTTGGAATCTTCCGGATCTTTGTAGTGAACATAGTAAAGCGCTGCATCCGCATCAGCTTCGAAGGTTGTAAAGCCATCTTTTTTGGCTGCATAAGCCAATGTGGCAAAGGCACGGGTGCGATCAAGTTTGATTAACATGGCTGGCTCACCACGCAACATCGTCAAATTGGCTTTTACCGAACCACCGATTGCTTGTGCGAGCAAAGATGTGCCACCTTCTGCCGTCTCACTGGCCAAAGTAGCGGCCAACTCGTCCAGCATCCACTTCTCGCGCTCCGCATTTACGGATTTACGCGGCCAGTTCATCTCTGCGGCAGGCTTTTCGCTGGCAGGAACACTCATGTGGATAATGTGAATTTCTGTAGTCTCGGGTTGAACCCCCTGATCAATCTGCAAGCGATAGCGATCATAGGTAGCCAAGTCAGTTTTGAATTGCAACCAACTGGTTTCAATAATGCCTCGACTGATATCGGCACGACTCACTGGAAGATTATTGACATTCAGGAAGTTACGAATACGTGGCCACACCTCACCGGGAGCAGCATTGAGCAATATCCAGCTTTCACCACCAACGCGCTGGATCTTTACATTTTCCTGCTCCAGATTTGCAGAAAGCGGCATGGGACGCGGCACTTCTGTATCTATGGAGTCTGGATCATAACCAAAATCAGTCGCTGTAATGGGCGGTATAGGATAAAGCTCACCCATAGCTTCAGAATGTTTGCCAGCAGGCAAAACCAGTGGCGGGATATTATCGGCCTTGAGGTAGTCGCTCTCGCGATTGCGAAACACCCCCTCATCGCCAAAAAACATACCGCACCCAGACAGGGAGAACCCTAAAGAAGCAACAAGCAACAACTGCAGCGGGCGATTGATGCGGTAAGCAGATATTTTTATCGTCATTGCGCTATATAAACTCATGAATCTTCTCATCGACAACAGCACGTCAGGGGGCGGTTAAACACCAGCTGCCTGCATAGCTGTTTTAAGCTGTTGGTGATACTGCTCTGACAAACGCGTCAGCGGCAGACGAATACCCGATTGAATCAAACCCATTTGTTCCACAGCCCATTTAACCGGAATAGGGTTGGATTCAACAAACATGGCGGTATGCAGAGGCAACAAACGTTGATTGATTGCACGGGCTTCTTCAGCATTACCTGCCAAGGCCAATTCGCACATACGCGCGATGGCAGCAGGTACGACATTCGCTGTGACAGAAATATCCCCTTTACCACCTAAAAGTATTAAATCAACCGCAGTTGCGTCATCGCCAGAGATGATCGCGAAATCTGATGGCGCTTGCGCTACCAATAAACGAGCGCGCTCAAGATCACCTGTCGCTTCTTTAATACCGATGATATTGGCAATCTTGGCCAAGCGCAGAGCGGTTTCCGGTTTCATATCCACTCCGGTGCGCCCCGGTACGTTGTACAGGATTTGTGGTATGGCAACCGCTTGGGCGATGTGCGCGTGATGCAAGTACAAACCCTCTTGGGTAGGCTTGTTGTAATAGGGAGTAACCAGCAAGCAAGCATCCGCCCCTGCATCTTTTGCTGCTTGGGTAAGCTCAACAGCTTCAGACGTCGAGTTGGCACCGGTTCCAGCGATCACCGGTATACGACCATTAACTTGATCTACCACTTTTTTAATGACTGCGAGATGCTCTTCTACCGTCAGCGTGGCTGACTCACCGGTCGTGCCTACGGCAACAATCGCATGGGTTCCCTGCTCCAGATGCCAGTCCACCAATTTGTGCAAACTCGCCCAATCCAGGGAGTTATCTGCATGCATGGGGGTCACCAGGGCAACCATACTGCCTTGAATCATCGGGAGCTCCGTTAGTCAGCAAATAAAGCTGGCATCAAATAAATAAGGAAATAAGAAGAAAATGAAGGTCATTGCACGAAAGGCGCAATGGTACTGAGTGGGGCCAACCGAAACAAGCTAAACCCCACTCGGGCGCACCATCGCGCCCTATTTATTGCTTTTAAAATCACGACTTGGTTTTTTAAGCGAGCGTTACTTTTTAAAATCGAGCATGCGCTGCAGCGGGATCATTGCCTGACGCCCCAATTCCGGATCGACATGGATCTCGTTATCTGCACGATCAAACACACTGGCAAGATTATCCAACACATTCATCGCCATCCAGGGACAGTTGGCACAAGAGCGACATGTCGCACCACTGCCTGCCGTTGGTGCTATATGAAAAACCTTATCAGGATTCAACTGCTGCATTTTGTAAAAGATACCCTGATCAGTTGCCACGATAAACTCACGGTTAGGCAATGTTTGCGCCGCTTTGATCAACTGCGAGGTGGAGCCTGCGACATCAGCCAAATCCACTACCGCCTTGGGCGACTCCGGGTGTACCAGTACCGCCGCATCCGGGTAGAGCAATTTTAAGTCCTCCACACCCTTGGCTTTGAATTCTTCATGCACAATACAGGCACCGTCCCACAACAAAACATCTGCACCGGTTTTTTGTTGTACATAAGCACCCAGATGCTTATCCGGCGCCCAGAGGATTTTTTTACCCTGACGATCCAAATAATCGACAACATCCAAAGCAATACTGGAGGTGACCACCCAATCAGCGCGGGCTTTTACTGCGGCAGAAGTATTGGCGTAAACCACCACGGTGCGGTCAGGATGCTGATCGCAAAAAGCAGAGAACTCCTCGATAGGGCAACCCAGATCCAATGAACAAGTAGCCTCAAGCGTGGGCATTAACACGCGTTTTTCAGGAGTGAGAATTTTGGCTGTCTCACCCATGAATTTTACACCTGCAACTATGAGTGTATCGGCGGAGTGATTTTTTCCGAAGCGGGCCATTTCCAATGAGTCGGATACACAACCACCCGTCTCTTCCGCCAGCGCCTGAATTAAAGGATCAGTGTAGTAATGGGCAACCAATACCGCATTGTGCTGTTTCAGCAGGGACTTGATACGCGCCTTGTACTCCGCCTCTTGTTCCGGCGTGTATTGCGGCGCACTCCAAGCGCGCGCAAGGTGTTGTTTTACCAAATCCTGCGCATTGGGATCGCGCGGAGCGAGACTTACACGCTCGGTCACATTCAAAAGCTCTGACATAAAATTGCCTCGGTGGTCACTTAGCCGCACGGCAAGCAAGAAAATTGCGCCAGATTTTATCACAGCGCGATATTCTCAACGGGAAAATTAACTGCGCGCGGAAGAACTTCGACGCAATAAAAAAGGGCGCTAACAAGCGCCCTTTTAGAGAATTACATAAGTGGTGGGTCGTGCTGGATTCGAACCAGCGACCAATTGGTTAAAAGCCAACTGCTCTACCGACTGAGCTAACGACCCACAGTCGCATTTTGTTTTCCCCAACTTCGTGTTGAAAGTGGTGGGTCGTGCTGGATTCGAACCAGCGACCAATTGGTTAAAAGCCAACTGCTCTACCGACTGAGCTAACGACCCTAAATGCGAGGCGCGTATAATAAGGTTTTGATGCAAAAAGACAAGCGTTTTTTTGAAACTTTTTATCATGCTCAATAAGATTGGCAGCAATCGCTCAAACAAAAAACAATTTGCATTGCAATCAAACAATATCGCCAGCATTTGCTCTGGCGCATGGCGCAACACCTGAGGCAACAGCAAACTTTACGTCCCGATGGGCAAATTCTGACCTATCATTCACTGGGAAAAGCCCGGTTTACAGACACTCATGAGATTCACGCATGCCGCTTGCGCAATTCGCAGAAAATACACCTGGAGCTAGTAAAGTCAAAATAAGCCATTGCTTGTTCTTAGTGTTGGCTTATGTTTCCACTGGCTTGCTGGGACTATTGGTGCCGTTTGAAAATGCCAAGGTGACGCTCTTTTGGCTGCCCAGCGGCATAGCGGCGGCTGCCCTTTACAGGTGGAGCACCAAACTTTGGCCATGTGTTTTTCTGGCTGCACTGATTATCAATATAAGTTCAGGGCACAACCTGCTGTTGAATCTATTGATTGCTGCCGGGAATACACTGGCGCCACTGGCGACCGTCTGGCTATTGAAGCATTTCAACTGTGACCTCGCGAGCCTTGATCGCCGCAACGCGATTGGTTTTTTTCTGCTCGCTGCGCTGAGCATGACATTGTCAGCACTGGTGGGTTCCAGCCTCTTGGGTGTCTATCATCAATTATCACTGGAAACCTCTGCATATATTGCAATTGCCTGGTGGATGGGCGATAGCCTGGGGGTCTTTTTAGCGATGCCCGTGCTCGTCAATATGAATCGCAAATATCTCGAAAAGGTAGCAAAGCGCAAAAAAGATTTTTTTATGATCATGGCAACCAGTTTGGTAATGGGCCTGATTTGTTTTCCGCTGAACAACTATGCAGATGGCGCACACCTTCCCATCGTTTTTATCACCTTTGTATGCGTTGCCTGGGCCGCATTATGGTTTGGTTTATTTGGGAGCACCCTGACAACTATCGGCTTCTGTTTCCTCGCCATTTGGGCCACAGTCAACAATTTGGGGCCCTTTGTCCTGCCCAACCTTCACTTGAGTTTTTGGTTAATCTGGCTGTACACCGCTGGCACTGTCATTCTCGGTTTTATGATCACAGCGGCTCACATCACCATCTCCAACAGTTACGACCGCTTGGTGCAATCCGACCTCCATCAGGAGCAACAACAAGCACAACTGGCCCATGCTCAACTGATGGCGCGACTAGCGCACTGGCAGTGGAACCCGCTCAGTGATGACTATCAACTCAGCCCGTCCATTCACACACTGTTTGGGCTACCCAAGGAACACCTGAATGGCAAGATGAAGGGCTTTATCGATACATTCATTCATCCTGATGATCGATTGTTGTTACAGGTCGCGCTGAAATCTGCTCTGGAACAACCGCAGCCACTGTCGCTGGATGTGCGCCTGGATACCCGCAGCAGCCAATCTTATTGGGTTCAATTACAAGCCGATAAAAGCAGCGGGGCAGAACCCCCTCTGCTACAGGGCACAATTCAGGATATTACCGAGCGTAAACGACTGGATTTGGCGCTCGCTGCTGCCGCTGCGGATGCCGCATCCGCACCGGACTTTTTTGTCACTCTGCTACGCGCACTGAGCGAGGCCGTTGGAGCGGATCACGTGTTAATCAGCCTGATTGACACTGAAAACCCTATGCAAGCCCACACCCACACCTACCTCAAACGCGGCGAACTCCAACCAAATTTTAGTTATGACCTGAAACACACCCCCTGCGCCGATGTGATGGACGAGAACCTTTGCTACGTTAGTGAAGGAGCTGTAAGTCATTATCCTGATGATGAAATGTTTCGCGCTTACCGCATAGAAAGTTATCTTGGTGTCGGTATCCGCAATGCAGAAGCCAAACCGATTGGCATTTTAATAGCCATGGCCGAGCACCCCACCCCTGTCTCTCCGCAATTAAGTTCACTGTTGATGATTTTTGCCGAGCGTATCGGCGGCGAATTGCGTCGCGCGCAGGATCAGGAAAAGATTTACAACCTGGCATTTTTTGATCCACTCACCCGCTTACCCAATCGCCGCATGCTGCAGGATCGCCTGAGATTAGTGATCTCCCAGAGTGCACGCAGCAAACAATATGCAGCACTGCTGTTTATCGACCTGGATCACTTCAAACTACTCAACGATACCCGCGGTCACCATATTGGCGATCAATTGCTGGTACAGGTTGCGGAGCGTATTAGCAGCATTATTCGCAGCTCGGATTTGGCTGCCCGCTTGGGTGGCGACGAGTTCGTGGTGGTGTTTGATAATCTGGGAGAAAACCCGCAAGACGCCGCCCTGGAGGCCAAAAAACGCGCGGAGCAGCTACATCAACTCATCAGCCTGCCCTATGCACTGCGACAATCGGTTTATCACTGCACCATCAGTATTGGCGTGAGCCTGTTCAACAACCAAAACGATTCAATTGATGATTTGTTGCGCCATGCCGATGCCGCCATGTACCAAGCCAAAGACAGCGGTCGCAATGCCATTCGCTTTTTTGATCCCATGATGCAATCGCACTTGGAAAAACGCGCTGCTATTGAGGAAGATTTGCGCAGCGCCCACGACTCGCACCGGCAGCTTATCCCCTACTATCAAGTGCAAGTTAATGCCCAAGGTAAGGCAATTGGGGTGGAGTTATTATTGCGTTGGCAACATCCGCAAAAAGGCATGATTTCTCCTGCCGACTTTATCCCTGTTGCCGAGCAGACCGGTTTGATAGTTCCTATGGGGCGCGAGGTAATTCGGCAAGCCTGCCAACAATTGATCCGCTGGCGGCAGCATCCCGAATTTGCCCACTTGAATATCGCTGTGAACGTGAGCCCCATTCAGTTTAATCAGCCTAATTTTGTCGAGGACGTGCTGACGATTGTGGACGACTGCGGCGTAAGCCCACAGCAGCTTAAATTGGAACTGACTGAAAGCTCACTGCTGAAGAACGTTGACCAAAGTATTGGCAAAATGCAGCAATTGCAGGATCGCGGTATAGGGTTTTCGATGGATGACTTCGGTATCGGCTACTCGTCCCTGTCCTATCTCAAGCGCTTGCCGCTGGATCAACTGAAAATTGACCAGACATTCGTGCGCGACATAGCCGTAGACCCTAATGACGCAATTATTGCCCGCACTATTATCGCCATGGCGCACAACATGAATCTGCAAGTGATTGCCGAAGGCGTGGAGACAGATGAACAGCAGAAATTTCTGGAGCAGAACGGGTGCAGCTTGTTTCAGGGTTACTTTTTTGGGCGCCCCATGCCACTTGAGCAGCTTGAACAGGAACTCAGGGCGCGCGGTTACTGCGGATAATTACATCAACTGATAGCGGGTTGGGTCAGCCACACCTGCCTGCACAAACCCCTGCTTACGCAGACGACAACTGTCGCACTTGCCGCAGGCTTCGCCCAGATCGTTAGCCTGATAGCATGATACCGTCAGACCATAATCCACCCCCAAGGCTATACCCTGCTGGATAATCTCGGCTTTACTCAGATGAATCAGCGGTGTGCGGATATGCAATTTATTGCCTTCGGCACCGGCACGTGTAGCAAGGTTGGCCATGACCTCATAAGCGGCAATATATTCCGGGCGACAATCCGGGTAGCCGGAGAAATCCACCGCATTGACACCAATGAATATATCGTCGCAGCCCAATACCTCAGCCCAACCCAGCGCAATGGACAGGAACACGGTGTTGCGCGCTGGCACATAGGTCACCGGTATACCACCAGTCTCCTCTTCGGGCACGGCGATATTGTCGTCAGTCAGCGCCGAACCGCCAATCGCACGCAAATCCAACTTGATGACCTTGTGCTCAACCGCACCCAGCGCCTTGGCAGTGCACTCTGCGGCAGCCAATTCAGAGCAGTGGCGCTGCCCATAATCAAAACTCATTGAGTAACAGGCGTATCCCTCACTGCGTGCTATAGCCAGCACAGTGGTGGAATCCAAACCACCGGAGACAAGAACAACGGCTTTTTTTTGCGACATAACTCAATCAACCACATCAGATAAGGAAGTAAGCAGGGCTAAACACAGGATGACAAAGCACCATGGCAATGAATGCACGACAGCAATAAAAGCACCGAAAAACTGGAAGCGCCGAACACGATTAATGACCGGGAGTGTCGTTCCATAACAATTTATGCAACTGTAGCTGGAAACGCACAGGCAAATTATCCGCGAGAATCCATTCCGCCAGAGTAACTGCTTCTATCTGGCCAAAACTCGGGGAGAAAAGTACCTCGGCAACACGCTCTGCCAGTTGATGCTCATCCAGCTTGAACCTTGCCCAGTCGTAATCCTCACGACTACAAATCACAAATTTGACCTGATCCTGCCGACTCAGCAAAGGAATATTCTCCCAGCGGTTGCGCCCGACTTCGCCGGAACCCGGTGTTTTCAGATCCATGACTTTAATCACCCGGGGGTCTACATCATCCACCGGCAAAGCGCCACTGGTCTCAAGGGATACGCTATAACCCGCATCACACAAGGCGGTCAGCAGGGTCAAGCATTCGCGCTGGGCCAGAGGCTCACCACCTGTCACACAAATGTAACGAGGCTTAAAGCTGGCAACCTTGGCGAGAATTTCGTCAATCAGTAATCGCTCACCGCCATAAAATGCGTATTCAGAATCGCAATAGCCACAGCGCAGCGGGCAGCCGGTAAGGCGCACAAATACTGTAGGCAGGCCAACAGTATTGGACTCCCCCTGGAGCGAGTAAAAAATTTCAGTGATTTTTAGGCTGGCTTGGGTCATGGCGGCGGACTGCTTGAATGCGGGCGGGATAAATCAAAGCGGCGCGCAGTTTACCCCAAAGCCAGCTCCCGATGCGAGGATCGGGCAGCAACAGGGTTTGCCCTCAGCTCCGCCGCGCTGGTATGCTGGTTAATGCCGTTTTTTTTAGCCCATCGATTTTTTTACAAGACTACTTCTGGATTCATGATTAAACCCACCAAAACCCGCCGCCAATTGCATCAGGAACTGGAAGAGCAAATCCAGGAGTTTCTGCAACAAGGCGGACAAGTCAACGAAGTTCCACGCGGACTGAGCGGCAGAGTAGATGCCAACGGCCCTCTGATCAGCATATTTGACGGCACCAGCCAGGAAGACCGCACCCCACTACCGGAAGTGGTAGCCGCCATTGAAGCGCGCAAAAAACCACAACTTATTACCAAACCCAAAAAGCCGCGCCCACGCAAAAAAGTGATTCTCGATGATTTTGGCCAACCGCTGCGCTGGGAGTGGGTTGAAGACTAGGTCAACTTGATTACCCGCCCGTTAAAGCCTGCTCGCTGAAGATGGAGCCCCAATAAAAAACACCGCAGTGACAAAATCGCTGCGGCGTTTTTTATTGGGGTACAAAAATAACTCAGAGCCAATCTTTGCGCTTGAAATACCAGTAAGGCAAAACAGCTGAGAGCAACATAAGCACCACAGCCACTACAAAACCGTATTTCCAATCGGTGTGAGGGATGTATTCAAAGTTCATCCCGTAGGCGCTCGCAACCACAGTAGGCGGCAGGAATACCATGGCGGCAATGGAGAAAATTTTGATAATCTGGTTTTGTTCGATATTGATAAAACCCTGGGTCGAGTCCATCAGAAAGTTGATCTTGTCGAACAAAAACGCAGTGTGCGACATAAGTGTATCCACATCGCGCTTAATTTCGCGGGCGGTCTCTTGCAACTCAAAGGACTCGCGCAGGTGACGCTGCAAAAATGAAATAGAACGCTGGGTATCCATCAGACACAACCGGATTTTACCGTTGCTGTCCTCCAGTTTGGCGAGCCGATCAATCGCATCTTCCAGCTCGGCATCGGCGTCCTCCAGCACCATGTGGCTAACGTCCTCCAGCTTGCGATGTATGTCTTCGAGCGCGTCAGCAAGGTTTTCCACTTTCTGCTCAAACATAGTTACCAGCAGATCCTGAGGGGACGCTACCTGCACCTGCCCTGCGCGCGCGCGCATACGCAGCAAGCGGAAATCTGCAAGATCGCCATCGCGTACACTGATCAGACGTTTTTCCTGGAGAATGAAGGCGACCGTAGCGGTACTGTGACGACCCGAGTCACCCGGTGCCAGAAACAAGGAGTGGACATGAATTCCCATATTGTCCTGAAAGTAACGTGCGGAGAATTCGATTTCCTCAACATCGTCTGACTCAGGCAGCTCTGCGCGCAAAAAACCGTTTAATTCGTCGCGCTCTTCGTCGGATGGCTCATGGGCATCAATCCAAAGCGCATTGTGCAACGCCAAGCGTGTGCTTTCATCCGATTCCTTATCCTCTCGCAGGGTATTACCTTGAACTTTAAACATTCTCAACATCGTTGTTCATCTCCTGCAGCTCAAGGTTTAAGGTATCTCGTCAAATCCGGAACTTACCGGCGAGCGATTTTGGGGCGGCTTTATAGCACAGTGCAATCACAGTTAAAGTATTTTATTAGCTTTTCAGCCTAGACAATTATTTTTTTGAAGATTTTCTGAAGCACTCACAAACTACTGCCAGCCCATGACAGCAAAGCAGTGGCAATTCTGCTAAGGTTAGCCCGCCACCTTTTGAGCCTAGAGTTATGCATATTCGCCAGATATCAGCCGCGCTGGATACCAAAGTTGCACAGTTGGACAAGCAGCTAAAGCAGCTGCAAGACCAACAACAACGACAAGGTGATAACCCGGAACCAAATCTGCTGGAAGATATAACCGCACTGAATCAAATGCGTGACAAGCTGCTTAAGTCAAAAGATCTTGCCTGGCGCGCCCATCAGTTGCGCGATGCAAATGACGAAGAGCGGCGCGCCCGACAGCGAGCCATGGGTTTGGCAATGTGTGGGGTGAGCCTGCTGGGCGCCCTGCTGCTGATTTATTTCGCTTTGCAATAACCCGCGGGCTCATCGATAAGCCCACCACCACCAAACCCTTAACAACAACACTAATAAAGAGCCCATACAGCGATAGGCTCTTGTTTATTGACCCGCTACTGCCGCGTCAATCAGCGGTTTCAATTCACCTTTTTCATGCATCTCGGTGATGATATCGCAGCCGCCAATCAGCTCGCCTTTAACCCACAACTGCGGGAAGGTTGGCCAGTTGGCGAATTTAGGTAACTCGGAGCGAATGTCGGGATTGCTCAGGATATCCACATAAGCGAAACGCTGGCCGCAGGCCATGAGCGCCTGGGACGCGCGCATAGAAAAACCGCATTGTGGTGCGCTGGGTGAACCCTTCATATAGAGGATCACGGCGTTGTCACTAATTTGCTGCTTGATTGTATCTAACACATCCATCTTAACTACCTCGATGATCTTTAAGGATTAACTCAGGGGAAATGAGGGCGACAGGGCAAGGTCGGTATATCCGAGTGTTTTGCTCAAGTATTGCCATTTTACCCCAGCCGGTGACGCTAGGCCAATCGGGGCGATTGCCAAATCCCGGTTTTTGCTTATTCTGTAAAAATCCGGTTTAGCGGCCCCCGTCTTTTTAAAGGTAATTATCGCGGTGAAGTTTAATTTACGAGTTCAGGTGTTTATCGCCTTCGCACTTTTTGCACTCTTGTTAACGGGAGGCTTATACCTTTATTCACGCCTTAGTTTTGAGCGAAGTTTTAATAATTACATGGAGCAAAAAGAAGCTGCGCGCAGCGCCACATTAATTCGCGCGCTGGAGCAGCATTATTTATTGTTTGGCAATTGGGAAAGTTTTAAAAACAATCGCGACTTTTGGCAAATGTTTGTCTGGCAATACACCACCAATTGGCGGCAGCGAAGTGAGCGCCCCATCCCCTTGCCCTTACCGCCGGATGTAAATCCTTTTTTTGCACCGGATAGCGAAGAAAAAAATCCACTGCAATCTTTTTTATTGCGTCGCGACACACAAAAAAATGCACGCGAGCAACGCCCGGACGACTTTTTGCGCCATCAACCTTTCCGACGCTTTATTTTGCTGGATGAGAATAAAAATCTGGTCAGCGGAAAAAAATGGCGCAATGAAACTTACTTTTTTAATGAGCTGTTTATTAACCTTGATACGGACAAAAAACTCATTGGCTACCTGGGCACACCGATGAACCCGGCACTGCGCGATTTACGGGACAACGAATTTGCCAAGCGTCAGCAGCAACATTTTTTACTAACCGCATTGGTAGGTTTAACCATCGCCCTGGCTTGCGCTATTCCACTGTCCTACTTACTGACCCAGCGAGTAAAAAAATTGGCAACCCAGGTACAGCGCTTGAGCAGTGGCGATTACAGTCAGCGTTTACCCAGCAAAGGGCAGGATGAGATATCTACATTAGCGGAACACCTGAATCACCTGGCTCATACTCTGGCGCAAAGTGAAACATCGCGCAAACGTTGGGTTGCCGATATCTCCCACGAACTGCGCACCCCGATTGCAGTGTTAAAAGCTGACCTGGAAGCACTGGAGGACGGAGTACGCAAATTTGACAATAAATCCATCGCCCGTTTACAAAAGCACGCAGAGCGGCTGAATAGTTTGGTGAATGATTTATACCAGCTTTCACTTACCGACATAGGTGCTATGACCTACCGCAAGCGCGAATGTGATTTGGTGGAAATCATCGAGGAAATAGCGGTTTCCCTGCAGAGCAAGGCCACGCAACAAGGCCTGGGTTTGGAGGTAAAAATTCCAAAACAATCGCTGTTATGTTTTGCCGACCCTGAGCGTTTACACCAACTGTTCCTGAACTTATTTAATAACAGTATTAATTACACCCTCAGCCCTGGCCAGATTCGCGCTGAATTAAAAACTTATCGCATGGATACTGGTGCTGAAGCGGTATTCACGTTGGAAGACTCAGCCCCCGGCGTAGATCCGGCATTGCATGAAAAATTATTTGAACGACTTTACCGCGCCGAATCATCGCGCAGCCGCGAAACTGGCGGCGCCGGTTTAGGGTTGAGTATTTGCCGCAACATTTGTGAAGCCCACCAAGGGCGCATCGACATTAGCGAGAGCGAACTGGGTGGTTTGAAAGTATCAGTTTATTTACCCCTGCAGGAATCCGCATGAATATTTTAATCGTTGAAGACGAAATAGATTTAGGTGAAATATTGCAAGATTATCTCGCCAGTGAAAACTTTAACGCGACGCTGGTAAGCGATGGCGAGCTGGCACTGCAAAAAATTCTCAATGAAAAATGGGATTTGGTGCTATTGGATTTAATGCTGCCTAAACGCGATGGTTTGAGCATCTGCCAGGAAGTGCGCAAGGTTTCACAAGTACCCATTATTATGACCACCGCCAAGGTGGAAGAAATTGATCGTCTGCTCGGCTTGGAATTAGGTGCGGACGATTATATTTGTAAACCCTTTAGCCCGCGCGAAGTTATCGCCCGCGTTAAAGCAGTGCTGCGCCGCAGCAATAAAGCTGACGAACCCCAAGAGTCAGGCTTTCATTTGGATAAAGAGCGCCAGTATGCCTGCGTGGGCGAACAGTGTGTGGAATTAACCAGCATAGAGTTTCGTATTTTGGAAACCTTGCTACTCAACAAACAACGAGTTATTTCACGCGATGTACTGCTCAAAAATGCCTACACCGATCATCGGATTGTCAGCGACAGAACCATGGATTCACACATCACCAAACTGCGTAAAAAACTATCGCCTATTTGTAGCGATGACTTGATTCACTCGGTTTACGGTGTCGGTTATCGCCTGCAATTACCCTAACCCCGCTCAAGCCTTTAGTACCGCCATGGATGGCAAAAACCAAATCAAATACCCACAACGATCAGTTTTTTGGTTATTTTTATGGCTGATTTTTCAAGTTCCACAGTTTTTGCACACTTATCAAGTTTGAACAATTTTTGAAATTTGTTTCAACAATTTATCGCAAATTAATTTCCGCGCACTGAGTCAAACTTCAGGCTACGCATTCACTTTTTGCAGCTACGACTCATTAACACAGGAAAATAATTATGCACCAACAACCTCAAGTGCCAGCAACCACCACAATAGACAACGGGCGCCGCAAAACCTTGGGCACACTCGGACTCTTCAGCTTGATGGGTGCAAGCGGATTAATCAGCTGTGGCGGCGGTTCAACAACAGGCAGCGGTACCAGCAGTGCAAGTGCCACAAACAGCACCGCCACCTCCGCAACAACCACAAGCACTGCCCTCAGCAGCTCGGGAAGCTGTGTAGTCATTCCCACCGAAACTATTGGCCCCTACCCACTTTCCACTTTATTAAATAGCTCGATGATTTTGCGTGAAAATGTGGCGGAAGATAAAACCGGTGTACCACTGCAGCTCAAACTTAAACTGGTCAATGTCAACAACAGCTGCACGCCGGTCTCTGCTTACGTTTATATTTGGCATTGTGATAAGGATGGCAACTATTCAGGTTATGGCAGCGAAGCGGGAACAACCTACTGCCGCGGCGTGCAATATACCGACACCAATGGCACTGCACATTTCACTACTATTTATCCGGGTTGGTATGCGGGGCGCATAACCCATATTCACTTTCAAATTTTTTTAAGCGCCTACGACAGCAATGCGCAATCCAGTAAAATTTCACAATTGGCTTTTCCGCAAACCATTACCCAAGCCGTCTACAATTCGGCGCTCTATACCAAGGGGCAAAATACTTCAGTCACCAGCTTTGCTGCCGACAATGTGTTTAGCGATGGTGTGGAATACCAAATGGCAACAGTCACCGGCAATTTGAGTGAAGGTTATGTTGCTGAACTGGTTGTAGGTTTAGCGCTTTAACATCAGGCGGTATTAGCGCGGCGGTTGTTGCAGCGCCAATTTCTTTTTAGTGAGCGCGGTAGCTTCATGCTCCAGCGGATTTTCCGGCCAAGGGTGGCGCGGGTAGCGGCCGCGCATTTCTTTGCGCACCTCCGGGTAAGCCTGCTGCCAAAAGGTTTGTAAATTGGTGGTGATGGCAAGCGGGCTGCCATTGGGCGAGAGCAAATGAATTTTTAATGGAATTTTGCCATCGCTTAATTGCAGTTGTTCGCAGCCAAAAAATTCCTGCAATTTAGCGGCGATTTGCGCGCTGCCCTCACAGGTGAATTCAATAGTCACTTTGCGCCCGCTGGGCAAGGTGATGTGATCCGGCAATAACTGCGCGATTTTTTGGCAGTGTTCGTAACCCAAATAAAATTCCAACCCATCCCGCAGGGGCAAATGCTCCAGCTGGGTGGAGGCAGTTAAAAAAGGTGCCAACCACTGCGGCATGCTGGTGATCAGCGCTTCATCATCCAGCGCGGGCAACTCCATCACCTGATGCCGCACCAATAACCGCGCGCGCTCCAGCAAAGCCAGCGCACTAGCGCTCCACCTCAGTTGCGCCAAGGTTTTTTCACGCGCAAGCTGTTGAATATGTGCAACCAGTGCCGCACTGATGGATTCTGGCGCGACTGGCTGGAACTGCTCATCAATTACCACGCCACCCATGCGCCAAGTTTGGTGAATTTGCCAGCGCTGTTGTTTAAATTCCAAGGCGTGACTGAACTGGCTCAACTCGCGTTGCTGCGCTTGATTTAGCTGCAGCGCAACGCCAATGCCCGAGTGACTTTTGGCTTTGCTGTTGATAAGTACAAAGACCGCCCAATTGGATTCCAGCTTGCCCTGCGGCTCCACACTCATTCCGGAATTCAAGCGGTAGCGCCCCGATTCCTGTTTAAAACCAATGCGATCATTAAAAGCGCGCGCCAGTAATAACGCATCAACCTCACCTTCACCCTGTTGCAAACCCAGCGCCGCGAGCCAACGTTTTTGTTGTTTTTGCCAGTGGCGATTGCGCGTTAATTCCTGCGCTGCGGCATCCAACCAGAGCACCCAATCCTGCTCGCCCGCCCATTCAAAATGCAGCGCCAGTGCGAGCAATAAGGACGATTTGGGAATAGTGGTGTTGTGCAGCAATAAAAAAGCGGCAATGCGCGGGTGAGTACCCAAGGCACTGACTTTTTCACCGGCGGCGGTGATGGCGCCCTGCGCATCCAACAGCTGCATTTTTTGCAATTGTTGCTGCGCAAATTCCAGCGCGAGTTTGTTGGGTGCCTCCAACCAGGGCAGTGAACTGGCGGGGCTGCCCCAGTGGGCGATGCGCAACAGCAGCGGCAAATAATCGGTGGCGCGAATTTCCGGCAAATCGGCGGCGGCCAGAGGCTGATCCTGCGACCAGAGCCGAATGCAATGACCGGCCTGCACCCGACCGGCGCGCCCACGGCGCTGCTTCGCACTGGCCATGCTGATGCGCGCGGTTTTTAGGCGAGTAATGCCAGTGCGCTGTTCGTAATCGGCGCGGCGCGCGAGGCCAGAATCAATCACCAGCGTAACATCGGCAATGGTGAGCGAGGTTTCGGCAATATTGGTCGCCAAAATAATGCGTGCGCCCTGCGCCGGATCCAGCGCACGCAGCTGCTCACGGGCATCCACACGGCTATGTAAGCGGCAAACTTTGTGTGCAGGAAATTGCTGGGCGATGGCTTGGGCGCAGTCTTCAATCTCGCGCCAACCGGGTAAAAACACCAAGCAACAGGCCTGCTGCCACGCGGGATAGTCGCGCAGCGCGCGCAGCAGTTGCTGGTCCAGTTTTTCCACTGCGCCGCGGGCATCCTGTTTGGCGGGCTGGTAGTGCAGCGTCACCGGAAAACAGCGACCCGCCGCAAATAAACGCGTGTCGATTTGTTGCTGCAGTGCAGGGTCAGGGGTCGCGCTCATCAGCACCAGCTGCAAGTCATCGCGCAGTATCTGCACCTCCTGCAAAAATGCCCAAGCCAAATCCTGATTAACACTGCGCTCGTGAATTTCATCGAGCATCACACAGGCCACGCCCTCCAACGTGGGGTTTTGCAGCAAATGCTGTAACAGCACCCCCGGTGTCATTAACACCAAGCGGGTGGCTGCGCCCATACAGGCATCGTAAGGCACCTGATAACCCACCTGCTGCCCCGGCTGCTCGCCCAAGAGTTGCGCCAATCGCTGCGCCAAGGCCTGCGCTGCAAGCACGCGCGGCTGCACCAGCCACACCTGCTGATCGGCAGGCGCCTGGGCTAACACCCACAGAGGCGCGAGGGTAGATTTACCCGCACCGGGTTCCGCCTCCAACAACAGAGGCGTGTGCTTGAGTGCGGCGAGAAAGTCGTCGTGCAGCGCACTGAGGGGCAGTTCGGGTAATGGGGGCAAAGGGTTGGTCACGCTGATCTCACCACGGTTATAAACAAGCGCGGCGCCTTATTAACAGCGCAGCGGCAGGACTGCACCGCTGGCGAATTAATAAAACGCCGCTTACTAAAAACTACTCACTAAAACACCACTAAAAAGCGTACTGCATATTTATTCCTGCGGTGACATTGCGCCCCAAAGCCGGCTCAAAGGCGCGGCCGTTGGCTTGGTTGACCACCACGGAACCGACGTAGTTTTCATCGCTAAGGTTGGCGATTTTTAACCACCAGCCCAGGTTTATCGCACTGAGTGAGTACTCACCCTGAGCGCTCAGGTCAAAGGTGCGATATCCGGGGGCAGCCACGGCGTTATCGTCAGCTGTGAATACGCGGGAACGCTGCTGTAGCTGCGCAGCTAATTGCAGCACTTCGCTGCCAAAGGGCAGCCATTGTAAACCGAGTTGGTATTGCTCGCGCGCCACACCGGGCAGCTGTTTGCCGTCCAGTGTACCGGCGGCAAAAATGGCATCTGTAAATTGCGCACTGCCCAACAGACGCCAGTGGCTGCCAAACGCGTAGCGACCAAATAATTCACTGCCTTCACGCTCGGTGGCGGCGGCATTGCGATAACTGGTGCGACCACCCACTGACTGATCCACCACCAATTCATTGTTGCTGTCGATGGCAAATTGAGTCAGCACTACTTCAAGGCGATCATCCAATCGATAATTAACGCCCCATTCCGTTTGGTAATTAACTGCCGCTTCCAGCGCAGTGTTTAGGCCGCTACCTATGCGCTTGTAGGCCATCTCGGTAAGAGTGGGTGTTTCATAACCGCGCCCGCGGCTGGCAAAAAATTCCCACTGCGCATTGAGCTGGTAGTTGCTGCCAAAGGCATAGGCTGTCTCGCGATAATCGCGCGCACCGCTATCATCTGGGTTGCCGGCAACCACAAAATAATCCTTTACTTCAGTATCCATTTGCCCACGGCGAGCGCCCGAGTAGAGCGAGAGCCCATTGATCGGTGTCAGCTGCAGTAACGCAAAACCATCCAGACTATCTACCTTGCCCAATTCATGGCGGCGCAGGTCGCCGGCGGTGCCATTGTTATTCACAAAGCCGCGCCGGCTGTCTTCCATTTGCGCCAATTCAACCCCCACACTCAGGTCTGCCGGCATAGCCAGCAATTCAAAACCCTGGGTCAGGGTCGCGCTGGCACCGGCAAAATCACGCGCCAAATCCACAACGCCGCCGCTGCCGAGGAAGCGAATTCCGTCAACAGTAGTATCTCCGTTGCGGAAACCTAAATATTGGGTAATAGCGCGTTCACCTTGCCAAACGGAGGTTTGCCAACGGGTTTGCCCCTCACTCCGGCGCAGGCTGACAGAGGTCTGTTCGTAATCCACGGTTTTGCGGGTATTAAAGGTTTCTGCGACGGGGTTGGTTTGGCGCGGATTAGTGCGCCATTCATCGGGGCGCAGCGACAGTGGATCCTGCAACAGCGGGTCGCGGTTGCGCTCGTGTTTAAGGGCGATATCCAAGTCGCCGGCGGTGCGGTAATACAATTGAGCAATCCCCTGTTCGCGCTCGGCGTAGGCGTGAGGGCGCTCACCATCGACCTGGGTATTGGCCAGTTGCAGACGCGCAGCGGCCGCGCCTTCACGCCACTCACCGGCCAGGGTTTGGCGCTGCAAACCCGGATCGCCCGCCGCCACACCAAGGCTCAACTGCGTAATTTCAGGTGCGGCTGTTTGCAGGGCGATTACACCGCCCGCACCGTTGCCATAAAGGCCGGCAATTGGCCCCCTGAGCACTTCAACCCGCTGGATATTATCCAGAATGACGCTGCCCAACTGCCCCTGCCCATCGGGGGTGGACATGGGGATGCCATCCACCTGCAGGTCGATACCGCGCACCCCAAACGCCGAACGGGCGCCAAAACCGCGCAGACTGATACGTGTGTCCTGGGCGTAATTACTGCGCGAATCCACCTGTATGCCGGGCAAATTTTGCAGCAGTTCGGCGGAGTCCAGACGTGCACCGGGGTGAAAATCACTCGCCTGATTTGACATTATGCGGCCAGCCAGGGCTGGCGCAGGAGCATCGCCGCTGACAATCAAGGTTTCCAACATTTCCTGTGCCCGGACATGGCCTACCGGCCCAAGAACCAGCAGGCCGCTCAGGGTGATAAAAGATAGATAAGGCTTAACTTGTATAAACATCGACAAATATCCCGGGTGATAAAAAACAGGGGCGCAACCAATAAAAACAGATCAGCAAAAATGGGCGCCATTGTGCGCAAAGCAGTTGCAAGTCTCACCCGCCAAAACGGTTTTTTACACCGCCAACATTTGTAGCGACAGCAACAACGAACATTCACCCTTGCCACTCGCTCAATACCACTTTGCGCAGGAGCCTCTATACTGAAAATCAGGAATACAGGACTGAGCCTATGCCGCAAGAATTTGAGAAACAGCTTGAAGCTTTGCGCCAGCGTTTTATTGGCAGCTTAAACGAACGCGCGCAGCACTTGGATAACATCTGGGGATATTTGCGCCACATGAATTGGAGCACCCAGGGGTTTAATGCACTGCAACAATTTGTGCACAAACAAAGCGAGGCCGGCGCCAGTTATGGTTTACCGGAACTGCGCGATGCCGCCCAACAACTGGAAGCTTTTCTCGCCGAATTACAGGAACTTGAGCGCAGTTTTGGCGGGCAGGAATACGCCCAGCTGGAAGAGCACGTTAAACATTTAGCGCGCGCTATGACGGCGACAGCCCAGGGCATCACCACTAAAGACAGCCTGCCGGCCCCTATCGAAAAACAGGCCTACCCGGAAGCAGAAGGCAAACTGGTATTCCTTATTGATCCGGATCGCACCCTTGCCGCGCTCTGCAGCGCCTATTTGCGCCGGGTGGGTTTTGCAGTGGAGTATTTTGAAACGCCGCAACAATGTGTGCAGCGACTCTATGAAGAATTGCCCAGCATTGTCTTGATGGACCCCAATTTCGAGCGCGAAGGTTTACAGGCCCTCAGCAACCTGCATCAACTCAAAACCCTGTTGCCGCCCACCAGCCCAGTAGTGCTTATGTCTGGCCGCACCGATGTAAATGCCAAACTGCGCGCCCTGCGTGCCGGCAGCAGCGACTACCTGAGCAAACCGCTGGACATGAACCTGTTAATTGAGCGGCTGGTGCAAATTATTGGTCAGCACAACCATACCCACAGGGTGATGGTGGTGGACGACGACCCCGACATGGCAAGCCTGGAAAGTGAAATCCTGCGCTATGCGGGTATGGACGTTATTTGCGTTCAGCAGCCACTGCAAAGCTTGCAACAGGCCGCGCAATTCAAGCCGGACCTGGTCGTTCTGGATATGCATATGCCGGATATCAACGGCATGGAGCTGGCGGTGCTCTTGCGGCAAGACCCGCAATTTTTATTGCTGCCCATCGTATTTGTAACAGCAGATACGGACACCAACCTCCATGACAACATAAAAGCGCTAGGCGTAAACGCCATTATCACCAAACCCTTTGAAGCAACTGACCTGATCAACACCTGCGAACAGGCACTCAACCAAACATCAGCCTTAAAAAGCCGGGTGGCGCGTGTAACACGCCACACCCAGTTGCCGCAAAAGATCAACCGCAGCTACTTTTTCTCAGTGCTGGAGGACGAAATCCAAAGCGGCAGTCAAGGCCAACACACCAGTGCGCTTTATTACATCAGCGTGAGCAACCTGGATGAACTGAGCCAGCAACTAGGCATGGTGGAGCTGATTACCCTGCACGACCAATTCTGCCGGCAGTTGGACGACTGTATTGGCAGCGATGAACAGTGGATCGACTTATCCAATATGGTCACCTGTGTACTCGCAGGCAAACGCAGCACCGAATTTCACCAGCAGCGAGCCGAGCAGCTCAAGCGCCATCTGGCTGCGCACAGATACCTCGCCGGCGGTGAGCCAATCCAGTTAGCAGTGGGTATCGGCATAGCCCCGTTGAGGGCGAGCCTCGGAACCGCCAACCAAGCACTGATCGAAGCGGAACAGGATTTTGAAGCCAAAGTACCCGGCAAAACACCAAGCGCGGCGACCAGTCAGTCAAAAGACCTGACTTCAGCCGCCCCAGCCGACGAGATCATCAACATTCCGGTATTAACCAAGGTTGAGCCTGATTTTTCCCAGATTGTTTTTAGCCGCGATTTATCCCTCGCCTTCCAACCGATCATCAGCCTGGAAGATTCGCGCATCGAACACTTTTCGGTGCTGTTGCGCCTGAAAGGCGAAGGCGGCGAGGCCATTGCTGCCAAACAATTCCTCAGTCGCATCAGCAAACCCAGCCAGCGCATAGAGCTGGATCGCTGGGTACTA
Organism: Cellvibrio fontiphilus; assembly: GCF_042646205.1. Taxonomy (NCBI): domain Bacteria; kingdom Pseudomonadati; phylum Pseudomonadota; class Gammaproteobacteria; order Cellvibrionales; family Cellvibrionaceae; genus Cellvibrio; species Cellvibrio fontiphilus. The sequence continues at coordinate 318,871 of NZ_JBHRTF010000001.1, read as the reverse complement.
CAGCAAGCCGTCAGTGCCATAGCCAACAACAGTGCCACCCGCGAACAGGCGACGCTGTTTATTCACCTGGCCGAAGACACCCTGCAGCAGAGCACCTTTTTTTCCTTTGCCGCCAATGTATTGCGCTCTTCGCGCCTGCGCGGCAGCGAACGCCTGGTGTTTATGCTGGAGGAGAATTGGGTGATCAATCACCTGCATCAAACCCGCGAGATCACCAAAGCACTGCACAACATACAGTGCGGCATCTGCCTGACGCGGGCAGGTGAAAACCCCGGCATTCTGGAAGTTATCGACCAACTAGCATTGGACTATTTGCGCCTTTCCCCCAACCTGACCAGCAGCGGCACCAACCCTGAACTGCTGAAAAATCTGGTGAGTGCCGCCAATGCCAAAGCGGTTAAAGTGATTGCCACCCAAATTGAAAACTCGCGCAATCTGTCCAGCCTTTGGATGCAGGGTGTGCGTTTATTTGAAGGCTTTTTTATCCAACCGCCCGACCAAGGCTTTCATTTGCAAAACGACATAATCTTTGCGAAAGAGTTTGTTCAGGGAAATGGCTTCAGCAACTAAAAGCCCAAGAGTGTCGATTGAGTACCGACCTGCGCGAAACTGCGACAAAAAAGGGCAAATTTGCCAATAATCGCAATAACTTATATATTTGCGACTTGTTTTTGCTGCGCGCTTTGAGCGCTTCCACTGCGTCACTTTTGCTCGCCGTGTTGATTTAGCGAAAAATCCCCTTAATCAATTGCCCGCCAGCCCGTATCCGATTGGCTGTGCAGCTTCCGTTTTTCCGGTTATTGGGAACTGATTTTCTTACCAGCCCCGGCTTTGTTTTTTGGAGACCATCATGTCCAGTTTAATGAACACTTACGGCACCAGAACCCTGACCCTGACCAAGGGCGCGGGCAGCCGCGTGTGGGACGACCAGGGCAACTCCTACATCGACGCGATTGCCGGTATCGCCGTGTGCGGTCTGGGTCACTCGCACCCTGCCCTGACCAAAGCTATCGCTGAACAAGCGGCGACTTTGTTGCATGTATCCAACCTCTACAACATTCCCCAGCAACAGCGCTTGGGGGATTTGCTGATTCAGGTATCGGGCATGGATAAGGTGTTTTTCTCCAATTCCGGTGCCGAGGCCAATGAAGCCGCCATTAAAATTGCGCGGAAATATGGCAACGAAAAAGGCGTGAAAAATCCCGCCGTCATCGTCATGGCCAACAGTTTCCACGGCCGGACTATGGCTACCCTGAGCGCGACCGGCAACGTCAAAGTGCAAATCGGTTTTGAACCACTGGTGGAAGGTTTTATCCGTGTGCCATACAACGATGTGGCGGCAGTGAAAGCCGCCATCGCCGAATACAGCAATATAGTCGCGATTCTGGTTGAACCCGTACAAGGCGAAGGCGGTGTACGGGTGCCTGCGGCAGACTATTTAAACCAACTGCGCAACCTGTGTGATGAACATGAGCTGCTGCTCATGACCGACGAAATCCAAACCGGCAATGGCCGTACCGGAACCTACTTCGCCTACCAACACAACGGCATACTGCCGGATGTAGTCACTACCGCCAAAGGCCTGGGCAACGGTATGCCTATTGGTGCCTGCTTGGCGCGCGGCAAAGCGGCAGAAGTACTGCAAGCCGGTAACCACGGCACTACCTTCGGCGGCAACCCGCTGGCCTGTAGCGCGGGCATTGCAGTGATTGAAACCCTGCTGACCGATAATTTAATGCCACGCGTGAGCGAACTGGGCGAAAGAATGCTTAACGGTTTCAAAGCCGCTTTGGCTAACAACCCCAAGGTAGCGGATATTCGCGGCAAGGGTTTGATGATTGGTATTGAACTCAATGCCCCCTGTGCCGAGCTGGTGCAAAAGGGCCGCGAGCTGGGAATATTGATCAACGTAACGGCGATGAACACCATCCGTCTGCTACCCACCTTCATCCTGAGCGATGCAGAAGCCGACGAGCTGGTCAGCAAAGTGGTAAAGCTAGTGACCGGGTTTACCCCAATTGGTTAATGAGTTCACCCCCGATTAGTACTGCGTTTTAAGTGGGCGCGCGCAATAAAGCGCGCGCTATAAATGAAAGAGCATCGATTATGGTTCCCCCAAAGGCACCGAGACATTTCCTGACTCTCAACGACATTAACCGCGCCGAACTGCAACAGATTATCGCGCGAGCCATCGAACTCAAAGCCATGTTGCGCCAGGGCACTGCCCCTGAGCCATTTAACAACAAAGTGCTGGCGATGATTTTTGAGAAAAACTCCACCCGCACCCGCGTTTCCTTTGAATCCGGTATGGCCAAACTCGGCGGTCATGCAATTTTCCTGTCCACCAAGGATTCCCAACTAGGTCGCGGCGAACCCATTGAAGATGCCGCCCGCTGCATCGCCAGCATGGTAGATATGGTGATGATCCGCACCTATGCTCATAGCACCGTGCAGCGTTTTGCCGAATATTCGCGTGTACCGGTCATCAACGGCCTGACCGATGAATATCACCCCTGCCAATTGCTGGCCGATATTCAAACCTATGTTGAACAGCGCGGTTCACTCGCCGGTAAAACCGTAGCCTGGGTTGGCGATGGCAACAACATGTGTAACAGCTACATCCAGGCTGCCGAGCTGTGCGACTTTGAACTGCGCATAGCCACCCCCAAAGGGTTTGAACCGGAAGACGAATTTGTCACCCCCTACCAACATCGCGTCAACCTCAGCAACGACCCGCGCGCCGCGGTCACCGGTGCCGACTTGGTAGTAACTGACACCTGGGCCTCTATGGGCCAGGAAGATGAAAAGAAACAGCGCGAGAAAATTTTCAGCGGTTATCAAGTCAATAAAGAGCTGATGAGCCTCGCCCAACGCGATGCGTTATTTATGCACTGCCTGCCCGCTTATCGCGGCAAAGAAGTCAGCGCCGATATTCTGGATGCACCTGATTCAGTCGTCTGGGAAGAAGCTGAAAACCGTATGCACGCACAAAATGCACTGATGGAATTTTTATTTAATCAGTAATTGTTGCCGGGGTAACAATCGCCCTGAATATCACTCCCAAAACCACCTGTAAGAAATTACAGGTGGTTTTTTTATGGCGACCAACTTCATGGCACAGCCCTCACGCGATTACATTTCGCTACAGTTTTTTGATTGACGCTAACCACGCCAGAGCAATAAATACTGAACACTTAGTGTTAGATTTTCGGCAGTAGACTCAGGGAAAATGCGGCAATGAAACTCAGCGATTTTAATGAATTGGTATTCCAGTTTGCGCAAGCAGAAACTACCGACGATATCACCCGCCTTTGCGTTACCCACTGCGCCAAAATGGGTTTTGATAATTTTATTTACGCCTTGCGTGTACCCACCAGTTTTGCCGAAGCGCGCATTATTACCATTAAAGGTTATCCGGATTCCTGGCTAACGCATTATTTTGAAAATGCCTACTACCTGGATGACCCGGTCATAGTGCATTGCAAAAAACATTTAATTCCCATTCAGTGGCAAGACCTTGGGCCGGTAAGCACCGAGATGGGCGAACGCATTATGAATGAAGCCACGGAGTTTGGTTTAAAAGGTGGCATTAGCATGCCAGTGCATGGCCCTACCGGTGAATTTGGCATTTTCAGCATGACGTTAAATGAACAAAAAAAGATGCAATTGGAATTGATCCAGCAAGCCTCGCCCTACATCCACTTATTTGCGGCTTACCTGCATGAAACAGTACAGCGCGTATTGAGTCTGGATGTCCCTGACAAAAAACTATTGCTTACCGCACGTGAAAAAGAATGTTTACGCTGGACTGCCGATGGAAAAACGTCCTGGGAAATTTCGCAGCTACTAAATACTTCCGAGCGCACTATTAATTTTCATTTAACCAATTCCATGTCAAAACTCGACGTTAATAATCGCCAACACGCCGTTGCCAAAGCGGTATTGCAAGGCATTATTAATCCCAATCCATTTTAATAGCCTGTCAGTTTTTACAGCTAACCGCACAAGCCGCAATGATTTCTAATAAGTGAACAACACACTCATGTGTTCGCTGTTTAGCACCATTGAATTCAGCCAATTTATTTGCGGACTTGATCATGAATAAATACGACTATTCTTTTTTATCGCAGAATTTTTTTCACCACACATTAATTTCATTCAAACATTTTTTAACGCCAACGATTGCTGCAGCAACCTGCAGTGTGTTGGTTGCCTGTGGGGGCGGTGGAGGTAGCGGTGGTAATAATAATCCCAGCCCGGCATCCAGTGCTGGCAGCAGTGTTTCCTCGGCTATTTCGTCATTAACTGTTTCATCATTAAGTGCTTCTTCGCTGAGTGTTTCATCCTTAAGCACATCCTCATTAAATAGGTCGTCCGCAAGCAGCATGCCGTCCAGTGTTTCATCGCGGGCAAGCAGCTCAGCCAGCCCTGTTATTGACTCAAACGCCATCAGAATCTCGCCGACCGGCGCAGCCAGTGCACGGGTAGCCATAGACGATCAAGGCAATGCCTGGGCGATCTGGAAGGGCATTATTGAAGGCGCCAGTGGTGGCGATAATTTAATTGCCAATCGCTATGTCAAAGGCTCCGGCTGGGGCACGGCGCAACTATTGGAAACCGATGGCGGGTCTGTCGATAAAGCGGAGATCTACGTAGATCCAAGCTCCGGTCGCGCGGTGGCAACCTGGACTCAACTCACCTCTGCCGGCGCCTACGATTTATGGGTGCGTCGCTATGCACCCGCAACCGGCTGGGCGAATGCAGAGCGCATCGAAAACTCCGAAGGGGCGATGGGCTTTTTCGCCAAAACTATCATCGACAGCAACGGCAATGCGCTGGCGGTATGGGCGCAGTCGCCGGTTAATTTAGGGCGCTTTAGCATCTGGTCCAGCCATTACACGGCGGCAGCGGGCTGGTCGCAACCGGTGCTGTTGGAGGACAACGAAGTGATTGGCGGCCAGGATGGATCACCAAGCCTCGCCTGGCTGGGCGATGGCAAAGCGCTGGTGGTGTGGTTAAACAGCGGCAACAACCGCGTCAATATCGCCGCCAATAGCTACACCGCGGCCAGCGGTTGGGCTGGCGATGAAATCCTGATCGCCGATACCGGTGGCGATATGTCGCTCAACCACCCGCTCTTGATTAACGATGGCGCAGGCAAAGCCCTGCTGGTGTGGGGCCAGTGGAATTCGCTGGGCGGTGGCAACTTCACCAGCCGCATCCTGGCCAAGAGCTACAACAACGGCTGGGCAAATGATATTGCCGTGGTGGGTGAGGACAGCGGTAGCGATCTGGTGAGTGCACCCCGTGCCGCCAGCAATGGCAATGGTGTCGCCCACGTCACCTGGGGCCGGAAAAATCAGGCAATTATGGCCAATACTCGCGCCGCCAATGGCACCTGGGGCAACCAGTCAATAATCAAACCGGGCAATGCGGATTTTGTGCAGAGCGTTCCTGAAATCGCTATCGATAGTGCAGCCAATGGCTTACTGGTGTGGTCACAGGAATCCAACGACAACACCACCAAAGACAGCTGGTTCGCCAACATCAGTGGCAGCAGCGGCAGCTGGGCAAACGGGCAATTGCTGGAGAACTTTGTAGGCACCGCCGTTGAACCCATTGTGGCTGGCAATAGTGCGGGCGACCGTGTGGTGGTTTGGTACAACATCAATTCCTTTGGCTCGACCGGCTCGGAAATTTACGCCCGTTATTTCCCGGCCGGCACTACTCCGGCGCCCTTACCAAACCAAAACTAAAGGTTTTTCACCCCTTGCGCCGCAGCGCTTTCCGAGCCGCTGCGGCGCTTTTTTCCGGGGCAAACCTCACACCGTCAAATTGATTTCCTGTATCACCCCGGCCCTGCCATCCTCGGTGAGATAGACGCTGGAGTTGGCCACTTCACCCAAGGATTGATTGTCCGCCGCTTTCAATTGAAAGGGTGATGACACATGGCCAAGAAAAATCGCACCGATATTTTTATCACCCAGTGCCGCCAATTGGGTTGAGCCGTCTTCATTGGTCATCCAGATGCGCAGCTGGTGGTAGATGCTGTCGCCCTCATCGATAAACTGGTTGCCATCTTCATCGTAAACCGCAAGTTCCGCAAAACCGCGCCCGCTGCTGGGGCCAAATAATTCACTGCCGTTATTGATTTGGCCGTCGCCGTTGCGATCCAGCGCGAGGTAGCCACTGCCGGGGCGCAAACTGGCGATTTGCTCGGCACTGCCGTCATTATCCAAATCAAACGCAAAGCGGGTTTGGGTCAGGCCAACACCCAAACCGTCAAAGTTAATGACCAGCGGGTCGATTTTGGCCGCACCAAGGCGCAGCTCCAGATTGGACTCCTGCACAAACTCGCGGCTCATGGACAGGGCTACACTAAACTCGATTTCGCGGCCATCGGCGGTGCGCACTACACCAACCGCGGCAAAACTCATTTTTTCCTGCTCCAGATAGCGCTCCTGACGCTGGTACACCAACCCCGGCCCGGCAGCGCGCGCGGCCACTTGCGGCGGCGGGCGGGCATCCACCGCCAGGGTTTGGCCCCCGGCGCTACCAACTGCAGCCTGCAGATCAGCAGGTGTGCTTACTTGCATCTCCTCACCGGTAATGGCTTTGTACATCGCCTCCAGAATCATCAAATTCAACCGCGAACGCGAATCCAGTTGTGGCGATAAATCCAGCAGCTGTCGCTCGCGATGCATGGCCAACACCGAACCGGCTGAGGATAAATCCACCCGCACCGCGACTTCTTGCGGCGCGGCGGCTGGCGCGGTATTGGGCGCCGGGGTATCGCTGCCCCGCCAAAATTCAAGGCGTTCATTGACCCGGAGTTCTTCACGGTATTCCTGTCGGGATGCCATTTGGATTTGCGCATTGGAAATAATCATAGGGCTGCCTGCCGGATTGAGGGACACAATCCTATAGCGGCAAAAACGCGCATTTTTTGAGCGGAAAATTTAGACTATGTAGTTATAAGCGACTAGTTGCTTGCTAAGGCCAACTGGTTTTTGTAGCGCTGGTGCAGGATATTCACCCGGAAGACATAGGTTTTGGTTTCATCAAACGGCGGTACGCCACCGTATTTTTCCACGTTGCCAAAACCGGCGTTGTAGGCCGCGGTAGCGCGGGTGACATCGCCGTCAAAACGTTTGAGCAGCCACGCCAAGTATTTCACCCCGCCCTCGATATTTTGTGCGGCATCAAACGCATTGTTCACGCCCATGTCTTTGGCGGTGCCGGGCATGAGTTGCATCAACCCCATTGCGCCTTTGCGCGAACGGGCCAGGGGGTTGAAGTTGGACTCGGCGTGAATCACTGCGCGCACCAGGGATGGATCTACCCCGTGGCGCGCGGCAGCTTGCGTAATCGAGTAAGTAAATTGCGACAAGTACAGGCGTGTGACACGCCAGTCCACGGTCGATAAGGGGTTACAGGCATAACAGGAGTTGTAAACGATAACCTGATAATCGGTTTTGCGTGGTTGCCTGTCTGAATAGGCGACTGCACCATCTTTGCGGTATTTAAAAAAGGTTAGCTGCTTGGGTTTGCTGGCTTGCTCCAGTGCCTCGCGCGCCAGCCGCTCCTGCTCCAGCCGCGCTTTTTCCTCAGCCGCCGTGCGCTCGGCGATTTGTCGCACATGGGCTTCCACATCAATCAAGCTGGAGGATTGCTGTGAGAGGCTGGCGGCCGCAGGCTGCGCCAGTGCTGCACCTACCGCTGCCGAAAACTCTGGCGGCGCCACTTCAGCCATAAGCATGCCGCCGGGTAAACCCGGTAACAGCACACCCATGACAAAAAGATACTTACGCACTGCCAAAACTCTTCTGATGGAGACAAAACCAGTTGCCGGACTAAGCTGATCAAGATCGCCTTGCCCGCTCAGGGGTAAGGCTAAGTGTAGCCCAGTGAACTAGCGCAGCGTGGCATCAAAATCCATTTCCGTGACTTATTGCCCGTTGCACACTATGACTCAAGCCACACATCGCGCACCCAGTGCCACACCGAAGGCCAGGTCTCATCGGTCAGGTCGCCATCGCGCCAAAATACAACTTCGCCGTCCGGCTCTACACAGTAGTAACTGCCGTTCACTTCACACAGCGGTATTAAATAACGCGGTACGCCCTGCTCCCAGGCCACCGCCGTCACCTCTGGTAAATAAGTGTGGGAGTGAGGGTCGGCTGCGGTGACCGGCTCGATAGAGCCATAAACCACATCGCTGGCCTCCAGCAAAAACTGGCGCATTTCCCGCGGGATTGGGAGGAGGAGTTCCTCTTCTATTTCGACCAGCCGGTCTTCATCGGGCAATTCCAGAGGCACAGGCACGGGCTCGTTGTACTCGCGCAGCAAATCAAGAACTTCATCGATATCGGACATGGGTTTACCTGAACACTAAAAAGGGAAAAGGACTATAGCCCGAAGGTGGAGGGGGAACAAGCAGGCACAGGCCAGAAGCGGTGTTAACCAAATAGGGACAACTGTTGATCCACCAACTGGGTCAGGGATTCGTCCAAAAAATGCAAAATACTGTCAGCCACCGGGCTGAGCTGTTTGTCGATGTAGTGCTGATAATCAATCGGGCTTTGCAGCAATGCCAAATCCACTTCATAACTACCCACCGGCTCGGGGCCATTGGTAGTTATGAGATAACTAATCCAATCGCCACGGCGCAGAGTCTCGCCGCTAAGCAGCGCAAACTTGCGCGCTGCCTGCACATGGGGCGGTACATTTTTTTGATATTCGTGCAAATGGCGGCGCAAGCGTTTGCGATAAATTAATTGCAAGTCGCGTTTGCCGGCGATGACCTCATCGTTAGTGATGCGCACAAAATCCAGATAATCCTCACCGTTAAAAATTTTGCGATACAGCTCAGCCTGAAAATCCTTGGCGAGTTGCGTCCAATCGGTGCGTACATTTTCCAAACCTTTAAACACCATCTCGCGCACGCCATTCACCTCAACTAAACCGGCGTAACGTTTTTTAGTGCCCAATTCCGAGCCGCGAATAGTCGGCATTAAAAAGCGCAGGTAGTGGGTTTCAAATTGAATTTCCAGTGCGCTTTTTATATTGAATTCCCGCTGCAGGGTTTGCGCCCACCAGTGGTTTAATTCTTTGGCGAGGCGCTTACCAATGGCATCACACTGGGCGGCATTTTTGGGTTGGTGCCCCACACAATTATTTTCCAACCACACAAATAAGGAGTCAGTATCGCCATAAATAACTGCATAGCCCTGCTGCTCAATCCACTCGCGGCTGCGCTGGATAATTTCATGGCCGCGCAGGGTGATGGAGCTACACACGCGCGGATCAAAAAACCGGCAGCCGGTAGAACCCAGCACACCGTAAAATGAATTCATAATAATTTTGATGGCATGAGAGAGCGGCGCATTTTTATGTTGTTTGGCGCGGTCGCGCGCCGAGGAAAGCTGCTCAATCACTTGCGGCAATATGTGCCCTTCGCGCGCAAAAAAAGCGCCATTAAAACCCGGCACAATTTGTTCGTCGCTCATACGGTCATGCTGCGCCAACCAAAATGCACAGGGGTCAATTAAAAAACTGCGCATAATACTCGGGTACAGGCTTTTAAAATCCAGCACCAATACATTGTTGTAAATGCCGGGGCGCGAGTTCATCACATAGCCACCGGGGCTGATAACATCAGACTCCAGCTCACCCAAATTAGGCGCCACATAACCGCGCCTATGCAAACGCGGCAAATACAAATACTCAAACGCCGCTACCGAACCGCCAATGCGATCCAACAACAAACCGGTTAATTGGCTGCGCTCCATCGCAAACGCCAGCAGCTCCTGCTGCTGAAATATATCCCACACCAATTCGCAGTCGCGCAGGTTGTAGTGCGCGAGCGCAAGCTTATCGGTGTTAAATAATTGGGTAATATCATCGCCGCGCTGGCTGCCGGTAATTAATTTGCTTTCACCCAACAACGTCTCGGCGATATTTTGCAGCGAATAACTTTCATAGCGGTAATTAGCGGCTTTTAATAATTCGATACCATCCAGAGCGACTCGCCCGGGAATTACCACATAACTGCGCCCGCCTTCACTGGCATCCTCATGGCGCCAATGAATGGCTTGATGGGCGCGACCTAAATTCAGTGTCAAGGCTAATTTCTGGCAAATATTTTCCAGCACCAGTAAATCGAACTGCACCAAATTCCAACCAATTAAAATATCAGGATCAAGCGCCGCAACTGCCGCAAAAAATTGTTGTAAGCATTCTTTATCGTCGCGACAAAAAATAACGCTGTGCTTACTTTCTGGTGTCGCGGTAAATTCGCCATCACCGATCATAAACACGGTTTTTGCCGCATCACACCAAATAGCAATGGAATAAAGCTGCTGCGCATCCATCGAGGTTTCTATATCCAGCGACAACAGTCGCAATTGTGGTCGCCACAACACATCCTCAACGGGTGCCAAACGCGGGTTGCGCAGCGGTTGTTGGGTAATATCTCGTATATCCAGCTGCGCCGCTGCGGTAATAAAACGCTCCATCAAATAGCGCTCAGGCGGGCGAATATCACTCTCCCAAAATACAATTTGCTGCTGACGCAATAGATCCTGCGCATCGCGTGCACTGCGGTGCTGTTTGAAATAGAGGGCAACAATCGGCTGATTATGAAAGTTTTTTAATTCCACCTCCGCCATACGCCAGGCGCGCAAGCGGGAAAAAAGCGCAGGCAATTCCGGTGCATATTTGCGCTCAACAAAAAACACTACCTCTTGCCCGGTAATTTGCGTCCAACAACTCCCCTGCTCCGTCGCCCACCACAAATCCAACACCACACCCTCGCGGGTATCGCGCCATTGGCGGGTCAATAAAAAGGCGTTGGTCATAGGCTGTCATGCAAGCTGGTTAAGTAAACAGTATTATCCCGCAGAAGAGGACAATGATGCAATCAAGATTAATTCCCTGCCCGGCAGGTAGGCAGTGAGCGCAGCGATGCCCAATATGGATTTTCATGCGGAAAAATTAATTGAAGACAAAGACAGAAATTAGACTTGTAGCCTGTATGGAGGCTAACGGAATACGGGGGATGTATTTATTAAATAGACCCGCATGTTTTTAGACGAAATGTATTTTTTATTAAGGTTAATTTTTTAAGCGAATCTGCGACTGTTTTCTAAAAACAAAAAACTTACGAAAATTCTATAACTACCTAATGCCATCATTTACGCATTAATCAAACATGGGCCATTAATAATCATGTATTAATTACTTAGTTTCCATCATCCCAAGAATTCAAAAAATCTGCAAGAATATCACCATGACACGCTTTCGGTTTACAAAAGCATCCCAATCGTTTTCCCGCCAACTTATACACTTCCGACTTTTCTTTATTTGGAAACTTTTCATAATCAAAGTCATATTTAAACTTTCGAATAACCTCTTCCCGATCATCACCTTCTTCATACATGGAATAAGGATTTCCCCAGTAAGATCCACGACCAATATACTCATAACTATGCGTACTCTTATCTTTCTGGTATTCAGTATCTATTTTTATATTTACGACCCGCGTTATAGGAATATAAACGACCCTCAGGGGTAATCCGCTAGATCGCAAGCTATTAGTTTCTTCTGGAAACTCTTCCCCATCATCAAATATAATTGCATGAGTTATATCATCAACGCTCCAATTAATCAGTTGTTTTCCTTGCAATTCGCTAGGCTTCTCATCACAAAATCGTCGAATGAATTCATTATGATCATGTGAATATATTAGAGACACATCTCCCAAGCTCGAAATTATTTTCCTTACTTTTCTGGAAAACTTCGAGTAGCAGTTAAAAACCTTTGGATAAACAATCAGAACATCAGCCATCAGTATAAATGCTTCACTTTGAGATTTAGATTTGAATGCTCATTAAGATACTCGACAACTAATCTTCTATGGCAAAAATGTGGTTCATGCTCACTACACAGCAAACAACCATGATCTAGCAATTCTGGCACAATTGATTTTTCAACATTTCTTTGAGCCATAAGATTCATAAATTTTTCCTCATAAATATACCAAGAAATCTCTCCTTTCTTATACGAATCTAAAATATCTTTAGTTGGTGCAAATTCTGGCATATGAATATATTCCGCAGCACAAAGCTCTTTCAAAAAGAACTTTAGATCATCCTTTTTTGCAAAACCTGCCAATTGAGATATATTATTTAGGCGAACATCAATAAGCCTTTTAACGCCAGAGGTTTTCAAAAATTTAAAAAAATTTTCAGCATTTTTTTGTGTGAAACCGATAGTGTAAATATCCATGAAAGCCTCAGAAAATTGTAGCTACAAGTTTGTAACAATACCCGTTGTATTCTTCACCAAGACTTACACAAAGAATGTGATTAAATTCGCGATTATCTTTTACTATTTCGTCAAATTTTGGGTCGGTCACTGCCAGATCATAAGCGATACTGTTATACGAAAAAGATGCTCTCCGTTTACCACCATCTTTATTATAGAGCCTAAGCCTTTCTACTTGAATGAGGTAAAGTGATTGGGAAACACTATAAATGCCAGAAGTGATAAGAGCATGTTGCACCCTATTATCTGGTCCCCATATATCAACAGGCTCGTCAAGATATTGAGGTAGCTCTCCTAACCCTATAGAAAAGTTTTGATGCCATAAATTTCCATCTATCAGATAATTTTCCGGCTGATGTGGAAGCGGAACATGCCGGGAAAATCCCATTTGGATCTTTTGAAGTGGTTTTACACCATAAGTGCCGTAAGGATTTCGATATTTTGCTTGCTCATGACTTAACTCGGCACCTTGTGGATTAGATACGGGCCTAATCCATCTGCCAGTGCTCATACACTTACCGGCCACACAATGCTGTCCATGCTTTACGGAGTTTGCCAGTATAACTATTTCAACCATATCAGCATCAACTGTATCTATCTTTACCATTTGTTTCTTATGGTGATTCAATAAACTCCACACCTGCTCGCTAACTAATTTGAAATTAAACTTACCAAGAACAAGTTTTTCAATTAATTTATAGTCGCTACATCCGTCAATTACGATTTCATCTTTGATAGCGGCGTAAATCTCTGAGAGTTTAATGGGACTAGGCATGATCTCGATTTCCAAGTAAAAATCCGTGATTCTTCAATATATTGAAACTTTCTTATTTAAAAATGATAGACGGGTTTAATCGAATTTATATTGATATAGATTCAATAACTGTTTTGGGCACATTGACGACCTTCAATCTGTTGTAATTCATAAACTCAATCTACGCTACCTGCCGCAACCTATCGGCACCCCTTTACTTTAAATTCGTTGCAGCTCGCAAGCATGGATTACGTGTTTTTAAACTTTTGAGATAGATATAACAAGCGTTTATCTACCATGCCAATCAACAAAAACCCATTACACCTTATTACAAAGGCAATGCGCTGACGCTCGCAGCAAATCCACCTAGGATTTTAAATAAATCTCAATATCCGCTTTCCTGGCAGCTTTAATAAGATCTTTGTCGAGCGTTGCCAAAGGTAAGCCCTCACGGATTGCAAGCTCAAGATAAGCGGCGTCATAACTACTGAGTTTGTAGGCGCGCGCTAAAGACATGGTTCTTGTAAAAGATTGGCGCGCAGTGAGTGGATCAATATGCAGTGGAAGGTTTTCTAACTGGGCAATAAAACGCTCGATTTCGCCTAGCGTGGTGTCGCCACGGTTTTCAGCTCCCAACAACACATTGGTAGCTTCCAAATGCCACAGGTTAGGCACAAAAGCATCAGCATCTGCAAGACTGAGCAATACCGCTTCTGCATATTCTTGATCTGCGTGCTTTTCACTTTCCAGATGCCAGCGCATCGCCACTGAGTTATCCAAAACAAATGCTGTCATTTACGCCCCGATTCCTTGAGCTCAGTTAATACTACATCGCTAATTTTGTGTTTTTTTGCTTTCAATATGGTGGCTATAGCAGCTTCTGTTTTGAGCCTATCGCTCGCGCGACTCGGTATAACATCAGCAATAGGTTTGCCACGGTTTGTAATAGTGAATGCTTCGCCCGCCTCTACACGGCGAAGGATTTCAGGAAGCTTGGTTTTGGCTTCGTAGGAGCCGATTTCTTCTAACATGGGCACACCCTCAGTTGACCTGTAGACCAGTATAGTGGTCTACAGGCGAAGATCAAGACATTAGACCAGATGTATGGTCGGTTAAAAGCATTAAGGGGCACCGGGTATGCATACCAGTATCCAGATATGACGACATACGCCTCAAAGGCCCACCCCCACCACCAACATGAATAATATTCACCTTTTCATGAATTATTATCGTTTTTGTTCATGCAGCCATTCCAGTATAAAGACAACCTGTACTTAACCAGAGCCAAAATCACCCTTGCCTCTTAATCAGGTTGCGACATCGCCATGAACAACGATTTTACTTTTAGCATCAAAAGCATTGGTTTCGATGAGAACTATCATCCGGCGGACAATACGCGGGCCACGACTAACTTTGCCAATTTGGCGAGGGGTGCCAGCCGGCAAGAGAATTTACGCAATGCGCTGACGATGATTGATAACCGCTTTAATGCCTTGGCGCATTGGGATAACCCCAAGGGGGATCGCTATTCGCTGGAGTTGGAAATTATTTCAGTGGAAATGGACCTTGAGCGCACCGGAAAAGGCGACGCTTTCCCTGCGATTGAAATTTTAAAAACCACTATTCTGGATCACTACAACAACCGGCGTATTGAAGGCATTGTGGGAAATAACTTTTCCTCTTATGTGCGCGATTATGACTTTAGTGTGCTGCTGTTAGAGCACAACAAAAACCAAACCACATTCAGTATTCCCGATAATTTTGGCGATTTACACGGCAAGTTATTCAAACACTTTGTGAACTCTACAACGTACAAAACGCATTTTAATAAACCGCCGGTGATCTGCCTGAGTGTTTCCGATAACAAAACCTACAAACGCACTGAAAACCAGCACCCGGTACTGGGCGTTGAATACCAGCCCAATGAATCCTCATTGACTGAACAGTATTTTAAAAAGATGGGCTTGGCGGTGCGCTATTTTATGCCGCCCAATAGCGTCGCGCCTTTTGCGTTTTATTTCTTTGGGGATTTGCTGGTGGATTACACCAACCTTGAGTTGATCAGCACCATTAGCACTATGGAAACTTTCCAAAAAATTTATCGCCCTGAAATTTATAACGCCAATGCGGTAGCGGGAGCCTATTACAAACCCAATTTAAAGAATCAGGATTATTCATTAACCAAAGTAGTGTATGACCGCGAGGAACGCAGCCGGTTGGCGATTGAGCAGGGAAAATTTGCTGAAAAACAATTCATCAAACCCTACCAGCGCATTCTTGAGCAGTGGTCTGCCAACTACGCGTTTTAATTCGCCAAGCGGCTGATTTTTTTGGATACCCGCTTTCGCGGGTATGACGGGAAGTGAATATTTCAGAGCTTCCCGATAACTCTTAAATAGAAAAGATTATTCACTATGAAAACATTATTGCCCACATCCACCGCTGGCAGCTTACCCAAGCCTTCCTGGCTTGCACAGCCTGAAACACTTTGGTCGCCCTGGAAATTACAAGGTGATGAATTGCGTGAAGGTAAACAAGACGCGCTGCGTTTGTCATTGCAGGAACAACAACAGGCGGGGATTGATATTGTTGGCGATGGTGAGCAATCGCGCCAACATTTTGTGACTACCTTTATTGAGCACCTGAGCGGCGTTGATTTTGCGCAGCGCGAAACGGTGAGAATTCGCAATCGCTATGATGCGAGTGTACCCACGGTAGTGGGCGAGGTGTCGCGTCAGAAGCCGGTGTTTGTTGATGACGCAAAATTTCTGCGCGCGCAAACCACACAACCGATTAAATGGGCCCTGCCCGGCCCCATGACCATGATTGATACACTTTACGATGGTCACTATAAAAGCCGCGAAAAACTGGCTTGGGAATTCGCCAAAATTCTCAACCAGGAAGCGAAAGAATTAGAGGCGGCAGGTGTAGACATCATCCAGTTTGATGAACCGGCTTTTAATGTGTTTTTTGATGAGGTAAATGACTGGGGCATTGCCACACTAGAAAGAGCACGCGAAGGGCTTAAATGCGAAACCGCCGTACATATTTGTTATGGCTACGGTATTAAAGCCAATACCGAATGGAAAAAAACGCTGGGTTCTGAATGGCGGCAATACGAAGAGATTTTTCCCAAACTGCAAAAATCCAACATCGATATTATCTCGCTGGAATGCCATAACTCACGCGTGCCAATGGAATTACTGGAACTGATTCGCGGCAAAAAAGTCATGGTCGGTGCGATTGACGTGGCCACCAACACCATCGAAACGCCTGAAGAAGTCGCTGCTACTTTACGCAAAGCATTGCAATTTGTAGATGCCGACAAACTCTGCCCCTGCACCAACTGCGGCATGGCACCTTTATCCCGCCAAGTCGCTCTCGGTAAATTGAAAGCCTTAAACGCAGGCGCGGAAATTGTGCGCAAGGAACTTACAGGTTTGTAGGTTGGGCAGCCATGCCCAACAATATTGTTTGATTCCAAGATGTTGGGCATGGCTGCCCAACCTACGTTATACGCACTATTAATCGGCCCAATGGGTAAAATGCTTTTTACCTGTGTTCAATCAAATCACACGTCACCACAATAAGCTCAGTGCGCGTGCCCCTGCGTCCATGCAGGAAACGGATCAGGTAATGTTTTCCAATACTCCTGGCCTTTTAATACTTCATCTTCAGTGAGCAAGCATTGATCCAGCTGCTCAACCACAAACTCTTTATCGATATTTTGGCCAATAAACACCAACTCCTGGCGCATATCGCCAAAGGGTTCCACCCATTTATCCATAATGTAATTCACATGTTCTTCATCGCTCGGCCATTGTTCTTTGGGAATCGCTTTCCAGAACATTCCGGCTGCGCCGTGTTGCGCAATGCCGCCCGCCTGACTCCACTGGCCGGCCCATTGCGGGCGTGATGCAAGCCAGAAAAATCCTTTTGAACGCAGCAGTTTTCCTTTTACCGCCGGGCTTGAGAAAAACTCATAAATTTTTTGCGGGTGAAACGGGCGGCGTGCATGGTAGGTAAAACTACTGATGCCATATTCTTCGGTTTCCGGTGTATGTTCGCCGCGCATTTCTTTTAACCAGCCCGGTGCTTGCTGGGCTTTTTCAAAATTGAATTTTCCGGTATTGAGGACTTTATCGAGCGATACGTTTCCGCGCTCAACGGGAATAATTTCAGCGTCTGGGTTGAGCTTGGTTAAAATCGCATAGAGTTCTGCCAGTTTTTCTTTTGAAATTAAATCGGTTTTGCTGATTAACAACACATCACAAAATTCGATTTGATCAACGAGCAAATCTGCCACATTGCGCTCGTCGTCTTCACCCAGGCTTTCACCGGTTTCTTGTAGCGAGAAAGCGTCGTAATAGTCATCTAAAAAATTTACTGCATCAACGACGGTCACCATAGTGTCCAAGCGTGCAACTTGCGAGAGGCTTTGGCCGTCTTCATCTTCAAACGTGAATGTCTCTGCAATCGGCAAGGGTTCAGAAATGCCGGTGGATTCAATCACCAGATAATCAAAGCGGCCTTCTTTGGCCATACGGTTTACTTCCACCAGCAAATCTTCACGCAGGGTGCAGCAGATGCAGCCGTTGCTCATCTCCACCAGTTTTTCTTCGGCCCGATTTAATTCCACCTGATTTTGAATCAGCGATGAATCAATGTTCACTTCGCTCATGTCATTCACGATGACCGCAACGCGGCGGTTTTCGCGATTGTTCAAAATATGATTGAGCAAGGTGGTTTTACCGGCACCTAAAAAGCCGGAGAGGACGGTAACGGGAAGTCGGTTCATGGGGTCGCCTGTGTAATTTTTGCCATAACAGATACGTTATAATATAACATTATCGGTAAAAACCACTAGCCCAGCAAGCAGCTTGACAAAATGATCATTTATAAAGGGGATAGCTATACAAGGAGCGATTTAGGCGAGAGAGGAGCGCTGGCTATGCTCACCGGCGAGCGCCGGGAGCATAGGATTGGGCGGTTTTATTTCAGCACACGGCTCGAACTGGCGGGGTGCCAAGGCTCAGGCACGTAGCGGGTGCGCGCCAGGAATTTGTAATAGTCCAGGTTATGTTTTGGCTGCTCATAACCGGCAGGGATCGCCCGGCCGGAATAAGTTTGGAAGTAGAGCACACAGGAATCGCGCCAGATAATCGCATCGCGCTCCTGCACTTTTAACAGTGCTTTCACTTGCTCAAAACGCGCCGCATCCACATAGGATTTTTGCGCGTCCCAAGTGGTTTGCATAGCGCGCACCTGCTCTACCCCTTCGTAATATTTGTGTACCAATTCCTCCCAGAGTGTGCGGCCGGATTTCATTTTGTGATCCCAACTGACGTGATGGAACCAGAG
Source organism: Cellvibrio fontiphilus (assembly GCF_042646205.1). Lineage (NCBI taxonomy): Bacteria > Pseudomonadati > Pseudomonadota > Gammaproteobacteria > Cellvibrionales > Cellvibrionaceae > Cellvibrio > Cellvibrio fontiphilus. The sequence continues at coordinate 300,429 of NZ_JBHRTF010000001.1, read as the reverse complement.
TAATAATTCCTCAGGCACTGCATTCAGGTCGCCATACAACTGGGCGACTGGCGCCGGGTACTGGGCGATGGCATTGGAGCCGGTTTTGGTGCGATCAAAACCCAAACCGGTTTTGGAAGCGCGATGGTAATAAATAGCAGTCCAATCCGGGCGCTCGGAATTTTCCGTCCAGGGCGCGGGGCCGTAGTGATCGCCCTGCGAATAGAGGTGCGTCAAACCCAGTGGCGAGCGATAGTTAACGCCGGCTTCGCGCGACATTAGCATTAGGGCTTTCATGGGTTCGATGAATTTTTCTTCATTGGAAAAAGTCATGCGCAACCATTCTTCTGCAGCAGCCTCCGCGCTGATTTCGTGATCCCATGCCATGCGGCCAAAGGCATACCAACTGGATTGCACAAAGGGGTGGCCTGTCCAGTTGCGATCGGTACCCGGGTTGATAACCGCCGCCATGCCCGTGTGTTTGGTGTTAAACACCTTGCCTTCAAGAATATTGCCGATAGTCGAACCCTCGCCTTTTACAAAGGTATCGGTGCGCAGGGATTCTTCAAATAATGGGCCTTGGTAGGCAAGGTGGGTAGCAAAACCAAAATATTCCTGGGTGACCTGGAACTCCATCATCATGTTGGTTTTTTCCATGCCGGAAAATAATGCGGAATAGGGTTCGCGCGGCTGGAAATCGATGGGGCCATTTTTAACTTGCAGAATCACGTTGTCTGCAAATTTTCCATCCAGGTGTTTGAACTCATCGTAAGAACCGCGAAAGCGGTCGCCAATGTCAGGGCTATAGACAAAGGCGCGCCAAAATACAACGCCACCAAAGGGCTTTAAGGCTTCGGCCAGCATATTGGCGCCATCGGCGTGATCGCGCTTGTAATCCTGCGGGCCGGGCTGGCCTTCGGAATTCGCTTTCACTAAATAGCCGCCAAAATCGGGGATGTAGTCGTAGACTTTTTTGGTGCGCTCCTTCCACCACTGCTGCACCTTGGGATCGAGCGGATCGGCCGTTTCCAAATCGCCAAAGGCGCGCGGTGAATTGTAATTAATCGACAGATACACTTTGATGCCGTAAGGGCGAAACACATCAGCCAGTGCCGCAATTTTTTCTAAAAATTGATCGCTCAACACGCGGGGGTCGGCGTTCACATTATTGAGTACCGTGCCATTAATACCCAGCGATGCATTGATACGCGCGTAATCTTCATAGCGCGGGGATTTGTAATCCGGCAAAGTTCCCCAATCCCAGAGCGATAAACCGGCATAACCGCGCTCCACTACCCGATTTAAATTATCCCAATGATTTACTACACGATGCTGCAATTTTGGTGCGGATTTTATCGCCAGGTTTTGCAGTGAATGGTTTGTTTGCAACAGGCGCAAAAAGTGAAAACTGCCGTAGAGCGCGCCTATATCGGTGTTGGCTGCAATCACTATCACCAAGCGTTTATTCAGGGTTTTATTCGCAATGATGTACCCCTCGTCACCCAATGCCGATAACTCCTGCTCCATTCCCAGTGCAGCAATCATGGTTGAGTTTTTTGGGGTTCCCACAAGCAGCGCATGTTTCACCGGTTTGTTACTGGCAGGCGCACTGCCAATCACAGAGGCAAGCGGTTTGGCAAGCAGGCTACCCAAGCCGCGCTGCAATTCCGCCGCCGCTTTTTGCATAGTGGCAGAATCGCCTTCAACCACTAATTGGCTGATTTGCGCGCGGTAGCTTTTGAGCTGTTGTTGATTGGCAACCGGCTGATAGCGCAGCCACATTTCATAGCCATCCTCAGCAATCGCGCTAGAGGAAAAGATCAACGGGAATAAAAAACAGAGTACCCAATATTTATTGATATAGGCTTTTCTCACGCGACACCCCTTATAAACGTTTCTTTATTTGCTGAAATGGCAATTGCTGCGTATCTTATAGTCATAACAAATATATCACTTGTATACAAGAATACCAAGCCGATTTTTATCCATGAAAATGTAAAGTTTTATCCACAACAATAACCTTAGGGGATTTACCTATGAATATCTCACGTCGGCAATTGTTTGCACTCACCGGCGCAGGGCTTGCACTGAGCCAGGCTGCCAGAGTCACTGCAGCGACCAAAGCATTGGAGCAAACCGGGCTTAAAACAGCCTACAAGGATAATTTTCTAATTGGCGCTGCGCTCAATGCCAACATAGCCACAGGTTCCGATGAAAAACTGAATGCCTTGATCAGTAAAGAGTTTAATTCCATTACCCCGGAAAACTGTATGAAATGGGGCGTATTGCGCGATGCCCAGGGCCAGTGGAACTGGACTGATGCCGACAATTTTGTGGCCTTTGGCACCAAGTACAATATACACATGGTGGGTCACACCCTGGTATGGCACAGCCAGATTCACGATGAAGTCTTTAAAAAAGCCGATGGCAGCTACATTAGCAAAGACGCGCTGCAGAAAAAAATGGAAGAGCACATCACCACACTTGCAGGCCGCTATAAAGGCAAACTGCCCGCGTGGGATGTAGTGAATGAAGCGGTGGGCGATGACAATAAAATGCGCGATAGCCATTGGTACAAAATCATGGGCGATGATTTTATTTACAACGCCTTTGCCTTGGCACACGAGGTAGATCCCAAAGCTCACCTGATGTACAACGATTACAACATTGAGCGCACCGGTAAACGCGAAGCAACCGTTGACATGCTTAAACGTATGAAAAAACGCGGTATGCCAATTCACGGTTTAGGTATTCAAGGGCATTTGGGCATAGACACACCGCCCATCGACGAAATTGAAAAAAGTATTATCGAATTTGCCAAATTGGGCTTGCGTGTCCATTTCACTGAATTGGATATAGATGTATTGCCATCGGTATGGGATTTACCGGTCGCAGAAGTCTCCACCCGTTTTGAATACAAACCCGAGCGCGACCCTTACATCAAAGGGTTACCGCAGGAAATGCAAGACAAACTGGCCAAACGCTACGAGGATTTATTCAAACTATTTATTAAACACAGCGATAAAATTGACCGCGTAACTTTTTGGGGGGTAAGCGATGATGCGAGTTGGCTTAATGGTTTCCCCATTCGCGGCCGCACCAACTACCCACTCTTGTTTGATCGTCAATTGCAACCCAAAGATGCCTACTTCCGCCTCTTGGATTTAAAACGTTAAGCGCAAAATAAAAATCCCGCATCACCGGGTGATGCGGGATTCTTTTTAAGAAAGAATCACATTACCACTGCATTTTCTTTTCAATAAACGCCGTTAACAACTCAGCATTTGCTTTGTGCTGTGCAATACGCGGATGCTGCCCATAGCCGGTAAAGGGAAAGAAAATAGTATCCAGTTTTTTATCATTATTTTCCTGCTGCATGCGCGCCACCGCCGCTTTTACATAACCGGGCCAGGTTGGGTTTGCAGTGGCATCCATACTGCCCAGCGCACAAATAATGTGTGCATTCGGGTATTTGGCGCGGATGCTGCGCACAAAATCAATATAGGCCTGAATTTTTTGCTCATCCGTTGGGTGCGGCTGCAATTTTCTATCGCGATCCGTCAACCAACTATCGTTCTGGAACAAATTAATGACGACTAGATCGGGCGTCCAGCGGGAGAAATCCCATTGGCTATCGTTATTCCCCACGGCATTTAGCTGGTCATAAAACTGCGGCATGATAAACGGAAACCAGCTGATCATAATGCCAATACCACTTTGTGAAATGGTGTGTAATTCCGCATTCAAGTTGCGTGCGGTAATGGCACCATAGGCCCAATAATTATTTTTTTCACTGAGCAAATGATCGGCACCATTATCGGCGCCTTCATTGCCCATACCGCTGGTAATGGAATCCCCGTAAATTTCCATGCGGCGTCTAGGGCGCGCCGGCGGTTTTAGAAGGCTGGCATCTTTATCCAATACCAAGCCTTTAAAATGGGTAGCGCCCTCCTCGCCTTCGGTGCGTTTATAAATTTCCAGGCTGTGGTTGCCCGGTTTTAACGCCGTGCTAATGACATAGGTGTGTTCACCTTGTTTGGCTTCAAGCACGTAGGGGTGCTGGGTTTCGCCATCCACAATCACATTAAAAAAATTTTTCCCCAACTGGTCATCCAGAACAATGGCGAGCGATGTGCCGGTGAAATTCGCTTTAATACTGGAGCCAGGCCAGGAGAGCTGCGGGGCTTTTTTATCGCTAAAGTCGATGCGCCCGGTATAAAGATATTGTGGGTTATCGGCACCGATGTTTTGTACCGGCTCAGCCGAGGCAATACTGGTAAGGCCGAGCACTCCCAGTAAAAAAAGAGGGATTAATTTCATTGTAGTTCTCGTCAGGAATCTGTTGGTGGCAAAGGGTTTATAAAACTTATGGTTGATGATTTCCGCTGTCCTGCATCTGGCCTTGGTTGATCAGCCAGTGTTTGCTTCTAGTTATGGGCAGCCATACTAAATCCAGAGGGGTTAAATTGCCACGCAACCCCGGCGCGCATATTACAAAGAAGGGTAAATTCTTGCCCGCACGCCCCCCGGATCATCGGCAAGCGAGTAGACAAAACCAAGCGGCCTTGTTATGGTTTGCCCATGAATTATTCAATACTCACCTCCATTTCGCTTGTTCTTACCGCGCCGGAAGCCGCTTCCGCTCGCGTCTTTGTGGTATCTGGCGATTAAGTTATTGCCAACTTAATCGCCGCAAACCCTCTTTGTTGTTTTACTCCTGATTAGTTTTACTTCTGTTTTTTTTAATTAAACACCGGACAGTCACACTGGCTGCCGTCAGTTATTTTGGATATTTTTATGAGCAACAAAAAAAGCAGTGCATTGGTTATTACCAAAATTGACTACGCACAATTAATGCAATTGATTGAACAAAGTGATTCGGATGCCGCAGATGCTCTGGACCAAGAGATAAGCAGGGCCAAAATTGTGGAAACTCACAAGCTCCCCAGCAATGTGGTGGCGATGAATAGCAAAGTGACTTTTTGCGATTTGGACTCCAACGAAGAAAAAACCATTCAACTGGTTTACCCACAGGATGCGGATGTAAGCCAGATGAAAATATCGGTGTTATCGCCAGTGGGCAGCGCGCTTATTGGTTTGAAAATAGGCGGTGCGATTGAATGGCCAGTGCCGCTGGGCAAGGTGCGCCGGTTAAAAGTGATTGCGGTGGAACAAGCGCAGTAACGCAACTCACAGGCAATCAAAAAACAAACAAATAAAAAAGCAAAAAGGCCGATGCTGTTCACATCGGCCTTTTTGTTTTGCAAGGGCGTTAGCGCGCAATTATTTCAGATCAAAACGATCTGCATTCATCACTTTTACCCAAGCGTTTACAAAGTCTTTTACGAACTTTTCGCGGTTGTCGTCTTGTGCATAGACTTCGGCGTAAGAACGTAAAATCGAGTTGGAACCAAACACCAGGTCAACACGGGTTGCCGTCCATTTCACAGTGCCGGTTTTGCGCTCAACAATGTTGTAAGAGTTTTTACCGGTAGGTTTCCATTGGTAGTTCATGTCGGTGAGGTTAACAAAGAAGTCGTTGCTTAATACACCGACTTTATCGGTAAACACACCGTGTTTGCTGCCACCGTGATTGGTGCCCAGCACACGCATACCGCCAATCAACACCGTCATTTCCGGTGCGGTTAAACCCATTAGCTGCGCGCGGTCGAGCAGCATTTCCTCTGGCTGTACCACATAATCTTTTTTCACCCAGTTGCGGAAACCGTCGTGCACTGGCTCCAGCACCGCGAAGGATTCTGCATCGGTCTGTGCATCAGTGGCATCACCGCGACCGGCAGCAAAAGGTACGGTGATATTGACACCCGCATCTTTTGCGGCCTTTTCAACCGCTGCTGTACCTGCCAACACAATCAAATCGGCAATGCTGACTTTTTTGCTCAAACCCGCCTGGATATTGGTCAACACACCCAGCACTTTTTGCAAACGCGCCGGCTCGTTGCCCTCCCAATCTTTTTGCGGGGCGAGACGAATACGTGCACCGTTAGCGCCGCCACGGAAGTCCGAACCGCGGAAGGTACGTGCACTGTCCCAAGCAGTGGCAACCAGTTCAGCAACACTTAAACCGCTGGCTAGAATTTTGGCTTTCAGGTCGGCGACTTCAGCATCACTTAAGGTGTAGTCAACAGTGGGAACCGGGTCTTGCCAGATCAAATCTTCCGCCGGTACATCCGCACCCAAGTAACGCGCTTTGGGGCCTAAATCGCGGTGAGTCAATTTGAACCAGGCGCGCGCAAAGACTTCAGAGAAGTAGGCTGGATCTTTGTAGAAACGCTCGGAAATTTTGCGGTACTCAGGGTCAACCTTCATCGCCATATCCGCATCGGTCATCAAGGGCATGCAGCGAATGCTGGGGTCTTCCACATCCACGGGCATGTCTTCTTCTTTGATATCGACGGGTTTCCACTGCCAGGCACCGGCCGGGCTTTTGGTCAATTCCCACTCGTGGTTAAGCAGCATTTCAAAATAGCCGTTATCCCATTGGGTCGGGTTGGTGGTCCACGCACCTTCAATACCGCTGGTAACTGTATCGCGGCCAACGCCACGGGTTTTGTGATTCACCCAGCCCAAGCCCTGCTCTTCAATACCGGCCGCCTCTGGCTCGGGGCCAAGGTTGGCCGCACTGCCATTGCCGTGGGCTTTACCTACGGTGTGGCCACCAGCCGTAAGCGCAACGGTTTCTTCATCATTCATGGCCATGCGTGCAAAGGTCACACGTATGTCGTTGGCGGTTTTTTGCGGGTCGGGGTTACCGTCCACACCTTCGGGGTTTACGTAGATCAAACCCATCATCACTGCAGCCAGTGGGTTTTCCAAATCGCGCTCACCTGAGTAGCGGCTACCTTCGCCGCCACTTTTGGCCAGCCATTCTTTTTCAGAACCCCAGTAAACATCTTTCTCTGGGTGCCAAATATCTTCGCGGCCGCCACCAAAACCGAAGACTTTCAAGCCCATGGATTCATAGGCCATATTGCCAGCGAGGATCATCAAATCCGCCCAGGACAACTTGTTGCCGTACTTTCTTTTGATTGGCCACAACAAGCGGCGGGCTTTATCCAGGTTGCCGTTATCCGGCCAGCTATTTAAAGGGGCGAAACGCAGGTTACCGGTGCCGGCGCCACCGCGACCATCGGCAATGCGGTAACTACCGGCTGAGTGCCAGGCCATACGAATAAACAAACCGCCGTAGTGGCCCCAGTCGGCTGGCCACCAGTCCTGGCTATCGGTCATCAGGGCTTTGAGGTCGTTTTTAACGGCTTGCAGATCGAGTTTTTTGAATTCTTCGGCGTAGTTGAAGTTTTCACCGAGCGGGTTGGTTTTGCGGTCGTGTTGATGAAGGATGTCGAGATTGAGAGCCTTGGGCCACCAATTCATCACTGACTTGCTTGATTCAGTATTTGCACCATGTGCAAATGGGCATTGACCTGCTGAAGTGTTGTTATTGTCCATAACCTTCTCCTGTTGAGATATTGATTGAGTAAATTGGCTTGCAGTAAGTTGACTCGCTTTCAGCTGACTCACTAGATACAGACTAACCTTAGGCCAATTCTCTCAATTTGATAAATTTATATTTAATAACCAATCAATAGCCTTAACCAATAACAAATTTTATTCACCAACGTCTGGCCAAGCGCGGCCGTGTAACAGCGCAGGTGAAGGAAAGTCTAGAAGAGAATGTGCGGAATACTCTTGCTTCAGCGCAAAAACCGGCGCAAAAACAGAGCAATACTAAATATTCAAAAATGTTTTTATGCGATAAAGGGGAATAGATAAGGGCGAATAACAGCTTCGCCCTTCAAGTCGGTAGCGTCGGTGAGCAGATTGGGCTATTTATGCCGGTATTTTCTGATTAAAGGCGATAAGCGCATCGGGTTTATCGGTAAATACCGCATCCACCCCCAGCTGCTGCATTAACTGCCAATCATCCTCGTGGTTTACGGTATACACCCAGTTTTTCAAGCCGCGCCGCTGTGCATCCTGAATTAATTCCGGGGTAAGAAAACTTAAATGGGTATTAAAGGAATAGGCTTTAAGCGGTTCACAACAGGCGGCGTAATCCAGTGGAATACCTTCGATTAACACCCCTCGTTTAACCTGCGGCATCTGCTGCAAGGCTTGAAATAATTGCTGGTGATCAAAACTGGAAACCGCATACTGCTCGTAACTTCCACCGGACGAATGGAGGTAATCATCCAACTGACGTGCAAGTACAGCGACACAATTCTCGCCTTTGATTTCGATATTCAGCAGCGCCCTATCGCCCACCAATTCCAACACTTGCTGTAAGCGCGGCAGCGCTTCGCCATTTTCCAAACGCTGTGCTTGCAAATAATCCAGCGACTGGGCAGTAATCACTCCCTGCCCGGAAACCACCCGCCCCAAACGGCGATCATGGGTCACAAATAATTCGCCGTGGATTTGAAAAACATCAATCTCCACCGCATATACGCCCAAGTCCAATGCGCGTTTTATCGCCGCCAGGCTGTTTTCCGGTAAGGGGGTTGGCCCCGCTGCGGGGCCGCCGCGATGGGCAATACACAACAAAGGTTTCATAAAGCACTCGTTCAGCTATTCGGTGGGTATAATGTGCGAACGAGTATGGCAGTCGTTAATTGAATCAGCAATGCAGGTGCCAGTGTGGATAATCTACCAACATTTCGGGAAACTATGGATTTTTTACAACAGATAACCAGTCACGGTATCTTCTCCAAAATTATTATCATCCTCAGTTGTATTATCGTTTTTTCACTCGCCTCCAAATTATTGGATCGCATTATTCACGATGTCAGTGTGCGCCGCGCACTGGGCGATTTACGTGTGCTTTACATGACCCGCCTGATGAATATCGGCATGGTGTTTTTGTGTATTGTTGTAATGTGTTTGGTGCTGGGTTTGGGGTACAGCGAGATTTCGGTATTCCTCTCTTCTATTTTTGCGGTAGTGGGTATTGCGCTGTTTGCCCAGTGGTCAATATTGAGCAATGTCACGGCGAGCATGATTATTTTTTTCAGCTTTCCTTACAAAGTAAACGACAGTATTAAAATTTTGGACAAAGACGACGACATGAGCGGTGTGATTATTGAAATCACAATGTTCCACGTCATCCTCAAGCGTGACGATGGCAATATCATCACCTATCCCAACACCTTAATTTTGCAAAAAGCTGTATTGCGCATCGACAAACCGCTTGCAGAAAATCACACTGCAGAAAAACATCACCTGCGCCAAGGCGAACTGGAACTCACCGCCAGCCAACCAGAAAAAATGAAACAACAGTATTAATTTCCGCGATAAAAACTGTAAATAAAAAAGGCGATACCCAGCAACGGGTATCGCCTTTTTACTGTCATCTAGCGATTAAATTTGTACCCGCGTCCCCAATTCAATCACTGCGTTATCAGGTAAACGGAAAAATTCCACTACACCGCCAGCGTTGCGCGACATAGCCGCAAATAATCGTTCACGCCAAGGCGCCATACCACCACCGGGTGTGGAGACAATCGACTCGCGGCTTAAAAAATAACTGGTCTGGAATTGTGGGATGGTTAATCCGAAGCGCTCACAAAGTTTCAACGCGCGCGGCACATCAGGTGCGTCCATAAAACCAAAGTTGACGGTCACACGCCAGAAACTGTTACCCAACTCTTCAAGTTGAATACGTTCATCCTCGCCTACCCAAGGGACATCTTTAAACTGCACGGTCAAGATTAAATTACGCTCATGCAATACTTGATTGTGCTTCAGATTGTGTAGCAATGCCTGCGGAACGGTAGATGCATCCGCCACCATATAAACGGCTACTCGCGCTGCACACTGAATGTCGTTTTGATGCAATGAAGGAAGAAATGACTTTAATTCCAAACCATCGCGATGAATAGATTGCATAACAATTGTCCGGCCACGCTGCCAGGTGCTCATGATCAAAAATAATAGGGCAGCGACCAACAGCGAGAACCAACCACCATCGAAAAATTTAAGTGCACAGCCCGCTACCAAAAAAATATCCACGACCAGGAAAAACAGAGTCGCTCCTATTGCAAGAGGTAATGGTAATTTCCAGCGGCCGCGCACTACAAAAAACGTCAGGCAAGTAGTGGTGGCCATGGTGACAGTCACCGCAATACCGTAAGCGCCTGCCAAGCCGGAAGAGCTGCCAAAGAACAGCACCACCGCAATTACCCCCGCCAATAACATCCAATTTACCGCAGGCATATAGATTTGCCCCGCTTCACGCGCGGAAGTGTGCATGACCGTCATGCGCGGTAAAAAACCCAATTGGATTGCCTGACGCGTCATCGAATAAGCACCGGAAATAACAGCTTGAGAAGCGATAATCGCCGCGAGTGTAGCGATGATTAATGCCGGCCAAATCAGGGTCTGCGGGAAGAGTTTGTAAAACGGATTGGCGATAGCGGTTGGATCGGCTAACAAGAGTGCCCCCTGCCCCATGTAATTCAGTGCAAGCGATGGCAGTACTAAATAGGTCCAGGCAATTTGGATGGGTTTGCGACCAAAGTGACCCATGTCGGCATAGAGCGCCTCCGCCCCGGTCAGTGCCAATACTATGGCGCCAATCGCGGCAAACACATACCAGCTGCGCCCCGCTAAAAACTGCCAGGCCTCCAATGGATTAAGCGCAGCGAGAATCGCCGGTTGGACAATGATGTGGGCAATGCCAGATACCGCCAGCATCAAAAACCAGAGGGTCACTATGGGGCCAAACACTTTACCCATAGCGCCAGTACCAAAGCGCTGTACCAGAAATAAACTGATCAAAATCGCCAGGGTAATCGGGACAACCAATGGCTTTAACGCCGGGGTCGCTACCTCCAGCCCCTCCATGGCCCCTAATACCGAAATCGCTGGCGTGATGATACTGTCGCCATAAAACAAGGTAGCCCCAAATAAACCGAGCATCAGGATCAAGCGACGCAACTGCAGATTTGAACTGACAGTATTGGCAGCAAGCGCTGTCAGCGCCAGTGAACCACCTTCACCGCGATTATCGGCACGCAAAATAAGAATCACGTATTTCAACGTGACCACCAGCATCAATGCCCAAAAAATAGTGGATACGGCGCCGATAATATGACCCGCATCCAAAGGTACGCCAGTTGCCGGAGCAAAAATTTCTTTTACAGTGTACAGCGGGCTGGTGCCTATATCGCCGTAGACAACACCGATGGCGGCCAAGGTGAGTGCAGCCATACTCTGGCGCGCGGGCGTTGAGGGAGACGAAGAACCGGGTTCAAGGGGCAATGAAGAGGAAACAGTCATGGGGAAAAACCTATGCAATGAAGACATTGCCAGTGTTCCCAAGTACGCATCAGGATCGCATAAGTATTAGTAAAACCAGATCAGCTTTCGGTATCCAGTAGGCGATAACCCACCCCCGGCTCGGTTAGCAGCAACTGTGGTTCAGCCGGGTTATCTTCCAACTTGGCGCGCAGTTGTCCCATATACAGGCGCAAATAATGCGTATGTTCCAGATACTCCTGCCCCCACACATCCACCAATAATTGGCGATGGGTAACCACCTGCCCCGCGCTGCGCACCAGCCGCGCCAGTAAATTAAATTCCGTGGGAGTGAGATGAACAACATCATTTTTACGGCTGACACGATGACTGGCGAGGTCGATGATAAGATCACCCTGTTCATAACGAGTGATTGCCGCGCGCAGCGGATTACCACGGTGGCGCAGTGCTACACGTATACGCGCCAATAACTCGCCGATGCTGAAAGGTTTGACCAGATAATCGTCCGCGCCTTGATCGAGCAAACGGATTTTCTGCCCCTCGGCTTCGCGAGCGGAAATGATAATCACAGGTGTGGAATTCCTGCGCCGGAGCTTTAGCAACAACGCGCTGCCGTCACCATCGGGCAGGCCTAAGTCCAGCAGTATCACATCAAACGCCGGTGCACTGGCTTCATCCATTTGGGTTTGGCCGTACATCGCAATCGCCTCAGCCAAACTGGCTGCCGTAAGCACCTGATAACCCTCAACTAGCAATGCCTCGCGCAGAGTAGCGCGCAATTCGCGGTCGTCTTCAACCAATAACAAACGCACACTCATAGTTCAGTTTCCGGGTTGTCAGGCTGGGTGCGCAGCGGCAAATGACATTCAAAACTAACGCCAGCTGAAGTGGTATGAAATTCCAGTTCACCACCATGGGCGCGGGCAATAGCACGGCACAGCGCCAGGCCGATTCCCGCACCACCTGCACCACCGGGCTTGTGTTGATCGCCGCGCTGAAAAACGTCAAATATCTGCTCGTAATCCGCCGCTGCAATGCCAGTTCCCTGATCGCGCACGGCTAATACCAGATAGGACTTGTCGAGATGAACCGACACAGTAATTGGCGATTCGGGCGGGCTGTATTTGAATGCGTTATCGATCAGGTTTTCCAGTAGTTGCGACAGCAACAGGGAATCTCCCCACAACAACGGTAAATCCGGCTCAAGCGTTACACACAACCGCTGCTGGGGATCATGGCTGCGCATCCGGCGCATAACGCTGCCGACAATTTCTTCCGCCGACTCCCAGTCCCCCTGAATTTTGCCAGCAATAGCATCGAGGCGCGCCAGCTGCAGAATATTGCTGGTCAGGCGGCGCAGGCGATCTGCCTCGTCCACTATGCTGCGTGCCAGTTGCTGACGCTGGCCATCAGACAATCGCTCGCCCTGCTGATCAAGAGAAGAAGCGGCCCCCATAATCGTCGCGAGCGGGGTGCGGTAATCGTGGGAGATAGCGGCAAGTAAGGTGCTACGCAAGGTTTGCGCCTGGGCTTGATCGCGCGCCTGCCGTTCCTGTTGCTGGATGTACTGGCGCTCCAGAGCAGCCCCCATTTGATCGCACAACGCCTGAGCTTGAATAAGTTCGGGAAACTCTTCGGCGCTGGTGATACCGGCAATCATCGCCGCACCCGAGGTTATACCGCGGCCGCGCAATGGTAGATAAATCGCGTCTAATTCCTGATAGCGGCCAGTACCAGGCCCCAACGCCTGACCGCTACGCAAACAATGCCAGAGCGCTTCTTCCTGTTCAGGATTAACACTGCCGATACAGCGCAAAAAAGCAGGGTTATTAGTGGATGGAAGCTGCCCTTCAAGCGCAGCCAGCACTACCGGCTGGTTGCTGGACAAGTGTTTCAAGGCTAACTGCAAATCGTTCAACAGCAGCTCCGGTTCGCTGGCATCGCGCAGCTTGTCACCCCAAACACGCAACTCTTCCGCCGCTTGGGCGTAAGCCCGGGCACGGCGCGACTGTTCACGCAAAAACACCATCAAACCCGCAATGATAATGTTCACCAGCATCATGGCTACCAGTAATACCGTGTGCTGGTGCAAATCAATTGCAAAGGTGCCGCGCGGTGGGACGAAGGTCCAATTGAACGCAAACAGCGCCGCCACGCTCGCGAGCAGAGTCACGCTCAGCGGCAGCCAAAGCGCAGCCAGTGCCGAGGTCAGCACCAGAATCAGACTGAGATTAACAGGATCAAAATGGGTATCGAAAAACAACAGCAGGCACCAGCCCAGCAACCAAATTGCCAGGCCGATGATGTATCGCAGAACTTGTTGTGAAGAGACAAATGCATTCATAGGCGAGAGCTTAGCAGCATCGCCATTAGGAACACGTAAGGATTACTGCGGTAAATAGTTACAAAACCGCCACGACCGCCTTGGCCACATAATCCATTTTTTCGGTGGTTAAACCGGCCACGCTGATGCGGCTGTTATCGGTCATGTAAATGCTGTAATCGTTTTTGAGTTTATGTACCTGCTCAACATTCAAACCCAAAAATGAAAACATGCCGCGCTCCTGGGCGATAAAACTGAAGTCACGGCTTTGTTGTAGCGCGTTAAGTGATTGCACCAAGTGCACACGCAAACCGGCGATACGCTCGCGCATTTGCGTGAGTTCGCTGTGCCAGAGCTGGGTGAGTTCGTCGCTGTGCAAAATAATATCCACGATGGTCGCGCCGTGCGCTGGCGGCATGGAGTAAATGGCGCGCGCCACGTTCAGAATTTGGCTAAAACCGGCATCGGCTTGTTGCGGGTTGGCAAACACCAAGCTCAGCGCCGCCGCACGCTCGCGGTACAAACCAAAATTTTTGGAGAAAGAAGTAGCCACAATCATTTCCGGTACACGGGTGGCGAGCATGCGCAGGCCGTAGGCGTCTTCTTCAAGGCCTTCACCGAAGCCTTGGTAGGCCATATCCACAAACGGAATAATGCCGCGCTCAACCAACACCTCGGCCACTTGATCCCACTGGGCGCGGGTTAAATCGGCGCCGCTAGGGTTGTGGCAACAGGCGTGCAGCAAGACCAAATCGCCGCGCGGAATTTGTTTGAGGGTGTCCAGCATCGCGCTGAAATTAATGCTGTGGTTGGCGTAATCGTAATAGGGATATTCGCGCAGCTTGAGGCCGGCACTGCCCAGCAGGGGTACATGGTTGGCCCAGGTTGGCGTACTTACCCAGAGGTTAGCGCCGGGTTTGGCGCGCTGGATTAACTCTGCCGCAACACGCAGTGCGCCACAGCCGCCGGGCGCCTGCACAGTGCGCACACGTCCTGCCTCTACCGCTGGGTGGCCACTGCCAAATACCAAACGGGTAGAGACTTCATTCGCGCCCGGCACACCCGCAGGTGGGGTATAGGCTTTGGTGGTGTCCCGCGCGATACGCAATTTTTCTGCCTCGGCCACGGCGCGCATAATCGGCGTTTGGCCTGCATCGTTTTTGTATACACCTACACCCAAATCTACCTTATTGGGGTTGGTGTCTTTGGCATAGGCGATGCTCAACCCCAAAATCGGGTCATTGGGTAGTAAAGGCAGGACTTCAAACATGGCAGGCTCCGGATTCGCAGGGTCACAGATAGACGGAATTTCGGGGCGCGATTATACGCCCGCACACCGCCCGCGCCAGTAAAATCCCCGCTGGTTTGTGGTAAGTTGCTCGCCCCGTATTAAAGAGACAGCATCATGGCATTGGCTTGGCAAATCGCCCCCCTCGACCACTCTGGCAGCGACGCCATTCAACACCGCATCGACCAAAAAACCAAACCCCTTGGCGCCCTGGGCCAGCTGGAAGCGCTGGCGCTGCAAATTGCGCTGGTGCAACAGCAGCCGCGTTTGAGTATTGAACGGCCATTGATGTTGGTATTTGCTGGCGATCACGGTATAGCCGATGAAGGCGTGAGCATTGCGCCCAGCAGTGTCACCCAACAGATGGTGCTGAATTTTTTAACCGGCGGCGCGGCGATTAATTGTTTTTGCCGCAGCAATCACTTGCCGCTTAAAGTCATAGATGCCGGTATTAAATACGAAATAAAACCCGCACCTTCCGCATTAATTGTGCAACGTATTGCGGCCGGCACGCGCAATTTTGCCCATGAACCCGCCATGACGCTGGCACAGGCTGAACAAGCTTTGTTACTAGGCCAACAACTGGCGCAACACGAAATTGCTGCCGGCTCCAATCTATTGGCCTTTGGTGAAATGGGCATAGGCAACAGCAGTTCAGCGTCCGCAATTTTAGCGGCCCTAAGCGGTGCCGAAGTGGCCCAGTGTGTGGGCAAGGGCACGGGCATAAGCGATGCACAGCTCGCCAAAAAAATCGCGCTGGTTAGCCAGGGTGTTGCGCGCCTTCAGGATAAATCGCCCTTAACCCTGCTCGCCGAATTGGGCGGCTTTGAAATTGCACAAATTTGCGGCGCCATGCTCGCCACTGCGCAAGCCAAAAAATTAATTCTGGTGGATGGTTTTATCGTGAGCGCCGCTGCCTTGCTCGCCACCCACTTTAACCCTAATGCACGCGACTACATGATTTTTGCGCACCAATCCGAAGAGGCGGGGCATCAATTATTGTTGCGATTATTAAACGCTAATCCCCTGCTGGATTTGGGTTTACGTTTAGGCGAAGGCACAGGCGCCGCGCTTGCCTTACCACTGATTCACGCTGCGGTGAGTTTTTACAACCAGATGGCAACCTTTGAAAGCGCGGGCGTGAAGGTTTAATTTTTTGCACCCAGCAGCTCAAATAACAATTCAATCTTCCCAGAGGATGAGCAGATTGCCCTGCAAGACTGTCGGAGACAGGGATGTCGACGACAAGCCTACATGGATGTATTCACAGCGTGTCTTGCAGGGCAATCTGCTCGTCCGACACACGATGTGTTTTTATGAAGCAACAACTCAATTTATTTTTTCTCGCGCTGGGCTTTTTCAGCCGCATTCCCATGCCTGCGTGGGTTGAATACTCGCCGGAATTGCTCAATCGCTCCAGCCGTTATTACACCTTGGTGGGCTGGCTCCTGGGTGCCTTGGTCGCTTTGGTTTTTTTAGCCGCAAGCTACTTTTTTTCTACCAACACCAGTATTTGGTTGGCGATGGTTTTTAGTTTGTTACTCACCGGCGCATTTCACGAAGACGGTTTAGCCGACACAGCCGATGGTTTTGGCGGCGCCTTTGCGCGCGAAAAAAAATTACAGATTATGAAAGACAGCCGCATAGGCAGTTACGGCGCAGCGGCATTAATCATGGCGCTACTGGGCAAATATGTTCTACTGGCAGACAGCAGCGCGATTGCGCTGAGTTTGTTAGTCGCCTACCCCCTCTCTCGCACCCTTGCTGCGAGTTTAATTTTTACCATGCCTTACGTGGCCGATGAGGACAGCAGCAAAAGCAAGCCGCTGGCCAACAACCAATCCAAAATGGATTTTTTTATCTTAATCCTCACCGCGCTGCCGGTTTTTTTACTCTTGCACTGGCAGGCGGCCATAATGCTGGCAGCGGCTTTAGTATTATTGCGTCAGCTGTTACAAGCTTATTTTTTGAAACAAATTGGTGGTTACACGGGCGATTGTTTAGGTGCGGCACAACAAATTGCTGAACTCAGTATTTATGCAGCACTGCTATTAATTGCCACCGCTATGCCGAATTACCTGCAAGGATTTTTATTGTGATCAGTTTGATTCTGGGCGGTGCGCGCTCGGGCAAATCCCGCTACGCCGAGCAACTCGCCAGCCGCTCACAACTGCCGGTACTTTACATTGCCACCGCCACCGCGCTGGATGCAGAAATGGCCGCGCGTATTGCACACCATCAACAGCAGCGCCCCAGTGAATGGCAGCTCTGTGAATGCCCCCTGCAACTAGCGGAAACCCTTGCGCAGGAAAGTAAAAAAAATCAGTGCATTTTGGTGGACTGCTTAACCCTGTGGCTCAACAACCAATTATTTGCGCAGCCCCAGCAGGATTTTGCGCAACTGTTTAATCAATTACTTGAGTCACTGCAAGGAGCAAGCGCCGAGATTATTTTTGTCGCTAATGAAGTGGGCTTGGGCGTTATTCCGCTGGGCGAGATTAGCCGCCAGTTTGTAGATGAAGCCGGCCGCTTGAACCAGCAATTGGCAAAAGTCGCCAACAGCGTGGTATTTATCGCCGCTGGCTTGCCACTTTATTTAAAAGGCGATACCAGAAGCTTAACGGGAGAGCAAACGTGAGCCATGCCACTACGCGGATAATCAGCTTGATTCGCCACGGCAAAGTCGCGGGAGCGCCGGCCCTATATGGCCGCACCGATATTGCACTGAGTACCCAAGGCGAGCAGGATTTAATGCGTACACTCAGCAAACTGCATGAGCACACTGCCATCACCCAAGTGATTAGCTCACCTAAAATTCGCTGCGCCAAAGTGGCGGGGGAATTTTCGCGCGAGCATAAAATCCCACTGGCGTTTGACGCTGGTCTACAGGAAATGGATTTTGGCATTTGGGATGGTGTGCCCTTTGATGCACTGGGCGATGAATGGAACAACATCGAACAATTTTGGCACAACCCGGCCAGCGCCCATGCGCCCCAGGGCGAAACCCTGCAGGATTTTGCCAGCCGCGTGATTCACAGCTGGGAAAATTTTTTGAACCATAAAAATACGCAGCACAACACCGGACACAGTGCGATTATTTGTCACGGTGGTGTTATTCGTATTCTTATCGCCCATGTGCTGCAGTTGGATTGGCGCAACCCGGCACTGTTTAAACAACTACAGATTGATTACGCCAGTTGCACACGTTTGAGCATCGCCAACTATGATCAAGCGCAGCCGCAAATCCACTCGATTGGTTTGCAACATTATTAAACCACAGCAGTTTTATACCGGGGTTTATTTCCCCATCCAGATGTAACGGATATTTTTGTGAACGCAACAGACGATCAAATTCAGCAACCTCTTCCCGATCACAACCAGAGTTTGGTTGCACGCACGCTGCACGAGTGGAAACAGCTGGCACTGATGGGAGCACCGATTTTAATTGCGCAGCTTGCGCAAATGGCCAACGGGGTGATTGATACCGTGATGGCCGGCCATGCCAGCGCGGAGGATTTAGCCGGCGTAGGTATAGGCACCAGTTTGTGGGTGCCCGTTCTGTTATTTTTTGCTGGTGTGTTGGGCGCTATGCAGCCAACCATTTCCGGGCACCGGGGCGCGCAGGAATTTGACAAGATCATGCCAGCGACCTGGCAGGGCATTTATATTTCCCTGGGTGCAATGGTGTTGATGATTGGGCTGCTGGTAAACATGCAACCCTTACTTAACATTCTGCAGTTAGATGAAAAAACCAACTATATTGCCGTGGGCTATTTGGAAAGTTTTGCCTGGGGTGTGCCTGCGCTGCTGTTGCTCACCGCGCTGCGCGGTTTAACCGATGGACTGGGGCACACCGGTGTGATTATGGCGTTTTCGCTACTGAGCACTCTGCTCAATTTACCGCTCAATTACATGTTTATTTACGGGGCAGATTTACACTTTATTCAAATTCCCGCGCTCGGGGGAATCGGCTGCGGCTGGGCGACCAGCATTGCTAACTGGTGTGCAACACTTGCGTTATTAATCTATTTAAATCGCAGTAAAACCTTTGCCGCGTTTCATTTATTAAGCGGTTGGGCCGCACCGCAAATCGCCATTATTAAACGCTTGTTAAAACTGGGGTTGCCCATTGGTTTTACCAGTTTTATCGAAGTGAGTATGTTTTGCATGATCGCCCTGTTTCTGGCGCCCTTGGGCGCAACTACTGTGGCGGCACATCAAATTGTTTTAAATTTGGTGTCGGTGTTTTTTATGCTGCCGCTCAGTTTGGGCATAGCCATTACCCTGCGAGTCAGTTTTTTGGTGGGCGCTAACGATCATAGCGAAGCGCGTTTATTGGCGCGCAGCGCGCTTCTATTAGCCTTGGGCGTCGGCTGTACCAACGCGAGTATTTTATTTTTGGGGCGCGATTGGTTTGCCAGTTTGTATACGTCTGACCTAGCGGTGCAAAAAATTGCGGCTGATTTATTTTTGTTGGGCGCGTTATTCCAAATTGCCGATGTAATCCAAGTCACCATGATTAATGTGCAGCGCGGCTACAAGGACACCAAAATTCCCATGCTGATTATGCTACTCGCCTTCTGGGGTATTTGTTTACCGCTGGGCTACGCACTGACGTTTAAGGATTGGTTAACCGCCGAGCCTATGGGCGCCAGCGGTTTTTGGACGGCGCTGATAGTAGGTTTGGTGTGCGCCGCCATTTTGCTCACGCGCCGCGTTTTTTATTTTGCACCGCGCCATGATTAATCCGGTAGCGACGCAATCATCGCGGCCAGCTGCGCGACCGAATCCACCAGCAAATCCGGCTTAATGCCGGATTGCGCAAAATAAGCCTCGCGGAACTTTCCCGTCTTTACCAAACAGCCCGCCATGCCTAATTGCTGCGCGCCACCAACATCAGTGTCAACATCGTCACCCACCATCAAGGTTTGAGTTGCGGGTATCGAGGCGGAATCCAGAATCAATTGAAAAAAATCGCGATTGGGTTTGCCCATAATCAGCGCTTGTTTATTACACACATATTCAAGGCCGGCGACGAAAAAACCTATATCGGCCTTGAGACCATCGCCGGTTTGCCAGAAACGGCCTTTGTGTAATGCGATTAACTCGGCGCCGCCATGAATCACCTTAAATAAACGATTGATCAGCGCCAAATCCCAACGCTCGCCGATATCCCCCAAGACCACATAATCCGGTTGGGTTTCATCTTGCTCAAAATCATTAAAGTCGGGCTTGATGGCATCGGCCACCAGCGGCCAAATGCGCAGCTTTTTTCCCGTTTGCTGCTGCAACTTTTGCAACGCCAGACGCGCCGCTACAGGCGCACTGATCAACTCGTCATCGCCCAGCGCAAAACCCATAACACGTAATTGATGAATCAATTGCTGTTGGGATTTGGTGGTAGTGTTAGTGAGAAAACGCAACTGCATACCCTGTGCGCGCAAGGCTGCAAGGCAATCGATGGCACCAAGAACAGGAGTATCATCCACATACAAAGTGCCATCCAGATCCAGCAAAATTAACCGGGGTTTAGTCAACATATAACGCACTCCTTGATGTTGAATAAACAAACTATAGCGCGATTTTCTGCGCTAAATATATCGCCGCCCGCCCTGCCTCAATGCAACTTTTTAAATACGGCCTGCAGTACTTCCTGTGACAGTTCGGGGTCATCCAGTGCGCGCGCAATCACTTGCGCGCCCACCAAGGCTGCGAGAGTGGCAAGTGCCTGCTCGCGTTTTGCGTTTTCACTGGCGATGGGCTCGCTTTTCGCCGGCAATATTTTGATGAGCGCTGCAAACAATCGATTAAAACTTTGGGTAAACGCACGTTTGATAACAGGCGATTGCCGCGCCGCATCGGCCCCCAATGCCGCCATCAAACAGCCGCGCCCGGGATTGTCGCGATGTTCGCGGGACAAATAGTTGGCGATGTAGCGCTGGTAGTCTGTGCTTGCGTTTTTCGCTGCACCTTTATTATCCGCTGCTTCATTCGCATCAAACCAAACACTATGTTGCGCGAGAAGCTCATCCACGGTTCGCTCGCAGGTCTGGGCGATTAGATCTTCCTTGGAAGAAAAATGGCCGTAAAAACCGCCGTGGGTTAAGCCCGCGCTTTTCATTAAATCGGCAATACCTATACCGTCGTAACCTTTCTCGCGAAATAAACGGGTGGCGGTCGCAAGAATTTTTTCGCGGTTTTCGGCAGCTTGTTCTCTGCTGACTCTCATATGGCTCCTCTCAGGCTTAAGCCAACTAGGTATTAATTCTGATTGACAGTATACATGACGACCATCATATAATTTATAAATGATAACCATAATGTAAATGAGATAGAGGATCCGCCATGAGCCAGTCAACCCGCATCGTCATTACCGGAATGGGTATAACCTCACCACTGGGCTGCGGGATTGAAACCGTATGGCAGCGGCTACTCGCAGGTAAATCCGGGATACGCCGCCTGCCAGATGAGCTGGTCGGCGACTTGCCCACCAAAGTGGGTGGTGTGGTTCCCGGTATTGATGAAGATACCGAGGCGGGTTTGAACCCGGATGCCGTTGTCAGCCCCAAAGACCAACGCAAAATGGATAGGTTTATTTTATTGGCCTTGGCCGCAACCGAAGAAGCCTTGCAACAGGCGCAGTGGCAACCGGCCACCAGCGAACAGCAAGCGCGCACTGCAACGATTATCGCCTCGGGTGTCGGTGGTTTTCCGGCAATTGCCGAGGCAGTGCGCACCGCCGATGCGCGCGGTACACGCAAATTGTCGCCTTTCACCATTCCCTCGTTTTTGGTCAACCTGGCTGCAGGGCATGTATCGATTAAATACGGATTCAAAGGGCCATTAGGCGCACCAGTGACTGCCTGCGCGGCCGGTGTGCAGGCAATTGGCGATGCCGCCCGTATGATCCGCGCAGGCGAAGCGGATGTGGCGATTTGTGGCGGTGCCGAAGCCTGTATTCACACAGTCAGCCTGGGCGGTTTTGCGGCCGCGCGGGCCTTATCGACCGGCTTTAATGATGAGCCGACCCGCGCATCGCGCCCGTTTGATCGCGACCGGGATGGTTTTGTGATGGGCGAAGGCGCAGGCATTTTAGTGATCGAATCACTTGAACACGCGCTGGCACGCGGAGCACAACCCATCGCTGAAATTGTGGGTTATGGCACCAGTGCCGATGCCTATCACCTGACCTCTGGGCCGGAGGATGGCGATGGCGCCAAACGCGCGATGGAAATGGCCATCCGGCAGGCGGGCATAACACCCGCACAAGTCCAGCACCTCAATGCGCACGCAACCTCAACACCCGTGGGCGACAAAGGCGAGCTAGCCGCCATCAAACGCGTATTTACACTGGCGACTGGTAGCACAGAAGGAATCGCGGTGACTTCCACCAAATCCGCCACCGGCCATTTACTGGGTGCCGCGGGCGGCATTGAAACCATTTTTACCGCGCTGGCTCTGCGCGACCAAATGATCCCGCCCACCTTGAATCTCGAATGTAAGGACGATGCCGCACAGGGTATAGATATAGTTCATGGCAGTGCCCGCGCCGCAGCACTTGATTACGCCATCTCCAACGGCTTTGGGTTTGGCGGCGTCAATGCCAGCATTTTGTTGAAACGCTGGCTGTGAGCCATAGGCACCAAGGCGTATACTGCCCGCTCTTTTTTACTGCAATTGTTGGGGAATCCGCATGTCGAAGTTTTGGAGTCGGGTGGTGCGCGAACTGGAGCCTTATGTGCCCGGTGAGCAGCCGCAAATAGATGGTCTGATCAAGTTGAACACTAACGAGAGCCCCTATCCGCCCTCACCGAAAGTGCTCGATGTGATCAACCACGACTCCATCGACCGTCTGCGGCTCTACCCCGACCCCAATTCCAAAAAATTAAAAAACACCATCGCCGGTTATTACGGTGTCAGTGCGGAACAGGTGTTTGTTGGCAACGGTTCGGATGAAGTTCTGGCACTGTTATTCATGGCTTTTTTCCAGCAAGACAAACCGCTGTTGTTCCCGGACATTAGCTACAGCTTCTACCCGGTCTACTGCCAGTTATTTGGTATTGATTACCACACCATCGCCCTGCGCGATGACTACACCATTAATTTTGCCGACTATGCCCAAGCCAACGGCGGCATTATTTTTCCTAACCCTAATGCACCTACCGCGATTGGCAAACCACTCGCGGAAATAGAGGCGCTGTTGCAGCAAAACACCGAATCGGTGGTAGTTGTGGACGAAGCCTATGTGGATTTTGGTGCGGAAACAGCAATCAAATTAGTCGATAAATATCCCAATTTATTGGTGGTGCAAACCCTGTCCAAATCCCGCTCACTGGCGGGTATGCGCGTAGGTTTGGCGGTGGGCCATAAGGATTTAATCGACGCACTGGATCGCGTGAAAAATTCATTTAACTCTTACCCGCTCGACCGCATCGCTGAAGCAGCGGCAGTGGTGGCATTTGAGGATGAAGATTACTTTGCACGTTGCCGCGACCAGATTATTGCCACGCGCGACTGGACAACCGCTGAATTGCAGAAGCTGGGTTTTAAGGTGCTGCCATCACAGGCTAATTTTGTGTTTGCTGAACCCCAGGGCAAAAACGCCGCAGAGCTGGCGCAGTATTTACGCGATCAGAAAATTTTAGTGCGCTACTTTAACAAGCCGCGCATCAATCAATTTCTGCGCATCACCATAGGCACCGATGAACAAATGCACGCCTTGATTACAGCCTTAAAAAACGCTTTATAAACGCAGCGAGTTTTTCTGGCGAACACAAAAACAAAGCCCGGCAATCGCCGGGCTTGTTGTTAAATAACGACTCGTCAGGATGGTTCGGAAATTTGCGTTTTCTTGATGACAAAATAGCGATCCATGCCAGTCCATTCGAGCAGCTGCGCAACTTCTTTGTTGCAGTTACACAAGCTGATGGCTTCGCGGCTGGAGCCTTTTCGCTCTTTGAATAGCAACAACATGCCCAGGCCCGTCAAACTCAGCGCCGGCGCATCACTTAAATTAAATTCGTATTCTTCGATATTGCTGTCTGCAATACCTTCCAATAATCGAGCCCACTCTTTGCGCAAATCATTGTCTATCGCGCCGTGAATATTCACCCGTACACCGCGACCGTTATTGATGGAAACCCAATCCAGACAGGCGCTGTCGGAAAAGGTAATCGCACTGGAACTGGGCTTTTTGGCAGGTGTTTTGGCAGCGAGCGGTTTGGATGTAAGGCCTTTGCTAACACCTCCCGACTTTATTGGCACCTGCGTGGTTTTAGGTGGCAGTGAAACAGAGGCACTGGCGGTGGGTTTGAGAGTTTTAGGAATTGAGCGATCTGCCCAGCCTTCGGGCACTACATCCTCCCAACTGCTGGGAGCGACCCCGTCACCAACCACATCATCGATTACTTTTCCGCTCAAACGCTTGGCGCGCGCCTGCTCATCTTCGGCGCGAACCACTTTACGCTCTCCAACGAAAGGAACTTGATGACGCATGGTGACTCCGGTTCAAGGGGGGAACCACCCCATTAGTGAATTATCAATAACCCAATTTTAGTCCAGCAAACGGCAAATGCGAGTTAAAGCGCCGCATGCGCACCGCCTTGGTCATGCACACAACCTTTAGTTAAAAGTGTTTTTGAGCAACTCTTATGAAAACACAGTATTGGCACATTTTTCATCAAATTAACAATAATAGGCGCCAGACCTGGGAAGATTTGAAACACTTTGACGTCAAAATAAACCTATGCATTTTTTATTTGCGCATATGCTTTACAGCTGAGGTTTATTTATCATAAAAAAGGATGTGTTTAGGCGCTTTTGTTGTAAAGTGCTGATTCAGGTTAAAAATTTGGGAAGTTCAGGCCCCGGAAGAGTGGCCAAAAAGTTAATTTTTAGTGATAGAGCGCCCGCCTTAAAAACGCGGCGAGATGTGAGAACACTAAATTGCGAAACGAAAGCCCAAATTGAGCGAATATGCCGAATAGCGAATCTACCCAGCAGAAATCCACTGCTGTCGAGTTGATTAAAAAGTTCCAGCAACTTTTTACCAACCTCAACCACAAACAAATTGCCGAGCGCCTGGTTAAATTGGTTATTGCCAAACACACCATCCAGCGCGTTGCCCTGCTTATTGTCCGCGACGGCCAGGTCTATGTAGAGGCTATTGCCAATCGCGCGGGCGGCCACACTTCTATCAATGTTATTGCCACCGCCCTGAGCCGGATCAAAAACCTGCCCTCCGCGTTTATCCAGCAAACCTTTGAGTCAGGCCAATCGCTCGCCATGAGCCGCAGTATGCTGAACGGCCTGCTGGGCAAAACCATTCCCGTAGACACTCACGCTTGTGTTCTGCAGCCCATCTGCGAAAACCAGAAAACCATCGCCGTGTTTTACATGGAATCACAGGGCGATTTGCAAGAGCTGCAAACCACGGTGCGCCAGTTGGATACCGTTTGGACGTTTAGCTCGCTGTTAGTACGCCAGATGATTGATATGTGGCAACACGAGGAACAAGCCGAACGTTTTCATTTGGCACAACAGGCACTCTGGGCGAGCGAGACTTATTTGAACGCCATCCTGAATCACTCACCGGCACTGATTTCGGTGAAGGATCTGGACGGTAATGTGGTGATGGCCAGCGAACACTACAAACAAATGGCCAACGTGGACGACAGCGGTTTTGTGGGTAAAAACGTGTTTGATGTTTACCCCAAGGACGTTGCCCAGTCCATGTGGGAAATCGACTTGGCGGCCAAAAAGACCCAGCAAACCTACGAGGTTGAGCTGGACTTGATGCACAAAGACGGCACCCAGCATACCTACCTGCTGGTAAAGTTTCCGCTGCGCGACAAAGAGCAAAAAGCCTTTGGGGTGTGCACCATCGGCACCGACATTTCCGAGCGTAAACTGGCCGAAACGGCGCTGCGCGAGCAGCAATCGCGCCTGAACTACATGGCGTTCCACGACTCATTAACTTCCCTGCCCAACCGCTCGCTGTTTTACGACCGCATTTACCACGGCCTTGCCCGCGCTCGCCGCGCCAACTCCCGCGTGGCACTCATGCTGTTGGATATCGACCGTTTCAAAAACATCAACGACAGCCTGGGCCACGATGCCGGCGATATTTTGCTCAAAGCCATAGCCACGCGCCTCAACGAAGGTGTGCGCGATATGGATACAGTCGCGCGCCTGGGCGGCGATGAATTTGTGGTGGTGCTGGAAGGCATTCACGATATAGACGATGTGGTGTTTGTGGCCAACAAGCTGCTGAGCACCCTGTCGCGCCCCATTGAGATAAGCGGCCACAGTATTTCCACGACGGTCAGTATCGGCGTCAGCATTTTCCCCGAAGATGGCGCAGACACCGACGAACTGCTCAAGCATGCCGATATCGCCATGTACAAGGCCAAAGAAGCTGGCAAAAACAATTGCCAGTTTTATACCAAAGGCATGAATGCCACAGCGGTCAACTATCTGTTACTGGAAAACGATTTGCGCCGCGCCGTTGAGCAACAACAGCTAACGCTCTATTACCAACCGCAAGTTGACCTTAAAACCGGCGAGATGACCGGCGTAGAAGCGCTGGTGCGCTGGCAGCACCCGGAGCGCGGAGTGGTATCGCCAGCACATTTTATCCCGCTGGCCGAAGAGACAGGTTTGATTGTGCCGATTGGCGAATGGGTGCTGCGCGAGGCCTGTCGCCAGCAGCGCATCTGGCTGGACGCCGGCAAATACGTGGGCAAAATGGCCGTGAACCTCTCACCGCGCCAGTTCCGGCAGAAGAACTTTCCCGGAAAAGTCGAGGCAATACTGAACGAAGTCGGGCTGGACGCCAAACACCTGGAATTGGAAATCACCGAAAGCTGCGCCATGGAACATGCGGGCGAAACCATTAACCAGCTGAACCAACTCAATAACATGGGCATGTACCTGGCGATTGATGACTTTGGCACCGGTTATTCTTCCCTTGCCTATCTACAGCGCTTCCCGGTGCAAAAACTGAAAATCGACCGCAGTTTCATTCATGACATTCACGAAGACGCTAACGATGCAGCCATCGCCAAATCCATTATTGGTTTGGCGCACAACATGCAGATGCGGGTAATTGCGGAGGGTGTGGAAAACGAGGGTCAGGCGGACTGGTTACGCACCCACGGCTGCGATCAGGCGCAGGGTTTTTTCTATGCCAAACCTATGACCGCCAAACAACTGGAAAGCCACTTCCGCAATGGCCGTTTTTATTTTGATGGCACAGTTGTGCGCCTGGAAAAACACCTGCGCGAACAGCATCTCAAAGTGGGCGCCTAAGCGCCCCTTCGCCTGCGTTATTAGCCTTTGCCGCGGGTTTTGTTGGCATTGGGGCGAGCATTTTCCTCTACAAAAGCGACTATAGCGTCGGCAATATCCTTACTGGTCGCACCTTCAATCCCCTCCAAACCGGGCGATGAATTCACCTCCATCACCAGAGGGCCGCGCGCCGAACGCAGTAAATCTACACCGGCCACCTGCAGGCCCATAGTCTGCGCTGCTTTGATGGCGGTGCGTCGCTCCGTGGGTGTGAGTTTGGCGAGCTTGGCTGAGCCGCCGCGATGCAGGTTGGAGCGGAACTCGCCCTCGGCCGCGGTGCGCTCCATGGCGGCAACCACTTTGTCGCCAATCACAAAACAGCGCAGGTCGCTGCCATTAGCTTCTTTGATAAATTCCTGCACCAAAAACTCGGCGCGCAATTCGCGGAAGGCTTCGATCACACTTTCGGCGGCTTTTTGGGTTTCTGCCAAAACTATGCCCCGGCCTTGGGTGCCTTCGCAGAGTTTCAATACCAGCGGTGTACCACCGACCAGTTTGATCAGCTCTTTGGCATCGTGCACGTTGTAGGCGAAACTGGTTTTGGGCAAGCCTATGCCCTTACGCGAGAGCAGCTGCAAGGCGCGCAACTTGTCGCGCGAGCGCCCCAGTGCGATGGATTCGGTCAGGCAGTAAACGCCCATCATTTCAAACTGGCGAATCACCGCCAGACCATAGTGGGTAACCGAGGCGCCAATGCGCGGGATCACTGCATCAAAATCCTCCAGCTGCTCGCCCATGTACCAAATGGCGGGGCTGTCAGAGGCGATGTCGATGTAGCATTTTAAAATGTCGATAACACGCACCTCATGGCCGCGTTTGGTGCAAGCTTCCACCAAGCGACGCGTTGAATAAAGGCGACGATTGCGCGACAAAATTGCGATTTTCATAGGAATCCTGAGGGATGTTTATCAATAAGAAAAAGGCACTCTGGCGAGTAGTGCCCTAGAGTGCCGGAGTCAGCGGCTGGTCTTTGCTGCCGCCGAGTAAAAAGGATTTGCTGCTATCCACCCAAAAACCCTGTTTGAGTGCACTGCGCCCCAGCAGCATGCGGAAGCGCATATTCTCCCGGTCGGTCAGCGTTACTTCGATGGGCAGCTCCAGGCCATTGATGCGCAGACAGGTTTCAATCACTACCCGCGCCTCGGTATGGCCACCCGAGTCAGTGACCGGGCGTACATCTTTTACTGGCGCCTCGCACTCAATGCAGGTGAGGCTGTCATGCTGCAAGGGGTGAAGGCCAAAGCGCACCCAGGGTTTGCCATCCTTCTCAAAAGGCGTCACATAATAGGCGTGTAAAGCGCTGGTACGTGCGCCGGTATCTACTTTGGCTTTGATCGCGGGAATACCTAAATCAGGCAGCCCCACCCACTCGCGCCAACCAATCACTTCCACTTGTTTTTTTGCCACGCCTGCAAACCCTCAACTCAAAAAGTTAGCGCTTGTTACGCCGGGAACCGGCGCGCTTTTTACCCCAGTTTGACCCCAAGGTAAAAAGAAAAATCTTTTTAGCGCGCCAAGATTTTTCTTTTGTTTTTTAATAGGCTATGGTAAATAGCGCGGGTCAAAATTCCCACGCCGGGAACGACGCTAAACCTTCTCTCTGTCAATGTTGGAGTAGTCTTATGTCAGTTGATGTAGAGTCACCGGATACCGATCTGATTAATGATGTTAGCATCGAAACCGATGATGAAGAGGCAACGCCAAAACTGACTGGCAAAGAAGCCAGCCAGCACACCTTGGAAATGCGCCGCAAAATTGAAGATCGCCTGGAGCGCCGTCGCATTAAGGATCAGCTCGGATACGACGATATTTCAGACCTGGATTTTTAAGCTATCCCTTATCCAGTCATACAACCGCCGATTTATCGGCGGTTTGTTTTTATAGCGCGCTTATTTATCACCAGCTGTTATCACTGCCCCTTATCACTGCGAGTGTTTTCCAAGCGAATATTGTCCAGGTAAACCACCGCTGGCTGCACCAGACCCGCCGCAAAAATTCCCAGGTTGCAAATAGCATCCATCGTCATGGTTCGCCCCTTTGGTCTATTGCTGATATCCGCAACCGGAAAGCGCAACTCATTCCAACCGGGTTGCAACACCAATGCCTGGTTAAAGCGATCATGGTAACTGTGGGTTCCGCGATCATGGATCATATCGGATAAACGCAGCACCAGACGCAGCGGTTCGGCGCTTGGGTTAAAGGCATCCAGGGCAAAATTCCCATAGGCCGACCAGTCGCCATAACAACTGCGGAGACGAATACCCGAGTATCCACCGGGCGCCAATTCCAGCCGCAGCGAATAAGCTCCCTGACTTACATTTTCACGCTGAAATTGCGCATCGACCCGCGCCGGATTAAAAAATAGTTGTTGTCGCTCGGCCCGGCTTTCAAAACTATTTATCTGCGGAAATGCGCGGCGCAAATCCAGCTCTGCCCAAGCCGCATCGACAATCAACCACAGCGCCGGGGCGATAAATAAAACGCTGAGCACTCGCCCGCCACGCACCAGACGCCGCGCTGCATCTGACGTGGGGTGCTGGCCCCAAAATAACCCCAACCACACACCGGCAAGGTTATTAACAATGTCACTCCAGCTTGCATGGCGCCCCACAAAATGTTGCACCACTTCAATCGCACCGCCCAGCAGCAGCGCCACTAAACTCACCAACAGCCAGTGATGCAAGCGCGGCAAGGGTACAAACCACTGCACCACAATTAACAGCAGCGCGTAGAACAATACATGGCCAAAATTCCACGCATTTTTTAACAGCTGCGATGACACCCAATCTGGCCCGCCAATAAAAAAAAGCGGCACCGCCATCAGCAACAACAGAACAAACACCACAACCAGCCATCGCGCTGTCGCCGGTGAAAAATAAACATGCAACATAGCGCGTTATATCAACCTGTTAAAAAAGAGAATGGCCCATACCATTAAATTGTTTGGCAAGGTTAGTCGCATAGTTATCGGTCATGCCGCTAATAAAATCGATCACCGACATCAATGCCAAATATTGATAGTTGCCGGATTTTCCACTGACATTCGGATGGAAATTATTTTCACCAATCAACGCCATGACGCGATTGTCTTTGTAAGTCATTTGCGTTGGATCGCCGAGTGATGCATAGACTGCAGAGCAAACCGTATTGAGCAGCGTACCAATTACGGCATAGGCACCAATCTCCAATTCCACCCGACGCGAGTGATTAAAAATTTTGCGTTTGGCTAAATCTTTGGCGGCTTGCACCGCATCGCGCACCTTGGGATCGCACAGGGAAATTAAATCGCCCTGCACTTCGCCGCGCAAAAATGCATCCTGGTGCTGAATAAATGCGGCGGTGCCGGCATTGATAAACGCATCAATCACCTTGCCGCGCACCAATGCCGGTTTGCGACCATCGTTCACTTTTTTCAGCAACCGCTCCAAATCACTTAACTGAGGCGAGTCGGCAATTACCGGGTGCAGCAACTCATAAATTTCTGCCCAGTTGAGAATGCCCATTTCCAAGCCGTCTTCCAGATCAATAATGCCGTAACAAAAATCGTCGGCGGCTTCCATTAAATACACCAGCGGATGACGGCAATACCAATCACTGCCCAATTCAATCAAACCGGTTTTTTGTGCGATCTCGTGAAAGTGCTCAAGCTCGGATTGAAAAATACCGTATTTGGCATCTTTCGGGCGCTGGCCCAGTACCGTTGGAGTGGAAGTCCAGGGGTATTTAATCGAGGAGGCAAGCGTTGCGTAGGTCAAGCGCATACCATCGTGGAATTGGTGATACTCCGATGTCGTTAATACACGCAAACCTTGGGCATTACCTTCAAATACGCGAATATCATCCTGCTCGGAAGGCGATAAATGTTTTAAAAATTCGGCGCCTTCTTTTTGAAACCAGTTGCGAATTGCATCCTCACCGGTGTGACCAAAGGGCGGGTTGCCAATATCGTGCGCAAGGCAAGTCGCTTGCACTATATCGCCAATATCAGTCGGCCAAATATGCGCAGGCAAATCACCCTTATCTTTTAACGCCTGCCCCACACGAATACCCAGTGTGCGCCCCACACAAGCCACTTCCAAACTGTGTGTCATGCGGTTGTGAATATGATCGTTAGTCGCCATAGGGTGCACTTGGGTTTTGCGCGCAAGGCGACGAAACGCACCGGAAAAAATAATTTTGTCATGATCCGAGTGAAACGGCGAACGCCCCTCCTCGTGTTTTGCTGCACGCTGGCCCAAACGGTCTGCGCACAACAATTGGTTCCAATTCATGGTCATACATAAATCCCTAACAATGTTTAAGACATCCAGTTTTTCTGGATGTCTTGTTTATCACGCAATGAATAAACCCACTCTTTGCCGTCTTTGTTTTTATCAAAAAGATTTAGCTCGACCAAACCATTTAAAACAGTGGCGGCGGTGTTATAAGAGCAGTGTAATTTTTCTTCTACATATCGTGCTGTAAAAATAGTATTCGGGCTGTTTTTGGCAACTTGAAAAACAATTCGCTGTTTTCCACTGAGCCTTCCATAAACACCGCTGTTAAATAACCATGTATCAAATGATTCAATATTTTCAACGGTTTTTTGGCAGTGACTTTTGAACGCAGCAACCGCACGCATAATCACCGAACATTGATAATCAATGAAATAGGTCATATCCATCTCATCCGTTTCGGTATACAAGTAGGATTTCCCATATTGGGTAGTCGCTTCTTTTAACAAATTACTAATCGATATGTAGCGAAAGGCACCATAATCTTTTTTAAACATAAACCAGTAAAATAACGCCCGCGCAACTCTGCCATTACCGTCATTAAACGGATGTTCGTATCCTATCGAAAAGTGAATGCAAATCGCTTTTACCAAGGAGTGAATATAGCTTTGGCTTTCAATATCATCGTGATCGGTATTCACCCAATTACACAAAGATTGTAAGCGCTCATCAAGCCCAGCAGCTGGTGGCGGTTGATGAACTATATTTCCATCCTTATCCTCGACCACCACATTATCCGTCAGGCGAAAAGTTCCCGGTGTGTATTTCTCATCATCTATACCACCAACACCAATGGCATGAAGCTCTTTTATTAAATCAGTCGTGAGCGGAAGCAGTCGTTTATCCCACACAAATTTCATCATTTTAAAATTGCCAATAATCATGCGTTCATCCATGCTGCGTGGCTCACGCTTACGCTTGATCATCTCCTTTGCAACCAAGGTTGTTGTAGCCGCACCTTCTAGCTGGCTACTACTGATCGCCTCGTCTTCAATTAAATCCTCTAACATGTAAGCGATATTCTGCCCTTCACCTACTTTTTTGTTAGCCCACTCTAATGCGGCGGTGGTAGTAGATTGATCGACTATCGTTTTGGTTTTTTGAATAAGGGAAGTCTCAACATACTTACTTATATTTTCTTCGCCAAAATTAATAAGAAACTGCTGCGCTGACTTACGCGCTTTTTTTGTTAAGGCCCATGCTAAATCTGGATTTATACCTTTGGGGATGCGATATCGGAATTCATCGTAATGGAGATACCTTCCTTTAACGTCTACAACTTGCCAAAAGCTCAGGTAATCGAGTATTTCGGCTTCAAAATGCTCACAAACGTATGCCCACAGCTCCTCAGGAAATTTACTGTTATCAGGCGGCCGCTTAATCATCTCAATACATCTCAAAAAATCAAAATATTGAGATGAAATATAGAGCAGATCACCTCATATCTCAATATTTTTGAATTTTGAGATGAAATGAGATGTGAAAATCAGCGCCAAACCGCACCAACTTGGCTCCCGCTTAAAATTTTTGCGCACAACTTCAGCGCATAAAACCCTTCTTCAAAATCGACCTGACGTGTGCCTGCTTCAAATTCTCCAGGTTATTTAACTCATTGAATTATATGAATTTTATCTTCACTCAAAGGAAGCATTCGGGGTGTGATTTTCAATTGGCATAGTTTCTGCTGAATACAAACTTGTATCCAAGATTGTATTTAAGATGTAACTGCGGGAACGATAATGATGCAAACAACAGGTTGGACAATTAGTGAATGGCTGAATGCCTACCGCAGCCAAAATATGGCCGCACCAACGGCACTTCAGGCATTGCGCGCGCAGCTTGATAAGGATGATGCTGCGTGGATTTACCTCGCCTCTGCCGCTGAAATTGACGCGCAGTTGGATGCCTTGGCTGCACAGAGTGACGCCATCAACCTCCCGCTTTACGGTGTGCCTTTTGCGGTGAAGGACAACATCGACGTCGCCGGCATGCCTACCACGGCGGCCTGCCCTGCTTTTAGTTACATCGCCACAACCGATGCCACCTGTGTAGCGCGCTTGAAAAAAGCGGGCGCGATTGTGCTGGGCAAAACCAATCTGGATCAATTCGCCACCGGCTTGGTAGGCACGCGCTCGCCCTACGGCGCAGTGCCTAATGCATTTAATGCGGATTATGTCTCCGGCGGTTCCAGTTCCGGTTCGGCCACTACGGTGGCACGCGGTTTGGTGCCGTTTAGTTTGGGAACCGACACCGCCGGTTCAGGCCGTGTGCCCGCCGGCTTTAACAATATTGTCGGATTAAAACCCACCAAAGGCCGTTTCAGCACCAGCGGTGTTGTGCCTGCGTGCCGCAGTTTGGATTGCGTTTCTATTTTTTCACTCACTGTCGATGATGCAGAAACCGTGGCCTCGGTGATGGAAGGTTTTGATAGCGCTGATGGTTACTCGCGCACCGCACCTGCGAGCGCGACTTATTTTTCTGCCACACCGCGCTTTGGTATTCCTGCATCTCCCAATTGGTTTGATGATGAACAAGCCAAAGCGGCGTGGGAAAACACACTGCAAAAAATACGCGCACTGAATGTGGAATTAATTGAAATAGATTTCACACCCATGTTTGCACTCGCACAACTTTTGTATGGCGGCCCTTGGGTTGCTGAGCGCCATGCCGCGATTGGCGATTTTATGCAACACCACGCGCAGGACATGAACGAAGTGGTGCGCAGTATTATTGAAAAAGCTAAGGGTTTTTCCGCAACCGATGTGTTTAAAGCCGAATACAGGCGCGCTGACCTTGCCCGTCTGATTCAAACCCAAATAAAAAATGTGGATGCGCTGTTAGTGCCCACATCACCACGTCACCCGAAAATGACCGAGGTCAATGCCGATCCGATTGGGGTTAACAGTCAACTCGGCACTTACACCAATTTTGTCAACCTCGCCGATCTTTCTGCGCTCGCTTTGCCTGCGGTGATGCGTGCTGATGGTTTGCCGTTTGGCATCACCTTAATTGCACCCGCATGGCAAGACGCTGCGCTCGCTGCGTTTGGAAAAAAATGGCACGCCGCCACTGAATTGCCCTTGGGCGCCATGAAAAAAATCCAGCCGCAATTTACTTCAGAAAAAAATATCCCCGCCGGTTATGTGCGTCTCGCCGTAGTGGGCGCGCACCTCACCGGTATGCCACTGAATGTGCAATTACAAGAACGCAATGCCCTGTTTGTTGAAAGCACATTCACTGCAAAAAATTATCGCTTGTTTGCTCTACCCAATACCACACCACCCAAGCCGGGGCTAATCCGTACCGACAGCGAAGGGGCCGAAATTATTGTGGAGCTGTGGGATGTACCGGTGCAGCACTTTGGCAGTTTTGTTGCGCTCATTCCTGCTCCACTCGGCATAGGCACACTCACGCTGAACGATGGCCGCGAAGTGAAAGGTTTTATTTGTGAAGGTGCTGCCGTGCAAGGCGCAACGGAAATCACCCACTTGGGTGGATGGCGGGCTTACATCAAGTCGTTACAAAAGTAGTCAAGTGAATATTGCGTAGGTTGGGGTGAGGAACGAACCCCAACATGACCATGCAAAATTGAACGGGAATAACTCGACGAAGTTTCAATACCAAATTTAAAAAGCTCATGTTGGGGTTCGCAAGCTCACCCCAACCTACAAAAGAGAATTACAGCCGGAGAAGAAACATGTTAAAGACCGTACTGATTGCTAACCGCGGAGAAATTGCGGTACGTATCGCCAAAACGCTGAAAAAAATGGGCATTGAATCGGTTGCTGTTTACTCCGATGCCGACCGCAATTCAGCACACGTCACTGCCTGTGATAAAGCCATTTGTTTAGGCGGCAATACCGCGGCAGAAAGTTATTTAAAAGCGGATTTAATTCTCGCGGCAGCAAAGGAAACAGGCGCCCAGGCGATTATTCCCGGTTACGGTTTTCTCTCTGAAAACGCAAAATTTTGTGAAGCCTGCGAAGCGGAAGGCATAGCCTTTTGCGGCCCTACACCTGCACAAATCCGCGAATTCGGTTTAAAACACACTTCGCGTGAACTCGCTGAAAAAGCCGGTGTACCACTCACGCCCGGCACCGGGTTGTTAGCGTCGGTAGAAGAAGCGACTGCGGCAGCAGCAAAATTAGGTTACCCGGTGATGTTAAAAAGCACCGCCGGTGGCGGTGGTATAGGCCTAACCCGCTGCAACAGCGAAGCAGAATTAATTTCCGCCTATGAAAGTGTAAAACGCTTGGGGCAAAACTTTTTTAGCGATAGTGGTGTATTCCTTGAACGTTTTGTGGATAACGCCCGTCACGTAGAAGTACAAATTTTTGGTGATGGCAAGGGCAATGTATTGGCACTGGGCGAACGCGATTGTTCACTGCAGCGCCGCAACCAAAAAGTAGTAGAAGAAACCCCCGCACCTAATTTACCCGCAGCAACACGCGAAAAATTATTAGCCGCCTCTGTCAGCCTTGGCAAAATGGTGAACTACCGCTCCGCCGGCACCATTGAATATATTTACGACGCCGCGCGCGACGAATTTTATTTTCTGGAAGTAAATACCCGCTTGCAGGTGGAACACCCGATTACCGAAGCCTGCACCGGTGTGGATTTAGTGGAGTGGATGATTCTCACCGCTGCGGGCACTCCACCGGCGTTGGATATTGAAATAAATCCGCAAGGTGCGGCGATTGAAGTGCGTTTGTACGCTGAAGATCCGGTGCGCGATTTCCAACCATCGCCCGGTGTGTTGACAGATGTGCATTTCTCGCCCAATGCACGCATCGATACCTGGGTTTCTACCGGCACTGAAGTATCGCCCTACTACGATCCAATGATCGCCAAGATTATTGTGTACGGCAAAAATCGCGCGGATGCGATTGCCAAAATGATCGACGCACTGAATGAAACTCGCATAGCCGGCATAGCGACTAATCTGGATTATTTGCGCCAAATTATTGCAACGGATTTTTTTGGCAGCGGCGATGTCGCCACCAATAAACTGGCGAGCTTTACTTAC
Source organism: Cellvibrio fontiphilus (assembly GCF_042646205.1). Taxonomy (NCBI): domain Bacteria; kingdom Pseudomonadati; phylum Pseudomonadota; class Gammaproteobacteria; order Cellvibrionales; family Cellvibrionaceae; genus Cellvibrio; species Cellvibrio fontiphilus. Next base: position 263,914 of record NZ_JBHRTF010000001.1, on the reverse strand, counting down.
AGCGCGCCCGTAGTAGAAGTGTTGCAACCCGGCACCTATACCAGCGTGCAGGATTACCCCGGTCGTGTGGGTTTGTGGAGCATAGGCGTGCCGCCCTCAGGGCCAATGGATGATTATTCATTTCGCCTGGCGAACCGCATTGTGGGCAACCATGACAGTGCGGCTGCACTTGAGTACACCATCATCGGGCCAAAATTAAAATTTCATCGCGATGCAATTATCGCCCTCACCGGCGCAAAATCACCGGCAAAAATCGATGGTGAATTAATTCCCTTCTGGCAACCTGTCGCTATTAAAGCCGGACAAATTTTGGAAATCGGAAAAGCCGAATTGGGCTGTCGTGGTTACCTTGCAGTGCGCAATGGTTTTGATGTGCCCGTTTATTTAGGCAGCCGCTCTACGTTTGCGCTGGGGCAATTTGGCGGTCACGCCGGCCGCACCCTGCGCGCAACCGACATGCTCCCAATCAGCAACCCCGCTATTGCCGCGTGCACTACACCCGCACCGGTTTTTACACCCGCTGCTGCACCCGCGGAATTAATTCCCACCTGTTTTTCCAGCGCGTCCACTGAATGGGAAATTGGTGTGCTTTACGGGCCACACGGCGCACCGGATTTTTTCAAGCCCGAAGCGATTGAGATGTTTTTCTCCACCGCGTGGGAAGTGCATTACAACTCCAACCGTTTGGGTATTCGTTTAAACGGCCCCAAACCCAGCTGGACACGCAGCGATGGTGGCGAAGCGGGTCTGCACCCCTCCAATATTCACGATACAGAATACGCTGTCGGCTCCATTAATTTCACCGGCGACATGCCGGTCATTCTCACCAAAGACGGCCCCAGCCTGGGCGGTTTTGTTTGCCCGGTGACGATTGTAAAAGCAGAACTCTGGAAAGTGGGTCAAGTAAAACCCGGCGATAAAATCCGTTTTGTGCGCATGAGTTTTGATGATGCCTTGAATTTGGAAAAAGCGCAGGACAGCGCGATTCAAGCGCTCGCACCGCTAACCGACTTTGCTAAAACCGCCATCACTGCGCCTGCTGACACTATTTCTGAATGTATTGTTGCTGCACTGCCCCCACAAGGTAGTCGCCCACTGGTGAGTTATCGCCAGGCCGGTGACAAATATATTTTGTTGGAGTACGGCGACAATATTCTGGAATTGAGTTTGCGTTTGCGCGTGCACGCGCTGATGGAAGCGCTGAAGCAATCACCCATTGCAGGCGTGATTGAATTATCGCCCGGTGTGCGCTCACTGCAAATTAATTACGACAGCCGCGTGATTCACCAACGCGATTTAATTGCCAAACTCTTGGTTATTGAAGAAACCCTTGGCGATGCACGCGACATTAAAGTACCGAGCCGTATCGTTCACTTGCCCATGGCGTTTGAAGATTCAGCAACGCTGGATGCGGTAGCGCGTTACAGACAATCTGTGCGCGACACAGCGCCCTGGCTGCCAAGCAACACCGAATTTATTCGCCGCATTAACGGTTTGGATTCCATCGACCAGGTTAAACAAATTATTTTTGATACCAGCTATATGGTATTGGGTTTGGGCGATGTTTACCTCGGCGCGCCCTGCGCTGTACCCGTTGACCCGCGCCACCGTTTGCTCACCTCCAAATACAACCCGGCGCGCACTTACACCGCTGAAGGTACAGTCGGTATTGGCGGCGTTTACATGTGTATTTACGGCATGGATTCCCCCGGCGGTTATCAACTGGTGGGCCGCACTTTACCAATCTGGAATAAATTCCTGAAAAACCCCGTGTTTGAAAATGGCGAACCCTGGTTGCTGAAATTCTTTGACCGCGTGCGCTATTACGAAGTAAGCGAAGAAGAATTAACCGCACAGCGCGAAGCCTTCCGCGAAGGCCGCATGAGTTTAAAAATTGAAGAGGCTTATTTCAGTCTCGCTGAACACGAACAATTCCTGCAAGAAAATGCAGCCAGCATCGCCGAGTTCAAAACCAAACAACAAGCCGCCTTCACCAAAGAAGTTGCACTCTGGCAAGCGGATGAAGAAAAAAATGTAGATGCTGCACTGCAAGTCAAAATCAATACAAACCCCATTGAAGTCGATGGCCACGCCGTCACTGCCGATATTAGCGGCAACATTTGGAAATTATTGGTGGAGCCAGGCCAACTGGTAGAACCAGACCAGCCGCTGTTGATCGTTGAAGCCATGAAAATGGAATTCTCCGTCTACGCCGACCGCGCTGCAAAAATCAGCGCGATCCATGTAGAGCCGGGCAAACAAGTGAATGCGGGTGATTTGTTGTTGGTGCTTGAAACGGATTAATCATGATTCTCAACCCCCTCCCAACCTCCCCCTTGTCAGGGGGAGGAGCTGAAGGTGGCACTGTTCAAGTCCCTCCCCCTGGCAAGGGGGAGGTTAGGAGGGGGTAAAGGTACACCGTATGAAACTAATCAAACCCGAAAAAACCAAAAAGAAAACCGATGAACCGCGCACCAATTTAACGGAGCGTATTTATCAGATTATCAAGGACGATATTTTTTCATTCCGCTTGGTGCCGGGTGATCGCTTCAGTGAAAACGAAATTGCCGAACGTGTTGCTGCCAGCCGCACACCGGTGCGTGAAGCGCTGGCGCGTTTACAGCGTGAAGGTTATGTGGATGTTTCCTTCCGCAGCGGCTGGAAGGTCAACCCTTTCGATTTTAAAAAATTTGAACAGCTTTATGACGTGCGCATTATTTTGGAATTGGCAGCCATTAAAAAACTGTGCGAGATGGAAGCTGCACCGGATTTGGAAGATGTAAAACGCATCTGGCTGGTAAAACCGGAAGAGCGTTTAAAAGACGGGCCAACGGTGTGTGCACTGGATGAACGTTTCCATGAACAGTTAATTGAAGCGACCGGCAATATGGAAATGGCGCGCATTCACCATGAAATTACCGAGCGCTTACGCATTATTCGCCGCATTGATTTCACCCAGCGCAACCGGATTGAAGCCACCTATGAAGAGCATGCCAAAATTCTGCGCACCATTATTGAACGGCGCGCAGAAGACGCAAAAAGTTATTTAAAAACTCACATAGAAGCCAGCAAAGCGGAAGTGCGCAAAATTACCTTGCATATGCTCTATGAAGCACAGCAGCAACACCCGGATACGAGTGATTAAAAAATTTCCACCTTAGAGCGACAACCGGTGAATGCTTGAAGCACATTCACTGGATCACGGAAGAAAAACTGTCGCCAACAATTAGCGTTATGTAAAACGGCGTTACCGGAAAAAGCATTCAGTTAGTTAACCCTTACAGAATGCAACAAAAACCACTGAGTCATTAAACCATCTAGGAGCTAGACCCATGAAGCTGAAGAAAATAGCAAAACATGTCGGGGCACTCGGTATCGCCTGCGGCTTAACCATCGCCTCTTTTAGTGCAGCAGCGGCAGACACTATTAAAGTTGGTATTCTCCATTCACTCTCCGGCACTATGGCGATTTCAGAAACCACACTGAAAGACACCATGCTGATGTTGATTGAAGAACAAAACAAAAAAGGTGGTTTGCTCGGTAAAAAACTGGAGCCAGTTGTGGTTGACCCCGCATCTAACTGGCCACTGTTTGCAGAAAAAACCCGCGAGTTATTAACCAAAGATAAAGTGGCCGCCATTTTTGGTTGCTGGACATCGGTATCGCGCAAGTCAGTATTGCCCGTCATTGAAGAATTAAACGGCGTGCTGTTTTACCCGGTGCAATACGAAGGTGAAGAATCATCGCGCAACGTGTTTTACACCGGTGCCGCACCAAACCAACAAGCAATTCCCGCCGTTGATTACCTGATGAAAGACATGAAGGTTAAACGTTGGGTGTTAGCGGGTACTGATTACGTTTACCCACGTACCACCAATAAAATTCTGGAAGCTTATTTGATGTCCAAGGGCGTTGCCAAAGAAGACATCATGATCAACTACACGCCTTTCGGTCACTCGGATTGGCAAAACATTGTTGCCGACATTAAGCGTTTTGGTTCTGCCGGCAAAAAAACCGCTGTAGTTTCTACCATTAACGGCGATGCCAACGTGCCTTTCTACCGCGAACTGGGCAACCAAAAAGTGACTGCAGAAGACATTCCGGTTGTTGCCTTCTCGGTGGGTGAAGAAGAACTTTCCGGTATAGACACCAAACCACTGGTTGGCCATTTGGCCGCGTGGAACTACTTCATGAGCGTAGAAAATCCTGCGAACGAAGCCTTTATTAAACAGTGGAAAGCCTTTATCAAAAATGACAAGCGCGTAACCAACGACCCAATGGAAGCTCACTACATCGGTTTCAATATGTGGGTGAAAGCGGTTGAGAAAGCCGGCAGCACTGACACCGATAAAGTGGTTGATGCCATTGTGGGTGTGGAAGTGCCCAACTTGACCGGTGGCATCAGCAAAATGTTACCTAACCATCACATCACCAAACCCGTACTCATCGGTGAAATTCAGGAAGATGGCCAATTCCTCACTGTGTGGGAAACCGAAGGTTTAGTCGCTGGCGATGCCTGGTCTGATTTCCTGGAAGGTTCTAAAGATTTGGAATCTGATTGGGTCAGTTTGAAGTGCGGCAACTACAACACCAAAACCAAAAAATGTTTGGGTGCAGCTGCAGCTCAGTAGTTCATCAATAAATATTTCTTCCCGGGTTTGGCCCGGGAAGAAATAACAAAAAATATTTACAACCGTTTTTATTTGCTTCCATCGAGACAAGACTATGCGAAACCTACTCAAGCCATGGGGAAGATGGCCGCTGCCGTTGGTATTATTGTTTTCCCTTTATTTTTCAACCAGCGTGTTTTCGCAAGAGCCTGAATCCTCACCGGCGGTGATTGAATCCGCCGCGACTAACACCGATCAGAATAGTAATACCGATCAAAAAATAGTTGCTCCCAGTGAATTTGACCAACTGGTGAAAGCACTCACCCAAGGTAGCTTGCCTAAACGCGCACAGACTGCCAAAAAATTAGCCCAAGTGGATGATGCCCGTGTTGCACAGGTTATTGCTGCGCTGCAACAGGGAACACTCTATGCCACTAAATCGGCAGACCCTCTTGTTGCTATTGCCGATAAATCCGGCAACTACACCAATGTGATCAGCGGTGAAAATATAACAGCTAATACTGACGCGCTAAAACGTGTACCGATCAACAACACCATGCGCAGCCAATTGCGCAGTTTATTGGCCGCCCTGAATTTGAATGATAAAAATCCTGCGGTGCGATTGGATGCGGTAAATCGCATGATTGCCGATGGCGTCGATGAGGATATTATTGATTTGCTGGTCGAGCGTTTAACAACCGAACCCGATGATGATGTACGTCAGGCAATCGCCACTGCCATGGCCCTGAAAAACCTGCAGAGCAGCGAACAACAAATCCGTTTGGATGCCATACAAATCCTGCGCGGTAGTTTGCAGCAGGAAGTGCGCACCGCATTAACCCATATTGCCGCTAACGACAGCGATGAAAAAGTTAAACAACAAGCACAATTTGCGCTGGATTCCATTGAAGACCGCATAGCTGCTTTTCGTCTTGCGGAAAATATATTTTTTGGTTTAAGCCTTGGCTCGGTACTTTTACTCTCTGCCATCGGCCTTGCCATTACCTTTGGGGTGATGGGCGTTATTAATATGGCGCACGGCGAACTCATGATGATTGGCGCCTACGTCACCTGGGTAGTGCAACAACTTTTTCCCAACCAAATTGCGTACAGTTTGATGATTGCTATTCCGGCAGCGTTCATTGTCGCGGGCTTGGTGGGCATTGCCATTGAGCGCGGCGTAATTCGCTTTTTATACGGCCGCCCGCTGGAAACTTTGCTGGCGACCTTTGGTATCAGTTTGATTTTGCAGCAAGCGGCACGCAGTATTTTTTCTCCGCTCAACCGCGCGGTGGAATTACCGGAATGGATGAGCGGCTCGCTGGTCATTAACCCGGTGCTCTCCATTACCTACAACCGTTTATATATTTTTATTTTCGGCCTGATCGTGTTTTTTGCGCTGCTGGCCATCCTTAAAAAAACCTCGCTGGGTTTAAAAGTTCGCGCGGTCTCGCAAAACCGTGCCATGGCGCGCGCTGTTGGCGTGCGCGCCAGTTGGGTGGATGCAATGACTTTTGGTTTAGGCTCAGGCATTGCGGGCATTGCCGGTGTTGCACTGTCGCAATTAACCAACGTTGGGCCAAACCTTGGTCAAGCCTACATCATCGATTCATTTATGGTGGTGGTATTTGGCGGCGTGGGCAATTTGTGGGGCACCTTGGTAGGCGCTATGGGCCTGGGCATTATCAATAAATTTATGGAGCCTTACGCGGGCGCGGTGCTCGCCAAAGTATTGGTATTGGTGCTGTTGATTTTGTTCATTCAAAAACGCCCCAAGGGAATTTTCCCGCAGAAAGGCAGAGCCGCGGCGGATTGATTTGTGGTTCGCTGTAGGTTGGAAGAGCGCAGCGACTTCCGACTTATTGGCCCAATGCGTTTATTTATCTGATGTCGGAAGTCGCTGCGCTCTTCCAACCTACGCAACCAATGATTAAGAGAATTATTTGATGTTAACCCAACGTTTATTACTCAGTGATCGCGGCGGCATGATTGTGCTGGGCTTGGTATTGCTCGCCATGGTGCTAGTGCCTATCTGCAATTTACTAGTGCCTGAAACCTCTGCACTGCATGTCTCCACCTTTACCGTGACGCTGCTGGGAAAATTTTTGTGTTATGCCCTGCTTGCTCTGGCGGTGGATTTAATTTGGGGTTACTGCGGTATTTTATCGCTGGGCCACGGTGCTTTTTTTGCACTGGGTGGTTACGCCATGGGCATGTATTTAATGCGTCAAATAGGCCCGCGTGGGCAATACGGTGACCCAGTGCTGCCGGATTTTATGGTGTTTTTAAACTGGCAAGAACTGCCCTGGTATTGGCAGGGTTTTGATATGTTTTGGTTCGCCATGTTAATGGTGTTATTGGTGCCCGGCGTATTGGCTTTTGTGTTTGGTTGGCTGGCCTTTCGCTCGCGTGTAACCGGCGTTTATTTTTCCATTATCACCCAGGCATTAACCTACGCCTTGATGCTGGCTTTTTTCCGCAACGAAATGGGTTTTGGTGGTAACAACGGCCTCACCGATTTTAAAGATATTCTGGGCTTTCCCATCGCCGCCAACGGCACCCGCATTTCTCTCTTTTTAGCCTCAGGTTTTAGTTTGATTCTCGCTTACCTCGCCTGCCGTTACATAGTGACCTCGCGCATGGGGAAAATCGTAGTGTCGATTCGCGATGCCGAAAGCCGCACACGTTTCTGCGGTTATAAAGTGGAATCCTACAAGCTCTGGCTATTTGTATTTTCCGCCATGCTCGCCGGTGTTGCTGGTGCACTTTATGTACCGCAAGTAGGCATTATTAACCCCGGCGAATTTTCCCCACTCAATTCCATTGAATTAGTGGTGTGGGTGGCAACCGGTGGGCGCGGAACTTTATTTGGTGCAATCGTGGGAGCATTTACTGTGAATTACGGTAAAACGATTTTCACTTCCTACTCGCCCGAAACCTGGCTGTTTGCACTGGGTGCGCTGTTTGTCATTGTTACCTTGGTTTTACCGAAAGGTTTGGTGGGTTTGTTTAATCGCTTTAAAAAAGCACCCGCCTCACCCGCCGCAGAAACGAATGACAAAAATCTGGATAGCCGTGCATCCAAGGAGGCTGTGTAATGAATATTTTCTCCCACGCGCGCCGCAGCCTTGGGCAAAACGATCCGAATTTTGGCGCACCGCTGGATACCACCCACGGCACTATTTTGTACGTGGAAGGTGTCACGGTAAGTTTTGATGGTTTTCGCGCGCTGAACAATTTGAACCTTTACATTGATGAAGGTGAATTGCGCTGCATTATCGGCCCCAATGGTGCAGGCAAAACCACCATGATGGATGTGATCACCGGCAAAACCAAACCCGATGCCGGCAGTGTGTATTTTGGTCAGCAAATTAATTTGCTGGAACTTTCCGAACACCAAATCGCACGCGGCGGTATAGGCCGTAAATTCCAAAAGCCCACCATTTTTGAAGCACTGAGTGTTTATGAAAATCTGGAGCTTGCGACTGCTGCTGACAAACGCGTCTGGTGGACACTCACCCAACAATTAAATTCCGCGCAGAAATTTCGCATTGATGAAGTGTTGGTGCAAATAGGTTTACAGGAACATCGCTATAAAAATGCCGGCGCCCTTTCCCACGGCCAAAAACAGTGGTTGGAAATTGGTATGTTGTTGATGCAAAGCCCGCGCGTTTTATTAGTGGATGAACCCGTCGCTGGCATGACCGGTGAAGAGACCGAAAAAACTGCCGAATTATTATTGTCACTCGCCGGCAAACACTCGGTGATTGTGGTGGAGCACGATATGAAATTTGTACGCTCCATCGCCCGCAAAGTCACCGTATTGCATCAGGGTTCAGTACTGACGGAAGGCACTATGGATCAGGTACAAAATGATCCTAAAGTGATTGAAGTCTATCTTGGCGAATAACATCGGATTAAAAAGATCATGCTCGACATTAAAAACATTAATCAATACTACGGCCAAAGCCATATTCTGTGGGATTTGTCGCTCAACCTGAAACAGGGAACCTGCGGCTGTTTGATTGGCCGCAACGGTGTGGGCAAAACCACCCTGCTCAAATGCATTACCGGTTTATTGCCGATCCGCGATGGCGCCATCACCCTGAACGGTTACGACATTAATAAACTCTCCACCGAAAACCGCGCGCGCGGCGGCATTGGTTTTGTACCCCAAGGCCGCGAGATTTTCCCCCTGCTCACCGTGGAAGAAAATTTAAAAATTTCGCTGGGCGCACGCAAAGATAAAGCGCGTTTTATCCCCGGTTTGATTTATGAATTGTTTCCGGTGCTTAAAGAAATGAAACACCGCCGGGGTGGCGATTTATCCGGTGGCCAACAACAACAGCTGGCGATTGGCCGCGCACTGGTGCTCGACCCCAAACTATTAATTCTGGACGAACCCACCGAAGGCATCCAACCCAACGTGGTGCGCGATATTGGCGAGGTCATCCGCAAGCTCAACCGCGAATTGGGTTTGACGGTATTGTTGGTGGAACAAAAACTGCCCTTCGCCCGCCGTGTTGCCGATGATTTTTTTATTATGGAAAAAGGCAGCGTAGTGGCCACCGGGCCAATCGCCAATTTGAATGATGATTTGGTGCAGAGGTATTTGAGTGTTTAATGAAAAAAACTATTTCCAACATCTGAATAGCAAAAGGCCGCGCAATTGCGCGGCCTTTTTGTTTATCAAGGTATTGCAGGTACATCAAAAATTCGCAGTAACAACTTGGTAGAGTCGCTATAACTTAATGCGCTTACGCGTCGGTTGTCGCCCGAGAGAGCCACACCACGATCTAATAAAGAGCGATAGCTATTTTCGGTAGACGAACTGTAATTACCCAGGTTCTGCCCGGTCACCGTGTTGTATACAAAAATATCCTGCGCGTTGTAATAAGCACCGGCGCCGCCCACCAAAATACCATTCCAACCACAGACTATAGAATTAGGGTAGGCAGTACCCGGCAAAGTTTGCTCCAGGGTTTGGCTCACAATACCCACACCCGAGAACTCGTAGGGCGCACCACTTGCGGTATATACACGTGTTCCTGCTGCATCCACACAAGCTTGTCCCGCGCGCCCTTGGGCATAGGAGACAGACGATTTGACGGTGCCCGTTAACTTGCCATTACCGCCACCCAAGGCCGAATAAAAATATTCAATCAACGAGCCGTCATGCCCTGCAACCCAATTCGGGTTTTGGTTGGTGGAAGTGCTGTAGAAATAAGAGTCGTAACCACCTTCTACGGTCACTTGCTCCCCAGTGGTCAAATCGAAAATGCGCGTGCCGCTCATAAACAACAGCGGGCGACCATTAGGGCGGAAATAGCCCGGCATCAGGCTGACGTGGGACGAGGACCACTCAGAGGCAACCACATTAAAGCGATTCAGCACTCCACCAGTCTCCGCATACAACTCAACCACTTTTAAATTGACCGGATCGTGCACATAGAGCTTGGTGCCGTCCTGGCTGATCGCCATGCTGGCGACTGATCCCACTGCCGGCACAAAGCTGCGCACCAGTGCGCCGCTAAATTGGTTGTACACGCTGATTTGATTGCCCAAGCCAACATACACCCAGGGTTCGACCGGGCTGGCAACAATCCCAAAACGACCGGTGCCGGCAAGGGCATCTGTGAGGGTCAGTGCAGAAACCAGATTGATATTCACATCTGTCGGATCGACATCCAGCACCGTCAAACCTACTCGAATCACTTCCTGGTTTTGTACGTTGGTATCGCTGGAACTTACCCTGACTTCGGCGATATGGGTTCCCACCGGCAAGGCACCTTTATTCGCCGTTAAAACCAATTGACCACCGGTAAGACCTGAACTGGTTACGCTCAACCAACTTTGGTTGGAAACGGCGCTCCAGGGGATATCGTTGCGGCCGATAGAACTGTTGATTTTGAGTTTGCGGGTTAATAGCGAGCGGGAAGGCGCGGCCGTAAAAGCGACCCCAAGATTACTCGCCACCAAACGACTTGCCTCTTTATTCAGGGTAACGGCGACACTGCGCGTTAACACCTGATCGCCAACTTCGACCCGCAGGGCCAGATTGGCCCTGTGAGTTCCGGCGGCAAGGGAAGCGAGTGGCGCTAAATTAAGGTTCACCCCCGCGCCGGTCACTATACCGCTGTTGTTAGCTGTGCCCGGGCCGGAACCAGTCGCGATGGTCAGCCAATCGCCATTCGCCTCGGTTTGTGCAGCCACTGAATAATCGTAACCGTTGACGCCGGTGTCGATCGCAAAGCCCAAGGTCGCTTGGGGAGACGCCAAACCATCGCTGCCGCCCAGCAATAGATTTTCGCTGGTCACCGTCAGGGTTGGTGGCGCCACCACCAATGTCAGGTTGAGACTGACCTGGTTTTGGGGGTTGAGGTAATCCTCCAGACGCAACTCGGCAGGGTAGGTTCCGATGGGCAAACCCGCGGCATTGATCTGCAGTTGCAAGGTGCCGGAACCAGTTCCCACCACATTGCTGGTGGACAGCCAATGTGCATTGCTGATGGATGTCCACTGGGCGTGGTCGCCAGCGGTAAACGGCAGCTCCAGTGTGCGCTGCATGCTATCCGAACCATAAACTATGGGGTTGGCCTGCAATTCCTGCGCGCGCGTTTTGGCCAATTCTGAAAACTGGATGGGCGCCTCCACGGTGATTTTCATATTGTGGTGGGCAATGTTCGCGAAGTCGTTTTTATCGACGAGGCTAATCCGGCCGGTGTAAGTCCCTTCCGACAACCAGGAGGGGTTGAGGCGATATTCGATACTGCCGCTACCACTACCCTCTGCGTTATAAATCGAGGCTCCGGGAAGGTCCGTAGACGCAATCCAATTGGTCTGGGCATCACCGGTGAATGGCACCTGCGCGCGATATTCCGACCCTGAAAGTCCGGCCACAAAGACCAGCTCCCCCGGTGCATTCCCAAAAGCCAGTGGCGCGACCACGGTGAGGTTGTACTGCAAGCTCGCGCTATTGGCTGGGTTGCCGTTTTCAGCCAGTTGAATTGTGCCGGTGTAGTTGCCGGGGCTCAGGTTGCTGGTATCCACCCCGAGTTTTAACTCACCCGAGCCAACGCCTGTGGGGTTATTGATCACCAGCCAGGGAGCCGATGCTGTTGCCGTCCATGCGGCGTTGTTTTTCCCGGCAAACCACACGCCTGCAAACTGGTTGCCCACTGGTTTACCAGTAACGGCGTAGCGGTTGATTGCTATCTCTGCAAAGCCAAAGTTCTCGGATACCGACAAACTCACCGTAACCACACGCTTCTGCAGCGGTTTTTCGTTTTTGTCGGCAGTTGCGATAGTAAAACTGGCCGAGTAATTACCCGCTGCCATACCCGAAGACTGGGCAACTACCTCAAGGCTGTATTGGCTGCCGCTCCCGGTAAGGTACAGGGACAACCAGGGCACTTGCGTCTGCCCCTGATCAAACCCCGCCACCACATAGGTCACATCACTGCCGGTAATGTTGATTTGAATCGCCTGATTGGATTGTTCGCCTGCGCGCTGGGTGATAGCGAGGCTGGATTTATCCAGCGAGAAGCTGCCTTTAGCCGTACCGCCGCTGCCGCCTCCACTCCCACTACCGCCGCCACCGCCACCGCCACCGCATGCGGTAAGCATTACTGCTGTCAAAAACAGTATCAATAACCTGATTGTCGCCATTGCATCTACCTGATGTTTTGTATGTGTTTATTGTTAAAGTCCCTAAACCTTCCCTACCCCGCCAACAGCAGCTGTGCAGCCAGCCAGATCATTTGAGGTTGTTTTGACAATTTGCTTGTTAAAACGCGCGCATCATAAAGAGGTGGCGCGTAAAAAATCCACAAACAGAGAGCCGCCCAATAACTATATTTGACGCCAACCCCGCAAACTTTTGGCAGCCTGGGGTTAAACCCAGGAGCATTTTTATGGATGATTTTATTCCCCAGACACCCTTATGAACTCATTGACTATAAGACTCATTTAGGGGATGCTATGGCGACAAGTACACAAGTTTTTACATCACCAATAACAAGATGAGATCACCATGACTCAAGCGATTACCCAAAGCGCACCAGCCGCCGCTGGCCATAAACTTTCCGTGATTGAAAAGGTTGGCTACAGCCTTGGCGACCTGGCTGCCAACCTGATTTTCCAGACGCTGGTGACCTTTCTCGCCTTCTTCTATACCGATGTTTACGGCATATCGCCCGGCAAAGCGGCGATGATCATGGCGGCCGGCGGCGTATTTGGCGCCTTTTTTACCCCGGTGATGGGCATAATCGCGGATCGCACCAATACCCGCTGGGGCAAGTTCCGCCCCTGGCTGCTCTGGACGGCGATCCCCTTTGGCGCCCTGGCGCTATTGGCCTTTAGCACGCCGGACTTCGATGAAAACGGCAAGGTCATCTATGCCTTTGCCACTTACATACTGCTGCTGGTGATCTACGCTGCCAACAACCTGCCCTACTCAGCGCTGAGCGGTGTGCTCACCGGCAATATGGCCGAGCGCAACAGCTTGTCGGCCTATCGTTTTGTCGCGGTGATGGTGGCGCAATTTATTATTCAAGTACTGCTGTTACCGCTGGTGCTGATTTTGGGTGATGGCGATAAAGCCGTTGGCTTCCACAACACCATGCTGGTGTTTTCCATCACCGGTACGATTTTCTTTTTGATTGCCTTTATCACCACCAAAGAGCGCATTCTGCCGGTAGTGGAAGCGCGCAACAGCATCGCGCAGGACTTGTCTGACCTGTTCAAAAACCTGCCCTGGATCATCATGCTGCTGGTGACCATTTTGGTATTTGTCACCCTCGCCTTGAAAGGCGGCATGTACATTTATTATTTTGAAAATTATTTGAACGAAGCACAGCTCGCCCAATTTTTGGATGACATAGGTTTTAACGCGTTTATCGCCAACCTCAACATACTGCTCACCAGCATGGGGTTATCGGAATTCCAATGGCCGAAGGATGCTCCAACCTCTACCTTCAGCTTATTTAATGGCTGCGGCATCATCATGATGATCATCGGCATTGGCTTCTCCAAAAACCTTGCCGATAAATTTGGCAAACGCAACGTCTTTGCCAGCGCATTATTTTTATCAACCTTGTTTGTATTTGCGTTTAATTTTTATTCCCCCGAAAGCATCGGCATTGTGTTTGTTTCGCAAATCCTGCACGGCTTTTTTTACGGTGTAACCATTCCCCTACTATGGGCGATGATTGCTGACGTAGCCGATTATTCCGAGTGGAAAAACAATCGCCGCGCAACCGCTATGGTGTTCTCCGCGATGATTCTCGGCCTCAAACTTGGCCTTACCATTGGCGGCTCACTGGTGGCCGGCCTGCTCGCCTACTACGGCTACGATGCCAGCCTCGCGCAACAAAATGCGCAGACAGTGGAAGGTATTAAAACCGGTGTAAGCGTGTTTGCATCGCTGCCATTTTTTGCCGCCGTGGGCTGTATGTTCTTCTACGCGATTAATAAATCGCTGGAGTCGCAAATCGAAGCGGATTTAAACAGCCGTCGCGAGGCCGCAAAAAAATAAGCGGCATCGACTGCATAAAAAACCGTTACAAATCCTGAATAGTGCAACACAGAGAGAATCTTATGGCCGAAGAATTATTAGCCCCCGAAATAGTCGCCGATTACAAAGCGCGCGCCATTTCCCAACCGCTGGTTGAGCACATTTACACCGCCGATCCATCGGCACATGTGTTTAATGGCAAAATTTATATTTATCCATCACACGACATAGAAGCCGGCATTCCGTTTAACGACAACGGCGATCATTTCGGCATGGAGGATTACCACGTAATCTCACTCGACTCGCCCGACAGCCCCGCAGTGGACAATGGCGTTGCCTTGCATGTAAGAGATGTCGCTTGGGCAAAACGCCAAATGTGGGCGCCCGATGCCGCCCATAAAAACGGCAAATATTATTTGTATTTTCCAGCCAAACGCTCAGACGATATTTTTCAGATCGGCGTAGCCGTAAGCGACTCCCCCACCGGCCCCTTCACTGCCGAGCCAGAAGCCATTAAAGGCAGCTACTCCATCGACCCGGCCGTATTTGAGGACGAGGACGGCCAGTACTACATGTACTTTGGCGGCATTTGGGGTGGTCAGCTACAGAATTATCGCAACAACCAATATGACGCCCAGCGCGGAGAACCGGCAGACCATGAGCCCGCACTCGGCCCTATTGTTGCGCGCCTGACTGATGACATGAAAGAGTTCGCCGAAACACCGCGCGAAATCAAAATCCTCGATGAAAACGGCCAACCGCTGCTCGCGGGCGACCACGACCGCCGCTTCTTTGAAGCCTCCTGGGTGCACAAACACAACGGCCAGTATTACTTCTCCTACTCCACCGGCAACACCCACTTTTTGTGTTATGCCACCGGCGACAACCCCTATGGTCCCTTCACCTATCGCGGCCAAATACTCACCCCGGTAGTCGGCTGGACTACCCACCACTCCATATGCAAGTACAACGAGCAGTGGTACCTTTTTTATCACGACTCGGTCTTATCACAGGGAATTACCCACTTGAGATCCATCAAGATGGCCCCACTTACTCATAAGGCGGATGGCAGTATTGAAACAATTGATCCCTACCGTTAAGCGGGGATTAGGAGTAGAATGCCGCCACTCGCTGCTTGACGTGGGACGTTCGCAAGAACAACCCTTCAGGTTAAGCGATTGGGGTCGATTTGGATTCGACGCTGGTAACAAAGCCCAAGGTGCATGTCGTGATGACAGCCAATCACGTTAATCCAAAGCTGTACTTGAATAGTCGCAAACGACGATTCTTACGCTTTAGCAGCTTAATCGCTGCTAACGGTCTGTAACAAGGTGCCAGTACCGCGTTAGAGCCCGTCATACAGAACTGGATCGCAGCAAAGCTTGCCTGGGGTGGCGCTGCTAAAACTCTACAGGATCGCGCTTTTCGTCCTGCCTGTTGGGCTGATAAGCGTTAAATCAATAAACGGATCTAAACATGTAGAGCCGCGGATGGAGTGCTGGCGGACGGGGGTTCAAATCCCCCCGGCTCCACCAAACACCCAAATAAAAAACCCGATCAGAAATGATCGGGTTTTTTATTTTCCGTCCTGTCCAATGGCCGGGGGAATCTGAACCCTCGTCCAAGTTATCCCCGGTAATGGCATCAAACTCCTTGAGCGTCTATAGTCCGCTTTTTGCATTTTGCGATAGCGACAATAAGGACGCCCAATGGCCAACCAATCCGATCAAGAATTTCTCAACGAGCTGGACAAAAAGCTCTGGAACGCCGCCGATAAACTCCGCTCCACCCTGGATGCCGCACAATACAAACACACCGTATTGGGTTTGATCTTTTTAAAATACGTGTCCGATGCCTTTGACTTGCGCCGCGAAGAACTCAAAGCTCAATTTGCCGATGCAAACCACGGCTACTTCCTCGACCCTGCTGACTTTGGCGGAGTAGACAGCGAGGAATACCAAGCCGAAGTGAACGCCGAATTGGAAGTGCGCGATTACTATCTAGAAACAAATACCTTCTGGGTTCCGCCTGCCGCGCGCTGGGAATTTTTGCAAAACCAAAACAAAGTAGTGATTGCGGGCGAATTAGAGGTAGATGGCAAAAAAATTCGCAGCGTCGGTCAACTCATCGACAACGCACTGGACAGCATCGAGCAGGACAACCCCAAGCTCAAAGGTGTACTCAACAAACGCTATACCCAATTGCAAATCGACCAAGCCAAACTCGGTGAATTGATCGACTTGATCGCCACAGTGCCCTTCAAACACGCAAGCCTCAACAGCAAAGATATTCTCGGCCATGTGTACGAATACATGCTCGGGCAATTCGCCTTGGCCGAAGGTAAAAAAGGCGGCCAGTTCTATACGCCCAAATCCATCGTTAGTTTGATTGTGCAAATGCTGGAACCCTTTAAAGGCCGTGTGTATGACCCGGCGATGGGTTCCGGTGGATTTTTTGTGCAGTCCGAACATTTTATTCGCGAGCACCAAGGCAAGATTGGTGAGGTGAGTATTTACGGGCAGGAATACAACCACACTACGTGGCAACTCGCCGCCATGAATATGGCGATTCGCGGTATTGATTTTAATTTTGGTAAAGAACCCGCGAATACCTACACCAACGACCAACACCCCGACCTGCGCGCCGATTTTGTAATGGCCAACCCGCCGTTCAATATGAAGGAGTGGGATGTAGGCGTAAGCGATGACGACCCACGCTGGAACATTAATGGCCAACAGTGCCGCCCACCTTCAGGCAACGCCAACTTTGCGTGGCTGTTGCATATGCTGTTTCACCTTGCGCCCAACGGCAGCTTGGGTTTGTTGCTCGCCAACGGCTCCATGAGTTCCAACACCAATAACGAAGGTGAAATTCGCCGCAAGCTGATTGAAAACGATTTGGTGGAGTGCATGGTCGCCCTGCCCGGCCAGTTATTTACTAACACCCAAATTCCCGCGTGTATTTGGTTCCTTACCAAAAACAAAGGCGAGCGCGTTTCTGCCGCCGGTAAAAAATTGCGCAACCGCAAAGGTGAGGTCTTGTTCATTGATGCGCGCAATCTGGGTTACATGAAAGACCGCGTACTACGCGATTTCAACCAAGAAGATTTGGAAAAAGTCACCAGCACTTACCATAACTGGCAGACCGGCAATGCTTATGAAAATGTCGCGGGCTTTTGTTTTTCTGCCGAATTAAAAGATTTAGAGAAACACGATTTTGTACTAACCCCCGGCCGCTACGTCGGCGCCGCCGAAGAGGAAGACGACGGCGAACCCTTTGCAGAAAAAATGCAGCGATTAACCGCGCAGTTAAAAGATCAATTTGAAGAAAGCGCGCGTTTGGAAGCGGAGATTAAAAAGAATTTGATGGGGTTGGGGTATGAGTGCTGATTTACGTGCTTTGTGGCGAGCAGCTGGTGGTAACGTACCCGATCATTGGACATTTCAAACAATTGAGGAATTGTTAGAAAGTCAAAAATCTATATCAGTTGGAGTGATGTATCCCGGCAGTAATGTGCTAGGCGGAACACCTTTAATAAGGGTGTCAGATGTCAAGAATGGCGCAATTGCGAAAAAACCTGATTTTTGCATCAGCTCCGAAGTGGATCAAGAATATAGAAGAACAAAGCTGTTTGGATCGGAGCTATTAATCACTCTTGTCGGAAATCCCGGTGACTGCGTAATTGTCACCGAAGAAATGATTGGATGGAATGCAGCAAGAGCGCTTGCAGTATTGAAGCTAAAAGACCCCGACTTGCGACGGTGGCTCCGATACGTACTACTAAGCAAACCAGCAAAACATTTAATTGATGCTCGATTAAATACTACAGTTCAAAAAACATTAAATTTAAAAGATATTCGAGAATTAGGAATTCCAATTCCTCCTAAAGAAGAACGCTATAAAATTACAAATGTGATTGATGCAATAGAAAACAAAATGCTACTCAACACCCAAACCAACCAAACCCTTGAATCCATCGCCCAAGCGATTTTCAAAAGCTGGTTTGTGGATTTTGAACCCGTAAAAGCAAAAATGGCGGTGTTGGAATCTGGCGGCAGCGGCGAACAAGCGGAGCTGGCGGCTATGAGTGTTATATCGGGCAAAAGCGAAGCCGAACTCGCCCAACTCCAACAACAAAACCCCGAACACTACCAACAACTCACCGAAACCGCCACGTTGTTTCCCAGTGCGATGGTGGAGAGTGAGTTGGGGGAAATACCGGAGGGGTGGGAGGTTCAAAACTATTCAAATCTGTGCAAGAAAATAGAAAGTGGTGGCACTCCAAAACGTAATGAAGATTCGTATTGGAACGGAGAAGTGAGCTGGCTTTCTTCTGGCGAAGTAAGAGACAAAGTTGTTATCAATACCAAAGAAAAAATTACTATTGAGGGACTTAAAAATAGTTCAGCGAAACTTTGGCCTAAAAATACAACCGTTATTGCAATGTATGGAGCCACAGCTGGTGAGGCTTGCTTACTTGCAGAAGAAATGTGCGCAAATCAAGCTTGTTGTGGATTAATACCAAAAACAGAATTCGCGTCTTTTGTTTACCTTTCAGCAATACGCTCATCGCAATTGCTAGCTGAAAAAGCTTCAGGATCAGCGCAGCAAAATTTAAACAAAGGGATCATTGAAAATCACAGCTTAATTGCGCCTCCGTCCAATTTAGCAAAACAATTTGAATGGACAATTCAAAATATGATTTTGAAGCTGATTGAAAATTACAGGGAAAATATAAATCTAGCCCAACTCCGCGACTCCCTACTCCCCAAACTCCTCTCCGGTGAAATTGACCTTACCCATTTGCAGAGCGAGGTAGCCTGATGTTTACCATCAACCCACATACAAACCGTATCGCGCCGCTGGAGGTTAAACGCTTTAGCAAGCAGGTGCTGTTGGTATACGGGTTGAAAGGCAATGTTGTAAACCGTTTTAACTCAAGGAAGAAAACCCCATGACCCAACAAATCGAAATTTTTACCACCCAAGATGGCCAGGCCCAGCTGCGGGTAGCGCTGGATAAAGACACGGTATGGCTGACGCAGGCGCAGATGGCCATGCTCTTTGACACCTCTACAGACAATATTGGCCTGCACTTAAAGAACATCTTCCAACAGGAAGAACTTGAAGAAAACGCAACTACCGAGGAATTCTCGGTAGTTCGGGAGGAAGGAAAGCGGAAGGTTCAGCGGCAGCTCAAGCACTACAATTTGGATGCCATAATCTCGGTTGGTTACAGAGTAAGTTCTAAACGCGCTACCCAGTTCCGCCAATGGGCGACTAAAACGCTCAAACAACACTTGGTGCAAGGCTACACCCTTAACCAAAAACGCTTACAGGAGCGCGGTATAGAGTTTGAACAGGTCGTTAGCCTGTTATCCCAAACACTCGCCAATCAATCTTTAGTAAACCCTGAAGGCGCTGCTGTACTAGGCGTTATTCACGACTACGCCCGCAGTTGGAGCCTCCTGCAAGGTTACGACGAGCAATCCCTAGGCAATAACACCGCCGCACAACGGGGTATGGCAGCATTGGATTTAGACATGGCGTTACAAGCCATTGGCGAATTGAAACAAGAGCTTATCGCCAAAGGCGAAGCCACTGCACTATTCGGTCAATTGCGTGGCAATGGCTTAGCCTCTGCCATCGCCACCATTGAGCAAGGCTTTGGTGATGAACTGTTTTACCCCAATGTGGCTAGTCGTGCGGCGCATTTGCTTTATTTTGTGATTAAGAACCACCCGTTGGCCGATGGCAATAAACGCAGTGGTTCGTTTTTATTTTTGTGGTATTTACGCCTAAACCAAGGCTTTTTGGCAAAGCCTGTCGAGCAGCTAATTAACGACAACACCTTGGTTGCTTTAGCGTTATTGGTTGCCGAAAGCAAACCCGAACAAAAAGAATTAATGATTCGCTTGGTTGAGCATTTTATTTTGTTAAAAGAAACACCGGATGGAGAAGCCTAGCCAAATGCTAACCATCAATTCACTCGACGACATTAAATCCCTACGCGAAAGCCAAGAGCTGGAGTGCAAACTGGCGAATGGTCGCGATGGCAAAGGTGCGTTACCCAATGATATTTGGGAAACCTACAGCGCCTTCGCCAATACGGAAGGCGGCGATATTTTGTTGGGGTTAAAGGAACATAAGAATGGTTCGTTTGAATTGTATGGTGTTGCCAACACGCAAAAAGTATTGGATGAACTGTGGAACGGATTAAATAACCCACAAAAAATATCGCATAACTTATTGCGCGACCACTGGGTAAAAATAATTCGTCTTGATAACAAAGACCTAATCCAAATTCATGTTCCGCGTAGCCCGCGCAAGTATCGGCCGATTTATCTCAACAGCAATCCGCTAAAGGGCACTTACCGCCGTTTTGGCAGCGCCGATGTATTGCAAAGCGAAGAGGTTGTACGCCGTTTGTTAGCAGAACAAATGGAAGAAGGCCGCGATGAAAAAATCCTGAAAGGGTTTGGCTTGGATGATTTGGATAGAGAGAGTTTGCAAAGCTACCGCAATTTATTATCTGCCCATAAAACCAATCACCCTTGGATTGCCTTAAACGAACAGGAATTTTTAACCCGCATAGGCGGTTGGCGCAAAGACCGCGAAACCGGTGAAGAGGGTTTAACGCTCGCCGGTTTATTAATGTTTGGGCAATATCGCCCGATTATGGATGCCCTGCCCAATTATTTTTTGGATTATCAGGAATTACCGGAAGATACGCGCGAAACTCGCTGGCTCGACCGAGTAGTGCCCGACGGTACCTGGTCTGGCAACTTACTGGATTTTTACCGCCGTGTTATTCGCAAACTGGAAGCGGATTTAAAAGTACCTTTTGCGATTAAAGACCATATTCGGCAAGACGATACGCTGTTACATCAGGCGCTGCGTGAGGCCTTTATCAATTGCTTGGTACATGCTGATTATTCGGATCGCGCCTCGGTAAAAGTCACTAAATCACCCAAGGGGTTCAGCTTCCGCAACCCCGGCGTGATGCGCGTACCCGCTGAAATTGCATTGGAGGGCGGTGAGAGCGATTGCCGCAACCGTTTGCTACATGAAATGTTTTTACTGATTGGCTTAGGCGAACGCGCAGGTTCCGGCTTGCCTAAAATCCAACAGGGTTGGACGGATCAGGGGCATAGCCTGACCATTCATGACTCGCTTAAACCTTATGACCAAACCATTGCCGAGTTAACTTGGGGAACGCTGGAGAAAACTACCCCAATAACTACCCCAATAACTACCCCAATAACTACCCCAATAACTACCCCAATAACTACCCAAAAGTTAACAGCGAAACAGCAAGCAATTTTAGATTATTTGCGAATAGATCCTCATGCCAGCAGGCAATTGTTGGCAGAGAAGATCGCCGATATTACGGCGGATGGAATCAAATACAACCTCAAAGCGCTTCAAGAAAAGGGGCTAATTAAACGAATCGGCCCCGCCAAGGGCGGCCACTGGGAGATTATTGAATGATCACCGAAGATCAACTGGAACAACTTTGTCTGAGCTGGTTTAAAGAGATCGGCTATGACTATGTGTGCGGTTACGATATAGCGCCAGACGCAAACACGCCCGAGCGCAGCGATTTTCGTCAGCTGATATTAACGGGCCGTTTGCTCACGCAACTGCAAAAAATAAACCCACATATTCCAGTGGCAACACTTGAGCAAGTCATACTGCAAATCGCCAAACCAGAAACGCCGGTGCTGATTAAAAACAACAAACAGTTTCACCAGTATTTACAGGAAGGCGTGAAGGTTGATTTTAAGGTAAACGGTGAAGACAAAACTGATTACGTTCAGCTGATTGATTTTGGCAACACACACAACAACCAATTTCTGGTGGTTAACCAATTTTCTATTCTGGGTAGCAAAAGCCACCGCCGCCCGGACATTATTGTGTTTATTAACGGCCTGCCCTTAGCGGTGATTGAATTAAAAAACCCGGCCGACTATAACGCCGACATTTGGCAAGCCTTCCAGCAGTTGCAAACCTACAAAGACGAAATCCCTGATTTATTTATGTTCAACCAGGCGCTGGTAGTGAGCGATGGTTTGGATGCGCGCGTGGGTTCACTCACTTCCGATAAAGAACGGTTTTTACCTTGGAAGGTGGTAAAAAACGAAAACGACAAACCCTTGTTTGAATTCCGTTTAGAAACCTTGGTGAAGGGATTTTTTGAACCGGAATTACTACTGGATTACATTCACCACTTTATTTTGTTTGAAACCGATGGCGATAAACTGATTAAAAAAATCGCCGGCTACCACCAATTTCACGCTGTGCGCGAAGCGGTGCGTGCGACAGTGATTGCGGCATCGCGCCCGCAAGCAAACGCAATCAATGAACCTCGTGCAAACTACGGCAGCAAAGTGGTAGCGGGTTCCGGTAAAGCCGGTGTGGTTTGGCACACTCAAGGTTCGGGCAAATCCATTTCTATGGTGTGTTACGCGGGCAAGTTACTGGCACAACCGGAAATGAATAACCCCACGCTGGTGATTGTTACCGACCGCAATGATTTGGACGGCCAGTTATACAACACCTTTAAAATGGCCGCCGACATACTTAAACAAACCCCCATTCAAGCCAGCGACCGCGATGACCTGCGCGAGATTTTGGCGGCGCGCCAAGCGGGCGGTATTATTTTTACGACGGTGCAAAAATTTGCCCTGTTAAATGATGAAACCAGCCACCCGATATTAAGCACGCGCCACAACATTGTGGTGGTGAGCGATGAAGCCCACCGCAGCCAATATGGCGACAAAGCCAAGCTCAATACCAAAACCGGCCAATACACCTTCGGCTATTCAAAACACATGCGCGATGCGCTGCCCGAAGCATCCTTTATTGGTTTTACCGGCACACCTATCGACACTACCGATAAAGATACCCGCGCGGTATTCGGCGATTATGTCTCCATCTACGATATTCAAGATGCGAAAGACGACGGCGCAACGGTTCCTATTTTTTATGAAAGCCGTTTGGCAAAACTGGACATTAAACAAAACGAAATTGAAGCGCTTAATGAGGATATAGACGAGGTTATCGAAGACGAAGAAGACATTAGCGAGCGCGAAAAAACCAAATCCCAATGGGCGGCGCTGGAAAAATTAGTCGGCAGCGAGCCACGCATTGAACAGGTCGCGCGGGATTTAGTCGCGCACTTTGAAAAACGCACCAGCACCATGCCCGGCAAAGCCATGATTGTGTGCATGAGCCGCGAAATTTGCGTGGATATGTACGATGCAATTATCCAACTCAAACCCGAATGGCATGAAGCAGATACCAGCAAAGGCGCGATTAAAATTGTCATGACGGGTTCGGCATCGGATAAATCCAAATTGCAGCCGCATATCTACAACAAAGAGACCAAAAAATTATTTGAAAAACGTTTTAAGGATGTGAACGACCCACTGCAATTGGTGATTGTGCGCGATATGTGGTTAACAGGGTTTGATGCCCCCAATTGCCACACCATGTACATCGACAAACCCATGAAAGGCCATAACCTGATGCAGGCTATTGCACGGGTAAACCGCGTATTCAAAGACAAACCCGGCGGCTTGGTGGTGGATTACATCGGCATTGCCAACGAATTAAAAGAAGCGCTAAAAACCTACACCAACTCCCAAGGCAAGGGTAAACCCACCATTGATACCCGCGAAGCCTTCGCACTGTTTTTAGAGCACATGGATAAGCTGCACGCGCTAATGCACGGCTGCGATTACAGCGAATTCACCACCAAGGCGCTGCTGCTATTACCCAAAGTCATGAACCATATATTGGGCCTTCCCAACCCAGCCAATGGCGAGTTGGATGGCAAAAAACGCTTTCTGGATATTATGGCCGCATTGCGCGCTGCCTATACACTGTGCGCCACGCTTGACGAAGCTAAAACATACAGCACCGAAATCGCATTTTTTGATGCAGTAAAAGCGGCACTCACAAAGTTTACAACCATCGACAAGCGCCGCACCGATGAAGAAAAAAATTCCGCACTTAAGCAAATTATCGACAACGCCATAGTCGCCGAAGGTGTGGATGATATTTTCTCACTGGTGGGTTTGGATAAACCCAATATAGGTTTGCTCTCGCCCGACTTTCTGGATGACCTCGCCCATATCAAAGAAAAAAACCTCGCCGTGGATTTGCTTGAACGCTTGCTGCGCGACGAAATTAAAGCGCGTTTAAAAACCGATGTAGTGTCAGAAAAGAAATATTCCGACCGCATTTTGGAAACCCTGCGCAAATATCACAACCGCGCCATTGAAACCGCCCAAGTCATCGAAGAGATGATTCAAATGGCCAAAGACATGGCCAAGGATGCAGAGCTGGCGGAGCAATCTGGCTTGAGCGCCGATGAAATTGCGTTTTACCACGCACTGATTCAAAACGAATCTGCCGTGCGTGAATTAGGCGATAACAATTTGCGCGAACTCGCCAAATACGTAACCCAACAGTTGCGTGAATCCACCACGGTGGATTGGCAAGTGCGCGACAGTGTGCGTGCAAAACTACGCAATTTGATCCGCCGCGCACTGCGCAAGTGGAAATATCCGCCGGACAAATCGGACGAAGCGATTGAGTTGTGTTTACAACAAGCCGAAGTGTTGAGTGGAAGCTGGGTGTATTAATTATAAACACTGAATCAATAATCCAAGGACCCTACTATTCACACCTCACGCCTCACACCCTAGCCAAGTAAATGACAGGTGAACTTTGCCAGTCATTTACTTTGCGCGTAAAATCCCGCGTCCCCAATGGTGGGGATATAAAACAAATCAGGATTGATTGATATGAAAAAAACAGCAATTGCACTTTGCTTATTGGCCGTACCTTCACTTGCTATGGCACAGGATGACCGAGGTGCTTATCTTGGTTTTAGCAAGGTGGCGACAGTTAATGACGACTGCAGCGACTGCGATACTTCGGGCACTGGTTTTGAAGCCGGCTTTTATTTCAACAAAATTGTTGGTATTGAAGCGAAATTTGCCGATACCGAATTTGATGATGATTCAAGTGTTGACGCTGAATTTAAATATTTTGGTGCAAATATTGGTCACACATTCAATACCTCCTGGGTGCGTTTTTACGGCAAGGCAGGTGCGGTTAGTGTGAAGATGAAAGACAGCTACTGGAATGAAAGTGAAACGGATGAATCACTGGCGCTTGGTGTAGGTGTTACATTCACGCCGTTTGCGCATCAAAGCGGTGTTTATTTCAAAATCGAGTCACTCGCTGCCGAAGTGTTTGATGACAGTATTGGTTACAGCCAAATCACTATTGGCTATCAGTTTTAATTTTTAAAACACCATGTCCACCTACACCATTCTCTGCGCGGCGGTTGAGTTCACCACGGAAGAAAAAAACAGTGAGTTTTTAACGTTTTTGCATCCCGTCACCACACGCGAGGAGGCGATGGCGCAGGTGGATTTTTATCGCAAGCAATACCCGGATGCGGCGCATGTGTGTTGGGCTTATGTCATTGGCAATACACGCCAGCCGCAAACCCAGGCCTTTAGTGATGACGGCGAACCTTCGGGCACGGCGGGTAAACCGATGTTGCATGTGCTCACCGAGCGCGAAGTGGGCAATTCGCTGGCGGTGGTAGTGCGTTATTTTGGTGGCATAAAGTTGGGCGCTGGTGGTTTGGTGCGCGCCTATTCGGCAGCGGTATCGGGCGCGGTAGGTATTGCGGAATTAACACTAATCACCCCCAGTGTGACACTGAAGGTCGCGGTGGATTTTGCCAGGGAAACTAAAATTCGCCACCTTGCCAATCAGTTTGAGGGCAAAATCCTTCAGGTGGATTATGCAAACAAGGTGACGCTGGACATTAGTTTGCCGGAGGCGAATGTTGGGCTTTTTAGCCAGCAGGTGATTAATGAAACCTCGGGCGAGGCCAGTGTGATTATTGCGGAGTAACCTCGCCGCCGTGTGACGATTCGCCCGGATAAACACCACTAATCAAGCGCAACCGGTAAATAATCCAGCGCGCCCCACTCGGCCCATGAGCCATCGTACACGCGCAGTTTTTGATAGCCGCACAAATGCGCAGCTACAAAACCAATACAGGCAGTAACGCCCGAACCGCAAGAAAAAATAAGTTCCTGATCTTGAGTACAACCCGCCGCACGAAATAATTCCTGTAATTCCGCAACCGGTTTGAAGCGACCATCGCGAATAAAATTGGCGTAGGGGATATTGGCGGAGCCGGGAATATGGCCGCTGCGTACACCGGCGCGCGGCTCTGGCACTTGACCATAAAAACGCGCTGCACCGCGCACATCAATAATGCGCATGCCGGGCTTATTAATTGCGGCGAGCACATAATCTTTATCGGCAAGCAGTTGGGAATTTTCCTGCGCGCAAAAATTGCCAGTGGCCGACACCGGGGCAAAATCCTGTGCACAGCGGTAACCCGCGGCGCGCCATGCAGGAATACCGCCATTGAGAATCTGCACCTTGTTTGCACCCATCAACCAAAAGTTAAACCACACTCGCGGCGCCGAATAAATACCAATGTTGTCGCTCACCACTATGCTTGAATGCGTGTTGATGCCCAATTGCCGCGCCTTGCGTTCAAAATCGCTGGCACTTAATAGCGTGTGCGGAAAAGGCGCATCCGTTTGGGAAAATTGGTCTATATCGAATTGTTGCGCAGCGGGAATAAAGTCCACCTCATTGACCGATTCAGCGCTGGCGCCCACTGGCCGCAACAAGCTGCACAGCACAATGGGCTGCTGTGTATCGGTAGCTGGCTTGTTTAATAATTCCTGTAATTGTGTGGCTTCGATCAACATAAAGGCTCCTTGGCATAGGTTCTCAGCGCTGCGTGATGATACGCGATAAAAAATTTTTCGGCGTTTGTCGATTTACACAAACCGCCATCGACTAGTAGGTAGCAATTCTGCTGAGTCACAAACTTAAATAAATCCCCAGGTTAGATAAATCTGTAAACAGAAGGAGTAGCAGTATGAAAGTCATGGTTATGGTGAAAGCCTCCCCCGGTTCGGAAGCGGGAAAAATGCCGAGCGAGGCATTAATGACAGCAATGACAAATTTTAACGAGGCGCTGATGAAGGCCGGCATTATGGAATCTGGCGATGGTTTAAAACCCAGCAGCCAGGGTGTGCGTGTGCGTTTTAGCGGCGACCAGCGCGTGGTAACAACCGGGCCTTTTACCGAAACCAGCGAATTGGTGGCGGGTTACTGGGTGTGGAATGTGAACTCCATGGAGGAGGCGATTGAGTGGGTCAAAAAATGCCCCAACCCTATGGAAGAGGAAGATTCCGACATTGAAATTCGCACCTTTTATGAAATGGATGATTTTGCTGAAGCCGACCCGGACGGCAGCGTGCGTGCCAAAGAAGATGCCATGCGCCAGACACTGGCCATGAAAAACGTAGAGGTGAATAATTATTTATTTTTCTCCGGCCGCTGCGATGAAGCCCTCGCCTTTTATCAGCAACACCTGAGCGCTCAGGTTAATTTTCTAATGCGTTTTAATGAAAGCCCGGATGCTATGCCGGAAGGCGTGCTGCAACCGGGTTTTGAGAATAAGGTGATGCACGCCGAATTGAGTTTGGGCAATGTGCGCATCATGGCCTCTGACGGCTGTAACGATGCGGAAAAATTCAGCGGCTTTCGCCTGACGCTGAATGTGCGCAGCGAAGCGGAAGCGCGACGTATTTTTGCGGCACTGGCCAGCGAAGGCGGCAAGGTGGATATGCCGTTAATGCAAACCTTCTGGTCACCACTTTATGGGCAAGTCACCGATAAGTTTGGGGTGGGCTGGATGGTGATGCTGCCGGGCGCCGAGACGGTAAATTAAACAGCACCAAGTCGCTGTCAAGTCACCGTCAAGTCAATGAGACCCGGGCAACCCCAGTTGCACCAGTTCAACCATCGCCTGCAGTTCAGCCGTGAGGTTCTGGCAGAGCACATCCAGATCGGCCTGAACCGCTGCTGCCGGTTCGCGCAGTTGCTGCTCCAGTTGCTGCGCGAGCTGTTCCAGTTGATTCATACCCAAACTGCCCGCGAGGGATTTCAGCGAGTGCACCTGATTGAGCGCATCCGCCGGGTCCTGCGCGATAAGCGCTGACAAGTCCGCCACCAAGCCGGCGCGCTCGCGTGCAAAACGCTCCAGCAAACGGCGATAAAGCGCCTCGTTGTGCATCAGGTTGTGCAGCGCCCGCTCAGTATCCATACCACCGCGCTGCAGGATTTCAAACGGCCCTGCGGCCGCCACCAAAGGCACCACTTGATGTTGCGCCTGCCCCCAGCGGTGCAGCAGGTTTTGCAGTTGTGCCGGGTCAATCGGTTTGGAGAGGTAATCGTCCATACCCGCGGCCAGATAAGCTTCGCGATCCCCCGGCAGGGCGTTGGCGGTAACGGCGATAATGGGAATATGGGTGCCGCTGGCCAGCTGCCGGATGCGCGCAGCGGCCTCGATACCATCCATACCCGGCAATTGGATATCCATCAAAATCAGCGCAAATTGCTGGTGTTCCACTGCCGCTATGGCCTCTGGCCCCGAGCCGACACAGCTGACCTGCGCGCCCATGCCCGTCAGCAGCGATTGAATAATTTCCTGGTTGAGCGGGTTGTCCTCCACCACCAGCACCTGGCAGTGCAGCGGCAGATGTTGCGCTGTTGTTGGATGCGACGCTTCCGCGGCCAGCGCCGGATGCGCGGGTTTATCCAGAGTGAGGCGCAGGCGGAAACAGCTGCCCTGCCCCGGCGTACTTTTCACATCGATTTGCCCCTGCATGAGTTCTGCCAGGTTTTTGCAAATGGATAACCCCAACCCCGTACCTTCAAACCGGCGCGCACTGGAGCTGTCCACCTGCTCAAAAGGTTGGAATAAGCGCGGCAACTGCTCCGGCGCTATACCTATGCCGGTGTCCTCCACATCAAACAACAGCTCCACCCGCTCCGGCCAATCGCGCACTTTGGTCACACGCAGGGTCACGCTGCCCTGGTCGGTAAACTTCACGGCATTGGCGCAGAAGTTAATCAGTATTTGGCCCAGGCGCAGCTCGTCGCCCAGCAGGTTTTTGGGGATGGTGGGGTCTATGTCGGCGCGCAGGGCCAAGCCTTTGGAAGCGGCTTTTTCAAACACCAGATCCAGGGTTTTATCCACTAGCTGCTCTACCGCAAAGGGGCTGTGATCGAGTGTGAGTTTGCCCGCCTCCATGCGTGAAAAATTCAGAATATCGTTAATGATTTGCAGCAAATGCTCACCCGAACCGCGCATTTTTTCCAAATAGATACGCTGGCGTATATCCGGCCCACTGGCGAGTGCAACATGGGCAAGGCCGATAATGGCATTGAGCGGGGTGCGGATTTCATGGCTCATATTGGCGAGGAATTCCGCCTTGGATTGGGAGGCGGCCAGCGCTTCATCCTTAGCGACCATCAATTCGCGGGTGCGCTCACTGACCAGTTGCTCCAGGTTCTGGTTGATCTGCGCCAGCTGCTGGTTGGCAACCACCCGCTCGGTGGAATCTACCCAAATACAGGCAATGGCCTGGGGCGATTGACCGCGCTGGTAAACCACCGGGAAGCGCACTATGCGGTAGTAGCGCGGCTTGCCCTCTTCATCGATCACCTCACTGATAAAGTCCTTGCGGTAGGAGTCCTCATCCAGCTCGCGCTCGGCATCCACCAAGGGGCGCAGCCAAGTGGGGATGGGCAGTTGGTCTATATCGCGCCCGAGCAAATCCCCCTTGCCCAAGCCGACTAACTGGCAAAAGGAGGGATTGACCACAATGATCTTGTGGTTGAGGGAAGTCATATGGATGGGCGGCGGCAGGTTGTCCAGCAGCGAGCGGAAACGGCCTTCGCGCACTAACAGGCGGCGCCGGTTGATAATGGCGGCGCCGGTAAGCAGCACAATCAGCAGATTGGCGCCCACGCTGAGCGCCACAATAATGCGGCGCGAGGCAAAATAAGTGGCCATGGCCTCTGCCATATCCCGCTCCACCACTATGCCCAGCTCCATGTCATCCAGCCAACGGCCAGCGCCGGCAACCATTACCCCGCGATAATCCGCGTAACCCAGCTCATTAAAACCACCCTGGCGATGGATCAGGGAATCAATCATTTTGGAAAGCTGGGCCGGTGGCGGTGCGGGTTTATAGCTGCTGCGTTCACTCCACCCCGAGGGGCTACCGTCGGCCAAAAACCGCGGCGGCGTGACAAAGCGGCCATGCCTATCTACCGCGTAAATCTCCCCCGAGCGGCCGATACGGGCCTTGGCAAAAAAGGGGAAAAAGCGCGATTGGGCATTAATACGTACACAAAAAAAGCCGTGTTCCATGGCCGTGGGTTCAATCAGGGTACAGATGTGCTGCATCAGCGTACCCGCCGGCTGGATACCATTGGGGCCATGCAGATCCTGGGCAACCACAATCGGCCGGGATATGGCAACTTTGCCCAGCAACGCCTTATCCAGCACCTCCAGGGTTTCTGGTGCACGCGCCGGTTTATGAAGATAGGCGGGAGTGGTGCCAGCCACCAGAATGCGCTGGGAGTTAACTATCGCAAAACCATCAAACCCCATGACCTGCATTATGGGGTAAAGCCACTGGCGCAGGGCTTGGTGGGTTTCGGGGTTATTGCCCTCCTCGGCCAACACCTTGGCAAACAACTCGCGCGCCTGATCGGTTTCAGCAAGCAGCCTCACCGCACCGGTATTTTGCGTTTGCCACATGCCCAGCAATTCGGTGAAGGAATTCAGCGAGGACTGCAGCTGCTCGCGCACAATCCGCTCCTGGGTTTGGTGGATGTGGCGCAGTGCAAAGAGGGTAGAAAAAATCAGCAGGGCTATGGCTAGCACTGCTGATAAAAGTGTTGGATTGGCCAACAAGAGAAAAGGAAAACGTCGCGTCAGTGGCGAGAAGGTTTCAGCGATCCAGCGAAACAGGTTTGGCATAGGAAATGTGATCTTGCGCCGCGTGTTCAATCCAGCCCAGCAACTCGCGCCCGGGGATTGGTCGCGCCAGCAGGAACCCTTGTGCCTGATTGCAACCCAGGCTCTGCAGCAAGTGTAGCTCGGCTTCTGTCTCTACACCTTCGGCCACGGTTTTTATGCCCAACCGAATGCCGGTATCTATGGCCGATTTGAGGATATTGCGCAGGTATTGATGATCGGGCGCGCCGTGCACAAAAGAGCGATCAATTTTCAACTCGGAAAACGGGAAGCGCGACAACTGCTGCATGGACGAAAAACCCGTGCCGTAGTCATCGATGGAAATACCAAAACCTTTCAAACGCAGGCGGCTGATGGTGGCCAGCGCCGAGGGCAAATCCACCACCAGTGCACTCTCGGTAATTTCAAAGGTAATAAAGTGCGCCGGAATACCCTGGCGAATCACGCGCTGGATAATCTCGTTCGCCAAATTAAATTCCGCGAGGGATTTGGCCGACAGGTTAATCGCCACTGGAATGTAATGGCCCTGCTCCCACCAGCCATTCATGTCCTGCAGTATCTGGTCGAGCAGCGAAAGGGTCAGCTCGCCGATCAGGCCGTGCTCTTCCGCGAGGGGGATAAATAAACTCGGAGGAATCCAATCGCCCTGGGCATTTTTCCAGCGCGCCAGCGCCTCTACGCCCGCCACTTTCATGCTGCTCAAGTCCAGCTTGGGCTGGTAAAACACCTGGATACTGGCGCGCTGAAGGGCTTGCTCCAACTGTGCCAGGTCAGGTTTCAGCAGGTTTTGTTTGTCGGCCTCCGGGGCAGTTGTCACGGCCCGGTAGTTACTCAAGGCATTGGCCAGGTCAGCCGGGTTGATGGGTTTGCGAAAGGCCCCCAACAGGCGAATCCCCAGCGCCTCCGCCATAGTTGCCACGGCGCTAATCAGCACCTCGTCGGAACTACTGGCGAGAATCACCGCCGGCTTTTGCGGCAGTTCAGCAATATGTTGCAAGACTTCAATGCCATCCATGACCGGCATTTCCAAATCCAGCATCATTACCGCTGGCTGTTGCGCCTGACTGGACAACTGATCCACCGCGATTTTACCGTTGGCCGCCTCGCTCACGCGGGGAATACCAAAAGCGCCCAAGCAGAGCTGGGCGCTGTAGCGATGCATGCTGCTGTCATCCACCACCAGCACCCCGCGCTGCAGCAAATCTGCGTGCAGGTCAGCAACGGCGCTGAGATTGATGGAAGAATGCAAAGAAATCATAAAAATTCTCTCGTGAGTAAAACCCTAACTCGCTATACGGTTAAACGCCTGGCTTGCCATTGCACGGCTGCCGACTGATTCATTCACCAGAAGGCTGCGCGCTAAATCGCCCTGACCAAACCGGTTGCCCTGGGCCAGCGGCTTGCGATAAATAGACGGGCGCAGGGTATCCACCGGCACCTGCAAACCTTGCAGGCTCTCGCAGTGCCCAAGAATCAGCCAACCACCGGGGCGCAGCGCTTGCAACACATGGTTCAGCACCTGCTGTTTGGTGGGGGTATCAAAATAAATCAGCACATTGCGCAGAAAAACCACATCAAACTTTTCCTGCTCGGGGCGCGGGTGCAACAAGTTATGTAATTCAAATTGCAGTTGCGCACGCAGCGACGGCACCACCGCCAACATACCCTCAAAATCGCCAATGCCCCGGCGACAAAAACGTTTTAAATAATCCGCCGGCATATGGTTGATGCGCTCCGCACGATACACACCGGTACGGGCATGATCCAGCACTTTACGCGATATATCTGTCGCCAAAACACTCCAATTGGTGGCGCCTAAACAATCCGCCAATACCATCGCAATACTGTAAGGCTCCTCACCGGTCGAGGCCGCCGCACACCACACACGCAGCGGCGCCGTGCCTTGGCGGGGGATAATCTCGTCGCGCAGAAAATCAAAATGCGCCGGCTCACGGAAAAAATAAGTCTCGTTGGTGGTTAGCAAATCCAACATGATGTCGCGCTCATCCACCCCCTCGGGGCGAGACACATAAGCCACATAAGCGTCGTAATTGCTGCAGCCACAAATCGCCAAACGGCGCCACAAACGACCGGTCACCAGCGCGGTTTTCTCCGCACTAATCACAATACCGGTCAAGCGATAAACCAGGTCGCGGATCTTACTCAAGGCGGCGGGGCTAATGTCGCTGTGGAAATTCATGTTTGCAAAACCATCCAAAGTTGTTTGAGGGAACTTATTGCTATCACTAGCAGTTGTTCACAGTGTGATGGTTTGGCAAAAAAGCCGTGAGAGTAAAAATACTCAGGGGGGATGGGGGGAAACACCTAACGGAGGGGGTAATAGCTGCTTAAGCAGGCTTCCGCTCCCCCAAGTCATTTTCATTCTTATTAATCCCTCAGTATCAATATGCATGAATTTTTAATAAAAAAGTTGGCACATCAACGCTAACTGTGTATTTTATGAACAGATAAGTCAGTATCGGGGCGGAACATGAACGCGCTAGATGAGTTAAAACAGCATTTGAAACCTGGCCAGGTTTACCGCAGAAGCGATCTATTGCAATGGAGTAATGCTGTTGATCGCCATTTGAAGTTACTGGTAAAAGACGGAACCTTATACAAGGTCTCCCAAGGGGTTTATGCCTGCCCCAAGAAAACGTCGTTTGGCAAGGCAGCGCCAGAGGATTACAAACTGGTCGAAGCTTTCTTAAAAACGGACGACTTCTTGTTGTTTTCCTCGAATACCTACAACGCATTAGGGGTGGGTACAACCCAGCTCTACAACGAACAGCTTGTCTACAACCGAAAACGTCACGGCAAGTTCAAGCTTGGCAACCGCACCTTTAATTTTCAAATGAAGCCTTACTTCCCCAAAGAGCTGTCAAAAGAATTCCTATTAGTTGATTTGGTAAACAATGTAAAAAAATTGGCAGAAGAACAGGATGCTGTGTTGGAACGTGTTAGCCAGGTAGCCGCCAACATGGATTCATCTTCTTTAAAAAATGATGCCCAGCTTTATGGTGGCGTTAGAGCCAAAAAACTATTTGCATCAATTGATAACAAGACAGTGATACATGCCGCTTGATTATTTACATCGCCATGAAGATTTCAACGATCTCATTCGCACCGTTGCTGAAGAAAAAGGTATTTCGCCTGACCTGGTAGAAAAAGACTACTGGATTATGCATTGCCTTTATGGCCTGACTCAGCAGGGATATTCATTTGAACTAAAAGGCGGTACGAGTCTGTCAAAAGGCTTCCAGATTATTCATCGTTTCTCCGAAGATATTGATATTCGTATCGAACCACATACTGGAAGTACAGTGGCTACCGGGAAGAATCAAAACAAAGCTCAACACTGCGAGAGCCGAAAAGCTTTTTATGATCAGCTAGCCCAAGACATTGTTATTGACGGCATTGATGAAGTGGTAAGAGATCACGCCTTTGACGATGAAAAATTTCGAAGCGCAGGTATTCGCTTGAAATACTCCAGCGCAAATCCAATTTCTGCGGGTGTGAAAGATGGTGTTTTGCTGGAGGTGGGGTTTGATACCGTAACCCCGAACAGGCGTATCGATATCAGTTCGTGGGCTCTGGATTTTGCCAAACAACATAACTTATCCGTCATCGATAATCTGGCCACAGCGATTCCCTGCTATGAGCCGGGTTACACCTTTGTAGAAAAACTCCAAACGATAGCGACCAAATATAGAAACCAGCAAGAGCGTGGCAGCATGCCGAGAAACTTTATGCGGCATTACTATGACGTATATTGTTTGCTTGAAGATGAAAGCGTTAAATCTTTTATTGGTACAGATGCATACCATGCCCATAAGCGTGCCCGCTTCCCCGAAAAAGATTATCAAATACCTATAGCAGAGAATGAGGCTTTCATTTTGTCCGATGTTGCTACGAGGAAGTTATATCAGGAAAACTATTTGGCTACGTCTGCTTTGTATTATCGGGAGCAGCCAAATTTTGATGCCCTGCTAGAACGAATTCGTTCAGTTTTAGATGACCTGTAGAATCTTAAACATTTCTTTCGCGCTGGCGATGAATCATTTTCAAGAATAAATTAGCTTCATATTTCTATAAAAATTGAATCAGCTTTTAGCATTTACAACTACTTTTTGAATTACGATTCACTCATCGCACAACATATTGCCCCTTATCACTCAAACCAAAGGCAGGAGTTAACACACGAGGGTGAAAGGCTTGCTCTTTGTTTTGAAATTCTAACGCGGGGTAATGTTAATAAAATCCCGCATCAACTCCAGCGCAGAATTTACCCTCAACTTTTCCATAATGCGCGCGCGGTGGTTTTCTACTGTGCGGACGCTCAGGTTTAGGTGGGCGGCTATGTCTTTGCTGGATAGGCCGGCGAGGACTTCGTGTAGGACTTCTTGTTCTTTGGGGGTTAAGAGTGCGATGCGCGCTTCGCGGGCGGCGAGTTGCAGGCGCTGTTGATGCAGGTCGCGGCTGAGGGCGAGTGCGGCTTGCAGTTTTTCCAGGAATTGATGGCCCTGAATGGGTTTTTCTACAAAATCGAAAGCGCCTTGTTTCATCGCTTCCACGGCGGCGCTGACTTCGGCGTAGCCGGTGACAATAATTAGCGGTGGTGGCACCGGATAGCGCGCCTGCAAGGCTTTGTGTAACTGCAGGCCGCTCACGCCAGGCATGCGCATATCGGAAATCACACACTCGCAGGGGCGCGGGCTGTAGGCTTGCAAAAATGCCTCGGCACTGCTGAAGGTGATGGGGGCAACTCCAATCGGTTCGATAATGCCACTCATCAGCTCCAGGGTGATGCCGTCATCGTCGATCAGGTAGGCGGTAGCAAACGCAGCAGAATTCATGTCACTCCTTAGGGATAAACGGCTGGCTATGTTATGGGGCTTCTGGTGCCAGATTAGCTGCCATTGAGTGTAGCAGAGGGTGGCGGATTTCACGGGCGATGCTTGTATTCACTGGTCATCTCCGTTAAAAAGCCGCCTCTTGACGCCATGCCTTGGGCGCTCGCCAATGACCGTTTAACCTGGCCAGCCACCGTTAGCTGTTTATTACCAAGTCATCTTTTATTAGCTAGCCACCTTTTATTTATCACCGAGCCATCTATGAACAGACCTCTCACCCCAGCTTATTTGCAGCGCTTTAGTGGTTTGGGCCGGCTTTATGGCCAGGCTGCCCTGCCTGCTTTGACCAATGCGCATTTTGCGGTGATTGGCCTCGGCGGTGTGGGTACTTGGGTGGCGGAGGCGCTGGTGCGTTCAGGGGTGGGCGAGTTAACGCTTATCGAAATGGATGAGGTGTGTATCACCAATACCAACCGTCAATCCCACGCGCTGCAATCCACCATCGGGCAGTCCAAAAATCAGGTGATTAGCGAGCGCTTGCGCGATATCAACCCCGAATTAATTATTCATTCGGTGGAGGATTTTTTGGACGACCAAAACATGAAAACGCTGATTGGTAAACAGCACCATGTGGTGATTGATGCAATCGATGCGGCCCATTTAAAAGCGCGGTTGGTGGCTTATTGTTTGGCGATTAAAGTGCGTTTGATCACCATTGGCTCCTCGGGCGGCAAACGCAGCCCGCAGGCGGTTACGGTGGATGATTTGGGGCGCAGTATTAGCGACCCTATGCTGGCCAAGGTGCGCAGCCAGTTGTATCGCCACCACAATTTTGCACGCGACACTAATCGCCGCTTTCGTGTGGATGCGGTCTATTCCACCGAGCAGATGGTTTACCTCAAGCCTGATGGTTCCGTGTGCATGGATAAACAAGCCTTGGCCGATGGTGTGAAGCTGGATTGCGCTGGCGGTTTTGGCTCCAGCATGATGGTGACTGCCAGCTTTGGTTTGGTGGCGGCAAATCGCGCGATTGAACGCTATTTAACAAAAGTGCTTTAACCCAATCAAAGCCAGATAAAAAACCAGATAAAAATAATTTTTTATTTCATTTAATTTTTAAAATCCGCTTCTTTTTGACATCGATCAAAAACCCGCCCGCTTTGTTTTGCAATCTTTTTTAATCCAACTAGGCTAAAACCGACGTGAGTATTAAACCCCGGAGATAGCCCATGCAGGACCAGCCTATTGCCGAAGACGGCGCGGAAGTACGCGCTGAAGCGGCCCAGCGCAATCAACAAGAACGACAAAAAAAACGCGAGTGGCGCCTGTTTATTTTCATCATCGTTTTCCTTTTTCCCATACTGACTGTTGCACTGGTAAGTGCGATGGGTTTTTCCATTTGGTTTTATCAATTAATAGCAGGGCCGCCGGGTGCGGGCTAAGGGAGTCACTATGTCGATGTCTATGCCCCATTCCTCACCCGCTGCGCTGATTGCGACAGAAACACTAAACCCGCCGCCAACGCATCTGCATATCGCCAGTTTTATTGCCCATGTGCGCCCCGAACAAATGAACGAATTAAAACACTGGTTGCAAGCCTGCGTGCATTTTGAAATTCATGCCGAACACGCGCTGGGAAAATTGGTACTGGTGACCGAGAGCAATAACGAACAACAAATTGTGCAGCGCCTTGATGAGCTGCGCGCCCAAGCCGGTGTATTAAACGCCGCGCTGGTGTACCACGAACAAATCGCATTGGAAGAATTAGCCGCCGAGGAACAGCCTCTATGAACATTACCCGCCGCCTGTTTGCCAAAGCCAACGCTGCTGCCGTTGCCGCCGCTGCCATTGGTTTGCCGGTGCCCGCCAGCGCCAGTAATTTAATTACCAACCGCGAACTCACCAGCCTCAAATGGAACAAAGCGCCCTGCCGTTTTTGCGGCACTGGCTGCGGGGTGATGGTGGCCACCAAGGACAACCGCGTGGTCGCCACCCACGGCGATGTCAAAGCGGAAGTGAACCGCGGTTTGAATTGTGCGAAGGGTTATTTCCTCTCCAAAATCATGTACGGCAGTGACCGTTTGCAACAGCCAATGCTGCGCATGACTAACGGCAAGTACGATAAAAACGGGGAATTCACGCCGATTAGCTGGAAGCAGGCGTTTGAAATTATGGCCGACAAAGCCAAAACCGCACTGCGCGATCACGGCCCGGAAAGTGTGGCCATGTTTGGCTCCGGCCAGTGGACAGTGTGGGAGGCTTACGCGGCGAGTAAATTGATGAAAGGCGGTTTGCGCACCAACAACCTTGACCCAAATGCGCGCCACTGTATGGCATCCGCCGTGGCCGGTTTTATGCGCACCTTTGGTATGGATGAACCCATGGGCTGCTATGACGATTTTGAAGCCGCTGACGCTTTTGTGCTTTGGGGTTCCAACATGGCGGAGATGCACCCGATTTTGTGGAGCCGCATCACCGACCGGCGCATGTCCTTCCCCCATGTGCAAGTCGCGGTGTTATCGCCCTATGAAACCCGCAGTTTTGAGTTGGCCGATGTGCCGCTGATTTTTAAACCGCAAACCGATTTGATTATTCTGAATTACATCGCCAACCACATTATTCAAAGCGGCAAGGTGAATCAGGAATTTGTGAAAAATCACACCCGTTTTGCCAAGGGGCAAGACGATATTGGCTATGGTTTACGCCCGGAAGATGAACGCCAAAAAAGCGCCAAAGGCGCCGATAAAGCCAATACCTGGAGCGATATCACCTTTGACGATTTTGCCGAGTACGTAAAACCCTACACCCTGGAATACACCGCCAAAGAAACCGGTGTGGGCAAGGATCACCTGCTGCGCTTGGCGGAAATTTACGCCGACCCAAAAACCAAAGTCATGTCGCTCTGGACCATGGGTTTTAACCAACATACACGCGGCGTATGGGCCAACAACATGGTGTACAACCTGCACCTGCTCACTGGCAAAATCGCCGAGCCGGGCAATAGCCCCTTTTCATTGACCGGTCAGCCTTCGGCCTGCGGTTCAGCGCGGGAGGTGGGAACTTTTGCTCATCGCCTGCCCGCGGATTTATTGGTTACCGACCCAAAACACCGCGCGATTACCGAAAAAATCTGGAAGTTGCCGGAGGGCACCATTCCCGACAAAGTGGGCTTCTCGGCCGTGCATCAAAGCCGCAAATTAAAAGACGGGGTGATTCGTTTTTATTGGACGCAAGTCTCCAACAATATGCAGGCAGGGCCAAATATTGCGCAGGAAATTTTGCCCGGCTGGCGCAACCCCAATGCCTTTGTGGTGGTATCTGATGTCTACCCAACCGTATCGGCCCAAGCCGCCGATTTAATTTTACCCAGCGCCATGTGGGTGGAAAAAGAAGGCGCCTATGGCAACGCCGAGCGCCGCACGCAATTCTGGCACCAGTTGGTGACGGCACCGGGTGAGGCCAAATCGGATTTGTGGCAACTGATCGAATTCTCCAAACACATCAACACTGACGATGCCTGGCCACAGGAATTATTGGCCAAAGCCCCTGACTACAAAAACAAATCACTCTACGACGTGTTATTTGCCAATGGTCAGGTTAATCAATTCCCCAATAGCGAACGCGATTCCGCTTATTTAAATAGCGACGCCGATGCACTGGGCTTTTACGTGCAAAAAGGCCTGTTTGAAGAATACGCGCGTTTCGGGCGCGGCCACGGCCATGACCTGGCGGATTTTGACAGCTACCACGAGGCGCGCGGTTTGCGCTGGCCGGTGGTGGAGGGCAAAGAAACCCGCTGGCGCTACCGCGAGGGTTACGACCCCTATGTGAAACAAGGCACCGGTGTGCAGTTTTATGGCAAGCCCGATAACCGCGCGATTATTTTCGCCCTGCCCTATGAGCCGCCCGCTGAATCGCCCGATAAGGATTACCCCTTCTGGCTCAGCACCGGCCGCGTATTGGAGCACTGGCACACCGGCACTATGACCAACCGCGTGGAGGAGTTACACGCGGCGGTGCCCGATGCACTGGTGTATATGAACCACGAGGACGCCGAAGCGATTGGTGTGCGGCAAGGCAGCGAAGTGCGGGTGATTAGCCGGCGCGGCGCGGTGCGCGTGCGCGTGGAAACCCGTGGCCGCGTTAAACCGCCGCGCGGGCTGGTTTTTATTCCGTTTTTTGATGCAACCAAATTGGTCAACAACGTCACGCTCGATGCGACTGATCCAATTTCGCTGCAAACGGATTACAAAAAATGCGCGGTAAAAATCGAACTGGTGAGCCTGGCCTAAGGAGCAGATGATGAAAAAAACAATTCTCTTGGCGGCGGCGCTGGTGAGTGCCACATTCATCACCAGCCTGCAATTAC
This sequence comes from Cellvibrio fontiphilus, assembly GCF_042646205.1. NCBI lineage: Bacteria > Pseudomonadati > Pseudomonadota > Gammaproteobacteria > Cellvibrionales > Cellvibrionaceae > Cellvibrio > Cellvibrio fontiphilus. The sequence goes on along the minus strand of NZ_JBHRTF010000001.1, from coordinate 223,615 downwards.
AGGCGCAAGATGTAAAAGAACAGGACGTAAAAGCAATCCCGCTGGAAGGCGCCAAGGCCAATTTGGATGCGCCCGCGCCCGATGGCATTCGCCCCGGCGGCACCCTGAGCCAGGAATTGCCCGCGCCTAAAATTCCCCGTCAACGCATTAGTGCTGCGCCGGCCAACCGCAATTACCCCGAGCAACCGCCGATGATTCCGCACAATATTCGCGGTTATCAAATCGACAAAAATTTTAATATGTGCCTGAGCTGCCACAGCCGCAGCGCCAGCCCACAAACCGGCGCAACTATGGTGAGCATCACCCACTATTACGACCGCGATGGGCAAGCGCTTGCTGCGGTTTCACCGCGCCGCTATTTCTGTTTGCAATGCCATTTGCCGCAGCACGATGTAAAACCCACACGCGCAAATAATTTCCAAAGCATAGACAGCATGCTCCAACAACCTGCGGCGGAATAACTAATGAATAACGACAGCAAAAAAAACAATACACAGGCTAAACCCGGCGGCTTTAAACGCGCCTGGGCGTTTATCAAAGAATACTGGGGCCAATTTCGCCGCCCGGCCATGTATATCAGCATGGGCACCCTGAGCATGGGTGGTTTTATTGCCGGCATTATTTTTTGGGGTGGTTTTAATACCGCGCTGGAATTTACCAATACCGAACAATTTTGTATTGGCTGCCATGAAATGAAAAATAATCCCTATCAGGAATTAGCCAGCACTATTCACTACACCAATCGCTCGGGTGTGCGCGCCATGTGTTCGGACTGCCATGTGCCCCACGCCTGGACGGATAAAATCGCGCGCAAAATGCAGGCCTCCAAAGAGGTCTGGGGCAAGGTTTTTGGCACTATTAATACCCGCGAAAAATTCCTCGCCAAACGGCGCGAATTGGCGGAGCGCGAGTGGGCGCGGCTAAAAGCGAATGACTCGCTGGAGTGTCGCAACTGCCACGCGCTGGAGTCTATGGATTTTACCCAGCAATCGCCGCGCGCCCAGGCCATGCATTCCACCCTGCTCGCCAGCGGTGAAAAAACCTGTATCGATTGTCATAAAGGTATAGCCCACCATTTACCGGATATGGCGGGTGTACCCATGGTGACCAGCATTGAATTCCAGGAGCCCTGGCAGGAATTTATCGCAGAGGAAATTGCAAAAACCAATTAATGACTGGAATGTAGGTTGGAAGAGCGCAGCGACTTCCGACGTTTTTCTCAATCGCGAACAATTCGTCAATGTCGGAAGTCGCTGCGCTCTTCCAACCTACGGTAAATCGGAATCGTTTAGGTGTTGATAAATCCGCGCAATAATTGCATTCAAGCCATTATTGCGCGAAGGCGTTAAATGTTTTTCCAAACCCAATCCGCGCAATTCCCCCTGCAAATCCAGGCCAGATAATTCGCTGCTGGTTTTACCATTCACTTGTACAAGTAGCAGCGAAGCCAGCCCTTTAATCACACTGCTATCGGCATCCAGCGCAAAATAATGCCGCTCTTGCTCCACAATATGCCCCAGCCACACCGGCACTTCGCAGCCGCGAATTACCTTATCGGCTACGCGCAATGTCGGTTTGGGGGATATCAACTTGCCCCAGTGGATAATCAATTTATATTGCTGTTGCCAGCTGTGTGCTGCCTGTAATTCGGCAAGGGAAATCGCAGAGAGGTCGTCGTGGTAGGTCACAGCCAAAACTCGTTAAAAAATCAGATTATAAAGCAGCGGCTGAAATAACTTTAAGATTCTTTACCCGGCACCCATGGGTTTGTGCAGAAAACTCTGCGTACAATGCAGCGCATCTGCCCTGGCATTTAATACAATTACCGCAGAATCACCACGCCGAATATGCCCCAGGCAAATTCACACAGCTCTCGCGATTAACTAACCAGCGTTTTTCCGAGGGATTTATGTACTATTTTTTCAAATACTTTTTAGCAATCTTACTGGTGCTGGGCCTATCGGCCTGCGGCACTCACACTAATAATTCGCCCACTGCTGCAACAGCTGAAAAACCCGTTAAAGTCATTGCCTATTACATGGGTGATGGCACCGATTTAGCGCGTTACAACGTCAATCAGCTCACCCATATCATTTACAGCTTTTTGCATTTACAGGGCAACCAATTAGCGTTTGATAATGCGCAAGACGAGCAAGCTTTTGCGCGGCTAGTTGCACTGAAAAAAGATCATCCGCACTTAAAAGTCATGTTATCGCTGGGCGGTTGGGGTGGCTGTGAAACCTGCTCCAATGTTTTTAACAGCGCTGAAAATCGCGTGGCATTTGCCAAATCCACCCTCGCACTTATTCAACAACACAACGCCGATGGTATCGACCTGGATTGGGAATACCCCACAGTACCCGGTTTTCCCGGCCACAAATACGCTGCCTATGACCGCGCTAATTTCACCGCGTTGATTCGCGAGTTGCGTGCACAATTGGGCAGTCGCTATGAATTGAGTTTTGCCGCTGGCGGTTTTGATTCTTTTTTGGAAAAGGCAGTGGACTGGGCTGCAATTATGCCGCTGTTGGATAACGTCAACCTGATGAGTTACGACATAGTCAATGGCGGCACACCACACACTGGCCACCACACTGCACTTTACTCCACACCTGAGCAGAAAGATTCCACCGACAACGCCGTGCAATTTTTATTACGCCAAGGTGTAGCACCGCACAAAATCGTTATTGGCGCCGCGTTTTATGCACGCGTGTGGAAGGATGTGGCAGCCACCAACAACGGGCTTTATCAAGCCGGCACCCATATTGAAGGTTATGGCTATAAGGAATTTGCTACGCAATTCAGTGCCGCCAAAGGCTATCAATATTATTGGGATGATGTGGCTAAAGCGCCCAGTTATTACAGCGCCGCAGAAAAAACCTTTGCTACTTTTGATGACCGGCGCTCCATGGCTGCAAAAGTCAATTATGTAAAACAGCAACGCCTGGGTGGCATTATGTTTTGGCAATTACCACACGACAGCGACAGCAATGGTTTGCTCAATGCAATCCATCACAGCGTGCACGAAGTAAAATAATTTACTCCGGCAAACCAAATAACCGCTGCGCATTGCAGGTGGTGACTTCCGCCACCTGCTCAACACTTACTCCTTGCAACTGCGCCAGTTGTTGCGCAATTTGCGGCAAATATTCCGGGCTGTTGCGCTCACCTTGTTTGCCGCTGAGCGGCATATCCGGCGCATCGGTTTCCAGCAGTAAATATTGCAGGGGTATTTTGCTGAAGGTTGCACGCGTTTTTTTTGCGCGCTCGTAGGTAATAGTACCGCCCACCCCCAACAAAAAACCCTGCGCAATAAATTGCTGCGCGGTTTCCAGGCTGCCACTAAAGGCGTGAATCACACCGCCATAACGCGGTGGCATTTGTTTAAAACACGCCAGGATTTCATTGTGGGTTTTTACGCTGTGAATAATCAGTGGCATCTGGTATTCGTTAGCAAACATTGTGTGCAATTGTAATAACTCTTGTTGCAGCACAAGCGGCACATTGATCAATTTATCCAACCCCGTTTCGCCCACCGCGACGCAGCGTTTTTTTTGCGCTGCCAATGCGCGCTCGCCGTGTAATGTCGCTATTGATTGAGGAGCTGACTGAGCGGCCGACTGAGGAATTAACTGCGCCGTTAATTGTTGGTAAATCTGTGCCTGACTGTGGTCATCCAATAATGTCCCAGGCGAAAACCAGGGTTGTTGGTTAATCCAATGCGGGTGAAGGCCAGCGGCAAAATAAAAACCGGAATATTGCTCACAGAGCGCCGCTGCGTTTAACCACTGCGCGGGGTTTACGCCGGGTATGACCAGCCCCTCAATTCCCAGCCTATTACAGCGCGCCCATAGCTCAGCGCGGTCGCTATCAAACGCTGCAAAATCAATGTGGCAATGGCTATCAAATAACAACATAGGAATAATCAAATAAATGCATAAGAATAATCAAATAAATACATGGCGATAATTAAATGCACACACAAAGAAAGCGCCGGCAGCGGCGATCATGCCCAACAACACGATCATGTCCAACAACAAGAGTGTGGCATACTTTGTTCACTTGCACCGGAAACTGATTATGCCTGTCTACCTACGACTGATTATTGCTCTTGCCGCTGCGGCACTGTGTGGCTGTAGTTTTACTAACAGCCCAGCCAACATAAAACCATCGCTGCCAGTGAAACAAGACTGCGTGATTTTACTGCACGGTTTGGCACGCACCAGCGATTCAATGCGCCCCATGGCAGAAGCCCTGCAAGCACAGGGTTACCGGGTTGTTAATCTAGATTACCCCTCGCGCCAATGGCCTATCGCCACGCTTGCGCAAAAAGCGATACCGACGGCGCTAACACAATGTCGCACACAGCCAACCACCAGAATTCATTTTGTGACTCATTCGCTGGGCGGCATTTTGTTGCGCCAATATTTACAGCATCATCGCATTAGCGAATTACACCGGGTAGTCATGCTGGCGCCGCCCAATAAGGGCAGTGAAATTGTCGATCATTTAAAAACCTTGCCGCCATTTGCTTGGCTTAATGGCCCTGCCGGGAGTGAGCTGGGCACATCCGCCAATGACCTGCCGCAACAGCTGGGCGCAGTGAATTTTGAGTTAGGGGTTATTGCCGGAACCACCAGTATAAATTTGTTGCTATCGCTCTATTTGCCCAACCCGGATGACGGCAAAGTGTCGCTAGAGAGTACCAAAGTAGAAGGCATGCGCGACTTTATCGCGCTGCCGGTTTCACACCCGTTTATTATGAAAGATAAAGACACCGTCGCGCAGGTGATCTATTTTTTACAGCAGGGCCATTTTTTACATGAGGCCAGCGCGCAATAAATACAGGGGTATATCGGCCCCCAAACATTAATCGTAAACATTAATCGTAAACATTAATCGTAAACATTAATCGTAAACAGGGAATTATTATGGTGAGTTTTGCCAGCCAGTCAGGTCTGTCCATGTTGCTGGGCGTTTTTATAGTGTTGGTTCTGCTGCTGGTATTAAATGGCTGCAGCACATTGCGCAGCGCCAAACCCTGGCACAAAACCGAATTACAACAGGAATTTCGCGCAAGCATGGTTAAGGCCGCTACCGCCAAAGCCGTGTTAACCGGTGGCACAACACCGGCTTATCGCTGGAGTGATTATCTCGCGCAGGAGGAAAAACTGTTTGCCGAATTGCGCGCGAGCTTGCATGAAGCGGAGACTTATCAAGGTTACCGGTTCGATGTTAAATCGCCTTTGAACCCACTCAATCAAACACACAATTGGAATCGCAGTTTTGTTTTAACGCCAGAAAAAATTCGCGCAGGTATTGTGATGATCCACGGCCTTACCGACTCACCTTATTCGGTGCGCAGCCTGGCAAATAGTTTTGCACAACAAGGCTTTTTAGTGATTGCCCTGCGCGTTCCCGGTCACGGCACCCTGCCCTCGGGTTTATTAAATGTGCGCTGGCGCGATTGGACAGCGGCAACCCAATTGGCAGCTGAAGAAATGCAGCGGCGCTTGGGCGACAACCCGCATTTTTATATTCTGGGCTATTCCAACGGCGGCACACTTGCGCTCAATTACACCTTGGATGCATTGCAAAACCCGCAGTTACCGCAACCCAAAAAAGTGATTTTATTATCGCCCATGATTGGCATCAGCAAATTTGCCGGCTTGAGCAAACCGCTGGAGTGGATCGGTCAATTGCCGCTGTTAAGTTCGCGCCGCTGGCTCGGCAAAAGCCCCGAATACAATCCGTTTAAATACAATTCTTTTCCGGTCAATGCCGCGTGGCAAGCGCACCGATTTTCTCGCCACGTGCAATTTAAAATCCAGCGCTTAGCCAAACAGCAGCAGTTGAAACATTTACCGCCCGTTTTGGGTTTTCAATCGGTTGTGGATGCAACGGTCAGCACCGCGGCTATCGAAGAATATTTTTATCGTTATTTACCGGCGAATCACAGTGAGTTGGTGTTGTTTGATATCAATCGCCACCAGGATTTTTTGCCCATCACCCGCACCGGCGCCAGCCGTTATTTAACCAGCCATTTTGCGCCGGCGCTGCGCAATTATGATCTGGTGAAAATTGCCAACCGTAACGCAGATACCATGGAAGTGAGTGAGTGGCGGCAGCCAGCAGGCCGCATGGATGAACAGGAGCAGCCTCTGGGGCTGGAATTTCCCGCTGGTGTTTTTTCGCTGTCCCATGTTGCACTGCCATTTGCGATGACCGACCCGCTCTATGGTTTAACGCCCAGCAGCGCGGAAAATTTTGGCATACGTTTGGGTAATCGCCAGCTGCTGGGCGAAACCAACACGCTTATTATCAAAGCGACCACTGGCATGCGGCTCTACTGCAACCCGTTTTACGACTATATGGAAGCGCGGATATTTGCCTGGCTGGATATTGAATCACTGCCGCGCGGGGATTAACGGCAAGGTTTGGTGATGAATAGCAACGGCAAACCCGCTAATGAGCGTCTATGCTGAAACCATAATTACACCAGAAACTGAAATACCACTATGCCTCTAGATTCAAGAAACAAGTTCCAACGCGGATTGGTATACCTGTTTGCCATACTGGCGACCATAGGCATAGCGCCGTTTGTGGTGATCCGCTATTTACATGGCGAGCTGCTGAACGCGGCAGTTGATTTGGCAATTGTGATTGCAGCACTGGGCAGTGCCTTAATCACCTACTGGCGCGGTCAGGCAACACCGGCCATTTCGGTGATGACTGCAATTCTCTATTCCTCGGGTGCGGTGGCCGTGACCCACCTCAACGAACCGATTTTTGTGTTCTGGCTGTTTCCGGCCATTCTCGCCAACTTTTTCCTGCTCAGCATTAACGCGGCACTTATCGCCAACATGCTGTGTATTCTGGCGGTGCTACCCATCGCCAGCCGCCTGGAAACCAATACCGAATTATTTGCGATGATTTCCAGCCTACTGATGTGCGGCAGCATGGCCTACACCTTTGCGCTATTAAATGATCGCCAGCGCACAATGCTGCAGGGTTTTGCTACCCAGGATGCCCTGACCCACCTGGGCAACAGGCGCGCTATGGATGAGGAGCTGCGCCTGTGTGTGGAGGACTTTGCCCGCGCCGGCATTCCCGCCTCACTGATTGTGTTGGATCTGGATTTTTTTAAAACCGTGAACGATAAATTTGGCCACAAGATGGGCGATCAAGTATTGGTGGATTTGGCTGAACTGCTTGAAAACCGGGTGCGTAAAACTGACCGGTTATTCCGTTTTGGCGGCGAGGAATTTGTGGTTCTGGCGCGCAATACCGAGCTTGAGGCTGCCATGGTGATTGCAGAGCAGCTGCGCGCGCAAATCGAGGAGGAAATTAAAGACCCGGAAGGTTCACTCACCGCGTCCTTTGGTTGCGCCCAGCTGCGGCAGGATGAAGATCAACACGAATGGTTTGTGCGCGCCGATAAAGCCATCTACCAAGCCAAACAACAGGGCCGCAACTGCGTTATTGCGGCGGATTAAGGCTCTGCTACAACACACTACTAGCCCGTGAATTTTTTAGCCCGTGAATTTTTCAGCCTGTGACTTCTCACCCGCTTTGCGATTCTTAATCACCCCGATTTCCGCGCCTGCGTTATGCTCGCCGGCGAGGTTCTCCTTAATAAGGCATTTTCATGCAGTCACTGATTAGCAACGTTATCAACCAGGTAGATCAAGTTTTATTAGGTAAGGATCAGCAGGTTCGTTTGGCGCTCGCCTGCCTGTTTGCCGAGGGCCATTTATTAATTGAAGACTTGCCCGGCATGGGTAAAACCACCCTCGCCCACTGCCTTGCCAAGGTGCTGGGCCTGAAGTTTGAGCGGGTGCAATTCACCAGCGATTTGTTACCTGCCGATATTTTGGGGGTTGCCATTTTTGAGCGCGAGCAAGGTGTCTTTAAATTCCACCCGGGGCCGGTGTTTACGCAAGTGCTGCTGGCCGATGAAATCAACCGCAGTTCACCTAAAACCCAAAGTGCGCTGCTAGAGGCTATGGAAGAAGGGCAAGTGACCATTGAAGGCAAAAGCCGCCCGTTGCCAACGCCCTTTTTTGTCATAGCCACACAAAACCCGCTCTCGCAAAGCGGCACTTTTCCGCTGCCGGAATCGCAACTCGACCGATTCCTGATGCGCATCTCCCTCGGCTACCCCAGCCCCGCTTCCGAGCGCTTGTTGTTTGAAGGGGTAGACCCGCGCGCGCGCATCCGCGAGCTGAAACCACTGGTCACTAATGAGCAGTTGGCGGCCATTCAAACAGCGGTAAAACAGGTGGCGGCGAGTGACGTGCTGCTGGATTATGTGCAGCGGCTGGTGGAATTTACCCGCAGCGATGCCCGCTTTAGCTATGGCCTGTCGCCGCGTGGTGCACTGGCGTTATTGCGCGCCGCCAAAGCCTGGGCGCTAATCCACAATCGCAGTTATCTGGTGCCGGAGGATGTACAAACTGTACTGCCCGCAGTGGTAGGCCACAGGGTGCGCGGCACCGGTCACAGCAATGACAGCGAAGCGCTGGTTCGCCACCTGCGCGACAGCGTTAACGTGCTGGTGTGAGCGAGCGATGGGCAAACAATGAGTCTACATAAAACATGAGCCTGGCCACACACTGGCGCGACCTCTGGCAGCGCCGCTTCTTCCGCTGGATTGATAAACGCGCGCCGCGCGCACGCCAGATCGGTCTGGATCGCAATAACCTCTACATATTCCCCAATCGCAACGGGCTGCTGTTTTTGGGCCTGATTGTGATTATTTGGCTGCTGGGCACCAATTACCAAAACAACCTGATCCTCGCCCTCGCCTATTTGATGATTAGCCTGTTTGTGGTGAGCATCCACCATACCTTTGGCAACCTTTCGGGAGTGAAGGTGCGGTTCATTAGCGCCCAGCCGACTTTTGCCGGGGAGGCCGCCGTTTTTGTACTGGAACTTGAAACGGCACATAAACGCGGCAGCGAAACGATTGAATTGGGTTGGCAGGGCAGCGAGCGCCAAACCATTAGCCTCAACCCGCGCGAGCCGCTCAGGGTCAGCTTGCCGGCCCCCAGCCACCGGCGCGGGTATCTGCAACCGGGGCGATTGCTCGTCCAAAGCAGTTTTCCATTGGGCATCATCCGCTGCTGGAGCTGGTTAAATCTGGAGGCGGTTGCGCTGGTTTACCCACAACCTATCGCGATTGAAGAGCCATATCACCAAAATACCAGCGGGCGTGAGGAGGGCGGCACCAGCCGTCGCGGTGGCGATGACTTTAGCGGCCTGCGCGAGTATCAAGCCGGCGACCCCATCAAACACATCGCCTGGAAGCAGTTTGCGCAGCACAAGGGGTTATTTACCAAAGAGTACGAAGCCTATTTTTCCGCTGACAAATGGCTGGATTGGTACAGCTTGAACCAACTGCAGGAGCTGCGTTTGTCCGGCCTGTGTTACTGGGCGCTCCACTACGAGCGCCAGCAGATTCCCTACGGTTTGGCGCTGCCTGAACTGACACTGGAACCCGCACTCGGCGAGACCCATTTGCAAAGGGTACTGACCGCACTGGCTCAATTTAACCTGGAGCCACCTTCCATCCCGACAGCAGGGAAAGATTATGTGGGCTAAACGCAAACCAGCTAAGCCCAGCGTGCGGCGCGAATATCTGGCGCGCGACAAACTCGCCTGGCTGCTGGTAATGCAGGCGCTAGTGATACTGCCGCTGCTGATGAATTTACCCGTCTGGCTCTGGCTGATCTGGGCATTGGCCGGTTTTTGGCGCACCCAGGTATTTCGCGGTCGCTGGGGTGCACCGAGCGGACTGGTGAAAACACTGGTCACCCTGGGCTGCGCCGCCGGCATGGTCGCCAGCTATTCCGGTAAAACCGGCACCGACACTATGGTCGGGCTGCTGGTATGTGCTTTTGTGCTCAAGTTGCTGGAAGTCAATTCCGCGCGCGATGCCTTCTTCCTGATTTTTATCGGCTTTGTTATCACCGCCTGCCAACTGCTGTTTAGCCAAAGCCCGCTGGCCGCCATCTATTGCCTGGGCAGCCTGCTGGTATTGCTGGCCAGCTGGCGCTCGCTCCAATCCAACCGCCAGCAAACGGCGCGCGCCGGTATTTATGCCGGCGGGCGCTTACTGCTGCACGCCCTGCCCATCATGCTGGTGTTGTTTTTAGTGATTCCCCGCCTGGGGCCACTCTGGGCTGTACCCAACCAGCAGGCGGCCAAAACCGGGTTTAGCGACAGCCTCTCGCCCGGCGACCTGGGCCAGCTGGCGCTGAACCGCGCGCCGGCATTTCGTGTGGAGTTCCCCGGTTTAGCAACACCGCCGGCCGCCAACCAGCTCTATTGGCGCGGCCTGGTATTGGATACTTTTGATGGCCGCACCTGGCGCCAACGCGAGCAATGGGGCCTGCCGCCACAGGCCGACAACGCGCAGCTAAAGGTTGTAGAAAGGCTGGATTACAGCATCATTCTGGAACCCCACGGCCAACCCTGGCTGTTCAGCCTAATGACCCCGCTGCGCACCAGCGCGGTCAGCAACCGCCGCCCCATCCGCATCACCCGTGATTATTTGCTGTTCAACCCTATACCCGTCGCCCAGCGCTTGCGCTACGAAGTCAGCTCTGCGCTGCGTCTGGAACAACCAACCACACCCGCGCTGGCCAACGCCGAGCGCGCCAGCTTTAGTCGCCTGCCTGCCAGAAGCAACCCGCAAACCTATGCGCTGGCGGCGCAATGGCGCGGCGAGGGGCTAAACGATGAAGCGATTATTGCGCGGGCGCTGACCTTGTTTACGCGGGAATTTACCTACAGCCTGCAACCACCCCTGCTGGGCCAACACTCGGTGGATGAGTTTTTATTCAACACCAAAAAAGGCTTTTGCGAACACTTCGCCAGCAGTTTCAGTGTGCTGTTGCGCGCCGCCGGCATACCTACCCGGGTGGTCGTGGGCTATCAGGGCGGGCGCTGGAATCCGGTCGAAAATTACCTGTTGGTCAGCCAGTCAGATGCCCATGCCTGGACTGAAGTCTGGATTGAGGGGGAAGGCTGGCGCAGCATAGACCCAACCGCTGCGGTAGCACCCAACCGCATCGAACAGGGGCTGGATGATGCCCTCAGCCTTGAGGAGCAAGCGCTGGTGGGCAACAACTGGAGCGGTTCGTCGCTGCTTTATAACCTGCAACTGCGCTGGGATGCCGCCACCTTTGTGTGGCAGCGCTGGGTACTGAATTACGATTCACAAGCACAGGAGGGCTTGCTTAGCCGTTTGTTGGGCGGCACCGAAGCCTGGCGTATCACCCTGTGGTTGATTGGACTGGGGCTGGTTGCTGCGGCTATTGCGGCCTGGACACTGCTGCGCAGCCAGCTACGCCCCAGCGCTCGCGCCGAGATACGCGCCATCCAGATGCTGGAGCGCAAGCTGGCGCAGTCCGGCTATCTGCGCCAGCAGGGTGAAACACCGGGCGATTTTATTGCGCGGGTGGTACAACAGGAGCCGCGCTGGCAGGCCAGTTTGAGCATTATCGGCCGCTTGTTTGAACAAGTTGCCTACCAGCAACAGCAGCAGGTCTTACCGCAGCTGCAAGCGCGAATCCGCCGCTTTCCCGCTAACTAACGCCCATAAAAAAACCGCTCCCTGAGGCCAGGGAGCGGTTTTTGGTGAACCCATTTCGCGGTTATCGCATCAACCGGTAAAAATGAACTCAGGCGCGGTTATTTCTTCTTACCATCACCAGGCTCAGCAAACCCATCGCCAACAATACCAGTGAGCTGGCTTCGTTTACTTTGGTGCTGGCGGTAACCACTACACCATCCAAAAAGTTGCCAACGGTAGAGTTGTCAGCAGTGGTGAAGGTGATGGTAGTGAGTGCTGAGTTAGCCACAAAACTGCCAGTAAACTGGTTCCATACACCCACGGTGTGATCGTTGAGCAGTGCAGCCAGGGTGCCGGCACTAAAAGAGAAAGCTTCGTTGGCGCTCTGACGTGCGCTGTAAAAGAAAGACACGTCATAAGTCTGGCCTACTACCGTAGCAAAACTTTGGTAGATAGAGAAAACACCGCCGGTGTAAGGATGAGCATTCAATTCGGCGTGCTGGGTACCCTCTGGCGCCACAACGCCATTCATAGAATCCCAAATCTCGATATTGCTGCCTTCCCAACCGTTGACATTGGCGGAAGAGAAGTAAGACCAACTGCCGGTAGCGACGTTATTGTCTTCAAAGCCACCGTTGACGATCAGATTGGCTTGCGCTGAAACAGCCAGAAACGCACCAGCCAATAATGCAAACACAGAAGCAACAGGTTTCAACATAAAGTAATCCTTGGTTAATTGATGACGGCGAGCTGGACTCAGCCACTTGACGCCTAAATCAGCAATTTCTGCGCCATTGATGATTTTTTGATATGCATCAGCCTATTAGTGATAACTGCATCTCATAAAAATCAATTAAATGTAAAAAAAATCGACACAACCTAGTCCTAGCTTGCTGCTGGCCCAACTGGATTTTGGCGACAGCGCCTGTTTATACTCGCGCCCGCGCAACAAGACGGCCAAACAGACCGCGGCCGGTGCATTAGTCATTAAGGAGGCGCGATGAAATCCCCATTGGATAACCCTATTTCCGGCGCTTACGAACGCACCGGCCTGCTCGGTGGCCAGCAGCGTCAATCTATTGAACTTGCGCCAGTGATAACTATTTCGACACCGGTCGCCCAACGCCACAGTGTTGTGGTGATTGGCGGCGGGCCTGCCGGCAGTGTAGCCGCTACCCGATTGGCACAGGCCGGCGTGGATGTTGTGGTGCTGGAGCGTGAGCAATTCCCGCGTTTTCATATCGGCGAATCACTGCTGCCCAATGGCAACCGCATACTCAAAGCGATTGGGGTATGGGACAAAATTGCCGCCGCCGGTTTTGTGGAAAAACGCGGCGCCCAATTCACCCTGGCCGACCGCTCGCGCACGGTGCGCAATGTGTTTGCCCAAGGCTGGGTCAAGGGGCTGGATATGACCTATCAGGTAGAGCGCGCCCGCTTTGATGAAATACTCCTGCGCCACGCCCAGAGCTGCGGCGCCCAGGTGCGCGAACAGTGCCCGGTTACCAAAGTGACGCGCACAGCATCGGGCTGGGAGCTTGAGGCGAACCATGCCGGCCAGCCACAAGTGCTTCATGCCGACTGGGTAATTGATGCCAGCGGCCGGCACAGTGTGATGGGCCGCGCGCTCAAACTCGCCAAATCCGCCCTACCCTATCCTGGCCGCATGGCAGTGTTTAACCACTTTGAACATATGCAGCGCGATGAAGGGGAACGGGGTGGCGATGTGATAGTGCTGCGGCTGGAACACGCCTGGTTTTGGGCGATCCCCATTTCTGCCACAGTCACCTCGGTGGGTGTTGTGCTGCAAAAAAATGGCGGCCGCGAAAAAAATGAAAGCTGGGAACAGCTGTTTTGGCGCAAGGTCAATGAATCCTCTTTCCTCCGCGAGGCCTTGGCCAAGGCTAGACCGCTGGGCGATTACCGCATTGAATCCGACTACAGTTTCTCCCATGAAACCTTTGGCGCCGAGCGCTGTTTGCTGGCGGGTGATGCAGCCAGTTTTATCGACCCGGTATTTTCCTCGGGCGTGTACCTCGCGCTGGAGTCAGGTTTGCTAGCGGCCGACCAGATAGCCGCACAGGTCAAAAAGCCGCGCGCCCCAACGCAAGAAGCCAGGGTCTACGCGCATTACACCCAGTCTTTAAAAGCGCAAATTGGCACCATGCGCCAACTGATTGATGCCTATTACGACAACAGCGCCTGTGAAGTATTTATGTCGCCGCGCCCTACCTTGAGCTTGCCGCAGGCGATTAACTCAGTACTCGCCGGCAGCCTGACACCGGGTTTTGCAGTGCGCTGGCGCCTGTGGCTGTTTAAGCAAATTTGCAAACTGCAACAAAAACGCCAGCTGGTGCCGGCGATTGAGTGGTGTCGTTTATCCAGTAATAAGCCGCCTGAATCGCCCCAATAACCGGTGTGTTTGTGTCGCTTCAGTGCAGGGTAAAACTCTCACTAACCTGTTTTAACAACGCCTGCTGTGCCGGAAAACGCGACGCCAGTGTCCAGGCGTAAATCACATAGAAGTGCTCAGCCGTTTCTAGCGTGGTGATAACGTAAATAATATTGATGCCATCCACCTTGGCGGCAAGCGCAGCTTGTTGTGCGGCTAGGCCATTAATACTGAGCTGGCGCGGCGCCTGTTGCACATAAAATTCCTGAGTCGATTTTTTCAGCCCCTGGGTAATCAACTCGCTGTAGCGCAGCAAATTGAAATCGCTGCCAAAGGGCAATTTGTTTTCACGCAGCACCACGGCGTAAAGGTTATCCCTGATATTGGCGACACCTATAGCCGCCTCAGGGTTGAGGCGCCGCTCGCCTTTCCAATCCGTTGGTGTCGTCAGCGACATGCGCTTGTCATCGCTGTAAGTGCGCAGCAATTCAGGCGGCTTGGGCTGTGATGACCTGGACTGGGCACTGTTGGCAGCCGTTTGTGCTGTGTTTGCGGGTGATGTCACCGCGCTGGCAGCGGGTGGTGTTGCCGGTTTGCCGGTGAAATAAACCAATACCGTAATGCTAATCGCCGCCAGAATCACCACCGGCAGCAGCAAACGCGGGGAGACAAGCTTTTCAATCAGCGGCGGCCGAACCGGTGCAGGGTTAACCCGATGGGGTACCGCCGCGGTGGCCGTTTCAACATCTGGCCCGGCAAGAGTTGCGGGCTGCGGTGCCATCACGCTCGCGGGTGCTTCTGCGCTGGGCGCGGGAATATCCTGCTCAACCAGTTCACACTCGCAACCCGCCTGGCGGATGGCGCGGCAATATTTTTCGGCCATTGCGGTGTCAACACCGGCTTTGATCAGGGTGCGTGGTCTGGCCAGAATTTTTTCAATCGCGGGAATATCTTTTTTGAAGAGTGCGGCAAGGTTGCGCACCAATGTTGCTCGCTCAATCCCGGCGCGAGCCTGGGCTAGCAGGTATACATCCACCGTTTTTTCAGTCATACACGCATCCATTTATTTATTCACCGGCGCACCGCTGTTCATTTGCAAGCAAGGCAGTGCGCAGGTGTATTTATCGATGCGTCATCTTAACTTTTGTAAGGCATGGCTCCAAGGTAATCCTTTTTGCCTACATCCACGCCGTTGTGACGCAAAATGGCGTAGGCGGTGGTGATGTGAAAATAAATATTCGGGATCGCATGTTGAATCGCAAACTCGGTTCCGGTCAGGTATTTACCCTCCCAGCGCGGCTGGCTGATATGGCGCTCGGCGGCGCCGGCAAAATCCTCAGGTTTGAATCCGGCAAGGTAATCCACCACCGCTTGAATGCGCGCTTTTAACTCCGGCAAGGTTGTTTCGGTGTCAGCGTGAACCGGCGCCGACTCTACTGTACCGGTCAAACGCGCCACACCTAACTTGGCAGTATCGCAAGCGATTTGCACCTGACGAATCAGGTTGAATTGATCGGGCGCGAGGCGCGAGTTAAGCAGCACATTCACATCAAACTTTTTGGCTTCAGCGTGGGCCGCGCCCTTATCCAATATCGCACTGAGGTTATTCAATGCCTTGGTGAATTGCACAACAGTAAGTTCGTAAAACATAAGACTCTCCTTTGGGGATGGGCGGATTTTACAATTGGCGTACATAGCGCTTGGGTTAGTGGGGGCCGGGTGCTGCCTATTCAATCCAGCGGGGTGTAAATAGCGCGGTAAAAAAACGCAAATTTTGGCTCATTGCTTGCATTGGTTTTATTTCAGCCAATATAGTTAAGTCTCATTCATCAAGGACTTAGCTGCTTATGCCACACGACATTAGCCTAATTACTACCATTGCGGCTGGCCTCGGTTTAGCCATGATCCTGGGGTTCATCGCCGCGCGCCTGCGCATGCCGCCACTTATTGGCTACCTTATCGCCGGTATTATTGTTGGCCCCTCAACCCCCGGTTTTGTTGCCGATATGGCACTCACCGCCCAGCTCGCCGAAATTGGCGTGATGCTGTTGATGTTTGGCGTTGGCCTGCATTTTTCGGTGGGCGATTTGATGGCGGTAAAACGTATCGCCCTACCTGGCGCCATGCTGCAAATCACTATCGCTACCCTGCTGGGTGCTGGTGCCGGCTATTTTTGGGGCTGGGATCTGGCGCAGTGTCTGGTGTTTGGCTTGTCACTCTCCTGCGCCAGTACCGTGGTTTTGCTAAAAGCCCTTGAAGCGCGCGGCCAAATTGAGACCATCAACGGGCGCATCGCCGTAGGTTGGTTGATAGTGGAAGATCTGGTGATGGTACTGGTGCTGGTGCTGCTGCCGGTGATTGCGGGAATTATGGGAACCGTCCCTGCTGCCGATGGCCATGCGCCCGCCGCCAATGACCAGCATGTCGCGGTCGCGCTCTTGATCACTCTGGGTAAAGTCGCCGCCTTTGTGGTGTTTATGCTGGTGGTGGGCAAACGCTTGCTGCCCAAATTACTCTGGTGGGTGGCGGGTACCGGGTCGCGCGAGCTGTTCAGCCTTTGTGTGATTGCCACCGCTGTGGGTGTGGCCTACGGTTCGGCGCTGCTGTTTGATGTGTCCTTCGCCCTGGGTGCATTTTTTGCGGGCATGATGTTGCGTGAATCAGAATTCAGCCACCGCGCCGCCGATGATTCCCTGCCGCTGCGCGATGCTTTTGCGGTATTGTTTTTTGTGTCGGTTGGCATGTTGTTTGACCCGCAGATACTGATCGACGAGCCGCTCAAAGTGCTCGCCGTGGTCGCCATTATTATGTTTGGGAAAACCATCGCCGCGGTCGCGCTGGTACTGGTATTTCGCTATCCGCTCAACACAGCGCTGATTGTCGGCGCGAGCCTCGCACAAATCGGTGAGTTTTCGTTTATTTTGGCCGGCTTGAGCATCAGTTTGGGTTTGATGGATATACAAGCGCAAAACCTGATTCTCGCTGGCGCGCTGGTGTCCATCGCATTCAACTCGTTGATGTTTACCCTGCTCGAGCCACTGCGCGCTTGGGCGCTCAAACACTCGGCTTTTGCGCGCAAACTGGAAGTGCGCGATGACCCATTGGCGGTATTACCGATGACTACCGACGAGGTTTATCTCTCTGGCCAAGTGGTGCTGGTGGGCTATGGCCGCGTAGGTCGCCGCATCGCCAAGGTTCTCGATGAACAACAAATTCCCTACGTGGTCACCGAAGCCAATCGCGCCATTGTTGAGGAATTGCGTGCGCGAAATATTCCCGCCGTGTGCGGCGATGCCGCTGATGCAAATGTGTTGATCCAGGCGCATATTGCCAAGGCAGGCATGCTGGTAGCAGCAACCTCCAACACCTTTCATGTACGCCAAATGGTGGATATTGCGCGCAAGTTGAACCCCAAAATTGAAACCGTGATTCGCACCCACAACGAAGAAGAAGCGGAACTCTGGGTGAAAGAAAATATCGGCCGGATATTTTTAAGCGAACAGCAATTGGCTAGCGGTATGGCTGAACACGTGTTGCAGCGCATGGGCAAAGCCGCATCAACGGCAGGTCACTGACCTACCGTCGCCGGTTTTCTGTTTTGGGTTCCTTGCCTGCGCGTTTTTTATTGACGCTGTCGCGCAGGCTCTGCTCACTTTCAAACAGGCGATCAAAGCGCATCTTGGGTTCATCCCAGCTGCCTTTGATGGTGTAGCTCACGCTGGTGGCTTGATCGACCTGTTTTTTGAATAGCTTACTGACCACATAGATGCCCGCCGCGGCAGGCAAGCCGGCTGCGAGTGCGGCATAGAAGGTGACGTTACCGGCAACCGGTAGCGAGGCCACCAAGCGGGTATTGAGCCGCTCGCGACGCAGGTCGATGGTGCCGGCCATTTGCATGCCGCTGGAGGGGGTGGTCACCACCAGCGGTTCTTCAAACACTAAAGTGCCCTGGTTAAACCTGACTTTACCGGTGATTTGGTCGTAGGCGAGGCCGCTTTTATAGAGGTCGGAAAAGTCCAGGCGCAGGCGCCGTGCGAGTGAGTCGAAATTGAGGATCGACATCAGGCGCAAAATACCCTCACCGGCACCGGCATCGCGTTTGAAGCGACCATTTTCCATGGCAATAGTCATCTCGCCCCCAAGGTTGAGGATCTTGAAATCCTGCGGCGATCCGGGCCAAAAAAGATCCGCATCGTAGCTGGCCGCGGTACTTTCCAGCATGTCGGGTTTTTGCCAATCGCGCAGTACTGCCCCCATATCACCCGCGCGCAAACGGCCGATAAAGCGGGTTTGTACGCCCACCTCGGTGTTGTGCCAAATCAAGCGCGCACCTGCCTGTTCCGGTTCATCGGGGTTATCGTCTATGCCGCTGACAGTTACTCCGCGAATGGTGCCGCGAATTTTGTCGATCACCACCCCCAGGTCATCGGGGCGCAAGGCTAATGACCAGGTGCCGTAATCCTTATTGTCCAGTAGCAGCGATTCGATACTGATATTGGCGCGCGGCAAACGGCGCGGATCTATCACACTCACCGCCTCTACCACCTCAGCCGAGGCGGGTTCAGCGGCATCAGGCGCACCGGTATTGATCGACTCCGAGGGCGCTGTTGCAGCTGGCTGGCTCAGGCCCAGGGCGACAGAATCCAATGACAGACGACGCAGGTTTACATCCATGGCGACAAAGGGGCTTGCCGGCACAAACAGATCGCCCTCAACTACCGGGTTGCGCACCGCTAACTGCCAACCCGCCGCAACAGGCATAGCGGTCACGGCAAGGTTTTCCAGGGTCATGGGGCCGAGTTCATACTCGCCCAGCACTAATTCAATTAAAAACGGTAAACCGGCAACCTTGCCGATCTGGTCATCCACGGCAGCAACCGGGTTGCTGCCGGCATTCGCGACCAAGGGGCGCACCACCACCGGTGTCAGACGCTCGGCATAGGCGAGGTAGCGGGCCTGAACCGCTTTCCAGGCATCCAGATCGATCCCCGGCAGGAAACCGGATACCAAAAACTGGGCCTTATCGCCCAAGCGGGCATCTTCAGCGAGCGCGATATTCGCGTTTAGCAATTGGTTGTTATTGCCGCGATCCATGCGCAGCAGCGCTTGTACATCGCGGTTGTAGTCCACGCGGATTTGCGATTGTGCTTCCTGTAACCAGAGGGAAAACTTGAGTGGGCGCTCCTCATTGGCAGCCTTGCCGTAGGGGGCGGGCAAATCGACCGCAACACCCGCAAGGTTGGAGTTGAGTGTAACCCGGGCAAAGGACTGTGCAGCAAATTCGCGTGGGCTGGGCGGTACAGCGTCCGCATTGGCTTGAGCGCGGCTGCCCACCTGATGGTTGAGTTCCACCTGCGCCTCATAGGGCATAACCCCTTTCAGGAACAGGGCTTCGGGGCGTTTGCTCCACAGCGCTAACTGTTCGGCATCCACCCTGCCCTGCAAATCAATCAAGGTCTTATTGGCACCCTTCGCCTTATCACTGGCCAGACTCACGAGCAGCGGCTCGCCAAAAAAAGTGCCCTGCAAGTCTTTGCTGGCGATGCCACTGGTGCTGTTGTAACTGATATTACCGCTTAACTCGCCAACGCTGAGGTTGAGGTTTTGCAGTTCAAAAAATGGCACCTGTAGATCCACATCCACCTGCTGGCGCGCATCGGCTGGCTTCTGTTCACCGCTGCCCAGAGGGATATCCAGATCCAGGCGGGCCAACATATCGCCCTGCATTGACCAAGAATCCAGACTGCTACCCAGATACTGGCGCATTTGACCTTCGCGCAGCACCCTGATGCCATCGGCGGCCGGCCCTTTTACTTCACCATCCACCTGCAACAGCGAGCCACGCCCCTGTGCACGCGGGTTTACCTTGATACTGGCCTGTTCTATCTGGCTCTCAAGCACTTTGGCGCTGCTGACCTGGGCAGAGACATGCACATCGCTGACGGACAATTGCCCTTTGATATCACTCAGTGCGGGCCAGCCGGGGTGGTAGTCCAGCGATACACCGTCCAAATCCAATGTTAACTGCGCAGTGCGCGCCAGCGGGTTAGGGGTGTTGAGAGTGCCGCGATAGATAAAACCGACACGCTTGGCGATACCGGGATTGGCCTCGCCCAAGCTATCGCCCAACCATTTGCGCAGTGGCTCTGGCAGAGTCTGGGGAACATAAGTGCGATAGCGACTGGCGCTGACCTGCTGGCCGCCAATTTGTAAGTAGAGGTCGATGTTACCGGTGTTGCGCTGCCAGGGCAGGCCCAACCACATGTAGCCGCGCGCCAGTTCGTCGCCCTTTTGGAACTCGAGCAGGCCACTGTTGACGTAAATCTGGTTTTTATCGCGCTGCAAGTGCCAGGCAACCTGGCCGCGGGCGCGGTCGTAATCCATTGCTCCGGCAAAGGTGGGGGAGTAGTGCATGGAGAAGCCACGACGACTGTCGATATCGACAAAACCGCCTTTTTGCCCGGCTTGCAAGTAGCCATCAACACCCGTCAGGGCCGGCACACCGCGCCAGGCACCCACGGCAAGTTGCTCCAGATTGGCACTTAATTGCCACTCGGCCGGCGCTTTGGGCGGTAAGCTCAACACTATGTTGCGCAGCTCGCCGCGTGGCGACAGGCTGGTCAGCACTTCGGCGAGGCGCCCCTCCGGCAACACACCTGAACGCGTGACAATACTGGTCAGGCCGGCGAGATCGAGGCTATCCATATTGACCTTAACCACCTGGTTATAACCGCTGGCAGAAAAAGCGATATTCATCTCGTCGATTTTTTCGCTCTGCACGGCTGCGGTCAAACCTTGCAGGCCCAGACGCCATTCACCGCCGGGCAACCAATAACCGGTGAGGTCTGTGGTGAAATCATCCAGCGCCAGCCGGCGCTCGGCAAAGGGCACCGACAAGCGCTGCAAGTCCAATCGCCCCGAGAGATCGTAGCCTTTGCCACCGGCGCGGCTCTCAAACCAGATGTTGGCATCCAGGCTACCCTCACTCTGGATGACCGATTTGCCGGCATCACCGAGCAAAAATGCAGTCGCTGCCGCCACTGGTTCACCGGTGGGGAAACTATTCAGCTGCAGGTAGCCTTTGCTGCGAAAACGCGCGGGTTTGCGCGGATCACCTTCAGCTTCCAGCACCAGATAAACACTGCGCGGCTGCCCGTCCACATCTACTTGCAGCGCAAGGCGATGGAAGTCAGCGGCGCTTTCCAGCAATACATAGGGGGATTGCAGCAACATCTGCTGGCCGCTGGTAAACGCAAAATGAAAACGGCTGGATTGCAGCTCAATGCGCGTGGAGAGCAGCAGCATATCAACCAAACTGTTGATATCTGTACCTTTGGCGTCCTGTTCACGCCGCTGGGGAAGGCCGGCAATACGCCAGGAACCGGCCGCTGTCTGGACAAAATCCATATCTACCTGGCTCAAGCCCAGGTGGCTCCACACCAGGCGCGCATTGCGCAGGGACTTGAGAATATCAAAACGCATACGCGCTTCGCCGATAGCCACAATGGGCTGGTCAGCAGGATTGTGAATGTGCAGGTCGCTCACCACCAAGCTGGGTTTTAGCCCGTTCCACTCGGCCTGGATTGCACCTATGGTCACCTTGGCGTTGAGCTGGTCGGAAAAGTAGCGCGCTATATCCTGATTGTAATTGCCCAACACCGGGGAAAAGCTGCGCCCGGACTGCACGACCACCGCCAATAGAATCAGCGCCAGCGCAATCAGCAGGTAACACCATTTCACCAGTTTATGCAGGGTGCGTTTCATCAGCGCAGTAGGTTCCAGGGAGGCAAAAGGACAAGTTAAACCAACACAATATCGTACTGCTCTTGATGGAAGAGCGCCTCAACCCTGAACTCTATAGTACGGTTAATAAAAGCTTCCAAATCCGCGACGTAGCTTGCCTGTTCATCCAGTAAACGGTCCACCACCAACTGCGAAGCCAGCACCAAAAACTTCTCGTTGTCGTAGGTGCGGGCCATGCGCAGAATCTCGCGGAAAATTTCATAACACACAGTCTCGGCCGATTTCACCTGACCGCGCCCCTGACACACCGGGCAGGGCTCACACAGCAATTGGCCCAAGGATTCGCGGGTGCGCTTGCGCGCCATTTCCACCAGCCCCAGCTCCGATACCCCGGTGATTCTGGTTTTGGCGTGATCCTTCTCCAGCGCTTTTTCCAGGGTTCGCAATACCTGACGCTGGTGTTCGGCATCTTTCATATCGATAAAATCGAGAATGATAATGCCGCCCAGATTGCGCAACCGCAGCTGGCGCGCGATGGCGGTTGCCGCTTCCAGATTGGTTTTGAAAATCGTCTCTTCCAGATTCCTGTGGCCAACAAAGGCGCCGGTGTTTACATCCACCGTGGTCATGGCTTCGGTCTGTTCGATGATCAAATAACCATTGGATTTAAGCGGCACCCGCGGCTCCAGGGCGCGGCGGATTTCCTCTTCCACACCATAAAGCTCAAGCAGCGGGCGATCACCGCTGTACAACTCAATCAACTCCACCAATTGGGGCGCATATTTGGCGGCAAATTCTTGCATCTGCTGCCAGGTCAGGCGCGAATCCACCCGCACCCGGTCGATAGGCGCACGCGCCATATCGCGCAGCGCGCGCAAATAGAGCGGCATATCGCGATGAAGTTCCGCCGGCACACCCAAGCTAGGCAATTTAGTGCTCAAGTCCTGCCAAAGCTGGCATAAAAACGGGATATCCGCATTGATTGCCTCGGCGTCGGCACCTTCAGCCACAGTGCGCACGATAAAGCCACCACTGATGCCCTGCCCGGCCACCGCCGCCTCAACCGCCTGACGCAAACGCTCGCGCTCGGGTTCGTCCTCAATACGGGTAGATACGCCTATGTGGGAGGAGTTGGGCATATACACCAGATAGCGCGACGACAGCGTCAGGTGGGTAGTCAAACGCGCGCCCTTGGTGCTGATCGGGTCTTTGGCGACCTGTACCAGCAGGGTTTGGCCCTCGCGCACCAGAGTGCGAATATCCGGCACTTCACCGCGCCGCACTTCGCCTTCCGGCGGCTCTGGCATCATATCGGCAGCATGGATAAACCCGGTGCGCTCAAGGCCGATATCCACAAACGCCGCCTGCATACCGGGCAGTACACGCACTACCTTACCTTTATAGATGTTGCCAACGTAGGTTTCGCCGTGGCTGCGCTCTATGTAGAACTCCTGAACCACACCGTTTTCAACCAGTGCAACCCGGGTTTCCACCGGTGAGACATTGATGAGAATCTCTTCGCTCATGAGCCTGACTCCGCTCCCAAAGGCGTCCACCAAGGCACTGCAAATTCACGCAGCAACTCGCAAGTCATTTCAATCGGCAAGCCCACAACACAGGAGTAACTGCCGCGAATCTCTTTGACAAAAACCGCACCTAGCCCCTGAATGGCATAGCTGCCGGCTTTATCCTGCGGTTCACCGGTTTCCCAGTAGGCGGCTATTTCTTCATCGCTCAATTCGCGAAATGTGACATCCGTAGTGGAGACTCGCAGTGCCTGACGCTCGCCACTGTGCAGGGCAACAGCGGTAACCACCTGATGAGTCCGGCCGGAGAGCTGGCGCAACATCGCCAGGGCATGGTTTTTATCCAGTGGCTTTTCCAGGATCTCGCCATCCAGCAAGCCGAGGGTATCGGCGCCCAATACAGGCGCAAGAGGCAGATTCAGCGCGATAAGCCGGGCATAGCCGGCCTCGGCCTTTTGCCGTGCAAGACGCTGGACATAGGCGAGACCGGTTTCGCCGGGAGCAGCTTGTTCGGGAATTGAAGCGTTGATAACAGCGTGTTGGACACCAATCTGTCGCAACAGCTCGCGCCGGCGCGGCGACTGGGAAGCCAGATACAACGAAGGAACTACTGGTTTCACCCTGAATTCTCCTGCCCCCAAGCTCGGGGCGACAATATTATTCTGTGTAATTCAACCGCAACCGCTAGTGGTGAAAACCATGGGTCCAGCGGTTCAAGGCGCCACAACACAGCGGCCAAATCAGCGCACTGGTAAAGGCGGGGTACAAAAACTGGACGCCAGAGAGTGGGCGCCCTGCCATGCCTTGCACCCAGTTATCGACCAGTTGGGCGATGCCAACCAATATAAATACCCAAGCCGCTTGCCGCGATAGGGGAAAGTTACGCACTCGCTGGTAAGAGAGTATGCAAATGTAAGCCACTATCACCAAACCGAGGCTGTGCTGCCCAAAAGGTACACCTTCGAGCAGATCCTGAAACAGGCCAAGCGCGCACAAGAAGCTAAAACTGACGGTGAGTGGCATAAAGAATACCCAGTAAATAGCTACCACCAATACAAACTCAGGGCGCCACCAACGCCAGTCCATGGGCAATGGATAAACCGACAGCACCAGAGCCAGCAAAAAACTAATGCCAATCGCGGCATAGAGATTAACGCGTGAGGCGGGCATTACTTGGCCCCGTCAGCAGTATCGGGAAGGGATAGCGCGCCGGGTACACTGGCGCGGTCGCGGTCGGCAAACACCAACAGCAAGTGACGGCTGCGATCCAGGCGCGCCATGGGCTTGGCGATTACCGTCAGAAAGGCTTTACCGGGGTCACGCACCACATCAAGAACTTCAGCAACCGGGTAACCCACCGGGAAACGGTCGCCCAAGCCTGAACTGACGAGCAAATCGCCGGCGCGGATATCGGTATTGGCCGAGACGTGACGCAGGCTCAAACTGTTGAGGTCGCCCGTGCCTTCGGCGATGGCACGCACACCGTTGCGGTTCACCTGCACCGGAATGGCATGGGTAGAATCAGAGATAAGCAACACCGTACTGGAGTGCTCTGCCACTTCAATCACCTGCCCCATCAAACCAAAGGCATCCAGTACTGGCTGCCCCTTGAATGCGCCGTCTTTGGCGCCGCGATTGATAATCACCTTGTGGCTCAGGGGGTTGGGTGAGACGCCGATAAGTTCGGTGATCAGCACCGTATCCTGCAGGGTTTGACTGGCATTGAGCAACTGGCGCAAGCGCACGTTTTCCGCTGCCAGCGATGCCATTTGTTGCAATTTGCGCTGATGAATCAACAGCTCGGTTTTGAGTGTGTCGTTTTCCAGCTTGAGGTCTATTTGCGAGACAAAGGTATCCTTGCGCCAGTCATTCACACGGCTGGGCACATCGGTGAGCTGATAAAAAGGAGTGACAAATTGCGCGAATTTTTCGCGCAGGGGTTCAAGCCGGTCGGTGTAGAGCCCAACTACCACCAGCACCATCATGATCACAATGAACAGAAAGGCGCGGCCGGCGGCAGAAGAGCCTCGATTGAAGAGCGGTTTAATGGCGATATCTCCTGTGCAGGTGGAGCGCCAGCGCCAACTGCGCCAGTCGCCCCGCTGTTATCAGGACGAGAGCAGGTCGATATTGCGCTTGTCGTTCATCTCCAGCGCAATACCACCACCACGGGCCACACAGGTAAGCGGCTCTTCGGCAACAATAAACGGCAAGCCAGTCTCGTTAGACAGCAGACGGTCGATATCGCGCAAGAGTGCACCGCCGCCCGTTAATACCACACCGCTTTCGGCGATATCAGAAGCCAACTCCGGTGGTGATTGTTCCAACGCGCTTTTCACTGCCTGCACTATGCCCGCCAGCGGGTCTTGCAGGGCTTCAAGGATTTCATCGCTACTCAGGGTAAAGCTGCGCGGTACACCTTCGGCCAGGTTGCGGCCACGCACATCAATTTCGCGAATCTCGCTGCCGGCAAAGGCGCAGCCAATTTCTTGTTTGATACGCTCAGCAGTCGCATCACCAATCACACTGCCGTAATTGCGGCGCACGTAGTTCACAATCGCTTCATCAAAACGGTCGCCACCAATACGCACGGAATCAGAGTAAACCACACCATTCAGGGAGATAACCGCAATCTCGGTAGTACCACCGCCAATATCCACCACCATAGAACCATTGGCTTCAGAGACTTTGAGGCCAGCACCAATCGCTGCCGCCATTGGCTCTTCAATCAAACGCACTTCGCGTGCACCGGCACCCAGTGCTGATTCACGAATCGCACGTTTTTCCACTTCAGTAGACAGACAGGGAACACTGATCAATACACGGGGGGATGGGTTAAACCAGGAGTTTTCGTGAACCTTGCGAATGAAATGTTGGAGCATTTTTTCGGTGACCTGGAAGTCGGCGATCACACCGTCTTTCAATGGGCGAATAGCAGTGATGTTGCCCGGAGTACGGCCTAACATACGCTTTGCTTCGACACCTACAGCTTCAACAATTTTGGTGCCGTTGTGATGGCGAATCGCCACGACCGAGGGTTCATTTAAAACAATGCCGCGGCCGCGGACATAAATCAGGGTGTTTGCTGTACCCAAATCAATAGACAAGTCGTTGGAAAATGCTCCACGCAAAAGTTTCATCATGACGAGACGAGGCCTTAAATAAATGTGTTGGAATAGGTGTTCGGTAAAAGCAGCCGGAAGACAGCCATACTGAAATTATTGATGCCAGCGGTGACGGCGGCGCGCTCCTGGCTCTTTATCGTTGGCGTTAAGCCAAGCTCCCTGATTCATCAGCTCCACGCGGTGGAGATCCATGCAAAAAAATGTAAGCGCGCAGTATATGTGAATTTTTATTTTTTATCCGAGTCGATTTAGCTTTAAAAAATAAAAAAATCTGCAAAAAACTACCGCAATGTTTCAATAAAGAGGGATTCATCGGATAAAAGTTCACTTTCACCCACAAATCAATTGCCTCGTCCGCGCGTTTTTTGCACAAGCAGATCAGCAACTCACAGGAGTCCGAATCAGGGATTCAGGGCACTCGCCAAATGTGATACCTTGGGCGCCCATTTTTCAGCGACTTGACGCAGGATACCTGCGGTTTAGCCGCACTTTTGCATTTTATCTGCTGGAGCTAATACCACTATGGCTGTAGACCGTTCCGATATCGCCAAGCTGGCCAAGCTGGCGCGTATCCAGATTACCGATGAGGCCGCTGACGAAGCGGCCAAAAGTATCTCCGATGTGCTGGCTCTGGTTGACCAATTACAGGCAGTGAATACCGATGGCGTACTGCCCATGGCGCACCCCTTGGATGCCGTGCAGCGCCTGCGTGCCGATGTGGTAACAGAGCCCAACCAACGCGCCGCGTTTCAGGCAATTGCGCCAGCCACCCAAGACGGCTTGTATCTGGTGCCACAGGTTATCGAATAGCCGGCGCTCAATAGCTGCCCGCCCTTCTTACAAAAAAATCTCAGGAATTTGCAATGCATCAATTCACCATTGCCGAACTGGTCAAAGGCCTGCACAACAAGGACTTTTCCAGTACCGAAGTGACCCAGCACTATCTCGACCGCATCGCGCGTCTGGATCAAACCTACAACAGCTACATCACCGTCACGCCCGAACTGGCGCTGCAACAAGCCGCTGCTGCCGATGCGCGCCTCGCCGCCGGCAATGCGCCAGCGCTCTGTGGTGTGCCCATCGCCCACAAAGATATTTTCTGTACCACCGGTGTGCGTACCTCTTGCGCCTCCAAAATGCTGGATAAATTTATCGCCCCCTACAACGCCACTATCGTCGAAAATTATTTGAATTCTGGTGTGGTGATGCTGGGTAAAACCAATATGGATGAATTTGCCATGGGTTCATCCAACGAAACCAGCTGGTACGGCCCGGTGAAAAACCCCTGGGCGACTGACTGTGTTCCCGGCGGTTCATCCGGCGGTTCTGCCGCTGCCGTTGCGGCCCATTTGGCACCTGCCGCTACCGCATCCGATACCGGCGGTTCGATTCGCCAGCCAGCGGCACTCTGCGGCTTAACCGGCATTAAACCCACCTATGGTCGCGTGTCGCGCTGGGGCATGATTGCCTTTGCGTCAAGCCTTGACCAAGCGGGTATTTTATCGCGCACCGCCGAAGACGCCGCGATTTTGTTAAACGATATGGCGAGCTATGACGCGAAGGACTCCACCTGTGTTGAACGCGAGGTGCCGGATTACACCGCCGATTTGAACAAGCCATTGACCGGCCTGCGCATTGGTGTGCCCAAAGAATATTTCGGTGAAGGTTTAAATCCGCAAACCGCAGCGCTGGTTGAAGCGGCGATTAAAGTGTACGAGCACATGGGCGCAACGATTCACAGCGTCAGCTTGCCCCACACCCATCTCGCCGTGCCGGCTTACTACGTGATTGCGCCAGCAGAATGTTCTGCCAACCTGTCGCGTTTTGATGGCGTGCGCTACGGCCATCGCTGCGAAAACCCAACGGATTTAAATGACCTTTACATGCGCTCGCGCAGCGAAGGTTTTGGCAACGAAGTGAAACGCCGCATTTTGGTGGGCACCTATGCGCTCTCCGCGGGTTATTACGATGCCTATTACAGCAAGGCGCAAAAAATCCGCCGCTTGATCAAGCAGGATTTTATGGATGCTTTTGCCCAGGTTGATGTCATTATTGGCCCAACCTCGCCGTCACCCGCATTCCAATTTGGCTCCAAAACCAAAGACCCGGTGGCCATGTATTTGGAAGATATTTACACCATCGCCACTAACCTTGCCGGTTTGCCCGCACTTTCAATTCCCTGCGGTTTAGTGGATAACAAACCCGTTGGCCTGCAATTAATTGGCAACTTCTTTGCGGAAGCACAGCTGCTTAATGCCGCGCACCAATTCCAGCAAGCAACCAACTTCCACCAACAAACCGCCCCTGGCATTGAATAAAGAGGAGAAGAAAAAATGCAATGGGAAACCGTAATCGGGTTGGAAGTTCACGTACAACTCGCCACCAAAACCAAAATTTTCTCCGGCGCCAGCACGGCGTTTGGCGCTGAGCCAAACACTCAAGCCTGTGCGATTGACTTAGCCATGCCCGGCACACTGCCCGTTGCCAACGAACAGGCGTTTCGTTTTGCCACCATGTTTGGTTTGGCAGTGAATGCAGAAATTGGCAAACGCTCGGTGTTTGAACGCAAAAATTATTTTTATCCCGATCTGCCCAAGGGT
The DNA here is from genome assembly GCF_042646205.1 of Cellvibrio fontiphilus. NCBI lineage: Bacteria > Pseudomonadati > Pseudomonadota > Gammaproteobacteria > Cellvibrionales > Cellvibrionaceae > Cellvibrio > Cellvibrio fontiphilus. The sequence continues at coordinate 194,651 of NZ_JBHRTF010000001.1, read as the reverse complement.
TATCAAACCACACAGCTTGCCGAGCCAATTGTCGGCGCGGGCTATATTGATTTGGAATTAAGCGAAGGCCGCACCAAACGCGTTCGCATTCACCACGCGCACTTGGAAGAAGATGCGGGCAAATCCCTGCACGAAGATTTTGCCGGCATGAGCGGCATCGACTTAAACCGCGCCGGCACACCACTAATTGAAGTGGTCACCGAACCGGATATGCGCAGCGCCGAAGAAGCCGTTGCCTTCGCCAAAAAATTGCACTCTATCGTGACCTCGCTGGAAATTTGCGATGGCGAAATGAGTCAAGGCTCTATGCGTTTTGACGTAAATATTTCTGTGCGTCCCAAAGGCTCCGACAAACTCGGCACACGTACCGAAACCAAAAATTTAAACTCGTTTAAATTTATGGAAGAGGCGATTGAGCTGGAAGTCGAGCGTCAAATTGATGTGCTGGAAGACGGCGGCAAAATTATTCAGGAAACCCGCCTCTACAACGGCGACACCAAAAAAGCCCGTAGCATGCGCAGCAAAGAAGACAGCAACGACTACCGCTACTTCCCCTGCCCTGATTTGCTGCCGGTAATTTTGGACGATGAATATATCGAATCCGTTCGCCAGCAAATGCCGGAGTTGCCCGAAGCCAAGCGCGCGCGTTTTGTGGAGCAATACGGCCTGAGCAGCTACGACGCCGGTCAAATCACCATGGATAAATTTACCGCGGCGTTTTTTGAAGCCTCGGCAAAAATTTCCGGCGAAGCCAAACTCACCGCCAACTGGATCATGGCGGACCTGGGTGCTTATTTAAATCGCACCGAACAGCGCATCGACCAATCACCCGTCACCCCCGAACTGCTTGCCGGTTTGGTCGTGCGCGTGAAAGACGGCACACTCTCCAGCAAAATTGCCAAACAAGTGTTTGAAGCAATCTGTAACCGTGAAGGCGATGCCGACACGATTATCGAAACCAAAGGATTGAAACAGGTTTCCGATACCGGCGCACTGGAAAAAATTATCGACGACATCATCGCCGCGAATACCGCACAAGTGGAGGGCTACCGCGCCGCTGCCGAAGACAAACGCGCAAAAATGCTCGGTTTCTTTGTCGGCCAAGCCATGAAAGCCTCCAAAGGCCAAGCGAATCCGCAAGTGCTGAATGAATTGTTAATTAAAAAATTGAATGGTTGAGAACTGAAATGAGCCAACGTAAAGACAAAGAAAAAGTACTGGGTGAAACTTTTGATGATGAACGCATCAAAACCTTTTTAAACTACCCTGCCCCCGCCGGCGTAAACCCGGACTATCACCTGCTGGAAAAAGCCTATCGCGGTATGCTCGGCGACAACTTCAACACCTTTGTAAAATTTTTTGTTGAAGCCGGCAAAGATGTAAACGCCATAGGCCCGGAAGGTAAAACCTTTTTGCAGGTGGTAAAAACCCACCGCAATGGTGAGGAATATGCCGCCGCTCTGGAAGCAGCAGGCGCGAAGTAAATAAAACACCGCATGCAAAATAAAAAGGCAGCCCTCACCGGCTGCCTTTTTCGTTTCTGAGAGCTACTCACGTAGGGCGGCTTCGCGAAGCAAGCCGCCATTACTCCCTATGAATATATATTCTTGCTTTACGTTTCTTATTGAAAATATAAGGCTCCATATTTTCATCAAACAAGAGCTTGAGCTTTAAATCATCTGAATCCAGAAAATTCAACTGCTTCCTGATATTTACATATCCTGCCTTTACGTCAAGTTCAATCTCTTCTATTTTACTAAGCATTTGATCAACACAACGCATGACATGAAAGTTCGATCCATCTGCAGCAAAACCACCACCTAATGACATATATACTGTTCCGTCAGATACACGTACCCAAAGATTCGAATTCTTATCTCTTGAATTTTTACGAGCATCAGGACTCTCGTAAGCTAGATCATCAGCAATCAAATCTGTATAAACAAACCGCCTGATGATTTCAGGCCAATTTGAGTGTATAACCTCTACCAGATGCCTATTGCACCACAAATCAGCATCATCTGTATCGCTCCCATGAGACAAGATATCCAAGAAATAAACACTATTTCCATTAATATAAATAAATAATAAGTCCGCTGTCCGTTTTTCATCGAAATGGAGATGATAAATACCCCACTCGCTCCGCATGTGATCTAAATTTTCTTGTTTAAACTGTCTTACCATCTTGGCTTTATTGCTTATTAAGTGGTTTACATCTATACCGCTTGCAAATGCATTTTTGAAGAATTCACACCGCTTCATTTTCTCTGCGTCAGAAGCAATTAAATCCGAGAAACACACATTGTAATTAATAACTGGAACGCGCCTTGCAGCCACTGAACAGAAATGTTTAAACAATTTTTCTGCACGTACTGCGTCAGGCAATGATTTACTGGAACCATTACTCAAATCCAAATCACTAGGAATCGCGTACCCAAAATTTTTCAACCTATTTTTAACTTCATCAGACAAGTCACGCCAAAAATTAAATTTTAACTTTTCTTTCACAGAATGAGCCTCCGGCGGTTTGCTTCGCGAAGCCGCCCTACATTAATCGTGGTATTGCAATGTATCTTCTTTGCCTCCAGCCCAGTTATGTGGGTAGATGCCTTGCGTTACGTAGCGATGAAACGTGGAATATGGCCAATCGCTAACTCGTTGCACCAAACCATGCTTTAATGGATTGATGTGAATGTAATCCATGTGTGCATTAAAGTCTTGCTGGTCACGAATTAAATGCTCCCAATAGCGGCGCTGCCATATTCCGCGTTCGCGGCGCTTAATTTGTACCGCAGAACGATACTCTTCCCTTGGAATACCTTTTGAAAACATTAATTTTATTAATTGCCAGCGCATAGCAAAATCTGCATCACCTTCCGGCAATTCGATAATGCAATGCATATGATCTGGTAATACGACCCATCCGTGAATTTTGAAGGGGTGGTGCTTGCGTACTCTGGCTACAGAGTTGCGTAACAAATCAATATGCCGAACTAATAGATCGTTATTCTTTCGCTGTTGTAAATTTATAGTGAAAAAATAGGTGCCGCCTGGGTGCCATAGCCTACGATAATCCATTCTCCAATAACTCCTTTTATTAACCTACGGCGGAGTGCTGCGCGACTCCGCCCTACAATCATCGCACCACGTAGGGCGGCTTCGCGAAGCAAGCCGCCGTAATGCACAAGATTAAAAATTTATAACAGACCAATCACCCCACACCCAATTATCCTGCAAACAACCGCCTCTCCAACAATGACTGCATATCCCTGCGCCCATCCGCAATTAAATAAATCAGTATTTGCGATGGCAGTGCGCGATAGATAACGCGATAGGGTTTGAAATAAACCTGCCGATACTCGCGAATACCTAGCTGCAACAATTCTTTAGGGAAGGTTCCGCGCTCTGGGTTTTCACTCAAGTTATTGATGAGCTTTTGCAGCTGATCCAATAGCTGATCGGCCTTTTGTGGGGAGTCGTGTTCGGCGATGTAATCGTAGATGCTGAATAAATCGCGTTCAGCGCCGGCGGTAAAACTGATTGCTAAGGACATTATTCTTTAATATTCCGGGCGCGGGCAAAAACATCATTTGCCGGTGCAATCTTACCTTCTTCCAAATCGCGATTTCCCAGGGCGAGAATTTTTAATAGCGCCATTGTTTCCTGGGTTTCGTTATAACTGGCAACATCCTGCAGGACGGCTTTGGCCTCGCCGTTCTGGGTGATAATCAACGGCTCACGACTTTGGGTCAGGGTTTCGAGCACTTCTGCCGCATTTGCCTTTAAATAGCTGATTGGCTTTATTTGATTGGTGTAGTTCATAGTTTCCGCAAGACCGATTAAAGACCAGATTTAGTCTCACCTAAGCTTAAGTCGATTACCCATGGCCAGCAAGCATTAAATAGCTCTACCTAAGAACAATAAGCTCCCGATAATTTGCACCAACCCGCACCCTGAGTCTAAGATGGCAGCCCACTTAACTTATCTCCCCCCACAACACAGATGCCCGCAATAAAAATTACAGCCACACTTGGACTCTGCTTGATATTAAGCGCAGTAACGCTCAGCCTAACTGCCGTGGAAAGCTCACTGTTTCCTCTGCTCGGCTTATACCCTGACCAAGTCTCCACCGGCGAAATTTGGCGTTTGCTTAGCGCTAACTTTGTGCACTTTGGATGGATTCATACTTTGATGAATCTAGCCGCACTGCTGCTGTGTGTGTTGGCATTTTTTATGGAGACATCCATCAGAAAATTTTTATTCTTGTTGCTCTGGTGCTGTGCCGCGGTCGGTTTAGGAATTTATTTTTTCAATCCGGAATACCAGCCCTATGCGGGTTTATCTGGTGCGCTGCATGGTTTGATTGTGGTGGGCTTGATAGGCGCTGGCGCCTACCCTTGGTGGATACGTGCGGCGGGGTTGTTATTGGTTGCCGCAAAACTCCTGCAGGAAAATAGTGCAGGTTACCAAGCGACAGATCTACAGCAATTGATTCCTGCGGCGGTTGCCGTCGAATCCCATGTGTATGGTGCGATTGCCGGTTTGATTTTTGCGGTTGGTGATAGCTTGCTTGGAGCAATGCAAAAAAAAACAAATATCAGAGGATAAGCTAAATGCAAGGCTCACCCGGTAAGGCGCTGGATTATTTTGTAGAGGGCGGGAAATTAATTATCAAACCAGGTTTCCGCCGCTTTATTTTGATTCCGCTGTTGATCAATATAATTATTTTTGTCGCTATTACTGCTGCGCTGTTTAATGCCTTCGGCGATTTTTTTAACCAGATTTTGGCTTGGTCGCCCGATTGGCTGGATTGGTTAGCCTGGCTGTTATGGCCGCTGGTTGCGTTTATTTTTTTAGTGGTTTATGGCTACAGCTTTAATTTGATTACCAATTTTATTGCGGCGCCTTTTTTTGGCCTGCTCGCTGAAAAAGTGGAAACTCACCTAACGGGTAATACACCACCAGAGGAGCCCTGGAGTTTATTAATTCCCCGAACACTGCAACGTGAACTGGTAAAACTTTGGTATTTTGTAAGCCGCGGTTTATTGGTGTTGATTTTATTAGGCTTCTGTTTATTTATCCCCGGGTTAAATCTGATCGCGGCTATTGTCGCTGCACTCTGGGGTTGCTGGAGTATGGTGGTGCAATACGCCGATTATCCGGCAGACAACCACCAATTGGGTTTTCGGGAGCTGCGGCGCCGCTTAAACAGTCAACCTTTAACCAGTTATAGCTATGGCGCCATTATTTTATTAGGCAGTATGGTGCCAGTGCTGAATATTGTTGTTACGCCGATTGCAGTAGCCGGTGCAACTATTTATTGGATTAAAGAAGTGCGCCACCTTTGAAAGTGGCGGCCTTTGAAAAGCCATTCAACATAAAAAAGGCGCGATTAATCGCGCCCCTGCCATTAAAGAATGCGTATATTTATTCGTCACCATCATCCACAATCATATTGCCGCCCGCTTCTTTAGCGCGCCGCAGGTATTCATTGGCGGTGGTGATTTGTTCATCCAGGCTATTTTTTAACTGCCCGGTGACTCCTGCACTGAAATAAATATGGCGCGAATCACCATTGATATTAATCGGCTCTGCGGCCAGCAATTGTTTCACTTTGCTCAAAAACGCAGCCGCTTTTTCATGGTCAAGCCCCGGCATCATCACAAAAAAATCGTCACTATCCGCACGCGCCAATAAAAAGCGATCCAGCATGGCGGCCAAGCGACTGGCAATTTGTTTAAGGGCAAGATCACCCCAGGCATTGCCGTGCTGTTGGTTAATTTCACTAAAATTATCGATATTAATAATTGCCATCACCAAGGGAGCTGACTTTTCCTGTGCGGATTTATACAACTCACGCGCCGCGTTAAAAAAATGGGAGCGATGGTAAAGCCCGGTCAGGTGATCGCGCTGGGCGTTATAGGTGATCTGCTCCACCAATTCCAGCGACTCTATATTGTGGATAATGCGACAGTAAAACTCTTCCGGATGAAATGGCTTGCGCAAAAAATCGTTGGCACCGTGTTTGATAAATTTAGCAGACAATGCCTCGCTACTTTCACCGGACACACCAATCATAATCAAATCGGTTTTGTCGTATTTGTAGCGCAGGTTGCGCACCAACTCAAAGCCATCCATTTTAGGCATGTTGTAATCGGTGATTAATAATTTTACCTCAGGGTTTTCCAACAGCACTTTAATGGCATCTACACCATCAACCGCTTCAATCACCTGAAATAAATGCCGGCGGAATAAATTCACCATATGTTTGCGCGACATATCCGAATCATCCACCACCAACACTTTAATGTGCTGATTTTTTTCCAGCCGCTGAATCATGGCAACTGCTTTGCTGTAAGCGTAACGGCCTTCTTTGGTTACGTAATCCACTATGCCTTTATTAAAAAGTTGCTCGCGGCGTTTTTCGTCGTAGGAGCCGGTGAGCACTATGCTGGGAATTTTTTTGCTGAGGGTAAAATCCACCACTTCGCCATCCGGCGCATCGGGCAAATTAAGGTCTACCAGCGCAGCAAAAAAATCATTGGGGGATTCGCTATACAAACTGCTCGCCTGCGCCAGGCTGGTCGCATACACCGCCTCGTAGGGAAGTGATGAAGCTTGCACCAAATGGCGCAATATTTTCATCACCATATCGCTGTCTTCAACGATCAGAATTTTTTTCATCGTGGCTTACTCTATTTTGTTCTGGTATCCAAAGAGTGTAGCCAAACTTTTGAAAAATGCGCCAAGTCCTTGAAACAGCGAGATCTTTAACACCAGAGGTAGCCTGAAATAGCCGTATTGAATAACAGCCCGGAGAAATTTTGCTGGGCCGCTTTGCGCTCTGCACAAGCCGCACCAAAACACACATGTAATGGCAACAAATGCTCTTCGCGGGGATGGCAAAAACGTCCTTGCGGCGTGTTTGCCCAAGTGACCAAACGCTGCTCGCGCTCGGCGTGGCTCAGATCCGGGTGGGTAAGCGTGTCGCTAAGCCAGGAATCAAAAATTTCACTTTTGCCGCGCACGCCGGGGTCATTAGAGAAAAAAGCGCGCATATTGTGGAACGACATTCCCGAGCCGAGAATCAGCACACCCTGCTCACGCAGCGGCGCAAGCGCTTTGCCCATGGCGATGTGCGCCGCAGGATCAAGCGATGCCAACAGGGACAACTGCACCACCGGAATATCGGCGGCAGGATAGGCCAACATCAGCGGCACAAAAGTACCGTGATCATAAGCGCGCAGGTTATCCAGCCGCGCCTCAATCTGCTGCGCTATCAACAACTGTTGTATTTGTTTTGCCAGCTCGGGATTACCCGGCGCAGGGTAATTAAATTCATAACTCTCCGGCGGAAAACCATAGTAATCAAACAGCATGCCCGGCGCCGGTGAATAGCTAATGCTGGCAACCTCCTCTTCCCAATGTGCACTGATCACCAGGATCGCACTGGGGCGCGGCAATTGGCTAGCCAGTGATTGCATAAATGCGGTGAGCTCGCGGTGATTGGCGTCGCCCAACAAGGGCATAGGGCCGCCACCATGGGGAACAAAAACCACAGGCATTAACTCAGTCATGGAAACACCTCGCACTTGGTTGTGACTCGCTCTGGGATTGTTACTCACTCTGGGGCCGTTACTTGCTCCGGGCTGTTAGCCAGAGCGAATAATCAAAGGTTAATGGCTGCTGTGGCCGCCGCCTTGCTGTGCTCGCGCACCGATTCATAAATCGCCGCCGCAATAATGACGCTGCCGCCTAATAGCGTGCTCATATCAGGATAGGTGTGTAACACCGCAATTTCATAACCCACCGCATAAACCGGCTGCAGGCAAGCAACCAGCCCGACAGTTTTGGCTTTCAGGTAACGCAGGGAGTAGCCCAACAGGGTATGGGTAAAAGCGGTAAAAAAGATGCCCAAACACAGCAGTAACCAACCGTCTTTTGCACTGGGCTGATGCGGTGAGAGTAGCAATACCGGCGTCATCAGCAGCGCCACAATTAACACTTGATAACTCATGGAGCGGGCAGCCGTTTGATCGCTGAACCAATGACTGAGCAACAAGTTGCGCACGGCAAAGGTCACTGCCGAAATAACGCCCCAAATAACTCCCTGGGTCATGTTATTGCTGAAAGTAAATTCCGGCACCAGCCAGTAAATACCAAATAACACCAGGCAACCGCTGGTTACATCGCGCCAGTCGAGTTTGGTGCCTTTGAGCCAAGGCTCCAAAAAGACGGTAACCACCGGATAGGCGTAAAGCGAGATCATACCCACTGCGATATTGGCGACCTGCATGGAATAGAAAAAAGTCACCCAATGCAGTGCCAGAAGCGCACCCAGAAGCAGCATACGGCGATAATCGCGCGCGGAGCGCAGGGCGACATTGCGCTCACGCCACCACACCCAGGCAAACAATACCAAGGCGGCCACCCAGGTGCGGTAACCCGTGATATCCCAAGCAGGCAACTCAATGATTTTGGAAAAAAGCCCGGTGGCGCCCATTAAAAAGGCACCCAGATGCAGACTTAACAGGGCTGATTTCGCTGAAGACATAAATATTCCAAGCGATAGGTATGCCCGGCAAACCGCCGGCTGTTGCAGGGCTAGCCGCTTGGCGTGCCCTGCTATCGGGTTAATTGCGCTTTATATCGGATTAGTTGCGCGGCCGGCGACTGCGATTTCCGCCGGGGCGATTACCTACCGAGCGGTTGCTGTAGCGCTCCCCTGAATTGCGTGCCCGCGCCGGGGCCGGCAGGCTTTCTGGCGGTGGCAGCATCAGGTATTCAGGTGGCTGTTCGCATTTGATGACCTTGCCGAGCAGTTTTTCAATCGGCTCCAACAACATGGCGTCGTCTTCGCAGGCAAAACTGATAGAGGTTCCGGTTTTACCCGCGCGCCCAGTACGACCAATGCGATGCACATAGTCCTCCGGCTCTTCCGGCAGGGTGAAATTCACCACATGACTGATGCCGCTGATATGGATGCCGCGACCCGCGACATCGGTAGCTACCAGCACTTTGATTTCACCGGATTTAAATGCATCCAGCGTGGACACCCGTTTGTTCTGAGCGATCTCACCGGAGAGTAAACCCGCCTTGATACCGTGGCGCTCCAACTTTTCCTGCAAATCGCGACACTCATCGCGGCGATTGGCAAACACGATCATGCTCTCGGCGTGTTCCTGTTGGATCAGGTTGTACAGGAGTGTGTATTTTTCCTCAGTGGAAACCAGATACACATGCTGATCTACCCGCTCATTGGCAACGGATTCCGGCTCGATATCCACAGTGACTGGTTTGTAAGTCCACTGCTCTACCAAAATGCGCACTTCATCGGTAAAAGTCGCCGAGAAGAACAGGGTTTGGCGATCTTCCCGCTTGGGCGTTTGACGCACAATTTGGCGCACCTGGGGGATAAAACCCATGTCCAACATGCGGTCGGCTTCATCGATAACCAGCACTTCCAACTGATCCAGATAGACATCTTTATTACCGCAAAAATCCAGCAAACGCCCGGGCGTGGCCACCAGAATATCTACCAGATCCTCATGCAGGTGACGCTGCTGCTTCACGTAATCCATACCGCCTACCAGCGTATGAATTTTCAGGTCGGTGTATTTACAGAGCTTTTTAGCATCATCGGCAATCTGGATCACCAGTTCGCGCGTGGGGGCAATAATCAAGGCTCTTGCCTCGCCCGCATAACGTTTTTCACTGATAGGGTTTTTCAGCAAGTCATCAATAATCGCTGTTAAAAATGCAGCGGTTTTGCCTGTGCCTGTCTGCGCTTTACCTACCACATCCTTACCTTGCAAGGCGTGGGGCAGCGATTGCGCCTGAATAGGCGAGCAATATTTAAAGCCCAAATCCGCGATGGCGCGCATCAGCGGTAATTCAAGATCAAAATCGTGGAAACGGGCTTTGCCTTCTTCAGCCTCCACCGGGAATTGCGACAAATCCCAGGGGCCATGATCTACCTTGGCTGGCCGTTTTGGGCGAGGGGCATTGGAGTGGCGCGGCGGTTTGGCATTGGTTGGGGAGTTATTACTGGAAGCTACCGCAGCAGCGGGCTGACTCTCGTGTTTGTGGCCGGAGCGATCACGCTGATTGCGGTTGCCACGATCACGCTGACTATTCGTTTGACCACTGCGCTCACGCGGGTGCTTTTTGGCAGCAGTTTTATCACTCGCAGAGGGGCTTGCTTCCTTTTTTTCAGGCTTGTCAGCCGCTGAACCTATTAGTTTTTTAAACAGTTTTCCGATCAATCTATTCACCAAAAATGTGTAGCCAGAGGCTCTAAAAGGCTGTCACGCAGACAAGCCGGGGGGCAGGAGAGCGCACAATTTGCGTATTAATTGCACGCATAAACTGTGCCCGAGTATACACCAATCGTCAGACAATCAGCGGTTTTGGCGCCAATTGCCCGCAATTAATCGCCAAGCTGCGTGATGAATTCTGCATAATCGCTACCGTTTGCCATCAACCAAAACGCCCCTTACTTCCAATTCATGGAGCGCATCATGCGAATACACAGCTTGCAACACGTCCCTTTTGAAGATATCGGCAGCATGGCAGAGGATTTCCGGCGGCGCGGGTATTCACTCACTACCAGCCATTGGTATAGCGGCGATGCTGCACCCGCGGTGACAGATTTTGATGCATTGATTGTGATGGGTGGCCCCATGGGTATTTACGATGAGGCCATTTATCCCTGGCTCGCCGCTGAAAAAATACTGATCAAAAACGCCATAGATGCCGGAAAAATTGTGCTGGGAATTTGTTTGGGAGCACAGCTGATTGCCGATGTATTGGGCGGCAAAGTCACTCGCAATGCCCACAAAGAAATCGGCTGGTGGCCTGTTACCGTTCAGCCCACCGCACAAGATCACCCAATCGCCCGGATACTGGCGCGCTACCCGGAAGTATTTCACTGGCATGGCGACACCTTTGCACTGCCGCCCGGGGCACTACTTTTGGCCAGCAGCGAGGCCTGCCTGAATCAGGCGTTTAGTTATGGCGACCGGGTTTATGGCTTTCAATTCCACCTGGAAACCACGCCCGACTCGGCAGCGGCGCTCATTGAAAACTGTGGTGATGATATAGACGGCTCAACCTATACCCAGACAGCAGCTAGCCTAACGGCGAGCAGCGAACGATTTGCCGCCATCAACCGCGCCATGAGCGAGGTTATTGCGGTTATTTTTGGCGGCGAATTACCAGCGTCTTAATTCATCCGGGATGGTTTTTGGAGATGGTTCTTGGGGATGGCATTTTAGATGCAGCCCCAACGAACTTGCGACATTCAGTTTACAAAAGCGCGCCAAAGAAATGGCCGGCGGCATAGGTGAGCAACATAGCTGCCGCGCCCCAAAAACCTACCCGTAAAGCGCCCGGCAACACCGGCGCGCCGCCCACTTTAGCGGCCACTCCGCCAAGTATCAGCAGCGCCAGTAACGAGATACCTGCCACCGAATGGACGATCAGGGACGCTGGAACAAACAACAGGGCCAACAACGGCAGCGCAGCCCCCACCGCAAAGGTGGCCGCTGAGGTAAGTGCAGCCTGCAAAGGGCGAGCACTCATCACTTCGGTGATGCCCAACTCATCGCGCGCATGGGCCCCCAGTGCATCGTGCAGCATCAGTTGTTTTGCCACCTCTTTGGCCAATGGCCGCTCCAGCCCACGGGCGACATATATCTCCTCCAGCTCGCGATGCTCGGCTTCGCTGTCGGTCGCCAGTTCGTGCCGTTCACGCGCCAGGTCTGCGGCTTCGGTATCTGCCTGGGAGCGCACCGACACATACTCACCCGCCGCCATACTCATGGCGCCAGCCACCAAACCCGCAACGCCTGCCAGCACAATCGCTGCGCTGTCGCTCGCGGTAGCCGCAATGCCCATCATCAAACTGGCAGTAGAGATAATACCGTCGTTAGCTCCCAGCACCGCGGCGCGCAGCCAACCGGCATGGTGTGAACGATGTATTTCGCGATGACGCATACACAAGCTCCTGCGACTGAACCGGGTTATTTGGATTTGAAGGGCGACATACGCAGCAGGGTATTGTCGCGTTTCACATAGTGGTGAAACAGGGCCGCCACTACATGCAGCGCAATAAGGTAATAACCAATGGTGCCGACTTGTTTGTGCAAATCCTCAACTTGTTCTGCCAAGCCTGGGTTTTTGTCCACTAACGGCGGCAGCTCCACACCAAAAAAAGGTACGCCATGCCCCTCGGCACTCAGAATCACCCAGCCGGCAATTGGCATAAAAATCATAAAGGCGTAGAGGCTGATGTGAACCAGTTTGGCCAGCAGGTTTTCCCAAAGTTTGGGCGCAGGCAATATCGCCGGTGTTTTGCTGGACAAGCGCAGCGCAAGGCGTACCACCACCAGCAAGAGCACACTTATGCCCAACATAAAATGCAGGGCCTTCACCAAGTCGCGCGGCTCGCTGCCACGGGGAAACTGACCGCGGATTTCGATGGTGACAAATACCGCCACCAGCAACACAAACATAAACCAATGCAGCGCAATCAACAGGGTGCTGTAACGGTTGGTATTGGGGGTTAAAGAGTTCATACATTTCTCGGTAGGGATTGATCAAGTAGCGAAGCATAGCGCCTGCACTGAAAAGACGCACACTTTTACACAAAACCCTGTTTGACAGACCAAATGGTCTGTTATTAAATACCGACCAACCAGTCGGTTGGCATTTAATAACCGGAGCGATCCCCGATTTTGACCGCAAGGAGACTCTTATGAACGAGCTGCACTCTCGCGTTAGTCGCCCCCTCTACACACTCGATCACATCCCCATGCTGGGTTACCCGGAGTTTTCCACAGGGCTGCAAACCCATGTGCGTGTACTGCGCCTTTTGGCATACGGTTTTGTGACGCTGGGGGTTTTACTGATTGGCAGCGCGCTTGGCTTTCAATACCTCTGGCAGATTCATTAGTTCGAATGAATTTGTTTAAATAGATGCCATAGTGCCGCCACCGAACCGCCGCCTGGCAATAGATATAGACATCCAAAACCCAGATAAAAACTACCCATAAAAACGAGATTAACGAGAGCACCATGGTCACCGAACGCAACGCCGAACAAACCCGCAGCCGTATTTTGGAAGCCGCCTATGAGGAGATTTACCAAAACGGCTATCAGGGCATGCGTATCGATGCCATCCTGCAAAAAACCAATCTCGCCAAGGGTGCGCTCTACCATCACTTCCCCAATAAACTGGCTCTGGGTTATGCGGTAGTGGATGAGATTTTGATGGAGCATTTCCACCACAACTGGAAGGAATTCAGTAGCAAACACCCCGATCCGCTCACCGCCATGCAGCAATTATTTTTGTGGAAAGCCGAGAGCTACCGCAATGAACAGTGTTTTAACGGTTGCCCGCTCAATAATTTGAATCAGGAAATGGCAGCATTGGACGAAGGTTTTCACCAGCGTTTGGAAATGGCGATGGAAGCCATTTATCAATCGGTGGTGACCGCACTGGAACAGGGCCAAGCGCAGGGTTATGTGCGCGCCGATATCAACCCGACCCGCATTGCTATGTTTATTATGGCGAGCTATCAGGGAATTATGGGAACCGCAAAATGTATGCAGGCTCCCGAATTGCTATCGGATTTATTTGGCACACTCAACGATTACATAGACACACTGCGCAGCCAGGCCACAGCCCGCTAGCCGTCAGTGACTAATCATCCAGGGGCGCATGGAAGGAAACATTTTATTGCCCTCGGCGGTATAGAGCAGATTGGATTTGCGAATCGGTTTATCGCCACAACCACACCCCTTGCCATGTTTGTGCTCGCGCCGCGCCTGTTGCTCAGCGCGATATTCCGGCGTGGATAACACCGGGCTGTGCATCGCTGTTTCATTGCGCGCATGGGCTACGCGATTTTCTTGTTTCATATCCAAAAATTCCGGCGCCACCATAATTACCCGCGCGCAGAGTGTGTTGCACTGCGGGCAGGCTTTGGGCTGGCTGGATTCATCCATCGCCGCTAATTCATAAAACAAACCGTGCTCGGCGCATTTGTAATCGTAAACAGGCATATTCAACTCCAGGATTTTTTTACCCCACCCTAACCCTCTCCTTCACAAAGGGAGGGAACATCTAGCTCCTCCCCCTGACAAGGGGGAGGTTGGGAGGGGGTCATTTATCTTTCGACAAAGGTACATCCATTCCCGGCGAGACTTTTTTGGTCGGGCCTTCGGCGGATGGGTTTACATCAAAGTCGAAAATATCCGTCGGCAGCCAGAGCGTTGCACAGGCATTGGGGATATCCACCACACCAGAAATATGCCCTTGCACCGGTGCACAACCTAATATCGAATAGGCCTGTGCTTTGGAGTAACCAAACTTGGTTAAGTAGTTGATGGCATTCAAGCAGGCCTGACGATAGGCGACGTGCACATCCAAATAATGTTGCTCGCCATATTCATCCACCGAGATACCTTCAAAAATCAAATAGTCGTCGTACTTGGGCGCAATGGGGCTGGGTTTGAAAATCGGGTTTTTAATGCCGTATTTCGCCATGCCGTCTTTAATTAAATTCACCCGCAGATGAATCCAACCGGCCATTTCAATCGCGCCGCAGAAAGTGATTTCGCCATCGCCTTGGCTAAAGTGCAAATCGCCTACCGACAGCCCACCGCCTTTCACGTACACAGGAAAATAAATTTTGGAACCGCGCGATAAATCTTTAATGTCGCAGTTACCGCCGTGTTCACGCGGCGGCACAGTGCGCGCGCCTTCGGCCGCCGCAATTTTGGCCGCATCGGGTGCCATTTTGCCCATGTGGGCAGTATCGGCATAAGGTAGGGTGGCGAGTGCGGGTACGCGATCCGGCTCAGTGTCGTAGAGTTCTTTTTCGCGTTTATTCCACTCCATCAACATTTCTTTGGAGGGCAAACAACCAATCAAGCCGGGATGAATCAAACCCGCAAATTCCACGTTGGGCACATGGCGGGACTTGGTAAACATACCGTTAATATCCCAAATGGATTTTTGCGCTTCCGGAAAATGCTCCGTTAAAAAACCGCCGCCATTTTGTTTGGAGAAAAAGCCGTTAAAACCCCAGAGGCTCTCCTGAAACGCGCCAATGTCCAGAATGTCCACCACCAGCAAATCACCCGGCTCAGCTCCTTCCACACCCACAGGGCCAGAGAGGAAATGCACCTGCGACAAATCCACATCGCGCACGTCGTCGGCGCAGTCGTCATTTTTAATTTGGCCGCCGGTCCAGTCGTAACATTCAATAATAAAATCATCGCCCGGCTTCACCGTTTTCACCATGGGAATATCCGGGTGCCAACGGTTGTGGATCATCTCGTTTTCGTAGGGGGATTTGCTTAAATCTATTTTGATAATGGTTTCGGCCATGGTGCTGACTCCAGTAAGTGGGACAAAGAATTGTCGCGGGACTGGGTCAGTATCCAATTGCGGGGGAGCAGCAACAATACGACAAATAGCGCGGCTAACTACGCTATTTGACGTATGGACTCAGCAGCTAAAAACAGCTCAAGGCTGTTGTTTGCCCGCCTGCTCTTGATACTCGGTGGGCGTCATATTGGTGATTTTTTTAAAGGCGCGATAAAACGTGGATTTGCTGTTAAAACCCGCATCGGCCATCACATCCAACATCGACAATTTGGCATTGCTATTTGTCAAAATATCCGCGGCTTTTTTCACCCGGAAATTATTGATGTAATCAAAAAAGTTTTGTTTACCGGTGCGATTAATCGCCGATGAAATTTTGCGTGCAGAAATGCCGGTGATGTCCGCTAATTGTTCCAGGGTGAGGTCGGGGTCCAAAAATAACTCGCGCTCCAGCATCAGTTGGTTCAGCTTCTCCATAATGCCTGGGTCTATGTTGTCTACCTCCTTGTGCTCGCCCGGTTCCACTTTTTCTTCAGCGGGGTTCAAGGTGTATCCAATCGTGACATGCGCCATGCTGTAAACCACCAGCGCATTCACAAAAATCGCATTAAATACATTGCCGGAGATACCTATCACATTGCCCAACCACATGGATGAACTGAACAGGGTAATCAGGTAAGAGATAAATACCCAAAACCAAATCATCAGGAACCCACCGACCAGCATGGTGAGCCAGAACATATCGATGTTTTCAATATTGGAGTAGCGCTGTTTCAGCTCTTCTTTGTAGCGCACCAACAACAGCAAACAAGCCACGCCGTAACCCACGTACAAAATATTGCGCACCCACAAATGCACTTGATAAATCGGGTTGCTGTAAAGCAGGCCAAATTGGGTGATGCCCAACTCGCGCCCCTCTTCGCCCAAACTCAAATAGAGTGCAGCAATTAGTACAGGGAAGAGTGCAAGCGGAATGAAATGTAATAAATCTTTGCGAGAAAAAACAAAATCGGCATATAAAAGTGATTTGACATAGAAATAGAGCGTGGGCGCCGCAAGGTAAACACTGAACTTTAAACAATAAAAAATATGCACATGATCGGAGAGGTAAACATGTTTGATGCTGGGGCTCCAATAAATCATTGCATCCAGTGCATCCAACCCCAGGGCCATGAGGAAAAACGCAAGAAAAATATTGGCCTGTCGTTTGCCAATTCTTGCCACCAATAAAAGTATGGCAAACAAAAAAGACTGAAAAATAATCAGAATGACCGGAACGTCATTAAAACTAAAAACGAGTTTATCCACGGTTGATCTTCTCTCTATTTATAAGAATTTATTATCGGTATTGAATCGCTGTAGCCGCGCTGCCGTCTGTCAAACAATATACGGGGTTTACCGGGACTCTGCAAAAAAGCCTGCAATAAAAGCCACGAAAAACCCGATTGTGCAAATACTGTGATTCCTCGATATTGCCGCGAACCACAAGGCGGTTGTTGCGTCTCACTATCACTTGATGACAATTCACCACTGCGAGGTAAATTAATATGATTATTAAACTGTTAAAGATGGCAGGCGTTGCCGGAGTTTTGCTGCACAGTGTTGCCCAACCTGTGTATGCGGCCGACCAACAGCGACCACTGCGCGAAGACCGCCAACAGCGCGAGCACACTCACCCCGGCCCACCGGAAGAAGCACTACTTGCCTGTAAAGGCCTGAGCGAAAACGATGCCTGCGCCTTTGCCGGGCGCAATGATGAAATGATTAATGGTGTCTGTGCACTTCCGCCGCGTTTTAGCGACTCAACTGCACTCGCCTGCAAACCGGACCAGATGCCCGACCACCCCGATATGGAACCGCCAGCAGATCGAGAGGATTGATACGAAAAAAGAAAAAAATAGCCGATAAAAAAGCCAGCGATTGCCCGAGACTAGCAAACGCTGGCAGGAAACTTTTGGTGAATGGATTTATACCGATAAATAAGCGGCGACCTTGGCTTCGTTAACCGTTGCGCGCAGCTCTTCATGAACTATCTGTCCCTTCTCGATCACCAAAATGCGGTCGGCAATATCCAGTGCAAAACTTAATACTTGTTCCGATACCACGATGGATAAACCGCGCTGGTCGCGAATCATTTTTAAGGTGCGCCCCATCTCGCGAATAATCGATGGCTGGATACCCTCGGTAGGTTCATCCAAAAATAACATTTTAGGGTCGCTGGCCAATGCCCGTGCAATAGCCAATTGTTGCTGTTGGCCGCCGGACAAATTACCGCCGCGCCGGTTGCGCATTTCCAATAGCACCGGAAACATATCGTACAATTCGCGCGGCACTGAGCGGCGCTTGGTAGTGGTTAAACCGGTTTCAATATTTTCCTTCACCGTCATGCTGGAAAAAATCATCCGCCCCTGGGGCACAAAACCAAAACCACTGGCAACACGTTGATAACTTTTTAATTGGCTGACTTCTTTGCCGTCTAACTTAACGCTGCCGCTACTGCTGGGAATAACACCCATGAGTGATTTCATCAGCGTGGTTTTACCCATGCCATTGCGCCCCATCACTGCCACAATTTCGCGCGGTTTCACTTCAAAATTCAAACCGTGTAACACTTCACTTTGGCCATAACTGACCCGGTAATCGGCTACAGATAACATAAGTATTTACTCCGTCGGTTTAGCTGTTATTGCTACACAGTCATCAATGGCCCAAATAAACTTCAATCACTTTTGGATCATTCTTCACTTTATCCACCGAACCTTCGGCGAGTATTTTCCCCTGATGCAACACCGTCACCTTGTCGGCAATCTGCGCCACAAATTGCATGTCGTGTTCAATCACAATCACCGAGCGATCTTTAATAATGCTGCGCAGTAATTCTGCCGTTTGTTGCCGCTCGCCCACCGACATACCGGCCACAGGTTCATCCAGCATCAACAAGTCAGGGTCTTGCATTAACAACATGCCAATTTCCAGCCATTGTTTTTGCCCGTGGCTGAGCAGCTCCGCTTGCCTGTCTAATTGGTCACCCAAAAAAATCATATTGGCAATTTCATGGACTTTGTTCACGACTTCTTCATCGCGTTTAAATACCAGTGCACCAAATACCGAGCGGCCGCGCGGAAACGAAATTTCCAAATTTTCAAATACGGTTAAATCGCTATAAATCGACGGCGTTTGAAACTTGCGCCCAACACCGGCTTTTACTATGTCGTGCTCCTTCATTTTGGTGAGTTCTTTATTGCGGAACTTGATCGATCCCTCGGTGGCCTTAGTGCGCCCGCAAATCAAATCCAACACCGTCGTTTTACCTGCACCGTTGGGGCCGATGATTACGCGGATTTCATTTTCATCCACATAAAAACTCAAATCATTCACCGCTTTAAAACCATCAAAAGAAACGGTGAGCCCCTCTACCGCCAATACAAAGTCTGTATTACTCATGGAGTGCTCCTTGTGGCATAGGGTGTGAATCTTTGGAAGCTGGTTTAAGCTCAGGGGTTTTAGCGGGTGAGATTGGCGACTCGGTTGTGCTCGCAGCGTTTGTGGCTACCGAGGGAGTTGGCACTTTTTTGGCGAAGAGCTTATCCATCAACGCATCCACCTTGGGCGCAGCATAGGTGTTGTATAAACCAGCCAATCCATTGGGGAATGCCATGACCACGGCGATAAATAAACCGCCCATCGCAAACAACCAGAGTTCAGGGAAACTTTCCGAGAAAGACGTTTTGGCAAAGTTCACCACCAGTGCGCCATAAACTGCACCGATAATGGAGAGCCGCCCACCCACCGCGCAAAAGATTACCATTTCAATAGAAGGCACTATGCCCACCAGGGTTGGCGACATAAAACCTACTTGCAAGGTAAAGAGTGCACCGCCAATTGCCGCAAACACCGCGCCGACACAAAAAACAAATATTTTAAAATTGGAAACGTCATACCCGGAAAAACGCACGCGGTCTTCTTTATCGCGCATGGCCACCAACAAGCGGCCCAATTTACTTTTGCGAATAAACTGCGCGATGAGCAAGCATACAAACAACATAAATACGCACAGAAAATAAAACACATACTTGGCGTTGTCGGTGCGAATATCCCAGCCGTGCAGCGTGCGCAAATCGGTCATACCATTCACACCGCCGGTATAACCCTGCTGGCCAATAATTAAAATGGTGAGAATCGCCGCAATCGCCTGGGTAATAATCGCAAAGTAAACACCACCAACACGGCGTTTAAACATAGCTACACCAATGATGTAACCGAGCAGACTGGGCAGCACAATAATGGCGAGTAAAGTAAAACCAAAACTGTGGAAGGGCTGCCAAAAAAACGGCAATTCGGTGAGCTGGTTCCAATCCATAAAATCGGGAATGCCGGGGGTGGATTGGATTTTGGTGCTTTCCGGGTCTGATGCCTCCAGTTTTAAAAACATCGCCATGGCGTAGCCACCCAATCCAAAAAACACGCCCTGCCCCAAACTTAAAATACCGCCGTAGCCCCAGCAGAGCACCAGTCCCACCGCAACAAAGGCATAGGTTAAATATTTGCCCACCAAATTAAGGCGGAAAATATCCAAACTCAGCGGCAGAACCACCACCAAAATAAACGCAAGCACAACAAAACCCAGCAGTTCTTTTTTGGGCAAGAAGGACGCCATTGCCTGACTCGATAGCATGGAAGACATAATCATCGACTCCTGTTAGCGACGCACTTTGAGAGTGAATAAACCTTGCGGGCGCAGCATTAGAATTACCACTACAAACAAGAGTGTTAATACTTTGGACATGGAACCACTCATAAAAAATTCCATGGTGGATTGCGCTTGGGAAATACTGAATGCTGAAGCGATAGTACCGAGCAAACTGGAGGCACCGCCGAATACAACAACGAGGAAAGTATCCACAATATAAAGCTGGCCAGAGGTTGGGCCAGTAGAACCAATCATGGTAAAAGCGCTGCCCGCCACACCGGCAATACCGCAACCTAATGCAAAGGTAATGCGATCCACCTTCGCGGTATTAATGCCCACAGCACCCGCCATAGGGCGATTTTGTACCACCGCACGCACCTGTGTGCCCCAGCGCGAGCGATACATCAACAGTGCAACGGCGAGTGAAATTCCCAAAGCCAAACACATGACAAACAAACCGTTTATCGGTAATTCAATGGTCTCGGTGAGTTGGTAAGAACCCATTAACCAATCCGGCAGGGTTACGCCCACTTCGCGCGCACCAAATACGGTGCGATAAAGTTGTTGCAGAATTAAACTTAGCCCCCAAGTGGCGAGTAATGTATCCAGCGGTCGATTATATAAATGCCGGATCATCGACCATTCCACTAATGCCCCCAATGCGGCAGCGGCGATAAACGCGAGGATCATGGCGAGAATAAAATAAATACTGAAAAAATCTGGCAGATAGGTGGAAAACACATTGGACGTTAAGTAAGTGACGTAGGCACCGAGAATCATAAACTCACCGTGCGCCATGTTAATTACGCCCATCTGCCCAAAAATAATGGCAAGCCCCAGCGCCATGAGCACAAACACCGAAAATAAAATCAACCCTGCTACACCTTGCATGGCAAAGATCGACAATAATTCCGAGCTACTGTATTCAGCAAACATAGCTGCACCTCATCTCGAATAAAAACTTCTTGGTTTATTGCCTGGATCGAGCAAAACAACCAGCCCGAAGGCTGGTTGTGCTTGATGTTATTGATAACCTTTCGGGAACGGATCTGGCTCGATCAATTCGGCAGTTTCAAACACTACATCGTATTGGCCATCCGCACGTGCATGACCGATACGGGTTTTGGACCAGAGGTGATGGTTGGGGTGAATTTTTACGTAGCCTTCCGGTGCGGTAGTTAACTCAATACCGGGCGATGCAGCGCGCACTTTATCGATATCAAATGAGCCGGCTTTTTCCACTGCAGCTTTCCACAACCAGGGGCCAAGGTAAGCCGCTTGGGTTACGTCGCCGATAACGGTGTCTTTGCCCCATTTGGCTTTAAAGTCAGCAACAAATTTTTTGTTGTTGTCGTTCGGCAAGCTTTGGAAGTATTTCATTGCCGCGTAAGCGCCTTGCATGTTCTCACCACCAATACCCAGAATTTCATCCTCGGTTACGGAAATAGTGAGCACCAGTGGTTTTTCTTTGGTCATATCAATACCGGCGGCTTTTAATTGTTTGTAGAAGGCCACGTTAGAACCACCTACTACAATCGCATAAATGACATCCGGCTTTTTGAGTTTGATTTTGTTAATCACCGAGTTAAATTGCGTGTGACCGAGTGGATAATATTCTTCACCCACCACACTCAAACCCAATTTCTCGATGTGTTTGCGCGCAATTTTGTTGGAGGTGCGCGGCCAAATGTAATCTGAACCCAAGAGGTAGAAAGACTTGGCGCCTTTGGTTTTAGTGACCCAATCAATACCGGCGATAATTTGTTGCGTCGCTTCCTGACCGGTGTAAATCACGTTGGGCGATTGCTCCAAACCTTCATAAAAGGTGGGGTAATACAACATGCCGTTGTACTGTTCAAAAATCGGCAGTACCGCTTTGCGCGAGGCAGAAGTCCAACAGCCAAATACCGCAGCAACCTTGTCGTTTACCAATAACTTTTTGGATTTTTCCGCAAAGGTTGGCCAGTCACTGGCGCCATCTTCCTGAATGTATTCAATCTTGCGACCGAGCACACCGCCCATGGCATTGATCTGTTCAATCGCCAATTTTTCTGCTTGCACAGAACCGGTTTCACTGATCGCCATGGTGCCGGTTACCGAGTGCAGAATCCCCACTTTTACCGTGGTGTCGGTCACCGCCAGGCCAGTGGTATTCACCTCTGCCTGCGCACCGCTAAACGCGAGGGATGCTGCAAGGGTTAATAAACATTTTTTCCAGGGTTTTGAACGCGCGCTTTTTACTGGCGCGGTTGTTGGCAAAGTCGTAGTCATGGTCATTCCTCAGATAATTGAAACTTGTTTGTTCACACAGCCGTTGTAAAACAACAGTGCGCAAAGAACATTGAATAAGAACATTGCATAAAAAACTTACCTACAGCGCCTTGCATTGAATCCACTGAGTTGGTCTTCCACCGAGACATTGCCCTGAAGCGGGAGCAATCTCTACGTGACTCAATGTAAGTCCGGGCACTGGCTATCACCATTCGATAAATGACACAGGCCACTACGTCATTTGACGCAGTGGCAAAAAAGGCGAGTTGGTACAGCAATTGAAAGCAATAGAAACAAGAGATCTAGCGCAGGGAAAACAACCGGAATTGCTGATTAAAACCGCAAGATAAAAAAATCAGGGCGCAGGTATGCACCAAAATATGACAGCCAGTTAATGGCTTGCATGAAAATAAAGCAGAGCAGACACCTCAAGCGCAGCAATTAAAAATGGCGGCAACAAAATGACAGCCAAACAACATATATTTCGTGTGCGGCGCAATTACAACCAGTGGGTGGCCAACCAAACCCTGGAAGATTACGCGCTGCGTTTTACCGCGAAAAGTGCGCGGCGCTGGTCGGCGGCCAGAGTGGCCACCACAGCCTTGGGGGCGATTTCATTTCTGGCGCTGGAGGCCATAGGCGGTGCAATTACCCTGCACTACGGTTTTAACAATGCCGTCGCTGCCATTCTTGCGGTGAGTGCGATTATTTTTCTCACCGCCATTCCTATTAGCTACTACGCCGCAAAATACGGCGTGGATATAGATTTGCTCACCCGCGGCGCCGGTTTTGGTTATATAGGCTCCACCATCACCTCGCTGATTTACGCCTCCTTCACTTTTATTTTTTTCGCGCTGGAAGCGGCCATTATGGCCATGGCGCTGGATTTATTATTTGGCATTCCGCTAGCGTGGGGTTATCTCATTAGTTCGGTGGTAATTATCCCGCTAGTCACCCACGGCATTACCTTTATCAGTCGCTTCCAATTGTGGACACAACCCCTGTGGATTTTGTTACAGCTATTACCTTTCGTTTTTATTATTTACGCCGATGCCAGCGCCGTAGAAAGTTGGACTGAATTTTCCGGCGGTTTTTCCAACGACAATAATGGGGCAGCGGCAGGAGTAAATATTTTATTGTTTGGCGCTGCATCTGCCGTCATATTTTCGCTGATTGCACAAATTGGTGAGCAGGTGGATTTTTTGCGCTTTCTACCAACACCTAAACCACAAACCCGCTGGCGCTGGTGGGCGGCATTAATTGCCGGTGGACCGGGTTGGATTGTGATTGGTGCAATAAAAATTTTGGCGGGGTCATTCCTGGCGGTGCTGGCACTTAACCACGGTATTAGCAGTGAAGAAGCCGCCGACCCGACACGCATGTATATGGTGGCATTTAGTTACATTGCCAATTCACCGGAAGTGGCGTTAGCGGTTGCGGGAATTTTTGTCATCCTCAGCCAATTAAAAATTAATGTGACCAATGCTTATGCCGGCTCCATCGCCTGGTCCAATTTTTTTTCGCGCCTGACCCACAGTCATCCGGGCCGTGTGGTCTGGCTGGTATTTAATGTTGCTATCGCCCTGCTGCTCATGGAATTGGGAGTTTACCGCGCGCTGGAACAAACCCTGGGTTTTTACGGCATAGTGGCGGTAGCCTGGCTGGGCGCATTGGTGGCAGATTTAATTATTAATAAACCACTGGGTTTAAGCCCCAAACATATCGAATTTAAACGCGCCCACTTGTACGACATCAATCCGGTGGGGGTTGGCTCCATGTTAATCGCCTCAGTGATGGGCATTGTGTGTCATGCCGGTGTGCTGGGCGATATTGCACAGGCGCTATCCCATTTTATCGCTCTGGGTTTGGCGCTCATTTGCGCACCGCTCATTGCGCTGGCCACGGGCGGGCGTTATTACCTTGCGCGGCCAGTCACCGGTATTAATTCTGCAGAGTACCGTTATTACGAGCCGCAAAAAAATGCCACCGTTTCCTGCTGTATTTGTGAACACCGGTTTGAATATGAAGACATGACCTACTGCCCCGCCTATGCCGGTGATATTTGTTCACTCTGCTGCTCACTGGATGCACGCTGTAATGATTACTGCAAACCCGAAGCAAATTACAACCAGCAGCTGCGCCGGTTTTTTGCGCGCTTTTTGCCGGCAACTGTCAGTGCCAATATTAATTCCCGCCTCGGCCACTTTGTTATTTTGGTGGCGATTATTAACGGCCTCTCGGCAATACTGTTATCGCTCATTTATTTCCAAACGCCGATTGATGCACCGGAAACGGCAGCGCTGCTGGAGGCCACGCTATGGAAAGTATTTTTTCTGTTAGTGATTATCACCGGTGTGGTGAGTTGGTTGTTTGTATTGGCCCATGAAAGCCGTGTGGTGGCGCAGGAGGAATCGCAGCGGCAAACGCGTTTGTTAATGGAGGAAATTGAAGCCCACGAACGCACCGACCGCGCCCTGCAAACCGCCAAAGAACAAGCCGAGGCCGCCAACCTTGCCAAAAGTCGCTACCTCACCGGCATTAGCCATGAATTGCGCTCGCCGTTAAATGCAGTATTGGGTTACGCCCAACTGCTGGAAAAAGCCACAGATATTCCCGCCAATCGCAAAGAGGCCTTAGCGGTAATTCGCCGCAGCGGTGAACACCTTGCCGATTTAATTGAAGGCTTGTTGGATATTTCCAAAATAGAAGCCGGGCGATTGGATTTGCATCAGGATCAAGTGCGTTTGTCATTGCTGATTGAGCAATTGGTACATATGTTCCGCTTGCAAGCTGAAGCGAAAGGGCTGGAGTTTGTGTACGAATGCAAAGATCGCCTGCCAGAGTTAGTGCGCACCGATGAAAAGCGCTTGCGTCAAATTTTAATTAACTTGTTATCCAACGCGGTGAAATATACCCACAAAGGCAAAGTGATTTTTAAATTGCGCTACCGCAGCCAAGTCGCAGAATTTACCGTGATAGATACTGGCGAGGGCATAGCCACCGAAAATATTGAACGCATTTTTCGCCCCTTTGAGCGAGTGCATCGCCCCGGCTCCACCGCAACCGGCACAGGTTTGGGTTTAACCATTACGCGCTTGCTGTGTGAAATTATGGGCGGCGATATTGCCGTAAGCAGCAAGCTGGGTGAAGGGAGCCAATTTAAAGCGAGTTTAATGCTGGCAAGCATCGCCAACCCGCAGCGCGAAACTATAAATCCACCTGTACAAACTATTTATGGTTATCGCGGCCGGGTGCGCAAATTATTAGTGGTGGATGATGATGCGAGCCATCGCCAACTTATGCGCGCCATGCTCACGCCGCTGGGTTTTGAATTAACCGATATGGATAACCCGCTGGACGTTGCCGGTTATTTGCAACAACAAATGGCGCAAGGCCAGCAGCCGGATTTAATTATGCTGGATGTCTCCATGCCCGGCATGAGCGGCTGGCAATTAGCTGAACAATTGCGCGCCCTTGCATTTAGTGGCCCGATCATAATGGTTTCTGCCGATGCCAGTGAAGGCAAATCCCACAGCGACACACCCGAGCAAGCACCGCACAATGCCTATGTCATTAAACCGGTGCGCTTACCGCTGCTGTTGGATCATGTGGGCAACCTGCTTAATCTCACCTGGTGTTACGAGCAACAGAACGTCCACGCCAATAACAACACAAACATCAGTATTCACAGCAATACCAATAGCGAACATTCGCGCAATCAGTTAATCAGCAGCGACAAATTAATAATCAGCGCACCTAGTAATAAATCGGTAGAAATTACTCAATCCAAACTGCAACACATAAAACAGCTGGCGGCCATTGGCCACAAAAAAGGTTTACTGGACGCACTTGTACAGCTGGCCAGTGAATCAGGCGATGATGAAGTCAGTTGGCTGGAGGAATTGCAACGGCTAAGCGCGCAATTCCAATTTGAAAAAGTCATTGAAATGATTGATGAACAACTTTCCGGTGAGTTAACTCACTAAGCGGAGCAAGGCATGATGAACAACAGCAATGTAGTATTGGTAGTAGACGATTCCATCGACAGCATTCATATGCTGAACGATGTATTGGAGGATGCAAAATTTACCGTACTGGTTGCACTGGAAGGCACACAAGCACTGACCATCACCCAAAATATTCGCCCGGATATTATTTTGTTGGATGCCGTCATGCCCAATATGGATGGCTTTGAAACCTGCAAACGGTTAAAACAAAACCCGCAGCTCGCCGATGTGCCGATTATTTTTATGACGGGATTAAGTGATACCGAACACATCGTTAAGGGGTTGGGCGCAGGCGGTGTGGATTACATTACCAAGCCGATTAAAGCCGACGAATTAATTGCACGCATGCAAGTGCATTTAGCCAATGCGCGCATCACCCAAAGCGCACGCGCCGCACTGGACACTGCCGGCCAATATTTATTCACCATCAACGCGCAAGGCAATCTGGTCTGGGCTACGCCCCAGGTTTATCAACTATTGGACAACTCCGGCGCAACCCGGGATTCCATTGCACTCACACCAGCCATTGCCCAACAGCTGCGCGACTGGTTAAGCCACAAACCCGAAAACGGTCGCCAACTCGGCTTGCAACAATTGCAGCAGGAATTGTCGGTAGAAATGCTGAATTTAATCGATGGCAAAGAATACCTACTGCGCCTGACACCCGCCCACAAACCCACCGACGACACCCAATCCCTCAAACAACAATTCGCCGTCACCGGCCGCGAAGCCGACGTACTCCTCTGGATAGCCAACGGCAAAACCAACCGCGAAATAGGCCAGATTTTAGAAATGAGCCCGCGCACAGTGAATAAACATCTGGAACAGATCTTTAAAAAATTGGGCGTGGAGAATAGAACCTCGGCAGCGGCAGTGGCGATTAAGTGTTTGGCGCGGGGGTGACCGGTAAACCAAAACCTTCTCTACCCAAGGACAACAACACTCGGCCCGGCATATTGCACTTTAATATTCATGCGCATAGGGTATGCAGATACCTTGTGCGGACAAATATCATGAATCGAACCTACAACACCCAAGCCCCCAAAAAGCCCGTTAATGTCAGTATAAACAGCGACTTACTTGAAAGGGCCAAAGGGCTTAGCATCAACCTATCTGCAATATTTGAGCAGGCATTGGCTGAACAATTACGAAAAGAACAACGTGCACAATGGCTGCAGGAGAACGCCGAGGCCATTAAAAACTACAATCAATTTATTGAATCCAACGGAAGTTTTAGCGACGGCTTAAGGAAATTTTAATCACCCAGTTCTACTCCTATAGAAACTCAAATACCGGAACCTACTCCGCGAACAATTTTATGATTTTTCAATATATCGCGATGAAATTATTACCTCCGTGGTCTTTACGATTCCTAGTATTTAATAAGAACTGATTTTATGGAAAACCTTTGCACATAAAAAAACAAAACACCACTTACAAACAATCGTGCGCAAGTACGAAACGCTGAAACAGTTCTGAATTCAATCATTACACATCGAATCTTTCTATAATGGATTTACAATTCGACAAAGAAAATTCCTTTGCCCAGTGAATAGATTGTTCTATTTCCAACTCGTGTTCATTAAGCGCTTCCTGAGACCAATACTGCCGTGCCGCTCCAAGTGGAAGATGATCAACTTCCGAAGCTACTGCCGTAAAAGCAAAAAAGTCAGAGTCATTTTCAGAAAGTCCGACTTCAAACCTTAAAGAGGATAATTCAACAGCCCCCTCCAGATAATCTATTGAACCATCAAGCATCCCTCGAGCAAGCTCCACCGCCCGACAGCGTTGCTTTTGTATATATTCTTCGCGACTCATTTTCATAATTTTTTAATGTCGTTTTT
Source organism: Cellvibrio fontiphilus (assembly GCF_042646205.1). Classification (NCBI taxonomy): domain Bacteria; kingdom Pseudomonadati; phylum Pseudomonadota; class Gammaproteobacteria; order Cellvibrionales; family Cellvibrionaceae; genus Cellvibrio; species Cellvibrio fontiphilus. Next base: position 166,445 of record NZ_JBHRTF010000001.1, on the reverse strand, counting down.
AATGGCAGCTATTAAGTTGTGGTTTTGTAGAATACTTTTGCGCGGAAAAACTAAAACTCCACGATTTAAAAACCTTCTAGAGCATGAAACTGTAAAGGCTCATACTCCTCAATGCTGAGTACGATATTACCCTCTAAAGCATTTTCAAATCGATGCCCAATTACACCGCGAAGAATTACATTACCACTTTCACTATCGTGATGCTGCTTAAGTTTGAGTGTAATTTCGCGCCGTCCACAATTTACGCCATACCCATAGATATTGAAATCATGAAAACTCTTCATGCTACTCCTGCATAACATTAGGTTCAGTTGCGGATTGTAGGTGGTGCGTTACGATAAACCTGACGCAGTGATGAAGCCGACGTACTCCTCTGGATAGCCAACGGCAAAACCAACCGCGAAATCGGCCAAATTCTGGAAATGAGCCCACGTACAGTGAATAAACATTTGGAGCAAATCTTTAGAAAATTGGGTGTGGAGAATAGAACCTCGGAAGCGGCAGTGGCGATTAAGTGTTTGGCGCGGGGGTGAAATCTACTTTTTATGAAAAGTAGATTTCACCAATTAAATATTTTTAATTACGTAGCGCGCGCTTCGCGAAGCAAGCCGCCGGGCGGCGGCTTTCGGCCATGAGCGGAAGTTGGAGTGAGGCCACCCGTTTCGGCATCGCGTGTACGACTGGAAAAATAACTCTGACCTGGATTGAGAAAAAAGTTTAAATAACACACTGCATGATCACGTCTCGTTGCGGGTCATCCCCCAAGGTGAAGACATGCTCTCCAACTTCAACAAATCCGGATTTTTTATAAAAGGAAATTGCACGCGGATTTAGCTCCCAAACACCGAGCCAAATAACATTTTTTCCTAACCCCTTCAATTCCTGCATACAGGCTTCCATTAAATTTTTTGCGATACCTTTCCCATGGTATGCACTGGAAACATAAAGCCGCTGAATCTCTCCTGGTGCGTTCCCGCAAACACAATCCGGTACTGAATCCCAACGAAGCTGGGCATACGCAATCAGCCTCTTATTTTCTTCCACCACCAATGTGACCGTATTTAGATCAACAATTTCGCCGTATTGAATTTCTTTGCCGTAGCTAGATTGACAGTGGCTATCCATATTTTCTATCGAATTCATTGCGCCAAATGTTGCTCTGAATGTTTCTTCCGCAAGCTCTGCCAACGGAGCCGCATCAGCGGAGTTGGCTTTTCGTATGATATACATGGATAGCACCTTGAACATTAACGTTAATTGAGACTAACAAACTAAAGCGGTGGAACTTTCGCAATGGGAAGATCAAGAGTGCCATCACCGTAGGTTCGTAACACTTGTGATATCACTACCTGATACCCTTTAAGCCATTCTCCTTGTTTCGCTTTTGCAATGTTATGACTTGGATTGTTCATTAGCTCCTTTAAACCATCCATACTTTCCCAGTAGTAAACATTGGACACCAGCCCTGCATCGTTATTCATCCAGGATTCTTCGCCAAGATATCCGACGGAATTCTTCGCAGCCTCGGCAATTTCTTTATCGAGTTTGAAAAACTCCTCATTGAAATCACCCTCTTTAAAAATAAAAGTTGCCGAATACATAGTTCACTCCTAACAATATAATTAACACGGTTATTTCTATGCAGCATTGTTGAACTGCTTCAATACTTTTTTTAGTTTTCTTGCTGCGGCCTTAAGCTGGTCTTGTGAAAATCCGCCAAATCCCATCATCAATCCTGAAAGTTTTAAGTTTGCCGAACACATCGGTGAAATTGCCCTAACAGCAATTCCTGCTAACCGGGCAGCTTCAGCAATTTGGATATCATCTATCCCTTCTGGAAGCCAAGCCACAATATGCATTCCTTGGTCAGCCGGTTGAACTTTTAACTCGGGGGCTTCTTTTTCAAGAGCGCCGATTAACACTTCCCGTCGCTCTCCATAAACACTTCGAATGCGGCGAATGTGAGCATCGAAATAACCTTCACTCATATATGCAGCAATAACATGCTGCTCAGTGGAAGGCGATCCGCGCCCCATTAAGGCACGAGCACCAATAAAACTCGCCACCAAACTGTCTGGCACTACCATGTAACCAAGACGAAGTGATGGTGCTAACACTTTGCTAAATGTTCCTAAATAAATTACTCGCTCACTATCCAAACCCTGCATTGAAGGAAATGGATATCCTGCATAGCGCAGCTCACTATCGTAGTCATCTTCAACAATCCAGCTATTGTATTTTCGAGCCCATTCAACCAAGGTCAGCCGCCTGGACATGCTCAATGGCATCCCAATTGGATATTGATGAGACGGTGTAACAAATACAGCTTTAGCGTTCGCCGAAACTTCAATAGCTTTAGCTACGTTGAAACCCTGATCATCAACAGGGATTCGATGCAACTGAACATTTAAATCTTCTAATATTGAAATCAATCCTGGATATGCAGGATCTTCTGCTAACACCGAATCGCCATTTGACAACAATACTTTGCTTGCAAGATAAAGCCCTTGTTGCGCACCTTCAGTGATTACAATATTTTCTGGTTTACAAAGCACTGCGCGAGACTTCCGCAAATATTCTGCAATGGATTCACGTAGTGAAAGCAAACCGCTAGGATCACTGTAACCAGTCAATGCAGCTGATTGTGAACCTCTAATTCGATTGCTTAGCTTCCGCCAATGCTCATCCATCGCCACTTCCCCTTCGGGAACTGCAATAGCAAATGGAGCTGAAGGCAAGGGATTTAATTTATTTAGAACAGCTGCATAACGTTGTGCCGATTCGGGAATTGGTATTGGAGAGGTGGGCTTGGTCATTGAAGATGGCAATACATGTGGCATGAGGTCATGAAGAGCGGCCGCCACCTGAGTACCAGATCCTGTCCGAGCTTCCAGGCATCCTTCTGCAATCAATTGCTCAAACGCATCACTTACGGTGCCACGAGATAACCCCAGAGTCTCTGCCAGTGTCCGTGTGGATGGCAACCGCTCGCCAACCGCTAGGTGCCCTTTAGAAATAGCATCCCTTAATGCATCAACCAACTGCTTGCCTAGATGTCCTTGCGTGCGATCTATGGCCCCCAATGCCGGAATCTGGCTCATTACAGGACGCTTAGGCATATCAAACTCCAATATTTTCTCAAGCAATTGGCTCGCTCTGCCTACATCAAAGTGGACTACTAATATTTGATTTAAATGGCACTACATAATAGACCATTTAAATGGAAAATATACCTGGTCGTCAACTAGTGAGAAAAAATCAAATGTACTGCCCGCGCGCATTCCGAGAAGAGCGATTGGATATCCTTCATGAACTGATCAAGGCCTATCCGTTGGCAACATTGATAACCAACGGGCCTAACGGCCTCATGGCTAATCTCATCCCTTTCTCTTTAGTCCACGATGGAAAGAATGGAATTTTGCAGGCGCATGTTGCACGAAACAACAGTCAGCTTGACTCCATTCGAGAGGCGAGCGAGGCGTTGGTGATTTTCCAAGGCCCACAGTGCTACGTGACGCCATCATGGTATCCATCAAAAGCGAAAGATGGAAAGCAGGTGCCCACCTGGAACTTTGTAATGGTTCAAGCCAGAGGAAAACCGACAGTAATTGAAAATACTAGCTGGCTCCTCACCCAACTCAATAATTTGACTTCGCATCTCGAAAGCAGTCGCGATCATCCATGGAGGGTATCCGATGCCCCTGAAAATTATATTGCTGCTCAACTGAAAGGACTTGTGGGCATTGAAATTCCTATAAGTACAATCGAGGGAAAGTGGAAGGTTAGCCAGAACCGATCAGAGATAGATCGCAAAGGAGTTATTGCTGGCCTGCAAGCAGAAAACGCATGTCCAGCGATGTCGCAATTAATGAATTCGAATTTCAATACTTAACTGCAAAAAATAGTAGGAGGTGAATGGCCACTAAAAAATAAATCAACACTCATTGAGGCTGCATAAAAACAGCATCTGTCCAATGAGGTAAGGACGACCTTACCTGTCTTTTGCATCGGGGACGGCCCCACTTAATTTCAGGATAGGTTTATGAATTGGTTTATTCTTATCATTGCAGGTTTACTCGAAGTTGGCTGGGCGATTGGCCTTAAATACTCTGATGGTTTTACAAAACTATGGCCGTCTATTTTCACTATCATCGGAATCGTATTTAGCCTTGGGCTATTAAGTATTGCCATGAAAGGATTACCTATTGGAACTGCCTATGCAGTGTGGGTGGGGATTGGAACCATCGGAACAGCAGTGCTCGGAATTATGCTTTTCGGTGATTCAGCTAATGCGTTCAGATTAATAAGCCTTACATTAATCGTTGCTGGAATAATTGGATTAAAGCTGGCCTCTCCAGCCTGATCAAAAATACGCTACATTTTTCATAGGGCCGTATAGCCCATATTGTCAGTCTGCTGGCTGAATCAAAGTAAAAGCCTGAAAGATTTTTTAAAGAAATGTATGAAAGCGTGCCCGCACAAAGGGCAAATACGAGGAAGACTGAATTGAATTTTGCAATATTAATCGCCAACACCGATCAAGAAATCAATTCCTGCTTTTCAGTTTTTAAAGAATTGAGACCAACATTGAATTATCAGGAGTTCCTTCCTCAGGTTAGAAGACAAGAGAGTCAGTCTTATCAGATTATTGCCATTCGTCAACATGGTGAAATCAAGAGTGTAGCAGGCTTTCGATTTTGTGAGTTTTTTGCGTGGGGCAAAGTACTTTACATTGACGACCTTGCAACACTTTCGAGCGACAGGGGACATGGTTACGCTAGTTCACTGTTAGCTTGGTTAATCGAATATGCTAAAACAGAAGGCTGTAAAGGTGTCCATTTAGACTCCGGATATGCTCGCCACGCTGCGCATCGTTTATATTTGCAAAAGGGTTTTAGACTCAGCGGTCATCACCTTTCCTTAGAGTTCTAAAAACATGCTTACTACTTTACTTACGTATCCGTCACTTCGCTCAGTTATCCAAGTCTCAGTATGCACGCTGGCTATATAGACGCAAAGCAAGAGTTGATTGTTGCTTTCGCGCACTGGCCAGAGCGTTTTTTTATCTGACATTCAGAATTACTTAATACAAACGCGTAGGTAGATTTTTCTGGTGCGTAGCCAACGCTGCATCAAAAAGTAAAATAAGTTTTTTGCCTCCAACGAGCATGTGATGGCCAAGTCATTACATGCTATTTATTTTTGAAATTTTCAGAATTAACATCTGGTCGTATGCCAAATTTTACAGGAGGCCATAATTAATTAAGGTCCGCTTTGGGCACGTTTCTGCCCTTCGGCGGCTTGCTCCGCGAAGCGCGCCCTACAGATACCAACCTATCGTTCTGGTATTAGCATATTGAGGGCCACCAATCTGTACGGCTCTTAAACTCTTATTACACGGATTTAGATTACAAATCCATTACTCCACATAACACATGCGTCATAAACAACATAGCACTGACCGACATGTTGCTTCGGTTAAAGCGTTATTCATCCCGAACCTTACTGTAATGCAACTCATTAAAAACCGAGGCGTTTTTGTAAATCGCTTTTTGCAATACGGCTTCTAATCTATAGCCGCTGTTCTCCAACACCTTAGCGGATGCGTGGTTTCCCTCCATGACTGAGGCGTAGAGCCGGCTCAGGTCGGTGGTTTCAAAGAGGTTTGTGGTGAATTTTTTTAACGCTGCAGAGGCGATGCCTTTGCCCCAATGAGGGCGGGCTACCCAGTTGCTACACACCTTAGCCCAACTCAATCTTCATCAAAGTCGCCTGGCCGCCGCGATAGGATTCTTGTGCGATAAATTGCCAGCCCAGATTTTTATAAAAGTGTTCCTGATCCGGTGTGAATAAATAGAGGGGGCTGTAGCCGAGGGTTTTGGCTACGGTGACCACTTTATTCACGAGTAAGGCGCCTATGCCGCGTTTGCGGTAATCCGCATGGACATAGACGCTGGCGAGCCAGGGTGATAATTCCGGGTGGCTGTCCATGTCGCTTTCCACCAAAGCGGCAGTGCCTAATACCCTGTCGCCCTCCACACAGATGTACATGCTGGGCATGGCCTCGCCGCGCAAATAGCGCTGCATTTTTTCGATGCGTGTTTGTACTGTACCACCGGGATTTAAATAGCCCCACTCGGCGTGATGCCATTGGGCGATGGTGGGTATGTGTTCCGGCGCTGAGCGCAAATTAATAATTTTCAACGATTGGCCTCCACCGTTTTAGTTTTTTTACTGAATTCAATACTAGCGAATAAACAGATTTTTTCTCAGATCAAATGATTCACTCATGCGCCAAATACCTTGCCTGTCCCAGAAAAACAGCCGGTTTATTGCAAAGTGGAACCGTCCCACCTTGATATTCCAGTCAATTTGGGACGATTTCAATGCGCGCCCTACTTAGATTGGGACACCGCTCAGCTGAGGATTGGAGCGGCTTTAACTCTAACAATAATGATGCACAATCAATAGGACATCACATGAAACAGTTACGCAAAGCCCTGCTTGCTCTGGGGGCCAGTGTTATTACACCCATTGCTTTTACCTCCATCGCCATTTCCCCCGTTGCTGTTGCCAATGTCACCGCTTACGGTGCGGGCAATATTGCCAACGCACCTAACCCTGCGGGATACAAATGTGCGACTGATTATGGTTACTGGATTTACAACGCCGGTTTGGTTAAACCCGGCGTAAGTAGCTGTAACCCGATTGGTTCGCCAACACCCATTTACCCACAATTAGTTGCACCGGCGGCCGACAAACCCACCATGACCCATCGCTGGTGGGGCTCTATTTCGTTTATGGGCGAGATGAAAATTGGCGACCCCAACGGCGCGGGTTACATAACACCAGACCCTATGACCGCGCGCATCACTGATCGCGGTGTGCGCATTTTGGGAATACCCGGTGGTTTGCGCACTAATCCAACCGCCACACAATATTCCATTCCCGATCCCTTTAATGAAGTGTTTGATGGCATAGCCGTTGGCAATAGCGATTACAACAATCTGGAAGCCTATTTAAAAGATTACAGCGATGGCTCAGTGACCGTGCAATGGCAAAGCGCGGGCACGGCAGTGATGGAAGCCACTTTTGTACATGGCTCGCCCTACGCCTATTTCACCGCGCTCAAAGGTAATTTGCAGCTGCGCACCAAAGCGGCGGACGGCGGCGAGAAAGGTGTGTTTTATCAAGCGGGAAATAGCTTGGGTGTGTGGACGAACGTTGCGGGTAATCACAATAATTTTTTAATTACCGGTCACGATGCCACCAGTTTCAGCAACCCAAATACCGCAACGATTGGTGTGAACAACGCCAGTAAACGCATGACTGTTACTCTGCTTCCGCAAATATCCGGCAAGCCTTCCACCGCGATGATTCAGGATTTTGCCCAGCACGCGACCCAGCGGGTGGACAAGGTCAACATCACCTACGCGGTTAATCGCAACACCAATAAAGTGACTGTCACTCACAGTTATCAATTTAATGGTGTGCCAGTAACTACCATGGCGGGCCTGCTGCCCATGGCGTGGAAAAATGCCACGCAACAAGCCTTTACGCCTTACAAAGTGCGCAGTGCGCGCGGTGTGACTAAATTTGCGGCGACCAAAAGTTTTAGCTACACCATTCCCTTTGTGGGTGTACTGCCCTACTTGCCGGAAAATATTGGCGACTACGATGAAGCCCGTTTGCGTCAATTGGTGAATGAATTTATTAACCAGGATCCCGCCAGTTGGAATACGTTTACCGATACTTATTGGGCCGGAAAAAATTACGGCAAAATCGCAGAGCTTGCCGCGATTGCACGCTCAATTGGCATGACCGCAGAAGCGGATCAATTAATTCAATGGCTCAAAGCCGAATTGCAAGATTGGTTCCGCGCCAATACCAACGGCGGTTTGGATACCACCAAATATTTTGCCTACGACAACAACTGGAACACGCTGCTTGGTTTTGATGAATCCTTTGGTTCACAACAACAATTAAACGATCACCATTTTCACTACGGTTATTTTGTGCGTGCCGCTGCAGAAATTTGTCGCGTAGAAGCCAGCTGGTGTAGTGCAACCCAATACGGGCCTATGGTGGAATTATTAATTCGCGATTACGCCGCCGCGCGCAACGACAGCATGTTCCCCTATTTGCGTAACTTTGATCCTGCGAATGGTTTTTCCTGGGCATCCGGCCACGCCAATTTTGTGTTGGGCAACAATAACGAATCCACATCGGAAGCCGCTAACGCTTACGGCGCGATGGTGCTTTACGGGCAAATCACCCGCAATAAAGCCATCACCGATCGCGGCATGTATTTGCATGCATCCTCCACCGCCGCCTATTGGGAGTATTGGAATAATATTGATCGCTTCCGTGGTTTAGGTGGCGATTACGATAACTTTGATTCCGCTTACCCCAAAATGACCACCTCCATTATTTGGGGCAACGGCCATGTATTTTCCACCTGGTTCAGCGGTGCCTACGCGCACATTTTAGGTATTCAAGGTTTGCCCCTGAGCCCATTGGTATTTCACATTGGCCAGCATGCAGATTATTTGGATAAGTATGTTGAGCTGGGCTTGAGCCAATCCAGCAATGGCAAACCTTCGGGTTTAATTGATGATCAATGGCGCGATGTGTGGTGGAATATTTGGGCGATGAGCAACGGTGAAGCCGCCGTGGAGGACATGCTCGCCTACAATTTTAATTACACGCCTGAAGCCGGTGAAACCAAAGCCCACACTTATCACTGGGTGCACACATTAAAACAACTCGGCCATTTAGCCACGGGCACAGGTGCATTAACCGCATCCAGCCCCAGCGCCGTTGCATTTAATAAAAATGGTTTGCTGACGTACATCGCTTACAACTTTGGTTGCAGCCCGCAATATGTGCGTTTTTCCGATGGCATGACATTAAATGTACCGGCCAATAGTTTCCGCATAAAACGCACCGGTGAAACACCCGATGCATTGCCCACCTCAACCAGTTGTACACCGACTACGGGCAGCAGCAATAGCAGCTTGGCAAGTTCGGTGACCAACAGTGTGACTTCATCAAAAGCCAGCAGCTCCGCAGCAACTTCGGTTGCAACATCAGCGGCAAGCTCAGTGACTACATCGAGTGCCATTGCAAGCTCAAGTGTAATGTCATCCAGCAGTACGCAGGCATCAAGCATCGCCAACAACAATCAATATGGTCACACAGTTTTGAGTAGTGACAGCCTGCGCTTTTTTGCCAACAACGCGGCCTGGGCGGATATTCATTTCACGGTGAATGGCGGGCCACAACAAAATATTCGCATGACACACAGCAGCGACAATTCCAATTATTACGAATTAACCGGCATCCCCGCGGGTGCAAGGGTTCGCTACTTTATGACTATCGCCCAGGAAATTGGGGCAATGGATACGCCCTGGGCTGAATTGATCATGAGTGGAAATAATCAATCCAGCGCGCCCGCCAGCAGCTCATCCAGCAGCAGTTCGGTTGCCGCGTTCAGTCGATTAATTGAGGCAGAAACCTACGCATTTATGTCCGGGCTGGAATTATTTCCCTCGGCGGATGCCGGCGGTGGCCAAGTGGTAGGCGCGATTGATAGCGGTGATTGGATGGCCTTTACCAATATCAACTTTCCGTCATCCGGCAGTTATTTGGTGGAGTACCGAGTTGCCAGCCCGAGTGGTGGAATGCTGTCGCTGGATTTGAATGGCGGTTCAATTGTATTGGGCAGCGCGGCGATTCCAGCCACTGGTGACTGGGGCAATTTCACTACCATCAGCCACACGGTGAATATCAACGCAGGAACATTCAATGTTGGTATTTATGCACAGCAAGGTGGTTGGAGCATTAATTGGTTGCGCATTACCAAGCTCTGAAAATTAACTATTGAAGATAATTAACTTTTTAATTAATCAGTTTTCAATCACTCAAACACACCCTGTCACTGCAGCATAAACAGTGGCAGGGTTAACCAGAAAACCAATGGATATTTATGATGAAAAAAATAATTTCTACCTTTGCAATCACCGCCAGCCTGTTGCTCAGCACCCAGGCAAACGCCGTTATTATCGATGCCTCTACCATTATTCCCGATGAAAATATTTTATTGAATTTTAATGGCCTGGATTGGGTTTACGCTGGCCCTATAGGTACGGGTGAGTGGGGCGAAGGCAATATTGAAGCGCCTGAATATCGCGCCAGTGAAGGCTGGCGTTATGCCACTGAAACCGAGTGGGCCATGCGCCCGGATTGGACGGATTTTATTATCGGCAATGCCATTATTAACCCTGAATCCAGTTTTGGCGATCATTCACTCTATCGTTTTGCAGCGGAATACTGGAGCAACTTTAATCACATCGATTTAAGCGATGCCTCCATGGGTTTGATCACCAACGGCTTTGATATTGGCTCACTGGAAGACGCCTGGGAAACCTGGTACGTGCGCGACAGCCGCGCCAGCACCCCGGTGCCCGAGTCATCCTCCATCATCCTGCTGAGCCTGGGTTTACTCGGCCTTGTGTACTCGCGCAGAGTAAAAAATAATAAATAAAAAATTCAAAGCGCCGCACAAAAGTGCGGCGTTTTTTATTCGCTAATTACATGCTTGTTGTAAGTAAAAAACACATCATCCCTAACCCACCCCAAGGATTCATATAAGCTTTGGGCAGTGAGGTTTGTTTTTGCCGTTGTCAGATCCATGCGTTTCATGCCGGCGCGTTTTGCCTGCGCTTCTGCCGCTAACAGTAGTGCCTTTCCTGCACCAATTCCCCGCTGTTCCGGGTGCACAAATAAATCATAAAGCACATAAATAGGCGCCGCTATTACCGAGCAAAAACTGGGATACAGCTGACAAAAACCCACAGCCTCACCTTTAAACTCCGCTAACAGAATCACTGACTCGTTATTTCTGATTCGCGCTTCGATAAAACCTTGCGCCAGTGTCTGGTCTGGTGCCTGTTCATAAAACTGGCGATAAAGATTGAATAAGTTTGCAACAGCAGCGACATCACTTGCACTCGCCTGTTTGATAACCAGATTAGTCATAAAGATTCCTTTTAGAAGGTTAAACGTAAAAATATCAACGCATTGTCAGCCGCATTAATTGCATGCCGCCTACATCGGTGCCAAAACCAAATTGTTGATAGTAGCTCTGCAATTCCGGCAGGCAGTAGAGTTCAAGGTGTTTTACGCGGGCAAGCCTGGGGTGGTGTTTTACGTACTCCACCAACTGCGAGCCAATTTTGTGGCCGCGATAATCTTCGCTCACAATAACGTCGAACATAATGGCTTTAAAAATGCCATCGGTTAATACCCGGGTAAAACCGATCAAATTATTTTCAGCATCAATAACACCAAGAGTGAGCGAAGAGCCGGCAAGTACAGCGCTGACTTCTTCCAGTGTGCGGGTGTTTGACCACCATTGTTGCAAATAGAGTTGGTGCAACTGTGGTTGATGATGTGGCTCAAGCGATTCAATAATTTTCATATGGTGATTGCACAGCAAAAGAAAAATTCATCAGGATAAAAAGGCGTTTTTCACCGGAGGAGGCAAACCCAACCACTGGGGATATTTGATCATCACCCCCAGTGCAATCAGGTCATAGACCGCGTGCCAGATAATCACCAGCATGGCACTTTGGGTGTAGTGGTAAACAATACCAAACGCCAGCCCCATTAGTGTCGCCGCAATAAAATAAGCCCAGGACAAAAAGTGCAGCAGGCCAAATACCAGGGCAGGTATAACAATCGCCAGGGGTACAGATAAATAGCCGGTCAGCCCGCCCTGCAGGGCAAGGCGAAATAACAACTCCTCCCCCACACCCGCGAGCAGTGCAACACAGGCGATTTTGGCCCAGGAATAGTCGGCAAAATGCAGGGTGATTTTCTGCATATCCGCCAAGAGGCTGGCAGCAAAACGCCCGGCATGGCGATACATGAGGTAGATAAGCCCATAGGTGAAAAGTGCCGCCAACACCGCCAGCAGCGAGTCCACCAAGGGCGAAAAAACCCATAATTGCCAGTGAATTTCGCCAAACCCGAGCGCAAGGGCGCCCACCAGCAGAATGGCCAGCTGGCTGACAACAACCTCGCCAAAGCGTAATTTTCTTTCCATAGATCCCCTGTTATTACTGAAAAATAGCGCTAAATAGTGGCGTCTGGCGGCAGAGTGAACATTTTGTACAACCCGGGCGCCTCGCCGTGCAATTCTCTTACATTTGTCCATTGAAAAGCCAAAACCGCCTGATTATTCTGCGCGCCGTTTTAGCTTGCCCCCGGAGAGATGACAAATGGGAATTTTTATACTGGCTATTTTTGTAGTTTCAGCCATTTATATCCAGAATCGGGGTGCTGTACAGCACGACCGATGGACGCGCAAAATCACTGATCACGCCAACTTTTTAGCCCCTATCAATTGCCTGTTTTATATTTTTGGCAAGGATAAAAAAACCGCTTATTTGGAGCCTGACGATTTTCCCGAGCTGAAAATCCTGCAGGACAACTGGGAAACCATTCGCGATGAAGCATTGAACCTGAATGCCGAGGCTAAAATCAAAGCGTCCGATAAGCTGGACGATTTGGGTTTTAACTCTTTTTTCAAAACCGGCTGGAAGCGTTTTTACCTGAAATGGTACGGCGCCAACCTGAAATCCGCTGAACAGCTCTGCCCCAAAACCGTCGCGCTGATTAATCAGGTGCCCAACATTAAAGGCGCCATGTTTACCATGCTGCCACCGGGCGCACGCCTGGTAAGGCATCGCGACCCCTACGCTGGCTCGCTGCGTTATCACCTGGGTTTATCCACCCCCAACTCCGAAGATTGTTTCATCAGTGTGGATGGCCAAAAATATTTTTGGCGCGATGGCGAAGCGGTCATGTTTGATGAAACTTATATTCACTACGCACAAAATAAAACCGATCAAAACCGTATTATTTTGTTTGTGGATATAAAACGCCCGGTGAATTTCTTTCTGGTCGATTGGTTTAACGAACTGTTTTCCCGCCTGGTAGTGGCCGGTTCAGCCACCAAGAATATGGACGGCGATAAAGTAGGATTTTTAAACCGCGCCTTTGGTACGCTGTATAAAATTCGCATGCTGGGCAAGAAACTGAAAGCCTTTAACCGCACTCTGTATTATCTGGTGCAATACAGCATGTACCTCGCGCTCATTTACTGGATTTTCTTCTAAAAAAATCTGCAAAAAAAGCAGCTTTTGTAGCTGCTTTTTTTGTTTTTACTCTGTTGTTTTACTCTTTTTTTGTAAGCCTTGTGTATCGATTGTTTTCAATAACTCGCCGGCCACAGCTACGACTCGCCTGCAGTAATCGCCTTATCAATACCCGTCGCTATACCATCCAGACTGAAGCGATTTTTCTCGCGCCAATAATGGCGAATATCTGCCTCACCTTTTTTATTGGCCCATTGGTTTAACTGTTCGCGCTCACCCTGGTAATCAAAAAAAGGCACTGCCATACCGCAGGAGGTTTGCACCAGATCTACCTGCAAATCAAAAATCTGCCGCGCGCCGGTATTGGCAGGAAACTGTGCGTAAAGGGCGGGCCACTCGGCATCGGTGCAATGAATAGCGCGCGCCGTGCCATAGAGGCGCAAGATCATGGGCGCGCCTTCAAATGCCGCAAACATAATTGTCATGCGCGGATGGGTTTGCAGGTGCGCTGCCGTTTCATTGCCACTGCCCGTCACGTTTAACCAAATCACCCGGTTGGCGCCCAGTACACGCAGGGAATCCATACCCTTGGGGGAAATATTTACCCGGCTGGTATCGGTGGCTGTGCCTACAAAAAATAGTTTTTGTCTGGCGATAAAATCCTGCAGCTCAGTTGATATAGCTTCATAGCGTTTACCCATTTGTCGCTCCTTAATGACGTTTGCGCAAGCGCAATTGCGCTGCGTCCTGATCTATTACAAATTCAAAGCGGCCCAGAATATCCACACCGAGCAAACCATCAAACGGCGCGCTGCTGTCCATGGGCAAACGCGCAAGTAAATGCTTAGGGAAATCCAGCGAAGCGAGGCGCAGGTTGTTCACCACAAACACATAACTTTCTACTGTGCCGCTTGCGGTGTTGAGGGTGATGGGTTTGGTATTGCGCACCAGGTTGTGATGCCGCTCCACAAAACTGGACGTAAGCCCGCTGATGGATGCCCCTGTATCCAACAGCAGGCGCGCGGCAATGCCATCAATCTCCAGCGGAACCAAAAACTGGTTGCCGTACCGCTGCAGTGCGAGGGTGACTTCTTCGCCACTTGCCACGCCGCCCGCCGTATCGCCATTGATTACCAGCAGCAGCGCCTGTGCCCGCGTGTGAGTGTCCTGCTGATTGGCGGCCATCAGCGCGTGGTATTGGGAGAGTTCTTTGTCCTTCGCCTCCCAGTGCATATTGGCAAGGCGCAAATGCAGCTCGCCGTTGTCCGGCGTCAGGCGGATCACATCATTTAACTGCTGCATTAACCAGTCTGCCTGCTCCTGTGCAAACACCGGGTTCGCCGCGAGGCGCAGCAGATAACTGGCAAGGTATTGCAGGCCGTCCTGCAGCTGCTGGGCATCCACTTCCTGAGCGACATAATCAAACCAGCTGGCGATGGCCAACACATGGCGCCCCTGCTCTTCGTACACCCGCGCCAGCAAGCGCAGCGCTCTGGTGTGTTGCGCATCCGCAGCGGGTAATTGTGCGAGCAGTTGTTCCAGCAACTGTGCCGCTTGTGGGTAATTGCCCAGGGCGATCCAGCGATTGGCCTGCTCCAGCGGGGTTAATAGAGCGGCACTGGATATAGCCAGTGCCGCGGCAGGCGATGAGCCGGGGGATGTCGCCGACTCAGGTATTGGCGAGCCGCCAAGGGACGGGGTTGCGAGGGCTTGTGGCGCGGCGCCTGCAGCTAGCGGCTCACCAGCGCCGGCCCCGGCTTGCAACTGGTGGCGATAGTCATTTGCGTAAAACCCCGCCGCAAACGCAGCGAGGCACAGCGCCAACACTCCCGGTGTACGCATGGCGAATCAGTTTTTTAACAGCGCCTGGATATCATCGGCCAGGGCTTCCGGTTTGGTGATGGGGGCAAAACGTTTTACCGCATCGCCCTGGCGATTGATTAAAAACTTGGTGAAGTTCCATTTGACCGCATTGCCCAGCAACCCCGGTGCCGCATCCACCAGCCATTTAAACAGCGGGTGCGCCTCGCTGCCGTTGACATCTACCTTGGCAAACATAGGAAAGGTCACGCCGTAGTTGAGCTGGCAGGTCTGGGCGATTTCCGCAGCATCGCCCGGCTCCTGGCCGCCAAATTGATTGCAGGGAAAGCCGAGGATGACCAAGCCATCATCTTTGTAGCGCTGATAAAGCGCCTCCAAACCAGCGTATTGAGGGGTAAAACCGCACTGGCTGGCAGTGTTCACCACCAGCACCAGTTTGTCGCGATAGTCAGCCAGCGCAACCGGTTCGCCGGACAGTGATTCAGCAGAAAAAGTATAGAAAGGGCTCATAGCGTTTCCTCATAGGGAGATGAGCCCAGACTGCCCGCCCCATGGTTTTTAATCAAGGGGGTTCTGACCGTGAAGCGGGTTGGCAGATCAGTATTCGGCGGCGGGTTTATCCAGGCTCTTGATGTAGATGTTGCGATAAAAAGTCTCTGCACCTTCGGACTGGATCTGCAATTTGCCGCGCTGGAGCGGGACGTATTTGCCATCCACTTTATGGCGAGAGTTAAAACCGCGGAATACTTCGTGACCGTTCACCTTGTGGATCAGCGTTTCGCCATCGGCGATCACTTCCATAGTGTCCCACTCGCCACTCGGTTTTTCGTGCAAGCCGAGTTTTAATACGCGCGCGGCAATGTCTTTGCGCAGTGGCGCTTTGGGGTCGTAGGCGTAAAACTTCCAATCGCCGATATTGGTATCGGTGGCGTGTACATCAATAATCACCCCGTCCAGGCTGTGATAATCGCCGCTGTCACCCTCCTGCACCTGAAATTCATGGCTGCGCAGCCAATGCTGGCTCTGGGCGCCCTCTGGCCCTACCGCAAAATACAGCAGGCCGCTGTCGCGCGGGGCATCCAAACGCGGCGGCCATTTTTGCTCGCCCCACTTCACCTCGAACTTCAAATGAAACGCGCCAAACTCCTCGTTGGAAGTTAAGCCGCCCCACTCTTCCCCCGATACCCGCAGCAGGCCATCCACCACCGTGAATACTTTTTTCGGATCATTGTTGATGCCGCGCGGTGTGTGTTTGGAGACCAGATTGTAGGCGTTAGTCTCGGGCTGGAAACTCACATAAGGCTGCCAGCCGGTGAGGTCTTTGCCATTAAAGAGAGAGCGCCACTCGCCCGTCCCGGCCGCTTGCAGCGGGGTGCTTAATACCAGTGCGAGCACGCCGGCCCAGGCGGATCTAGATACTTTCATTGCAATTCCTCTTGTCGCTGTTTCTTGTTGTAAGTGCGGCAGCCTAGAGGCTGGGGCGCGGCGAGTCCATATAGGCAAATAGACAATTACAGTCTTTTACCTGTGAACACCGGTGATCCTGCCTATGACTGGCGGCGTATCTAGTTTTAACAATATTGCGTTCACCAATGTTCAGCGGCAGGCCGTTTTTAGCGGTCGTCCATGTAGATTTTTAACCATGCAGGAATGCCCAATAAAGGCCCAACCCCATGCGCACCTTGTGGAAATCGCTCTTTTTTTCAGGCTTGATACTTATGCTCTCCTCTTGCTCCAGTACGTCCATTAACGACTACACCAACAACACACCGGTGCTTGATCCCAAGCAGTTTTTTAACGGCTCGCTCAGCGCTCACGGCGTGTTAAAAAATCGCAGCGGCAAGGTGACGCGGCACTTCAATGCCAGCATCAAAGCCTATTGGGTGAATGGTGTGGGCACACTGGAGGAGCGCTTTGTATTTGATGATGGCGAAGTGCAATTTCGCACCTGGAAACTCACACCCAACGGCGAGGGTTACGATGCCACTGCCGGCGATGTGATAGGCACAGGCAAAGCCAATGTCAGCGGCAATGCTATGAAACTGGATTACACCCTGGAAATCACCTACAAAGATTCACCGCTGCAACTGCAGGTAGAAGACTGGATGTGGCAAGTGGACAACAAGGTGCTGCTCAACGAATCCATCCTGCGCAAGTGGGGCTTTAAAGTGGGCAGCATTCAACTGGTTATTGTTAAAAACGAATAGTGCTTAATTGATACACCTTGTCGCGCATATGTTCCGCGTTTTGTTTATCGCCCAGCGCATCGTAAATAGTCACCGCCAAGCGATAAAAACGCACTTCATCTTTTTCTTTTTTAATCGCAGCTTTAATTAAACCGAGCGCTTTGGTGTAGTCCTGCTGATCAACGGCGTCTTGCGCGCGGCGATACATGTAATAGGGGTTGGCGTTGCGGTGTTTGCGCACTCGCTCCTGATAATATTGCTGCCGCTCTGCATTGCCGGTTTCTTTATACAAACCCGCCAGGTTATGCATGATGGTGTAATCCCTGGGGTTTACTTTCAGGCCATGCAAATAGATAGCCTCAGCCTCAAGCAAAAACCCCTGGCGGCGATAAAAGCTGCCGAAGTTGCTCCAGATATAACTTGGCTCCTCGCTCATTAACAGCGCTTTGCGCAAATACAAAAACGCATTGCGACTGTCGCCCTCCGCCGCCAACTCCATACCGCGATTGGAATAAAACTGGGCAGCGATCAAATCCTTGCCAATCACTTTTTGTTTGTAATGAGCGCGAAAGCGACGCATCTCCAAATCCACCACTATGTCAGCCACGTCGGCGGTATTCACGGCGCGCACCCAGGAGCGCAGGCCACCACCGGACATAAATACCTTGGCGTTGACATGCCGCATAAATAAATAGGTGTCGCCTTCACGCATATCCCAGGTCGGCGGCAGGATCACCTCATTCACCTCGGCCTTTAAACCCAAGTGACGCGCCATGGCCACATACAGCAGGGTGTAACTCAGGCAATTGGCCTGGCGCTTTTCAAAGGCATCAATACCCGTGTTAGTGGTGTACGCCGAATAGGTAATACCGCGCCCACCCAACTGCGTGGAGGTCATCAACGCCTGATGCAGTGCCTCGGCTTTTTTATCCGCTGTTGTTTCTCCCGCTGCGGCGGCCTCGGCAAAGGCTTCCATCTCCGGCGTCAAGGCAAACAGCTCATGGTCCGGCAATTCGCTCGCGCTATAGGGGCGCCCTAAAATCAATTCTCCCGAGAGCGCGCGGCTCACCGGCCCCTGATCTCCCATCAAGGGCACCTTTTGCACCACTGCAGAACAACCGCAGAGACTGAAGTAGAGAAAAACCGCAAAAAACCGCCATAGACTCATGGTTATTTATCCTGATCGAGGGGCTTGTCTGTTATTGAGTATAGCCGGCAACGGGCGGGTATCTAGGCGCGCCAAACGCACTAGCCCATTGACTGCAAAGGTTTTTTACACAAAAACAGCAAGGCCCCTGCAGATTCACCAATCACTCACTCAGGTTCGATTGCGCCGCCCTAGTGCAATTTTGCGCCAAGAGAGTGCGGCTCGCCGCTCACCAAGCACCAGTCGCTGACCACCGGATTGTGCACGGCCGGCACCAAAAAAACGCAGCGCATTTTTTTGTGATCCGACTGCGTGCAAAAGCTAAAAATTTTCTCTTCCCCGGTGAAATTCCTGCGCCATAAAAATGCATTTCAGTTATTGGCACAGTGTTTGAATAAGGTCTGATACAAACGTTTTATTTTTTTGTAAAAACAAAATCACTTTCGCCAACACTATTTCGTTTTCGTTCATAGCCAGGAGCAAAAAAAAATGCATGCAGTCTCACGTTTTTTAAAACCCATGAAAAAAGCGGCTGCGGTTCTTGCAGCCACTATTTCACTTATAAGCACTGCTCAGGCAGCAACCGGCCCCGCTGAAAAAACTGATTTGAAATTTGGTTTTATTAAATTAACTGACATGGCCGATTTAGCGGTGGCTTATGAAAATGGTTACTTTGACGATGAAGGTTTAACGGTAGAACTGGAAGCGCAAGCTAACTGGAAAGTGGTGCTCGACCGCGTTATTTCCGGCGAGTTGGATGGCTCACACATGCTGCTCGCACAACCTGTTGCAGCCAATATTGGTTATGGCACCCAGGCCGATTTGGTGTTCCCTTTCACCATGACGCAAAACACCTACGCGATTACTGTTTCCAATGACATTTGGAAAAAAATGAAAAAAAATGTTCCCCTGGGTGCGGATGGAAAACCCGTTCACCCCATCAGCGCGAGCAGTTTGAAACCCGTAGTAGACAGCATGAAAGACGCGGGCAAATCAATTCAAATGGGCGTGGTATTTCCAGTATCAACCCACAATATGGGTTTGCGTTATTGGTTAGCAGCCGGCGGTATTAACCCAGGTTTATACGCTCCGCATAAAGGCGACACCACCGGTCAAATCAATGCCGATGTTTTACTCTCGGTCACACCACCACCACAAATGCCGGCCACAATGGAAGCGGGCACCATTCAGGGTTATTCCGTAGGTGAACCCTGGAACCAACAGGCAGTATTTCGCGGCATTGGTGTTCCAGTCATGGCGGTGCACAACAAAATTGGCGATAAAGTATTTGGTATGCGCCGCGATTTTATGGAGAAAAACCCCAACACTACCGTGCGTGTTGTAAAAGCCATGATTCGCGCCGCCTACTGGTTGGATGAAAAAGAAAATGCCAATCGCCCCGCCGCTGCAAAAATGATTTCTGCCAGCCACTACGTTGGTGCCGATTACAAAGTTATCGCCAACTCCATGACGGGCGTGTTTGAGTATGAACGCAAAGATGTGCGCCCAACGCCGGACTTCAATGTGTTTTTCCGCTACAACGCCTCTTACCCACATGTTTCCGATGCAGTCTGGTACCTGACCCAAATGCGCCGCTGGGGCCAAATTCCTGAAGCCAAACCCGATAGCTGGTACATGGATATGGCGAAAAAAGCCGTGGCACCGGAGATTTACCAACAAGCAGCCGCTGATTTGATTGCCGAAGGAAAGATGTCCGCCAGTGACTTCCCCGATTTCAAAACCTTTAACGGCATTCGCACTCCCGATGAAACTGTGTGGATTGACGGTGTGCAATTTGATGCAACCAAACCCAATGACTACCTCACCAAATTCCCGATTGGTTTAAAGGGTGATGAGAAAATTTAATTGCCCAAGCGGGCTCCGCGCTCGCTGCAATTAATAGATGTTGGTTACGACTGGATTCTTTTTTGATAAATGCTGTCGCCCACTGTCGGATCACACATCGGCAGTGCGGCCGAGGAAACAATCATGAGCACTAAATTAGCAACCTTGAAACTTGAACAATTTAAAGCAATTAAATGGCGTGAAGTTGTCATTAGCATGTTAATGCCCATGATTGGTGTACTCATGTTTTTAATGCTCTGGCACAGTATTGCGCCCCACGTAAAAACCTCACTGGGTGAATTCCCGCAACCCAAACAAGTGTATGAGCAATGGGGCAACCTGGTGGACGAATACACCGCCGAACAGGAGCGCGCGGCGTTGTTTTACGAGCGTCAGGAAAAGCGCAACGCTGAGTTATTAGCAAATGACCCCAATGCAAAATTGGATGAGCGCAGCTTTAGCGGTCGCCCCACTTTTTTTGACAAAATTAAAACCAGTTTGGTAACGGTGCTGTCTGGCTTTTTAGTGGCATCGGTGATCGCAATTCCCTTGGGCATAGTGATTGGTTTAAGTCAGCCCTTGTACAGCGCCTTTAACCCGCTCATCCAATTATTTAAACCGGTATCACCACTGGCTTGGTTGCCACTGGTCACTATTGTGGTGAGTGCTGTTTACGTTTCTGACTCGCCGATGTTTTCCAAGTCCTACATTATTTCTTTATTAACCGTGAGCCTCTGTTCACTCTGGCCCACCATGATTAACACCGCCGTCGGTGTTGCCGGTGTCAGCAAAGATTTAATCAACGTGAGCCGTGTATTGCGCTTGGGCTGGTTTACCCACGTAGTAAAAATTGTATTGCCCTCGGCAATTCCCATGATGTTTACCGGCTTGCGTATTTCCCTGGGTATCGCCTGGAT
Organism: Cellvibrio fontiphilus; assembly: GCF_042646205.1. Classification (NCBI taxonomy): domain Bacteria; kingdom Pseudomonadati; phylum Pseudomonadota; class Gammaproteobacteria; order Cellvibrionales; family Cellvibrionaceae; genus Cellvibrio; species Cellvibrio fontiphilus. Next base: position 145,366 of record NZ_JBHRTF010000001.1, on the reverse strand, counting down.
GGTACTGATCGCCGCAGAAATGTTGTCGCAAAACCCCGGCCTTGGAAAATTTGTCTGGGATGAATTCCAAAACGGTTCATCGGATTCACTGAGCCGAATTTGCCTGGCTATTTTGGTGATTGGCGCCATAGGCTTTTTCCTCGACCGCACCATTTTAATGATTCAAACCTACGTGAATTGGGATAAAAGTGCGGTGGTACGCTAAGCCGCATTCGCTCCAGCGCGGCATAGCATTTGCTTGATTGAAGCTGATCCGCCTGTGTGTTGTTAACCCAAAATAGTGTTAACCAAAACTGTTTAGCCAAAAGCCTATTTATTTTCGCAACTGTTTATTTTCGCAATAAGATTGCAGAGGAAACACCATGAGCCAGATTCATTTGGAACTCACCAAAGTCGGTATTGAATTCCCCACGCCTAAAGGCCCATTTTGCGCGCTGCAAAATGTGGATCTGAAAATTAAAAAAGGCGAATTTGTTTCGCTGATTGGTCACTCTGGTTGCGGTAAATCCACCGTGCTGAATATTGTTGCCGGCCTTTACCAAGCCACCACCGGCGGCGTTGTGCTCAACGGTCGCGAAGTAAATGAACCAGGCCCGGAGCGCGCGGTGGTTTTCCAAAACCATTCACTGCTGCCCTGGTTAACGGCCTATGAAAATGTGGAGCTGGGTGTTAAGCGAGTGTTCAAAGGTAAAAAAACCAAAGCGCAAATGCGCGAGTGGATTGAACACAACCTCGAATTAGTCCATATGAGCCACGCCATGCACAAACGCCCCGATGAAATTTCCGGCGGCATGAAACAGCGCGTGGGTATTGCACGTGCACTCGCCATGGAGCCGCAAGTGTTATTAATGGACGAACCTTTTGGTGCGCTGGATGCACTGACCCGTGCACATTTGCAAGATTCACTGATGGAAATCCAGAACCAGTTGGGCAATACCGTGATTATGATTACCCACGATGTGGATGAAGCCGTATTGCTTTCTGATCGCATTGTGATGATGACCAACGGCCCCGCTGCCACCGTGGGTGAAATTTTGGATGTACATTTGCCGCGCCCGCGCAATCGCCTGGCATTGGCGGACAACGCCGAATACAACGGCTATCGTTCGGCAGTGCTGCGCTTCCTCTACGAAAAACAGCGCAAAGTCGAGCCCATCAGTGCAAAGCGCGCGGAGAAGCTCGCCGATAAAGACGCTACAACACCCGCCAAAAGTGTTGCCTGATATTGAATTAGCCGTATAACCGACAAGTGCGCAGTGAGTGACGCGCGTTAGAGTTAAAAACCAGGGAGGGTTTATGCTAGTCTGCGCGCAGGTTAACGCGGAGACACAAGCGTGTTTAATAATAATTTCAGACAAAATCCCCACGCCTTTATCAGTATTCTGGTGGTCAATAGCGACAACAAAGCGCTGGACGCCATACTTACCTGCCTGGAAGATGCGGATTATCAGACAATACATGCCGTAGATTCCGCCCAAAAAGCCCTTCGATTGTTGCGCCACCAACCGGTGGATTTATTAATTGTCGATGTAGAAACCCCCGATCTGGATGGCTGGCGCTTATCGCGACTGGTGCGCAGCGGTATTTTGCACTGCCGCGCCGACCTGCCCATCATCATCACCGCGCGCACCTGGTGCGAGCGCATTGCCGAGGTGACCGCACGCGAATATGGCATTAACCAATTGGTGCCGCTCGATCATCTACACCGTTTGATTCCCGCCATCACCCAACTCAGTCAGGCGCAGGAAGTGGGTTCACGCAAACCACGCCTGTTGGTGATAGAGGATGAACCCGACACCGCAGACCTGATTAAACGGGTGTTAGCGGCTAATTTCGAAATAGAAGTTGCCGACCAGGGCGATACCGGCCTTGCGGCCTGGCAGCGCGGCCAGCACGACCTGGTGTTGCTGGACGTTATGCTGCCAAAATTATCCGGGCGCGACATATTGATTGAGATACAAACCAGTCGCCCCAGCCAACCGGTTGTAATGATGACCGCGCACACCACTATTGATCAGGCCGAAGAATTAATGTTGTTGGGTGCGGTGGATTTTTTACCCAAACCCTTCCGCGCCGACCAACTGCGCCGCGTATGCGACATAGCCATTCACCGCGACGACTTTTTAGTGAGCAACGCGCAATTTGCCGCGCGGGTAAAATCCCTGGAGGCGCGCGAACTCGCGTTTCGCCAACTCTATGAAAACCACCATCAACTGCTCAACGATTTGCAATCCGTGGTGATGGAGCTGGATTTGGATTTCCGCATTCACTATTTAAATCACGCCTGGGAAAAATTGCTGGGGTTTGCGATTTCCGACTGCATAGGCCACAAGCTGGATTATTTTATTGCGCCCGATGATGTGAGTCAGTTTGCGCTGTTTAAAAGTAAAATTCGCAAAGCCCTGCAACAGAAAAAACCCTGCCCGGAAATTGAACTCTGCTTCAGCACCAATCGCCATCAGCGCATTTGGGCGCAATTAAAAATCAGCCGTTCCAGCAAAATTAATGAACAGACTACACTCACTGTGTGCCTGGATAATGTGACTGAGCGGCGCGAGTCCCAGGCGCAATTAAAATACCTGGCAATGCACGACTCGCTGACTGGTTTGTACAACCGCCACTTTTTTGAAACTACACTCAGCCAGCTTACCGCCGACGCTGTGCGCACCCAAACCCAACACGCCTTGGTGTATATGGATTTGGATCACTTTAAAGTGATTAACGATACCTTTGGCCATCAGCGCGGCGACGATGTGTTGCGCGATATGTCGCGCCTGCTCAGCCAGCAAGTGCGCAGCAGCGACATACTCTGCCGTTTGGGCGGCGATGAATTTGCAGTTTTATTGCGCGACAGCAGCAACGGCGAAGCGCATGAATTTGCCTTGAGTTTGCAAGCCATAGTTGCCAGCTTCAGCTTTCCCTTGCACGAACAGCAAATCAACCTGGGCAGCAGTATTGGCATTAGTTTAATCGACGGCAGTAGCCACAACCCCGAAGAATATTTAATGCGTGCGGATATAGCGCTCTACGTCGCCAAGGGGCGCGGGCGCAATTTGATTCACCTCTATAATCCGCTGGACAGTGAGAGCGATGAGCTGCGCCACTCCATTAATATGTCGCAAAAAGTGCGCAAGGCCATTGTGGAAGACCGTATAGCACTTTATTTCCAACCGATTTTTGATGTGAAGGCCAACCAGGTTTCCTATTACGAAGCGCTGGTGCGCCTGCAGGATGTAGATGGCAAAACTATTGGCCCCTGCAGTTTTATCCCGGCGCTGGAAGCCTCCGGCGAAATGCACTTATTGGATCGCTGGATTATTAAATTAGCGATTCGCCATTTGCGCGATTATCCCCTGCTCAACCACATTGCCATCAACCTCTCGGCACAAGCCTTTAAAGATGAACAATTAATGCCGACCATTCTCGCCAGTTTGGAAGAGACAGGCGTGGACCCGAGCCGAATCACGTTTGAATTAACCGAGAGTGCGAGTTTATTTAACCTGCATATTACCCAGCGCGTGATTGCCGAATTACACAAGCTCGGTTGCAGTTTTTCGGTGGATGATTTTGGTTCCGGCTTTAGCAGTTTTGCTTATTTAAAAGATTTACCGGCGGATTACATTAAGTTGGACGGCTCGTTTATCCAAAATCTGGACAGCGATGAAATTGATCAAACCCTGGTGAGATCCATGATTCAGGTTATCCAAACTCTGGGAAAAAAAGCGGTGGCCGAGTATGTGGAAAGCCACGCGATTTTGCGCATATTGGAACAAATGGGTGTGGACTATGTGCAAGGTTATCACCTAGGGCCCCCCAAACCCGCACAGGAACTTATTCAGGCGCACCAGCCATTGCCGGTGCGAGAGCTGGAACTGAAGGTTTAATCGGCAGGGGCAGCTCAATAATAAAACGCGCCCCTTTGCCCAACTCACTTTCCACCTGAATACTGCCCCCCATCAATTCACACAACTGGCGGCTAATAGACAAGCCCAAACCGCTGCCCTGATATTTTCGGGTTGAACCGGAATCCGCTTGTTTAAAGGGTTCAAAAATACTGGTGTGCTGCTCCGGGGGAATGCCAATACCGGTATCGGCCACGCTGATAAAAATTTCCTCAGGGCGATGAAACGCCTGCACTTCCACTTCGCCATGCGGCGCAAATTTAACCGCGTTACTGAGTAAATTAATCAGTATGTGTACAATTTTTTCCGGGTCGGCCAGCGGCAGGGTTTCACCATCATCCACATCAACCCGCAACTGAATGGCATTTTTTTCCAGCAGTGGTGCAACCGCGGTCAAGGCTTCATTCACCAAGCGCGACAACTTCACCTGGGTGAGATCCAGACTCATACCACCCGCTTCGATTTTGGCCATATCCAACACGCCATTGATTAATTTCAACAGGCGCTCGGCGTTATTAATCACACGCTGCAAATCATCAATGTGGGTTTCATCGCAGGCCAACTTTAATTCTTCCATCACCAATTCGGTGTAGCCAATAATGGATTGCAGCGGGGTGCGCAACTCATGGCTCATCAGCGACAAAAATTCACCCTTGGCCTGGCTGGCATCTTCCGCTTTGCGCTTGGCAATGGCGAGGCGATCCTGGGCCAATTGCAAATCCTCACTGCGCGCCGCCAAGCGCCGGTTGTCATTTTGTTTCACTATATAGGCGATAAAAATAGTGATAATTAACAGTACCCCTAATACCACCGAGCCCCACAAATAGCGCAGCGCTACCTGCTGTGAATCAACCTGCTGATCCAAACCCATAATCGCATTTTTTTGCTCCAGAATAGTGGCTTCCAAATCGCTAATATTTTTATTCAGATAAGCAAGGCGCCGCTCGCGCTGGTCAATCTCCTGCAAAATAGTTTGCAAATATTGTTTTTGTTCTTCCAACTGGTTAGTGCGCAGCGCTACCTCATCCACCAGCTGTTCACGCTCATGTAAACTCAGTTCAATTTGATTTTGCTGCAACTCCAGCTGGTGCTTCTGGTGGGCAATTAACGCATCGCTGGCATCAATATTTTCGGCAAGCTCAGCCATTTGTACCTGCAGGTTATTATTGGTTGCCTGTTGGCTTTCAATGGCGGCACTTAACTCCTTCAAGGTTTTTTCCCGATTGCGCAATTGTTTTTGCAACGCAACCAAAGAGGCTTGGCCCTCGCGGTAAAGCCTCGCCACATCAATCTCGGTGCCGCCACTTAAAATCAATTCAGACTGAACCCCCAAACCCTGGTTGATAATGTTGGGTTTATTCACCTCAAATTTAAGCCGGCTTTTGCCTTCACTCACAATATTAATCATCACCAATTGCTGGTTGCCATAATCTTTGGTCACCAACAACACCGGTTTACCATCCAATGCATCGTACACATCGGTCATGGTTTTTTTATCGGCGCGCGCTAGATACACCATCTGGAAATCCGCCAACTCCGCCAAGGTTTTTACTTGCCGGTAAGTCACGCGCAACCCATGAATTTTCACCCGTTCACGCATCCCCTCCAACTCCGCCAGCAGCGCCGGATCAATATCACCATAGAGCGCAATCGCAAACGAATCACGCGCACGCAACTGCGGCCAATCAATTTTTTTGGCAAAGTTATACAGGTAAGAAGCAACAATTTTTTGCTCTTCCAATGGCTGGGCATATAAACGCGGCGCAAGTAGTAATATGCAACTAGCGCAAAAGAATATGGCAACAAAGCAGGAAACTAGACGCATAAATTTTCTATTTATTATGAAAGTATTTTCGATGAGCAAATAATTTGCTGCTATTTTGAGTCAAACTCAGCTCTTAGCCGTTGGACTTTTGCATTCCCCACTACTGAGCAGACCAGCGCATAAGAATACTGATGTTTTGCCGGCCACTGGTTCTGTGGGAGTTCATCGGCGTAATAAAAATAATCCCACAGAATGGCTTCCCAGCTATTGCATCTAACCTTCACGCCGTTTAGCGTCCCTTCGTAAGCTGCCGGACAAGAGCCTGCTGGTGTTTCCTCAATTTCGTAAGCGCTACCAGCCCAATAAGCTGGTTCACAGTCCAGCAATATATTGCGCAGCTGCGCTAGAAAACCATAATCCGTCTCTTCTGTTATTTGCCCACCCATAGTTGTAAGCAAGGCTAAAAAATCGCCCTTACGCTCTGCGGGAAAGGTGATGTCTATATCTTCATGTTCGCGAGTAATATTGCCCAAGCGGGCATCAATTGCCCAACCGCCACCAATCCATATCGGCATATCCATTTTTTCAGCGGCAGCAAATAATTCGTCGATCAACTGGAGATGGAATTCATTCATACAAATTATTCATCATCAAAAAAATACTGGCAGACAAAAAGTCACCGCAAGAGAAATTTTGATCAGCAGCCCTTGTTGCTATAGCTGTTTTGAGCGTCCCAGAACCTTATCACCGCGTGCAGTCCTGTTCCAGAAAATTTGTTGCTTAAAAACAAAAACGCCCCAACTTGTGGGGCGTCTGAGAGTATTAATACTCGGTAGTTGTTACATGTACGCCTTGGCAAACGCCGCTTTGGATTCCTGGATGTAGGCGCGGACTTTTACCGCGTGGGATTCCCATACGGCGCGGTCTTTGTCGTTGGTGAAGGGGTTTTGATCCTTGGCGACTGAGCGGTCGAATTTGTCGTAAAAGGTGATGACCGACGAGGCGATTTGGTTGAAGCGCTCCTTGAAGGCTTGGGTTTCCTCCATGGTGCGGGTGGCCTTCATCATGAACTGTACGAACTCGGTGTTGGAGCTGGAGAAATTTTGGTAGCTCTCGGCTTGCACCATAAAGTAATTATTGATTTCTTCCAGTGCCGCGGCGCGCACCGGCTCATCCTTACTCATCACGCGATTGTAATTTTCTTTGCCGCGCCCCATGCCACCGGCAATCAGCGATTCTTTTAAATGTTTGTCCAGGTCTTTGCGGAATTTATCTACTTCGCGCTGGATATCTAACAGGTCTTTATCCAATGCGGTAACGGTGTTGAGTTCTTTTTCAATTTCACCGAGGAAGGTTTCGGTTTTTTTGAAAGTCTCCAAACCATTGGCTTCTGCAAACTTACGCGCTTTGCGGTCGATGCCTGCATTTTCATAGGAGGAGCGATCAAACGCGGTTGCCACAATAGTTTTGAATGGCTCCGCAAAAGCCGCGTAGGTGCCATTGGTCATGATATTCAACGTGGCGGTGGCAATATCACCCAATGGGCGCAACATGGAATCCATCCGCGCCTTTTGAATAGGCGATGCCACGGTGCGCACATCGTTCACTACACCTTTAAACGTTTGATAGCCGAGTGGGTTGGCCATTTTGCCGCGCTCTGAGGTGGCGAGTACCAGCGTTACGCTGGAGTAAATACCGTTGGCATATTCCAGATACTGGCGCTGCACATCCACCTGCGCGGCGTAATTTTTACCCAGGGTGCGCAGGGCATCGGCCTGCACCTGATAATTTTTATCGTCGCGCAATTTGCCTAGCACTTCGGCAATCACTTTTTCCTGATTTTTTTGTAGCGCAGTATCCAGCAGAATTTTTTCTACGCGCAGATCATCAATCCACAATTGACCGTTTTGCACTTCAATGTCCAGGCGCAAAAACTTTTTGCCCGGGTCGTCAATAGAAACACGTTTGGCGTAGTACTCGGCGGTGTCGTTATTGCCATTAATTTGCCCCACATTTACCCAACCGTTATCACTGTTTTGGCTGGTCGCTACCAACACATTGATTTTGTATTGGGTTGCGGGCGATGAAGTTTTGAGCCACAACTCCAGTGTGCCCTGCTCACTTAAACTGACACGACTGCGCAGCGAGGCCTCGCCCTGCTCGACAAACAGTGCGCCACTACCGGTGCGCGCATCAGCCTCGACAATAGTGGCACCGTACATGAGAGCCCACTGTTTGCTGTCGCTGCCGGCTTCAAAACCATTTTTAAAAATAACGGATTTTTGTTGTGCAGCGAGCGGCATAGCAAGCAGTGCTGCCAACACCAATACAACCGGGCGGCCGAGTGCGGGGAACACTGGCAGGCGACGAGCGCTGACTGAATCCACACCGGGTTTGATTGCAGTTTTCGTTTGCATTTGGTTTAAAACTCCCTAAACAACACAATTAGTTTTCAAGTAAACCGGGAATACGGTTTTGTAAAAAAGTATCTACTTCTTGTTGGCGCTCACCCAGTGTGCGCGGGTAAGCCACGCGCCTGTCGGGCAAACCCGTCACCGCCGGCCACACACTGTTTGCGCCCCAGCCGCTATGGAATAAAGGGTTGGCGATGGGCGCCTCCAGCAAGCGCCGGGCGGTAGTTAACTGCCAGCCTTGTGCGACCAATTTATCCACCAGCGCCACAACAAAATACGCGGCTAAATCATTTTCCTGTAACACCAGGGTTTGCGGTGGCGAATAGCCCAGCAGGTTGAACGCGAGGGCATCCTGTTGCTGCAGGGCTTGGGTAAGCAGCTCTGTGTAGGCAGACTCCAGCGCCGCCATATTCACCGGGCGATTGCGTTTTAGCCGCGCTTGATACAACTGGTTCAAGTAAGCATCCACACCGCGCCAGGGATTAAAGTTGGTAAATGCCGGGCGATAACCGCGCTCGGCCAAAAAAGCGATCAAGCCGCGCTGGATGCTGCTATCGCCCTGCTCATGCAGGTAGGAAAAATGCACATGTTGTTGATAACCGCTATAAGGTGCCAGCAAGCGGTTCGCTTTAAGTATGCCCACTTCATAGGCATAGAGATCACCCTTGCTCACCAAGCTGTGGTTATAGCCCGCATTTACCAACAAATGGCCGCGCTCGCTGTACAGCTGCAAGCGGGCTTTATCTTTGTTGTCCAACGCGCGCGGCTGCACCAGAAACATCGCCTGGGGCACACCGGCCATGGCCAGGTTGCGCATCAGCATTTGCGAGCGCGCCATGGCATCCAGCGAGGAAGAAGGCTGCAGGCTATTTTCAAACACTATCACCAGTTCGCGCGCCTGGGCGGCAAGGCTGGTGGCCAGCATCAATAACCCGATAAGGGTGCAGCGTTTAATCACAATCGTTACTCGCACAGTGTGAAAAATGTGGCGACAAGGATAAGCCAAAGCAGACTATAGGTCATCGCATGAATGGAGAATTAATAACCAGTGGCGGGCGGTTGCGCGGGCGACAAATACTAAAAAAGCACCCTGCGGTGCTTTTTTAGCGTTTTGCCAAGATGTTAGCTAACAGACATCAGAGCTGGTCATCTGGCTGGATGGAACCGCAATCGCTCCCCAGCCAACTGCCTTCCACCGCCACACTGATGTTGTGGGTTTGGCCGTTGACAGTTTGGGTCATAACACCGGTGCCCGAGTAGCGTTTGGATGAGCTGAAGGTAATTTCCGCTTCGCTGCGCGATGGATTTTCACCGCCACACTCCTGCAGGGATTTAAAGCGATTTTTGCTCACTTGGGTCAGGCTGTGGGTACATTCATCGCCCTCTTTCAAACCCATTTCACCTGAATCAATTTGCGCCTGGGTCACACATTGTTTAGTGGTGATGCCCTCTTTGGTCATGCTGACCTGATCATTCTTGAAGTTCATTCCATCTTCGGTAATTTCCATTCCCGACTGTGACATCAAGGCTTCCATTTGTTTGCGCTGCTCTGGTGGCATAGCGGCAAATTGTTTTTTCATCTCCTCCATCGCAGCTTCCATCTGCCCGGACTGCATCTGCTGCATTTGCTCCGCGCCATCGCCGGTGTAGCGCATTTTGTTTTCCCACAAACCGGGCGTCATATCCACATCCAAAGGTTTGGCAAAAGCAGGGATAGCCATAGACACCAGGGCAATTGCAGCGAGGGCTTCAGCAATGGGCGAGGTCAAAATAGAAAATGATTTCACGGTTAGCTCCTTGGTTTTCCTTAGATTGATACACAGGGTAGATTGCGGTGCGCAATAAGTTGATGCGCGCAAACAGGCTCAGGTTATAGAACCGCAAGGCTGAATATATCATTAACCGGCAACAAAGCATCCCTGCCGTGTCACACCGCGCCAATGTTAATGAGCGGCGGGTGATTGCCACTCCAGAACCTGCCCTGCTTTGGTCGCCACATCAATCACATAGGCATTAGCCAGCGATAAAAGCGGCACCACTTTTTGGGTATTGATAATGGGCGGTTTGATGTTCGCCTGGGCATAAAACCCATTGGGGTTAGGCTTATTCGCCGCAACTTTTTTCACCTTTAAACCTTTTACCGCCGGCAGCGGTGTGTGCGTGCGCAAACGCAAATTCCCGCCCAGACGCGAATGGATTTTTAATGCTGTTATCTGGCCTTTTTCCCAACGCATATCCACCACAAAACCGCCGCGCATTAACAGGCCTTTTACTTCGCCCTCCGGCCATGCCTGTGGCAGCGCCGGCAATAAATGTACGGCACCGTCGTGGCTCTGCGCCAACATTTCCACCATGCCCGAGGTAAAACCAAAATTGCCATCAATTTGAAACGGCGGGTGCGCGTCAAACATATTGGGATAGGTGCCGCCACTTTCATTGACACTGCCATCAAGTGTCATGGCCGGGCTAATTTGTTCGCGCATGAGTTTTAAAGCGCGATCACCATCCAGCAGGCGCGCCCACAAATTAATTTTCCAATTCATCGACCAACCGGTGGAAGGATCACCGCGCTGTTCCATAGTCACACGCGCTGCGCTAAATAATTCGGGGGAGTTAATGGGCGAAATCTGGTTGCTGGGAAACAGGCCGTACAAATGTGAAATATGGCGATGTTTATCCTGCGGGTGATCCCAGTCTTCCAACCATTCCTGCAATTGGTGGTACTGGCCAATTTGCATAGGCGGCAGACGTGAAAGGATTTTTTTCCAGGCCGCAAGGCGGGGTTTATCTTCACCGAGTATTTGCGCGGCGGCGATGGTATTGGAAAACAAATCAAACAAAAGCTGGTTATCCATAGTCACGCCGGCGGCAATTTTAGTGCCCGTGGCAACAGGTGCATTTTCCGGAGACATGGAGGGTGAAACAATCAGCCAGGGTTGATCGGGTGAATTTTTACCAAGTGCTTCAATTAAAAAATCTTCAAAAAATTCCACTGCCGATTTCATTACCGGGTAAACACTGGCAAGGTAATTTTTATCGTCTGAGTACAAATATTTTTCCCACAAATGTTGGCTTAACCAGGCATTGCTGGTGGGCCATGAGCCCCAGGTGCGATCCACTCCGCCGGTAATGCGCCAGATATCGGTATTGTGGTGCGCCATCCAACCGCGCGCGCCGTACATGGTTTTTGCACTTTGCTGCCCGGTTTGCGCCAGCTCTTTTACCATAGTGATAAACGGCTCGTGCAACTCATTTAACTGTGTTACCTCAGCGGGCCAATAATTCATTTCGGCATTGATGTTCAGGGTGTATTTGCTATCCCAGGGCGGGTCCATGCGGTGATTCCACAGGCCTTGCAAATTAGCGGGCTGGCCACCGGGTTGCGAGGAGGAAATTAATAAATAGCGGCCAAACTGGAAATATAAACTGGCGAGTTCAGGATCATGCCGGCTGGCAAATAAACGAATGCGGGCATCGGTTGGCTCGCGGGAAAATTCACTGCTTCCCAAATTCAAACTGACGCGCTCAAAATAGCGTTTATAAAAATCGCTGTGCGCCTGTTTGCGCTGCTCATACTCCGCCGGATTAAATTGCACCGCAGCGCGACTTAAATAATCCTGCGCGCGCGCGAGTGCATTAGCGCTGATGTCCTGATAGTTGACAAAGTTAGTAGCCATGGCAATTAAAATAATCGCTGAGTCAGCACCTTTAACCGCAATACGCTGATTATTTTTTGCAACCTGGCCACCTGTTGCCATCACTTTGGCAAGCACCGCCAATTTCACCTGACCTTTAATGCCTTCGTGATCCTTGGACATACCTTGCATCACCAGCGTGTCATTATTTTCGGTTGCAAACTGCATCTCAGCAGGGTGGGATAAATGGGCCGCAAAAGTTAATTGCCCCGGTTTACTCGCCGAGAGTTTTACCGCAATGACCTGATCCACAAATGAACTGAATACTTCGCGGGTATAAACCACATCGCCCACTTGGTAGCGAGTAGTGGTTAGCGCCCGGCCTATATCCAGTTCGCGATAATAATGGCTGAATTGTTTATGCGCAGGAAATTCCAAATGCAAATTGCCCGCCGTTTGATAAGGCATGCCATTTGAACCCTGGCTGGTAATCGTATTTGCCGCCAGATTTTCTGCCGCCAGATAATTGCCCGTTGCAATTAACCGGCGAATTTCCGGCAGTGACTCCAAGGCTTTAGGGTTTAGATTATTGTGCGGGCCGCCCGCCCAAAACGTGGCTTCATTCAGTTGGATGTTATCGCTGGTTACACCGCCATACACCATTGCCCCCAAACGCCCATTACCCAGAGGCAGGGCCTCCTCCCAATGTTCGGCGGCCTGTTCGTACCAGAGAATATTAGGCTTGGCAGCGACACTAAGACTAAAACAAGCCAGTAGCAGGCTGATAATAAAATAAGGCAGATATAATTTCATAACGCGGTCTCGTGCAGTTGATTGTTGTTATTTGCCGACATTTATTTTTTGCTAATTATTTATTGAAAGCTATTTTCCGATATTTTTTATTTGTTACATTTTTTAAAACAAACGGCGCCTGCAGGCGCCGTATTGTTATTTATTACAGGCATATGCACAGCGTTTATTTCAATAGCTTTTGCAAATGCGGCTCCAGTGCCTCCGCCCAAAGGTCGTAACCCTTTTCATTGGGGTGCAACAAATCCGGCATTATAGCTTTGGGCAGAACACCTTCGGGGGTTAAAAATACTGAGTTGATATCGGCAAAAAATACACGTTTGTTATCGGCATAATCTTTAATAATGGCATTGACTCCATCGTTAATTTTACGCAGATCACCATCGGGTTTTGCATCGCGCGGGAATACCGCCAGCAATAAAATTTTTGCCTTTGGTTGACGTTGCTGAATTTCAGTGATTAAACGTTTAATACCAGCAGCTGTGGTTGCCGGATTTTCCTGGCGATGACCGGTATTGTTGGTGCCAATCATCATCACCACTAACTTGGGTGACATATTATCCAGCGCGCCATGTTGCAAACGCCAAAGCACATTCTCGGTGCGGTCGCCACCAAAACCTATGGCAAAGGCATTGCGCTGGGCGTAGTGTTTTTGCCAGGTCGCTGCGCCTTCTTTTTCCCAGCCCTGGGTGATGGAGTCACCAATAAATAACAAATCAATTTTTCCACCCTTGGCAGCGATGGCTTTAGCGTCTGCGAGTTTTTGCTCGTGGCGCGGCAGCCACCAATCGATAGACCACCACTCATTTAACATGCCGGGTGTTACCGAGACAGTTTTATAATCCGGACACTGGTGCAACACCGCATCCTTGGGCGCGGCGGCTAACAAATTCACATTGGCGACCGACACATCGCCCTTGCCGCCAACTTCCAGCGCAAAGGGCATAGTGGTTTTACTAAAATCATCCTGCTGCTGTTTGAAACAACCGAGCGGCACATACACTGTGCTCCAGCCCTTGCCACGCAATTCGCGCGCGGCCATAGTAAACGGCACCACGCGCTCGCAACCTTGCGGCTGGCATTCCATTTTGAAAGAAACGCCACCCTTCTCCAGCTCATTGATTTTTATATCCAGTGCCAGTACACCTTGTTTCATTAAACCATTCAGGTTGATGGGCGCACCCGCCTCCAATGTCATCCCGGCGCGCCAGGTGTCTTGCCAACTGAAGGTGAGCACATCGGCAGAATTATCTTTACCGCTGATTTGCAGTTTTACATCGTCTTTGGGTAACGCTGCTGCCGCGGCAGTAACTTTTTGTTGCTGCTCGGGGTTTTCAATAAACAATTGCCATCCATTTAGTGGCTGGTTGTTATAGAGCGCGATATTGTCAGCTGCCATCGCCGATGCAGAAAAAATGCTGCTGGCGATTAACAATAATTTATTGAATGTATTTTTTTTCATGATCACTTCTCGTGTTGTTAATTTTTTTAACCCCAACCCTTTCTTAATAAGGAGAAAGTTGTAACACCACCCTGTCCCCTTCGTAAGGAGAAAGTGTAACCCCACCCCGACCCTCCCCTTCATAAGGGGAGGGAGTAAAGCTCCTCCCCGGCTGCGCGCCCCGCTTTAAGGGGGAGGTTGGGAGGGGGTTACTCACGCATTTACCACCACTTGTTTTTGCGTGCCCATACCTTCAATGCCCAATTCAATGACATCGCCCGCATTCAAATACACTGGCGGTTTTTGCCCCAGGCCAACACCGGGCGGCGTGCCGGTGCTGATCACATCGCCCGGTTGCAAACTCATAAACTGCGAGAGGTAATGCACTAAAAATTGCGGGCTAAATACCATTTGATCGGTGGAGCCATTTTGGAATGTTTTGCCATTAACCTTGAGCCACAAATACAAATCCAATGGATTTTTCACTTCATCGCGCGTAACCAAATAAGGGCCAAGAGGGCCAAAGCTGTCGCAGCCTTTACCCTTATCCCACTGGCCACCCGGCCGCTCTAGTTGGAAATTGCGTTCGGATACATCGTTAATCACACAATAACCGGCGATGTAATCCATCGCTTCATCCAGCTCCACATAACTGGCGTGTTTGCCGATGACAAAACCCAATTCCACTTCCCAATCGAGTTTGGTGGAGTTGCGCGGTTTGATCACATTGTCGTTGGGGCCGGTGATCGCGCTGGTCGCTTTCATAAACACCACAGGTTCAGATGGCACAGCCACACCCGATTCAGCGGCGTGATCGGCGTAATTCAAACCGATACAAATAAATTTACCCACGTTGCTTACACAGGGGCCAAAACGCGTACCCTCGGGCACCAGAGGCAAACTGGCCAAATCCAGCGCGGCAATTTTTTTCAGCGTTTCATCGTTAATCGCAGCGCCATTAATATCAGCAATCACACCCGACAAATCGCGCAACTGCCCGCTACTATCAACCACACCCGGTTTTTCTTGGCCGGGATTACCGTGACGAAATAATTTCATGTTGTTGCTCTCAATTTATTTAACACTTACTAACCCCTTCATAATCGACCCCCTCCCAACCTCCCCCTTGGCAGGGGGAGGAGCTTTTACTCCCTCCGCTTGTGAAGGGGAGGGTCGGGGTGGGGTTAGTTTTTAATTACTCCAACCACCATCAATAATATTGATGGTGCCAGTGGTGAATGCCGATGCGTCGCTCGCCAGATAAAGCGCTAGCTCTGCCATTTCTCGCGCAGTGCCTAAACGCCCCATAGGTTGGCGGGCGACAAAGTTTTTATAAGCAGTTTCGTAATCACCGGTTGCGTGCAAACGCTGCTCAAGTGATGGGGTTTGTACTGTGCCGGGGCAAATTGCATTGCAGCGAATCCCCTGGGTGACAAAATCGGCAGCTACCGCTTTGGTTAAACCAATCACCGCCGCTTTAGTCATGCCATAAGCAAAACGGTTGGGCGCACCTTTAATGGAACTGGCAACGGAAGACATATTGATAATAGAGCCACCACCGCGCGCAATCATGCCCGGCAAAAAAGTGCGGATCATGCGATACATGGAACTTACGTTTAAATCGATGGAAAAATTCCAATCGTTTTCATCACATTCCAAAATGGTTCCGCTGTGCACGTAACCGGCGCAATTAAATAAAATATCGATACCCTCAATGGTTTCGCTGAGCTGCTGAATTTTTTCCTGGTTTAATACATCCAAACCATAAATTTCGCAGCCTTTTAAACCATTCATAGCCGCGACATTAATATCGGTGGCGATAACACGCGCGCCTTCGGCGGCAAATAATTCTGCACTGGCGCGCCCAATACCTTGGGCCGCGGCTGTAATTAATGCGGTTTTACCTTCCAGTCTTTTCATAATTTTTTATCTTTCATATTCATAAAAACCCCACCCCTGCCCTCCCTTTCATAAAGGGAGAGAGAAACCCCACCCCAGCCCTCCCCTTCATAAGGGGAGGGAGAAACCCCACCCCAGCCCTCCCCTTCATAAGGGGAGGGGGTAGCAGCTCCTCCCCCTGCCAAGGGGGAGGTTGGGAGGGGGTTAGCCGCGCACCGGTAAACAACCCGGGCCAATGGGTTCAAAGGATTTGTAGGTCAAAATAAATTCCTGATGCCCCAAGGCTTCCGAAACACTGGGCGCACCGCTGGCTACCGCAATCACTGTTTGTAAAATTTCTTCGCCCACTTCATCGAGCGTTGCAGCGCCGTGCAAAATGCGCCCGGCATTAACATCCATATCTCCCGCGAGGCGGCGATAGGTTTCCGGGTTGGCGCAAATTTTTATGACCGGCGAAATTGCCGAGCCAACGACCGAGCCGCGCCCGGTGGTAAATAAAATCACATGGGAACCGCAGGCAATTAATTCGATAATTTCAGCGTTGTCGGAAATGTTGGGGAAACCAAAACGCGGTTCACCGTCAGGCACTACATCCAATAAATACAAACCGCCAACGGGAGGAATATCGCCGGGTTTAATTAAACCGCTAATGGGCGATGAACCGGATTTGGAATAGGCGCCCATGGATTTTTCTTCCAGGGTTGTTAAGCCGCCGTCCGCATTGCCCGGTGCAAAACTGCCAAAACCCATCACCCGATAATAGTGCTCGGCCTTGGCGACACAGGCTTCAATGGCTGCGCCCAATTCCGGCGTTATCGCGCGGTCGGCCATAATGGTTTCGCAACCGATTAATTCGCCGGTTTCTTCAAAAATACAGGTGGCATTGGCAGCGACCAGCGCATCAAAACAGCGGCCTACCGCCGGGTTGGCGGTGATACCGCTGGTGCCATCGGAGCCGCCACAAATAGTGCCCACCACTAATTCGTGTAATTGCATGGGCACGCGCTGCACCTTGGCGGCTTGTGCCTGCAAACGTTTTACTGCCGCAAGACCGGCACTGATGGTCGCCTTGGTGCCGCCCGCCTCCTGGATCACCAACAATTCAGCCGGGCGCCCCGTTGCCATCACATCGGCCAATAATTTTTCGCGATTCATACTTTCGCAGCCGAGCGATACCAGCAGTGCACCGCCCACGTTGGGGTGGGTACACACGGCGCGCAGCATCTCATAGGCATATTGGTTGGGATAACAACCGGGGAAACCGATCAGGTGTACATCGCCAATGGCGTTTTCGTCCTGCGGGTTGGCGAGGTTTACTATCTGGCGCGTGACGTGGTGGGCGCACTCCACCAAATAGGCCACCACAATCACATTGCGGATACCTTTGCGCCCATCACTGCGCGGCCAGGCTAAAAATTCCGGGGAGGCGGAGCCAGGTTGATTCATTGCTCACTCCTGTCTTGATGCTGGCGCGAGCGGGTATGGCTCGGGATGTAATCGCTTTTCATGTTGTGCATATGCACATGCTCACCTTTGGCAGCCGCCTGGGTCATAGAACCTATGGGGGCGCCATAGCGATACACCTTGTCGCCCGGGGTTAACGCGCGGCGCGCGATCTTGTGGCCCAGCGCTATGTCAGCGGCCAGCCGAATGGTGTCGTTATCAATCAGAATTGCATCGCCCGCATTGAGCTGTTTTACACACACCAGAATATTGTCTTCGGGGTGCAGCAAAATAACGGCGTTAGCGATTGTTTGGGCGTTAGCGATTGTTTGGGTGTTATCAACAGTTTGCATAATCAGTTCGCACTCCCGTAGATATGCGCCGGCGCAGCAGCCGATAACGCAGATGCAACAGCCTTGGGAATTGGCGCGGCGGGGTGCAACAGATCCTGCGCGCGTAGCGCCTGCCAGCATTCGGCGGGGATAGGTGTATTCATCCACTGACTCGCCTGCTGCACTTGGGTCGCGCTGGCAAAACCGGCCAGTACCGAGCAAATTTGCGGATGCGCCGCCGGAAATTGCAGCGCTGCGGCGGCCAATGGCACCCCAAAACGGTTGCACACCCGCTCGATGGCCGCCACCCGATCAATCACGGTTTGGGGCGCCGGTTCGTAGTTGTAATAAAGCGGTTGTTTGCCGGAGGCGACAGCCGGTGCAAGCACCCCGGTGGCGAGAATGCCGGAGTTAAACGGCCCGCCCAAAATCACCGAGGCACCGCGCTGGGCGCAGAGTGGTAGAAAGGTTTCGCAGGCGCCCTGCTCCAACAAGGTGTAGCGCCCCGCCAGGAGAAAGCCATCAAAATCCCCCTGGCGCAGTGCCGCCTCGCAGATCTGCCACTCATTGGCGCCCAGACCTATGGCCTTTACCAAGCCCGCCGCTTTCAGCTCACACATGGCGCGATAACCGCCATCCATAAATTCGCGAAAACGCGCCGGGTGATCGGCGCCGTGGGTGAGCGGGCCAAGGTCGTGGGCAAACAGGATATCAACTCGCTCCAACTGCAAGCGCTTGAGGCTTTCCGCAAAGGAGCGCATCACCCCGTCGTAGCTGTAATCGAATTGCGGCTCCAGGGCCGGGGCGTTGGCAAAACCGTGGCGCAGGCTGTCGGCTGAATCCGTGGGAACCAGCAACCGCCCGACTTTGGTGGAGATCACCAAGGGTTCAAGCAAAGGTTCCGTTGCCAGCGCCGCGCCCAGCCGGGTTTCGCTCAGCCCGAAACCATAATGGGGCGCCGTATCCAGGTAGGTAATACCAGCGGCGAGTGCGGCCGCGACAGTGGCGCGCGCTTGATCATCGCCCATGGCTTGATAGAGGTTGCCAATCGGCGCTGCACCAAACCCCAGGGGTGAAAGATGTAAGCCCGACGCCCCAAAACAGTTCGCCGAACCATTGACCAAACCACTGCCCGAACCATTGCCCGACTGAGACGCCGCATCACCCGGCTCATTACCGCTTGCTGTGCTCATAAAAAACTCGCGTATCGCTATTTTTATAATTAAAACCAAATCCGCCGATGAAAATCAGCTTATCCGATAGCCTCCCCAATTAACATATAGTTATTGTGACTTTTTGGTAAAAGAATGAAAAAAATCGCCGCAGGTGCGGCGATTTTCAGTGGGCAATTCATAGATAAAAACAGAACTTGCGCTTGCGCTTAATCCATCAAGGCTTGCGAGATTTTATCGGCGGCCTGCAGCAGGCGCTCAAGCACCCGCTCGGTACTTACCGCTTGAGCTTTGATATTGATAAATGGAATGATCAGCACCCCCACCGCACCATGCACGCCAATCACCGGCACACAAAAATCGGTCACGCCCTCCACAAAATCGCTGCCCAGCTGGATATAACCCTGAGTCACGCCTTTGCGCACCTTGGCGAGGAAACGCTCTATGCGCTCCAGATCGACCGTTGCGGAGAGTTGCGGCAGCCAACTGGCCTGCACATCGGGCGATGCAAAACCGTAGAGCAGCGCCCCTGAGTTGGTGTCTATGAGACGGCGGCGATAGCCAACCCGCACCGAAAACCCCAAATCCATAGGGCTTTCCTGCCGGGCAATGACCACTATCTGGTCGCCCGAGGGCACAACCAAATGACAGGATTGCCCCAGTTCACGGCTCAGGTCTTTCATCGCTGGCAGGGCAACCTCCAACAAGGTCTTGGCGGTGCCCTGGGAGATACCCAGAGTAAATAATTTATTGGTGAGCATGTAGCCGTCGCGCCCGTCGCTCATGTGGCTGATATAGCCGCGATACTCCAGCGCCAACACCATGCGGAACAGCTCGCTCACCGAGCGCCCCAGCTGTGCCGCCATTTGCGACGTGGTTAAGGGCGACGAACTGCGCGCCAACAGCTCAAGGATATCCAACCCTTTTTCCAGTGCCGGCGCACGGTATTTGCGCTCGGCGTCCTCGGTTAGTTCCAGCTCCATACGGTCTGCCACATTGCTCATAGTTGTCATAGCTCTACCCATTATTAATTGTCGTTATGGTTTTATGTCGCTCAAGATTTAACATCATCACTGTTTTACTGCGCACCACTTTAGGAAATTCGCTAAAAGCGCAAACTGGTGCCCCCTGCACCAGGCCCCGAAAGGCCTAATCACAACCCGCTTCCGCGCGCATTGCCGCCGAAGCCACAAGGCTTTGGCTGTCAGCGCGACGGGCGTAGATTGCAATCACCACAAAACACAACAATGGCACCACTACTGCCACATGGATGGCGCTGAGGTCAGAGATCAGCCCCATCACTGCCGTCAGTACTGCACCGCCGATAATCGCCATCACCACCAGCGAGGAGCCAGCCTTGGCCAGCACACCCAGGTTTTTCAGGCTGAGCGCAAAAATCGTAGGGAACATCAGCGACATAAAAAAGCTGGTGGCGACCAGAGCCAAGAGCCCGGTATGACCGGGGTGCACTATGGCAAAGGCGCAGAGCAGCACATTGATCAGCGCGTAAACCCACATTAACCAAGCGGCGCGCAGGCGCGTCATCAAGGCCGTGGCCACAAATCGCCCGAGCATAAACAGCACCAGCGATGCCATGAGGTAAGTGGCCAGGGTTTTCTCGCCGGTACCGGGCATGGCCTCCTGCCCGTAGCGGATCAGAAAACTCCAAATGCACACCTGGGCGCCCACATAGAAAAACTGCGCGCTCACGCCAAACATAAAGCGACCGTTGCGCAACAGGGTTTTGTAGTCCGCCCAGCCACTCCAATCCTCTTCATGGCGCTGGGTGGCAATACGCGGAAACTTCACCCAGAGCACCAGCAGTGCCCAGGCGATAACCACCAACCCCAGCACCAGATAAGGCAGCTGCACCGCCTGCGCCTCGCTGCGGTAAAACTGTTCCAGCTGTGCGCTGCTCATGGCGGCCAGCTCCGCCGCCGTAGGCTCATGGCCAGAGAAGATAAACTCGCGCCCAATGTAGATGCCCGCAATACAGCCGAAGGGGTTAAACGACTGGGCAAAATTGAGCCGGCGCTCGGCGCTGGCGGGGTCGCCCATGGCCACAATCAGCGGGTTGGCCGAGGTCTCCAAAAAGGCCAGGCCACTGGCAATCACAAACAGCGCCAGCAAAAACAAACTGTATTCGCGCACCTGCGCCGCCGGGTAAAACATCAAGGCGCCCGCGCCGTACAGCAGCAAACCAAACACCACCGCAGCCTTGTAGCCAAAACGTTTCATCCACAGCGCAGCGGGAATAGAGAACACAAAATAGCCGGTATAAAAAGCGGATTGCACCAAACCTGCTTTGAAATCCGAGAGCGTAAATAGCTTTTTAAAATGGGTGATCAGTATGTCATTGAGGTTATTAGCCATTCCCCACAGAAAAAAGAGGCTAATAATCAGCACAAAAGGCAGCAGCAAAGTCGCCGACCTGGGCGTTGTGTTCATCGTTACTCCGCAGCTGCATCGGGTGCAGCTTGTTATTCGTTATGTAAGCTGGAGGTGGTTTCCGGAACCTTTCTATGAACCCGGCATTTTACCGCGGCAAGCCCAGGCTCACTCACACGCAAAACACGCTTCATATTTAAAACATACTAGCATAGAGTCAAAAAAACCATAACTCTTTTGCAGGATGATATGCCGGCAGGGAATTCTAGACAACAGCGAGCATTAACAGCGGGAAAAACAAAAGAGGAGTGAGGCGACAATCGATACAGCACCGACCACCAGAACGGCGGCCGGCACTGTGCAAACGCGGGCGTTATTCGGGCAAATCCAAGGGTTGATCGCTTTCTACCGGTGCCGGTGCTGGCTTTTTGAGGCTATTGATGTCAAACCACAGCTCCTCGCGCTCCAGCGGCGTTTCTTTGGGCAGGGTTGGGTTATCGATCATAAACGCAATCCGGTCATGCATATTGGACTGCTCAATCGCCGAGCGAACAATGGGGTGACGGAAAAACACCTCGTTAAAACTGCCGTCTGCAATTGCGCGATTCAACCCCAGCTCAAGGTCAGCCGCCAGTTTGGTATTGCCGTGTTTGGTGAAAAAATACAGCGGCATGCGGTACACCAGCATGATGCGCTTCTCCACCGCGAGCGGCAGGTTTTTGTTCGTTTCCAGTTCCGCCCAAGGCTCCTGCACCCCGCGCGGGAAGGCATCAAACCGGCCGCCATCCAACATATAAAACAGGCCGGGGTATTTATTGGTGCGAATCACTGTTAAGCCGTTGCTCTCCAAAATACTGGAGTCGGCCCAGGTAGTGCCTTGGCCAAAGCTGAATTTTTTCAGGTCTTCAAAGGTTTTTACCTGATCAAACTGCGCCTGGGATTCAGGCCGAATAATAAAAATCCGGTGGCCCAGCAAGCCGCGGTAGAGCGGAATGCGGATCGGCAGCAGCATTTCTTCCATTTCCATATTGGTTGCCGCCCAGAGCAAATCCATACGGCCAGAGGCAACATCATCCATGTTGCGCGCCTGGGTCACCGGCGTGTTATCGATTTTCAGTTCGTAGCGGGTGTCCAGCTTGCTGAGTGCCAGGTTGAGAATCTCCATGACATAACTGGAGTTGCCATCGGCAGCACCATTAATGCGAATCACGTTGGACTGCGCATGGCTGGGCAGCGCCAGGGATAAGGTCATAAAGACCAGGGACATAAGCAGGGTACGGGAGGGGAATCTAGTCATAAATACACGCCGGGGTTGGTAGTCTGGGCTTTTTTCATCATGAATTTCTTGTTATGTGCACAAACTTGTGGCGAAAAAAACCAGCAGTTTGTGCTGGTTTTTAGTGTAGCTCTTATTGGACTGGCGCGCCGACCTTAATCGCCCACGCCAAAGGCCCCCCTTAACGGCGGGCGCGACGGCGCCACAGCAAACCGCCCACCAACAAAGCCAGTAGCGGCAAACTGGCAGGTTCGCTCACCACCAGAGGCGGCAGGGGAATATCAACACCAACGCCTTCAAATAAAAATACATTGTCGTTGTAATCGCGATCGCCACCGCCCCAGATATCTTCAAAACCCACCAGGAAACGGTTGCTGCCAAGGTTCAATACCTTGGTGTGCACCTGACCGTCGTTCCAGCCTTTGCGATCCTGGTTATTGGCCGCTGCACCGCTGAAAAAGTAGTTGGTATTGGGGTAGTGAATATTGTCGGCGTTGTAATGCAGCACCAGCGCCTGCAAACCAAAAATTAAATTTTCGCCCACGGTTAAACCGGAAATAACACGCGACTGACCAAGGTTGGTAGGCACACAGCTATTGCCCGCTTTGGCCTGGGCGTATTCACAACCGCCGCGGGTTTCAAACAGGCGATTGTTACTGTTGACCGGGTTAAAAGTGCCCAGGTTATTGGTGCCGCCGGTTGCATAGATGGGGTCCCAGAAGGCATCGCGATTGAGCAATGCACTGCCCTCTTGCGCCAAAAACAACACCGAGTTGCGCGCCGCGCCGGTGCCTAAAAAGGTCACACGCACCGATTCCGAGGCCGCCGTCAAACCGGCTCCGGTAGTGTCCTGCAGGGGCGCATTGCGGAATTGCCCGAGAATAGACTCATCGATATTAAAACGGCTGTCGCCATTGCCGACGGTATAGCGGGAAAACCACTCGTTAGTCCCGGGGGTTGCACCGGGTGTAGCGATAATTTGGTGGGGCGCGGTAGTACCAGTCCAACCACTACCGTTGGTGCTGGCGCTCTGCAAACCGCTAATGGAATAAGCCTGAGCCATTGCGCCTATAAGCGACAGGCCACCCGCCAACAAAGATGAAACAAGGAATGAGTTGCGCATATAACTGTTCGTTAGCCTCTTGCCGTAATTTATGGTTATTGGTTTGTATAAAAAACAAACTGTAAATTATCACGCCAAAAAATGTGATGCCATCGACAAACCAATCAAAGCCCAATGAATACGAATGCAAAAAAACAGCGCCGCCAGCAACTGGCGGATTAGTCAGATTTATTTGCCGTATTTCCCTCGGTCGCCGCTAGGCTTATAGTCACTCCTGCCATACCACAGCCGGCGACAACACAATCCAGCGACACCACCGGTACAACTGCATCCAACACAACACCAAGGGCAATTTATGGACTCACCGCTTCTACTTGCTGCCAACCTCCTTATCGCCGCCATTGCCCTGCTGCACATTTATATATTGGTGCTGGAAATGTTCCTCTGGGAAAAACCCGCCGGCCTGCGCGCCTTCCGCAACACCCCGGAAAAAGCCGCCACCACGCGCGTACTGGCAGCCAACCAAGGTTTATACAACGGCTTTTTAGCCGCAGGTTTACTCTGGGGTTTATGGCTGGGCGATGCCGGGGTTCACATCAAGATTTTCTTTTTACTGTGCATCGCCATCGCCGGTATTTACGGCGGGCTAACCGCCGCGCGCAAAATTATATTTATCCAAACAGCGCCAGCGGTGCTTGCGCTGGGGTTATTGGCTCTGGTGATAGTTGTGTAATTATGAATCGCGGAAAATAATTTAGCGGCGGCAACCGTTAATGTTGCATAACAGGCATAACAACTTGTGCAGGAGCACTAATGAAAAATATTGAAATACTCGGCAGTCCGGACATTCATCTTTTAAGAAGCTGGCTAATGCCTGCGTTGTTTGGAGGGCTGCTTGTCGCTGATTACATAGCATCGGACAAATTCAATTTTATAATTGCACTTTGTTTCCTGTCCTGGACGATCCTTGTAGCAGCTAACCGCCGAGCGCGGCCCGATGAAAAAAGCAGAAGCCAATATGTATTAGAGTTTGGCGACACAGCGCTGATTTGCAAATTCAAAAACGCCACATACTGGCATATCCCCTACTCAAACATATCTCATGCAGCAGAAGAGGAAGATAAGTCTGGAACAATTTTTCTTCCCAAAATAAAACACTTCCTGATTCATACAAAAGATGGTGATTCATTTTCAATTCCAATAAAAATAAACTCCACACAAATCGCAGAAATTAAAACGGCAATTGCACAGATGGCAAATACATAACAAAAGACCAGAGCACAATCGATAGCGCAAACAAACCGCTCAACCACAAAAATGTAAATATTATGCAGCCGACTTCAGGGTTAAAAATTATTATCGCAAGCGCTTTAGTACTGCTGAGCGCTGCTTGTGCGATAAAAAACACAACAACCAACACTACTAACAACACCGCGCTCTTGGTAGTGGATGAGGTGTTTGATAACACTCAGCCAGACACTTTGGGCCTGCAAAAACCGGCGCAACTAAAACATCACTCGGTGTTTAAAGCCAAAGCCGGCAGTGCGCAATACAACCATGGGGCGGTACTGTTTGCGTTTAATAGCGAGCTGCTTATTCAGTGGCAAAGTTCACAGCAGGATGAAGACGCACCTGAAACAAAAATTCTGTATAGCCGCAGCCGCGATGGCAGCGAGTGGAGTGCGCCACAAGAATTGGTCGCGGCGCGCACCAATGCGCTGGTAACCAATGGCGGTTGGTGGAGTTATGGCAATACATTAGTGGCATTTATTAATGTGTGGCCGCAGGGTTTACAACCCAAAGCAGGCTTCGTGGAATACATTACCAGTCGCGATGGCATTCACTGGTCTGCACCTAAACCGCTGCGAGACTTTGATGGCAACGCGGTTGCGGGAATCATTGAGCAGGATTTGAAACAATTACCTAACGGCAGAATTCTCACCGCCATTCATGCACCCCCCGGTTTAATTGCAAAACCTTTTTATACAGATGACCCAACCGGGCTGAGTGGCTGGATGCAAGGCGAGATGGAAAACCTGCCGCATCAACCGGGTATTAGCCGTGAGCTGGAACCCAGTTGGTTTTTAACCAAACAAATGAACCCGGTGATGGTGTTTCGCGATCAGGGCAGCAGCTTTGCTCTGTTAGCAGCAAGCAGTAGTGACAAGGGAAAAACCTGGAGCAATCCCGTCATCACGAATATGCCCGACTCCCGCGCCAAACAAAGCGCCGGCAACCTGCCGGATGGCCGCGCATTTTTAATTAACAACCCCAGTGGCAACAAAAACCGCGCACCGCTCACCATTACGTTAAGTGAGGATGGCCAGCGGTTTGATAAAGCCTACCTGCTGCGCAGTGAATCCGAGTTGCCGCCAATGCGGTACGCCGGCAAATACAAACGCACTGGCTACAGTTATCCGAAAAGTATTGTATGGAATAATCGTGTCTGGGTGAGTTATGCGGTGAACAAGGAGGATATCGAGGTTACCTCGGTCGCAGTTGGAAATTTATAGCGGTGCAGCGGCTTTAGTATATTTGGGATGTATTGTTTTCGGCGGGGATTGGTACCGTTTTTTGGGTGCCGGAGAGCAGATGGCACAAATGGCTGAGGCGGGGCTTATTTATCCAACTATAGTGACATCTGTCCTTGTGGCAGTGTTAATTATTTGGTCGCTCTATGCGCTTTCTGGTGCAGGTATTATTTTCAGGCTTCCGTTATTACGTTTGGGCTTGTGTATTATCGCCGCAATATATTTGTTACGCGGCCTGGCCTTTATCCCTTTAATGCCGATGTTTCCGGAAAATAGCATTACCTTCTGGATAGTAAGTTCGGCTATCTGTTTTGCATTTGGTTTGTTTTATGTATTAGGTATCCGGCAGTCCTGGGCGCAGCTGAGTCGCTATGAAAAAAGCGACTTAACGTATTAAATCCACATCCATGCTTTTGTGGAGTATGCGCACAATAAAAACATTCGCTGTTGTGCTGGACGTGTAAAAAATCACATGACTAGTCCGTGTGATCCTTCTAGCCTGCGGGGGCCATATAGTGCGGATCATCCAGTTCGTTAATAAATTCCTCATAGTCATAATCGGTCGCGCCGCTTTCTTCACCCTGAGTCAGCATTTGGCGTAGCGCCTGAAGTTTACTTTCAGAATTTTCCACAGTCTGTTTCCGCTATTAAATTAGTTTTCCAATGCACGATAGCAGAAATCCCCCAGCTGCACCTTGCCGCTGCCGGCGCAGTAAATACCCACGCGTAAGCTCAGGAAGCCGCCAAACACATTGTGATTTAACCCCGAAACTTCCATGCGTGTGGGGTGGCGTGTCCAGGTTTGGCCTTCATCCTGCGAGTATTCGTAGGTGATGACTTGATGGTCGTTGGTGATGCGCATCCGCAGGTTTCGGGTGTTGAGTGGGATGCGCGCCCAGCTTTGCTCCTCGGCATATTGGAAACTTTTGATTGCCTCGGGGCTGAAACCCATACCGACAAACGCCCTGTGGTTGTAAAACAGCAACAGGCCCGCTTCGGCATTGCCCTCCAGTTGCAGGCTCACCTCGACCTGGTAGGCGCGATCCACCACCCCGCAGGTCAGCGGCGATGAATCTGCCGGTGAGCTGCCAGCGGCGGCCAGCTCCAAGACTTTTTTGCCGTAGTTAACCCGCGCTAATTCCTTGGCGCCGGGGTTGTGGAATGCCCACTGGATACCAAACCGGTTGCGCGAGAAATCGTCCGACAGCGCCGCGCCACTTGCACTGGTTTTGCCATTGCGCGGTTTGGCGATGGGTTGCGACAGGTCGCCGCCTTTGGCGTGAAACCAGCCATCCTCCGTCCATTCGATAGGTTCCAGCAGCGCTTGGCGGCCCAGGGTTCTAAAGCCGTTTTCGTAACCGTGGTAGACCATCCACCAGTCGCCCTCCTCACCTTTGGTATCACCGTTGAGGGAAGGCCCTTGAATAACGGTGGCGTGACCGCGCGACCACCAGGGTTCCGCGTCAGACAAGCTGCGCACCAGCGGGTTGTGCGGGCAGTGTTCCCAGGGGCCGTGAATGGAGCGCGAGCGCGCCGCAATCACCATATGGCCGGTGACCGGGCCGGCGGTGCCGCCCACGGCGGTGACCAAATAAAACCAGTCGCCGCGTTTGAATAACTTGGGGCCTTCGGGCGCAAAGTTTTCCACAATCCAGTGGTCGGGGTAGCGCCAGGGGCTGTAGGCCGCTTGCAATTCGCCATCGGTGGCGAGGCCGTCATCGCTGAGGCGGATTTTGCGGATGCCATTCACAAACAAATAGCGTTTGCCATCCTCCCCCACCATGTGGCCGGGGTCGATACAGCCCTCTATCTGCAAGTCGATGGGGTCGCTCCAGGGGCCGTTGATGTCGTCCGCCCAAATCACATAGGTAGACCAGGGGTTGCCGTCACTCAGCGCCGGAATGTAGATGTAATAGCGGTCGCCGTGTTTACAGATGTCCAGCGCCCACACAGTGCCAATATTTTTGCTGAGCGCCGCACCAATAGGCGCCCAGTTCACCAGATCGGTGGAGTGCCAAATCACTATGCCGGGGTAGGTATTAAATGACGAAAAAGTCATGTAGTAGTCGGCACCGTCCTTGAGGATGGTCGGGTCAGGACGGTCGCCGGCGATGATCGGATTCAAATAGGTGCCATTGCCCAGATCGGCCTTGCGCTGACCTTCAACTCCCCGCCCCCACTGCGGGCGATAGGGAATACAGGTGGAAGCAACAGGTGCAGGGGCGACAGCTTGGGCTCCACGGGTCAGTAGCGCCAAGGGCGATGCGGCGGCGCCGGCAAGGCAAACTTTGAAGATGTTTCTGCGAGTTGAATCAAACATGGGCTGAACTCTTGATGGTCTTGGTGATTGATGTCAGAAATGATGGGTATTAGTGCGCGCAAGCGCCCTGCAGCTCGCGCCAATCGGCCATTACTACCAAATTATTGGTGTGCTGCTTGTGGGGGCGCAGGCGTTTGAGGGTGCCGCAGGCATTTGCCACTAACTGATTGTCCGGGGTGTAGATGCAGCTGGTAAAAAGGGCCAGGCTGTTTTCGACCAGATCCAGGCTTGCCTCGGCAATAAACTCACGGGGCAAGTCTGCCAGCAGCGGTTCATGGTGAAAGTTCACTTCCGACTCTGCTGCCGCACAATCCCCCAAAACTTGGTGGCCGGCGATGCTGGCAAGGCAATCCAGGGCGCAGCCCAGGGCGCTGGTGATGTGGCTGGCCTTGGCAAATTCGCTGCGCAATACCAGCCCCAGGCGAGCGCTGTTCGCACTGCACACCAGAGGGCGAATCTCAAAAAATACATTGGCGGAGTGGTTGATAAGGAGGGAGGTAATTACCTCTGGCTGTTCGCGCATAGTTATTAGTCACTGGCTTGTCACAAAAATGCCAGTCTAATTAGCGCGCCAGTATGGCAATAACGCTTTAACGCAAAATTGCTGTCTTAATGCAAAAGTTGAAAGATTCTTTATTTAATTGCTAATTTTCCGGCTGATCGCTTACGGATTTTTACAAACACTTTTGTAGGTTTTGGGTGTGCAGCCGTACTCCTCCTTGAATAGCTTGTTGAAGTAGGAGGTATTTTTGTAACCCACCGAGTAGGCGATTTCACCCACGTTGGCCTCGGGTTTGTCCGCCAACAAACGCGCCGCCTCGGTTAAACGCAGTTTGTTCAGGTAGCTGATAAAGGTGTAACCCAGTTCGGATTTCAGTATCTCGTTGATCTTGGCGCGGGTGATATTGATGGCCGCCACCATAGTGTCCAGGTCGAGTTCCGGGTTGGCGTACTCGCTCGCCATGTATTGCAAAATGGCGGTCTTCTCGCGGTCGCGCAGGGGGGCGATAGACAGCTGCTGGTAGGCCAATAGCGGCCGGTCGCGCTCGCGTTTGCGCGCCAGGCTTTGCACCAGCGAGCGGGTGTATTGTTTGATCAGCCAAACCGCAAACCCACTCCAGGCCAGCAGTAAAAACCCCGCCAGAAAATACAGGTAGCGCCAATCGCGCCCACTCAGGGTGATGTTGTTTATCAACACCGAGACTGTCTGGTTAGCGGGACTTTGGAAACTGTTGCCTATGGCGATACGCGGCACCTTGTCCAACCGGTACTCCTGGCGCGACAGATCCAACTTGTGCAAATCAAACCACCACTGCGGCGTTTCCAGGCGGGTGAGATCCAGATGCACACTCGACCAGTCCTGGCCGCAGGAGAAATAGGACGAAGGGGCGCGGTAACTGACCAGCTTGTCGGTGAGGGGAACGCCCTGCTCAATCGTGTACACGCTGAGCACCATGGTATTGGCGGGCGAACATTTGGTGTTAAAGGAAATGGCATCGTAAGCGGTTAAGTCTACCTGCCGGGGCTGCCGGGATTCATCCACAAATACCAGCGCCACCTCGGCGTAGGGGTATTGGGCTTTGCTGGTGAGGGTGTAGTCAAAACTCAAACTGAACTGGTCATCCAGAATGTTGACCTGTGAACTGCCGCCCTCCTCGACATCGGTGCGCGGTACAGCACGCCACAGCAATTCACTTTCGCTGACGGGCACCAAAGGCAGCGATAAATAGGAGCGGCTGACGCAGGCATAAACGAGCAACAGGCTAAGCAATAGCAAACACATGCCACTGATAAACGCATTGGTATAAAACTTTTGCATGACCCCGCAACAACCTCTGGCTAAGCACTCAAGCCCGCCAGTGTAACGCCTCAGTCATTCAAGGTCACAATCATCAAGCTGCCTTCAAATTTTTTGGGCTGTAACGCCAACCAAATCAAATGTTCGGTGGGCCACTTTTTATCGCAGCGGTCAATCAAGTCCAAAAACGGCTGGCGCCCCGGGTCGGCCAGCACCAGTTTTTTTACCCCGGCGGCAGCAGCGCGTTTGAGCATGGCAAACCACTCTTCCGCCAGCTCGTCCCAAAAACAAATATCGCCGCCCACAATCACATCGTAATTGGCCAAGTCTTTCTTTTTCATCTGCTTCATGGAGCGGGTCAGGGTTTGGATTTTCACCTGATTCAAATCCGCCTGGGCCTCCAAAAAGGGAAACACCTCACTGTCCACATCCATACCGGTAACCCTGCAGCCCTTGCGCGCAAAAAAGATGGAAGTCGGCCCCCAGCCGCAGCCCACATCCAACACGCGGGTATGTTTGCGCGGGCGATGCTCGGTGAAGTAATCCATCAACAGGTAACTGGAATCCCAATGGCGATCACCGTGCACGCTGGGGCTCACGGTTTTTTTGATTTGTTTCAGGCGGGGGTTTTTGTCGGTAAACAACCAGACACCATAAGCACCCCGGGTATGTTTGGCGGGCGGAGCAATCAGTTCAGGCACGTTGTTTCCTTAAACAAATGGATGGCTTAGCAACAGTATATGAAGGATTTGTTACGGTTTTTTGAACTCACCGCGCAGCACCGTCACTGCAGGGGAATATCGGTTTCACTTCGCCGGCAGAAAGCTTTAGGCTGGACACCGGTATTTCACCCGCGAGCCCAAGCAATATGCGCGATATCAAAACCGTCGATCTGAATTTATTAAAAGCCCTGGATGCGCTATTGGATGAGCGCAACGTAACGCGCGCGGCGGCGCGGCTGTCGCTCACCCAACCGGCAATGAGCGGCATGCTCACCCGCCTGCGCGAGAGTTTTAACGACCCGCTGTTTGTGCGCTCGCAGCGCGGCATAGTGCCCACCCAGCGCGCGCTGGATTTGGCCCTGCCGGTAAAAAAAGTATTGGCCGAAATAGCCACTCTGCTACAACCGGCAGAATTTGATCCGCGCAGTGCAAGCCTCACTCTCACCATCGCCGCCACCGATTACGCGCTGCAGGCGATTGCCGTGCCCTTTTTGGTGGAGCTAAAAAAACGCGCGCCGCAGATTCGTGTCGCGCTATTGCCCATCGAAAACCAACTGCTCCCACAGCAACTGGAGCGCGGCGAAATTGATCTGGCGCTGCTCACGCCGCCCAATTGCCCGGCGGAATTACACGCGCGCCGCCTCTACGATGAAGACTATGTGTGTGTGATGCGCAGCGATCACCCCAACGCCCAACAGCCGCTCAGCCTGGATGAATTTTGCACCCTGGAACACGCGTTATTTTCCTACACCGGCGGCGGTTTTCTGGGCGTGACCGACGAAGCGCTAGCGCGCATTGGCCGCGCGCGGCAGGTGATGCTGTCGGTCAAATCCTTTCTGGTGATGGCGAGCATACTGCGCGCCAGCGACATGATTGCGGTAGTGCCCAAACGCTTGGTGGACAGCCTGGACGGGCTGGTCACCCAACCAACGCCTATCCCCGTGGAGGGTTTTACCAAAATCGCCGCCTGGCATGAGCGCACCCATCAAAACCCGGCGCACCGCTGGATTCGCGACTTGCTGTTTGAGCTGTTTATCGCACCCTAGCTGTCATAAGCGCAGCTTATAAAGCAGATAACAAAAGCTGATTATTTTTATATCTCAGCAGGCCTTACTCTAGGCGCCAAACCCTGCACATCAGGGTAATGATCCCGTCTGGAGGAAGTATGTCCGCTCTTTTTAGCCGTTTTAAACTCAAAGATGTTGAACTGCGCAACCGCATTGCCGTACCCCCCATGTGCCAATACATGGCCACCGATGGTTTTAGTAACGACTGGCACCTGACCCACTACAGCAGCATTGCGCGCGGTGGCGCCGGTTTGGTGATAGTAGAGGCGACCGCCGTCGCGCCGGAAGGCCGCATCTCCCCCAACTGTTTGGGCCTGTGGAGCGACGAACACGCCATAGGCCTGGCACAAATTGCCAGCGCGATTAAAAAAGCCGGCGCCGTACCGGGCATTCAAATCGCCCACGCCGGGCGCAAAGCCAGCGCCAATCGCCCTTGGGAAGGTGACGATCATATTGCCGAAGGCGATGCACGCGGCTGGCAAACCATTTCCCCTTCCGCTATCGCCTTTGGTGATGGTTTGGAAAAAGTCCCGCAGGAAATGTCCATCGCCGATATCAAACGTGTGACCGCCGATTTTGCCGCTGCCGCACAGCGCGCCCGCGCCGCTGGTTTTGAATGGCTGGAATTGCATTTTGCCCACGGTTATTTGGCGCAAAGTTTTTTCTCTGCCCACGCCAACCAACGCACCGATGAATACGGCGGCAACTTGGAAAACCGCAGCCGGTTTTTATTGGAAACCTTCGCAGCCGTGCGCGCCGTCTGGCCGCAACATTTACCGCTCACCGCCCGTTTTGGGGTGATTGAATACGATGGCCGCGATGAACAAACCCTCGCTGAATCCATCCAACTCACCCAACAATTGCGCAACAATGGTTTGGATATGTTGAGCGTCAGCATCGGCTTCTCCACACCTGATGTGAACATCCCCTGGGCACCGGCGTTTCTCGCCCCCATCGCTGAACAAGTGCGCAACCAGGCCGATATTCCTGTCGCATCCGCCTGGGGTTTTAGCACACCGCAATTAGCAGAGCAGGCCATCGCCAATAAACAGTTGGACTTGGTGATGATTGGTCGCCCGCATTTGGCTAACCCACACTGGCCCTATTTTGCGGCGAAAGAACTGGGCGTAGAAAAATCCGCGTGGGTTTTACCTGCATCCTACGCGCATTGGTTGGAGCGCTATCGCACGTAATAATTTTTATTGCGATGCAGCAAATCCCCCGGCTTCGTTTACACCCTGAGCCGGGGGAGATTCACCGCGTCCCCCCCCCTTACCCACATGACCATCAATTAATTTGCCCGCAACAACAGCGGCACCACCGGCACACTGGCCCCGAATAATTGCACAGCTTCCATAATCTATTCCTGTGATTTGTTGCCGGTTTTTCCCCCTGCGGAATACTGCCAGCCATAGGATAAAAATGTATATTATGGCGACAAGTTAATCACACAAGGCATGCTAATTGTTCAAGCACAGTAGCTTTAGAGTGAGGCTGGCATTGTGGTTTGGCGGGCTCTCGCTATTTACGCTTCTCAGCGTAGGTATTTATGCGGGCTGGATAACAACCAACCAAATGAAAATAAATGCCGGAGAAGCTGTTCATGCCCAAGCCGTTGCCGCTGCCGAACTGCTGGGCGCCAACTTGCGTGAGCGCGAAATAGAAATTGTACTGCTCAGCCAAGCGCCGCATTTTGTGCGCGGCGATTTAACCAGCCCCGACATTCTCGCCTCGCTCGACCGGCGCCGCACACTGCGCAGCGAATTTGCCTGGCTGGGCGTGGCCGATGCGGCAGGCAATGTGATTCAAGCCAGCAACAATATGCTCGTCGGGCAATCTGTAGCGCAGCGCCCCTGGTTTATCGCCGGGTTAAAAAATATTTACAGCGGCGATGTTCACGAAGCACTGTTACTCGCCAAATTGTTGCCCAACCCTCACGCCGATGAACCCCTGCGCTTTATCGATTTTGCTGCGCCCATTCGCACCAATGATGGCAAGGTGGTTGGTGTTGTTGCCGCACACGCGCATTGGAACTGGGTTACCAACACAGTACAAGCCGTCATTAATCGCCGAGAAACTAACAGCGATGCGCAGATCCTGATTGTGAGCAACAGCGGCAATGTGCTCTACCCGCAAGCGCTGGCAGGCGTGAGCCAACTCCCCAAACAGTTACCACTCAGCAACACCTATTCAATTGCAACCTGGGATGACGGGCGCAGTTATATAACCAGTCAGGTATTGGTAAATGCAGATTCGCCCACCAATTTTGGCTGGCGAATTGTGGTGCGCCAATCGCTGGAAAATGCACTCATCCCGGTGTACGACATGTACGCGCGGTTGTTAGTGCTGGCATTTATCGCCGTTATAGTATTTGCATTATTAGCCTGGCGCCTGGCGCAAAGTGTGAGCAAACCCATCGAGCAACTCGCCGCTGCCGCGCACTGCATTCAACACAACACCAGTGCACCGCAATACCCTAGCGACACTAGCCTGAGTGAAGTCGCGCAGTTGAGCAACGCCATGCAATCCATGACTGACTCGCTACTCACACGCGAGCACGAATTGGAATTATTGAATCGAACGCTGGAGCAACAAGTGTTGCAGCGCACCGAAGCTCTGGCGGCCGCCAATAAACAATTGGAACACCTGGCGACCACAGACCCTTTAACCGGCATACACAATCGGCGCAGCTTTGATGAAACATTAACGGCTTATGTACAAATGGGTAAACGCACCGGGCGCGGCTTTTCTATTTTATTGCTCGATGCGGATCACTTTAAAAAAGTAAACGACAACTATGGCCACCCGGTGGGCGATGCAGTGTTACAACAAATCGCCAGCTTGATTACGCAAAACACCCGCGCGACGGATTTTGTCGCACGCTACGGCGGCGAAGAATTTGTGGTGCTTTTACCCAATGCGCCCAGCGCTACCGAAGTGATGACTGTTGCCGAAAAAATTCGCAGCGCCATTGAATCTGCCACCTTCCCCGAAGTCGGCCGCATGACCATGAGCATCGGTAGCAGCGATTGGCGCGCAGAGGAAACACATGCAACCGATCTAATCCTACGCGCCGACGAAGCGCTCTACAACGCTAAAGCCTCCGGCCGTAATCGCGTCATCACCTACGCACAACTTCCGTAGCCCGTAAGAAGTGCAACGGCTTGCGGGGCTGTTGCTACTCCCTAGATTAAAAGTTACGCCCTACATTAAAAGTTAAGCCCTACATAAAAATTTACGTCCCATATAAAAATAGTTAGCGCAAATGCGCTTTAATACGCGCGAGCACTTCCAATGTTTGAACGCGCAGTGCGCGATCATAAACATCGATGGTAAACATAAACTCATCTACCGCGAGTTCATCGCGCAGCTGTTGTAAGCCATCCAAAATTTCCAACTCATCGCCAATTTGTGCCAGCGCCAAAAATTCTTGTACGCTGTGTTTTTCACCTATCGACCAGTCCAATTGCTCAACCGGTTTCGGCGGGCACAACCATAAAGGTTCACCGCGAAATAAAGCGGTAATGCGCTGAAAACTGGTGCTCGCGTTAAACATCGCCTGCTCGGCGGTTTCACTCCACACCACCGGCAAACCCAACACAAAATAAGGTTTTTCCAAATGTGCAGAAGGGCGAAACTCTGTGCGGTAACGTTTAAGCGCCGCGCGCATATAAGCCGGTGCAAAATGCCCCGCAAATGAATAAGGCAAACCCAGTTGTGCGGCTAGGCCTGCGCTGTAAAGGCTGGAACCTAAAATCCAAATCGGCACCTGTGTGCCCTCGCCCGGCACCGCACGCAAACGCTGCTGCGGTTGACTCGGTTGCAATAATTGCTGGATTACCTGCACTTCTTGCGCAAAATTTTCTGCCGCCGAATCATCGCGTTTTAACGCGCGACTGGTCACCGGGTCAGTACCCGGCGCACGCCCCAAACCTAAATCAATACGGTCGCCATACAGTGACGCCAAAGTGCCAAATTGTTCCGCCACAATTAACGGCGAATGGTTGGGCAACATAATGCCCCCAGAACCCACACGCAGCCGCTGCGTATTCCCCGCCACATGGCCAATCAACACCGCCGTCGCAGAACTGGCAATGCCCTGCATATTATGGTGCTCCGCCAACCAAAACCGCTTAAACCCCAACCCATCCGCCGCCTGCGCATAAGCCACCGTGTGCTTAAACGTATCGCAAGGCGTTTCATCCACTCGCACCGAAGCAAGCTCAAGCAAAGAAAATTCAACTGACATAAAAACCTCCTCAGTGATTTCCCGATATTTTAAAGCCAAACCACCCACACAGGGCTTTACCCGCAGCGGCTTATTAATTCTTTACGCGTGTAATAAGCGGTAATTACGTTTGTGTGCGGGATTTGTTATTCAGTTGTTATGTGCTTCAATCATCGGGTAATGTTGTGTAGGGCGAGCTTCGCGAAGCAAGCCGCCGAAGGGATGGAGTGTGCCAAAGCGGACGTTTGAGCAGAATAAACAGCTCATGCGGTTTATCGCTTTGATATCATGTGATTTTAAGATTCTGCAAAACTTCATCAGAATTAATATGCTGCGGGAAAATATATGGCTTGAGCCGTCTAATAAACTGTTATGTTGAAGGAAAGGTATGGCCAAATATAAAGGTTGGGATACATCAAGATCACTATTGATTGCTTATGAAAGCATGGCTATGGCCTATAAAAAGCAACATAGCATAGAAGAAATTAATGCGGATTTTGCAAAAAGAACTCCAAGTAAGTACGTCAACTATAATCATGCTTTTGCACTTCTGATTCTCAATGCTTCAATAATAGAAGGAATATTGAGAGGAATAATTTCTGACCGAGTAACATCTGATATTGATCAAGCTGTTATAAAAGGTCGTTCGCTAGGGCAAACCTCACCATCAAAACCAGAACAACTACTTTCTAAGTTTTTATCTGACATAGAAATGCAGGGTGGCTGGGACAAACTGAAAGAACAATACTCATTCTACTATGATGTTTCTCTTGAAAAATTAGTATCCGAAGAAATAAAGGAGGGAATTAGCTCGCTTTTTGTTTTGAGAAATGTTCTTGCGCACGGAACAACTCTTATTCAGCCGAGCGTTAAGATGGATGAATCTCTTCAAGATACATACCCTTATAATTGGCAGAGAAAGTTACAACGAGTAGCAGTGTACCTTGAGAAGCAATTTTCAAAAGGTGAGCTATTTGAAAATTTAGCAGAATTTGAAATGCCATCGCACTTTTTTGAGGTTACAAAGCAATACATAGAGGCTGTGGAAAAGCGATTTAGTCCATTGCCACAGAGAATTGAAGAAACCATCAAAATGGTTAAAGAATATAGTTTTGGCTATATTAACTATACAAGGTAAAACATAATAAAGTGCTCCAACATCGCGCACTGCGTGCGCTGGACAGTAGGAATGAACATGGAGGCAAAAGTAAAGGCATCGTGGCAAAGAGCGCTTCACCCCAAAACACTTAAGAAAAATATTATTACGGCCTCAATATTTTCTATGGCATTTGAAATGCTAAAAGATAGCATTGTAGAAAAAATACATAGCTTCTACACAAATGGCCTTGATGAAAATGGATTTATAATCAGCGAAGAATACAAGCACAAGGTTCTTTCATTAAATAAAAGCCCTCTATATGCTTCTTTAAAATGGTTGCAAAATATAGGCGCCATAAATGAAAAAGACTTGGAACGTTTTGAGTACATTAAGAAATGTAGGAATACCTTGGCTCATGAAATGCTTAAATTCACCGCAGAAGAGCTAGATTTTGAGGTTTCTGAAGTGTTTTCAGAAATGGTTAATCTGCTAAGAAAAATAGAGCTCTGGTGGTTTGAAAATCTGGAAATGGCCATAGTGCCTTGCTGCTCGATCAGTAGACAGAAGAAAGTTCCTCGCATTAGAAAATTATTGATAAGGAAAACCACCACTGCCACGATGAGCCTACTTCCATTTTTTTCCGATCCTAATTTACAGTGCCCCTCAATGCCCATGCTGCTCCACCAATTCATGCTGGATTTTCATGACAAACGGGTCGCGCTCCATATCACCTAGACCGGTGTATTCGATGGTGCGAGACCGTGCGATATCTGAAAAGATAAAGAAAGCTTAGGCAACATGGATGTGCAATTTACAAATAGTAACCATGGGTTTTTGCTGCGCAAAAGCACGCTACTAGTTTATGGATTTAAAAAGCTACCCGTGCTTAACATGAAAAAAGGATAATCATGAATAAAATTTCTCTCCTTGTATTACTGATCTTAATTTCCATTAAGGCTAGCGCTATTGATTTAAGTACACCTGAAAATAAAGTGTCCTGTCCGGAATTAGGAAATAGTTTTGAATGTGCATTAAAAATTGAAAAAAGTATTATCGCACTCAATAAGGGAATAATTTCCAGAAAAAATGAATCCCTAGAAATTGTTTCTGCTGCGGGCGACATACATCATATAAAAGAGAATAAGAATAAAGATGACAGTGAGGCTACTGTACATGTTCTGGCAGTCGGAGTATCAGATGACAAAAGATTTGTATCGCTATATGTTCAATATTTTGAAGGTAATTCATGGAGTATTTTTGATAGGAAAACAGCCGTTTTAACTCCCGTTTGTGGTTTTCCTATGTTCTCTCCAGAAAACAATTATGTGGCGTTTTCAGAAATGAACCCTTACACAGAAATGACCCCAACCTGCCTTCAAGTTTATCAAGTCAAAAAAAATGAAATAAGAAAGGTTTTTGAAGCAAGCACTGAAAATATTTGGTGGCCCGAAAAAACAAAATGGGTAACGAAGGAAAAACTCATATTCAAAAGAGCCGAATGGAACCCTTCACGCTCCACAAAAGGTCAGCCAGATTTTATTTTCAAAGACTATAGCCTTCAGTTAGATAATGGGGCGTGGAAAATGGTCAAAAATTAGCCTGCACAATCCATAGCAACCCGTAATGTCCAGGTAAAAATCAAAAAAATATATCGTTGAGTTGGGCAAAAAATAATTTTTGCTGATTAAAAACTCCGATCAGCTAATTCGCTGCCCGGGGTTTTATTTTTTACCACGCCCAATTTACAGCTACCCCCCCCCTCAATGCCCATGCTCCAACAACTCATGCTGGATTTTCATAACAAACGGGTCGCGTTCCATATCGCCTAGATCGGTGTATTCGATGGTGCGGTACTGGGTGATATCTGAAAAGGTGAAAGGGGCTTGTTGATTCACGTAAAGCGCGCGGATTGCGGTGATGGTTTTTTGCTTGCCTTGGGTAGCGGTTATGCGGGCGGCGAGGG
Organism: Cellvibrio fontiphilus; assembly: GCF_042646205.1. Taxonomy (NCBI): domain Bacteria; kingdom Pseudomonadati; phylum Pseudomonadota; class Gammaproteobacteria; order Cellvibrionales; family Cellvibrionaceae; genus Cellvibrio; species Cellvibrio fontiphilus. The sequence continues at coordinate 106,098 of NZ_JBHRTF010000001.1, read as the reverse complement.
AGAGTTGGGGGAGCCATAGGACTTCATAGTTAATGCCAGATTGTTCTCCGCTGTAGAGGATCGCTAAAAACCCATGAAAATTTTCGGCGGCGTTGCTGTGGGTGAGTGCCGGTAATATTGCAGGGTTAATGGCGAAGTACTGCCACTGCTGGTGCATGCCGAGCAAATTCATGTCCACCGGGGAATATTCAATCACTTGGCGGTCGGTGTGAAATATTTTGTGGTAAAACCACAAATTGTTCGTAGTTTTTTTCCATAACTCGCTGGTGTTGTTAGCGAGGTAATTCCACTCCACCGCATCGCCGCTGCGCACCAGCTGTGCAATGTTATGAGTGGAATTATCGCCCGCAATGGTGGTGACAAATTCTGCCGCGAGTGGCGGCAGGTTGTTGGTATTAGTGACCGACACCGGCTCGCTTAATTCATCGCAATGAAATGCGCAGCTCAGGTTTACGCCGGCAATAAATAACACTACCCAAAACGATTTCATTATTTAGCCTGTTTATTCAGGCCAAGCGCATCGGCCATGACGTGATAAATAAGGTGCTGCTCTTGCACACCGCGAAATAAATGCGCGTTTGGCCCCAGCGCATAAATACCTACGTCCTCACCGCCGTGGGTTTCTGACGCGAGTGGTACAGCTGCTTCTTGCATATAGCTGGGACTGGTGGTGTCCACCTGGGTTAAATCGGGGCGCGCGGCGGTGCCGCTGTAGGTGGCGGCGGTTGCAGTTTCATTGTCGCCATTAAATTCGCGGCGAATTTTTCCACCGGTAAAACCGGGGCCGTTCGCGTAGCCGAGTGTGGTGTAGGGTAAGCCAAGAGAATCGGTTGCAAATTCTCCATCCACTTTGGTTTTGCCCAATATGGGATTGCCGCGCTCGGGGTAGCCGGCGATGGTAAAGGTGTGACTGTGATCGGCGGTGACGATAATTAATGTCTCGCGCGGATCAGTGGCAGCCTGCGCCGCTTTTACGGCATTTGAAAGTGCAATCGCATCGGTGAGTGCGCGGTAGGCATTGCCGGCATGGTGGGCATGATCAATGCGCCCTGCTTCCACCATTAAATAAAAACCTTTTCTATTTTTTTGTAGCAACTGAATGGCGGTTTGCGTCATTTCGGCGAGCGATGGTTCACCCGCTATATCATCGGCGCGATCGGCTTCGTAACGCATATGCGATGGCCCAAACAAGGCGAGCAAATGTTTGGTTTTTTTAATATCCAACGCATCCAATTGTTTTTTATTCCACACATATGCCGCCTGCGGATGTTTTGCCAACCATTCCTTGTGCAGGTTGCGACCATCGCGCCGAATACCGGTGCGACCGGTGTATTCAGGGTCGGCTTCAGTGCTGGCATAAAATTGTTTACGCCCGCCGCCCATCACCACTTCAATGCCATCGCCGTAGGGAAATTCAATTAATTGCCGCGCTATATCTTTTACTGTTGCGCCAGCGGGCAAATTGGCATCGGCCTCCCATTCTCGATCAGGCACATGGGCGTAATTGGTAGCGGGCGTGGCATGGGTGACACGCGCGGTGGTGACTATGCCGGTGGCCAAGCCCTGCTCTTCGGCTTGCTGCAAAATACTTTTTACACTGGCGGCCGCTACTTGCTCGGCGCGATGTTCATTGCGCGCGAGGGTTTGATTAACCGAAATCGCGCCATCATTCGCTTTTATTCCCGTCACCAATGCAGTGGCAGTGGGGGCAGAATCCGAGGTTTGTTGGTTGGCACTGGCCGTCACGCTCAACGCAAAGTAGGGAAATTTTTCAAACGCGAGGCGATTGCTTTCACCATCGCGCGCTTGCTGTTGCCCTTCCAAAATACGCGCGGCAGTCACGGTGGATATGCCCATGCCATCGCCCACAAACAGAATGACATTTTTAGCCTTGCCGGTCTGCGGCACCGGCTGTTTAGCGGCGGCAAGTGCCGCCTGCCCGGATTCATACCAGAATTGCGGGGTATTAAATTCAGTGGCGGGTTTGGCAACACCCGGTTGCGCCGCCAGTGGCAAGCTGGCGATAACGGCCAAACGCAGTAAATGCTGCAAACGCAGAGAGAAACAGTAATGAGGACTCATTCGATATTCCAAAGAAACTAAAACGCAGGGGCGCGGTGGATAAATCCCTCTACCCCAAAAGAGGAAATAGATGACAAGCATGCAACCCATAGAATAGATGAGTCAATGCCCTTTGCCAGAGGATGGGCATACAATAGCCCCATAGCACGCCAGAAACCTGAGGAAAACGCACCCCATGCCAGACACCCTGACGCTACACACCAGACTCCCATTGGTATCGACTAATCGCCTGCGCCAGCTGCTCACCATTACCTGTTGTACCAGCCTGCTCTCCTGCGCCAATACGCCGCCGACACCCGCGACACCAAACCAGCCAGCCGCCGCTACATCAATAAGCGCGACCAACACCGCCACCGCAGCCACAACCGCACCCACACACACCAGCGCGATGATCAGCGAAGCCGATTTTGCGCAGTGCCTTACCAAATTCGCGCAAATCGCAAAAAACCAGGGCATTTCAGCGCCGGTGATTAATAACAGTTTGGCGAATGCCAGATTGAATAAACGTGTGTTGGAGCTGGACAAACAGCAACCGGAATTTACCACCAGTTTTGCCGACTATTTTAATCGCCGCGTAACCGAACAGCGGGTAAAACAAGGGCGTGAGCTTTGGGCAAAACATCGCGTCCTGTTTGATAAAGTGGAACAGGAATACGGCGTACCAGCGCCTTATTTATTGTCCTTTTGGGGATTGGAAACGAATTTCGGCAGCTATTTTGGCAATATTAAAGTGGTCGATTCACTCGCCACACTTGCTTGCGATGCACGACGCAGCGAATTTTTTACCATCGAATTAATGAACGCGCTGCGCATTCTGGATGAAGGTGCTATTGCGCCCGCGCAAATGGTTGGCTCATGGGCGGGCGCCATGGGGCACGTGCAATTTATGCCTTCCGCCTTTCTCAAAAACGCCGTTGATTACGATGGCGACAACAAACGCGATTTATGGAAAAGCACAGCAGACGCCATGGGTTCTGCCGCTAACTTTTTACGCAACCTTGGCTGGCAACCCAATTCGCGCTGGGGCCGCGAAGTGAAACTGCCCGCGAACTTTCCGTTTTTGGAAGCGGGTTTAAAAAATACCAAATCATTAAACGAGTGGCGCCAATTAGGAATAACCCGCGCCGACAATTCACCACTGCCCGCGGAAAATATTCAGGCGTCACTGCTGGTGCCTGCCGGCCATCAGGGGCCAGCATTTTTGGTGTATGAAAACTTTAACGTGATCATGCGCTGGAACCGCTCGGAGTTTTATGCGATTGCCGTTGGCCAACTGGCCGATCAAATTGCCGGCGGCGGAAAATTAATGCAATCGCCACCGGAAAATGTGCCGCGTTTGCATCGCAACCAGGTGATTGAATTGCAAAGCCTGCTCAATACCAAAGGGTTTGATACCGGCACGCCCGATGGCATATTTGGCCCGGCCACACGCCGCGCCCTGAGCGAATTCCAACAACAGCAAGGTATGATTGCCGATGGTTTCCCCAGCCGCGAATTGCTGAAATTACTAGGCATAAAGGCGCGCTGAGTTTGCCGCGCCCAAGGCCAGAATAACAATCACAGGAGCCTGCATTGACCAACTATTTGCGTATCGATAGCCATCAACATTGTTGGCAATTGGCCAGAGGCGACTACCACTGGCTTAATAACGGCCCGGCAAAACTCCAGCGGGATTTTTTACCCGCTGATTTGCAACCACAACTGCAACAAAATGGCATTGACTATTCGGTTATAGTGCAGGCCACTGAAACCCTTGCAGAAACGGAGTTTATGTTGCGGCTCGCGCAGCAACATCCATTTATTGCAGGCGTGGTTGGCTGGGTGGATATGAATTTGCCCAATGCTACCGAGTTGCTCAGTGCGCTACACCAACAGCCAAAATTTCTGGGAATTCGCCCGATGATTCAGGGCATAGCTGACCCCAACTGGATGCTAAAACCTGAACTGGATTCGGTGTTCACCTGGCTGATCGATAATGATTTAACTTTTGATGCACTGGTAAAACCTGTGCACCTGAATGCGCTGTATCAATTATTGCAGCGCTACCCCGAACTCAAACTGGTGATTGATCACGGCGCAAAACCGGATATTGCCGCCAATGTTTTTAAGCCCTGGGCGGAACAACTGCAAAAAATCAGCGAGGAAACAGCGGCCTACTGCAAATTTTCCGGCTTGGTAACTGAAGCGGGAACTGATACCTCTTTTAATTGCTTGCTTCCCTACATGAACCAGTTAATAAAATGTTTTGGCGCAGAGCGCTTGATGTGGGGTAGCGATTGGCCGGTATGTACCCTTGCCACTACTTATGGGCAATGGGTGGAGACAACGGAAACTTTTTTAGCGCGTTATACACCGCAAGCAGCGCAAGCGATTTGGGGTGGAAATGCCATTCGTTTTTATAATCTGGACTTGCCGCGCCAAGATGATTGACGCAGCAAGCCCAGCCTATTTCACAATAAAACTTAATGCGTGGTGTAAGCCGCCATTTTCACTTTTAACAGCACTGGGCGATCACTGAAATTTAACCCCCAATCGGTTTGATCGCCATTCCAAACACGCGACAGAATCCATTTGCCATTCTCATAGCGGCCCTCTTCTACACGATCAATCATGTACTTTTTATTGATAAGTTCAGCGGAAGGTTTAAATTCCACACGCGCTTTATGTGCAGTAACCAAATATTCGTTATCACTTAATTGCACCACCAAGGCACCGCCAGCCGCCGGGGTATTGCCTTCGGGGGGCGCTATCCAAAACATGGGCCGACCGTAAGTGACTTCTATATCCCACAGGCCCGCATCCACCAATTGCGTAAGCGCGGCGGCTTTGTCTTTTGCGTGCTGTTCTTTTTCGGCGGGTGTTGCTTCAGCGTTCCAGATTTTTTGCGTATCGCCCGTGGTATCCAGCGGCTCGGCGAAACCCCAACTGTTATTTTCAAATAACAATTTTGCCCAAGCGCGCATATTGGGCTCTATTGCGCGATAGTGCTGCGCAAAATGTTCGATGGTTTCATCGTTATATTCTTTGGCACCGAGCGGATAGTTGGTGTAACCGGTGTCGTCCATACCAAAGGGAGAAAAACCAATACCACCCAAACCGAGGGTGGAATAAAAATAGCGCGCATAGGGTTGGTCGTTACCTATCTCGGCTACAAATAACGCATTATCCGGGCGCGCATATAATTCCAATACTTTAGTTACGGTTTTGTGATCACGGAAATAAATATCCGGGCCGATTAAATTTATCGCGGGTGCGGCGGCTTTCCAAATGTGCAACACATTATCGGTGGCACCACCGCTGGAATACTGGCCGGGCAAGCCGGGGTTAAACGGGTTGCGCAGGGCTACGTTTACATACATAGGTAAATTTTTAATCGCTTTACCCGCTTGTGCAATTTCATTGCAGTATTTGGCGATGTAATACGCATGAAAAAATTCGTCCGCATCGCTACCAAATACTTGTGCCCAATTGCCAGGTTTTAGATTGAGTGTATTCAGCAAGTCGGCAGGTACAGGAGCGTTAAATTGTTGCTGGGCCAAGGCGGAATAATCGCGCACCGCACCATAGGTGCCCACTTCGTTTTGCACCTGTACCATAATCACTGTGTGATCTTTATCGGTTTTTTTCAGGTATTTCATTAATTCCACAAAGGCTTTTTTATCTGCTGCCAGGGTATTTTGGCCCAGCGGCGAGAGTGAATTCAGCGTGTCGCCATCCTGTTTTACCACGCGCGGAAAACGTTGGTTATCCAATTTCACCCATGCAGGCGCATAGTGGGGTGCGTTGTTTTTCCAGGTGGCAAACCATAACAAAACAACTTTTACCTTGCGCTCACGCGCTTGTTTAATTAGCACATCGACAAAAGAAAAATCGAACTCGCCTTCAACCGGTTCAATTTGCTCCCATGCAACAGGAATACTCAAGGTATTCGCGTGCATTTTCTCCACCGATGGCCAAACGTCTTTTAACGCATCAGGGTAGTTACTGGAGTTATTGGTTTGTGCTCCCAAGATTAAATAGGGAGCGCCATCTACCATGAGCGCATGACGGCCATTGTTGCTAACCAGATCAGGCAATGGCGCCGCCCATAAAGGCATAGCCGCAAAACATAAAATACTTGCACCCAACCAGCGCAACAGCGATGAACAACAGTGAGGGGAAGTTTGCATAATTCCTCTTGCGATAGTGCGAATGTAAAAAAGGAGAATAGCGAATTATAAAAACAAAAAAACCTTGCCCCGAACGGGGCAAGGCGGGGCAAGGTTTTTTTAACTGCGCTAATTAAAATCTGGCGCGGATACCAAGAGCAAAACGTGCATCCTGTGCATAAGAATAAGCAACATGATCGCCCGCTGCGTTTTGGTCGATAATACCCACGGTTTTCTCTTTCAGCAGATTAGACGCTTCCGCAGTCACAGTGTAGTTATCGAGGAAGGTGTAGCTGACAGACGCATCCAATTGACCGTAATCGTCGTTGTAAACAGGAATACGTGCCTTACCACCTAAACCATCGTTGAAGTCTGGATCGAATCCATTACCACCCCAGCTGATCAGGTATTTACTTCTCCATGAGTAAGCCAAACGCGCAGAGAAGCCATCTTTTTCATACATACCAATAATATTGAATGCATTTTTAGAGAGCTGATCGATTGGCAATTGACCATAGGAAGAGCGGTCGGTATCCAATGGCGCAGCGCCTGCTTGGGTGTCACCCGTGGTTGGCTGGGTATTTAACGGAATATCCGCATTGCTATCGATGTAAGTGTAGTTTGCTTGAATGCCCAGGCCATCAAAGGGTGCAGGCAGTGCATCAAAGAATTTATTGACACCGATTTCCAAGCCGTTGATATCACCGCTACCTACATTGTCCAACCAAGTGGCTTGACCAGTGAATTCACCGATGGCAAAACCGTCAGTATTCTTTTTAAAGAAACCTTCAACTTGTTTGTTAAACAATGCCGCGTAAGCCATACCACCGTTTGAATCAAAGTACCACTCAACCGACAAGTCGAACTGGGTTGCTTCCATCGGTTGCAGGTAGGGGTTGGTATCCTGACTCAAATTAAAGCCTTCGATAACACCGGTTTCGTCATTGATATCAGCACTGATAGTTACAAATGCTTGCATATCGGAAAACGATGGATTCCAAATCGCTTCGGAAGCGGCAAAACGGACAAACAGATCTTCCGTTGCTTGCATGCGCAGGTTGAAACTTGGTAATACATGAGTTTGGTTAGTTTTAGCATTCAGCGGTTCATTAAACGCATCGAATACAACATTACCGGCTTGATCCTGTGCTTCATTACCTACCAAAAACCCTGATGCAGTATTATCGGTTTGCACAACACGCACACCAATATTACCGTCGATTGGCATAGCCAAATCATCAAAACCGTAATTCGCCATCATGTACATAGCGACAGTTTTTTCTTCCTGCAGGTTTCTATAAATTGGATTCTCTAAACGATCCCATTCAGAGTATACAAAGCCATCACACCACCATGCGCCACCGGTTTCACAATCGGCGTTAACTGCATCTGTGGTTGCACGGAAATTTCTGGCGGCATTGGATGAATACAAATATCCCGCCGCAGGAACAGAAACGTCACCACGTTGGAAATCATCAAATGAATAGAGAGTTAAATAATTTTCAGCTTGTTCCGGTGTTACTTTTGGAATGGAGTTTTTGTCAAAACCAAACCAGGTTGCGTAACGGGTATTCCAGTCGTAACCAGTGTTAATGTTGTCAGCAGTTTTCTCAGAGAAACGCACACCGGCTTTTACCGATTTAATAATGTCACCATCAAAATCGTATTCTGCATCAATGCGGCCGGTTTTAGCCTCTGCTTCATTGCGCTCAAAATGTGTCATCGCCTGGCCAAGATTGTAATTGGCAAAGTTGGACATGTAGGCGTCATCAATAATGATCGAAGGAGTCTCTGTGCCAATGCCGTCCATATAGGCTTCAGCAGGAATTACTTTCAAGCCAAGGGTGTAATCATCCACATGGGCTTCTGCTTTTACATATTGTAAATCTGCAGAGAATTTCCACTTGTCATCTGGCGACCACTTGATGCCGGTAGCGTAATCAGTGGTTTTTGAAACATTCTGCGCCCAGCGTGTACTGGTACCAAAATCCAGCCCCCACTGCGCGGGATTGGTAACGGTCACTGTGCCCGACTCCATTGCACCGTTTTCGCTGAACACCCAATCATTATCACTGGTTGGCACTAACGCTTGATCGCCTGTATGACCTTCGAGGAAGAAAGCATTTTCGTCATAAACGTTATCGTGTTTGGTTTGGAATGCAGTGAAATAAAGTTCAGTGTTTTCATTAGGTGCCCATTGCAATGCAAGGTAGCCACCTTCACGGGTACTTTGGTGATCGTTGCGGCGCCAGTCCACACCTTTGGAAACCCAAACATCGTCGCCATCAATAGTTCTTGGCATATAAGCGCGGGAGTAAACCTGATCTGAACGGGTTGCCAAATCCGAGGTAGAGGCGTTCACGAGAACACCAAATTCACCTGCATCGGTTTCCCAACGGTTGCTGTATAAACCGGAGTATTCACCGTCGGTTTCTTTCATTTGATCGCCGTAGTTTGCCTTGGCAGATACGCTGACCATTTGGCCATCAGAATCGAAAGGCATACGAGTGCGCAGGTTTACTGTACCGCCCAAACCACCTTCAATCATGTCTGCTGATGGGCTTTTGTAGGTATCAACGGCGTACATTAATTCAGCCGGAACCGATTCAAAACTGATACCGCGACCACTGGCTGCGGAGAATACATCGCGGCCATTTAATTCAGAGCGAACTTGCGTTAAACCGCGAACTGCAACACCGCTACCTTCTGCAGCAGGATGCTCGGCATCGTTGTTGGTATAACGGCCAACGGTTACACCGGGAACACGTTGCAGTGCTTCAGTTACGCTGCGATCCGGCAATTTACCAATATCTTCCGCAACGATTGAATCTACAACCACGCTTGCATTTCGTTTTACATCTTGCGCTGATTGAATACTCGCGCGCTGACCCGTGACTACAACTTCTTCCAAGGCATCAGCGTCGTCTTGCGCAAATGAATAAGGCGCTACGCCCATAGCACCAACAACCAGCGAAACGCTGGAAGCCAGTTTTATATAAGCCGGTAATTGTTTTTTTAAAAATGTTTTACCGAGGTTGTGCTTGTTATTAGCTGTCATGATTTTCTCCAGTTAGTATTGTAAAACTACCCCTAAAGCTATCTCCCGCTGCTGGATAAGAGATATGTTCCCGCTCCCTCTAGCGTATAACTCCCTGAATTCCCCTGGCCGTCTAGCCTTAGGGATTTCCCGGTGCTTACATCCACCAGCGTAAATTGCGCTGCTGGGCGTGAAGTTCTGATGTGTATTTTTTGTGGCGCTTTTTTATGCTGCGCAGATTGTTGGATAAGCGCACGGGTTAATTCGCCGTTGCGCCATTCCAAATCAACAGTGAAACCACCGCGCGCGCGCAAACCTTTTACCGAACCATTGGGCCAGCGGGATGGCAGTGCGGGTAACAAATGCAATTCATCGCCGTGACTTTGCAACAACATTTCTGCAATGCCGGCGCTTGCGCCAAAATTGCCATCGATTTGGAAAGGTGGATGGTTGTCCCACAAATTACTGAGAGTGCTGCGCTGTAATTGTTCGCCCAATACTTTGTGCGCGCGGTTGCCATCTAATAAACGCGCCCACATATTTACCTTCCAGGCCTGCGACCAACCGGTGCCACCATCGCCACGCGCATTTAATGTGGTGCGCGCGGCCGCGAGTAATTCAGGTGTGTTGCGCGGGTTGATATCGCGCCCCGGGTGCAAGGCAAATAAATGGGAAATGTGGCGATGATCATTTTTGGGATCATCCAAATCTTCTTTCCACTCTTGCAATTGCCCCCAGCTGCCAACGCGCATACCGCGATCCAGTTGTGCGAGTGTTTGCTGCAATTTTTTTGCAAAGGTTTTATCGCCAGTGCGCAGCGCCGCTTCATGGGTATTGCGCAATAAATCGAACACAATTTGCTGCGACATGGCGGCGCCGCGAGTAAAGGGGCCATGCTCGGGCGAGAAGCTGGGCGTGACAATGAATAAACCATCGCGCGGGTCCTTTACTAAAAATTCCAGCCAGAATTCGCTGGCGCCTTTCATCAGGGGATAAGCACGTTTGCGCAGGAATTTTTCATCGCCCGAAAATAAATAGTGCTCGTAATAATGTTGGGCGAGCCAGGCAGCGGCCTCGGGTTGCCAAAAGGCGGTGGGCCAATCGATAACGCCGGTAAAGCCCCAGATATTGGTGTTGAGGAAGAGCGCCCAACCTTTATTTACACCGGCCACTTGTTTTGCGGCAATGCTGCCGGGTTTAACCAGGCTATCGACAAAGGCAAAAAAAGGTTGCGCCAGCTCCGGCAAATTGGTGGTTTCCGCCAACCAATAATTCATCTGCAAATTAATGTTGACGTGGTAGTCGGCATTCCAGGGTGGAGTGATGGAATTATTCCAAACACCTTGCAAGTTGGCCGGCAGTGAACCGGGGCGCGATGAGGCAATTAATAAATAACGGCCGAATTGAAAATAAGTCGCTTCCAGTGTGCGATCCAAATTGGCATCGCCTTTTTGATAGCCCGCCAATAATTGCGGCGTAGTGAGTTTGGCCAACTGGGCATTGGGTTTCTGGCCTATATCCAATGCCACGCGCTTGAACAGCGACTGATGATCAGCGCGATGTGTTTGCTGAATTTGCGCGAAGGATTTTTTAATCGCGTTATCCAGCAGTGCATTCAAACGCTGGTGCGGATGTGCGCCGCGATACGCGGGGTAGCGCTGGGCATAGTCAGTGCCTGCAGCCAACAAAACGACTACCGAGTCGGCGCCCGTGATTTGGATTTTATTGCCGGCTACCGCCTTGAGTTCGCCGCCCTGGTTGAGGAACTGGATTTGGGTTTCAAATTGCAATCCATTGCTGTGCAATTTGCCGCTGGCAATCAGTCGCCCCTGCTCAAGGTTTACATTCAGGCTGCGGTTATCCGGCACTTGCAGGCTGGCAGAAAAAGAAATGCTGGCAGGTTTATCCGCCGAGTATTTAATAGCGATAACCCCATCGGGATAACTCGCCAGATATTCGCGGCGATAATTCACGCCGGCCTGCGAATAGCTGACATCCACCTGGGCATCACTGAGCGACAGCGCGCGGCGATAATCACTGAAAGGTGCCAGATTAGCATCACTGACACCGCTGTCATTTTTATCCGACACAGTTTTACCGGACACAATAACCAGATCGCCGAATGTCTGATAATCACCGTAGGCGGTGATTTTGCGGCCAAGCTGCTTGGCGGCGGCTTCCGGTGTTATGGAACCCTGCGCATCGATTAGGCGACGAACCTGCGCGACCTTTTCGCCCTGGGCAGTGTCTGGCCAGCCAAAATCGTAACCCTGAGCGCCTGGGCCACCGGTCCACAGGGTTTTTTCATTGAATTGGATACGGTCTTCTTGCACGCCACCGGCTATCACCGCGCCCATGGCACCGTTGCCAATCGGCAAACCTTCAGGCTCCCACGCGGATGCCGGCGCAGCAAACCAAATTGGCGCCACAGTCTCCGCCTGCACCGACACAGCCGCTATGGCGAGCATCAAACCAAAAGGTGCAATGCTGGCCTGCAGGGCAGATGAATTCAGGCGGGAACTGGACAATGGGCTCACTCCGGAAGGATAAAATCTATATGGTATATATGACTATATGAGCGAATATTAAGGTAATGATTTTATCGGTGCAAGCTTTATCACCTATAACAAAATTGGCGCCTATTTCGTGATACCAAAAGAAACAATTCCGCCGATTTCACTCGGCTTGTGGTCCTTCGGCTAGCCCTTCAGCTAGTCCTGCAGCGTCTGTAAAAAGCCGGCATGGGAGGGGGCAAGGGCGCAACCCTTGAGGATTGCCGCGCGCATCTTGTCCATAACGGATTGCATTTTTTGTGGATCGGAAGAAGGTGCAAGCCCATTGGGATTCACCCCGAAACCGGCAAACATGCTGATCCAGCTCTCCTCCACAAAGGTTTCCTGCTCCAGCAATTTCACTTTGCCCTGGGCTTTAAACACAGCGATTTTTTCTGTGAGCGAGGGCGGAATATCCATCCCCCGCACCGCTTGCCACAGGGGTTCGGGGCGACCATTGAGCTTGTAGTGCAGGATGATGAAATCGCGGATGCGCTCGTATTCCAGGCGGTTGAGGCGGTTGGCTTCGGCGACCTGCTGCGCGTTTATCTCAAAACTCACCAAAAACGCGGCGAGCTTGCTAATGCCGGTTTGGATCAGGGAAATGCTGGTGGACTCCAAGGGCTCCAAAAATCCGCTGGAGAGGCCAATGGCCACACAGTTTTTGTGCCAGAAGTCGCGGCGCATGCCCGTTTTGAAACGGATCAAACGCGGCTCGGTCAGCAGCTCGCCCTTAAGGTTGGCCAGCAGCTCGGCGCGCGCCTGATCCTCGCTGATAAATTGGCTGGCATAAACGTAACCGTTGCCCACCCGGTGTTGCAGCGGGATATGCCACTGCCAACCGGCACTGCGCGCACTGGAGCGGGTAAAGGGGTCAGGCTCGGCCACACTCCGGGTTTGCACCGCGAGCGCCGAATCGCTCAGCAGCCAATGGCTCCAATCCTCGTAACCCACCCCCAAGGCCTGCTGGATTAGCAGCGCGCTCATGCCCGAGCAATCCACAAACAAATCGCCATGCAGCGACTGGCCGGATTCCAATACCAGCGACTGGATGAAACCGCTGTCCGGGTCGAGCTGGACTTGCTGGATCTTGCCTTCGATGCGCGTCACACCGCGCGCTTCCGCATAACTGCGCAGGTATTTGGCAAAAAGTGAGGCATCAAAGTGATAGGCGTAGTTGTACCAGGCCAGGCGGCTCTCGCTGTCAAAGCTGGGCTGGGCAAACTTGCCGGCGCTGGCTAATTGGGTACAAAGACAAAAATCACTCAGACTGGCGCCATAGCCCTGCCCCTTTGCCGACCACCAGGTTTGGTAAAAAGGGCGGTTTTCAATGGCAACGCCATAACCGGCAAAAGGGTGGAAAAACGCCTGTTCCGGTGCCGACCAGCCGTCAAATTCAATACCCAACTTAAAGGTGGCATGGGTCGCTGCGATAAATTCGCGCTCTTTCACGCCCAAATGCTGGATGAACTGGTGGATGCCGGGAACTGTCGCCTCGCCCACCCCCACAGTGCCAATCAATTCAGATTCCACCAGCGTGACGCTTAGACCCGTTCCCTCCAACCAGCGGGCCAGATAGGCAGCCGTCATCCAACCGGCAGTACCGCCACCGGCAATCACTATCTGTTTGACAGGTTTATTGGGCATGGAAACTCCACAGCCAGCGTAATCGCTGACAGAAACATTATTGTCATTAGGACAAGATGATTGATATTAAGCCGGTGTTTTTATGGGCACAAGCATTATCACCTGTGCAAAAAGTTTATTTTGCAACTGGCACGGCTGTTGCCACTAATTGGGAAATAGCAGTTATCCAACCCCTTCCGTGCAGATAAATGCACCGGAATGCAGCGAATTATCTTGAAAAGAGCGATAGCAATCATGGGAACAGGCACTATCATCATGCACAACCCCTCTTTTTCTGCACCAACGGGTAGCAAGGGTTCAGCCCAATTTGTCCGGTTTTGCGAGGAGTACCAGCAGCGGCTGGATGCCCTCACCTTGCTAAAACAACTTATCCATATGATTAAAGCGGTGCAGCGCCACCGGGGCATGTCCATGGGGGCACTGGGTGGTAACAGCCTGTTCCGCAGTGAGCTGACCCAGCTGCAGGCGCAACTGGAGCGCCGCCTGGAATTGGTACAGGCGTTTGCGGCGCGCAGTTTGAACCTGCTCAGCCCACGGGACAGGGACAACCTGAGCAATGCCTGGCTAACCATCAGCCGCGATTGGCAGCAGGATGCCGTGGTGGATAACTATGAACTGCACTGCCACCTGATCGAGCAATTGCTGAGCATGGTCGCCGCGCTGGGCAAACAGCTGGAGCTGCCAACCTCCCAGGCATTGCTGCAGAGCGAGCGCAACACCGATCAGCCCAGCGAGGCCAGCAGCTATCCCAACCGTTTTAAATACCTGGAAGTACTGCATTTTTCTACGCGCCTCATGCCCGCCGTCGCCGAGCAGATCGGCCGTATTCGCGCACTTTCCACCTACGCCTCGGCACTGGGTTACTGCGATAAGGATGTCACCAGCAAACTGCGTTACGCCATCCAGTGCACCCGGGTCAACAATGAAAAACTGCGCCATCAAACCAAACGTTTGGAGGGTTTGCTGGACAAAGACCTGAGCCTGCTGGCACAGCTGAAAAGTTTCGAGATCAAACTCGACTTCCTGCTCAGTATGGTGGAGAGCGATGTAGTCAACCCGCACCAGATCAATGCCGACAGCCATCGCCTGTTTGTGCTGGCGTCAGACATCATCGACATGTATTTGAAGGTGGTGGACGAAGGGGTACACCTACTGACCGATTGGCACGAACAGGACATAGAACTCTGGTTGGAGCAGGTGTAGCCCCACAAAGGCATGACGTCTGCGCCTGACTTGTCTCTATTGCGATAGCGCCTAGAATAGCGGTCAACGACTGCTCACCTCTGTACCGCCATCCGCCCGGAGACTTTGCCCAATGCGCTACTGCCCCTCCCAGCATCACCGGCACCGGTTAAGCCTTTTGCCGCTCACCCTTGCCAGTGCGCTAGCCACGGCGCAAACCGCCGACAGCAGCGCGCCGGAAATGCCGCTGGAAGCCATGAATAGTTGTTTGCAAGCCTCGGTTACCAGTGCAGCCTCGGCCATGACGGTTGCCGAACTGCGCCAGGCCTGCCAGTTACTCTACGAACAGCAGCTCCAAAGCGCGGGGGTGAACGAGCAAAATCAGGCGCAATTAACGGAGCAAACCATTGCCGGCAGTGACGCGACTACTAATGCGACAAGCAATTCGACAAGCAATGAGGACGACCGACTGCTAAAGCGACGCATGACGCTGGAGGCTCTCAACCGCTCCAACCGGTTTATGCTGACACCGCACAAAATCAATTATTTTTACCCCGCCAGTTACACCCGCACCCCCAACGAGTCGCCCTACCGGGACAACGCCAATGAATCGCTCAGCGACCTGCGCAATGTCGAGGCAGACTTTCAGCTGAGTGTGAAAATCCTGCTGCGCGAGGATATCTTTGGCGAGAACGGCCACCTGTATTTGGGCTACACCAATCACTCGCTCTGGCAGCTTTACAGCGATTCAGACTCGGCGCCCTTTCGCGAAACCAACCATCAACCGGAATTGATCCTGAGTTTTACCAATGACTGGGAAATTCTGGGGTTCCGCAACGTACTCAACGACCTGATCCTCAACCATCAATCCAACGGTCAGGGCGGCCTGCTATCGCGCAGTTGGAACAGGGTGATGTTTACCAGTGTGTTCGAGCGGGGCAACTTTGCCTTTGCGCTCAACCCCTGGTATCGCCTGCCGGAATCCGCACAGGAGTACCCCGGCGACCCGGACGGCGACGATAATCCCGACATTACCGATTACCTGGGCAACTTTGAATTAAACGCTGCCTACCAGCACCATGACGATATTTACAGCCTGATGCTGCGCGACAGCCTGGACGGCACAAGCTGGGGTGCCATTGAGTTGGGCTGGAGCTTTCCGATTAGCAGCAACCTGCGCGGCCAGTTCAAATACTTCAACGGCTACGGCCACAGCCTGATCGACTACAACGTCGACCTTGAAGTCTTTGCCTTGGGCATAGTGTTTACCGATCTCTTCTAAAGCAAACCACCCATCAACAAAAACGCCGCGTGATTAGCGCGGCGTTTTTGGTTGTTAAGGGCAGGCTGGTGAGGGCAAGCTGAATAGGAAAGCAGCTAGTAGGATTCCCCCAGGCGCTCAACCAAATCCCGAATCGACTGCAGCGACTCGGTAGACGCATCGATAATGGAAAAGCCCATCCAATATTTACCCGCCAAATCTGCCTCGCGCGTCCACAGACAATCCACACCCAATTGGATTACCAATTGATCATTGATCGGCTCCGGCAAATGCAGGTCAAGGGTGTAGAGACGATCCTCTTCCAGCGACAGATCCCCCATGACCATCAAACCCTGGGTATGGATATTGACCAGGCGCCCCAGATACAGGTCGCGCAGACTGTCGTAAACGTCTACGTCGCCCTGGATGATGTGCCGCTCCATGTCGCGGTCGTGCTCTTTGCTGCAGTTGTGACTCATGAGGCGGCTCCGGTTTTCAGGTGATCCGCACGCTCGTTGAGGTTGTGGTAGATATTCTCCAGCGCCCGCTCAAAGAAGGGTTTGGTACTGCCGGCGATAATGCGCGCGCGCCCGGCGATCATGTCGCGCGCCAGCTGCAAACCACCCGCCAGTGACACTTTACGCCCCTGCTGATCCACCAACATGTAGTGCTGGGTCTTTTTGTTGTACCAGGCCACCTTCAGGCGTTTACCGCCATCAAATTCAAACCAGGTGCCAAACTCCACCATTTTGAGGCTATCCACCAGCTTGGCCTCCTCGGGGGAGACGGGATGTTGCTGGGCCACCACATGACCCGCTTTTTCCGCCGCTAACAGTTCCAACTTGGTGCGCATAGGCGCCGGTGCCGGCTCGGCTTTGCGGCTGAGCAGTGCCATGCGCTGCAATGAGGCAACCGCATCCAGCAGCTTGCGCCCCTTGGCCTGTTCATAACCTATGGTTTCAAACCCGCGCTCCAGGCTGGATAAAAGATCATCCTGCAGCTCCATGTGTTTAACCTTGTCCTGCTGGGTGGTTTTAGGCTCCAACGACCAGAGCAGATCATCGATCACTCTGAGCGCCCGCGCCCAGCTTTCCGATTTATCGCCGTAACGCAGCAATACAAACGACAGGTAATCCGACCAGGGCTGCAATAACAGCAGCAAAATCGCCGAGGGCATGTCGCGATTATCGGTGCGACTGCGCACCTCATGGTTCACTTGCAACTTGGCTTCGCGCAGTTTTTCTTCGCCCTGGGCTTTTTCCAGCGCGCGGCGCTCCATCAATTCCTGACGGCGGGCAACGTTGTTGGTGTAGCCGTTAAATTCAATCAGCAGCTCGGCAAAAATGCGCACGTCATTTTTGAATTCGTGCAGCAGGCGAAACACCGTGGTTTTGATCTTGGTAAAAATATCGTACTGGTCGCTGCCGTCATTGCTTACCCAGCGCACTCCCGCCTCGGCCAAACTGTTGAGCAGCACTCGCGCCGGGTGTTCGGGTTGCTCAAAAAAGCCTTTGTCGATAAACGCAATTTTCAAAAATGGCGTGTGCAAATAACTCAGCAGGGCTTTGACTGAATCGGGCAGATGATCGTCGGACAGCATGTACTCAAACAACATGCCCACCAAATCAATGGTCTGCATATCGCCCGCTTCCACCGCGCCGTTTTCGTTTTCGCTGGCGATCTGCCGCATCATTTGGCGACTGACTTCAGCCGCACTCTGCACCGGAATAACTGCCGGCGCCGCGGTTTCCTGATCGGCCAGCGCCTGCTGGCTGGCATGGAGAGCCTGAGCCTGCATCTGATCCAGCACATTCACCAGCTGCGGGCTGGTGTAGACCTGCAATTGCGCTGGTGGCGTTTGCGGCACGGCCGCCGTCGGGGCGGGCTGGGCGGCGGCATTTGCCTGAATCGCCGGCATCATCTGGGTGACGTGGGTTTGCAATAAGCGAATAGCGTTCAACAGGCTATTTTGATACTGGATGTCGTTGGGGTTGAGCGCGCCATTTAACAGCTTGTCGCTGGCGCGGCGCTGGTGTTGCTGCGCATCTACCGCCTGCTGCTGTGTGCTGGCTTCGGCATGGTGTTGTTCAGAAGGGTCATCCTGAATCGCGTCTTCACGCAGGCTCTCGGGTTTGTCATGGGCCACCACAAAACGCAGGTTGGGCAGCAAGTTTTGGCGAATCAGGTAATCGTTCAGCTCGTTATAAAGCTCGCCCAACATGCCAACTACATCCTGATCAAACAGCTTGTAGCCGATGATCTTGGTTTTTACGTCCACATCCAGATTGGTAAGCACCCGGCGCAAGGCTTCGCAAAACTGCACCGGGCTTGCCGGATTGGTGCGTTCATCGATCTTTTCGCCATCGTTCAGTAGCGCCAAACGCTGTTGCAACGCCCAGAGGTTTTCGGCAAAAAAGTTATCGGCGCGGTGGGTGATGGAGGTAATAGCGATGGTTTCTTCCAAATCGGAATGTTCCACGAGGGATAGGATATCGCCACTAAAACGCTCTTCCCCGGTCAAGGTATTGAGCGATTTGTTTTTGAATTTCACAAAACCATTGGCCAGATGCTGGCAAAACTCCTGTTCGGCCGCTTGCTGCACGGCGCTCAACAGGTTTTGGATTTCGTAGAGCGCGACCTGATCTTTATTGGATTTTGCCTGCTCGGCAATCTCCAAAATCTGCTTACACCACTCGCGCCAAAAATTGGGAAAAACACGGTAGGCAAAACCGCGCGTTAAGTCGCGGCAATGTTTGAGATGTTCGATGATAAGTTGTTCTGACATAGCCACACTGGAGTATTGCGAAGGTTTAGTCGCATCGCCACCTGGCAAGCCTGTACCGCCCACACCGGAGTTGTGCATACCTGAGTTGTGCATAAGAATTCCGTACTGATCCATGAGATTCATATTCCTTAGCCCCTGCTGTTAATGCCCAATAAGGGACCTCTGCAAACCTTAATCATCCATCAGCTGATCAACCCGCAACCAGCGACGCCGAAAAAAGGTTGTCCTGAGCGACAATCTTAGCAGTTTGTGCCCAATGTTTCACAGAATAGCGCGGCTTTACCCCCTCAGCGAGCAAAAAATAATCAGCTCGACTTTATCGGAATACCGCGCCACCTTGGTGCACTTACCCCCTCAAGCAGAGGTGGCTGCGCACCAAAAAAAAGCACCCATCGAGAAGCAACACCTGCCCTTATTGTTTACCCCAATGCTGCAACTAGCGCCAACACTGGTGGATAAACATAAATTCCACACTTGGCACCCATATTGCGAGAGTGCAGGCTGAAATAACTGACTCGCAATCTGGGCGGTCGGGCTATTCACACAATTAATTAATAGGGAGCTAGGGTTCCGGTCGCGGCGATTGCCAGCGATGTCTGGTCCGAGAGCTCTCGACCTCTAACGGCCTCTCACAGGCGCGGGGTTACACGGCGGGACAAAAGCCCGGGAGATGATTGGCCTAATCGCCAGAGCGCTCTCTTTCATTTTTGTTACGTCGCCGCTGTATACCCATACCTGGAGGTTTGTTCATGTTGCGCCATTCCCGTCTGCATAAGCTATTACTCGCCCTTACACTTGGCATGAGCGCCCAGCTCGCCAGTGCCGCTGAACCCTTTAAAGTCTGCTGGTCGATTTATGTGGGCTGGATGCCTTGGGGCTACGCCGCCGAGCAAAAAATTATCGACAAGTGGGCGAGCAAATACGGCATAGCGATAGAAGTCGTACAAATTAACGACTACATAGAGTCCATCAACCAATACACCGCCGGCGAGTTTGATGGCTGTGTGATGACCAATATGGATGCCCTCACCATTCCCGCTGCCGGCGGCGTGGATTCCACCGCGCTGATTGTGGGTGACTTCTCTAACGGCAACGATGGGGTGGTACTCAAGGGCGCCAATAAAACCCTCAAAGACATCAAAGGCCAGCAAGTCAATTTAGTGGAGCTGAGCGTGTCGCATTATTTGCTGGCACGCGCGCTGGAATCAGTCGGCCTGAAAGAGTCCGATGTCAAAGTCGTCAACACCTCTGACGCCGATATGGTTGCCGTGTATAGCTCCAAGGATGTCACCGCCGTGACCACCTGGAACCCACTGCTGAGTGAAATACTCGCGCAACCCAACAGCACCAAAGTATTCGACTCGTCACAAATCCCCGGTGAGATTATGGATTTGATGGTGGTGAATAGTGCGACCCTGCAAAAAAATCCCGCCCTCGGTAAAGCCTTGGTGGGCGCTTGGTACGAAATCATGGCCACCATGAGCGGCAGCGACAAGGCCGCCACCGCGGCTAAAACGGCAATGGCCGTTGCATCAGGCACCGATCTGGCCGGTTACGAGGCGCAGTTAGCCAGCACCAAAATGTTTTACACCCCGGAGGCCGCGCTGGAGTTAGTGAACAGCGATGCCCTGCTCACCACCATGCAAAAAGTCGCGGAGTTTTCCTTTGATCACGGCTTGCTGGGCGAAGGCGCACCCGACGCGGAATTTATCGGCGTAGCCGGCCCCAAGGGTGTTTATGGCAATAAACAAAATGTGAAGCTGCGTTTTGATACCACTTACATGCAAATGGCGGCGGATAAAAAACTTTAATTTTTTAACCCCCTCCCGGCCTCTCCCCTTCACCAAGGGGAGTAGCTAGACCCCCTCCCAACCTCCCCCTTGGTAAGGGGGAGGAGTTTCCAGTCCCCTTGTGAAGGGGAGAGTTAGGGTGGGGTGAGTTCCCTCCCCTTACGGAGGGTCAGGGTGGGGTTAAAGCCTTAACAACGCAGCGATAAAAACATGAAACGATTGATTAATCTCACGCCATCAAAACCACTCAAACTGCTGTTAGGCATTTTGCCCTTTGCGTTAATTCTGGTGATTTATTTAATCGCTTCCGATGCGCGACTTGCCGAAAATGCCAACGACAAACTCCTGCCCAGTTTTTCGCAAATGGGCGCAGCCATCAACAATCTGGCATTTGAACCGAGTAAACGCACCGGCGAGTATTTATTTTGGCAAGATACCTTCAGCAGCCTGCATCGTTTAGCGCTGGGTATTGTTATCGCCGCACTATTAGGTTTTAGCATCGGCCTGTTAACCGGTGCCATTCCCACCCTGCATTCACCCATTGCACCACTGTTAACCGTTATCTCGCTGGTGCCGCCCATGGCATTACTACCGGTGTTATTTATTGTGTTTGGCTTGGGCGAGTTATCCAAAGTGGCACTGATTGTCATTGGTGTCGCACCTTTTATCGCGCGCGACATTCAGCGCTGCACCCAAGAAATTCCCCTGGAGCAATTGGTCAAAGCGCAAACCCTGGGCGCATCCACCTGGCAAATTATTGTGCGGGTATTAACCCCACAACTCTTGCCACGCTTGATTAATGCCGTGCGTTTATCGCTCGGCGCCGGTTGGTTATTTTTAATTGCTGCCGAAGCCATAGCCTCCACCGACGGTTTGGGTTATCGCATTTTTTTAGTGCGCCGCTATATGTCGATGGATGTGATTCTGCCTTACGTTGCCTGGATCACCCTGCTCGCCTTTTTAGTGGATTGGTTGCTGGCCAAAATAAATCTCTGGTGTTTCCCCTGGCACAGTGCCGGCAATCAACGCTAACACAGAGTGAGTCGCACCATGACCGTGATTCCTTTTGATAAAAACCTGCATGAAAAACAAAGAGCCAACCGCATGCCGATGATCCAAGCAAAAAACCTGTGGAAAACCTACGGCGATACTGTCGTGCTGGAGCGTTTGAATATCAGCGTCAATGCCGGCGAATTTATTACTATGGTGGGCACATCTGGCTGCGGCAAAAGTACGTTTTTAAAAATGTTGTTGGGCATGGAAACGCCCAGCAGTGGGGAACTATTACTGGACGGCAAAACCATTCCCGATGAACCGGATCAAGCGCGCGGCATTGTGTTTCAACAATACTCGGTATTTCCGCATTTAACGGTATTACAAAATGTGATGATTGCGCGCGAGTTTGAACACTCTCCGCTGTTAGGGAAATTATTTGGCCAACAAAAACGCAAGGTAATGGATGAGGCCAAAGCGTTGCTGGATTCTGTAGGTTTAAGCCACGCCCTCACTCGCTACCCGCACGAATTATCGGGCGGTATGAAACAGCGTTTGGCGATTGCCCAAGCACTTATCCGCAAGCCGCGCATTTTATTATTGGATGAACCATTCGGCGCACTCGACCCCGGTATTCGCGCCGACATGCATCAATTAATTTTAAAACTCTGGCAAGAACATCAGCTCACCGTGTTTATGGTGACCCACGATTTAAGCGAAGGTTTTTATTTGGGCACTCGTTTGTGGGTATTCGATAAATTACGACGCGATAATCAAGCGCCCAGCGCTTACGGTGCCAGCATCACCTACGACTTGCCCATTACCAAACGCACGCAAGAACTACCGCCAGAATTAACCAGCATCACCCAAGCAATAAATAGCGAACCCCAGTCATGAGCAAAACACATTACACCACTACCCTGCCCGGCAATGGCCACTGGTCATTGGAGTTGCGCCGTGGCAGTTTTATGAAAATAACCGACCTCACGGGCGGCGCCAATGTTGGCATGTTGTTTTATAACCCGCGCAATTTATTGGAGCGCTACAACGCGCCCGACACACTCAAGTGCCAACACACATTTAAATTACAGCGCGGCAATTGTTTGTATTCCGACATGGGCAGAATTTTTGCGTCCATCATTGAGGACTATTCTGCAAATGGCACCGGCAATTGGCACGACACTATTTGCGGCAACAGCACCGCGCAAAGTATTGAACAGCAATTTGGCAAACGCGATTACCAGCATGACCGCAATCAGTGGTTGCAAAATGGTTACGACGCTTTTTTAGTCGAGCTGGCCAAATACGGTTTGGGCCGCGCGGATATGGCCGCGAATATTAATTGGTTCAGCAAAGTTATCGCTGACGATTGCGGCAATATCACCCTGGATACCAGCAATCACGCCAAGGGCAATAGTGTCACCCTGCGTTTTGAAATGGATACATTGGTGATCATGCATGGCTGCCCTCATCCATTAAATAAATCCAGCAGTTATCCCTTTACCTCGGTGCAAATTGAATTGGGCGAAGCCGATCCGGTCGCTGAGGATGACTATTGCAAAAATTTCCGCCCCGAAAATCAGCGCGGTTTTCACAACAATCAACTCTATTATTTGGCGGCGAATCCGAGGTAAACCATGTCACTCAAAACCAGCCATTTGCATCCGGAAACGGCAACTGCCCGTCATCATGTTAAAGCGGGCGATTATTTTTTAGGTGAAATAAAACAGGGGCAAATTTTTCGTATTGTGGATTTGGAAGGCAACCAGGCCGCCGATGTATTGTTTTACAACGCCAAAGACCCGAGCGAACGCTACAGTGCAATGGATACCATTCGCACCCAAGGCAATTTGTATTTAAGCGCGGGCACCAAATTAATCTCCAATGCTAACCGCGAGTTATTGGAAATTGTGGCCGACACCTGCGGCCGTCACGACACCCTCGGCGGTGCCTGTGCTACCGAAAGTAATACCGTGCGTTACAGCTTGGAAAAACGCTGCATGCATGCCTGTCGCGACAGTTGGATGCTCGCCATTGCCGAGCACCCGGAATTTGGCATTTGCAAGCGCGACATCACCCACAACATTAATTTTTTTATGAATGTGCCAGTGACCAGCGAGGGTGGCCTCACCTTTGCCGATGGCATATCCGCACCGGGAAAATATGTGGAGCTGGAGGCAAAAATGGATATCGTCATGCTGATTTCCAATTGCCCGCAATTAAACAACCCTTGCAACGGTTACAACCCAACACCGATTGAAGTTATCGTGTGGAATTAAATTTAATTTTTTGAAAGCTTCAATGGACGACCATTGTCGTATTAATCCCAGCGGGACGACCCGCCGGAGCAGAGCATGTTCACCAAAGTCTTAATTGCCAACCGTGGCGCTATTGCCACCCGCATTATTCGCACCCTGAAAAAACTGAATATTACTGCCGTTGCGGTTTATGCTGAATCCGATGCGGATTCTTTACACGTGCGGCTCGCTGACGAAGCTTATTGCCTGGGTGAAGGCGCGGCGGCACAAACTTATCTGAATCGCCAAAAAATCATTGCCATCGCCCAGCAAACGGGCGCGCAGGCCATTCACCCCGGCTATGGTTTTTTAAGTGAAAACGCTAGCTTTGTGGCCGAATGTGAAGCCGCCGGTTTGGTGTTTATTGGCCCCACCGCCGAACAGATGCTCACCTTTGGTTTAAAACACAAGGCGCGCGCACTGGCGCAAGCAGCGGGCGTTCCACTCTGCCCCGGCACAGATTTATTAACCAGTTTGGATGACGCCAAACACGCCGCGCAGCAAATTGGCTACCCGGTCATGTTAAAAAGTACCGCCGGTGGCGGCGGCATAGGCATGCAGTTATGCCAGAGCGAAGCGGATTTAATTAACGCCTTTGATTCGGTTAAACGCTTGGGCAAAAACAACTTTGCTGACGATGGTGTATTTTTAGAAAAATTTATTGCCGCCGCGCGCCATATTGAAGTGCAAGTTTTTGGCGATGGCAAAGGCAAGGCGATCGCGATTGGTGAGCGCGACTGTTCCAGCCAACGCCGCAATCAAAAAGTGGTTGAAGAATGCCCCGCCCCCAATTTGCCGGATGTACAGCGCATTGCCATGCAGCGCACCGCCGAACAATTACTCGCCTCGGTCAATTATCGCAACGCTGGCACGGTGGAATTTATTTATGACGCCAACACACAACAATTTTATTTCCTGGAAGTAAACACTCGCCTGCAGGTAGAACATGGTGTGACCGAAGAAGTGTTCGGTGTGGATTTAGTCGCCTGGATGCTGCGCCAAGCGGCGAATGAACTTGAGGATATTCACACACTGAGCGCAGGCTTATCACCGCGCGGCCATGCCATTCAAGTGCGGGTCTACGCAGAAGATCCAGCGCTGAAT
The DNA here is from genome assembly GCF_042646205.1 of Cellvibrio fontiphilus. NCBI lineage: Bacteria > Pseudomonadati > Pseudomonadota > Gammaproteobacteria > Cellvibrionales > Cellvibrionaceae > Cellvibrio > Cellvibrio fontiphilus. Next base: position 81,220 of record NZ_JBHRTF010000001.1, on the reverse strand, counting down.
TTTCAACCCTGCGCCGGCCTCTTGAGCAAGGTGGAATTTCCTCCATGCAACGAGCAGTTACGCATCGACCACTGGATTGAAAGCGGCATAGAAGTACCGGCCTACTTTGACCCTATGCTCGCTAAAATTATTGTCAAAGGCGAAGACCGCGACCAAACGCTGAAAAATTTGACCCATGCGCTGGATAACACCTATCTCTACGGCATAGAAACCAATATCAATTATTTACGCTGCCTGCTAAAAGATGAAACGCTATTACAGGGCCGCATGACAACGCGCTATTTAAATAGTTTTGTCTTCACTCCTGCGCGTATCGACGTGTTGCAAGGCGGTACACAAACCACCATTCAGGATTTCCCCGGCCGCACCGGCTACTGGCATGTAGGCGTGCCCACCTCCGGGCCATTTGATAATTATTCGTTTCGTTTGGCGAATCGCTTAATCGGCAACAGCGAAACCGCCGCCGGTTTGGAAATCACCCTGCAAGGCCCCAGTTTAAAATTTTATTGCGACACTCAAATTGTATTAACCGGCGCGAGTATCGAAGCAAACATTAATGAGCAGAGCATCGCGCTGTATCAAGTCATCACCATCAAAGCCGGGCAAATTTTGCAGCTGGGGCGTATTAGCGATAAAGGCGCGCGCACTTATCTTGCCGTGGCTGGCGGCATTCAATGCCCTGAATATTTAGGTGCAAAATCCACCTTTACCCTCGGCCAGTTTGGCGGTCACAACGGCCGCGCCTTGCGCACCGGTGATGTGCTGGCGCTGGATGAACAAAAGGTTAATCCAGAAAGTGGCACACCGGTTTTTGATTCGCAATTAATTACCCCCATTAGCAACCATTGGCAGCTGCGCGTTATTTATGGCCCACACGGCGCGCCGGATTTTTTTACTGAACAAGACATCCATACTTTTTTTACTAGCGACTGGGAAGTTCACTACAACTCCAGTCGCACAGGTGTACGCTTGATTGGCCCCAAACCCGAATGGGCGCGCAGCTCCGGCGGCGAGGCGGGCATGCATCCCTCCAATATCCACGACAATGCCTACGCCTTTGGCACAGTGGATTTTACCGGCGATATGCCGGTGATCCTCGGGCCGGACGGGCCATCTCTCGGGGGGTTTGTCTGCCCTGCCACAGTAATTACTGCCGACCTGTGGAAACTCGGCCAACTGCGTGCGGGCGATAAAATTCGTTTTGTTCCCGTCATACTCGCAGCGGCCGTTGCGCTTGAAAAATCGCAAAATGAATCACTGCAGCAACTGCAGCCAACAGGTTGTGATTGGGAAACAACTCGCCCGACATCACCCATTGTCAAACAACTCAGCGCCGCTGAATTTGGTGAAGCGGTGACCTATCGCATCGCAGGCGATCATTTTCTGTTAGTTGAATACGGCGCGCTGGAGCTGGATATTAAATTGCGTTTTCGTGCCCATGCACTCATGCAATGGCTGGAAAAAAATACGCTTGATGGGTTGCGCGAATTAACACCGGGAATTCGCTCACTGCAAATTCATTACGACAACCAGCAAGTATCGCTCACGCAATTATTAGCGCACCTTGAAATTGGCGAGCGCGAGCTGATGACACAACTCGCGCAATTAAGTGTGCCTTCGCGCATCGTACATTTACCCCTGAGCTGGGATGACGAGGCCTGTCAGCTCGCCGTGCAAAAATATATGCAATCGGTGCGCGCCAACGCCCCTTGGTGCCCCAGCAACCTGGAATTTATTCGCCGCATTAACGGTTTGGATTCTATCGCCGAGGTAAAACACATTTTATTTAATGCCTCTTATTTAGTGATGGGACTGGGCGATGTGTATTTGGGGGCGCCAGTTGCCACGCCGATTGATCCGCGCCATCGTTTAGTCACCACCAAGTACAACCCAGCCCGCACCTGGACAGCAGAAAACTCCGTAGGCATTGGTGGCTCCTACCTGTGTGTTTATGGCATGGAAGGCCCGGGTGGTTATCAATTTGTGGGGCGCACCCTGCAAATGTGGAATCGCTATCGCCAAACGACTGAATTTAAACAGCCCTGGTTATTGAACTTCTTCGATCAAATTCGTTTTTATGAAGTGAGCGCCGACGAACTTAAAACCATTCGCAAGAATTTTCCACAAGGCCGCTACCCCATAAAAATTGAAGAAAGTCATTTCAGCCTGAGTGAATATCTGGCTTTTGTTGAGCACAACCAAACATCCATTCAACAATTCACCCAGCGGCGGGAGCAAGCCTTTGATGAAGAACTAGCGCGCTGGCATGCCAATGGCCAATTTAATTATGAGCAACCAGACCAGGTTGAAGAACAGAGTGAAACTGAATTTCCTGAACATGCGATAGGTATCGACAGCCCGGTATCCGGCAGCCTATGGCAAACCCAGGTTCAGCTGGGGCAAGTAGTAAAAGCAGGCGATTTGCTGCTGATTTTGGAGTCGATGAAAATGGAAATTAACATCACCGCTCACTGCGCCGGTAAAGTCACACATTTGTTAAAAACGGATGGCGCGCGCGTACAGGCCGGACAAACGCTGGTGGTGCTGGAACCCTTGGAATAAATAGCACTGACCAATTAGCGCCCACAAAAAAACCGGCCGGCTGCCGGTTTTTTTGTTTGTTTCAGAATGTCAGCGCTCGCGCTTGCAGCACATGAACAACGATACGTTGAACTAACCCAAGCTGCGCTGATCGCGCAGACTACCAATTACCGCTTCCAGGGCGCGGTCGAACAACATACCGTCATCCAATATAGTTAACCGTTTGGTTTGCAAGGCAATCGCCAAACTTTCGCGACTTTCCTCAGCCACTTTCATACCTGAGCGATTCACAAAAATATATTTTCCAACCGAGCGAATAATCGCAGCCAAGCGGCAGCGGTACTTCTCCCCTGCCTCGCCTTGCATTTCAAACCAGGTGCCTTGGGTAATGTTATTGACCAGCGCTAAGTGTTGAGGGTCTGCCACAATGGCTTCAACCACTGGTTCAGCCATTGGCTCAACCTGAGGTGAATCTACAGTTTGCTCAGCAATGGCTGGCGATGGCTGAGTCTGAACCTCATTTACAACAGGCTCGCTCGCAACCACAGCCGGAGCTTCAATTACAGCAGGAGCCTCAACTGCTGGCTGCTCCACAACCGGTGTAATTATCGCTTGGGATCTGGCCTGGGCATCAGCCATAGCCGCTTTCATGCTTGCCGCTTTTGCAGCCATTTCTTGCGCTTTTACAGCGACATCAACCGAGGGTGTAGAAGGTGCAATAGGTTTGGTATCACCACGCAATCTGGCCAAATGAACCATTTCAAGCTGTTTAAATAAATTGCCAGTTTCAAACGGGCTGAATGAAATACTTTCCAAACCAGTGCGCAGTTTTTGTAGCAGCTCAGGCACCAACTTCAATAGTTTTTGGCGATTATCACCCTCCATCGGCGCCACAACACTCCACACCAATTGTTGGGCGGTCAGGGTGCAGCGACGCCACTCATCACTCTCCACGCCTTGTTTAAGCGATGTGATAAACATTACGTTTGCCCAGGCTTCACGCAGCAATTTAGTCACCGCCAATGGCAGATCGCGGCCCTGGGTGATGCGATTTAATTCTGCATCCACCTGCGCACGTGCACGTTCTGATTTTGCTTTACCATCTTCAGCATCAATCGTGCGTTGTTCAAGAATTTGAGCGCGACGTTTTTCCTTGTCCAGATAGGAGCGAAAATCAACCAACAACCGTTCAAATAAGCCAATATCCGTATCGAACTCAGCAACTATGGTTTGCACCATCTCTTCCATTTTCGCGAAGAGCGTATCTTTACGTTGATTCTCCTCGGTGGGTTCCTGCCACCCCAAACAAGCCATCGCCATTTCATTCAACAATCTGCGCGCAGGGTGCCCGCCTTTACTAAAAAATGTTTTGTCCGCAATGGCAACTTTAACCATAGGGATCTGCAAGCGCCCGATAAGCACCTTCATGGGCGCCGCCAGGTTGCGGTCATCCAATATAAACTCAAACATCATACTCACCAGATTGATAACGTCATCATCAACCTGATTAATCGCGGCAGCTGTCTGGGTTTCGTTGCGCAAAAGTTCAGTAAGAAAACTACGCAAGTTGGTAGGCGCGGCAGTATTAGCGGCCAGACTATTTTGCTGCTGTGCAAGCGACAGCATCTTTATTAGATCCTGGGTATTTATTTCTTCGCCAGGAACCTGATTGCGTGGCGCACGGTTACTGCCCAGCAAGTTGCGCAACTGGTGTAAGACCTGCTGCGTTTGATCATCGTAATGGCTCAAACCAGCTTTTAATTGCGCAGTGAGACCATCGCCAAAATTATCAGCATGAGAGGCTGTGTCAGGGCGCTTTACCGGGCGCAACTCGGACTTGAGAGAAGGCAATATATTGGCGTCAATCAAGGTCTGATTGAGCACCTCAAAAAGTTTGCCCAATTTACCCATCATCACGTTGTCAAATATTTTGTACATCACCAATTTTGCTTTGAGATCGATGCTTAACGATTCAGCCGCATCAGTAAATGCACTGCAAATAACATCAACACCCAGCGGATTATTTTTTTGATAAACCTTGGTCGGCACCAAATGATCGATACGCAAAGTGAGGTGCTGGATTAGCTCGGCAAACTGTTCATTGGCCTTGTTCACCATACCTTCAATGGCAACCATTTCTTCCAGTTCGTCATTTTTTACAATCGACAACTCGTCCAGCGCAACAGCCCGTTCTGCGGAGCGCTTTTCATCTTTATAAGCCGTTGGATCTAACAGCCGTGCAAAACTGATATCGATGGTGCGAAAAAAAGAGTTTTCAATAGCGCGACGGCGGATACGAACTTCGCGCATGGAATCAAAAAAGATGTTTTGATCCTGATTGTTGTTGGCCTTGTCCGCCAGCTCAAACATGGCGTCATCAATACGATCAAATAGTTCGCGAAGATGCAACTGCAGTTGCTGGCGAGCCTTGTCACGCAACGCGTGAATGGGCGCTGGCAGGCGCGCTAAAACCACTGGCTGGTTAACCGGGGCGGGGCGATCAGGAACTAACTGAACCACCTTATTGGTATCTGATTTCATCTGTTCGCTCATGGTGAATTACCAGAAAAGTAAACCTCTATGCGAGAAGTATAACGAAGCAAAAGACACATCAAGCGGGCAAATGATAAGATCGAGAGACATATCACAAATGGCTATAACCATACCTTTGGCTTACCCCTTTTAAAGTTCCTTTTGGAATTAGCGGATGTTTAGGGCGCCAAAAAGACGATTTATTAGCCTTTTCTGGCCATTTTTTGGACACCCCAAAATGACTTCACCACACAAAATCCAACCGGAAACCCTCAGCGCCGACATTCAGCAATCTGTCGCCTTTGCATTACAAGAAGACATAGGTTCGGGTGACATTACCGCCAAGCTCATCCCCGCTGAAGAATATGCAAGCGCAAAAGTTATTACTCGGGAAACCTGCATATTTTGCGGTAGAGCATGGGTTGAAGCGGTGTTTCGGCAGATAGATCCAGAAGTGCGTATTGACTGGGAAATTGACGACGGGCAACTGGCGCAGGCCAATAGCACCCTGTTTACCCTGCATGGAAAAGCCCGCAGCCTGCTGACCGGAGAGCGCACTGCTTTAAACTTCGTGCAAACCCTGTCAGGTACTGCCACCAGTAGTCACTTCTTTGCCCAACAAGTCGCACACACCAAGGTGAAATTATTGGACACCCGCAAAACTATCCCCGGCCTGCGCACCGCGCAAAAATATGCCGTGGCTTGCGGCGGCTGCCACAATCATCGCATCGGCTTGTACGATGCATTTCTAATCAAGGAAAACCACATCGCCGCCTGCGGCAGCATCAGCCAAGCAATTACCAAAGCCCATGAAATCGCACCGGGCAAACCGGTTGAAGTGGAAGTAGAAAATTTTGCGGAATTAGAAGAAGCACTAGCTGCCGGTGCCGACATCATCATGCTGGATAACTTCACAATTGAAGACATGAAAAAAGCTGTTGCGATTAATGCTGGAAAAGCAAAACTGGAAGCGTCAGGAAATATCAATGAACAAACATTGGTACCAACAGCAGAAACAGGGGTTGACTTCATTTCTATTGGCGCCCTGACTAAACATTGCAGGGCAGTGGATTTGTCGATGCGGTTTTTATAACTGCACATTACATACAATCAATTGAGGGATCTAATGAGTCTGTAAATACTTCCCGCACTTGAAGCGTATCTTTTAAAATACACATTAAGCGCTTGTCATTTATGGTATGAACATATACCGGGATTTCGAGACGACTGGATCGCAAATCATTAAGCAGTCCACTATTAATACGCTGCATACCAACAGATATTGCTATTGGTTTTGAAATTTTTTTAAGTTCGCCAATAACACTACTATTTTCACCATCAAAACGATACAAGGCCCAAATAACACGATCAAAACCTAACGATCTTACCTTGCTGAAATCATTAGGTTGAAAAACTTGTGGAATAATGCGGTTTCTCAGCTTTGGATACTCTTCACTTATGCTGGCCAAGGCGATCAGTTCATTTTGTTTTATGTCGGCTATCAATGTTGCATCACTGTGCTCACTTAGCCAACTCATCAAGCTTTCTTTGACGCAGGGAGTAAACAAGTGCTCTGAATAAGCATCCAGATACTCATCTCGTGTCGGAGTGTGATCCGACCATAAAACTTGTCCTTTTTTACTCCCCCATCGATGAGCACACACCAAAAACCCATCTTTGGTGTAGTTCAAATCTATTTCAAAATAACGATACCCGCTAGCATAACTAGCAGTTAATGCATGTAGACTATTGGTGAGTATCATTCCATGAAACTGCCCGCCGGCATGGGCAATACGGCTAGCCTCAAAAGCCGGCCCCCGCAATAACAGACTCAACAAAAAACACACCACAAAAAAAAATGTAGTAAAAAGAATTACTATCGATACACGAAAGAATGGACTCACAGTTGGAATTTCCTCGATGGAAACTGCCAATCCATTAACAGTTAAAGTTAATAATTACTCTTCTGCGTTTTCTTTCCACAACTTCCAAAATTCGGCGCGCCATAACACAAGCTGATCAAAAAAAGACTTTTCACCAAAGGTTTCCGTCAGAGTCTGCAAATTTTTATTCCTTAAATCTCTCCCTAAGCCATAAGCATCAATATCGTAGCCAAGAATATTTAACACCGTGGGTGAAATATCCAAGGTTGTTGCATGGCGTTTGATTACTTGTGGGGCAATATTTTTATCAAAAACCATCCACATGTTGGTGCGATCAACCTGATCAGGTAATAAACCAACTTTGTTTTGCATCATAAAATGATCTGATGCAACAAATATCGTTATGTCGTTGGCTTTTGGTGAGGCCATAACCTTAAGCAGAAATTCAGCAAGCAGCTTATCCGCACAATGCACAGCATTAAGCATCTCATTGGAACCGTCACCATATTTTATGTTGCTGCACGCCGGTGTTTGATGGCCAAGAGGCGAATGAGTATCCAAAGTGAGCATAAAAAAACCATAAGGCTCATCTCTATTACTTATTTCATCCCATTTTTTATAAGTAAGTGTGTAGAGATCATCATCAAAGACGCCCCATTTGGATTTGGGCAATTCGCGGCCAGCATATGCATCTAACTCTGCACCGCCCATAATTTCATCAAACCCATGATCATCATAAAACCCCCCCTTATAAGAGAAATTTAAACTGGCCCCCCCCATATACGACAAATGATATCCAGCCTCTGAAAGTATATCTCCCAAACAAATAGAGCCTGGCAATATTTCATCCACGACCGATATGGTATTTCGCCCCTCCTTATAGGTAGACAACGGAAAACCACATTGACTTGCAGTCATGCCCGCAATAGTCCATCCAGTCATAGGAGCCTGACGAATACCCTCTACCCGAAGCGCCTGTTGCTCTAATGATTTCATGTGTGGCATCAAGCCGGGAAAACGAGTTTCATTAAAGAAAGTTCGCTCGAGGCTTTCTGCATATATATAAATAAAGCTCTTTTTACGTTCGGGATGAACCTTGGGTGGTTCACTTTGAATATAGGATGAAAGTTCGCGCGCACTCTCATTTAAATATAATTGCTCAATCATTCTCTGTGTATCAGACACAGCGGGGTGAATTATCAAACTGACAAAAATGGCGAGCCAACCCACTAACGCCATGAACGATCGAAAAAAAATTGTTCCTGACGGGAAGAAATATTGGTGCGATGCAGACCAACGCTTCGAGTAAAAACGCCAAATTATTAAAAGCGATAAAAGTACCAGCGGAACCAAAAACAAATATGGCCAGAACTGTAACAATACCTCAAAGTCAATGAGATAAATTATGTGAAACACTGCGGCATCATTTATGCCGTTACCCGAGAAATGATCGCAGACCAAGTAAAATGCAGTTATCGTCATCACCAACATGCAAGCGATAAGCACAAGCTTGGCTACAGGTTTGTATCCTGGATAAAAGCGAATTACAACCAGCCCCAACAAAAGCAAGATCAAACTTGGGTAGAGAAACATCAGTGCCACAAAAAAACCTCTTATAAATAACCAAAAAAAACACCGCCTAAGCGGTGTCTTTTTCAAACTAGAATACTATGAATTACTCTCTGCATTGAGACGGCAAGTGTTTAGCAGTAACTGTAGTTGCGTCAACACCCTGAACAGTCAACCCAGTAGGCACTAGAGCACGACCACAAATCCAGCTGATGTCTCCTGAACCCGAAGTAGCAGGACGCAGGGTAAGAACTAGAGTATTTAACGCGGCGTTGGTCGCGCGATCATTGGTATTATCATATGTGATTGTAATAACACCATCTTCGCTAACAACACTCCCAACGAAGTTACCTTCGATAGTACCACTGATACCTAAATCGGCGTTATCTGCTGGCCACTCACCACGGTTAGCATAATGCTCAGAGATAGCAGCTTTTAAACCAGCCGCCAAAGTTGGGCCTTCAGCTACCTGAGAACGGATGGTGTAGTCTTGGTAGGCGGGCAATGCAACCGCAGCCAGAATGCCGATAATCGCTACAACGATCATCAATTCAATTAAGGTAAAACCTTTTTGTAGAGTTTTTTTCATTTTAGAGCTCCGATTATTTAACAAGTTAGAAACACACATCTGGATAAAAGCAATGAGAATGCCAACACTGGCAAAGCTACTGAACATGCCACCTCGAGCTTTTATCTTGTGACCAACATCACAAAACAATGCTTTCTGCAAAATGCAATATAGACACGAATCGAAAACAACTGACATTTTTTGTCATTCATCTGTGTTTTCGACAGCACATCCCCCCAAGTAGCAGATTTCAGGATTGGTTAGCGTGTTATTAGGTGCTAGAGTTCAATTCATATAAAAATTGCATACCATTTGAAATCAGCGGTTAATGGCACTAATTATGAACAACCCGTCCCCTATTGCGCTAAACGGTTTGGCTCGCAGGCTTGTTGCAGACAATATTTTGGAGGCAGAACTGGCAGCCAAGGCCGTCGCCCAAGCCAAAAAAGATAAAGTCACACTTGCCCAACATCTGGTGAATCACGCCATAGTAGATGCGCGCACCTTGGCATTGGTAGCTGCAGAAGAGTTCGGCTCTCCCGTATTCGACCTGAATGCATTGAATAAGGATTTGATTCCGCAAAAGTTGGTAGATGAAAAGCTGATTCGCAAGCATCACACCCTACCTATAGCTCGACGCGGCAACCGTTTATTCCTTGCCGTCACAGACCCTACCGATTTACATGCCCTGGATGAAATTAAGTTCAATACAGGTATAAATACCGAAGCAGTTTTAGTGGAGGCAGATAAGCTTCAAATTGCCATCGAAAAGTACCTAAACGCCCAAGAGGAAACATTGGGAGGTGCGCTGGGAGATCTGGATGAAAATCTGGATGATCTGGATGTGCAGGCGGTGGGCGATACCCCCGCACAGGAAGATGCCAGTGAAGCTGATGAAGCGCCGATTGTTAAGTACATTAATAAGGTATTGCTGGATGCAATTAAAACCGGCGCATCGGATATTCACTTTGAGCCTTACGAAAAAAGCTACCGCATCAGATTTCGTACAGACGGTGTTTTGCATGAAGTTTCTCGTCCGCCGGTCAATCTTGCCTTTCGTATGGCGGCGCGTTTAAAAGTCATGTCGCAAATGGATATCTCAGAGCGACGCTTGCCGCAGGATGGCCGTATTAAACTCAAGGTATCCAAAACCCGTGCAATTGACTTCCGCGTCAACACACTCCCTACCCTGTTCGGTGAAAAAATTGTACTGCGTATTCTTGACCCCAGCTCTGCCAAGCTTGGTATTGATGCTCTGGGTTATGAAGACGACCAGAAAAAACTCTACCTAGACGCGCTGGCTCAGTCGCAAGGCATGATATTGGTAACAGGCCCCACGGGTAGCGGCAAAACAGTGTCGCTTTACACGGGCTTGAATATTCTGAATACCAGCGAAGTGAATATTTCTACTGCCGAAGACCCAGTGGAAATTAACCTGGAAGGCATTAACCAGGTACAAATGAACACTAAAGTCGGCCTTACTTTCGCGGAAGCACTCCGCTCCTTCTTGCGCCAAGACCCTGACGTGATTATGGTGGGGGAGATTCGCGACCTTGAGACAGCTGAAATTGCGATTAAGGCATCACAAACCGGCCACTTGGTGCTATCGACTTTGCATACCAATTCAGCACCGGAAACCTTAACGCGTCTGTTAAACATGGGAGTTCCTGCTTTCAACGTAGCAACCAGCGTGAGCTTAATTATTGCGCAGCGTTTGGCCAGACGTTTGTGTACTGTTTGTAAAAAGCCAGCCACAGACATTCCTGCCGATATTCTTACCCAAGAAGGCTTTGATGAGATCAAGATTCCGCGCGCCGAGTTTCAACTATTTCACCCAGGGCCAGGCTGTGAAAAATGCAATGGCGGTTATAAGGGGCGCGTAGGTGTATATGAAGTGGTTCGCATCACCCCATTAATAGCCAACCTTATAATGGAAGGCGGCAATTCACTGCAAATCGCCCGCGCCGCTAAAGAAGCGGGTTTTAATAATTTACGGGTATCTGCATTGCGCAAAGTCGCAATGGGATTAACCAGCCTCGAAGAGGCCAACCGAGTCACCAAGGATTAATCCATGGCACTAACTACAACCAACAAAACAGCTGCCGCAAGCAAAAGTAAAGCCGCCGCCAAGCCAAAACAGATTGCTACCAGCAATACCTATGTCTACAAAGGTATTGACAAAAAAGGCAATAAAATTCAAGGCGAGATTAATGGCGGCAGCCCAACCATTGTTAAAACATTACTAGCCAAACAAGGAATTACTGTCCGCTCAGTCTCTAAAAAGCCAAAACCTTTGTTTGGCTCCAGCGGGAAGGCGATTAAACCTGCAGATATAGCGGTATTTTCTCGTCAAATGGCGACCATGATGAAAGCAGGTGTACCGTTAGTCCAAGCTTTTGACATAGTGGCAGATGGTCTCGAAAATCCTAATCTGAAAAAGTTGGTCTTACAGATCAGGGACAGCGTGGCGGCGGGGGGAGGCTTTGCAGCCTCTTTACGAGAGCATCCAAAATATTTTGACGATTTATTCTGCAACTTAGTGGATGCAGGTGAGCAGTCAGGCGCACTTGAAACAATGCTCGACAGGATCGCAACCTACAAGGAAAAGACAGAAGCACTGAAGGCAAAAATTAAAAAGGCAATGACATATCCTATAGCTGTAGTTGTAGTTGCGGTTATTGTCACGGGAATCCTACTGGTAAAAGTAGTGCCTCAATTTGCTCAAACTTTTAGCAGTTTTGGTGCAGAACTACCTGCATTCACACTTTTTGTTTTACATCTTTCCGAGCTTGCTCAATCTTATTGGTTTTTAATTCTTATAATTACTGTAGCGTCAGTCTTTTCACTTAAACTTGCAGTTCAGCGCTCTCCAAAATTTGCATATATTGTCGATAAATACATACTCAAACTTCCTATAATCGGGCAAATAATCTATCTATCTGTGATGGCGAGATTCGCAAGAACACTTGCAACCACCTTTGCTGCAGGCGTACCACTTATCGACGCATTAACATCAGTATCTGGCGCCGCTGGCAATAGAATTTACTCAGAGGCGATAATTAGAGTGAGGGAGGATGTCTCTACGGGTATTCAGCTCAATACAGCTTTAAAAGCAAGGTCAATATTTCCAACGCTTCTCATTCAAATGTCGGCTATTGGTGAGGAGTCTGGTGCTTTAGACGCGATGCTAGACAAAGTAGCAGTTTATTATGAAGAAGCTGTAGACAATATGGTTGATAGCTTAACTTCTTTGCTGGAACCCCTCATTATGTCTGTGCTCGGTATTTTAGTTGGCGGGCTTATGATCGCGATGTACCTACCGATATTCCAACTAGGTCAGGTTGTATAACAGTGTCTATTGTCCCTGCTCTGCAAGCCTACCCGTTATTGGCTATGGCATGTGCACTAACCCTAGGCTTACTCGTTGGCAGCTTTTTGAACGTAGTAATTTTTCGCCTCCCTAAAATGATGGAACGCGATTGGCAAAACCAGTGTAGGGATTTTCTAGCTAACGACACCGATATAGCCAAGCTTCCTGAGCAAAATGAAAAACAAGAATCATTTAATTTAATGGTTCCTCGCTCTCGCTGCCCAAGCTGCGGACACCAAATCCGCGCTTGGGAAAATATCCCTGTGATCAGTTATCTCGTACTCGGTGGCAAATGTAGCCAGTGCAAAGCGCATATCTCCTTGCGCTACCCAAGTATTGAGCTTGTTACCGGTATTTTATCGGTGATTGTAGTCGCCTATTTTGGCGTGAGCTGGAATGGCCTTGCGGCACTGGTATTGAGCTGGTCATTGATCGCATTAACGATGATCGATATAGACACCTATCTACTCCCTGACGACATCACCTTGCCCTTGCTATGGCTCGGATTAATACTCAATTCCGGCGGTATGTTTACAGATTTGAGCAGTGCCGTTTGGGGTGCAGTTGCAGGCTACATGTCACTTTGGTTAGTTTACCAAGGCTTCAAACTAGTAACGGGTAAAGAGGGCATGGGTTTTGGTGACTTTAAACTGCTCGCTGCCCTTGGAGCCTGGATGGGTTGGCAAATGTTGCCACAAATTATTTTGCTGTCGTCACTCGTGGGCGCAATTCTTGGCGTGGCGATGATGGTTATTCGCGGCCGAGATAAAAACATCCCTATTCCTTTTGGACCTTATCTTGCGATAGCCGGCTGGATTGCTTTTATCTGGGGCGACACCATCAACCAAACCTATTTGAAATTATTTGTTGCACCTTAGCCTAAGGAGTTTGCGCATGATTGTGGGCCTTACAGGTGGCATAGGCAGCGGTAAGTCTCTGGTGGCAAGCCGATTTGTAAACCATAAGATCACAATCGTAAACGCCGATATATTAGCTCGTGATGTGGTAGCCAAGGGTAGCCCTGCACTTGCTGAAATCTCCCTGCATTTTGGTCAAGATATTCTGGATGCAGAGAGCAATCTCAATCGGCGTAAACTGCGCGATATTATTTTTAACTCACCCGCAGAAAAACATTGGCTTGAAGCCTTATTACACCCACTCATCAACGCGGAAATTCGCCGCCAACTCAAGGCATCAACTAGCGATTACACCATTCTGGAATCCCCTCTTCTGTTGGAGACAGAACAATACAAGCTAGTCGATCGTATTTTGGTGGTCGATGCTAGCGAACATATTCAAATTGAGCGTGCAAGCCAACGTGACAATAGCGACCCGCAACACATAAAACAAATTATGGCTACACAGCTAAATCGTCAGGAACGCTGCGCGAGAGCGCATGATATTATCCAAAACCATGGCAGTATCGACGAACTTTATCAGCAGGTAGACAAACTGCATCAGCTTTATTTGGAAATTACCCAGACCCAACACACCGATAACTAATCCACTTATGCAATCGACAGACCAAATGACAGACTTTACCACATTGCAGCTTATGTGCCCAAGCTGTAAAAAAAACGTGCTATGGAATAACGACTTTCCTCACCGTCCATTTTGCAGCGACCGCTGCAGGCTTATTGACTTGGGGGAATGGGCTAGCGAAAACCATCGAATCGCTGGTGATGATTTGGTAATCAACACTGAGGAAGAGCATTAACGCTCAACCATGGTCTGCGCGAGTTGCTTCAGAACCTACCGATATGGTTTGTGTTTGAGCCAGATACCCTTCACTACCACCACTCTCTAATGCTGGCGACGCCTTGCGCACCATGTTTTCTGGCCTCTGGCAAATCAGCCGCTACAACACCTCCCAACGCATAAACTGGCACGTTTGCAAGCTCAACCAGCTTGGAAAAACTAATCCAACCCAGCGGAATCGCATCAGGGTGTGATGAGGTGTTTTTAACAGGCGATAACAGGAGATAGTCGGCCCCTATTGACTGAGCGTGATGAATTTCCTGCTCATTGTGGCATGACACTCCCAGTAAAATATCAGCACCCACCGGGCGCTTATCTAAACTTGCAGCCTCATGACGATTTAGATGAAGACCGATATGCCCGGGAGATAATTCCTGAATCCGGGTGAACAGCTGTGGAGAAGTATTTATTTGCAGCAGCGCTTTGCGAGATAGGGTTAAGTCAGCGAGCCGTTGCACCAAGCTCTGATGCTCATGCGGCAAGAAATTAGGAATGCGCAGCTGCAACAGGCCTGCACCCGCATCAATTGCGCGCGCCGCTTTCATCAAGAACTCTGACTCATTGAGCAGTGGGCCACTGATGGCATAACAGGATGGCAAATTAATCGCGGAAATAATCGGGCGATTGGCGGCGGGAAATTCATACTGATAAAGTTGCGAGCGATTAACCCACTGAATAGGCTGCCCCTCGTTGCCGCAAGGGACGCCAGAAAAATCAGTGATTGCATGAACATCCAACAATACCGATTTATCAACATAATGATGGCGAATTTGAATGAGGGGCTCGCTCGCCAGTACTGCGATGTTCAACTCTTCGCGCAATTCACGAGCCAGCGCTTGAGTGACAGTTTCGCCGGCATCAACCTTACCCCCAGGAAACTCCCATAAACCGCCCTGATGAACGGTATCTGGTCGTTTGGCGATAAGGATTCTGCCGTCTGTACCATAGATCACGCCTACAGCAACATGAACTAGTTTACCCACGATAACACCTGTTCTTGATTATCTATTCCGTAGCGATTAGGAACGATAGTCAGCGTTGATACGCACGTATTCGTAGGACAGGTCTGTGGTCCATACAGTTTCCGCATATTCACCGCGACCAAGATTAATGTTAATAGCGATTTCCGCTTGATTCATCACTGCCTGGCCCTGGGCTTCGGTATAACTTTTCGCCCGACCGCCATGCTCTACGATAAGAGTATCATTCAAGTGCACACGCACTTTGGTTGCATCCAAATCGGGAATACCTGCATAACCTATGGCAGCTACAATCCGCCCCCAATTGGGATCGGATGCAAACAAAGCCGTTTTGATGAGCGGCGAGTGAGCGACCGCATAAGCCACATCCAGACACTCATCTCGATTAGCCCCGCCACTGACCGCTACAGTTACAAATTTGGTTGCGCCCTCGCCATCACTCACAATACTTTTTGCTAGATGAACATGTGCTGCAAAAATTACCGAGCGCAATTTTTCATAAAGCTCACCCTCAGCCTCGTTAACCTCAGGCAAATCTATTTGGCCCGTTGCGATCAAAATGCAGGAGTCATTAGTTGATGTATCGCCATCAATGGTGATGCGATTAAAAGATTTGTCCGCCGCCTCACGCGCAAGTAATTGCAGTAAAGGCTGGGCAATTTTTGCATCGGTGGCGATGTAACCCAACATGGTCGCCATATTGGGCTTGATCATGCCCGCCCCTTTGGAAATTCCGTTAACGGTGATGGTTTTTCCCTGATGCTCAAATTGTTGGCTGAATCCTTTTGGGCGAGTATCGGTAGTCATAATCCCCGCGCCGGCGTCTTCCCAGCCGTTGATGTCAACTTTGGACAATGCCTCAGGAATAACCGCTGTAATTTTCTGCACAGGCAAAGGCTCACCAATGACTCCCGTGGAGAATGGCAATACCTGTTCTGGTTTGACACCAGCAAGCTCTGCAATTGCAGCACAGGTGGCTTTAGCATCCAATAAACCCTGCTCTCCAGTGCAGGCATTCGCGTTACCCGAATTGATTACCAAATAGCGGATAGGCGCTTGAGCTAAATGCGCCTTACAAACAGTTACCGGAGCTGCACAGAATGCATTACGAGTAAACACACCTGCGACACTACTACCCTCCGCCAGCTCAAATAGAACAACATCACGACGCCCTACTTTTTTTATACCCGCACTAACAGCGGTCAATTTAACCCCTTGTACAGGGTGCATATGAGGAAATGGATAATCGCCAACAGCCATAGCATTCGCTCGCTAAAAATTGTTTGTTTTCAATTCAGGCAAAAATGCCTAAAACCGCATTAATTCGATAACTTTATTCAAGCGCACCATGGCAGCTTTTAAATTTTTTCCCTGAACCACAGGGGCAAGGATCATTGCGACCAACTTTTCGCCCCTCTCTAACAACAGTTGCAGGAGTGCGTGGTGCCTGTGGCTCGCTAGGCTCACCCAAGCCGGAAAGTTCATCGTGACGAAGCTGCATTTTTTGTCGCGCCAACTCTTCGCGGCGCTGATTTTCCATTTCCTCCATTTGCTCGCGCGAAATTGGTTCTACACGTGCCATCAAGTAAATGGTTTCACGCTTAACAGTCATCAACAAACTTTGAAATAATTCAAAGGACTCACGCTTATATTCCTGCTTGGGGTTTTTCTGAGCGTAAGAACGCAAATTAATACCCTGACGAAGATGATCCATAGTGGCAAGGTGATCTTTCCACGCATTGTCCAACACCTGCAGCATCACCTGTTTTTCAATTTCCAACATGATGTCGCCAACTCGCTCGCACTTGGCGTCATAGGCACCTTGCACCTCATCAAGAATTTTCTTACGCAAGGTTTCTTCGTGTAGACGATTATCTTCTTCTAGCCATTTAGAGATGGGCAAATGTAAACCAAAATCCATTTCGATTTGTTTTTCAAGACCAGCAATATCCCACTGATCCTCAATGGATTGTGGCGGGATAAACCCATTAACCAGATCCTCAACTACCTCGCCACGAATAGCAGTAATGGTGTCGCGAATAGAGTCAGCATCCAACAGTTCGTTGCGCTGATGATAAATAATCTGACGCTGATCGTTGGCAACGTCATCAAATTCGAGCAATTGTTTACGGATATCAAAGTTGCGCCCTTCCACTTTGCGCTGTGCCTTTTCAATTGCGTTGTTCACCATACGATGCTCAATCGCCTCTCCTTTTTCCATGCCCAACGCTTGCATGAAATTGCGCACACGCTCTGAAGCAAAAATGCGCATCAGGTTATCTTCAAGGGATAAATAGAAACGAGTTAAACCCGGATCTCCTTGACGTCCTGCGCGTCCGCGAAGCTGATTATCGATACGGCGCGATTCGTGACGCTCGGTGCCGATAATATGTAAACCACCGGCTGCCAATACGGTTTCATGACGCTGCTTCCAATCGGCTTTAATAGCCTCGATTTGTTCCGGTGTCGGATTCTCCAACTTGGCAACATCAGACTCCCAGCGCCCACCCAGAACGATATCGGTACCACGACCAGCCATATTGGTTGCAATAGTTACTGCGCCAGGGCGCCCGGCTTGAGCAATGATTTCCGCTTCTTGGGCGTGGAATTTAGCATTGAGTACCTGATGCTTAATGCCTGCTTTAGTCAAACGCCGCGACATTTCTTCCGAGGTTTCAATCGATGCAGTCCCTACCAAAATAGGTGCATTTTTGGATTGGAATGCTTTAATGTCCTCAACGATGGCCTGATATTTTTCTTCCAGCGACAAATAAACTTTGTCGTTCATATCCAAACGCTGAATCGTCCTATTAGTTGGGATTACTACAACATCCAATCCGTAGATTTCACGAAATTCATAGGCTTCCGTATCCGCAGTACCTGTCATACCGGAAAGCGTTGGATATAGACGGAAATAGTTTTGAAAAGTCGTGGAAGCCAATGTTTGGCTTTCACTTTGAATCGCAACGCCCTCTTTTGCTTCAATTGCTTGATGCAAACCTTCAGACAAACGACGCCCAGGCATAGTGCGGCCGGTATGTTCGTCAATTAAAACAACCTGACCTTCCTGCACTATATATTCAACATCCAAATGGAAAAGTGCATGAGCGCGCAGCGCGGAATTAACATGGTGTAAGAGCGCCAAGTTGTTAGCTGCATAGAGATTTTGATCGGGTTGCAATAAACCCGCTCTAATAAGCAAATCTTCTACGTGCTGATGACCATCTTCAGTCAGCTCTACCTGGCGGGATTTTTCATCAACCGTAAAATCGCCAGGCTCGGAAATAACGCGACGATCGCCATCTTCGCCATTATCAACTTGGCGCTTTAATTTGAGCACCAACTGATTCATGCGCTTATAGAGCTCAGAACTATTTTCGGCAGCACCTGAAATGATCAGTGGAGTACGGGCCTCATCGATAAGGATCGAGTCAACTTCATCGATAACCGCAAAATTTAATGGACGCTGTACTTTATCGCGTTTGCTCAACGCCATATTGTCGCGAAGATAATCGAACCCATATTCATTGTTAGTCCCATAAGTAACATCGGCAGCGTATGCCGCACGCTTTACTACCGCTGGCTGCATAGACTGAATGACACCAACAGTCATACCCAAAAATTCATATAAAGGCATCATCCAGTTAGCATCACGACTGGCCAGATAATCATTGACTGTAACAATATGCACACCCTTTCCTGCAAGAGCATGAAGGTAGCTTGGTAACGTAGACACCAGGGTTTTACCTTCACCGGTACGCATCTCTGCAATTCGACCTTCGTGCAGCGTCATACCACCAATCATTTGCACATCGAAATGACGCATCCCCAATACACGGCTACTTGCTTCACGTACTACAGCAAATGCTTCTGGCAGCAACTGATCCAAAGATTCGCCCTTACTGTAGCGGTCGCGGAATTCTGTTGTTTTGGCTTTTAATTGCTCATCACTGAGCTTTTGTATCTCAGGCTCAAGTGCATTAATGCGCTGCACTACTTTGCTCATGCGCTTCAACTCGCGCTCATTTTTTGAACCAAAAACTGCTTTTATTAACTTACCGATCATGATGGATACCGTAAAAAACTAACAACTTGAATACAATTTGCGCAGCATTGAAAGTGGACAGATTATCCCGGCCAATACGGAAAAAATGCTGGCAAGTAAATAGGAAGGCGCCGACTAAAGCAAGCAGGGAATGTGCTGTCAGCAGGGTAGGAAAAAACTAACGAGTGGTATGGCGGATGTAAGATGCTGGATCTACTACGCGTCCATTTTTATACACTTCAAAATGAACATGTGGTGCGGTCGAGCGGCCGGTTGAGCCAGAAAGAGCAATTATCTGCCCTTTTTTGACGACATCGCCAGCCTTTACGAGGTTTGATTTATTGTGGGCATAGCGCGTGACAAGACCATCGCTATGCTTAACTTCCACCATGTTGCCATATTCGGGATGGCGGCCGGCCCAATTTACAATTCCAGCGGCAACGCTACTAACTTTACTACCCGTGGGGGCGGCAAAATCCAACCCTGAATGGAACTCTGTTTTACCCGTAAAGGGATCCTTTCGGTAACCGAATCGTGACGTCATCCAAGCATTCGCAACCGGCGCGCCAGACACTAAAGTCTCTTCCAACAAACTGCGATTAGCTAACAATGATTCGATAGTGTTGAGCTGTTGCTCTCGGCTATCAATCTGACCAGATAGCTGATCTATTGCAGCAAAAAAGTCGGGGGTTTGATAAAGCTGATTAGGTGTTACCTTGGATGGTCCGCCCACCGCAGGAATCTGGCCAAAGTCGAATTCGCCTTGCTCAAGATTGGCAGCAGAGGTGAGTCGCTCCCCCAAGGCATCCAGTCGCATCAGTCGCGCCTGAAGTTCAGCCATTTTGCTAGTTAGTGCCGCAATTTGCGCTTCTGAGGCGGCACGCTCCTGCTCTATTTCAGTTTCGTGAGCAGAAAGAATATCAGTCCAGGCTTTTGTGTCTGATGAAAAGAAGCCGTCTTTGTCTCCTGATACCAGCCAGCTATAGCCCCAAGCGCCAACAAACGTGGGAATCCCCAATAAACACACAGACAAAAACGCGCGAGTCCACCCACCAAGGGTGAAACTGCGTGCTTGCGCATGATTTTTATTGACGATGATAATCTTCATTTACTAATCGAATTTTTATTAAAAAAATAATTTCTTGCAGAGAAATATATCTGCCAAATCACCTTGGATTCATATTGAACTAAGAAACAGCTTTGGCGGGAGCTATCCGCCCAGAGCTTCCTGCACACGAATCTGCACAGCAAAATTCGCTTTCAGATCAAAGAGTTGCGCCATTTTCAGAGGAAATTAAGAGGCGCGAAGATTCCTTGCAGCGCGCTTGAAACAGCGCGAGCAGGAAATATGGCACAGAAGGGAAGTCTTTAACAAGCATAAAATCAGGGCATGTTCACATTTTGAACACGCCCTTTTGGGTTTGCGATCAGGCCGCTAACACTGGCTCAATAAACCGGATTGGTACACCCTGCTGTTGATCAAAAGTCACAATCTCCCAAGCATCAGGATGGTCAAGCAACAATCGCAGAGCACGATTATTAAGCGAGTGCCCTGATTTATGCGCCTTGTACTCACAGATCAGGCTGTTGCCCAGCATATAAAGATCGCCAATTGCATCAAGGACTTTATGTTTTACAAACTCATCCTCAAACCGCAAACCCTCTTCATTTAATATGCGGTACTGATCAACAACAATAGCGTTATCCATGCTTCCGCCACGAGCCAAGCCTTTGGAGCGTAAATATTCGATCTCATGCATGAAGCCAAAAGTACGGGCCCGACTGATATCTTTTACAAAGCTTGAGCTGGAAAAATCCAGCTCCGTTTGCGGCCTGCGATCTTTAAATACTGGGTGATCAAACTCTATGGAAAAAGAGACTTTAAAACCATCAAAAGGAACGAAAGTAGCGAATTTATCGCCGTCCTTCAATGTAACCTCTTTTTTGATACGCACGAATTTTTTAGGGCCATTCTGTTCCTGTACGCCGGCAGATTGAATCAGGAACACAAAGGGACCGGCGCTGCCATCCATGATAGGGATTTCTGGCCCCGTTAATTCTACAACTGCATTATCAATACCCATACCCGCCATCGCTGACATCAGGTGCTCTACGGTTGACACCCTGACGCCATCTTTAATCAGACAGGTGGATAAGGTTGTTTCGCCCACGTTGTGAGCACTTGCCTTAATTTCTACCGGGGGATTCAAGTCCACCCTACGAAACACAATTCCGTGGTCAACTGGAGCAGGCTTGAGTGTCAGGTGGATTTTATCCCCTGTATGCAAACCCACCCCTGTTGTTCGCACAGAGTTCTTAAGTGTCCGCTGTTTGATCATCGGTCTACCTCTACCGGGTCGGCATAATTCATACGGTGATTGAACGATTGGGGTTAACTTACCCCCCACCAATGCCAGATATGCTACCAACCCGAGGGAATATCAACCAGTTAAAGCTGACAATCCCCGCTATAGCCAGAGTTTAATTAATCTGCCTGACGACGCAAAAAAGCCGGAATATCAAGGTACTCAAGCTCTTTATCACCCAGCGGTGCAGCCAGTGCCGCCGCACCAGCAGAATGCGCATTGGCACGCAGGTGCGCAGGACGATCCAGCGCTGCATAATCCGCAGGTGGTGCTGCACGACGAGTATTGTCGACGACCTTGGTTGGTGCCGGCTTAATTTCTTTAGCCTGAGCTGGAGCAGCAACCCCCAAACCAGTTGCCACCACAGTGACGCGCAGTTCGTTAGTGAGTTCCGGATCAATAACGGTACCTACCACTACTGTTGCATCACCAGATGCAAATTCTTCGATAATGCTGCCAACTTCGGAGTACTCCCCCAAAGAAAGGTCGATGCCCGCAGTAATGTTTACCAAAATACCACGTGCGCCTTGTAGATTTACATCTTCCAACAAGGGACTGCGAATTGCGGCTTCAGCTGCTTCGCGAGCACGGTTTTCACCCGTTGCGCGACCAGTACCCATCATTGCCATACCCATTTCGGACATAACGGTACGCACATCTGCGAAGTCAACGTTGATCATACCCGGGCGAATAATAAGATCAGCAATCCCCTGCACTGCACCAAGCAATACATTGTTTGCCGCCTTAAAAGCATCAAGCAAACTGGTGGACTTGCCCAGTACTGATAAAAGCTTTTCATTGGGAATGGTAATCAGAGAATCAACACGCTCACCCAACTCCTTAATACCTGCATCGGCAATGACCATGCGCTTGCGGCCTTCGAAAGGGAAAGGCTTGGTAACTACCGCAACGGTTAAGATACCTAAATCGCGCGCCACTTCAGCAACAACCGGCGCAGCGCCTGTGCCAGTACCACCGCCCATTCCCGCCGCGATAAATACCATATCGGCACCGCGCAATACCTCAGCGATACGCTCGCGATCTTCCATTGCTGCCTGACGACCAATTTCCGGATTGGCGCCAGCTCCCAGACCTTTAGTCATGGAATTACCCAGCTGCAATACGGTGCGAGCATCAATGTCTTTCAATGCTTGCGAGTCGGTATTAGCACAAATAAATTCAACGCCTTCGATCTTGCTGGCGATCATATGTTTAACAGCATTTCCGCCACCGCCACCAACGCCGATGACTTTAATTACTGCGTTTTGATGCAGGTTATCTACTAATTCAAACATGGCCACACCCCTTTGTTTCCCTTGACTCAATCTGTGAAAAAATAATTTGGTTTATGCGTAACGATTAAAAATTACTTTGGAAAATCTTTTTAATTTTACTAAACAGCGAACCTTGTGATTCTTTAGCGGCAGGCGACGAACGCCCCTGGCTGTGCTGTTGTTTCATGGCGTAAATCAGCAAGCCAACACCCGTAGAATAAATAGGGTTATTAACTATGTCGGACAAACCCCGAATATTCTGCGGCGCTCCCAAGCGTACTGGCATGTGGAAAATTTCCTCAGCCAACTCGATAACACCTTCCATTTTTGAAGTGCCACCGGTAAGAACAATGCCGGCAGCTAATAAATCTTCATAACCACTGCGGCGCAGCTCAGCTTGAACGAGGGTAAACAATTCGTCATAGCGCGGCTCAACCACTTCAGCCAATGCTTGGCGGGATAAATCCCTGGGCTGACGATCACCAACGCTTGGCACTTTAATGGTCTCATCCGGGCTGGTGAGTTTTGCCAAGGCACAGGCGTACTTAATTTTGATCTCTTCAGCATTGGGCGTAGGGGTACGCAATGCCATAGCAATATCGTTTGTTACCTGATCCCCCGCGATGGGAATGACACCGGTGTGACGAATAGCTCCCTCTTTAAAAATCGCTATATCTGTAGTGCCACCACCAATATCAACGACACAAACACCCAACTCTTTTTCATCGTCAGTCAACACCGAATAACTAGATGCTAATTGCTCCAGAATGATGTCTTCGACTTCCAAACCACAGCGACGAATACATTTTTCAATATTTTGCGCAGCATTTACCGCACAGGTAACCAAGTGAACCTTAGCCTCCAGGCGAACGCCAGACATGCCCAAGGGTTCTTTTACGCCATCCTGATCATCGATAAGAAACTCTTGCGGCAGAATGTGCAGGATTTTTTGATCCGCAGGTATGGCGACAGCTTGCGCCGCATCGATAACGCGCTCCAGATCCTGGGAAAAAACTTCACGGTCGCGAATCGCCACAATTCCATGTGAGTTCAGGCTACGGATATGGCTGCCAGCAATACCGGCATAAACCGAATGAATCTGACAGCCGGCCATCAGCTCCGCTTCTTCAATCGCGCGCTGAATCGATAACACCGTGGATTCAATATTAACTACCACACCTTTTTTCAGCCCGGTTGAACGATGCGAGCCGATACCAACAATTTCCAACTGGCCTTCAGGAGTAATAGCACCAACAATAGCTACAACCTTGGATGTACCAATATCCAAGCCTACGATCATTTTGTTGTCGCTAACATGTGCCATTCAACCAACCTCATTTGCCAGTAGTAAGCCAATTTCAATACAACTGGCGATATTCATTATCAATTAACTTGGGGTAAAACTTTTGTTGCCGGAACAGCAACACCATCTTGAGCTTGGCTTTTTATATATTTTTTTGCCATCTCTGAATCAGCAACCCAACGCACTGCGACCCCATTGCTATACCGTAGATCAATCGCTTTTACATCAGCCCATACAGTATTTAATTTTGTGTCGTATACAGTAACAAATCTACGTATTTTTTCCATCACTTGATCGCGTCCAAGCGCGATTTCTACGTGATTTTTTATCGTTAATCGCCATGATTTTTTGTTATCACACTTTAACGCTAAAACTTCCAAGCCACGCGACCGCAAAATTTGGGATAAATCCTGATATTGCTGCAAAATTTCAATCGCATCTGCTTCATTTCCCTGCAACCAAGGAAGACCGGAAAGTTTGGTTGCATCTTCAACGCGGACGATCTCTCCCCGCTGATTTAGAAAACCATCTCCCCAGCGGGCAATCGGTTTTTGCTCGGTAATTTTTACCACCAAGGTGTCGGGCCAGCGACGATTCAACGTAACCTTTTCCACCCAGGGGTCAACCAACAAAGCCTCTTTTAAACGCATTAAGTTGAGCTGCAAAAAATCGCCATCAATTTCGTTGCCAATCAATTCTGTTGCCCGGGCTTTGGTGATGAGATTGAATTCACCTTCCACAACAACGCTTTTGATTGGGCGCTCAAATACCTTTGCCAGTGGCTCACTTATCCAATAAAGCCCGCCCGCCAGAAGCATTACAAAAACCACAGAGGCAAAACGCCGATTGAGCCAGGAAAAATTCCATCGCCAAGACCGTTTTGCTGCCGTTGGCCGACGAGCACTTTCGCGCGTCTGCGGCGATGCTTTTGCATAACCTTGCTCGCGTCGCGACACGCGAGCAGAGCGAGGCGCAAAATCATTCTGTACCCCCGCCGCTTCAGACGATTCCAATAACACATCACGAATAACTCGCGACTTAGGCGCAGCAACTTCCACAGCACCCGGGGCATCCACTCGCTCAACTGTCGAACGACGGGAACGAAGCGGCACACTTTCCCCCTCTGGCTGCGCATTACCAAAACGCGGCTCTATACGCTCCCGAACACCCTTGAAATCGCGCATATAATTAAGCTTTCGCCTTTACGCTTGCACCCAAAATGGTTACCACCAACTCTGCAAACGACAAACCAACTGCTTTAGCTGCCATTGGCACCAAACTGTGACTTGTCATGCCCGGTGCGGTATTAACCTCCAACAAATAAAAATTTTGCTGTTGATCAGCCATCACATCGACTCGCCCCCAGCCGCGGCAACCAACAGCGTTAAATGCATTCAGTGCGAGCGTTTTCAGCTCCTGTTCTTTTTCTGGTGGCAATCCACAAGGACATAAATAACGCGTGTCCTCCGCGATATATTTTGCATTGAAATCATAAAAGCTATGATCAGTTTCCAGTTTGATAGGAGGCAGCGCCTCACCATCCAAAATAGCAACGGTATATTCGCCCCCCACAATCAAACGCTCTACCAATACACGCCCTTGGTATTGAGCTGCTTTGTTAAATGCAATTTCCAGTTCTTCTGCAGAGTTCACGCGCGACATTCCAATACTGGAACCTTCATTGGCCGGCTTAACCATGACTTCACCGCCCAAATGGGCGAGTACTTCAGCAAAATTTGAATGCTTATCCAAGACTGCAAATTCAGGTGTTGGCAAACCTTGTTTGCCATTAATATCAACCCCACGCCACAGTTGTTTGGTGCGCAATTTATCCATGGCCAGAGCAGAAGATTGAACATCGCTACCAGTGTAAGGAATATTTAAAAACTCAAGCAGCGCCTGAATACGGCCATCTTCACCACCCGGGCCGTGCAGAATTAAAAATGCACGATCAATATTCGCCGACTGAATATCCGCAATAACGTTATGCCCAACATCTATCGCCACATGTTCAATACCCGCATCAGTCAGTGCCGCTAAAACCGCAGCGCCACTTTGCAGCGATATTTCCCGCTCAGCGGAGAGGCCGCCATATAAAACACCCACACGGCCAATTTGTTTTTTTAGCGCCTCATCAATAGGCAGCTTGACTGCTTGCATGACTTTAAAACCTCTACCGCAATTGTCGTTTTGCTAATTCAGGGGAAAGGACACCGACATTACCGGCGCCTTGAGTAATTACTATGTCGCCGGCACGCACCAGATCTTTCACTATCGCGGGCACACCATCGACCGTTTCAACAAAAATTGGCTCAATAACGCCACGTGCACGCACACTGCGACACAGATGACGACTGTCCGCACCGGGAATAGCATCTTCACCAGCGCTATAAACTTCTAACAAGATCAGTGCATCTACCGTGGAGAGAACCTCTACAAAATCCTCATACAGGTCACGGGTTCGGGTGTAGCGATGCGGCTGATATATCATCACCAGACGTCGATCAGGCCAACCGTCGCGCACTGCTTTAATCACTGCAGCAACTTCACGCGGGTGATGCCCATAATCGTCCACCAACATGGCATCGCCATCGCCCACTGGAAAATTGCCGTAAACCTGGAAGCGACGGCCTACACCCTGAAAATTTTCCAAGCCTTGTTGAATTGCTTCGTCATTAATTCCTTCGTCGGTAGCAACAGCAATCACTGCAGTTGCATTGAGCACATTGTGGATGCCCGGAATATTGATGCGGATATGTAATGGTTTTTCATGCCCGGGACGAATCACATCAAATTCAGAATGCATTTTATTCTGGCGAATGTTAATCGCGCGGAAATCACAGTGCTCGTCAAAACCGTAAGTGAGAATCGGGCGGGCTACTTCGGGGATAATTTCGCGAATAACCGGATCATCAGCACAGAGCACAGCCAAACCATAAAAGGGTAAGTTATGCAGAAACTCGATGAACGTTTTTTTCAGTTTGGAAAAATCGCCACCGTAAGTCTCCATGTGGTCTGCATCGATATTGGTAACAATCGATACCATGGGTTGCAAATGTAAAAAGGACGCATCACTTTCATCAGCTTCTGCAACCAAATAGCGACTGGCACCCAGCTGTGCATTAGTGCCAGTGCTATTTACCAAACCACCAATAATAAATGTAGGGTCCAGTTTTGCCGCCGCCAGCACAGACGCCAGCAAACTGGTTGTTGTCGTTTTTCCGTGAGTACCAGCCACCGCGATACCGTGGCGATAACGCATTAACTCAGCGAGCATTTCTGCGCGACGAACGATGGGGATACGCAACTCACGCGCCCCTTGAATCTCTGGATTTTGGCTATTAACCGCGCTGGAATTTACCACTACATCGGCGCCCTGCACGTTTTCTGCCGCATGGCCAATATAAATAACAGCGCCCTTACTTTTTAATCGCTCGGTAACATTTGATGCTTTTATATCAGAACCCGATATTTCATAACCCTGATTGAGCAATACCTCGGCAATCCCGCTCATGCCCGCACCACCAATGCCAATGAAATGAATACGGCGAATACGCCGCATTTCCGGCACACAAAACTGACCTATGGACTTCTGCGCAGAATTATCCACGGGCTACCTCCTCACAAATATCAGCTACTTCGCGCGCAGAATTTGGCTTGGCCAACTGCCGCGCTTTCTCCGCCATAGATTTCAAATGTTGGCGATCAGCTAATTCGGTTAACAGTAATGCAGCTAATTTTGCTGCGGTTAAATCTTTTTGTACCAAAGCAATACCGGCACCGGCATCGGTTAAATTTTTTGCATTAAATGTCTGGTGATCATCAATCGCCGAAGGCAAGGGAATTAAAATCGACGCAACACCTGCCATCATCAATTCCGAAACAGTAAGTGCACCAGCGCGGCAAATCACTACATCGGCCCAGGCATAAACCGCAGCCATGTCATCGATAAACGCATCGACTTTGGCGTTAACCTGATGTTGCATATAGAGTGCTATGGTTGCTTCGGCGTGATTTTTCCCGGTTTGATGACGAACTTCAGGGCGCAGATTTGCGGGTAAATCAGCCAGTGCTTTGGGTACCAATTCGTTAATGGCTTTAGCTCCCAAGCTTCCGCCCACAACCAACAAACGCAGCGGTGCCTGCTGTTCAATTCGCCTTTGGTAGCGAACTGATGGCACTTCCAAATTCTGGATTTGTTGACGCACAGGGTTGCCAACTACTTGTGTTTGTAACTCACTGCGACCAACAAACGCATGGGGAAATGCAGCCAGCACACGGCGTGCAATTTTTGCGAGAATTCGATTCGTTGTTCCCGCCACTGCATTTTGTTCGTGAATAATTAATGGAACACCTGCGATTACTGCTGCTGCACCACCAGGGCCAGAAGCAAAACCACCAAAACCAATAACCACATCGGGCTGCAAGCGGCGAATAATTTGCAAGGATTGAATGAGTGCATAAGCAATTAAAAAAGGTGCTTTAAGCAAGCCTATTACACCGCGACCGCGCACGCCTTCCACACTAATAAAATGCAGAGGAATATTTGCTTCAGGCACCAGGCGAGTTTCAATTCCGCGCGCAGTGCCCAACCAATGAATGCTCGCACCGCGTGCACGCAACTCCTCGGCTACCGCGAGTGCGGGGAAAACATGGCCTCCGGTTCCGCCGGCCATTACCAACACTTGTAACGGTTTGTGTGTCATACACTGGCCTCCATCAAACGAGTGCGCGGCACCTTAGCCGGCTCGGGCACTTCGGGCACATAACCCGCCAGCTCCCATTGCACACGCATCACAAAAGCCATCAGTACACAGCACATTAACAAACTACTTCCGCCATAACTGATAAATGGCAGCGTCAAACCTTTGGTCGGCAATAACCCGGAAGAAACGCCCATATTGATAAATACTTGGAACGAAAACAAAATCGCTATACCAAAAGTCGCCAAGGCAGCAAACATTTTTCCGGCGGCAAGATTTTGTTTGGCCACATTAAAAATGCGCAGTATCAATGCAGCAAACAAACCCAGCAGTGCTACTGCACCTACCAAACCAAATTCTTCGGCGATAATGGCAAAAATAAAATCAGTGTGCGCCTCAGGCAAAAAGAATAGTTTCTGCAAACTATTACCCAAGCCCAACCCAAACCATTCACCACGCCCAAACCCAATAAGCGATTGAGTTAACTGATAACCGGTATTAAATTGATCGGCCCAGGGGTCAAGAAAAGTAATTAAACGCTGCATGCGATAGGGAGACAAAACGGCAACCGCAGCAAGCCCGCCAACACCAATCACAATAAGCAATAAAAAGTGCAGCATTCTTACGCCGGCGATAAACATCATGGCAAATACGGTTGCACTTAATACCACCGAGCTACCAAAGTCGGGTTCAAGCAGTAACAAACCAACAAACACACCAACAACCATCAAAGGTTTTAAAAAACCCTGCCACCCAAAATGTAACTCCTGATAGCGGCGCGCAAAAAAGCTGGCAAAAAAAACTACCGCACAAAATTTGGCAATTTCTGAAACCTGAATAGATATAACACCAAGACTGAACCAGCGCTGACTCCCGTTAACCTTCTTTCCAATCCCCGGGATAAGAACAATAACTAACAGGAAAATAGTCAGCAACAAAAAATGCCCTGCATATTTTTGCCAAACACTCATTGGTACACAGACAACAAATGCCGCCAAACACATCCCCATCAACATATAAACCGCATGGCGTTTGGCAAAAAACCAGGCATCGTTATAAGTTAATGCAGCAAAAGAAACAGAGGCCGATGCCACCATGACAAGCCCCACAGACATCAGCGCCAACCACAAACACAAGAGTGGCCAATCGATACGCTGACTCAGTGGCACTGATCTAACCAGGGTGGCGGAAGTCATCATGATTGACATAACTCCCGCACCGCGAGGCAGAACTTTTCGCCGCGATCTTCATAGTTTTTGAACATGTCAAAACTGGCACAGGCAGGCGACAAAAGAATTGCATCACCTGGATGGGCGAGCGCGAACGCTTTATTGACGGCATCCTGCATTGAGCCGGCGAGAGATACAGCAACAGTGCTCGCGATTGCCTGTTCGATAAGCGGTGCATCGCGCCCGATTAATACCGCACGACAATTTGCGGCGGCGAGCGCAGACGTTAACTCGGCAAAATCTTGCCCCTTGCCTTCGCCACCCAGAATCACGATTAACTGTTGCGGATTGCGCGCCAAGCCGGAAATGGCGGCAAGGGTTGCGCCTATATTGGTGCCTTTGGAATCGTTGTAAAACTCCACAGCATTTTTCTCAGCAACAAATTCACAGCGATGACGCAACCCGGAAAAGTTTTTTAAGGTTGCCACCATCGCATCCAGCGGAATGCCTGCTGCATCACCCAAGGCCAGAGCAGCCAGAGCATTATCGATATTGTGGCGACCGCGAATTTTTAATTCGGCTGCCGGCATCAAGGGTGTGAGATTCTTGGCGAGAAACTCAACACCGTCACGCGACAATAAACCAAAGCTGCCAAAATCAGCACGGCCGCCAAAATAAACAGGCTTAACACCGGCCGCTAACGGCGGTTGAGTCAATACGTCATTGCGATTGACCACAATATTTTCAGCACCAAAATAAACCCGCAGCTTGGCCAGAATATAAGCGCGCATGTTGTCGTAACGATCAAGATGATCCGCGCTGATATTTAAAATAGTCGCCACCTTGGCGTTGAGCTTAGTCACCGTTTCCAATTGAAAACTGGAAAGTTCCATTACATAAAGTTCAACCTGGTCATCTAGCAATTCCAGTGCCGGCGTTCCCAAATTGCCGCCAACAGCCACGCGAATGCCAGCAGTTTTTGCCATTTCGCCCACCAAGCTAGTCACTGTACTTTTAGCGTTGGAACCGGTAATTGCCACAATCGGCGCTCTGGCATAACGCGAAAATAATTCGATATCGCCCACTACGGAAATGCCGGCAGCTTGTGCCTGGGCAATGGCAGGTGTAGCAACGGCAACACCGGGGCTTACAATTATTTCATCGCAGGCGAGCAAGGTCTGTGGGTTTAACTCACCGCATTCGACAGTGACACCAGGAAATTCTTTTTTAACTTGCTCAAGATTAGGCGGTGCAGCACGTGTATCCAGCAACACAAATGCCTGTTGTTGTGCCGCCAAAAAGCGTGCAACCGACAAGCCGGTAATACCGGTGCCGATAACCGCTTTCACTTTACTGGTGGCAATCATTTGAGTCACAGTATTTTCTCTCGTCTGCAGAATTTGTCTTTGGGTTTAAAAAATCTAGCGCAGCTTTAAGGTCGCAAGGCCGATCAACACCAATACCAACGTAATAATCCAAAAACGCACAATTACACGCGGCTCCGGCCAGCCTTTTAATTCAAAGTGATGGTGAATAGGTGCCATGCGGAAAATGCGGCGCCCCGTTAATTTGAATGAGGCGACTTGCAGAATTACCGATACAGTCTCCAGGACAAAAATGCCGCCCATAATAAAAAGTACAATTTCGTGACGCACAATCACCGCAATTAATCCCAATGCAGCTCCCAGAGCGAGCGCGCCTACATCGCCCATAAAAACTTGTGCGGGATATGTGTTGAACCATAAAAATCCGAGACCTGCACCTACTAACGCACAACAAAAAATTGCCAATTCACCGGCACCAGCAATGTAAGCAATTTGCAAATATTGGGAGAATTGGGAATGGCCGGCCAGATAAGCAATCAGTGCCAAGGCGCCGGCGACCATCACACTCGGCATAATTGCCAAGCCATCCAAACCATCGGTAAGGTTCACCGCATTGCTAGTACCCACAATGACAAAGTAAGTGAATACAATGTAAAAAATGCCCAAATCGATAGCGACGTTTTTAAAGAAGGGAATAAATAACTGCGTTTCAGCCGGAGTTTGTGCGGTGTAATACAAAAAGGTCGCCGCGCCAAAACCGGCAATGGACTGCCAAAAATATTTCCAGCGCGCAGGCAAACCGCGCGAGTCGCGTTTGGCCACTTTGCGATAGTCATCCACCCAACCTACTGCACCAAAAATAGCAGTGACAATCAGCACCACCCACACATAGCGGTTGGACAAGTTTGCCCACAGCAAGGTACTGATAAAAATGGCGGACAAAATCAGCGCGCCACCCATGGTGGGTGTGCCTGATTTACTCAGGTGTGATTGGGGGCCATCATTGCGTACCGATTGGCCAATACGCAATTCAGTTAACCGCCGAATGAACCAAGGGCCAAGCAATAACGAAATACCTAACGCGGTAAGCACACCCAATATGGCGCGTACAGTCAGGTATTGAAATACTGCAAAACTACGCAGGTATTCTTGTAGGTATTCTGCCAGCCAGTACAGCATTAGTGATGATCTCCTGCCGAAGTGCAAAGCTCGCGTACAACTGTGTCCATGGCTGAACTGCGCGAACCTTTTATTAAAATAGTGGTGTGGTTATTGGCAATGGATTTTAAATGCGCAACCAAGGCGACTTTGTCTGCAAAATGTTGCGCACCCGCGCCAAATGCTTGGCTTGCATTTTCACTGAGCTTGCCTACCGTAAATAAATGACTCAATTTTTTTGCGCGCGCATATTCACCCAGCTCTGTGTGTAACTGCGGCGCTTCTGGCCCCAGTTCACCCAAATCGCCCAACACCAAAATGCTATTCTTTTTTTGTGCAAGCACATCAATAGCTGCGCGCACTGAGCCGGGGTTAGCGTTGTAGCTATCATCAATAATGGCCGCTTGATTGATGCCGATATGACGACTCATGCGACCAGCAACAGGCGCAAAGTTGGCCAGCCCCTGTTTAATGCTTTGTAAATCTGCCCCCACTGCAGAGGCGCAAGCTGCGGCCATTAAGGCATTGCGAATATTATGTTCGCCTTGCGCATTGAGGCTCACCTGCATCACCTGGCCATGCAGGTTGATGGAAAATTCCAAACTATTGGCACTGGTTTGAATGTCCTGCGCAAAACAATCGGCACCGGTCTCTTTAAATGACACACGCAGCACGCGACGATTAGTTAAAGCGGCCAACCAGTCAGACACGAAGCGATCATCCATATTCACCACGGCGACACCGGCTGCGGGAAGTGCGGCGTAAATTTCACCTTTAGCGCGCGCAACGCCTTGCAATGAGCCAAAGCCTTGGATGTGCGCAGCCATGACATTGTTAATCATGGTCACGTCAGGCTTGGCTAAGGAGCAGAGATATTCAATTTCACCCGGGCCACTCGCGCCCATTTCAATAACGGCATATTGGTGATGTGCTTCCAACTGCAATAAGGTCAGGGGCACACCGATGTGATTATTAAAATTACCTTTGGTCGCGTGAGTGGAGCCACACTCGGCGAGGATGCAGGCCAGCAGGGTTTTAACTGTGGTTTTGCCACTGCTGCCGGTAATGGCTATAACCGGGCCGGTAAATAAACTGCGATTGAGTGCTGCAATCTGACCAAGCGCCAGCAGCGAATCACTCACTACCAATTGCGGTAAATTGATGTCCGGGAAAAACCGCTCCACCACCAAGGCGCAGGGATTTTTAGCAACCGCATCCTGAATAAAATCGTGCGCGTCGAAACGCTCGCCACGCAATGCAACAAATAATTCACCGGCATTTAAATGACGCGAATCAGTACTCACCGCTGTGAACTCGGCATTGCCCTGATGGCATTTTGCACTCACCGCACGCAGCGGCTGATTTGCCGCTATAAATTCTTCAACCCACTGGAGATTCAGAGGCTTGATCATGAGCTAGCCCCTTGTGACGCTGTGTCGTTTTCAGATTTGGCGATGCGTTTTTGCAACGCAATACGCGCTTGTTTGGTATCGCTAAACGGCAGGGTTTGGTTGGCAAAGATCTGGTAATCCTCATGCCCCTTACCGGCGATTAATACTATGTCGCCCGCCTTGGCTTGCTGCACGGCAAAATCAATTGCCTGGGCGCGGTCTGCAATCACCAGACAACCACTGGGGCGATTCATACCGCGCAGGATTTCTCCAGCAATGACCGAGGGATCTTCCGAGCGTGGATTATCGTTAGTCACTATCACGTAATCGCTCAAACGCTCGGCGATTGTGCCCATTTGCGGGCGCTTGGTTTTATCGCGATCGCCACCACAACCAAAGACAGTCCAGATATTTCCGGGCCGATGTTGATGAATTGCGCTGAGGGTATTTTCCAACGCATCGGGGGTGTGGGCGTAATCCACAATGACTTGAATTTGTTGTGCTTGCTGATCAACCACCACCTGTTGCATGCGGCCCGGCGCTGGCAACAATTCCGGCAGCTCGGCCACCACCGCATTCAATGGAAAACCTTGCACCGCAACCGCGGCAATCACAGCCAATAAATTACTGAGATTAAATTCACCCAACAGCGGCGAATGAATATCTGCAGTGCCCCAAGGTGTAATGAGAGTGGCGCTTACCCCAAAAGGATTTAGCTGAATATTTTTGGCGTAAATATCAGCCGGATTTTCAACCGAATCACCCTGCGTAGAAAAAGTCAGTGGCGTCACGCCAGCCGGCATTTTGGCGAGCAAACTTTTTGCCCAAGCATCATCGGCATTGAGGATGGCAGTCTGTAGACCCGGTGCATTTAATAATTGCGCCTTGGCATTACCGTAGCGTATTAAATCGCCGTGATAATCCAAATGATCCTGGGTGAGATTGGTAAAAATGGCAGTGCGAATATTTACACTGGCAATGCGTTTTTGCTCAAGGCTATGCGAGGAAGCCTCTATCGCAATAGCGGTTGCACCCTGCTCCACCAGCTCAGCCAAAATACGCTGCATGGCGATAGGATCGGGCGTGGTTAAACCTGTGTTTTGTAACGCGCCCAGCTGCTGGGATATAGGCGCAACTGCCTGTGCATCCAATAAACCATAACCGATGGTGCCAATTACCGCTGATTTTTGTTGCAACTTTGCAAGCAACTGTGCAGCCAGCAAACTGCACGTGGTTTTGCCATTAGTTCCGGTGATTCCGATCACTGGAATTTTTTTGCTGGGATTGCCGAAAAAAATCGCCGCTAAAGCACTGACTTGCGCTGCAAGATTTTCGATAGCAATCACCGGCACTTTGCCCAACCAGGCAATGCTCTGCCAATTTTTATCTGCCTCAACCAAAATTGCGCTGGCGCCCGCTTCAATCGCTTTGGCGATAAAATTGCGCCCGTCAACTTTAGTCCCCACCAACGCAATAAAAGCAGCACCTGCCGCTAACTGGCGGGTATCCAGGCACAAATTATTGACCTTGATTTGCGCCGCATTGCTTTCCAGTGGTATGGCGGGCAACAACTCTTGTAAGGTCATGGTTATGGGCGTGTTGTGAGTAGTCATCATGTTGCTGACCTCTCATTCGCCACAACTTTGGTTTGCGATTTTTCGCGCTGTACCGCTTTGGCGGGTTCAGTTTTTGAAGCTGATTTATCAACAACTTTTTCATCGTGTTGATAAATATTATCGGGCGGTACTTGCAACATCCGCAGCGCATCTTCCGCCACCTTGGAAAACGCCGGCGCCGCAACCCATCCACCGTTGGCATAAATGCCCGAACCTTGCGGTTCATCAACAATCACCATCGCCACTATGCGCGGGTTATCTGCAGGAGCCATACCGATAAAAGAGGCAATTTGTTTGGTGGAGTAGCGCCCGTTTACAGCTTTGTACGCAGTACCCGTTTTTCCGGCAACCGAATAGGAAATTGCTTTTGCTCTGGAGCCGGTACCTTCCGCCGTTACTACTCGCTTAAGCATTTGAGTCACTTGATCGGTATATTTTTTATCGATCACACGCTCGCCGACAGGCGGGTTATCTACACGCAGTAAAGATACCGGACGCTTAACACCTCCCGAGGCGATTACCCCATATGCCTGCACGACTTGCAGCGGGGTCATGGTCATTGCATAGCCGTAAGAAATATTGGCGCGCTCAATGCGCTGCAGTGGCTTAAGCACGGGCACATTGCCGGTGCCTTCCCCCGGAAAACCGGTGCCAACAGGTTGCGCCGCGCCCAAGCGCGCAAACATATCGCGCACGGTATTGGTATCCAGCGCAAAAGAAATTTTTGTCATGGCAATGTTGCTGGATTTGGCAATCGCCATGGCCAGATCCATCGCACCGTAATTGCGGTGATCTTTGATCGGCTTGCTGCCCACCATGAAATAACCGGGGTTGGTGTCGATAATATCTTCGGGTTTGAATTTACCACTATCGAGCGCGGCCAATACCACCCAGGGTTTTACTGTAGAGCCTGGCTCATACAAATCCGTGATAGCGCGATTGCGCAGACCATCGCCGCGGGCACGACTGCGGTCGTTGGGGTTGTAACTGGGCCAGTTGGAAATAGCCAATACTTCACCGGTTAGCACATCGAGGATAACAATAGAACCCGCAACCGCACTGCTGGACTCAACCGCTTTTTTCAATTCGCGATGGGCCAGATACTGCAAACGCAAATCGATACTCAATGTCAGGTTTTGACCAGAGCGCGCTGCGCGCACCAAGCGCAACTCTTTAACCGTGCGACCACGCAAATCCTTCAGCACTTCTTTTGCGCCATTCTCACCAGTGAGCCAGGCATCGTAAGCCAGCTCCATACCTTCTTGTCCGCGATCATCCACATCAGTCATGCCAACCAAATGCGCGGCCACATCGGCTGCCGGGTAATAACGGTGATATTCAATCTGCTCGTAGACGCCGGGAATATCGAGCGACAACACCGCTTGCGCGGCTTCGGGGGACATTTGGCGCTGCAGGTACATAAATTCTTTATTGGCATAACGCGCAAGCCGCGACTCCAACTCAGCCTTGTTGGCATTCAGCGCTTGCGCCAAATCGGCAATGCGGTGTGGTGCCTGGGATAACACCTTGGGATTGGCCCAGAGCGTAGATACGGGCGTGCTTACCGCCAGGGGTGAGCCGTTGCGGTCGGTAATCACACCGCGATAGGCGGGAATCACTTCCGTGCGCAGGGTGCGCGACTCGCCTTGATCCTGCAGGAATTCATAGCCTTTATCGGCATTAGGTAGGACTTGCAAGCTGGCCACATGCACGACCAGCACAACCACTAATAGCGCCAATACCAAGCCAACGCTGTAAAAACGCCAGCGCGCTACTTTTAATGGTTTGTGATCCGGCTTGACCGGTGGCCGGGCGCGGCGCGGCTCAAAAGCAGATGAGCGACTCATTGGCCACCTGCCGCGGGTGCATGCAGCTGATCACCGGCATTAATAATGCGATCACCTGAAATCATGACGATTTCTTCGGGTGTCGGGGCCATCATATTCAATTCAGAAATCGCCGCATTTTCCACGCGACTATAAGCAGCCCACGTGCTCTGCTCCAACAGGTACTGCCCCCACTGAACCTGTAGCTGGGCAGCTTCACGGCGCAGGGTTTCCAAGGTGTTCACATCGCGGCGCACAACCTGGGTAGTTGCCACCACACCCAATGCCGACACCAAGGTTGCCACCCACAATACCGCCACAATCAGCAAAACGCTGGTCGCTGGTGGTTTTGGTGTTGGCAGGTTTCTGTTCATGGTTTCCTTGGCAAGTGTTGGAAATAAATTAACGCGTGTTAGGTTTTAACTAATGGGTCGAGCTTGTTGGGCTGGTTTTACAATTTTTCTGCCACACGCATAACGGCGCTGCGCGAGCGAACATTTGCATCCACTTCCGCATCGCTCGCCTTTATTGCCTTGCCAAGTGAGCGCATGCGTTTATTGAGCTGGTCATCGCGAATCGGCAATCCTTTTGGCACCGGATCGCCCTGCTCCTGGCGACGGATAAAACGCTTTACAACACGATCCTCAAGCGAGTGAAAACTGATTACCACCAAGCGCCCGCCCGGTGCGAGAACGGTCAGCGCCTGTTCCAGCACCGTTTCCAAATCGCCCAACTCGTTATTCACATGAATTCGAATCGCTTGAAATGCACGGGTTGCGGGGTGCTTGCCTTTCTCCCATGCGGGGTTGGCCTCTTTCACAACCTCTGCCAAGTGTTTGGTGCGGGTGAACGGCTGCTTCTGGCGCTCGGCAATAATCGCGCGCGCCATGCGCTTGGCAAAACGCTCCTCGCCGAACTCTTTGAGCACCCGGATAATTTCATCTTCATCCGCACTATTAACCCAGTCGGCTGCGCTTTGGCCGCGACTCTGGTCCATGCGCATATCCAAAGGGCCATCCTGCATAAAACTGAACCCGCGCTCGGCTTCATCCAATTGCGGTGATGACACCCCCAAATCCAGCAGCACACCGGCAACCTTGCCTGTCATACCACGCGCCTCAACCAGCGCCGCCAATTCCGCGAAAGAACCATGGGCGATAGCAAAACGTGAGTCATCGCCAAAACGCTGGTTGGCAGTGGCAATTGCGGCCAAGTCTTTATCTATGCCCAACAACCGGCCATCGGCGGCGAGCTGCTGCAAGATCAAACCACTGTGACCGCCGCGGCCGAAGGTGCCGTCCACATAAAAACCGGAGGTATCGGTAACCAGTGCCTCTACCGCCTCGTTCAAGAGCACGGTGATGTGTTGAGCGTCAGACACGGAGTTACCTAAAAAGAAAGATTTTGTAATTCGGCAGACATTTCGCCGTCGATGTTCTGATCCATGAGCGCATTCCAGCTGTCTTCATTCCACAGCTCGAACTTATTACCCAAGCAGACCAACATCAGTTTTTTGTCCAGATGCGCAAATTCGCGCAGGGTGGGGGGAACCAGGATTCGGCCATTGGCATCCATTTCAAGATTCACCGCATGGCCCATAAAGCGGCGCTGGATCTTGCGTACTTGCTCATTGCCAGACGGCAATGCCTGGATTTTTTGCAGCACAGGCTCCCATTCGGCCTCGGTGTAAACCAACAGGCAGCGCTCGTACATATGAGCAGTCACCCACAAACTCCCGGCACCCGCCGCCAGCAGCGAATCGCGAATGCGCGCTGGTATCGCCATGCGACCCTTAGGGTCCATGCTGATGGAGTAACTGCCTGTTGCCACTTTTCACCACTTAACGGGTTTGATATCCAAGAAAATCCACAAAAAACCACAAATACCCACTTTTCCCCACGGTGCTCACTATAAATCGGAGCAAGTCAAAGTCAAGCGAGCTGGCGTGAAAACACACGCAATTTCACGGGAAAAATCAGGAAAAATCGGCGAACAAGAAGGGAAAGCGCAAAAAGAAAGCACAGCAAAAACCAATAAAAATAGATAAAACAAAGCGATAGCAAGCAAACCTAATGTAAAACATTAAGTTTGCGATTATTTCGCGGTAAAAAGCAGGGATTTATAGAAGGATTTGGTCTAAATCGACCTTGAAGAAAACAACAAACCACAAACTAAAGATCACAAATTGCAGGAAATTAAGTCGGAGTCAGCCGATAAGCCGGGTTCTGTCGTGGACAGTCATTCATCTGGGACCAGTGTCACCACTGGCCTCGAGCAACCTACCCGCCCTCGATACGGGTCGCATCATAGAGGGCCTATTTGGTCTTGCTCCGAGCGGGGTTTACCATGCCGCAGCCTGTTGCCAGTTGCGCGGTGCGCTCTTACCGCACCCTTTCACCCTTACCGTTGCCCTTGCGAGCACTTAGGCGGTCTGCTCTCTGTTGCACTTTCCGTAGGCTCGCACCTCCCAGGCGTTACCTGGCGCTCTACCCTATGGAGCCCGGACTTTCCTCCCCGATGCACCAACCGACACTCAAGAGAGCCAATCAGTTAACACCGGAGCGACTGTCGGGCCGACTCCGAGGCGGCACATTAACCGCCCCGAGCGACAAGCGCAAGATCATAAATATGACGATATGCGTTTTCCTTGATCGGCCAGTTTACTTTTTTTGCTAACCGGATCACTTCTGCCATGCGAGGGGCTTACAAATCTCACTAACAGCAACAGTAAACTGGTATTTTTGCGGCTTTAGGCTATTAATTAAGACAAATCAATTACGCTTGATTACAGCCCATCTCCCCGAATCGGATCTCACAATAAAAGCGCAGGAGAACTTCCAGTGAAAGCTTATCAATACAACCTTCTTGCCCTGGCCATAGCAACGCAATTAGCCATTCCCGCAAGCGCGCAGGACACCCCTGCCCCGAGCGATAGCCCCGCGCTGGAAGAGGTCATGGTTACGGCACAAAAACGCCCGCAAAGCCTGCGCGATGTGCCCATTTCGGTGAATGCGCTGTCCAGTAAAAAAATCGAGGAGGCCGGCATTACCAGTGTGGAGCGTGTGGCTGATTACATTCCCAGCTTCAACATGACCCAGACAGGCATAGGTACAAATATTGCGATTCGCGGCATCAGCTCCGGCGTGAACCCGGGGTTTGAACAGTCAGCAGCCCAGTTTGTCGATGGCATCCACTTTGGCCGTTCGCAGCTTTCACGTGCGCCGTTTTTGGACTTGGAGCGGGTAGAAATTCTGCGCGGCCCACAGAGTATTTTATTTGGTAAGAACTCCACCGCAGGTGCAATCAGTATCACTACCGCCAAACCCGGCACAGAACATGAGGCCAAGCTGAGCTACCTCTATGAGCCGGAACATGGCGAGCAGGACCTGCGCTTGATTCTCTCAGGCCCTATTAGCGACACAGTCGGTGGCAGACTTGCGATTCTCGACAGCCAGATTGATGGCTTTATGGAAAATACCACCCTCGGACGCGACGAGTCAGGCGATGACAACCGTGTAATCCGTGCCACGCTGGTATGGCAGCCGAGCGACCTCTGGGACATCACCCTGAAACTGGAGGACGGCTCCTTTGATAGCGAGGGGCGCAATATTGAAGTGCTGCGGCCCGTAGAAATCCCATCCCCCACAACAGGGGTTGCAACACCCTACGCTAACGCCCTGCAATTCTTCACCCAAGGAGCCTATTTACTCGATACTACTCACGACTGGAAACGCCAATCCAACGGGGATTTCAGCTACAACGACACCGAAAACGTGACACTCACCGTGGAGCGCGAATTGGGTGAACACACCCTGACCGCCGTAACCGGCTATAACGCCTACACCTACGATGAACTCTGCGATTGCGATTTTACCGGTGCCTCGGGGTTCAATATTTTGTCCAACGAAGATTACCGCCAGGTAAGCCAGGAGATTCGCATCACCTCACCGGAAGATGGCACCTTTAGCTACATCGGCGGCCTGTTTTTCCAAAGCAGTTCGATGGATTTTAATGATGCGGTAAGGGTTCCTACCGATAGTTTTATCGCCACTGCCTTCACCCCCATTTTGGGCGCGGGAGCAGCTAACCTACTGCGCGGCGCTTCGTCCAACCGCAGCTTTGAGCAGGATACTGACCTTGCAGCTATTTTTGCCCAGCTGACCTGGAACTTTACCGATACTTCTCGCGCCATCTTTGGTGCCCGCCACACCACAGAAACCAAAGAGGCAAGCCGCACCCAATATCATGTGAGTAATACCGGCACCATCCTTCCGCAAGGCAGCGCGACTGATCCTTACAACATCATTTGGAGTCAATTCAAAATCGACCCCCACTCAGTAAAAGGGGATCGCGACGAATCAGGCTTTACGCCATCGATCACCTTCCAGCAAGACTTCTGGGGCAGCGATATGTTCTACCTCAGTTATACCACCGGCTTTAAATCTGGCGGTTTTGACGTGAGAGCTAACGCTGCACCCAATGAGTTGGATGGCGTCTATCCAGCCATTGAAGGAACCTGGGAGTTTGAGGAGGAGAAAGTTCAAAACTTTGAAGCGGGCACAAAACTGGTATTAGCCGATGGCG
Source organism: Cellvibrio fontiphilus (assembly GCF_042646205.1). Lineage (NCBI taxonomy): Bacteria > Pseudomonadati > Pseudomonadota > Gammaproteobacteria > Cellvibrionales > Cellvibrionaceae > Cellvibrio > Cellvibrio fontiphilus. The sequence continues at coordinate 39,259 of NZ_JBHRTF010000001.1, read as the reverse complement.
CGGCGGAATTAAACATCGCCGCCTTCCGCTCCGAGTTTGAAGACATGCAGACCAGCCAGTTTGATGGCAGCCTGAGTTTTAACGTGACCAATGCTGGCGAGGCGGTAGTACAGGGGGTAGAAATCGATGGCCGCTGGGCGATTATCGACAACCTGATGTTGCGTGGCGGCATGGCCTATATCGACTTTGAGTACACCGATTTCCCCAACTCGCAATGCTACTTTGGCCAACCGGACAACGTATTACCAACCGGTGATGGTGTCTGTGATGCGACTGGTCAGCGCCGTGAGTTCACCCCCGAACTCCAGGGTAATGTGGGTGTGGACTACACCATCAACTTCAGCAATGGCTTGAAGCTGGTGAATACTCTGGACCTGATTTACAGCGATGAATACCTGACCACGCCATCACTGGATCCGCGCTTTAGCCAAGACGCCTACACCAAGGTGAATGCCCGCATTGCACTGAGCGGCAATGACGATACCTGGGAGCTGGCGGTCATTGGAAAAAACCTGGGCGATGAATCCATAGTCTCCTACGCCAATGGCCTGCCGGTCGCATCCACCGTAACACGCGGTACTGGCTCGGGTTACTACGCCTTCTATGAGCGCCCAAGAAGTGTGGCAGTCCAGGGGACAATTCGTTTCTGAGGCCACTGAGATATCAACATGGTCGGCATTCGAGGGGGCGCACTGGCGCCCCTTTTTTATGGTCGGGTCATTGTCGGACGCGGACTATTATTCAGGGTATTTTGCTACCGCCACTGCCGACTAATTTGCATTACTGCTATTATTAATAAGACTTATTTTTGTGCAGCGATTGGACTACAAGCAAATGAGCGATTCACCTACCGGCCAACCACCGGTGACGCCCTCTACACCAGAGATCAGCACCCAACCGCAGCAAGCACACTTGCCCCACAATATCCTCAAGGGCTTTTTGCTCGCCGCCGCCGCGCTTTTTTTGTTTACCTGCATGGACAGCATCACCAAATACCTGACCAGCCACTACAACGTGCCCTTTGTGGTTGCCATGCGCTATCTGGTGCACTGCTCGGTAATGCTGATTATTCTGGCGCCGCGCCATTCGACCCAGCTAGTGAAAACCCAACGCACCGGCCTTGTCATTCTGCGCGGGCTTGCGCTGACACTTTCTTCGCTGTGTATGGGAATGGCGCTGCAGCGCATGCCACTGGCAGAGACTACCGCGATCAATTTTCTGGCGCCCACACTGGTGGCTTTATTAGCGGGTTCACTGCTTAGCGAACGCATTGGTGCCTGGGGTTGGCTGGCGATTGTGACCGGGTTTATTGGCGTGTTGTTGATTGCACGCCCGGGCGGCGGGCTGGATGCACTGGGAGTCTTTTTTGCGCTGATGGCGGCCTGCGCTAACGCGACTTATCAATTGTTGTCGCGCCTTCTGGCGAGTACCGAAAAAGCGATAGCCTTGCTGTTTTACACCGCACTGATCGGCTCCATCATTTTTGGCTTGGCACTCCCTTGGTATTGGGAGAACAAAACGCCCAGCACCCTCGAACTGGTGTTGCTGCTCAGCATGGGGCTAACCGGTGGTTTGGGCCATTACCTGTTCACCCTGGCCTACCGCCATGCGCCCGCCTCAGTACTTGCGCCTATGACCTACCTGCAGCTGATTTGGGCGGGCTTAATGGGCTGGTTTATCTTCGGCACCATTCCTGACAGCACCAGTCTGATCGGCATGTGTATTGTCGCGGCCTCAGGGTTGATTATTGCCGTTAAATCCCGCCCGGCGAAGCCGGTGGCTGATCAGTTGTAAGCGAGGAGACGGGCGCGCATGCATCACCGCTGCGGTATTTATGCTCTCGATACAAATAAGACGGCAATTGCACCTGCGCCAACGCCCTGCGCTGCTCTTCCGGCGTGGCTGGGCGCAACACCGAGAGCTTGTTTTGCTCCTCGTTGTAATGCGCAATAGCGGCGGAAGCGTCGGGCTTGAGTAGGGTGAGCTGTTCCGTCTCCATCAGCGCAAAATAATCGCCGAACTGCAGCAGCGCCCGCCCGGGGCTTGCAGGGTCGGCAACAAAATCGCGCCCGATTAAAGCGTGACAACTGGAAACACCAAGCAAGGATAACAGCGTAGGCGCCAAATCGATCTGGCTTGCCAGTTGGCTGATTCGCTTGGGTTCCACATTAGCACCCAATATCAAACCGGGAATTTGGAATTTTTCTACCGGAATCAAGTTATCGCCATAAACACGATTATCGTGGTCGGCAACAATCAAAAAGAGCGTGTCCTGCCAGTAATCGCTTTGTTTGGCATTTGCAAAAAATTGCCCCATCGCCCAATCCGCATATTTAACTGCGTTATTCACCACACTTTTGGGTTGCTCGTGCAGTTCAATACGACCATCGGGAAACTCAAATGGCTCGTGGTTGCTGGAGGTAAAAATCAGCGAGAAAAAAGGTTTTCCGCTCTGATGTAATTGGGTTAGCTGTTGATGGGCGGTATTAAATACATCCTCATCACTCGCGCCCCAACTGCCGATAAACACCGGGTTTTTAATGCTATTCACATCAATGATTTCATCCACACCATTGCCGGTAAAAAAGCTGGCCATGTTGTCAAAATGCGCTTCACCGCCATAAATAAATTGGGTGCTGTAGCCGGCGTTTTTTAATATGGATGCCAGGGTAGTAAAACCCTGTTGGCTTTTTGAAAGCTTGACCACACTTTGCGCCGGGGTAGGTGGAAAGCCTGCCATCACCGCTTCTATACCGCGTACCGAACGGGTTCCGGTCGCGTACAGGCGCTCAAACCAAATCCCCTGCCCGACCAGTTTGTCCAACTCCGGTGTTACCCCCGCGCCACCTAAAGCACCCACAAAGGTTGCCCCCATGCTCTCCTGCAGCACTATGACCAAATTCAGCGGCTTTGCGCGCGCGTTTGCCGCTTGCTGGTAATGGGCTGTGGGGTAATTCTGGTCATTGAATGCATAGTTTTTTAGCCAGGGCCAATCCCGGCTGAGCGTCAGCATCTCCGGCGTAGACAATTTGCCGTACATCTCGGTAGAGCGGGCCTCATGCTTGAGGTTATAAATCGCGTAGAGCACCGAATAACCGGAATTAATGACCAGCGAATTCACCATGGCATCGCCAGTAATCGCAAAAAAAGCCGGGTTAGCGGGGCGATGATCTGTTGTAGAACGCACCCCCATAAACAGGCACAGCAATACCAGCGGCCAAGCCAGAAGATATTTTGGTAACGACCATTGAGGCGCAGATGCTGCTGGCAAACGCAGCACCCGATAAAGCACCACACTTAACAGAACCGTCAGGCTCAGCCCTCCGATAAATGGCAGGGTAAAACCAAATAACAGCGTGGACAGCACCTCTTTGGGGTAACGCAGGTATTCGATAAACAATCGATTGGGACGGGAATCAAACTGCAGCAAAAAGGCGGGCGTTGCCAATTCGATAAACACAATCAACGCAAGCCCCAGCCAAGCCCAATAAAAAGAAACCCGCAGCCAGAGCTGTCGCCAGGCGACCACCAAGGGCAATAGCAGCGCCAAAGGAGTCAACCAGAGGGAGACTAAAATAATGTCGGCGCGCACGCCCTGCAGCAAAATGCCAAGCCAGTCGCCCGTGGCACTCACCCGCTCCGCCTGCCAGAGCGCCAAACCGACACGACTCAAACTCAACAGCAGAAGCGCAATAGCCGCCATGCGCAACAAATAGACATAGGGGCCTGCAGCCATGCCCCAGAATGATTCTTCAGGTTTATTGCTTTTATTCATCGCTCAATCCAATACCACAGCCAAAATTGTTTTTAGCTTAGCTAGCGAAACTTAAGAAATCCTTAAAAGTGAAAAAAAGCCGGCAACCTCGCACGAAAGGTTGCCGGCTAAAAGAGGAACAGGGGTTTAACGAGAATTTGCCGCGGGAGACATTGCCGACGCAGAGCTTGCAGCGGCACTTGATGTTTTACCTGCGCCTTGTAATAAGGCGTCCAATACCCGTTGATCAGTGACCACCAAGTTGTTGCGACTGAATAGACTGCCGGTATCCCACACAAACGGAATCAAGCCCTTGGTATTGGCGCGTTCAGTTACGTAGCGAAAATAATAAGCGCGGGATGCCAAATGCAACTCCAGCGCCTCACCCGTCAGGTTGTCGCGGCGCATGGCGCTGTATTCACCCAAAATCACAGGAATACCCTGATCGACAAAGCGGGTTTTCATCAGGTCAAACATTTGATCCACCCAGGCTTCTTGACCCCAGCTGGCATTGCGCTCTGTGTCAGTCGCGGAATGAAAACCTTGACCCCAGTAGTAAAACTGTTTGCCCCAGCTCTCGTCTTTGGTCATCAGGGTAAAATTGAAGGGTGTATAGAAGTGCACCTCTGCCATAAGTTTGTTGGTTGCGCTGTCGCTGGGCATTCCAGTCCAGAGGCGGTCAGTTTCTTCAATATCTGTTTTAGGCCCCTGCAGCACCAGTACCCGGTTGGCGTTTTTGCCACCGGTCGCGCGCACGGCATCGACAAATGTCTGGTGATAACTATCGAGCACCGCCATCTGCGCAGCATTATCCACATTAGGTTCATTGGCGCTGGCGAAGATCAGGTGTTCATCAAAGTCGCGCAAATGGGTCGCTATCTGCTGCCAAAAGGCCTTCTGTTTGGCATTGTTAGCACGCTGTTTGTCGGTGGTGACATTGTTTTCCAACCAACCGCCGTCCCAGTGGATGTTTACTATCACGTACAAATTATTATCTACCGCGTAACCCACCACCTGCTTAACGCGATTAAGCCACTCTAGGCTGATGGCGGCAGTTTGCTGATTGGCGTATTGATCCCAGGCAACCGGCAGGCGAATCGCATCAAAACCGGCCTCTTTAACCCACTGGATCTGCGCCTCGGTGATCAGCGGATTGCCCCAGGCCGTCTCGCCACCAATAGCCTCCAGGGTGTTGCCAAAGTTAAAACCGAGTTTGATCTTGCTGGCAACTTGCACCGCCGTGCTGCCCATACCGGTTGCATCGGCGGCCAGTGGGCTGGTGTTGTAGTCTGGATAAAGGCTCGATACCGGGCTGGATGAGCTGTTGCCGAGCGATGAGCTGGCCGCCAGTGACGAAACAGGCGCAACCGATGCAGTGGACAGACTGGAAGACTGCGCGATAGAAGATGGGATAAGTCTGGCACTGGAAGCACCCGCGGCTGGCGATGAGCCACCCCCACCGCCTCCACATGCGGAAAGAAACGACACTAGAGACAAGAGAACAAACAGATTGGCAGACTTCATTGGCATTTCGGCTTTTATTAGTATTTCGACTTTTTATTGTCAGGCATCTTGTGCGGGCCTGTTCCTCCCTGAGCCCAATGCCGCGATATCCCGCTGCGGTCAACAAAGCCTATAAAAAACCGGGAAATGCCAATAACGCTTTTCCAAAAAAGCCTAGAACTTGCAAAAAATTGAAGTTTTTTTCGTTTTATTTGAAGGTGACGATTAAAAATCAACCAGCCTGATAACTGGAGTGTTACTTATTGCACAGGCTTTTGAAGGTTTTGGGGGTACAGCCGTACTCCTCTTTAAACAGCTTGTTGAAATAAGACACGTTGTTATACCCCACTGAGTAGGCAATTTGGGCGATGTTGGCCTCTTCTTGTTCGGCCAGTAATCGCGCGGCCTCGGTCAGGCGCAACTTATTCAAGTAGCCGGTAAAGGTAAAACCCAGTTCCGCCTTGAGTATGTCATTGATCTTGGTGCGGCTGACGCCAATCCGGCTCACCATCAACTCCAGGCTCAGTTCGGCATTGGCGTATTCAGTGGCCATAAAGCGCAGAATGGCATCGGTATCCTTGTCCCGTTGCGGCTCTACAGATAACTGCTGGTAAGCCACCAGAGGGCGGTCTTTTTGCAGGCGGCTTTGTAAATCCGCAATCAATGCGCGACTGTGAGCGCGAAAAAACCAAAAGCCAAAACCGCCCCAGGCAAGCAGCAATAACACCCCCAACAGATAAAGGTAACGCCAGTCGCGCCCCATCAGGGTAATTTCATTCAACTGCACACGCGCTTCAAGATCCGTCGGGCTCTGGGGGCTGCTGGCAAATAACAGTTTGGGCACTTGTTTGAGCTGATACTCCTTCATGGATAACTTCAGATGAAACCGCTCCAGCCACCACTGCGGCGTTTCAAGGCGAGTCAGATCCAGCACAACCGGAGTCCAGTCTTCATCACAGGCAAAAAAAGCCGAGGGGGAACGGTAACTCAAAGGATCGCTGGCAGTGGTGATTTTCTCGTCAACCGTTACCAGGCTAAAAGTGAGCACATTAGCCGGAGCGCATTTGGCACTGAAGGAAATAGTTTGGAAGGAGGCAAGATTCGCCAGCACCGGCTTTCCCTTGGCATCGCCAAACACCAGTGATACCGACGCAAAGGGGTGCTCCACCTTGGAAGAAACTTTTATATCGGCATCGATACTAAAGCTGGCATCGTTAATTTTTACTGACGAATCACCACCCCAGTAGCGGTCATCTCCGGCTTCGGCCGACCAGGGTAAGGCACTTTGTTGTGCTGGCAGCAGCGATAACTGTAAGAAGGTGCGCTGCATACACCAATAGGCGGCCAGCGCGCTTAACAACAATAACCCCGCCAGGGCGAGTAATACTTTTTTATAAAATGCCAGCATGGGTGAAGCCACCAAAATCAACGCAGGCAGACAATTTAGTCGCGAATCGCACCACATACAAGTTTTGCAAACTGCACCAAGCCTCTGGAAACAAATGCAATTTTGCTTTGCAGCAACGCGTGCCTGAGGTTTAATCCAACCATTCCAACCGGCGACGGTTATCAATCACAACTAAGGCTGGGCACACCATGACTAGCAATCTTTTGAGCACACTCCTGGATCAGGAAGCAGAACTGCAGCTGCACTACTTCAACAACAGCACCGCCTGGGAGCTGGGCAGCCTGATTAAAGCGGCGGCAGATCAAAACGCGGCCCCCATAGCCATAGAGATCTATGGTTTTGAGCAGGTACTTTTTAGCTACTTTATGCCCGGCACCAACAAGGACAATCAGGACTGGATCTACCGTAAGCGCCAATCAGTGATGCGTTTTGGTCACAGCTCCTATTACACCGGCCAATACAACCTCGCCAAAAACCGCGACTTTGAAACCATCCCCCACCTGGACCCCAAACAATACTGCGCCCATGGCGGCGCGTTTCCGCTGCGCATTAAAAATAGCGGCTTGATTGGCGCGGCCACTGTGTCTGGCTTGGCTCAGGAAGTGGATCACCAAATGGTGATCGATGCCCTGCGGAAGGTCGTGCTGGCGCAAACGCGTTAACTATCCCGCTGAAGCGCCCAGTCATACAAAAAATTCTTTTTCAAACCGGTGAGCTTGGCGCCCAGGCTCGCCGCTTGTTTTACCGGCAATTCCTCCAGCAGGACATTCATTATGTGAATTTGCTCAGGAGTAATAGCATCGCCCTCGGGTTTGGGCGCGCCGTGTACCAATAACACTATTTCACCGCGCTGCTGATTGCTGTCCGCCGCAACCCAGGCAGCAAGCTCGGCCACCTTATCGCCTTTAATCGTTTCAAAGGTTTTGGTCAGCTCTCGTGCCATCACCACTTCGCGCTCGGGGCCAAACACCTGCACCATATCCTGCAGGGTTTCCAGAATGCGATGCGGCGCCTCGTAAAAAATCAGGGTGCGCGGGTCGGCCACAAGGCTCTGTAAATGCGTGCAGCGCGCCACCTGTTTCGCCGGTAAAAAGCCTTCAAATGCGAAACGATCCGAGGGTAAACCGGCAGCGCTCAGGGCGGCGATCATGGCGCAAGCGCCGGGCACAGGCACAATGGTTATCCCCGCCTGACGCGCGCTGCGCACCAGACGATAACCGGGATCAGACACCAGCGGGGTTCCCGCATCAGAAATTAAGGCAATGGATTCACCGGCTTGCATACGCGCAATCAGCTGTGCGGTGCGCTGCTCATCGCTGTGATCGTGGTAGGCAACGCAGGGGGTTTTAATATCGAAATGCGCCAGCAAACGAGAACTGTGGCGCGTATCCTCCGCGGCGATGAGCGCTACAGTTTGTAGAGTTTCCACCGCTCGCGGTACCATATCGCCCAAATTGCCAATCGGGGTTGCCACGACATAAAGGGTGCCTGGGTTGGAGCTAGGAGTTGCCATAACGCATTCCGCAAAAGTGAGATCAGGCCAGTTAAGCGCGCACTGATACTGATATGAATGTTGATATTGAATTGTTACTGCAGCTTGCTAGCCGCAGTTTTTCACCGAGGTCGTCATGCCCCACAGGCTAATGTTGCGTAGCGTTTTTCGCCCGATTGCTGTATCCAAACTAGTGCTTTGCTCGCTCTCGGCAGCATTGTTACTCAGTGGCTGCAGCAGCACACCACCCCAGTCTACAAAAGCAGCCAAACCCAAGCCGGCATCCAGCCAGCCAGCGCAACTCAGTGCCGGCAAATTGTTACAAATGGCCAACCAGGCACAATCGCCTGAGCGCGAAAGTTTGGTGTTGCAAGCGGCACAAGTCTATATCGACGGAGGGAAATACAATCGCGCTCGCGATTTGTTGGTGGATATAAACGCAGAGGCATTGCCCGATCAGGCCTACATCAAACACACCGATTTGCTGAGCGCCGTCGCCTTAAATGAAGGCTCCAACTTTTTAGCGCACGGCATTTTAACCAAGCCGCGCCTGGAACAACAATGGCAAGCCATGGAGCCGGCGATGGAAATCTCCCTGCGCGATAAACGCGCGCAGGTGTTTGCGCTTTTGGGCGAACAACAAAATAGCGTGAATGAACGTATTCAACTTGCCGCGCTGACCAACAATAAAAAATTGTTGCAAACCAATCAGGATGCGCTCTGGCAAAGCCTCATGAGCATTCCTTTTGCAGAGCTACAACAGTTAGCCATGAGCGGCATGAGTGATACCGCGCGCGGCTGGTATAGCCTGGCCGCCATCAATAAAAATAATCAAATCGATTTGGAACAACAGCGCGAACAATTACAGCAATGGCTGCGCGACTGGCGCCAACATCCGGCACACAATAATCTGCCAAGCGATTTAAAACTCCTGCAAAGTTTAATTGACCAACAACCCAAACAAATTGCGCTGCTATTGCCTATGCAAGGCAAACTTGCCGAAGCCGGCGAGGCAGTGCGCGATGGTTTTTTTGCGGCATATTTCCAAGCGCTAGGCAATGGCCGCCAAGCGCCTGAAGTGCGCCAATACGATAGCAGCGAAGATGCCATCAGCGCTTATCAACAAGCCGTAGCCGATGGTGCAGATTTGGTGATTGGCCCCATCGACAAAGAAAAAGTCACTGAATTGAGCCTGATGCCAGCGCTGGAAGTGCCGGTGCTTGCGCTAAATTACCCGGACAACCAACCCGCACAACCACTCAAAGGTTTTTATCAATTCGGATTGGCGGTAGAGGATGAAGCGCGACAAGTTGCGCGTCAGGCTTTTTTAGAAGGTCATCGCCAGGCGATGGTGATTATTCCCTCGCAAGAATGGAGTGAGCGCAGTGCTCGCGCATTTGCGGAGGAGTGGGAAAAACTGGGCGGCGTGGTGGTGAATCGCAGCCAATTCCAAAGCGGCGCTAACTATTCAAAATTAGTCAAAGATGCGATGCAAATTGAAAACAGTTTGGTTCGCAACCGCGAAATGCAAGAGCTGCTTGGTGTACCGCTGCAAACTGCTCCGCGCAGCCGCAGCGATGTGGACATGATTTTCCTGATTGCCGATCCGGCACAAGGGCGCCAGATCAAACCAACCTTTGCGTTCCACTATGCCGGCAACATTCCGGTGTACGCCACCAGCCAAATTTATTCCGGCCAGGCCAACATAAAAGCAGATCGCGATTTAAACGGTGTGCGTTTTAATACTATGCCCTGGTTATTTGACACCAGCAGCGCAGAGAAACAAGCCGTTGCGCAACACACTCAATCAGCGGCAGTTTACGGTCGTTTGCATGCGTTGGGCGCAGATGCCTTCCGTCTTTACGCCCGTTTACCACAGCTGGAGCAGGTGCCCGGCATGCGTATTTTTGGCGCGACTGGGGCACTGCAAATGGCAAGGGATGGCCGTATCGAACGCGAGCAGATCTGGGTGCGCTTCCGCAATGGCGAAGCACAACCCCTGCCGATGGTCATCAACCAAAGTGATCTGCAATATTAAACATTCATCACGCTCAACATCACCCACAAGGAATAGACGCAATGCCCAACAAGGATGTTACAACCCCGGCACAAAATAACCCGCCAGTTCACAACAGTATTGCCCTTGGCTCCGCCGCCGAATCACAGGCCGAAACTTTTTTAAACCAACAGGGGCTGGTCACTCGCCTACGCAATTACCGCTGCAAACTGGGCGAAATCGATTTAATCATGCTCGATAAAACCCCGCATTCCAATCCCAGCGAGAACACGCTGGTATTTGTGGAAGTAAGGCTGCGTACCAACAAACGTTTCGCACCGGCACTGGAAACGGTGGACTATCGCAAACAACAAAAAATTATTAAAACTGCGATGCGTTTTCTACAGGAGCAAAAACTTTACGACAAAGTCCGCTGCCGGTTTGATGTGATAGCATTAGACCAAACCGGCACTGCGCCCGCTATTCAATGGGTTAAAAACGCTTTTGGGGTATAACACACCGGGCGACAGCTACAGTAGCTACCTTCTATTTTTATTAGCACCAACACGGCAAGTAGTCTCTTATGGATCAACGCGTTATCACTCTCTTTCACGAAAGTATTGAAGCCAAAATGCACGCGGGTGAGCAGCTTGCACCGCTAATTGCCCATGCCAGCCAGGTAATCGTGCATGCACTGCTGAATGAACGCAAAGTGCTGACCTGTGGTAATGGAATTTCTGCGGCACAAGCACAAATTCTCACCGCCAGCCTAATCAATCGCTTCGAACAGGAACGGCCAAGCCTGCCAGCACTAAACATAGGTGCAGATTTCACCACCCAAACAGCCATAGGCAGCGATACAAACTTTAATGATATTTATGCAAAGCAAATTCGTGCACTCGGCCAGGCCGGCGATGTGTTGATTCTGCTCACCAGCACCGGGAAAGCTAGCAATTTATTGCAGGCGATTAGCGCCGCACACGATAAAGGCATGCAAGTTATTGCCTTCACCGCTAACGATGGTGGCGACGTAGCCGCACTACTGGATCAACAAGATATTGAACTTCGCGTGCCTTCTGCAGCCAAACCCCGTATTCACGAAGTTCATCTGCTCAGTTTGTTTTGTTTGTGCGACCTGATCGACCAGCAATTATTCGGAGGATTCTAATGGGATTCACGCGCACCGCCAGCCCTGCTTTTTTTATGCTGTTGCCGGTTTTGCTCACACTGATACTGTTCAGTGGGTGCGCTAAAATAATTCAGGTCACTACCAGCGAACCAGTACAAATCAGCACCAATAAACGCAGCCTGGGCACGCGAATTAATGATGAACAGCTGGAAACCTTTGCACGGGTAAACATCCATAAAGCGAGCAAAGAATTTGAAAATGCACGCATTAATATCGACAGTTTCAATGGCATAGTGCTGCTCACCGGGCAGGTGCCAAGTGAGCAACTACGTCAATTGGCGGGCACTACCGTTAGCCAGATTAATACCCTGCGTCAACTTCACAATGAGCTTGCGGTCAGTGAGCGAACTCGCCTGCCCACACACGCTAAAGATGCCTGGATCAGCACCAAAATAAAAACAAAACTCATTGCAAGTAATATCCAAAGCAGTCGTGTGCGGATAATTACCGAATCCCAAAGCGTTTATTTAATGGGGTTGGTATCGCGCCATGAAGCGGAGCGCGTCACCGAAATGGCCCGCACCACCAAGGGTGTAATACAAGTCGTTAAAGTATTTGAATATATCGACTAGTAAACCAGCTTTCTCCCACCCCCATCCTCACTGCGTCAACCACTAGTATTCTGTCGCCATCCTGCTAGTATCGAGTCGGTATTTAGCTGTGCGATATTTGCCCAGTTCCTAGCGATAATATTTCCAGGCAAAGGAATTCACTATGATTACTACTTTGATTGTTCTTGTTGTACTTGCCCTGTTGGTGTTTTACGTCATTGGGATTTACAACAAATTGGTGACCTTAAAAAATCGTTTTGAAAATGCATTTTCCCAAATTGCCGTGCAACTCAAGCGCCGCTACGATTTAATTCCAAACCTGGTAGAAACGGCTAAAGCCTATATCACCCATGAGCGCGACACACTCGAGGCAGTAGTTAAAGCGCGCAATCAAGCATTGCAAGGTTTACAAGCGGCAAGCGCCAACCCGGGCAGCCCTGTGGCAATTGCCGATTTGGCAAATGCAGAAACCCTGTTGGGTGCAGCCATGTCGCGTTTGAGTGTCGTAATGGAAGCCTATCCCGACCTGAAAGCCTCGCAAAATATGCTGCAAGTCTCTGAGGAACTGACCAGCACTGAAAATAAAATTGCCTTTGCACGCCAAGCATTTAACGACGCAGTCACTGAATTTAATACCTACAAACAAACCTTTCCCCCGGTACTTTTAGCGAATGCTTTTGGTTTCAGTGAAAATGCCAGTTTGTTGGAGTTTGATGATCACACCGAGATTCAGGCTGCACCTAAAGTGCAATTTTAATCAGGCCTACATATCGCAAGGTGCAAGATGAATTTTTTTGAGCATCAGGATCGTGCGCGCCGCAAAACCAAGCAGTTGATCGCCTTGTTGGCACTGGCGGTATTGGCATTGGTGAGCATCACCACTTTCGCGGCAGCCGCGCTGGTTTATTTTTCCGGCAATGCCTCTCCTTGGATATACGAACAACCGCACAGCACGTGGAATGGCGTGCTGCATGCGTTCAGTGTGCAAACTTTTTTCTGGATTGCACTGGCGGTCACCAGCGTAGTTTTTCTTGGTAGTTTTTTTCGCTTTATGCAATTAGGCTCCGGCGGTCGCGCTATCGCCGAGGCTATGGGTGGGCGTTTATTGCTAGGCACCAGTCAGGATCAGGATGAACGCAAAATCCTGAATGTAGTCGAGGAAATGGCCATCGCCTCCGGCACACCAGTGCCTCCTGTTTACTTATTAGAGGACGATGCAATAAATGCATTTGCCGCTGGCTACCGCGCCCAAGATGCAGTGATTGGCATCACCCGTGGCTGCATTCAACAATTATCGCGCGATGAATTACAGGGGGTCGTCGCGCATGAATTCAGCCATATTTTTCATGGCGACATGCGTTTGAATATGCGCTTGGTCGCACTGCTTTACGGCATTTTAGTCATCGGATTAATTGGTGATTTTTTGCTGCGCGCCAACCGTCGCACCAGTCTGGTGAGTTCAAGCCGCAATAAATCTTCTGGCGGATTTATTGTATTGATTGGCTTGGGTTTATTAATTATTGGTTATACCGGTACATTTTTTGGCAATTTGATTAAGGCCGCGGTGAGCCGTCAGCGCGAGTTTTTAGCCGACGCCTCTGCCGTGCAATTCACACGTAACCCCGAGGGTATTGCAGGCGCGCTAAAAAAGATCGGCGCCAGCACAGCAGGCTCCAGATTGCACAATGACAATGCCGCCGAGTTCAGTCATATGTACTTTAGCCAAGGCGTGAAGCACTTATTAGCATTCATGGCAACGCACCCGCCCTTAGGCGAGCGCATTAAACGCATACTGCCGCGCTGGGATGGAAAATTTGAATCCACACATGCTGCAAACAATGATAGTGATCAGACTAATAAAGGAAGCAAGACTTTTACCGATTCGGACTCCAGCCCTATTGCTTCTATATATAGCAATGAATTTCACAACGACCAGACAACACTGCATCCATCTATTGATAACAACCTGGCACAAATCGCCCAACCGACACACGAACAGTTAGCTTATGCACAAGACTGTTTAACCCATATAACTCCCGCGTTAAAAAAAGCCTGTCAGGAACCCTTTAGTGCGCGGGGTGTTGTGTTTGGATTATTGCTGGATCAGCTGCCGCAAACGCGAACCGATCAATTAAGTGCGTTGACCGAACAATTCGATGCCGACGAACTGGGCAGTTTGCTACCGATTATTAATATTAGCGCCGCGGCTGAGGTACACCTGCGCTTGCCGCTAGTTGAACTTTCTATAGCCGCATTGAAGCAATTATCTGCCGCACAACAACAGAACTTTTTGTCTGGATTAAATCGATTGATACAGGCCGATGAAAAAGTGAGCCTGATGGAGTGGGCAATCCATCGCATTGTATTACACAACATTTGTCCGGCTCCTCTGCCATTGAGCAAATATTCCTTGCAGCAAATGCACGAGGAATGCCAGCTTCTGATTTCGTTAATGGCCTACACCGGCGCCACCAACCAAGCGAATGCAGAGATGGCGTTTGCCCTGGCATCCAGGGTTTTACCGTTTAAACAATTCACGCTGCTTGCACGCAGTGCGATAAAACTCGATGCGGTGGACGCAGCCTTGACGCGCTTGAATCAGTTGCAGCCACTGCAAAAACCACAGCTACTAAAAGCCATGAATCTTTGTGTTATGCAAGATGGCAAACTACACATAGCTGAAGCAGAATTATTGCGCGCACTCGCCGATGGAATCGACTGCCCGATACCACCGCAATTGCAAGCGCTGCCAATACAGTCGCGCTGAGTTTCTGAGGCATATCAACTGACCCGTAAAAGCGCACGGGCACCAGCTAAAAGACCCGGCAAGTTGCTACAACATTTATGGCCCGAGCGGTTATAATGCCGCGCACTTTATCCCGCCAACCAAAGAGGTAATCACCTTGCAACTGGACAACGCATCTGTAGCGCAATTGCGCGAATGGGAAAGCCAACTGACCGAACAGTATCAGGCAATCCTCGCTAAAAAACTCAATCTGGATTTAACCCGCGGCAAACCATCTGCTGAACAATTGAATCTGTCTGATGCGATGGACGGCTTACTGCAAGGTAACTATATTGCTGCCGATGGTACTGACACCCGCAACTATGGCGGCCTGGATGGCCTACCCGAAGCCAAACAGCTCGGCGCTAACATTATGGATGTAGACGCTGCCAACGTATTGGTCGGCGGCAACTCCAGCCTGACACTGATGTTCCAGGTAATGCTGACTGCCCACCAGTTTGGCCTGAAAGACGCCGCGAGCGCCTGGAAACATGAAGGGGAAGTGAAATTCCTTTGCCCGGTTCCCGGTTACGACCGTCATTACACCGTATGTGAACAACTGGGCATCAAAATGATCAATGTGCCCATGACCTCTACTGGCCCGGATATGGATCTGGTGGAATCTTTGGTCAAAGCAGATAAATCTATCAAAGGCATGTGGTGCGTACCCAAGTACTCCAACCCTACCGGCGTGGTATACAGTGACGAAACCGTTGAGCGCATCGCTAAATTGGGCCAAATCGCCAGCGCCAATTTCCGTGTCTTTTGGGATAACGCCTATTCTGTGCATGATCTGGCGCCCAACGCACCCAAACTCGCCAGCATTCAAGATGCAACCCGTCGCAACGGCACCGAAGACTCAGTCATTCAATTTGCCTCAACCTCCAAAATTACCCATGCGGGCTCGGGAGTTGCCTTTGTGTCCGCCAGCGCAGCCAACCTGGCAGGCTTCAAGAAATTTCTCAATAGCTGCACCATTGGCCCTGACAAGGTGAACCAGATTCGCCACACCCGCTTCCTGCCAACCAAAGATGCACTAATGGCACACATGGGCAAACATGCAGCCCTATTAAACCCACGTTTTGAGGCAGTATTGACTGCGCTGAGCAATGCCTTTGATGGCACAGATCTGGGTGCATGGGAAAAACCCGTAGGCGGTTATTTTGTCTCGTTTGATACACGCAAAGGTTGTGCTAAAGAAACTGTACGTCTTGCTGCAGAAGCCGGCGTAAAGTTAACCCCCGCCGGTGCCACCTACCCCTACGGCAAAGACCCGGAAGACCGCAATATTCGTATCGCACCTTCAGTTCCAACAGTCCCAGAGGTTGTTGGCGCTATGGAAGTCTTTGTAACCTGCGTAAAACTCGCCTCGGTAAAACAACAATTAGCCAGCATGGGTTAATTTTGTTTTGCAACACATGAAAAAGCCGCTCATTGAGCGGCTTTTTTATTTCTGCCAACCGGGTTCAACTGATTCCGCACTAAAACTGACTGATCTAATAATTGCGGCTTAATTCCAAAACACTTGGCACACAGTTTAAAAGCCTTCCTATACTCAATAACAGCAAGATTGATCCAAGCTTGCATTCAAGAAGTATCACAAGACATTCATTAACCAATGAGCTTCTAACAAACAGCGTTCAATAGCTCAATAAAACACTACTTAATCCTTTCTCTGTGAGAGTCGCTTCAGGAGATTTTTATGGGTGTTGCTGCCACTGTTGAAAACTATCTAAAAGCAAAACAAATTGAATTTACGCTACTTGAGCATGAATACTGCGAGGGCACTTACAACACAGCACGCGTAGCAAAAATAGATGATCACTGCCTGGCTAAAGGTGTACTGCTTCGCGATGAAGATTTTCACTACACCCTCTGCGTACTGCCAACCCGCAATAAGATATTGCGCCACACACTCAATCAAATCTTTGACCGACACATGGAGTTAGTTGAGGAGGAAGAGTTAACCGAAATTTTTCGTGACTGCGCTGAAGGCGCCATCCCAGCGTTAGGTGAAGCTTATGGTTTGGATGTTATTTGGGATGAAGAGCTACTGGGCGTAGAGGATATTTATATAGAAGCAGGCGACCATCGCCATTTAATTCGCTTAAAACAACCCGACTTTGTTCACCTTATGGAGAACAAACTGCACGATCACTTTAGTGCTGACAGAAGCCGTCACAGCAGCCTACCCAAAAAATACATTCGCCAAGAGTACGAACTCTGATTAACCGGCATCAACTCTTCAAAAACCAAGTAATCCAGTACAACCCAGAAAACCCAGGCATAAAAAAACCGCCTTGTTACCAAGGCGGTTTTTTTATTTCAATGCCACTTATTTGGAAGGAACAAGCACTACAGTTGGTGCCTTGGCTTCACGAGCGGCATCAGCTACCGCAACATAAGTGCCAGTGTGAGCAGCAACATCAGCCTGGATAATAACGGCTGCTTTTGGCAACTCCGCACGAAGACGTTCAATATTAGAGCGTACAGCACGGGTATCAACACGACGCTCTCCCTCTTTCTCCATTAGCCATATCTGGTTGTCTGCAGAGATGCGAACCAGAATATTCGGCTCAGCATCTGGCGGAGGAGGGTTATTGTTCGGCTCAGGAACATTAGGGTTGATACCGATTTCCTTCACGAAGGAGGCGGTAACAATGAAGAAAATCAACATAATGAATACAACGTCCAGCATGGGCGTCAGGTCAATATCATTAGTATCGTCGCCAGCACGGCTCTTCTTTCTGCGGCTCACTGTGGGTACTCCTCGTGATGTTATGTAAAACGTTATATTTAGATATCTAGCAAAACACCAATTCTAGCAGTTTTGGCGCCGCAAAAACCAACCCTTAGCCCCCTAATACAGGGAATTTACGCCAAATATTCGGGCTGGATAAGAACCTTAACCTTTTCCCCATATGCTGTTCATTCTGCCCCCTAAAAACGTCAAGAAACAGGCACGTGCATTGCGTCTCTGAATGTCACACAAAGGCAGAGCTGCCCCCACAACCAATAACGAAGCACCAAAGCTTGGAATCGCTGCAAACATTGGCCAAGTTACATGATGCAACAGCTTTGCCCGAGCTACCGACAGCAATACAAACACCACACAGTCACAAGCTATTTACCGAAACAATCATGGCCATGCCTTACGCCACATAAAAATGAAAAGATGGATTCAAAATGGCTAGCTCCCAGCAATAAGACCAGTTATCGAGTCCCATTTTTACTGCAACACAAAGTTAACGGATAAATTTAGTATTCCTGCGCCCCCGCCCAACACAAATTACCCATTCAATTGACCTTTAGCCGTGGATCTCAACCTGATGCGACTAAAGTAGAAGTACAATTTAATTAAGCGCCACTAAAAAAGCAGAACTCTCAGTCTCCGCACAAGGCAACACAATGCGCTCCCGCAATTTAAACAAATAAAACGATAACGATTGAAAGTCTCTTCAGGGAAAACAGCACGCACATTGAGCCGCTAAGCCATCTCCTTACCGTAACTAGTTGTGAACGACAGAAGAAATTCCTGCTGCAGTAATAGGTTTTATCGCGCCTGTTATCGCAAGTAGTTGCCGCAACTTCCAGCATGCTCAGATTTAAAGGCAGATTAAAAAATAGAATCGGTGGTTGCCGTTCATAATCCCAAAAATAAATTAGACATACGTTCAATCAAAGGAATAGTGACGCCCAGCAAAAAAATTCTGCATCAAGAACTCAGATTGATCGAAGCAAAGGAAATGAAGATGAAAAAATCATGGGGGGCACTCTGCAAATGAATTCAAAAGAGGCCCCTGCAGTTTAGATTTATCAACTGAGGATAATAAACATTGCAGGAAAAAATTCGAAAACTTTCCTAAAAAGACAAATTTTCACTAAAAACCATCAAAAACCCGCGATTTCACCGACTATTTGACGCAAAAAACTTGAATTTTTTTCATAAAGTTTTAACTTATACATGTTGGACTTTTTAATCCATTTATCGACCTTTCGAAAACCATAAAGGAAGCACACCATGGCTGCACGTAAACAAACCGCTGTTAATACTGTTGCAAGTTTGGAACAGCAATTAGCCCAACTGAAAACCCAACTCTCTAAAGCTCGTGCCGCACAAGCTGCAGATGCTGTTAAAGCTGTTGCTGGTTTAGTTAAAGATGCCGCTAAAGCTGCTGCTGCACTGAAAGCTGCTCAAACCAAGTTGACTGCTGCTGCTAAAAAGAAAACTCCAGGTTCAGCTAAACAAGTAGCTGCTGCTAAAGCTGCTGTTGCTGCTGCCAAGAAAGATGCTGCTGCTGCAAAAGCTGCTGTTGTTAATGCCAAGAAAGAAGCCGCTGCTGCTAAAGCGGCTGCCAAGCTTGCTGCAGCTCACGATAAAGCAGTAGCCAAAGCTGAAGCAGCTGTTGCCAAGCGCCTGAAAGCTGCAGCCAAAAAATCTGCAGCCAAAAGTAAAATTGCTGAAAAGAAAGCGGCCGCTAAAGCAAAATTAGCCGCTAAAAAAGCAGCAGCAAAAGCAAAACTGGCGGCAAAAAAACAAGCAGCCAAAGCTAAAGTTGCTGCCAAAAAAGCAGCTCTGAAAAAGAAAGCAGCTGATAAAAAAGCGGCTATGAAAGCGAAATTAGCAGCGAAGAAAGCTGCAGCTAAGGCCAAAGCAGCTGCAAAAAAACCAGCCGCTAAAGCAAAAAAAGTAGTAGCTGCTAAACCAGCTGCTGCAAAAAAGCCAGCAGCTCCAAAGGCAGCCGCTAAAAAGCCAGCAGCTAAAAAAGCGCCTGCCGCTAAGAAGCCAGCTGGTTCAGCACCAGCTAAACGTGGCCGCAAGCCAAAGGCCGTTGTTGCAGCCGCTTAATACGCGATGCACCAATAAAAAAGGCACCGAAAGGTGCCTTTTTTATTGGTGATGTACGATCCCGAATAAAGCTGATGTTTTCTAAGCTCTATTGAGGACACAGGCTAGGCGTCTCGATATCAACCGGCAGCCTGTTCTTGCTGAGCCATATGACTGAATACAAAGGCATACATCACTAAGCGCTCCTGCTCTTCCAGCTCAGTGAACTCAATGCCATAACTAACTAATACCCCTGCTTCCAAATTATCCGTGGGTTCTACTCGCGAGCGAATAATCCCTTTTAGCGACAACTGCTGTTTTAAACCAAGAATATCAACTTCTAATTGCAACTCCAGGTTACCACCTAATTCGGCAACCTCTTCATCAACCTCTATGCGACAACCATTGATACTGATATCACAAATGAAGCCCACCAAAGAACGCTCCGGGTGCGCAGGAGATTTGAGCGTAACTCGTTCACGCACAGCAACCCGGGTTGCACTTCGAATCCCTTTGAAGGTGACTAATTCAGGAAAGCTCAAATGTAAAATTGGATAAGGCTCAAGGGTTTGTGCCTCGACAGCAACTGCAAAAACTCCAATTCCGTTATCAATCATAAAGCGAACAACAACTTTCTGACCTATTTTGAACTTCACCAATTTGCCAGAAACTTTGGGGACGGAAAATAAAAGTGATCTTCCCGGCAGGCAACCAATCAAACGACATGAATATCGTTCTGGCTGCCCGGAGAGAGAGGTGGTTTGTAATTGCAACGGATAACCAAAGGTCAGCTTGATATCATCGAATTTCATTGCAACATTCACTGATTGTTAGTTGTTATTTTTTTAGTCTAGCAGTGTTCGATGGCTTTGCCTGCACATAGTATAGGCACAGCAGAGGTCAGGTTTGCACAGAAGTCTGATCTTGCAAAACATCAGCACTCAACACACCAAATTCATTATTCCATTCGAGCAAAAGGATAGCCAAGGCTTTGGACTGCTCAAAGAGTGATTGCAGCTCTTCGTATGTATCTTTGATCCCATGATAAAGCTTGATTTGGCGATGCTTGTTGGCCAAAGGATGTTGCAGATGCTGGGATCGGTAGACTTCCAGTTTCCAACGGAGATTGTGGGCCATATTGCGATAGTAAATAAGCTTGGTTGCCAGAGAAATTGGATTAGTTGCGTTAAGCGGGCCGAATACATTGATATCCAATGCCAACACAGTTGATTCTTTTACGCTTTGATCAGCAACAACAGTGGCCGTGCGTGGTTGCCCAACAAGCTGCGCCAAATCACCAAAAACCTCGCCCGGCGTAACGTAATTTACCAAGTCACTGACGAGTGGTTGCTCCACATAAACCGCTAACTTTCCTTTTAACAAAAAATACTGCCAATTACTTTGTTCACCTTTTTGTACAACGACCTCCCCGGGAAGATAGGAAACGATTCGGGAGGCCTGCAGTAATAAATCAAATTGCTGGGGATCTTGCTGACGCACAGCCTTAAAAAAAGATATGCCCGAGAGCAAATGCTCCAGAGTGGATTTGGGGAATTTATGTATGGACTTGGTTTCCATCGTTGACCTGTGTGATGTGTTTTTATCTATAACGCAGGCATTAAACTAACGCATATTAGCCCTTTCGCACGAGCATCATACTACCGAAAAGACTTGGAACAACAGTACAGATCTCATTTACATGGTTCGCTACTCGTAGATTTTTCTATATCATATAAACGCACTTATAGTGACCGCACCAACAGCTATAGAACAATAAATTCACCATAGACAATAAAGTCTCATCAATAGAGAGTCGTACCACTATGCGTTTGAGCCATCTAACCCGCTTATTGTCCAGTTTTCTTCTGGCAACCTTTTGTCAACTTGTACACGCAGAGCCAATGCTGAACGGTGTAGGTGTTCACCAAGAGCTTGGCCGCGATGTATTTATAGGTGCACTTTTCTCCGAGTCCCTAAGTAATGATGCAGGAACACTGCTTAGAAACTCTCAGCCGATGAGAATGGAGTTAAAAATTGTGGCCCCCGAAGGAATCACGGCAAGGCGTTTTAGCCGGTTGTGGATTGAAGGCCTAGCGGTAAATAGCAAGGCGGATGAGCTGATGGCTCAAGCCGACAACACTGTTCTTTTTGATGGCTTATTCAAAGGTCGTCTGCAGAAGGACGATCATCTGGTAATCTCCCATTCACCCGGTGCCGGGCTATCCATCAGTCTCAACAAAGTTGAGTTGGGAAAAATCGAAGATGATTCTTTCTTTTATATGTTGTTGGCAACCTGGATCGGCCAAGTGCCCCTATCATCTGATTACCGCGACAGCCTATTAAAAGTTGGCGACGTAGATGCCGGCTTAAGAGGTCGCTTTGCCAGTATTAACCCCAGCCCCAGCCGCGTGGCAGAGATTAATGGTTGGAATAATAAAGCACTCGCGGTTGAGCCTACAGCCAACAATATAGCAGCCACCACAAAACCAGAAACGGCGAAAGTAGAAGTTCCCAAACTGGATACCCCTGCAATCGAAAAACCTAAACTCGATATTCCACTACCAGTCGCACAAGCAAGCAGCAAGAGTAAATCGTCTGTAGCAGCTATAGCTGCAGCGGCCACCTCCAGTTCAATCGCCAGCACCGCGCCTGTGGCAGCAACAGAGGTAGAAGAAGAGGATGAAGGCCCGGCGCTGACCACACAGACACTCTTGGCTCGTCAGTTTTATGTCTCGGATTCAATCAAAAAAATCCGCTCCAAAACTAAATATCCGCAACGGGCGTTGGATCGTAATCAGGCAGGCAACGTGCGTGTTGCGGTTGTCGTTGATCGCGATGGCAACTTGATTAGCAGCAATATTATTGAAAGTAGTCGTTATGAATTGTTGAATAAAGAGGCCTTGGAGGCAATTAAACGCTCCGCCCCTTTCCCCAAATTGCCAGAGGCAATCAGCGGCACCCGGTTTGAATTTTCAGTTCCAATGCGCTGGGCTTTACCATAGCTAATAGATGATCAGGATTAATCAGACACCAAAACCAAAAAGCCACCCTCGCGGTGGCTTTTTGGTTTTGGTGAAAACAGCAGCTCACTACTTTAACTGACGCAACCGCTGTTCAATGACTTTGTGAATTCCTGTGCGCTCCAAGCCTGAGTGCTCAGTCAGCCGATCCAAATGGATTGCATGCAAATGCAAACAGGGAGTGGATGCATCCAGCTCGCGCAAGTCTCCTTTCATGAGCACAGGCAACAAAGGTTTGGTTGGCGGCAGTTTTTGGCGAACTATATTAAGCCCCATCTGCAAAGGCACCGCCCTATATTTAACAGTGCCACTCCTAAAAGGAATGCGCAAAAACAAACAAGGGGAGGACTGATATACACCGGGAATGATTTCCATGCCGGTAGGAGTTACCGCTGATTCAGGAATACCATTAAACGTATCATGAGGAGCATAGGGATTTGGCAGAATGACCAGCTTACGATCTTCCTCTTTGGGAAAGAATATATTGTAGTTAGTATAAAGTTGCTCCACAGAACTTGAATAAACACAGAGTTTATTCTCGAACCCCATGACAAAGTCTACGGCGCGCTGTCGCTGGTTAAAGGCATCAAGATCCCAAATCAGATCCTTGTTATCAGAAATAGTTGTCACAGTAACGCTCGCCGATTATTAGAGAACTCAATAATTAGTTAATGGAATCAATATCCAATACTTCAACTTGCTGAAGAATAACACGCAACTGTGCAAGCCCATGGTCGCTAAATAAAAAGCCGGCGCGGGTGTGACCAAGATATTCTTTTTCATCAACAGCGGCGCAGGCATCACGAATAACTTCTAGCGGTGGGCAGTGGCGAAATGAAGTGGATAAAAAAATAGCCCAGTCATTTTCACTCGCCTGCCCCACCAAAACACGCTGCAACAGTGTTATCACATCAGCCTTAGTCATCTGATAGCGCGGCGTTTTTACCCACAGTAACACGCCGACAACTATCACAAACATCAGCAATGTAACGATAAACACCGCCACAGTGCTTAGTGCTCCCGTGTTGCGCGGAACACCACTTCGGGATGGCGCTCTTGTGTAAGCGACAAGTTAACCCGCGAAGGTGCGAGGTAAGTCAAATGCCCGCCGCCATCAACGGCGAGATTCTCTGCGCATTTACGCTTGAACTCTTCGAGCTTTTTAGCATCGTCGCAGTCGCACCATCGCGCTGTTGTGACACTGACTGGCTCATAAATCGCTTCCACTTTGTATTCATCTTTCAAGCGATAAGCAACCACTTCAAATTGCAACACACCCACAGCGCCGACCACTATGTCATTGTTGTTCAATGGGAAAAACACCTGAGTAGAGCCCTCTTCGGATAACTGCTGCAGACCTTTTTGCAGCTGTTTCATTTTGAGCGGATCTTTTAAGCGAATACGACGAAATAATTCCGGCGCAAAATGCGGAATACCGGTGAACTTTAAATTTTCGCCCTCAGTGAAGGTGTCACCGATTTGAATCGTACCGTGATTGTGTAAACCGATAATATCGCCGGCGATGGCTTCATCCACCGCGCTGCGATCCCCCGCCATAAAGGTCACTGCATCAGCAATTTTGACATCTTTACCCAAACGCACGTGTTTCATTTTCATGCCCTGGGAATAGGTGCCAGAGCAGATGCGCATAAAGGCAATACGGTCGCGATGTTTTGGATCCATATTGGCTTGAATTTTAAAAATAAAACCGCTGAATTTTTCTTCGCCCGGTTCAACCACTCGCTCGTGGGTCGCGCGCGCGCGCGGTGTAGGCGCCCACTCAACAAAACCATCGAGCATTTCACGCACACCAAAATTGCCCAACGCGGTACCAAAAAATACTGGTGTCATGCGCCCGGCAAGGTATTCATCCAAATCAAATTGATGTGTGGCACCACGCACAAAATCTATTTGCTCGCGGTAATCATCGGCGTAGGCGCCCATGAATGCGGTAGCTTCCGCGCTATCGAGACCTTTAATTTGCACATCGTCGGGAATGGTGTGGCCAAAACCCTGTTCGTACACGTGAATGACATCGGTGTAAAAATTGTAAACACCCAAAAATTCTTTCCCGCTGCCCAGCGGCCAATTAATCGGCGCGGCGGTAATTTTTAAGACGTTTTCAATTTCATCCAACAACTCAACCGCATCGCGGCTTTCGCGATCCATTTTGTTGATAAACGTCAGAATCGGCGTATCGCGCAGGCGGCAGACTTCCATCAATTTAATGGTGCGATCTTCAACACCTTTGGCGCCGTCGATCATCATCAATACAGAGTCCACCGCCGTGAGTGTGCGATAGGTATCTTCCGAGAAGTCTTCGTGACCGGGGGTATCCAACAGGTTAACAATGCGATCTTTGTAGGGGAATTGCATCACCGAGGAGGTCACCGAAATACCGCGTTCTTGCTCCATGGTCATCCAATCAGATTTTGCATGGGGCCCACGCTTGCCTTTTACCGAGCCGGCCAATTGAATCGCATTACCCCAGAGCAATAATTTTTCGGTGACGGTGGTTTTACCGGCATCGGGGTGAGAAATAATGGCAAAGGTACGACGCTTTGCCAGTTCAGCAGTTAAGTTAGTCATAAAAATATCGCGAGTAAAAAAAGAAAGTGAAAAATTATACCCTGTTGCTCTGGGTTGAGCGCGCTAGGGTTGTGCAGCGCTGGATTGCTGCTTGATATGCGCATTAAGCCAATACCAAGCCCAGAGGCCGAGCATCACATTAGCGGTGGCCGTGGCGACAAAAATACCGGTGATACCAAACCAATGCTGTCCGACCCAAGCCAGCGGCAGGTAGATGTAAAACACTCGCCCGGAGGAAATGATCATCGCCGGCCAGGGACGGCCTAATCCATTAAAGGCAGCGTTGACTGCCATGACCAAACCGTAAGCACCGTAGCTGATGGGCACTATCATAAAATACGCGGCAGTGATGTTGACCACCTCTTGATGCCCACCGAACAAGCTGGCAATTTCTGCCCCTAACAGCCCTAAGATTACCGCCAACAGCAAACCAAATAGCAAACAAAACAGCGTTAAAACTCGCAGCGCTTCGTGCAAGCGTTCCAGTCGCCCAGCTCCGGAGTTCTGCCCGAAAAACGGCCCGATAACACCGGAGAGGGCATAAAACACAATCAACGCTAGCGGTTCGATACGCATTGCAATACCCAAAGCCGCCACGGCATCGGTGCCATAAGCAGCAACCATAGCCACCACAATCGCACTGGCAAACGGAATAATCACATTGGCCACCATGGCTGGCACACCAACCTCAATGATCGCCATCCAGGATTGCTGTAATCGCGCCCAAGGTAAAAACGGGTTAACCAGCATGTGCACGCGAGCATGGAGAATATAAATCGCCACCACCAGCATCAGCACCCGGGTAATGAGTGTCGCCACGGCTGCGCCTTGCAACCCCATGGCGGGGAAGCCCAATAATCCAAAAATGAGCAAAGGGTCGAGCAACACATTCAACAGTGCCGCGCCCCCCATCAAATAACCCTGTACCTGACTCATGCCCATTGCACGCAGTGCCGACAAACACACCATGGGCACCATCAAACAGGGTGCACTGAAATACCAAATCGCCATGTAGGAGCGAATCAGCGGGATTAACTCCGGCGTTGCACCCAAGGCCAAAAAAAGCGGCTCCAGAGTCAGCCATCCCAGCAGGCAGACACTTGCGGAAATAATAAACGTGAGGCTCATGGCATCGGTTGCCAAGCGACGCGCTTTGTTGGAGTCGCCCTCGCCGATCGCACGTGCCACGGCAGACGAAGTACCCGCACCCAGTCCAATACCGAGACTGGTGAGCACCATAATGACAGGGAAAGTAAAACTGAGCGCAGCGAGGGGTTCACGCCCCAGCTGTGCGATAAAAAAAGTCTCAATCGCATTGAGCGACATGGTAGCCATCAGGCCCCACACCAATGGCAGCGCCAAACTTTTCAGCTGTTCGGAGACGCGCCCTTCAGTGAGGGTGGCCTGCAGGGGTTCTGCCATAAAATCGCCAATCATTACCGATCAAAAACGGATCGGCAGTATACACCAGCTTAGTAGCGCCCCTGCGCTTGCGCCTGTTAAAGCTGCGACAAAGTGTCGCACAGCCAGACGATGCCACACCCTCACAAAGCGAGCGGGCTATAATCGCCAAACTCTCTCACTTGAATTCTTGTCGACCTATGTACGCTCAGCAGATTTTCAGCCACAAATCCAAAATATCCACAGCCTCATTAACACTGGCTGATCACGGGCAACACCTCAGTTATTGGGTAATGATTCGCACATTGGTTTTGGTTTGTTTAGGTGTGTCAGCACTGTTTTGTCTTTGGCAAGACGCGATGAATTTGCCCTTTAAAGAAATACTCATCGCGCTGGTGATATTAACGGTGGTGAATCTGCTCACTTTTGTTCGCTTGCGCCAGCAACTACCCGTCACTGAGCTGGAGTTTTTTATTCAATTACTCATTGATCTGCTGTGTTTAAGCAGTGTGTTTTATTTCAGTGGCGGGGCAAACAATCCTTTTGTTTCTTATTTTCTGGTACCCATCTGTATTTCTGCTGCCACCTTAAATTACGGTTACACACTCGCCATCACCCTGCTAAGTGTTATCAGCTACAGCCTACTCATGTTTTTTAATGTTCCTCTGCCAGCCTTATCACCCCATCAACATCACGCCGAGAGTGGTTTAAATTTTCATGTGTTAGGTATGTGGCTCAATTTTTTTATCAGTGCTGGGCTGATCACCTATTTTGTTGTCCGAATGGCGCACGATTTACGCCAACAAGAAGCGCGTTTAACGCGCGCGCGGGAAGATCAGCTGCGCGATGAACAAGTCATGGCGGTAGCAACCTTGGCAGCAGGTACAGCCCACGAGCTTGGCACACCACTATCCAGCATGAAATTATTATTGAAAGAATTGAGTGATGAATACCAAACCCATTCATCACTGCAGCAGGATTTGCAACTATTACAACAACAGGTCGATCACTGCTCAGCGATTTTACGCAACTTGGTAGCGACAGCGGAGCAAACTAAAGACGGCACCACTCAAGCTGAAACGGTGAAAGTTTACTGCAATCAGATTCTCAATCACTGGCAACTATTACGCCCTGAAGTAATCGCCGTGATTGAAATAAAGGGAACAGACGAAACCCAAAAGTGCCACTATCACCCCACTATTGCGCAGGCCATTTTAAATTTGCTCAACAATGCCGCCGATGCTAGTTCGCACAATATTCAGGTAAAAATCACTTGGGACGCCC
Source organism: Cellvibrio fontiphilus (assembly GCF_042646205.1). Lineage (NCBI taxonomy): Bacteria > Pseudomonadati > Pseudomonadota > Gammaproteobacteria > Cellvibrionales > Cellvibrionaceae > Cellvibrio > Cellvibrio fontiphilus. Next base: position 11,459 of record NZ_JBHRTF010000001.1, on the reverse strand, counting down.
ACCATCTCTATTGGACGATTACCGATGAAGGCCCGGGAATTCATGACGACATTGCTGTGCGTGCAGGAAAAACATTTGTATCAAACAAACATCAAGGAATGGGAATTGGTTTACTACTGACCCAAGCAACGATTAATCGTTATGGTGGCGAAGTTAGACTCTACAATCGTAAACCACTGGGCGCAGTCACCGAATTAAGCTTGCCGCTAAACTCCAGCGACATCAATACATAATTCAACCAGCTCAAATAATTAATCAGCGATCAATAGTTATCAATTGGGTAGGCATCATGAATAAACAGCGGGATTTTTTAATTGTCGATGATGACCCAACCTTCGCCGGACTTTTACTGCGCGCGCTAGAGCGACGCCAACTGAGCGGAGAAATAGCGCACAGTGCGGCCGATTCACTGCAACTGAGCGAGCAATTTTTATTTGCGCGCGCCATTATTGATTTGAAGCTTGGTGCGGATTCAGGTCTGCAACTCATTCGCGAACTTAAGTTGCGACAGCCAGACATTGCAGTGCTGATGCTTACAGGCTACTCCAGTATCTCGACCGCCGTAGAAGCCGTGAAATCAGGTGCGATTAATTATTTATGTAAACCTGCCGATGCGGATGAAATACTGGCGGCGTTTGGAAAAGATCAGAAGATCACAGCCACTGACATGGACTACACACCCATATCAGTTGATCGTTTGGAGTGGGAACATATTCAGCGAGTACTACAAGAAAATAATGGCAACATATCGGCAACTGCGCGGGCGCTTAACATGCATCGGCGCACACTACAGCGCAAGCTGCAAAAGCGCCCAGTTAAACATTAAAGCTGTAACGCCATTAGCAAGGCATCCTCGCGACCGTTCAGCGTAGGGTAGTAGTTTTTACGATTACCTAATTCAAAAAAACCCATCTTGGCGTAGAGGTCAATAGCTTTTTGATTGGATACTCGCACTTCCAAAAACAGCATATCCGCTTTACCTGTTATGGAGGTTAAGGCGAACTCTAGTAAACACTGAGCAATCCCCTTACGCTGAAAAGCTGGAGCAACCGCCAAGTTTAATAATTCCGCATCACCGCCACCATGAGCAAACACTACATAACCAACCAAAACATTATTCGCTTCTGCCAACCAACATTTCTGGCGCCCTTTCAAACAATCTTCAAAACTGGACTGCCTCCAAGGGTGAGAATGCGCACTGCGTTCAAGATTCATAACCGTCGCAATATCGTCGGATGATAATTCACGCAAATGTAAAACCAAACCGGAGTAGGTAGTTAAGCAAATAGATGTCGTCATCAGCGCAATACCTACGTCACAGTTGCCCAAAAACGCGCTTTGAGTTCAGGCTGTTGTAACAACTCAATCAAACTCGGTGTAACCCAAGCGACAAGTGTTTGTGTCGAAGAATGAGTAACAACACTGCGTTGCTGCCAGTAGCTTTCACTGATAGGTGAATTGTCTTCTAACCAATAGCGCGCAGCGTTATTACCCATCAGCCAAAGCTTTTGTATAGGACGCAGTTCATTTTCAACGGAGAGCCATGTTTGCAGCTCGTTGCGTGCATCATCCTCCGTGCGCGCCACAAAGCGATTCTCCACCATTGGCCAACGCATAACCTCTTCTCGCAAATCCAACTCTTGCGAAGGTAGATAACTAAGCAGGATATTTTTCAGTAACAATTCTGTGGGGAGAGCCAAACTGGAATTACGCGCATCAATAATCAAAAAACCTGTAACTGGCCGCCAAATGCTCAATGAGAATGGATTGAGTTCAGGAGATTTTTTTATTTCCAGTTGCTGAAGGATTGTCTCAGCGTTGACTGTTACCGTCATTTTTTTAACGGGAATGATGTCTGTCAGTATTTCACTAGCGCTAATACTGCTGGACTTCTGAACCGAAATAGGATTTAGATCTAGGGCAGCATCTTGTGATTCAGAGAGTATTGAAGTGGAAATTTCTTGCCCAGGTGCCAAATCCGGCAACAAACAGGCTCTAGATTGTGCCGCAAACGGCAAACACATCCGTGGCATATAATTTTCAATGCCTAATGCGGAGAGATAGGACTGCCGTTGCCACTCGTTAATCATGAAAAACCAACTGTTTTTGTCAGATACATGGAGCTAGATTTAAGAGCGAATCGAATTTCCTGAGATTGCTCAAAGCGAAATGATAATCCATCACAAGATTTTCGGTTTAGATTAGCGTAACNTGGTAATACCGCGCGCCTTTTCTTCAGGTGCGTTATCGATACCATCATAACCAACAAACGCACCACCCCAGCTTTCTGCGCAAACGCGAGTCAGCGCTGCAGTCAGAGTGGTTTTACCGTGGTCAACGTGACCAATGGTGCCCACGTTGACGTGGGGCTTGTTACGTTCAAACTTTTCCTTCGCCATTGCGAGCGCCTCCTCAGACGTAAATAACAATCACACAGATAAAAAAGCTGCGAGAGCTCTACCCTCACAGCATTATTTGGAGCTCATAAGCAGATTTGAACTGCTGACCTCACCCTTACCAAGGGTGTGCTCTACCAACTGAGCTATATGAGCACTAACTTGAACATAGTGGAGCGGGTAGCGGGAATCGAACCCGCGCCATCAGCTTGGAAGGCTGAGGTTCTACCATTGAACCATACCCGCTTTAACGAGATATTGGTCAGACACCAGACTTACCTAACCCCAATGAAATCAAGGTAATTTGGTGCAGGGGGATGGATTCGAACCATCGAAGCTTGCGCGTCAGATTTACAGTCTGATCCCTTTGGCCACTCGGGAACCCCTGCCGAAAACCGCCGGCATTGTCCGGCCCAAACAATTAACTGTCAATCTATTTTTTCAATAAATTCACAGAGTTATGATCAAAAACACTCCAAAACTGGAGCTGGCGAGAGGAATCGAACCCCCGACCGGCTGATTACAAGTCAGCTGCTCTACCTACTGAGCTACGCCAGCTTTTTGACCACCGCTGTTTGTGGAGGCAGAATTCTATTGGAAGAACTACTGAGACGCAACACCAAAACAGTAATTTTTTCTTCTCTCGAGACCTTTTTGCTTTTCCACCAACATCGCCCACACCGAACCGTCTATTTTCTCGGCAGAATCAGCAGAAAGAACAACCCAAGTCTCCTGAATCATTCTAGGCATAATCTTTATTTGAGCATCGTACCCAATACTTTTAATATGCTTGGCATGAGTCTCTGCATCCTCATACAAAGAAAAACGCCCCAGCGAGATACCATTCATCAACTCGCCTTTTGATATGACATGACTTTCAATTTGCTTCCCCTGCAATTCATAAAGCCTATTCAGAGCTTCACGCTCAGAAACCTCTGGATTTAAATAAACCCAGAACAAATCTCCTTCTTTTATCTCCAAAGGAGCTATATGAGCCTTAACACCCAAAGCAGACAGATGCTCTACAGCATATTCAGCCTGAAGCAACTGATCATAGGGGCCTATGATCGAGCAAAGCTCAGTTTTCCGAGTAGCTTTTTCAATCTCATCATCGGCAACAACATGATTCTGCACTGTAGTTTTTTTATTGAGCACCACATCTGGCTTTTCAGACAACAAATGTAGAGCCCGATAATCCGAATCTACAGCCTCACCCTTATTCTTTATATCCTCATGGAGATCGACCGAAAAAAAATATTGTTGCGCAAAGAAAATTATATTGGATGCAAGAATCAGAAAAAAAATTGACCTCATTAATTACTCCAAGGAGTCAGCACTCTCCCATCACATATTTAAGCCCATCCAACACCAAGTCATTGATCAACAATGCTGATGAATAGAAGGGCAACAAGCGAATCGCATCGCCTCCGGTAAATATTAATTCAAACGGCTCATCGCCTATTTTTAGACGCATTTGCTCGATTGCATTATCTACAAAACCACAAAGCATTGATGTGCAACCTCCACAAATCGCCTCAGAAGTGGACAAACCGAAATCCGCACTCAAGTAAAGACCTGTGGAATCTAATTGAATACGGCCTGTGTTATTCAAGAGTGAGCCGACCAGTAAGGACAGACCGGGGCCGATAAAGCCACCAAGATGCCGCCCATCAGCCCCGATAGCATCAACTGTAGCCGCAGTCCCAAAAGAGAAAACAATACAAGCCCCACCCACTCGATGATAAGCAGACAAAATACCAAGCCACCTATCAACACCAAGCGACTCGGGCTCTTTATAGGCATTTGTCACACCACAAATAGTGGCGCTACTTTTGGCAAATAGTGGCTTAAGCGAGAGCCGGTCTTGAACCCAGCGTATTATTTTCGCTTCCTGTTTTTCACTTACAACACTGGCAATCCATACCGCTGTCACTCTTTCAATGTAGGGATTCATGATTGAGTCGAGTTGATCCAATCCCTCATCTGCGAAAAAAAAGCCCGTATTAACTATATTTAAACCATCCCTAATACGCCATTTGGTACGAGTATTGCCCATATCTATTTCAAGATACATTTGAAAATCTCACAGATACCTCGCCGCCGTGAAATACTTTTTCGCAACCTTCTACATCAACCAGCAGAGCACCACTACTATCTACACCTCGCAAAACACCAGTTTGCGTACCATTAGCAGCATGAATGTTAATTTGCTCATTAATATATGCAGCGGCCATTATCCATGACGCTCTATATGCTCTAAAGCCATCTCGTTGATATGTAGATAGGGCAGAAAGCAGATTATCGAGGAGGGAAAACACAATCTGATTGCGACTGATTAGCGGGACTCCCTGCTCAATCGAAATCTCTTTGAGGCTCGTCCAAGGTTGCTCAATCAAATCGCATGAAGCACGGCACATTGAGACATTTAGACCAATCCCAATCACGCACAAACAATCTCCAAGAGGATCACCATTTACTTCTATTAATATACCGCCGAGCTTTTTATCCCGATAAAGAATGTCATTTGGCCACTTCAAGGCCAGATTCTTGAAGCCATAAATCTCAAGAGCCCGCACCACTATTACGCCGACAGCAAGACTCAATCCCTCGATAGAGGCAAGGCCACCATCAAACCGCCAGCCCATAGAGAGATACAAATTCTGGGCAAATGGGCTTACCCAGCCTCTCCCACGTCGGCCACGCCCCGCAGTCTGAGCTTCAGCAAGACAAACTTGGCGATCTGCATTATCTTGTCGCAAAAGATAAGAATTGGTTGAATCTAACTGAGTAAAGACTTTTACATCCAATTTGTTGAGATATTGTTTTTGAATAACAACGCTATCCAGCAGATCCAAACCACCCACTACACAATAGCCGCGCCCTTTAACAGATAAAACCCGAACCCCTAGCGACTCAAACTTTTTCAACGTTTTCCACACAGCTGCCCGGCTAACGCCAAGCAGTGCACCCAACTCCTCACCCGAATGAAACTCTCCATCGGCTAGCAATCTGAGAACCGAGATTAACGGTTCAGACTCAGCCGGAGCGTTGCTCATAGATCTCCACCTACATAAGATCGAGTAAATCTATCACCCAAGCTTGTAAGCACTTCATAGCCCAAGGACTGTCTATTGGCTTGCATTAATCCATCTAATGGCAATTGCTCTCCAATCACCTCAATAGTCGAGTTCATCAATTCTTCTTCAGAGGCCGATACGGAAGAAATATCAAAAATCATCGAATCCATTGATATTCTTCCTGCAACATTTACACGACGTCCATATAAAATCCCGGCGGGCTGCGCCCCTAAAGTTCTATGCAAACCATCAGCATAGCCTCCGCTCACAACTGCGAGCCTTGCCCCCACAGGAAGATTCGCTGTTGCACCATACCCCACTGATTCAGATAAGCTCAGTGTACGAATTTGCCTAATAGGCAAAGCGAGTTTTAACACTTGAGACATAGGGTTTTGCTGCAGAGGCATAGGATTCAAGCCATAAAGAGCCGCACCAGGACGAACAAGATCAAAATGCCAAGACTTGCCCAAAAAAATACCAGAAGAGTTAGCCAGACTAGCGCGAATATGAGGGAGTTTTTCCCTTATTTGTTCAACTGAGATTAAAAATTTATTAAGTTGTTCAGCATTTTTACTATGGTGCTCATCGTCAGCACATGCAAGATGACTCACGATTAAGGCTGGATTGAGTGCGGTTATTTGCTCAATATTAGCACAAAGGCTAGACAGCTCCATGCCATCAATACCAAAGCGATTCATACCGGTATTTATTTTTAAAGCTGGTTGAAAAACTGGGGGGTTATTTTTTTTTAACTTCAACCATTGCTCAATATCAAAACCAGAACAAAGCACTGGAATAATTTGCTGATTATGTAAACCCTCAAGATCTACACCACGCAGGCCTCCAAGCATATAAATTACCGCATCAGGAGGCAAAAAAGATCTCGCGGCTACTGCTTCATCAAATGTAGCCAAAAAAAACTCTCTACAACCGGCAGTATATAAAGCCGTACCTACTTCTTTTGCACCTAATCCATAGGCGTTCGCCTTAATAACAGCAGCAACAGAGGCTCTGGTCATCGACGCGAGTCTAAGCCAATTATTTTGAATAGCACTTAAATCTATTGTTAACACTGGAGCATCTCATGCGTGAATTAAGTAATTATATAAGCAGAGCGGCGCCATAAATACCATCTGCATCATGAGATTTAGCCATACGACTTTAGGCAATAGCAAAATAGAAAAAAGCCCCTGCAGCTATTCTGCAGGGGCTTTGGGTTTAAGAGCTTGACGATGACCTACTCTCACATGGGGAGACCCCACACTACCATCGGCGCTAAGTCGTTTCACTTCTGAGTTCGGAATGGGATCAGGTGGTTCCAACTTGCTATGGTCGTCAAGCAATTCGTGATGAGTTCGAAGGTCTTAGGATGTGTAGTACATCAGCCTTGATTGACTCAAATAGGGCGGCAGAACGTAAAGTTTGCTGTGTTTTTTTGGATGCTTGCGTATCGCACAAGTCCGGTTGCAGATAATTTTTCTCTCTGCATTGAATCGTAAACCGTCTAACAGTCGATTCTGTTATATGGTCAAGCCGCACGAGCAATTAGTATCAGTTAGCTCAACGCTTCGCAGCGCTTCCACACCTGACCTATCAACGTCGTAGTCTTCAACGGCTCTTTAGGGGGCTTAAAGCCCCAGGGAGATCTCATCTTGAAGGAGGCTTCCCGCTTAGATGCTTTCAGCGGTTATCCCGTCCGAACATAGCTACCGGGCAGTGCCATTGGCATGACAACCCGAACACCAGAGGTTCGTTCATTCCGGTCCTCTCGTACTAGGAACAACTCTTCTCAAATCTCCAACGCCCACGGCAGATAGGGACCGAACTGTCTCACGACGTTCTAAACCCAGCTCGCGTACCACTTTAAATGGCGAACAGCCATACCCTTGGGACCGGCTTCAGCCCCAGGATGTGATGAGCCGACATCGAGGTGCCAAACACCGCCGTCGATGTGAACTCTTGGGCGGTATCAGCCTGTTATCCCCGGAGTACCTTTTATCCGTTGAGCGATGGCCCTTCCATACAGAACCACCGGATCACTAAGACCTACTTTCGTACCTGCTCGACATGTCTGTCTCGCAGTCAAGCGTGCTTTTGCCTTTACACTAACCTCATGATTTCCGACCATGATTAGCACACCTTCGTGCTCCTCCGTTACTCTTTGGGAGGAGACCGCCCCAGTCAAACTACCCACCATACACTGTCCGTAACCCCGATAAGGGGCCGACGTTAGAACCTCAAACATACCAGGGTGGTATTTCAAGGACGGCTCCATCGAAACTAGCGTCTCGACTTCAAAGCCTCCCACCTATCCTACACAGATAGGTTCAAAGTTCAGTGCAAAGCTATAGTAAAGGTTCACGGGGTCTTTCCGTCTAGCCGCGGGAACACGGCATCTTAACCGCGATTTCAATTTCACTGAGTCTCGGGTGGAGACAGCGCCCCCATCATTACGCCATTCGTGCAGGTCGGAACTTACCCGACAAGGAATTTCGCTACCTTAGGACCGTTATAGTTACGGCCGCCGTTTACCGGGGCTTCGATCAAGAGCTTCGCTTGCGCTAACCCCATCAATTAACCTTCCGGCACCGGGCAGGCGTCACACCCTATACGTCCACTTACGTGTTTGCAGAGTGCTGTGTTTTTAATAAACAGTTGCAGGGGCCTGGTATCTTCGACTGCCAGTAGCTTACGGAGCAAGTCCTTCACCACCAGCAGTGCACCTTCTCCCGAAGTTACGGTGCCATTTTGCCTAGTTCCTTCACCCGAGTTCTCTCAAGCGCCTTGGTATTCTCTACCTGATCACCTGTGTCGGTTTGGAGTACGGTCTCTTTTTACCTGAAGCTTAGAGGCTTTTCTTGGAAGCATGGCATCAAGCACTTCGTGTTCCGAGGAACACTCGTCATCAGTTCTCAGCCTTAGCATCCCGGATTTACCTAAGACACCAGCCTACGACCTTAAACACGGACAACCAACGCCGTGCTGCTCTAGCCTTCTCCGTCCCCCCATCGCAGTAAAAAGAGGTACAGGAATATTAACCTGTTTCCCATCGACTACGCGTTTCCGCCTCGCCTTAGGGGCCGACTAACCCTGTCCCGATTAGCGTTGGACAGGAACCCTTGATCTTCCGGCGGGGGAGTTTTTCACTCCCCTTATCGTTACTCATGTCAGCATTCGCACTTCTGATACCTCCAGCATGCTTCTCAACACACCTTCGACGGCTTACAGAACGCTCCCCTACCCCACATACAAAGTATGCAGCCGCAGCTTCGGTTGCTAGTTTTAGCCCCGTTACATCTTCCGCGCAGGCCGACTCGACTAGTGAGCTATTACGCTTTCTTTAAAGGGTGGCTGCTTCTAAGCCAACCTCCTAGCTGTCTAAGCCTTCCCACATCGTTTCCCACTTAACTAACATTGGGGACCTTAGCTGGCGGTCTGGGTTGTTGCCCTCTTGACAACGGACGTTAGCACCCGCTGTCTGTCTGCCATGATTGCACTCCTCGGTATTCGTAGTTTGCATGGGTTTGGTAAGTCGGGATGACCCCCTAGCCCAAACAGTGCTCTACCCCCGAGGGTGAGACATGACGCGCTACCTAAATAGCTTTCGGGGAGAACCAGATATCTCCCGGCTTGATTAGCCTTTCACCCCTATCCACACGTCATCCCCAAATTTTTCAACATTTGTGGGTTCGGTCCTCCAGTTAGTGTTACCCAACCTTCAACCTGCACATGGATAGATCGCCGGGTTTCGGGTCTATTGCCAGCGACTAGACGCCCTATTAAGACTCGCTTTCGCTACGGCTCCCCTATACGGTTAACCTTGCCACTGACAATAAGTCGCTGACCCATTATACAAAAGGTACGCAGTCACACCACGAAGGTGCTCCTACTGCTTGTACGCACACGGTTTCAGGATCTATTTCACTCCCCTCACAGGGGTTCTTTTCGCCTTTCCCTCACGGTACTGGTTCACTATCGGTCAGTTGGGAGTATTTAGCCTTGGAGGATGGTCCCCCCATATTCAAACAGGATATCACGTGTCCCGTCCTACTCGTTTTCATGACTAAGGCATTTTCGTGTACGGGGCTATCACCCTGTATCGCGGCACTTTCCAGAGCCTTCCACTAATACCAAAGCCACTTAAGGGCTGGTCCCCTTTCGCTCGCCGCTACTGAGGGAATCTCGGTTGATTTCTTTTCCTCCGGGTACTTAGATGTTTCAGTTCCCCGGGTTCGCCTCCAGCAGCTATGTATTCACTGCAGGATACTTACTAAAGTAAGTGGGTTTCCCCATTCAGAGATCTCGGGATCACAGCTTGTTTGCCAGCTCCCCCGAGCTTATCGCAGGCTCCTACGTCTTTCATCGCCTCCAACTGCCTAGGCATCCACCGTGTGCGCTTAGTCGCTTGACCATATAACACAAGCGACTGCTTTAACGATTTACAACATTGATACGCTCACGATAATAAGCGTATCGCATGAGTATGATTCGCCGGACTTTTGTGTAGAGATACACAAGACATCCATAAATCAGCAATTTATTACTTTACATTCCACCTTGTTAAAGAGCTTCTGGCGTAAAAACCAGTCAGTTGTTTTCTCGATTCATTTCTAAATCCAGACAACAAGTGACTGACTTCTTTAATCAATAAAAGAGTGGTGGAGCTAAACGGGATCGAACCGTTGACCTCCTGCGTGCAAGGCAGGCGCTCTCCCAGCTGAGCTATAGCCCCTTAATCATCACACCATTAAAGGCAAGATTCTTAATTTGACTCAATCGAGGCAAAGTGATGTGAAGTGTGCTTTAGCACATGAGCATCGCTTTAACGAAGAGTGAGGCAAATTTGGTAGGCCTGGGCAGACTCGAACTGCCGACCTCACCCTTATCAGGGGTGCGCTCTAACCAGCTGAGCTACAGGCCTATATCCTGGTCTGTAGACACTAGTTGTCGGCCGCTTACCTTTCCAGTAACTCGCGGCGTCTAGCGACAAGCACTAGGGGACTAGCGACTAACAAATCTTTTATTGATTCCAGTTGATCAAGCAATGCGTGTGAGCACTTACAGACGGGTTGGCATATCGTTTAAGGAGGTGATCCAGCCCCAGGTTCCCCTAGGGCTACCTTGTTACGACTTCACCCCAGTCATGAATCACAAAGTGGTAACCGTCCCCCTTGCGGTTAGACTAGCTACTTCTTTTGCAACCCACTCCCATGGTGTGACGGGCGGTGTGTACAAGGCCCGGGAACGTATTCACCGCAACGTTCTGATTTGCGATTACTAGCGATTCCGACTTCATGGAGTCGAGTTGCAGACTCCAATCCGGACTACGAACGGTTTTACGGGATTAGCTCCACCTCGCGGTTTGGCAACCCTTTGTACCGCCCATTGTAGCACGTGTGTAGCCCAGGTCGTAAGGGCCATGATGACTTGACGTCATCCCCACCTTCCTCCGGTTTGTCACCGGCAGTCTCCTTAGAGTTCCCGCCATTACGCGCTGGCAACTAAGGACAAGGGTTGCGCTCGTTACGGGACTTAACCCAACATCTCACGACACGAGCTGACGACAGCCATGCAGCACCTGTCTCTAGATTCCCGAAGGCACCAATCCATCTCTGGAAAGTTTCTAGGATGTCAAGACCTGGTAAGGTTCTTCGCGTTGCGTCGAATTAAACCACATGCTCCACCGCTTGTGCGGGCCCCCGTCAATTCATTTGAGTTTTAATCTTGCGACCGTACTCCCCAGGCGGTCTACTTAGTGCGTTAGCTGCGCCACTAAGAGCTCAAGGCTCCCAACGGCTAGTAGACATCGTTTACGGCGTGGACTACCAGGGTATCTAATCCTGTTTGCTCCCCACGCTTTCGCACCTCAGTGTCAGTATGAGTCCAGGGTGTCGCCTTCGCCACTGATGTTCCTCCAGATATCTACGCATTTCACCGCTACACCTGGAATTCCACACCCCTCTACCCTACTCTAGCTTGCCAGTTC